>CALRJK020000005.1:0-180901 GCA_943367535.1 Synechococcus sp. UW140 | reverse complement strand
CGCCGCCCGAGCGTCCGCCGCCATAGCCGCCGCCCGAACCGCCGCCGCCACCCATGCCGCCGCCGCCAGCGCCGCCGCCGGGGCCATCAAGCATGGTCAGCGTGCCGCCGAGGCCCTGGATCACGATTTCGGTGCTGTAACGGTCCTGCCCGTTCTGGTCCTGCCACTTGCGGGTCTGGAGCTTGCCTTCGACAAACACCTTGCTGCCCTTCTTCAAGTAGCGTTCCACCACGCTGACAAGGCCTTCGGAAAAGATCGCGACCGTGTGCCACTCGGTCTTTTCCTTGCGTTCGCCGGTGGCCTTGTCTTTCCACTGTTCGGAGGTGGCAATGCGCAGGTTGGCGACCTTGCCGCCATTGTTGAAGCTGCGGATTTCCGGGTCAGCGCCCAGATTGCCGATCAGCATGACCTTGTTGAGCGAACCCGCCATCGAAATACCCTTCCCGTCAATGTCTTGATCCCGCGAGCGTCAAGATGGCTTGCGAATCCGAGTCGGGCAATAGGGCAGACGGGCGGCAGGCGCGACCGGGCAGCAAGGATAATCCACCAGTTCGGTCGTGATTATGTTCGCCTACCGGTTGGGGCTGCGCCCCAGCTTCGCTTCCGCTACTTGAGGCGGGTTAGCGCGCCGGATACCGCAGCCGCCCCAGAAACCGCGTCAGGCTCGGCAATTCGCGGTCCTTGCCGAGGAACTGCGCCTTCACCTTTTCAAACTTCATCACGCCATCGATGCGGCGTTCGAGGAAGGCGTGGGTATCGGCCTTGCCGTCCGAATCGTCATTCACGAACACAGCGAGGGTGGCACTGTAGATGCCCGCCAGAATGGCACGCTTGGTGTAGTGGTTGTAATCGGTCGCCGTATCCCCTGCGAGCCGCCACATGATATCGGCCGAATGCCAGCCGAGCTTGAGCGAAGTCGCCACATTCTGCGGCTGGGCCATCACCGCCAGCGCGCGGCGCACGGCTTCGTCGATATGCGCGACCGCTTCCAGCCGGAAGGCAACCAGCGTGCGGATGCGCTCACGGATCTTCAATGTGGCGAGGCGTTCGGCGGGCCATTCGGCCTCCATCGCCTGATCCACCGAAGCGATCCACGCCGCGATCATGTCCATCGGCTTGGCGCCCGGAAAGGCGAGGCGGGCCACATCCACATCTGCACCCGCCATTTCGGCAGCGGCAATCAGCGCGGTTTCATTCCAGCCATCGAAGATCGCCGAAGCGGCAATATCGGGGGCCAGCGCGACGCGCAGTTCATCCAGCGTCAGATCGGAAAAATCGGTCATATCAGAAAGAAGGCCCGTAGTTCTTCTTGGTTCCCGCCGCCGCACGTTTGGCATCGGCTTCGGTGAATTCCTGCTTGAGCAGCGAATTGCCGCTTTGCAGCTCCATGTAATTGCGCGCCGAGCGGCCCGAATTGTCGTTGCGGTCGGGGTCGGCGCCCTTGGCCAGCAGCAGCCGCACCAGCCCGACATTGCGCGAATGGACCGCCGCGATCAGCGGGGTCTCGCCCGTCTGGTCGGCAATATCGATGCTGGCGCCCTTCTTGATCAGTTCTTCCACCCCTTCGGTAAAGCCCAAAGCGGTCGCAAGCTGGAGCGGGGTGGTGCCCTTCTTGTTGCGGATATTCGCATCGGCCCCGCGCTGGAGCAGGAAGCGCACCCACAGCGCATCGCTGCGCTGGACCGCGATGTGCAGGCCCGTATCGCCGCTGGTGATATCGCGCGCGTTGACGATCTGGGTACCCGGGCGCGAGAGCATATCGGTGGCCTTGTCACCGTCACGCTCCTTGACGGCTTCGAGGAACTTGTAGCCATCGGACTGGAACTGCGCTGCCGCAGGCGAAGCCAGAGCCAAAGCACTGGCAATCCCTCCGATAAGTCCTAACTTGCGCAAAACACCTTGAGCCAAGGTTTGATCCTTTCGCATTACCTGCCACACATTCGCGTGTGGGACGGCGCGGGGGAATGACCCGAAGCGCCCTTCGCAAGCGACCAGTTAGCAGAGCATGAACCGCATCAACAAGCCTTCCGCCACTCCGTATCGCGCTTTGGCCGCTGCAACCGCACTCGCGCTGGGGTTGGCGGGCTGTGATGCGGGCGCTCCGCCGGCTGACGAGGCGCCTTTGGCGGGCGCGGCAATCGGCGGCGATTTCACGCTGACGGGCAGCAAGGGTGAACCTGTGCGCTGGGGCGACTTTGCAGGGAAATACCGCATCGTCTATTTCGGCTACACCTTCTGCCCTGACATCTGCCCCACCGATATGCAGCGCGTGGCGCAAGGGTTGAAGGAACTGAAGGCGAGCGATCCGGCAAAGGCGGCCAGGATCGTGCCGATCTTCATCACCATCGATCCCGAACGCGACACGCAGGCTGTCGTCGGCGAATTTGCTGCTGCCTTCTCGCCCGATATCGTCGGCTTGACCGGCACCCGCGCCCAGATCGACGCGGCGGCCAAGACCTTCCGGGTGTTCCACGGCAAGGGCGAGGTGCAGCCGGGCGGCGGCTATCTCATGGATCATTCCAATGTCGTCTACCTGTTCGGCCCCGATGGCGCGCCGATCGCGACGCTCCCAACCGACAAGGGCGGCAAGGCCGTGGCGGCGGAACTGGAACGATGGGTGAGTTGAGAGACCGCTTCTGGGAGCTGCCGCTGGGCGAGCTGTCCCGGCCCGAATGGGAGGCGCTGTGTGACGGCTGCGGCCGCTGCTGCCTGCACAAGCTGGAGGACGAGGATACGGGCGAGGTGGTGGACACCAACATCGCCTGCCGGTTGCTCGATACGAAAACGGCGCAATGCTCGGACTATCGCAACCGCAAGGCCTTTGTGCCCGATTGCCTGCGTCTGACGCTCAGGATCGTGGAACAGGTGAGCTGGCTGCCGCAGACCTGCGCCTACCGCTTGCGCAATGAAGGCCGCCCGCTGCCGGGGTGGCATTACCTCCTGTCCGGGGACCGCGATACGGTGCGGCGCGCGGGCGTCTCGATCGTGGGCCGCGTGGTCAGCGAAGTCGATGCCGGGCCGATGGAGCATCATATCACGCAGTGGCCGGCGCCCCGTCGTGATTGGGATGATCGCGCGGAGGACGGCGCATGATCGATTGGCTTCGCAGAGCCTCGATCAGGCAGCCGCTCGATCCGGCAATCGAGCTGGAGGGCCGCCCGGTGCCGATCGTGCTCAAGCGGATGCGCAATGCGCGGCGGCTGACGCTGCGGCTCGCGCCCGATGGCAGCGAGGTGCGCATCACGCTCCCCGCCTGGGCCGAGGGGCGCGAGGCGCTCGCCTTTGCCCATTCGCGCGCAGGCTGGCTGGCCGAGCAGATGGCCCGCCTGCCAAAGCGCGCCGCGCCCGAACCCGGCGGCGAGGTGCGCTATCGCGGCCGTTCACTGAGCCTTGCATGGGATACCCGCAACCCCCGCCGCCCGGCGGTCGAAGGCGACGCCTTGCGCCTCGGCGGCCCGCAGGCGGGAATGGAGGCGCGGCTGAAACGCTGGATGGAGGGCGAGGCGCTGCGGCTCGCCGAAGCGGATATGCGCGATTATTGCGCGGCCGCCGGGCTCGATCCGGTGCCAATCGGGCTGACCCGCGCGCAACGCCGATGGGGATCATGCTCCGACAAAAGCCGCATCCGCATCAACTGGCGGCTGGTGCAGGCCCCCGATTTCGTGCGCCGGTCCGTGGTCGCGCATGAAGTGGCGCATCTGGTCCATTTCGATCACTCGCCCGCCTTCCACGCCCTGCTGGCAGACATCTTCGAAGGCGAGATCGCGGATGCGGACCGCTGGCTGAAAGACCACGGGCGCGGGCTCTATGCCAGCTTCGGCTGACGCGGCTGTTGGCCTTGGGCCTTGCAGCGCCTATATTGCCCCCATGCCCGCCAAGAGCCCCCGCAAACCTCTCGCCAGATCGCGCTTCAATCCGGCCGGCGGCATTGCCGATTTCTGGAACGAATTCCGGCGGCCCAATCCCTATCGCTGGCCGATTCTTGCGCTTTCGATGGTGCCGGTTGCGGTGATTCTCGGCTGGGCGCTCGAACAGGAATTTTACGGCGAGCCTGAACGCCCGCGGATCAATTATATCACCACCCTGCCCGAAGGGCGCAGCGATGCCGAAATCTTGGCCGAGAACCGCGCCAATCAGGAATTGAAAGAACTGCGCGCCGCCGAGCAGGAGCGGATCGCCGACAAGAAGCGCGAGATGTACAAGGCGCTGGGTGCGGCGACCGGGATCGATGTCGATGCGATGGAGCGCAAGGCCGAGGCCGAGCGTGCCGCTGCCGCCGCGGCCAAGGCGCGCGAACAAGGCGCCGCGCAGGACAAATCCGCCCCCGCTCTGGCCCCCGCCTCTGCCCCTGACCCCGAAAGCGCCGGACAATAGCCGCCAGCCTTCCGCCTTCCGATCACGAATGGATGGCCGCCGCCGCGCGGCTGGCCGCCCGCGCGCGCCCGCTCAGCCGCCCCAACCCCGGCGTGGCCGCGCTGGTCGTTCACGATGCCCGCGTGATTGCGCGCGGCTGGACGCAAAACGGCGGGCGCCCTCATGCCGAGGCGATGGCGCTGGCCGGCCTGGCGCCAGAAATGCTCGCCGAAGCGACGCTTTACGTCACGCTCGAACCGTGTGCCCATGTGTCCACGCGCGGCCCATCCTGCGCCGATCTGATCGTGGCCGCCCGACCTGCCCGCGTGGTGATCGGCCAGCATGATCCCGACCCGCGCACCGCCGGGCAAGGAATGGCGCGGCTGGAGGCGGCGGGGATCGCGGTCCGGCTGCTGGAAGACCCCGCCTCGGCCGCCAGCCTGGCAGGCTTCCTCACACGCCAGACGCGCGGGCGGCCGTGGGTGACGCTCAAGCTTGCCATGTCGCTCGATGGCTGCATCGCCATGGCCGACGGCACCAGCCAGTGGATCACCGGCGAGGCGGCCCGCGCCCACGTCCATGCGATGCGCGCGCGCCATGACGCCATCCTCGTCGGAGGCGGCACTTGGCGCACGGATCAGCCCCGGCTCGATGTGCGCCTGCCCGGCCTCGAACCCCGCTCGCCCCGGCGCGTGGTGCTTACGCGGGGGACAGCGCCGGAGGGTGTGACCGCCCTTCCCGCGCCCGAGGCCATCGCGGGCCTTGAAGGCGTGCAATACCTCTATGTCGAAGGCGGGGCGGCCACCGCTGCGGCCTTCCTCGCCGCAGACCTCGTGGACGAGCTGCACCTCTATACCGCGCCGATCCTGATCGGGGATGGCCGCCGCGCGCTCGGGCCGATCGGGCTTGCAGGCCTCGATGAGGCGCATGGCCGCTGGCAAATCCGTGAACGCCGCCAGCTTGGCAGCGACAGCTTCGCCGCCTATTGGCGCACCCGATAGCACCTGAAGGAACGCACCCCCCATGTTCACCGGCATCGTCACCGCCATCGGCACCATCGCCGCCGCCGAGCAGCGCGGCGATCTGCGCCTGCGCATCACCGCCCCGCTCGATCCGGCGCGGATCGACATCGGCGCCTCGATCGCGTGTTCGGGCGTGTGCCTGACCGTGGTGGAACGCGGCGGCACGGCGGGCGATGCGTGGTTCGATGTCGACCTGTCGGGCGAAAGTGTCAGCCGCACCGTGCCCGGAATGTGGGACGCAGGGGCCGCCCTCAATATCGAGCCCAGCTTGCGCCTTGGTGACGAGCTGGGCGGCCACATCGTTACCGGCCATGTCGATTCGGTCGGCGAGGTGGTGAAGGTCGCACAGGAAGGCGGCAGCTGGCAGATCGCGATCCGCGCCCGCGCCGAAATGTCGCCCTTCATTGCCGAAAAGGGCTCGATCACGGTCAACGGCGTGTCGCTGACCGTCAACGACGTGCGCGACCGGCCCGATGGCACCTGCGACTTCCTGCTCAACATCATCCCCCACACGGCGGCGGTGACGACGCTGGGCGCACTCAAGGAAGGCGATCACGTCAATCTCGAGATCGACGTGCTGGCGCGTTACCTGAAGCGCATGCAGAGCCTCGCGGCCCGGTAACAAGGGCGGAAATTACCCGCCGGGGTTGGCTGCGCTCAGCCTGACGAAGGGCGCGCGCAGTTCATCCGGGCTGGCCGCCTCCAGCGCGCCTGCCGCCACATCCTGCGCGGACCACGCCAGCGAGGGCGCAGTGTCGTCCAGCATCGCCCAGTTCGGGAACATCCGCTCGTCCGCCACTTCGGTCAGCAGCAATTCGACATTGGCGTGGCGGTCATCCGCCTCGATCTTCGCAAAGAGCGCGTCGATCGCCTCGGCCGGGCCTTCGATCAGCTGGAGATAAAGATCCGCCCGGCAGATCAGCGCCCCGGTAATGCCATCGCGCGGATTGTTGCGCCGCGATACGGACAGGATCCCCGCCAGCATGGAACGGTCAAAGCCGAAGGGCTGCGAGCGATAGATCAGGCGTTTTTGGATGAAAGGCTCCCGGGTGCAAGGCAATGCGCAGGAGCCTAGGGCAAAGTGACCGAGGGGGATAGCGGCGTGTTGCCTGTCCGTCTTGCCCCCGGGTCAAGCCCGGGGCGGAGAGAGGATGAGCGGCCCGCTCGCGAAGCTTGCCCGCGTGATGACATAGGTGAGGTGCGGCATCACTGCGCCGCCTGCCATCACCCGCTCCTCGCGGCGGTCGGTCAACTGCGCGCCAATCCGCTCCAGCGCGCGGCGTGAGCGGGTGTTGGTTTCGCCGACTACGAAGCGCACTTCCGCCACGCTGGCAAGGGCGTGGGCCAGCATCAGGCGCTTCATCTCGTGGTTGTATCGCCCGCCCCAGTGCGAGCGCGCAAGGAAGGTCCAGCCGATTTCGACCGAGCCGCCACCAGCCTGCTCCAGCCCCTGAAAGCGCGAGGAGCCGATCACGGAACCGGTCTGCGCATCGATCACCGCCAGCGCGCCCTTGTTCGCCAATGCATCATCGAAGAAGGCGCGGAACACCGGTTCTTGCCAGCGGTCATGCGCGGGGTGCTGGGCCCAGATCAGCGGATCGGAGGCGACTGCGAACAGCGCCTCCCAATCCTCCGTCCGCAGGGGGCGCAGGCAGACAAGCTCGCCCTCCAGCACCGGCTGGCGGCCGAGCACGGGCGTTACTGCGCCACCGCCGCCAGCGCGGCAATGAACTTGGGCAGGTTGGCGTGGGTCAGCCCGGCGATGTTGATGCGGCCCGATGCGGCCATGTAAATGCCGTGCCCGTCGCGAAGCTGCGCGACCTCCTCCTTGGTGACAGGAAGCATCGAGAACAGCCCGTTCTGGTGGCCGAGCGGGGTCAGGTCGATCCGGCCCGCGCTGCCCGCCTTGGCCAGCGCATCGCGCACGCCGCGCATCCGGGCGCGCATATCGTCAAGCTCGGCGAGCCATTGCTTGGTCATCCCGGCATCGCGCAGGATGATCCGCACCGCCGCGCCGCCGTGATCGGGCGGCATCGACCATGCCGCACGCGCCAGCGCATTGGCGTTGGAGAATGCGGTATCGAGCGCGCTGGCCTCGGCCGCCAGCACATAGAAGGCGCCCACGCGGTCACGATACTGGCCGAAGTTCTTGTCGCAGGAATAGGCGATGAAGGCTTCGGGCACGCGAGACAGAACGCCGCGCATCCCGGCGGCGTCTTCCTCCATCCCGTGGCCGAGGCCCTGATAGGCCGAATCGATGATCGGGAAGGTGCCGCTGGCAGCGAAAGCATCGGCAATCGCGGCCCACTGGTCGGCGGTGTAATCGATCCCCGTCGGGTTGTGGCAGCAGGCGTGGAGCAGCACCGCCTCGTCAGCGGCTGCGCCGTTGATCGCGGCAAGCACGGCATCAAGGTTGGCCGTGCCGTCAGCATTGGCGTGATCGAACGGTGCGAGTTCCAGTCCGAGATCGGCGAGGATCTGCGCGTGGTTGGGCCAGCTCGGCACGCCCATGTGGACGCGCTTCACACCCGCCTTGGCCGCCATTGCCAGCGCAAGGCGCACAGCGCCCGTGCCGCCCGGGGTCTGCATCCCCTGGATGCGGCCGCCCATGGTGGGGTCTGCGCCGAAGATATAGGGCATCAGCCCGTTGACGAAGCCCATGTCGCCTTCGGGGCCGAGGTAGGACTTGCTGTCCTGCGTTTCGACCAGCACCTGTTCGGCGGCCTTGATCGCGGCGAACACCGGAGTCGCGCCCGCTTCCGTGCGGTAGACGCCGACGCCAAGGTCGATCTTGTCTGCGCGCGGATCGGCGGCGTAGAGGCGGATCAGGGCGAGAAGGGCGTCGGGCGCCTGCGGGCTGAGTCGGTCAAGCATCATGGCCCACGCGCATGGCCCGCACACGCGCGCATCGCAACCGGCTTTTCGTATGCAGGGGCGAAAATTACCCCCTCAGAAGGGCGACCACCTCTGCTCCTTGGAGAAGCGCATATAGCCCGCGTTGACCCCGAGGCGCAGGCCCGCGCCGACCCGGATCGGGATCAGCACCACATCACCCCGGCGCAGATAGCTGGCATTCAGCCCGCCGACGAAATAGGCCTGCCCCTCGCCCGCCGGGTAACGCTTGAACAGGTCCTCGGTGTCGTAAAGGTTGTAGACCAGCACGAAGGTGTTGGACGCATTGGCCCCGGCATCGAAGCCGATCGAGGGGCCGGTCCAGTAAACCTTCTGCGTGCCTTCGACCTTGTGGTGCAGCGTGCCCGAACCATAGCGCGCGCCGACAATGAACGCCCCGCCCGCTTCGCGCCCGACGATATAGCCGTTGGGCTCGCCCTGCTTCCTGAGCAGGTCCTCGATCAGCTTGGCCAGGCCCTCTGCACCCTTGCCGAACACGCCTTCAGCCGCGCCGATCAGATCGTCCTGGCCATAGGTGTCGCCTGCGGCCTGCGCAGCGGTGGTGACGGGGGCAATGTCGCCCTCGGCTGCGACCGCTGGAGCCGTTTCGGTGGCAGCGGGCGGCGCGGCAAAATCGCCGAAAGTGCTGTCGACCGTGGGTTCGGCCGGAGCGGTTGCCGGTGCCGGTGCTTCTGCCTGTGCCTGTGCCTGTGCCGTGGCAGTTGGAGGTGCCTGCGGGGTAGCCAGATCAGCATCGATCGCGCCCGCCTCGTTCGCTTGCGCAAAGGCCGCATCAGGATCGAGAGATTCGACTTCCTGCGCCGCGGCCGGAGCAGCAACGAGCGACAGCGCGGCCAGAGCGCCCAGCGCCATCCCGCCAAGCCGGCGGCCGAAATCAGGGAAACGCGCGATCATCATGCTCATTATGCAGCCTTTCGCAGCCTCGTGTCAGCCCCCGGTTTTCTGCGGATGGGAAGAGAATCCCTTCCGGTTCAACTGGCAACCGCCCATCGCTGAGGCGAATCCGATTTGCGACGAAGCGATGCCGCGCCTAACCGCCCCAGCCTGAACGCGCCCCGAACCGGCCATCCCGCCGCACTCTTTTGCTTTTTTGCGCAAGCCACCTTGCCGCCCGCTCAAGTGCCGACTATAGCCCCGCCCTCGCAGCCCAAGCTGATGCCCGGAGACGTGGGTGAGTGGCTGAAACCAGTTCCCTGCTAAGGAACCGTACTCTATCAGGGTACCGAGGGTTCGAATCCCTCCGTCTCCGCCACCGGCCTTCTGGAAAATCAGGAAAATCCCTTTCAGGGGGCCGCGCTGCCTTACGGCAGCAGCGGCCCGGGCCGTTTCAATCAGATCACATCAGGTCAGCGTGACGTTCTCAGGCGAGAACGCCAGCCCCGTCGTCAGCAGCGCGCGGAAGCAGTTGTAGCCGCCGGTGCCGGGGAAGAAGGCGTGGAAGAACAGCTGCGGCCGGCCGTCCAGCCCCGGGGCGACAGAGGCGTGGCCGGGTGCCCACCACGTCTTGGCCGATTTCAGCAGCGGCCCATCCTGCTTGACGTAAGGCCCGAGCGGATGATCGGCGACAGCAACGCCGATGCCATAGGCCGGGGTGCCAAAATCATTGCCGGCATAGAACAGCCAGTAACGCCCTTCTTGCCGCGTCACCCACGGGCCTTCGATAAGATGCCCTTCCCATTCCTGATCATTGGTCAGCACGATGGTGTCGGTGCCCATAAGGTTGCCGTCTTCGTCCAGCCGCTGGGCGTGGATCGGCGTGCTCATCGCGTCGACGATGAAGGCGGCCTCGTCCACTTCTGACAGCACACCCTTCACCTGCTCCCAATTGTCGAGCACCGCTTCGATCATCGGCTGCATCAGGAAGAAGCGTTCCATCGGGCGGCGGGTATTGGCCCAGGGCTGCACGGCGGCGGCAAATCGCGCTGTGAGGCGGTCAGCCTCGTGGGTGAAGATACGATCGACCAGTTCGGGGCGGCGGCGCAGCAATCCGGCGAGCGGGCGCGGCCAGACCCCGTTGGTGTCACGCTTCCAGAACAGGTAGCGGTCACCATTGGCATCGATGAAGATGTGCGAATCGATCACCCCCCCGCTCAGCATCGGCTGGGTCGGATCGTCGGGGTAATTGGTGGTGTTGATCGCAAAGCCGCTCACCAGCGGATGGCCAAGATCGGTCCACGGACCGGTGGGGTGCGGCGCCTTGGCCAGCCCGATGGCGAGCGCATTGCTCCGCTGGCGGGCGGTGTAGACCAGCCAGTATTCGTCGCCGCATTGCGCCATCTCCGGCGCCCAGTAATCACCGATGGAGCGGCCATGCGCCGTCCATTCGGGCGCTTCGCCTTCGGGGAAGACAAAGCCCTTATGGCTCCAGCTTTCCAGATCATGCGAGTGCAAGATCGGGAAAGCGTCGGGCGCATCGTTCGAGGTGGCGACCAGCCAGTACCCTTCATCCGTCTTGAGCACCGCCGGATCGCCATAACCGGCGGTGGTCCGGGGGTTGAGGTTGTCGAGGATGAGCGGGCGCCAGTCCGGCTCGGGCCCGTCAATCGGAACAGGCTTGTGCCCGCCGGGCGACCGCGTTCCGAAATCGCGGGCCATTTCGCTGAAGAACACCGCGTAGTGATTATGCTGCCCGGTGGGGATGCGGTAGCTGTGGGTTTTGTCGCCAAGGCTTACGGTGAAGCGCGTGGCAATGCCTTCGGGCTGCGGCTCGACTTGGAAAGACGGCCAGTGGCGGTCATTGTCGGCAGCGGCTGTGGCGGCGTTTTCGAGCATGCGCTTCCTTCCCGGGGAGATTTTTCACCGAGCACGGACTCGACGAGAACATAATATTTGTAAGATAAATTCAGGGTCAATGAAGGCAAGCGCTTTTGCGCCGCCTTCCCCCGGATTGCGGCAGGCTGCGTTCCGGGCCCGGGGCGGGGCGACGTTGACCTTGGCGAAATTCTCGCCCAATGTGCTATAAATACTATAAATGAGGTTGCCCGTGGCCGGACTGGAGCTGATCGACGTCTCCAAATCCTATGGTGCCGTGCCCGTGCTGGAGCGCCTGTCGCTTCGCATTGCCCAGCGCGAATTCATCGCTTTCCTCGGCCCGTCCGGCAGCGGCAAATCCACCTTGTTGCGGATCATTGCCGGGCTGGAAACGCTGGATGCGGGCGAAGTGTGGCTGGACGGGGAGCGGATCGATAACCGGCCGCCGGGCGAACGCGGGATCGCGATGGTGTTCCAGCATTACGCGCTCTATCCGCACATGACCGTGCGCGAGAACATGGCCTTCGGCCTCGTCAACACCGGGATTCCCGGAGACGAGATTGCCCGCCGCATCGCGCTGGCGGCCGGGATTCTCGAGATCACCGACCAGCTTGGCAAGAAGCCGGGGCAAATGTCGGGCGGGCAGCGCCAGAGGGTCGCGATCGGGCGGGCGATCGTCAAGCAGCCGCGTCTGTTCCTGCTTGATGAGCCGCTCTCCAACCTCGATGCCGCCTTGCGGGGCCGCACACGGGTGGAGCTGGCGCAGCTCAGAAACCGGGTGGACGCGGCGTTGATCATGGTGACGCATGATCAGGCCGAAGCGATGACGCTGGCTGACCGGGTGGTGATCATCAATGATCGCCACATCCAGCAGATCGGCACCCCGGCGCAGGTCTATGCAAGTCCCGCCAACGCCTTTGTCGCGCGCTTCATCGGCTCACCCGCAATGGCGATGCTACCCGCCACGGTGACAGGCGCGCAGAGCGGCTGGCTGAGCGTCAAACTGGCCGATGGGGCGCCGATTGTTACCGCTGTCCCCGCCGGAGGGATCGCAAGCGGCGCGGAGGTGACGCTTGGCCTGCGCCCCGAACACGTGCGCCTCGCCGCGCTTGGCAGCGAAGGGCTGCGTGCGACGGTCGAACTGGTCGAGCGGCTGGGCGACCGCAGTTACCTTTACGCGCGGCTGACCGGCGGGGCCGAGGTCATCGTGCTCGAACCCGGCTTCAGCGCGGCAAAACCGGGCGACAAGGTCATCATCGCCATTGATGCCGCCGCCGCACACATCTTCACTGCCGACGGAAGCGCGCACCACCCCGAGCCGCGTCTGTGACCCCGGCAACGCGGGACCGCCTGGCGGGCTATGCCTTCGTCGGGCCGTTCCTGCTGGTCTATGCCGGGGTGCTGGTGGTACCGCTGGTGATGGGCCTTTTCATCAGCCTGCACCGGGCAGACCTGTTCGGGCGGCGCGAATGGATCGGGCTTGGCAATTATGCCGAAGCCTTGAGCGATCCGGTGCTGCATCAGGCACTGGGCAACACGGCTTTGCTTACGCTGCTGATCGTCCCGCCGCTGACCGCCATCGCGCTGCTGCTGGCGCTGGCGCTGAACCGCGCGGGCGCGTTTGCGGCGGTGATGCGGGGGGTGTTCTTTTCCTCGCTGGTGCTGTCGGTCACCATCGTTACGCTGATCTGGCGCTTCATCCTGACGCCGGACGCCGGGCTGATCGCGGAAGGGCTGGAAGCTGCGGGCGCTGCGCCGATCCCGTTCCTGTCCGATCCCGATCTGGTCATTCCGGCTATCGCCATCACCACCTTGTGGTGGTCGCTGGGCTTTCCGGTCATGCTGATCCTTGCCGGGCTCCAGCAAGTGCCCGGTGACATCTACGAGGCCGCCGCCCTTGACGGTGCGGGGCGCTGGACAGTGCTGCGGCGTATCACCCTGCCCGCGATCCGGCGCACTTTGCTGCTGGTGGTAATGCTCCAGACTGCGGCGCAGTTGCAGTTGTTCGGGCAGGCGCAATTGCTCACCGGCGGCGGGCCGGGCGGGGCATCGCGCACCATTGTGCTCTATATTTTCGAGGTGTCGTTTGGCCGCTGGGAACTGGGCTATGCCACGGCGATCGCGGAATTGCTGTTAGGCATGATCCTCGCCCTCACACTGCTGCAATACTGGCTGGTCACCCGCCACGAGGGGCCGCGCGCGTGAACCCCCCAAGCTCTCCCACCGGCCGCCTCTCGCCAATAGTGGTGGTGCTGCTGTTGATCGGCGCGGCCATCATGCTCGCACCGATGGCGTGGACACTGCTGCTGTCCTTCAAAAGCAACGCGGCGCTGATGGCCGATAGCGGCGCGGCCTTTGCCCCGCCCTACACTTTCGAGAATTACACCGCGATCTTTGCCGGGTCGCTCACCACGCGCTGGCTGTTCAACAGCCTTATCGTGGCGAGCGGGGCGACGGCGGGCGTGCTCGTCCTGTCGAGCCTTGCGGGATATGGCTTCGCGCGGCTCGAATTTCCGTTCCGCCGGACGCTGTTCGTGATTGTGCTGCTGGGCCTTGCCGTGCCCGAACAGGCGGTGATCCTGCCGCGCCACCAGCTGTTCGCGGCACTGGGCCTCCACAATTCCTACCCCGGCTTGATCCTGCCGAGCCTGACCGGCAGCTTCGGGGTGTTCTTCATGACCCAGTATTTCCGCGCCATCCCGCGCGAGCTTGATGAAGCCGCGCTGCTTGACGGGGCGAGCCGCTTCACACTGTTCTGGAAGGTGCTGCTGCCGCTCACCCTGCCCGCGCAGGCGACGCTGGGCGTGTTCACCTTCCTTGCCGCATGGAACGATTACTGGTGGCCGCTGATCTCGGCCACCACCAGCGACTATTTCACCCTCACGGTCGGGCTGGCGTCTGCGCAGATGAACTATGCGCAGACCAGCGGTTTGGGCTTCCTGATGGCGCAGGCGGTGTTCGCCTCGATCCCGATCCTGATCGTCTACATCCTGTTTCAAAAGCAGATCGTGCGGGCGATGGCGGGAACGGCTGTGCGATGAGGCGGTCCATGCACTTGGCGTTCGCCTTCGGTCTTGCCGCTCTGCTCGCAGGCTGCGCCCCTGCCGACAAGCGCCCCGAGATCGTCGTCCAGCGGTTCTTCGGCGAATGCGGGGCGGCCTATGGGTCATCCACCAATGTCGCCACCGCCGAGACCGAGTGCGGGATCCTCACCACGCTGATCAACCGCTTTCAGGCGGAAAACCCCGATATTCACGTGAAGGTCAATGTGGTGGCGTGGCCGGGCTATGCGCAACTCGCCGCGCAGATCGCCGCCGGGGACCCGCCCGATCTGGTGACGATGCATCAATCGGTAATCGCCGACTATTCGGGCCGAGGCCTGATCGAGCCTGTCTGGCCGCTGCTTGCCGAGGCCGGAATCGACCCTGCCGGCTTCACGCCCGCAGCGCGGGCAGGCGTGGAAAAGCAGGGCCGGCTCTACGGGATGCCGTGGGACACGATCGGGCGACTATGGCACATCAACACCGCGCTGATGGAGCAGGCCGGGCTGATGCGCGGTGGCAAGCCGGTGCTGCCCAATTCCCCGGACGAACTGCTCGCCCACGCCCGCCAGTTCAAGGCGCGCACGGGCAAGCCCTACCTCATCCAGGCGCAGGTCAGCGCGCCCGATTTCCACGTGGCACTGCTCTACACCTATCTGCTGGCGCAGGGCGCCGAGATTTTTCCCGATGCGCGCCACATCCGTCTCGACACGCCCGAAGCGCGCCGGATCGTCACCCTGCTGCGGCAATTGAATGCCGAGGGTCTGACCACGCTCAACCAGGATTTCCCTGCCGCCACCGCTGCTTTCGTGCAGGGAAAGGGCGGGATCTTTCCGGTCGGGACATGGATGCTCGGCCCCTATGAGGCGCAAGCGGCACGGCCGGGATCGGCACTGCACGGACACTACGCCGTTGCCCCCTTCCCGCGCCTGTGGGGCAAGGAGACCGCCTTTGTTGATGGGCACGCTTGGGTGGTCCCCGCCGCGACACGCAGCCCGGCAGAGCGCGTGGCGATGGGGCGGTTTCTGGGATTTCTTGCGCGCTACAACCTCGATTGGTCGCGCACCGGCCAGCTTCCCGCCTTTGCCGCCGTGGTTGCCAGCCCGCAATTCCGCGCCCAGCCCCACCGCGAGGATTTCGCCGCGCTCGCCCGCACCGGGCGGCAGCTCCCGGGTTATGTCGAACGGCAGAGCGCCGTGCAGGGCCTGATTGGTGAGGAGCTTGAGGCGGCCATAACCGGGGCAAAGCCGGTCGATGCGGCGCTGCGGGATGCCGAGCGGCGGGTGAACCGCCTTTACGCGCAGATCTTGTGAGCGCGCCTCAGGCCTTGGCCTCGGCTTCCGCGATCAGTGCCATCACTTCTTCGATCAGCGCGCCCATCGCCTCACGCGCGGCTGCCGGATCGCGCGCTTCGATCGCGGTCAGCACTGCGAGATGCTGCGGCAGGCTCGCAGTGCGTCCCTTGAAGCGGTTGGTGAAGCGGATCGAGGTGCGAAGCGCAGTCGTCACCACGTCGCGGAACTGGGCGTAGAAGGGGTTGGCCGACGCTTCGAGCACCGCGATGTGGAAGGCGATGTCGGCCTCCAGCGCGTCATCATCGCCCGTTTCGGCAGCCAACATGCGCTGATAACCTGCCGCGATCGCCGCAATCCCTTCCGCGCTTGCCGCCTCGGCTGCCAGCACCGCCGCCATCGGCTCGATCGCGATCCTGAGTTCGGTGAACTGGCGCAGGAGATCGAGCGAGAACTTGCGCTCCAGCATCCAGCGCAGCACGTCCGGATCGAACAGGTTCCAGGTGCGCGCTGGCTGGACGGTAGTGCCCTTGCGCGGGCGCGCGGCCAAAAGTCCCTTTGCAGTCAGCATCTTGACCGCCTCGCGCGTGACCGAGCGGCTTACCGCATATTGCTTGGCAAGGTCGGCCTCGGTCGGGAACGGACTGGCGTCATAGGCCCCCACGACGATGGCCTTGCCAACACAATCGAGCAACCCATAGGTAAGGTTTCGGCCGGAGCCGATGGTTTCCGTTTTCATCATGCGCGAGAAGCCCCTCTCTCGTCTTTTGATAAAGATCGCAGATATTTGTGCCCAGCGCAATGCGGCAGCCTTAGGGATAGGGGGCAACCGCGGTGTGCCGCGCGATCAAGGCGGTATCGGCGAGGATGCGCAGCGGCTCGGAATCGACCGCAAGGGCGCGCGCGGGGACCAGCCGGGCGAAACGCTCGTAGATCGCGGCATACTCGGCAAAAGGGCCCAGCGGCTGCTCCGCCCCGTCCACGACCAGCCTCGCGCCCCCGCCACACAGCGCGACAACACGGCCCGAGGCACAGGAGACGCGGATATCCCATGCCTCCCCGCCAGCCGCGCGCCAGTCGAAGCGCGCCTCGCGCCCTTCCCCGGCAAAGCGCAGATGGGCAGCGATGGGAGCCTGGCGGCCCCCGGGGATGAACAGTTCGGCGTCCTCCACGACCAGCCGTTCAGGCAGGATCTCGGTGGCGATGGAAAGCGCGTTCGCCCCGGTATCGAACACGCCGAAGCCGCCCGGCTCCCAGATCCAGTTCTGCCCGGGGTGCCACAGCCTCACATCCTCGCGCCAGTCGATCGCGAGGCTGGCAAGCCGCTCGCCCGCCAGCAGCGCGGCGGCCGGGGCGACGGCGGGGGCATATTGCGAGTGCCATGCGGCAAACAGGCAGGTTTCGGCGGCCCGGGCCTGCGAGGCCAGATCCTCCAGCGCGCCGAGGGTGGCTGCGGGCGGCTTTTCGAGCAATACCGCAAGCCCGGCGGCGATGGCCTCTGCCGCGATGGCGCGGCGCACGCGCGGCGGGGTGCACAAGGCGACCGCATCGACACCGCCGGGCATGGCTGCCAGCAATGCGCCAAGCGTGGGAAACACCGGCACCTCTGACCCGGGTGCGCCATGCGGGCTGACCACCGCGACCAGCGTGAAACCGGGATGCGCGGCGATGGCGGGAACGTGTTCGGCGCGGGCGATCTTGCCGTAGCCGATAATCGCGATCCGGATCGTCACGCCTCGCTCCCTAGTGCCGCAACAAAGGCGCGGGCGCGCTGACCGACTTCGGCCGCGCTCATTCCCGGGGTATAAAGCGCACTGCCCAGCCCGAAGCCGTCCGCCCCGGCGGCGCGGTAGGCAGCCAAGGCAGCGGGCGTGATCCCGCCCACCGTGATGATCGGCACAGCGCGCGGCAACACCGCCCGCAGCGCCTTGACCACAGCGGGCGGCGCGGCTTCGGCCGGGAACAGCTTCAGTGCGTCCGCCCCGGCTTCAATCGCGGTGAAGCATTCTGTCGGGGTGAAGCATCCCGGCGCCGCCACCATCCCTGCGACCTTGGCGGCGCGGATCACACGAGGATCGGCGTTGGGCGCGACGATCAGCCCGCCCCCTGCCGCGCTGACCCGAATCACATCGGCAGGGTCCAGCACCGTCCCCGCTCCGATCAGCGCCTCGGTGCCGAAGCGCGCTGACAGCCGGGCGATACTGGCGAAAGGATCGGGAGAATTGAGCGGGACTTCCAGAATGCGCACCCCCGCTGCGATCAGCGCCTCGCCCACCGCATCGGCTTCCTCTGGCCGCAGACCGCGCAAGATCGCAACCAGCGGGCAGGCGGCGAAGTGGCGGGCAAATGCGGCCGAATGGTTCATGCGAGCGATCTTGTCAGCGTAGCGATCCCGGCGCGGAAGGCGGCGTTGCCATCAATGGCGCGGGGCACATCGGTCGTCGCGGCGCCGATCTGCGCGATCGCGGCGGCATAAAGCGTGGTAAGCTCCGGCCGGCCAATCAGGATCGGCACCTCGCCCCCGCCCGATCGCAGCCCGGCGCGCACCTCGGCTCCGATCAGCAGCCCGCTGATATAGCCCGCCGCGTCGACCAGCGGCGCATCGAGTAGATGCGCGGCGCGCACTGCGAACAGCCGGGCGAGCAGATCGCCCTCAGCCGATGCGGCAACGCCGGCTGCAAAGCCCGGACCAGTCCCGGCCCGGCCCTGAAGCAGCGGCGCGAGGATCGACTGGCGGGTGACCAGCGCGAACACCTCCCCCGTCATCCGTGTCGCAAAGCCTGCGATCCGGCCCTCTTGCAACCGCACCCACTTGGAGTGCGTGCCGGGCAGGCACAGCGTCGCATCTCCGGACACCAAACCGCTGGCGAGCGCCCCGATGATCTGCACCTCCTCGCCCCGCATCACATCAGGCGCATCGCGGCGCTGCTGCGCGACTCCCGGGACGATGCCGGTGCGCCCGTCGATCCATTCGATCCGGTCCGCGATGGCCCGCGCGTCGGCAGGGCAGGCGATGTAGGCGGTCTTGCGCCAGCCACGGTCCGATCCCACCATACCGCCCAGCAGCATCGGTAGATCGCCAAGGGTTTCGCGCAGCCGCGCGGCCTCTGCCGGGAAGTCATGGGCAGGGACGGACATGATCCCGCTCGCGTCTGCAAGCTCGGCCTCCACCGCGCCGTCCGGCCCGATGCGCCAAGCACGGCGGTTGGTCGTGCCCCAGTCGACCGCGATGATGGACCCCTGCCAGACCAAAAGGGCTGCTCCCTGCGCGCTACATCTTACTTATCGTATAAATCGAGCTTCCTCGGCTTGCCAAGAGGGAAGTCACCCGACGCGCCCTGGCCGAATGGTGGGCGGCTGAAGCCTGCATCCATATTATATGATTATTTCTGCCGACCGGTGATATTGACCTGCGATAGAGAGCCGACGTTGCGGCTGGACCACAAGACACACCAAGGGGAGATGGTGATGCGTGTGATCACACTGGTGCGATGCTCGGCCTCGGGTGCGGTGATGGCTCTGCTGGCGCAGGCCGCGCAGGCGCAGGAAACGCCCTCCGACCCGCTGCCCCCGACCGAAGAAGGCAGCGAGATCGTGGTGACAGGCCTTCGCGCCTCACTCGAATCCATCCGCAACATCCGCCGCAATTCGGACGAGATTATCGATGCCGTGGTGGCCGAGGATATCGCCAAGCTGCCCGATCTCAACACAGCCCAGATCGCGGCGCGCATTCCGGGCGTGCAGGTATACCGCCAGGGTGGCGAGGCGCAAAATGTGCTGGTGCGCGGCCTGCCCAACTTCACCACCACCTATAACGGCCGCGAGATCTTCACCGCCGAGACGCGCGCGGTGGCCCTTCAGGACTTCCCGGCAGCCAATGTCGCCGCGCTGGAGGTCTACAAGACCTCCGCCGCCGATCTTGTCGAGCCGGGCCTTGCGGGCCTCGTCAATGTCCGCTCGCGCCAGCCGCTGGACTTCCAGGACAGCCAGTTCGCAGGCTCCGTGTGGGGTCTCTACACCCGGCAGGCCGACAAGCTCACGCCCAACTTCAACCTGCTCGCCACCAAGCGCTGGGACGTGGGTGACGGCGGCGAGTTCGGCGTGTTGGTCAACGCCTCGCGGACCGAGATGACCTATCTCGATGCGGAAATCTCGAACACTGATTTCCTCCAGACCTTCCGCTCGGACGGCACCACCCTGATCCCCGATGCAGGGGCCGGCGCGGCGGCGCGCTTCCCCGATATCCAGCGCCTGTTCTACCGTTCGGGCAACCGCGTGCGCCCCTCGGTCAACGCCGCGATCCAGTACAAGCCCAACCCCGATCTCGAATTCTACCTCGAAGGACTGTGGCAGGGCTTTCGCAACAAGATCGACGACCGCCTGCTGGCCGCCGAGCTGTTCAACGGGGCGCAGGTTTCCAGTCTGGAATTCCGGGAGGGCACCAATATCGTCGACCGCGGGACAGCGAACAGCCTGGCCGGATCGCTGTTCTCGTTTCAGGGCGCGACCTACAACAAGACCGACACTTACCAGTTCGCAGGCGGGGTGAAGGCGACCTTCGACCAGCTCAACGTCACGCTCGACATCGCCCGCACCAACAGCACCTTCACCGGATCGACCGAAAGCGTCGACCGCCGCTGGACTGCCGCGCCGACCATCAACTTCGACACCGAAACCCCCGCCTTCGCCATCACCAATATCGACTTCTCGGACCCTTCCGCGCAGTTCTTTGACGGGCTGTTTGAGGAAAACCAGCGCTCGGCCGGTGATGACTGGCAGTTGCGCGGCGATCTGGAATATCTCGTCGACGGCACGTTCATTCGCAGCATTGAGGCAGGGGTGCGCTACACCGATCGTGATGCCGCGCGGCAATATGCCAACCGCTTTGCGCGACCCGGCGCACCAACCAATGCGACCGCGCTGCCCGTGGAGTTCGACGTGTTTCGCGGCGTGAATGTCGGCGGGACTTTCCGCTGGGCCGCGCCGACCTATGACAGCATCCGCGAGAACATCGCGGCAATCCGCCAGCTTGTCGGCTTCGGGGCCGATCCGGTCGCCCGCAATCTGCTCTATACCGCATCAGAGAAGAACCTTGCGGGTTATGGCCAGATCAACCTTGGCTCAGGAGATCTTGAAGGCACGCTGGGGTTGCGCGTGTCCCGCGTGAAGACCCGCGTGGCCGGCCCTGCCCCCACCGGTATCCCTGCTATCGACGATGGCAATACCGATTCCTCGTGGCTGCCCAATGCCAGCATCCGCGCGCGTGTGACGCCTGAGATCCAGCTGCGCGGGGCGATCTCGAAAACCCGCACGCTGCCGACCTTCGCCGATCTGAACCCCGCACTGGTGCTCGGCGCGCCGCCGCCCGGCGGGGTGGGCACCGACAGCAACCCCTATCGCGGCTTCGGCGGCAATCCTTTCCTCAACCCTTTCACCTCGTGGAACGTCGATGCTGCGGTGGAGTGGTACTTTGCGCCCGCAGGCTTTGTCTCGCTGACAGGCTTCCACCGCGCGGTTGACGGCTTCATCCAGCCCAACACGTTCCGCGTCACCGATCCGGCACTCGGCGTCGTCGAGATCACCGGGCCGGTCAACACCGGCAAGGGGCGCATCACAGGCGCGGAATTGCAGGCGCAGGTGTTTGCCGATTTCGCCAGCCTGCCCGATTGGGCGAAAGGTTTCGGGGTGCAGGTCAACGTGACCTATATCGACGCCGAAAGCCAGCAGCCCGATGGCGCGGGGGGGCTCAGCTACCAGCCGATCACCGACCAGCTGAACGGCGTGTCGAAATGGAATGCCAATGTGGTCGGCATCTACGAGCGTTATGGGGCATCCTTGCGGCTGTCGTATAACGACCGCTCCAGCTACCGCGCGACGCAGCAATTCCGCGGCGACGACATCTACACCGAACGCGCCCGTCCAGCAGGCCGCCTCGACCTGTCGCTGAGCTACGACGTCACCGAAGACTTTGCGGTGTTCGGCGACTGGACCAACATCACGCGCGAACAGTTCCGGCAGGATTTCACCTCGGCCCGCAACGGCGCGGCTCCGGCAGAATTCATCCGCTACCTGCGCGATGACGAGAGCACGATCTCGCTCGGCGTGCGGTTCCGGTTCGGGCGCTAGGGCGCAGGCCGAGGGCGCAAGCTGGGAGCGATCACCGGCCTGCCGCCCTCCCAGCCGAGCGGGGCAATATACATCTGGCGGCCTTTTTTCGCGTTCTGGCACCCGCCGCGCGCGATGTGAGCGTGAAAGACGATGAATTGCCTGCCTTCCGCCTCGAACACCGCCTGATGCCCCGGGCCGCTCAGGCACCCGGCCTTGCGGTCGGTGTAAGAGGTGAGAATCGGGTTCCCGGGCGCATCGCGGCACGGCCCCAGCGGCCCGTCACAGGTGGCATAGCCCATCGCATAGGGCGAAAGGCGTTGGTGCGGCTCCCAGCCGAAATGGTTGGCGGAATAGAACAAAATATAGGCCGCGCCGCGCCGCACCATGGTGGGGCTTTCGATCACATGCGCCTCCCATGGCTGGTCATTGGTCAGGAGGGCGACCGGCTCGCCCGTCAGCCCCATGCCATCAGGGGTCATCGGCTGGACGAAAATCGCGGTGGGCTTGCCGACCGCATTCGCATCAGCCTTGTAGTAAAGGTAAAGCCCGCCGCCCTCATCGCGGAACGGGCTGGCATCGATCGTTCCGCCCAGCGCGCGTTGACAGATCAGCGGCTCATCCGCCGGCGAGGTGAATGGCCCCAGCGGATCGGTGCTTTCCGCTACGCCGGTGCATTGCTTGCCGCTGGCCTTCTCGCGTGCGGTGAAGAACAGGAGGTAACGCTCCCCATGCCGGATCACCTCGGGCGCCCAGGTCCAGCCTCGCTCTGCCCAAGCGGGTAGCACCGGCATCGCATCGTGAAGCTTTCCCCGATCCTTGAGCGGCGCCCAGTTCACCAGGTCCTGCGAGACCGCCATCTGCACATTCGCCTGATTGCGCGCGGCATTGGTGGCATAGGCGAGGTAGCGCCCCTGATGCGGCAAGACGAAAGGATCGGGGAAATTGGCGCGGTAGACCGGCACGATGGGCTGCGCCCCGGCAGAAACGGCACACGCCGCAAGGCCCGCCAGCATGGCAGCAGCGGCAAGAAAGGTAGGCGCGGATTTGCGCAATCGGCTCTCCTCAAGCAAGGGGATGCAGGCATGGCTTGCCCCTGACATATTATCAGATAAATGAGCGCGCAATGACAGAGACGCTTCCCGCCGCCCCCATCCTCGCCCCCGGCGCGCACCGATCGGTGTTTGGCCACCTCGCCGATGGCCGCGCGGTCGAGGCGGTGACGCTCGTCAACGCCGCCGGAATGCGCGCGACGGTGATCGCCTATGGGGCGACACTGCAATCGGTGATCGTGCCGGACCGCGATGGCAATCTGGCGGACGTGACACTCGGCTACCGGACCATGGCCGAATATGCCGCACAGACCGCCTATTTCGGATCATCCGTCGGCCGGGTCGCCAACCGCATTGCGGGCGGGCGCTTCGTGCTGGACGGGACGGAATACCGCGTGCCCTGCAACAACGGGCCGAACGCCCTCCACGGCGGCCCCGGCGGGTTCGACAAGGCCTTGTGGGACGTCCTCGCTGTGGGTGACAGCCCTGTGCCCTTCGTGCGCCTTGGGCACACCAGCCCGGACGGCGATCAAGGCTTTCCCGGCACGCTTACCGTCACCGCCGACTATGCGCTGGGCGAAGACGGCGCGCTTGCCATCACCTACCGCGCGGTGAGCGACCGGCCGACGCTCGTGAACATGACCAACCACGCCTATTGGAACCTTGCAGGCGAAGGCGCGCCCGGCGGGGCGATGGACCATGTGCTGACCATCCCGGCTGCGCACTTCCTGCCAACCGGCGAAACCGCCATCCCGACAGGCGAATTCGCCCCGGTCGCCGGAACGCCGTTCGATTTCCGCGAGCCCCGGGTGATCGGCGCAAGGGTGCGCGATATGGCGCACGACCAGATCCGGATCGGCCAAGGCTATGATCACAACTGGGTCATCGCCCGCGAAAGGAGCGCCGAGCCGCGCCTGCACGCCCGGCTTGCCCATCCCGCGTCGGGCCGGGTGCTCGAGGTGCTTTCGACCGAGCCGGGAGTGCAGTTCTATTCGGGCAATTTTCTTGATGGCAGCGCCGCAGGCAAGGCGGGACACGCCTACCGGATGGGCGATGGTGTCGCGCTGGAACCGCAGATGTTTCCGGATACACCCAACCAACCGGACTTCGGTTCCATCCGCCTCGATCCCGGCGCCGAATATTGCCACCGCATCGTCTTTGCCTTTTCGGCTGCCGATTAAAGGCAAACAAAAAGCGCCGACGGCCCGGCCGTCGGCGCTCGATCCCTTAGCAGCACGTTCAAGCTGCGGCAGGTTTGCGCGCGGTGCCGGTCGTTTCGGCGTAATTGCGTTCAAGCTGCCACATCTGTGCGTGGCGCCACTGGTCGTAGCTGTAGTCCACCAGTTCCTCGCGCCGCTGCACTGTCGACACTGTAAGCCTGCCGGGGGAGAATTCGCGATCCTGAGCCATCATCTGCCTTCTTTCGGTCTGCGTCCCGCGCCGGTGAAGCGGGGAGCGTCTATAATGTCGCATGGCAGGGGCAGCCCGGTCCTATCCTGCATTAACCCGCTTCTGCACCCTGCCCTCGCCTGAGCGCGTTTGGGCGAGGGCAGGATTATCGGATGACGCAAACCGGGGTCAGGCAGGCCACCGCGACCGAAAGAGCGGGCGCGCGCTGTCCCGACTTTGCCCGCCGCACCCCTAGGGCAGCTCACCTTCCGCCTGACCTATGTGAGTGCCGCCCGGCTTGCCCTCCACAAGGATCGAGCGGCCAATCACAGGAGGACCAGCATGGCAGAAGCACTCAACACCGACGAAACCGGCCAGCTCATCGCCTCGAACAAGGTCGAGGGCACAGCCGTTTTCGACATGGAAGGCGAACGGCTTGGATCGATCACCCACTTCATGGTCGACAAGAGTTCAGGCAAAGCAGAATACGCCGTGATGCAGTTCGGCGGCTTCCTCGGCATCGGGGCCGATTACTACCCGGTTCCCTGGTCAAAGCTGACTTACAGCACCGATCACGGCGGCTACGTGGTCGATCTGGACAAGGCCATGCTCGAAGACGCACCGCGCTTTGCGGACAATGACGAGCCGGAATACGACAACGCCTATAACCAGCAGGTTTCCACCTATTACGGCGTGGCTTACTGAGCCGCACCGTCGGCGGCCCCGTTCCCCCCGTGCGGGGCCGCCATCCCTTCCGGATCGAGCGCTTCGGCAACCGCCTCGGTCTTGCGTGCCGGCAGCGCGATCATCCCGAAAATGAACAGCGCGAAGATCAGGCAGATCGCGTTGGGGATGATCAAGGTCCATTCCCCCTTCAGAACTCCGAATGTCGTCCAGGCGGCAAAGGCAAGGCAGGTCAGGGCGAACATCGCCAGCGACAGGCCTTGCGTCGATCGCTCCCGGATGATTTTCCAGGCCTGCGGCGTGAAGCTTGCAACCGAGGCGCTGGCGCCAATGGTGCCGATCACGGTGGTCCAGTCGATGGTCATGTGGTCTCCGTTTCTTCCAGCAGAAGCGGCAACGCCGACCGCAAGGCCCGCAAGCCCCGCCAGCACCAGCGTCACTGCCAGAGCGTCCAGCCCTGCCCCGCCGGACAGGAACCGCGCCAGTCGCTCGCCTGCATCATCTCAACTGCCGACGATGATCCCGCCATTGGGGTGCAGGACCTGCCCTGTCATGTAACTGGAATCCTCGCAGGCAAGGAACAGGAAGCAGGGCGCAACCTCGTTGGGCTCACCGGGGCGGCCCATCGGGGTGCTCTGCCCGAAGGTCTTGAGCTTCTCCTCGCTCGCCCCGCCAAACGGGTTGAGCGGAGTCCAGATCGGCCCCGGTGCCACCCCGTTCACGCGAATCCCTTTCTTCGCAAGGTTCTGCGACAGCGAGCGGGTGAACGCGGTGATCGCACCCTTTGTGGCGGAATAATCGAGCAGTTCCTCGGCCCCCTGATACATCGTCACCGAGGTGCAGTTGATGATCGCCGCCCCCTTCTCCAGAAAGGGCATTGCCGCCTGCACCATGTAGAACATCCCGAAGACATTGGTCTGGAAGGTGCGCTTGAGCTGCTTCTTGCTGATTTCGGCCACGTCCTTTTCGGGGTGCTGCTCGCCCGCGTTGTTGACGAGGATATCGATCCGGCCAAACTTGCGGATCGCCAGATCGATGATCTCGCGGCAGTGATCGCGTTCACCGATGTCGCCGGCAATGGTGACAGCGCGGGCGCCTTCATCCTCGACCATTTCGGCAGTGGCGATGGCGTCTTCCTCTTCCTCAAGATGGGAGATGACGATGTCCGCCCCTTCGCGCGCAAACAGCACCGCGACCGCGCGGCCGATCCCGCTGTCGCCGCCGGTGACGATGGCGACCTTGCCCTCCAGCCGCCCGGAGCCGGGATAGCGCGGCTCCCAATCGGGCTTGGGTTCGAGATCGGCTTCAAGACCGGGCTGCGGGGTGTCTTCAAGCTGGGGGACGATGTGGGACATGGCAGAATTCCTTTTGTGGAGGGGTTCAGGCGAGCGAAACGTCGAGCACCATCATCAGCATCAGCCCGGCCATCAGTGCGGGCGTGGCCGAGCCGTGAGCAATCTGGCGGCGGGTGTGGGGAATGATCTCGGCGGCGACGACGAACAGCATTGCGCCCGCCGCAAAGCCGAGCGCCCAGGGGAGGATGGCTGCAGAAGCAGAAGCAAGCGCGACAGCAACGCTGCCGCCAAGCGGTTCCACCAGACCCGTCGCCAGCGCCGCCAAGGCGCATGCCCTGCGGTTCCAACCGAGGCTGGCGAGGAGCGCGGCAACCGCCATCCCCTCGGGAATGTTCTGCAGCCCGATTCCGAACATTGTTGCCCAGCCGAGCGCCGGGTCGTCGCCCATAAAGCTGATACCCACCGCTGCGCCTTCGGGCAGGTTGTGAAGTGTGATCGCCATGACGAACAAGGCGATCCGGCGCTCTTCCACGCCGCTGATCGGTGCCGGCAGACTACCGCGCACATTGAGGTTCTCGGCCCACAGGCCCAACTGACCCATAGCTAGTCCGCCCAGCGTCACGGCCGCGAACACGGCGAAAGTGGCAGAGACCATCGATGCCCCGCCGCCCCGCATTTGCGTGAAGGCGGGGAGTATCAGCGAAAACACCGCGGCCGCGATCATCACCCCTGCGGCAAACCCGATCAGCAGGTTCTGCCGCCGCGGATCGGGCGCCCCCGACACCGCGACCAGCAACCCGCCAAGGCCGGTCATGGCCCCAGCCAGCGTGCTGGCCGCAATGCCGAGAAGCGCGCCTTCCGCCATGTGTCAGTCGGCGGTGCTGCCGAGATCGGCCCCGGTCAGCGGATCGCTGTCAGGATCGGACGCGGTGCGCTGCGCCAGCGCCCGCAGCGTTTCAAGCTGGCTGGCAGGCAGTTCCACCCTGGCCGTGCCTTCGCCGCCATCGGCGGGCTGCGTCATCTCGGCTTCGTCGGCCCGCTCCCATTCAGGCCCGCTATTCCACGGCCCATCGGTGTCGCCCGGCCCGGTTGAGGCGTTGACATAAAGGCTGTCGTAAGGCGCCTTGCCCGGAAGCCTGCCCGGAGGGAAATTGTCGGCAATCGAATAGAGCGCCTTCTCGAAGCTCTTCTGGTGCGCAATCTCGCGGGTCATGAGGAACCCCAACGCATCCTTGATGCCGGGATCGTCGGTGATCGCGATCAGGCGCTCGTAGATGATCTTGGCGCGGCTTTCGGCGGCGATGTTGGAGCGCAGGTCACAGGTCGGATCGCCGCGCGAATCGATATAGGCCGCGGTCCATGGCACGCCCGAGGAATTGGTGAGCGATGGCCCGCCGCCATAGAGGATCGCTTGCGTATGGCTGTTGCCGCCCGCCGTCAGCGACCGGTAAAGCTCGGCCTCCTCCAGCGCGGCTTCAGCCAGATCGCCCTTGGCACCCTTGTTGAGCATGGCGACGATCGAGCCGATGACTTCAAGGTGGCTGAGTTCCTCGGTCGCGATGTCGAGCAGCAAGTCCTTGCGACCCGGGTCCTCCTCGGCCAACCCTTGCGTGAAGTAACGCATTGCGGCCGCAAGCTCGCCATCGGGCCCGCCGAACTGTTCGAGCAAAAGAGAAGCGAGCGCCGGGTTCGGTTCGGATACGCGGACGGTGTATTGCAGGCGCTTGTTGTGGCTGAACATGACGAATTATCCTCTTGAAATGACAGTATCGCCCGACCGGATGGTGGGTTCGCGGACGATGTTGTGGCGTTCTTCCCGGCGATCTGGCCGCACAATTGCACTCTGACGCGGCATTTTCATGAAGCTAATTATAGCAACCGCGAGAGGCACGCCGAGTATCCAGAACGGCAAGACGTTGACGATTGAAGAATAATCCATGAACAGTTCTCCGATTACGGCGAACAGTTTCTGCACACCGACTCGCCAAAGACTGAGTGAGTTGCACTGCCAACCCCATAACATGGGTTCTCAACCATCAACGGGTGATCGGAAATCTTGTGATGGTGTCATAGGTGAAACTGCAAAGGCGCGGCAGGCGCTAGTCGGGGGTGTCGCCCCGCCGCGATGCCGCCATCACCTTCCTCGATGGCGGCCACCTTCGACCCGGAAAGCACGCCGCCATGCATCGCATCACCTCGACCCCTTTCCCCGCCGGTCCCGCGCAGCGCCCTGCGATCATCTGCTTTGCGCATCTGCGCTGGAACCTTGTCTTCCAGCGCCCGCAGCACATCATGACCCGCCTCGCGGACAGCTTTGACGTGCTCTACTGGGAGGAGCCGAGCGAAGATGAGGGATGCCGCCATCCCAGAATCGAGCGGGAGCGGCTGGGTGACGGGATCGAGCGGCTCGTGCCGATACTACCTGCCGGACTGGCTGAAGCCGAGCGCGATGCGCAGCTTGCAGGGCTGCTGGGCGAAGTGCTGGCAGAGATCAGCGCACCGCGAATTTTTTGGTACTACACCCCGATGATGCTCGGCTTCAGCGCCGCAGCACGCGCGGATCTCGTCGTCTACGACTGCATGGACGAGCTTGCCAATTTCGCCTTCGCCCCTGCCGATATCGCCGATCGCGAGGCGGCGCTGATGGCGCGCGCCGACATCGTGCTGTGCGGCGGCAAGAGCCTTTATGAGGCGCGCATCGGCCGCCACCCCGATCTCCATTGCGTGCCCTCGGGCGTCGATGTTGCACATTTCGCGCGCGGCGCAGACGGACTGCCGGACCCGGTCGATCAGGCTGGCCTCCCCCGCCCCCGCCTCGGCTTTTACGGGGTGATTGACGAGCGCATGGACCTGAACTTGCTCACCGCAGTCGCCGCTGCACGGCCGGAATGGAGCTTTGTCATGGTCGGCCCGGTGGTGAAGATCGCCGCTGCCGATCTGCCGCAGGCACCCAACATCCACTGGCTGGGCCGCAAGGAGTATGACGAGCTGCCCGCCTATGCCGCCGGATGGGACATCGCCCTGATGCCCTTTGCCCGCAATGCTTCGACAGCGTTCATCAGCCCCACCAAGACTCCGGAATACATGGCGAGCGGATTACCCGTCGTATCCACCTCGATCCGCGATGTGGTGAGCGGCTATGGCGGCCTGACCGGGGTCCGCATCGCCGATGACCCGGCTCGCTTCGTGGAAGTCTGCGAGGACTTGCTCGCCGCCCCGGAAGCCGCCCGCGCCGTCTGGCAGACAGAGGCGCGCGATTGCCTTGCCGACAAGAGCTGGGACGGAATCGCCGCGCGCATCACGCGCGAACTGGAATCCGCGCTCGCCGGTCCCGCGCGCACCATCCGCTCACCCGCCGCCGCTGGCCCCGGGCGACACTACGATGTGCTGGTGGTGGGGGCAGGCTTTGCCGGATCGGTCATGGCCGAACGCATTACGGCTGCATCGGGCCGGTCGGTACTGGTCATCGACAAGCGCGATCACATCGCCGGCAATGCCTATGATCACAAGGACGAGGCCGGAATCCTCGTGCACAAATATGGCCCGCACATCTTCCACACCAACAGCCGCGACATCCTCGATTACCTCTCGCGCTTCACCCGCTGGCGTCAATACGAACACCGCGTGCTGGCCGACGTCGAGGGGCAGTTGGTGCCGATGCCGATCAACCGCACCACGCTGAACGCGCTTTACGGGCTGGATCTAGCGACCGACGCCGAGGCCGAGGCCTATCTCAAGTCGGTGGCCGTTCCGGTGCCGGACATCAAAAGCTCGCGCGATACCGTGGTCGCGCAGGTGGGCGAGGATCTCTACGCCAAGTTCTTCCGGGGCTACACCCGCAAGCAATGGGGCATCGATCCCACCGAACTCGACAAATCGGTCGCCGCCCGCGTTCCGGCGCGCACCAATACCGACGATCGCTACTTCACCGACACGTACCAATGTATGCCGGCCGAGGGTTACACGGCGATGTTCGCAAGGATGCTGGCCAACCCGCGCATCACGGTGATGACGGGCCAGTCGTTTGGCGATCTGCCTGCCGACATCACCTGGGATCACCTGGTGTGGAGCGGCCCGATCGACGAGTACTTCGGCCACCGGCTGGGCAAGCTTCCCTACCGCTCGCTGCGCTTCGAGCACGCGACCCTGCCGGTCGAGCGCGCGCAGGCCGTGGCGGTGGTCAACTATCCCGATGAAGCAGTGCCCTACACCCGAATCACCGAATACAAGCACCTCACCGGCCAGCAGGCGTCCGTCACCAGCATCACCCGCGAGTACCCGGCGGCAGAGGGCGATCCCTATTACCCGATCCCCAATGATGCCGCGCAGGCGATGTACAAGCGCTATGACGCGCTGGCGCGGGCCTGCGCGAATGTCACCTTCGTCGGCAGGCTGGCCACCTATCGCTATTACAACATGGACCAGATCGTGGGTCAGGCGCTCGCCACATGGCGACGGCTTGATGCGCGCTGGCGCAGCGAGACGATGGCAGGTCCCGGAGCGGTGGCGGCCGAATGAACACCGGCGCGTTTGCCCGCGGCGGGGCGGCCCTTCGCCGGGTCGCGCCGCCTGATGCCGCCGACATGGGCGGATGGATCCGCTGCGCTGAAGCAGCGCCCTATTTCGAAACCGACGTCGGAACTCCGTGGGCGCCGATTGGCCATAACGAGGCGATCACCTGGCCCAATATTGCCCCGCTCTACCGCCGCCGTGATGCCGAAAGCGTGGACCGGCACTTTGCTGAACTTGCAGCCTCGGGGGTCACCTGCCTCAGGCTGATGCTGGATTACAGTCAGGGCCGTGGGCGCCACCTGGAACACCGCGTGGGGGCCTTCAGCCCGGCGATGGTGCGCCTGTGGGACGATCTCATCGCGCTGGGCGAACGCCATGCGATCCGCTTCCTGCTGACACCCTTCGACACCTTCTTCATGGCGCGTCGCTGGCGGCACCATCCCTATGCACTCGCACGCGGCGGCCCCTGCGCCGGGCCGGAAACGATGTTCATCTGCCCCGAAACCCGTGCCGCCGTGATCGAGCGACTGTGCTTTGCAACAAGGCGCTGGGGCGCAAGCCCGGCGGTGTTCGCCTGGGATTTGTGGAACGAGATCGACGCCTGGTATGCCGGAGGCGATCTTGATGCGACCCATGCCTTCGTCACCGAGGTCTCGGATGCGCTGCGGGCCGAGGAGATCGCGCATCACGGCCGCGCTCACCTCCAGACAGTGTCGGTCTTTCACCCCAATCTCGTCGCCACTCCGGCGCTGGCTGATGTGGTCTTTCGCCACCCCTCGCTCGATTTTGCCAGCGTCCACCTTTACGAAGACGGCCCGCTGGATTCCCCGCGCACGTCGCTCGATCCCGCAGCAGCGACAATACGGCTGATGGGCGAGGCGCTGGCCCAGTGCCCGCCGCTGCGCCCGCTGCTGGATACCGAGCATGGCCCCGTCCACGCTTTTTGCGATGCCGGTATGACCCTGCCCGACAGCTTCGATACAGCCTGCTTCCGCCGCACCCAGTGGGCGCATCTCGCCAGCGGCGGCGCGGGCGGCGGGATGCGCTGGCCCTATCGCCACCCCCACGTGTTGCTGCCCGCGATGCATGAGGCACAAGGTGTGCTGGCAGGGTTCCTGCCGCTGATCGACTGGCGCAGCTTTGTCCGCTCATCGCTCACACAAAGGCTTGCGGTGCATGACTTCGACGGGCTCGTGTCAGGCTGCGGCGATGCGCATCAGGCGATCATCTGCCTGATGCCCGGCGAGCGGCAGGACGGTATTGCGTGCCGGATCGAGATTACCGGGCTCGAGCCCGGGTGCTACGCCGTCACCAAGGTCAACACGGTTACAGGCGCGCGCGAAGCAAGCGCCGTCAACACACGGCAAGACGGCACTCTGGTGGTGCTGGCGGTTGGCGGCGGCCACGATATCGCGCTGGCCATCACGCCCGCGCCGGACGCCTGCTAAAGCGCCTGCTTCCACGCCATCGCCCGCATTCCGACCGCCAGCGCCGCAGCCGCCGCAAGGTTGCGCACCTCGTGGCGCGGCCGCTCGCCGTAATCGATCCGGTAGACCCATGACTGGTGGGGAATGGCAGCCGCCACATAGGTCACCCCCGGCCCTTCGCGCTCGCCCGGATCGGCGCTTCCGGCAAAGCCCGTGATGGCAAGTGCGAGCGACCCGCGTGACCGGCGCAAGGAGCCGACCGCCATCGCCCGCGCCACCTGTTCACTGACCGCACCCACGCGCTCGATCAACCCGCGATCCACCCCGAGCATCTGCTGCTTTGCATCATTGGTATAGGTCACAAAGCCGCAGTCGAAGCCGTGGCTCAGCCCTTCGATATCGGTGAGCAGCGAGGCAAGGAACCCGCCGGTACAGCTTTCGGCTGTCACCAGCGACATTCCTGCCTCGTCGCAAGATTCGAGCAAGGCACGCGCAGCTTCATGAAGCTGCGCAATCGGCGGAACCGTTCGTTCGGCAAGCTCGCCCATGGCCAGCGTCACACGCGCAGCGCGATCGTCTCCGGCTGCGGCAGGCCACCGGCCTTGGCCTTTTCCTGAAGTTGTTGTTTGAGCGCAGCCATTTCCTGTCCCAGCGCATCAAGATCGACATCCGTCTTGCGCACCTGCGCAAACATGCTGCCGCGCTGGCGTTCTTCTTCGTAGACGTGGTGTTCGACCTGCTCTTTCAGCACGCTGACTTTCGCCTCGTAAAATTCCTCGCCCGGTTCGGCCCGTTGGAGCGAGAGGATCAGCGCCTTGGCGCTATCATGCTCGACCTGCGCCTCGTCCATCATGTCGCCTTCCACCGCATCGCGCACGGCAGGATAGAAGACCTGTTCCTCGACCATGGTGTGGATGGTCAGTTCCTCGCAGATCTGGCGCACGATTTTTGCCTGCACCGATGCGCTGCGGGCATTCTCGTATTTCTCGAAAAGCTGCTCGACGAGACGGTGATCGTCAGCAAGCAGCTGGAGCGCGTCGCGGCTTTGCGGTTGCTTTGCCATGGCAGTGGTTCCTTTGTTTGTGAGGGAGCAGGTTCAGGCGACCATCACGCCTGCAAGGTTCATTGTGCGGGTAAGCTTGCGGTTTTCCGCTTCGGAAAGCCGTGTGCGCAGCGCCGGGAAAAGCTCATCCTCCTCCTCGCGCATATGCGCCTCCAAACTCTCGCGCAGGGCCATCAGGGTTACGGCGAAACCGGGATCGGCCTTGTCCATCTGTGTCAGCTCGAACAGCATCGCCTTTACCTCGCCATGCTCTTTGCTGAGATCGCCCACAGCCTCCCCATCCTGCCGGGCGAGCATCGGGTAGATGACATTCTCCTCCTGCAGCGCGTGCTTGCCGATCATGTGCTTGATCGCAGTGAGTTGGACTGTCCGGCGCTGCGGGTGATCCGCAGAGGTCGCCAGCAGCTTGTCGATGGCAGCAAGCGTAGCTTCGTGTTCGCGGATCAGCCCCTCGCACCAGTCGCTCGCCATCGCGGTGGGTGCCTGCGTTACCATCTTGCGGCCGATGTTCGCGATCGCGGCGACTCCCGCAGTCACCAATATGCTGCGCGCCGCAGCGGCCAGTGCATTGCCAGAATCCTCGCGTCGGATCTTGCGGCTGTGGGTGCGGGGCATCGGGGTCTCTCCTTGCTACCGACCCTTCCGAGTCGGACTGAGCCTGACCTTGTCGCCGCCGCGGCCGGTGATGGCACACGCCTAGGTTAGTGCGGCCTGATTGCCCGCGCGGCACACCGCAGCCGGCGGACGATCCAGCCCGGAGGCACGATATCAGATGGCAGCACGCGCCTATTGGTCCGGACAGATCCGCCTCGCGCTGGTATCGATTCCGGTCGAGATTTTCGCCGCCACCAAGGCAGGCGCGGCGATCCGCTTCAACCAGATCCACAAGCCCAGCGGCAAGCGGATCGCCTATGAGAAGGTCGTGCCCGGCGTGGGTCCGGTGAACCGCGACGACATCATCAAGGGCTACGAGGTCGAGAAGGGCGAATATGTCCTGCTTGAGGAACGCGAGATCGAGGCGGTGAAGATCGAAAGCAAGCGCACGCTGGAACTGGTGCAGTTCGTGGATAGCGACGAGATCGACCCACTCTACTTCGAAAAACCTTATTACGTCGCCCCCAAGGACGACTTGGCCGAGGAAGCCTTCGTCGTGCTGCGCGAGGCACTGCGCCGTGCGCGCAAGGTGGCGCTTGGACAGTTATCGGTGCGCGGCACGGAGAAGCTCGTAGCCATCAAGCCCTGCGGCAAGGGGCTGTTGCTGGAGACCCTGCGTTACGCCGACGAAGTGCGCACCGGGCGCAGTTTCTTTGCCGATATCGACGACGCCAAGCCCGATGCAGAATTGCTCGATCTTGCCACGGCACTCATCGACAAGCGCACTGCCCCTTTCGATGCGGGCGAGTTCGAGAACCGTTATGTCGAAGCATTGAAGGCGCTGATCGCCAAGAAAGCCAAGTCCAAGTCGGGCAAGGCCATCATCGAAGATGCGGGCGAGCCTTCGGGCAAGGGCAGCAATGTCGTCGACCTGATGGCCGCGCTCAAGAAATCGGTCGGCAGCGAAGCCAAGGCCCGGCCGCGCAAAGCTGCGCCTACAAAAAAGGCCAAGCCCGCTGCGAAGGCGGCCGCGCCCGCGGCCAAGCACAAGCGTGCGTGATGCCGCTTAATCCGCCAATCATGCTTTCGGGCGTCGAATTCGATCTGGTGCTGCGGCTCGGGCTGGCCGCGCTGCTCGGCCTGGCGCTGGGACTGGACCGCGAGCTGCGTGGCCATGACGCGGGCCTGCGCACCCATGGATTGATCAGCCTTGCCGCGGCCGCGCTGACGATCTCGATGCTCGGCCTTTATAACTCGATGCCGATGTCCAATGCCGATCCGCTGCGCCTGTTCGAGGCGACGGGGGCATTTGTCGGCATCGTCGGTGCCGGGCTGATCGTGTTCAACAAGGGCGAAGTGCACAACCTAACCACCGCTGTGCACCTGTTCCTGACAGCCGTTATCGGCGTCGCCTGCGGAGCGGCCCAGTGGCCGCTGGTGGTGACTGTAGTGCCCATCGGCCTTGCGGTGCTCTCGCTTCTGCCGCTGGTCGAGCGCAAGCCCGCACTGCGCCGCAATGGAGAAGGGAATAATGCCCCGGAAGCCTAATCCCCTCGCCCCCTATAACGCCAAGCGCAACTTCGCCCGCACTGCCGAGCCCGAGGGGAAGACGGGGCAATCCGGCGGCAACGCCTTCATCGTCCAGAAGCACGCGGCCACGCGGCTCCACTGGGATTTCCGGCTGGAGGTGGACGGCGTGCTGAAAAGCTGGGCCGTCACCAAGGGCCCGAGCCTCGATCCTTCCGTCAAGCGCCTCGCGGTGCGCACCGAGGATCATCCCCTTGGATATGCCACATTCGAGGGCACCATTCCCAAGGGCGAATATGGCGGCGGCACAGTGATGCTGTGGGACCGCGGCACCTGGGCACCGATCGCGGGCAAGAGCGCCAGTGATCTGGACGAAGGCCACCTCCACTTCACGCTTGAGGGCGAGCGCATGAAGGGCGAATGGATGCTGATCCGCCTGAAGCCGCGCGGCGGCGAGAAGCGCGAGAACTGGCTGCTGCGCAAGGTCACCGATCACCATGCGCAGGCGGGCGATACGCTGGTCGAACAGGCGCTCACCAGCGTTGCCAGCGGGAGATCAATGGCGGAAGTCGCCGCAGGCAAAGCGGCACCTCGCAAGCCTGAAGCCGAAGGACAATCGCAGCCACGCAAACGCAAGACCGGCAAGCTCCCCCCATTCCGCAAGCCCCAACTGGCAACGCTGGTCGACGCTGTCCCCGCCGGCAATGGCTGGATGCACGAGATCAAGTTTGACGGTTACCGCGCCCTTGTCGCGGTGAACGGCGAGGCTGTCAGGGTCTACACCCGCACCGGGCAGGACTGGACTGAAAAATTTGCGCCCCTTGTCACGGCCATCGCCGCGCTGGGCCTGCCACCGGCGCTGATCGACGGCGAGATCGTGGCGAGCGATGCGGACGGGAACCCCGATTTCTCCGCGCTGCAAGCAATCCTCAAACGGGGCCACGGCGCGCAGGGCAAGGGCGATGCGCTCGCGCTCCATGCCTTCGACCTGCTGGAACTGGACGGCAAGGATCTGACCGCCTTGCCCAATATCGAACGCAAGGAACGCCTCGAAGCCCTGCTCGCCAATGCTCCCCCGCCGGTCCATGTGGCCGACCACGTGATCGGCGCAGGCGAAAAGCTGTTCGATGCGATGTGCGGCGCCGGGCAGGAAGGCATCATCGCCAAGGCGATCGACGCCCCCTATGCACCGCGCCGCAGCCGCAACTGGGTGAAGGTCAAGTGCACCCGGCGGCAGGAATTCGTGATCGTCGGCTTCAAGGCCTCATCCGCGCGCGGCCGCCCCTTCGCTTCGCTGCTGCTTGCCCAGCATGAAGACGGCACGCTACGTTACAAGGGCAACGTCGGCACCGGTTTCGATGGCGACACGCTGGGCGATCTTGCCACCCGCATGAAGCCGCTTGCCCGCAAGACGGCTCCGGTGGAAGTTGAACGCAGCGCCGCGCGCGGGGTGACGTGGCTTACGCCCGAACTGGTCGCCGAGATCGCCTTTGCCGAATTCACGGCGGAGGGCCGCGTGCGTCATGCCAGCTTCATCGGCCTGCGCGCCGATAAACCCGCGAAGGCCGTAAAGCCAGAACGTCCCCAAGCCGCTCCCGCGCCTGCACCGGGCGTTTCCATCTCCAGCCGCGACCGGGTGATCTTTCCGGGCAGCGGCGAGACCAAGGGCGACCTTGCCGATTACTATGCCGCCATCGCGCCCCTGATGCTCCCCTTCCTTGCGCAGCGCCCGGTCAGCCTTGTGCGCTGCCCTCAAGGCCGCGCGCGCAAGTGCTTTTTTCAGAAGCATGACAGCGGAGCCTTGGGCAATGCCGTCGCGCATGTGCCGATCCGCGAGAAGGATGGCGGAACCGAGGATTACCTCTACCTCACCGATGCGCGCGGCATCCTGCAATGCGTTCAGATGGGCACCATCGAGTTCCACGCCTGGGAATCGCGCGCCGAAGCCGTGGAGGCGCCCGACAGGATGATCTTCGACCTCGATCCCGACGAAGGGCTCGATTTCGCTGACGTCAGAAAAGCTGCCGAGGACATCCGCCGGCATCTGGAGGACATCGGCCTTGTGAGCTTCGCGATGCTGTCGGGCGGAAAAGGCGTGCACGTCGTGGTGCCGCTGACACCGGGCCACTCGTGGGACGAACACAAGGACTTCGCCCGCCGCTTTGCCGAGGCGCTCTCGCAAGCCGAACCGGACCGTTTCACCGCCACCATGAGCAAAGCGAAACGAACCGGCAAAATTTTCATCGACTGGCTGCGCAATCAGCGTGGCAGCACCGCAGTAGTGCCTTTTTCCGCCCGGTCGCGCGAAGGAGCACCGGTGGCGGTCCCCGTGTCATGGGAGGAATTGGGCAGCTTCCCGAACGCTCAGGCCTTCACCATCGGGGATGCCAAAACGTTGGCCAAGCGCTCGGCGTCTGTCGCCCTCAAAGGATGGGGTTTCGCCGCACAGAGCCTGCCAGCGCTTTGAACCTGCCTAGCGGTTAAAGTGGAGATAATTGTCGTTGAACATCGCCACCCGCTTCAGCCGTTCAAGGTCGACAATCCGCAACTGGCGGTCGGACAGCTCGATCAGCCCCTCGCGCCGCATTTCCTGAAGCGTCCGGTTGAGGTGGACGAGGCTCAGGCCGTTTGCCTCGGCAAGGTGATTCTGGGTGATCGGCAGATCAAAACTCAGCCCCGTCGCCAGCCCGACCGCCTTCAGCCGGTAGTAAAGCTCGACAAACAGGTGTCCGAGCCGCTCGAGCGGTGAACGCTGGCCGATCGACAACAGCCATTCGCGCTGGATGCCTGCCGAGACCATCTCGTGCCACAGCAGCGCGCGCAAAAGGTGCGGGCGCGTGTCGATGACTTCCTGAAATTGCTGCGGCTGGATCTCGTAGAAGCGCACCGCCGTCAGCGCGCCGATGGAATGGTCTAGCTCTGACAGGATGTAGATATTGAGGTCGCAGAAATCGCCCGGCAGAAAAAAGCCGACGATCTGGCGGCGCCCGTCCGGCAAATCCTTGTAACGGCAAGCCCAGCCTGAGATCAGCAACCGTATCACCGTCGGGTTTTCACCCTCGCGCGCGATATCGGTGCGGGCCTCGGCGTGACAAACCGGGCCGGTCTCCAGCATGGAGAGCGCAGCACGATCAGCCTCGTCGAGCGGCATATAGCGAGCAAGCAGGCGGAACAGGGGGTCTATCCCCGCAAACGTCAAGGTCGGCATGGTCGTGATCCCCGGTTAGGACAGGACGGAAGGCCCGACACTCTCTCAAGGCGAACAAGCGCCTGAAGACACTAACCTCGGTAAGATACATGAACAGCCAAGCTGCGCCTGAGCGAAGTATAAACAGGGTGGCTCGATGCTAGGGGGTGCAACAGCGTCAATAGGTGGCGGGCGGATCACTGGCCGGGAAGCTCTGGTCGCTCGCCTCGTCGACGGCGGTCCAGCTTGACCGCGGGGGATCGCGCATCGCTTCCGGGCCGGCATCGCGCACCGGACTGCGACCTTGGTCCGGCTGACCTTCGGCGAAAGCCGCGCGCCCTGTGTGTCCGGCATTGGTCTTGCGGCGCGAGAAAGCATAAGCACCCGCGCCAATGGCGAGCAAAGCAAGGATCATCCGCATCTGTCAGGCTTTCGCAACAAGAGGTTCGATGCGCCAAGCCTGCGCGCTGCAACCGCCCGCGTCCCTATCCTGAGTTGTCCCGGCGCAAGGGCTTTCGGCGGCACCAATCTATGTTAGTCATTCTGCTCGTCCGGCTCCCTATGTTGGGACTGCGAGAGACCAATTCATGGCCGATTATTCCCCCGATCCCCAAGCGAGCCTGTTCGCCGCCGCATTTGACATGCTCCCGGATGCGGCCTGCATTCTGGAGCCGGTCGACCTGCCGGGCGGCAAAGGACGGGATTGGCGCTATGTCGCCAGCAACCATTTTCACGCAGAGCTTATCGGTTCTCGTGATCTGGTGGGGCAGATGCTGCGCACTGCCCATCCCGACTTGGCCGCCGAATGGTTCGCCGATCTCGACCGCGTACTGGCACAGGGACAAACGGAAAAGTTGACCCGCAATCATGCGGTCAAGCCGCTGGTGTATGAGGTCGTTCTCTCTCCGCTGACAGGCGGCGGGCGGCCCTCGGTCATGGTTCACCTTCGCGACATCACCGGCGAATGCGAAGACCGTGAAAAGCGGCGCGAGGCGGACGAGCGGTACAAGTTGCTGTTCGAGGCCATCGACGAGGGCTTCTGCATCATCGAGGTGATCTTCGATGCCTTGGGGACCCCGGTCGATTATCTCTTTATCGAGGGCAATGAAGCCTTTCGCCGCCAATCCGGCCTTCAAGACCCGGTCGGCAAGACGATGCGGTCGCTCCAGCCAGACATCGAAGACGAGTGGATCGCCACCTACGGCCGCATTGCGCTGTCAGGCGAGGCGGAACGCTTCGACAGCGAATCTGCCGCAATGGGCCGCTGGTTTGATGTTTTTGCCTTCCCTGTCGGCAGCACCGCGCCCTATCAGATCGGGATTTTATTCGAGGATGTGGCAGTCCGCAAGTCGATGGAACTGGCGCTGCGCCACAGCGAAAACCGCCTGCAATCGCTGATCGGGGCGACATCGGACCTGATCTTCCGCATGAACCCCGAAGGTACGCTGATGGATCAGCTCGGCGGGGCCAGCCTGCTCGGCGAGGTGGGCGGGCAGAGCGACTGGATCGAAGGCTTTGTCGCCCCGGACGATCGCGACATGGTGCGCGCCGTGGTCGACGCGGCCATTGGCACCAGCACCCTGATCGAGATCGAGCATCGCTTCGTCCGGCCCGACGGCCAGATCGGCTGGCTTTATTCGCGCGCAGTCCCGGTCTTTGACGAGAACCGCACGGTCACCGAATGGTTCGGTATGGCGACGGATGTCTCCGCCCGCCGCCTGGCCGAACGCCAGCTCGCCCACGGCGCGCAGATGCTGCGCGTGGCGAGCGAGATCGGCAAGGTCGGCCTGTGGGACTGGAATGTCGAGACCGGAGAAATCACCTGGTCGGACGAACATTATCGCATGGAAGGTTATGAACCCGGCGAAATCGAGCCGACGTATGAGCTGTGGGCCGAGCGAGTCCATCCCGACGACCGCGAGGCGGCCGCCGCGAAGATCGCGGATGCCATGAGCAGCGGGCAGGACTACGTCAACGAATACAGGGTGTGCCACACCAACGGGGACATCGTTTGGCTGTCCGCACGCGGGCGGTTTCTCTATGACGAGAAAGGCCAGCCGGTGCGGATGCTCGGCGCCATGATCGACACCACCCAGCGCCGCCGCGAAGAGGAGTGGCAGAAGCTTCTCGTCGCCGAGTTGCAGCACCGGGTGCGTAACCTGATCGGCATGGTGCGGTCGGTCGCGCGGCTTTCTGCCCCCAGCCACCGCCATGTCGACGACTATGTGGATCACCTGATCGGCCGCTTGCAAGCGATGGGCCGGACCCAAAGCACCCTGACCCGCTCTCCCGGGCGCAGCGTCGATCTGGCGGAACTGGTGCGCGAGGAGTTGCTGGTCCATGCCGTCCAGCCCGACAAATGCCATGTCGAAGGGCCGGAGATTGCACTCAGCCCCCATGCGGCGGAAATCGTGACGCTGGCAATCCACGAACTAGCGACCAACTCGATCAAATATGGCGCGCTTGGCGACACTGGTCACATCCGGATCGTATGGTCTGCCCAAGATCGTGAAGGCAAGCCATGGGTTGCCTTGCGCTGGCAGGAAACCGCTCCGGTGCGCAAGTCGAAGCAGAACCGAAAGGGGTTTGGACGCAAGCTCATCGAGGAGCGGGTGCCCTACGAATTGCAGGGCAAGGGGCGCTTTGCGCTGCATGACACAGGCGTGCTTGCCGAACTCGAATTCCCGCTGTCGGACGCCGGCAGCATTCTTGACACCCGATCCTGACAAGGACCCCGCAATGCCCGATCAACCGCTTTCCGGCCGCCGCGTCATCATTCTCGAAGACGACTATTATCAGGCGCATGACTGCTAGGAGATGCTGGAGAATGCGGGCGCGAAGGTCATCGCGATCTCGGCCACAGTGCCCGATCTTGCCGCGCTACTGGCTGAAGGTCCCATCGATGCGGTGCTGATCGACATTAACCTGGGCCACGGCCTGTCGTTCGATTTCGCACGCGAATTGAAAGCGCGCGCAATCCCCTTTGTGTTCCTGACCGGCTATGATGCTGCCATGCTGCCCGATGACCTGTCGGGAAGCGCCTATCTCAGCAAACCCGCCGATAGCGCCCGGATCATCGACGCGCTCGCGAGCCAGGCGGGGTGACCCGCCAGGCTCGCGAAACTCTGGCCTAAGGGAAACGCGGGTGGCCCGCGTCAGGCGGCGACGATGCGCAATCGTTCCTGTTCGCGCATGGTCTGCACCCGCGGTGCAAGATAGGCGCTATCAAACCCGGCGATCTGCTGCAGCGTCCGAAGATCATGGATCGTCAGCTGCTTCGATCGCAGTGTGATAAGCCCCTCCTGCCGCAGTTGCTGGAGCTTGCGGTTGATATGCACCGGCGTGAGGCCCAGCACATCGGCCAGATCATCCTGTGTCAGCGGGAAATAGATCTGCTGGTTCTGATGCGAATCGACCAGCGACAGGCGGTAATGCGCCTCGCAGATAAGGTGTGCCATTCGCTCGAGCGCGTCGCGCCGACCGACATTGACCACCCATGAGGCAAGAACAGCATTTTCCATGCAACCATAACTGCGCATGGCTTCGCCGATCGCCGGGAAGCGATCGATCAGCCGGCGCATATCAGCGTGCATGATGTTTACGATCCGGCACGGGCTAAGCGTAATGACCTCTTCGATCGCGATGCCGTTGGGCGAGCAATCGAAGTAGAAAGCATCCCCCGGAAGCAGCAAGCGCGTGATCTGCCGTGCGCCATTGCGCAGGATCTGGTACCGCGCTGCCCAGCCGCTCAGGACCACTGGGAACGAGTGCATCTCGTCGCCATCGCGCGACAGATACTTCTTTGCGCCGATTTCGCGGGGCTGTCGGCAGAGTTCTTCAACCGCCTGGATCTCTTGGTCACCCAGCTCGGCAGCATGCATAAGTCGCAGCAGGAAAGCGTTGAACACGTGCTCGCTCCTTGGTGTGTTGCGGGACCTTTAATGTCCCCGATCAGCACCTGAATCGCTCGATCAAAAGTTATCCGGTTGGTCGAATCCCTTGCGGCTCATCCCGAAAACCCTGCAAATTATCGTAGAATTGTTCGCAAACCTCTCGCAAGTAAAAAGCGTGAGACGTTATTCGATGACAATTTTGACTGCAATGCAATGGTTTGTGTGCGGGATTTGGATCGGTTTTCCTGGCGATTCGTTGTCCGGCGCATGCAGGTCACATCGGCAAGGCGGCATATCGAAACGGTAGGGCGTCCACCGTGGGTAATACAGGATAAGGGGGACTGAGCACCCCCCTGTCACTTTCAGATCAGGCCCCGGAAGACCTCCAATCAGCCGGGGCTCCGAGAACCTGAAAGGAAGCAGACATGGCGAACGAGCGCAATCAGAACCGCGAGAGCCAGAGCCAGACCAATGGCCGCGAAGATCAGATGCAACAGGGCAGCGAAAGCCAGCGCGGCCGGTATGGTCAGGGCCAGAACGGGTCCGAATGGGATCGCAGCAACCAAAACGATGAGGGCCGCAGCGGACAGCAGTATCAGCAGGGCCAAAACGGCCAAGGCGGATATGGCAGCCAAGGTGGTTACGGCGGGTATGGTGGCCAAGATGGTTACGGCGGATATGGTGGCACTGGTAACGGCTATGGTGACCAGAGCGACTATGGCGGTCAGGGTGACTACGGTGGTGGCCGGGGCGGCTTCGGGTCAAGCGGCCAAGGCGGGCAAAGCGCCATGACGGGAGGCACGCAGAGCGGAGCAGGTGGTTACGGCCAGGGCCGATCCGGTCAGGGTCAGTCCGGGCCGGGCGCGATGGGCCAACAAGGTCAGCAGGGCCATCACCATGACCACAGCTACAGCCAGTGGCGCCAGCGCCAGATGGATCAGTTCGACAACGAATACCACGAGTTCCGCCAGACCCAGCAGGACGAGTTCAACTCCAAGTTCGATGAATGGCGCAAGAAGCGCCAGAGCGAAGGCCAGACCGGCGCAGGCAGTTCGTCCGGATCGGGCAGCCTGACCACCGGCAAATCGGGCTCAAGCACAAGCTGACGGAGCGGCGGCAGACACGCCCCCGTCCGCCGCTGATCCTCACCCCGCGCCCCGGCCTTAAGGCTGGGGCGCGGTTTTTTATTGGCCATTACGGCAGCCGCGATCACACCCGAAAAAATCTCACAATGTCCGTAGATATAATGCAGGTTAGGGTGTGCTTGGAATGCGCTGGGCAGAATGGGCCAACCCGGGGGTATCCCGATCCCTCTGGTGACTCGGTGACCGGACGCGACTTTGGTTTCCACTTCGTCCGGTCATTGCCCCAAAAACCACTCCCCGCCCAGCAATGGGCGGGGCTTTTTGCATCTGGCGCGCAGGGCCGGATGGGCCTGCGCCCGACACGCAATAACGCCCGCAAAACCGGGCCTTGCGGCGGGTCTTGCGGGCGTTCCCCGGGCAGTGCGGCGGGTCGCGGTCCGCACCGGGCGGGACGGGTCAGCTGCGATCGACGCGTTCGAAGTATTCGCGGAACTCAAGGCTCATCCGCTGGCGCGCATCGACCGGGGCATAGCGGATCACGTCGGGCAGCCAGCTGCCCTCTTCCTGATAGACGTGCTGCTGCACCGCGCTTTCGATGTGATCGAGCTTTTCATGCCATTCCTGCGTGCCCGGCTCGAGCTTCTGCAAGGCGGCAAGTTGCACCTTGGTCATCGCGTGCTCTTCATAGGCCATGCCGGCATGGGCCTTGCTGGAGTGCTCCGAGATTTCGGGATAGATCACCGCCTCCTCGGCCATCGAATGGGCGTTGAGCAGCACGGCGAGTTCGGCGATCACGCCTTGCGCAGCCGGTCCGCCCGCCTCGCGCGCCTCGGCGAACAGGGCCTCGATCCGGCGGTGTTGGGCGAGAATATCTGCGGCAAAGGGTTCATTGACGGCCAACGCCTCGATCTGTGCGCGGGCCTCGCGGCGCTGTTCGTCGGAGGCAGCAGGCGCAAGCGCGGCGGCGATACGGTCGAGAAACGACATAGGGGGCCTTTCCGTTATTCTTGAGTGGGTTGCTAAGGTGGTTCCACTCTAGGTCGGGCCGTCCTGACAGCCACCGCCTGCGTTCCTATACGGCTTTAGTGTCCGGCCCAGCCGCGCAGGCCATGCGCCCCTCTTTCAGACGAATTGGCCCGGCAGCAGACACTTTCGCGATGTCCTATCACCACTTCCTGCTGTTCGCGGGCGCAGCGATCGTTCTTGCCTATTGGCTGCCGCGTTTCGTTTCAGGGCGCGAACCTGCGGCTTCGGCGCTGCTGATTCTTGCAGGAGCCGGCTGCGCCCTTGCCCTCGGCGATCAGCCGTCGCTGTTACAGCCGATCGACAATCCGCTCTGGTGGGAGATCCTGAGCGAAATGGCCGTGATCGTCGCGCTGTTTGGGACAGGTCTCAGGCTGGACGTGGTGCGGCCTTTCGCGCGCTGGCGGGCGGCGGGGCGGCTGCTGGTGGTGGCGATGCCGCTCACCATCGGGGCGATGATGCTGGCGGGACTGGCTGCAGGGCTCCCGCTTGCATCAGCGCTGCTGCTCGGCGCGGTGCTCGCCCCGACCGATCCGGTGCTGGCGGGCGATGTGCAGGTCGGGCCGCCGACCGAGGGCGGCGAACATCCGGTGCGCTTTGCCCTCACCTCCGAGGCCGGGCTGAACGATGGCCTCGCCTTTCCTTTTGTCTATCTCGCCATTGCCGCCGTGGGCGGGCTGACCGCCGCCGAGGCGGGCGTGTGGGCGGTCTACGACTTCGTTTACCGTATCACTGCCGGAACGCTGGCCGGGGCGGGGATGGGGTGGCTGCTGGGGCAGATGGTGTTCCGCTGGCCGGCCCACAATGTGCTTGCTGCCACCGGTTCGGGCGTGCTGGCGCTGGCCGGGGTGCTGGTGTGCTACGGCGCAGGCGAACTCGTTCACGGCTATGGCTTCATCGCCTGCTTTGTGGGCGGGCTGGTGTTCCGCCGGGTCGAAGTGGCGCATGATTTCCACGGCAATCTCCACCTCTTCAACCTCGCCATCGAGCATGCGCTGACTGCGGTGCTGCTGCTGATGGTGGGGGCTGCGCTGGGCACCTACCTTCCGATGGTGCGCTGGGATCATGTCGCAATCGCGGCAAGCCTCATCTTCGTGATCCGCCCGCTGATCGGCTGGCTCGCGCTGACAGGAACGCTGCTGCCCGCGCGCGAACGCCTGGTCACTGCCGCCTTCGGCGTGCGCGGGATCGGGAGCATCTATTACCTCGCCTTCGCCGCCGGAGCGGCCAATGTGCCTGCGATGGCCGACCTGTGGTTGATCGTGCTGGTGACGATCGCAATTTCGGCGGTGGTGCACGGCCTGACCGCCGGGGCCGCGCTGGCAAGGATTCGGGCCGACAACAGCCAGCCGCCCGCCCCCGAACCGGAACCCGCGCCCTTGCCATGATCACGCGACCTTCCTTGGCCCTCCTACTCGATTTCGATGGCACGCTGGTGCCGACTGCCCCCACACCCGATGCAGTGGTGGTGACCGATGGGCTGCGCGCTCTTGTCGCGGCGGCGGCGGAGCAGCTTGGCGGGCGGCTTGCGATTGTCAGCGGACGATCGCTCGAACAGCTTGACTCGCTGTGGGGGCGGACGCTGTGGCCACTGACGGTCGCCGCCAGCCACGGACTTGAACTGCGCCACGATGGACGCCGCCGCGCGCCGCCGGAAACGCGGATTTTCGCCCGCCTCACCCGTGAGACCGAAGCCCGTTTCGGCGCCGCGCGGGGCGTGGTGATTGAAGCCAAGAGCTTTGGCATGGGGCTGCATTACCGCCTCGCTCCGCGTCTCGGGAACAGCGTTCGGGACTGGGCCGAAAGCCTCGCGGCGGAACACGGTCTGGTCATTCAGGAAGGCGAGATGGTGTTCGAATTGCGCCTGCCGGGCGCCGACAAGGGCGATGCCGTGCGCGCGATCATGGCCCTTGCGCCCTTCGCGGGGAGCACGCCTACCTATATCGGCGACGACTTTACCGACATCCCCGCGATTGCCGCGACACGGACGCTCGGCGGGAAGGGTTTTGCGGTGGGCGCTCGGATCGCCGATCATGCCGATGCTGTGCTGGCCGATCCCGCAGCCGTCCACGCGCACATCCGGGCGCTGATCGAGAAGGCGGCCGGGGCATTCATCACATAGGCGGTTTTTTGCAGGGGCGTCATCGGCAAAGGCAGCGGCGGCACGACCGGGCAGCCCTCGTCCGGTGTGCATGACCCCGGCAACCCGCCGTAAAGCAAGGCCCGACCATGCCCCGCCTTATCGCTGTCTCGAACCGCGTCCAGACTGAAAGCGAAGGGGAGAACGCCAACCGCGGCGGGCTCGCGGTGGGGCTGGCGGCCGCGCTGCGGCAAAGCAACGGAATCTGGTTCGGCTGGTCGGGGGAGCAGACCGGGGAATTCACCGGCCAGATCGCCTTTCGCCGCACCAATGGTGTTGCCACGGCCACCATCGACCTCGAAGCGCAGGACATCGACGAATACTACAACGGCTTTGCCAACCGCACCTTGTGGCCGCTGTTCCACTACCGGCTGGACCTGACCGAGATCGCGCGCGATTTTGCCGGCGGCTATGCGCGGGTCAACGAACGCTTTGCCGAAACTCTCGCCCCGCTGATTGCGCCCGATGATCTCATCTGGGTGCATGATTATCACCTGATGCCGCTCGGCAGCCACCTGCGGGCCCGCGGCTTTGCCAACCGCATCGGTTTTTTCCTGCATATCCCCTGGCCCCCGCCGAGCCTGCTCATGTCCCTGCCCGGCCACCGCGAGCTGGCGCGGCGGATGCTGGATTACGACGTGATCGGCTTCCAGTCCGATGAATGGCGGCAGGCCTTCGTCGATTATGCGACCGTCCAGTTCGAGGCGACGATCGAGGGCGAATACCTGTGCCTCGGCACGTCCCGCACGCGGCTGCTGATCTCCCCCATCGGGCTGGATGTCGCAGACTTCGGCGGCGCTGTGCATTCGATCGCCGCCAAGCAGGCCGAAACCCGGCTGGTGGTGAGCGCAGTTGGGCGTGACATGATCGTGGGCGTCGACCGGCTCGATTATTCGAAGGGGCTGCAGGAACGCTTTGCTGCCTACGAGTTGCTGCTGACCAATCGTCCGGAACTGCGCGAAAAGGTCTCGCTGCTCCAGATCGCCCCGCCCTCGCGCGGGGACGTGGCGTCCTACCGCCAGATCCGGGCTGAACTGAGCGCCTTGTCGGGCAGCATCAACGGTGAATTCGCCTCGATCGACTGGGTGCCGATCCGCTACGTCAATCAGGGCTACTCGCGCGATGAACTCTTCGGCATCTACCGCGCTGCGCGGGTTGGCCTCGTAACGCCCTTGCGCGACGGGATGAACCTTGTCGCCAAGGAATATGTCGTGGCGCAGGACCCCGCCAATCCGGGCGTGCTGGTGCTTTCGCGCTTCGCCGGGGCAGCGGCGCAGCTGCACGAGGCGGTGATCGTCAATCCGCACAGCATCGAGGATATGGCCGATGGCATTGCCCGCGCGCTCGCCATGCCGCTCGCCGAGCGGCAGCAACGGCATCAGGCGATGCTCGAAACCATCAAGCGCCGCGATGTGCATTGGTGGTCGCAAAGCTTCATGGCGGCGCTGACCGAAGAACCCGCCCCCGAAACCGTGATCCCGATCGCCGAAGCGGCCGGCGGCACGAACTAGAGCACTTTTGCTGTCCGCAAACGAAACCCCCGCACGGCTGGGATCGGCCGCGCGGGGGTCCGATGATGACAGATCCGGCCACCCGCCTATGGCGCGGGGGTCGAATCCATCGTCGCGCCCGGTGTGCCGCCTGTCGCGCCGGGGCTGGGCGAGTTCTGGTCGAGCCAATCGTGATGCATCTGCACCGCGGGAATGGTGCTTTGCGCAAACTGGCGCAGTTCGGCGGTATCGCCGCTCGCCCCGTAAGCCTTGAGCATCGACAGCGCCTTGCGGTGCGCGGCGGTTTGCTGGCTGAGATATTCCCGATCGAAATCGGCACCATTGAGGCTCTTGAGGATATCGACTTGCGCCTGATGCTCGCTGTCAAGCTCGGTCGGCATCGGGATGGTCCGGCCCGAAGCGGCAACCGCCTGTTTCAGCGCCTGCGTGGACTTGGTGTGATCATCGACCATCATCTGCGCGAACTGGCGGGTGGGCGTGCCCGCCGCCCGCTCCAGCGCAAGCTTGGACGAGGCGATTTCGAACATATCCGACATCGCGGCAGCCTGCACGAACTCCTGCGCCGCAAGGGCCTGTTCCCCGGCCATGCCGTCAGCCCCGCTCCCGGCCATTCCGGTATCTGCGGCCATCGGCTGGTCCTGCGCGTCCTGCCCGTTGCAGGCGGTCACCGCCAGCAGGCTCGCAGCCAAAAGTAGTGCTTTGCGCATCCTCGATCCTTTCACGTCAGCATCCCCGTCAACGCGGGGTGGGCGCGGTCTTAGGAAGGCCCGGCTCGGAGCGAATTCACATAGGCCAGTGACGCGCATTAACCGCCGCCCCGCCCCGTCCCCTGGCCGGGTGCAAAACCTTGCCGAGTATAGGGAAGCTGCTGCCAAGGTGGCCGACAACCGTGAGGGGGAAGAACACGAAGGACAAGGTGCGATGCAAGACCAAGCCGCTTCCCCGACGCCCCCCTGCTTCACCAGCGAGATGACCGCTTCGCTGCCGGCCTTGCGCAACTTCGCGCGGTCGCTGTGCCGCCAGCGCGACATGGCCGATGATCTGGTGCAGGAAACGATGGTGCGCGCCTGGTCATCGCGCCACACCTTCCTGCCGGGCAGCAATTTCCGCCCCTGGCTGTTCACCATCCTGCGCAACCAATTCTACAACGCGGTGCGCAAGCGCAATCGGCTGGTCGCGTGGGAGCCCGAGGCGGCCGAGCGACTGCTGGTGCAGGCTCCCGATCAGGAAGAGCGCATCCATGTGGCCGACATTGAAGGTGCCTTGCAGCAATTGCCGCAAGGCCAGCGCGAGATGTTGATGCTGATAGCGGGCGCGGGGCTGAGCTACGAGGAGGCGGCCGAAGTCGCCGACTGCAAGCTCGGCACGGTCAAGAGCCGCATCAACCGCGGCCGTGCAGGCCTGCGCGCGATCATCGAAAACGGCGAAAGCCTGCCTTAGCGCTGAACGAAAAATGCGGGCCCGCCCCCTTTCAGGAGCAGGCCCGCATCTGGCGGCGCACGCCGTGTGCCGTTCGGCGCGCGCCGCTTTTAGTCTGGGTCGCTGTTGGCGCTATTGGGGCGCCTTGTCAGCCTGTTCCTCGACCGCATCGGCCTTTGCTTCCGCATTTTCGCGGACAGCATCGGCCTTGTTTTCAAGGTTCTGTTCAGCGGTGGAATCCACGCCGTCGACGGTCTGATCAAGCTCGTCGGCCCGGTTTTCCATCGCATCGGCGGTGGCATCGCCCCGCTCCTCGATGGCATCGGCCTGGGCTTCCATCTGATCCTCGCGCTTGTCCTCGGCCGAGTTACAGGCGGCAAGGCCCGACAGGGCCACGGCAGCCGCGGCGAGTGTGGTGAGGGTCTTCATGGGGATATCTCCTTCGATTACCGCGCCGAACCGCGGCGGAACAGATTGACGATGGCAAGCAGCACCACGGCGCCCAGGAATGACACGACCAGCGCGCTGATCGAGAAATCGCCTGCGGTGATGTTGCCGCCACCGATCAGCGGATTGATCAGGAAACCGGCGAGCAAAGCGCCAACCACGCCGACCACGATGTTGAGGAAAATGCCCTGCTGGGCGTCGGTCCGCATCACCATGCTGGCGAGCCATCCTAGGATGCCGCCGATGATGATGATCAGTATGAGGTTCATGAGCTTTCTCCTTGCCGAACGGGGGTCCTATGCGCACGGGGCCACTGGTTGGCCGCGTGCCGTTGGCTTCGACAGGCTCATGCCTGACAGGGTGTGGGAGGCGCGCCCTCACCTATGTTGTGGAGGATGCAACACTCACAGGGCCATTGCTGCGCCACGGGAGATGACGGTGATGGCGGCAAGCGAGGCTTACGGCGCGGTCCGTCCGACAGAAGCGGACCGGAACTTCCAAAACTGGTTCTGGACGGTCCAGCGCGCCTTGTGGCTGGTGCTGGCGCTGTTTGTCGCAGCCGGGCTTGCCGGACTGACCGGCAGCGGCGGCCCCTTGGCCCGCGGTGTCGCGGCTGCGGGTGCGGTGCGGATCGACTACCCGGCGATCGCCCGCTGGCAGACCGCCGACACCATGCAGATCACTCTCCCTGCCACCGGACCTGCGGCCGAAGTCGAACTCCCCGCAAGCCTGCTGGATTGCTTCACCATCACCACTGTCGATCCGCTTCCCGCCTCTGTCACAGCCACTTCGCGGGGCCATCGTTACGCCTTCGCACTTGAGCGCGGCAGCACTCCGGTCACCATCCACTTCGGCATCCGCGCCAGCGCGCCTGATGTCCTGGGAACCTCGCACCGCGTGAAGGTCGCGGGCATTCCGGCGTCCATCCGCGTGACGGTGCTTCCCTAGGGCTGCGCGGCGATGGAATCGGTGCTGCGCGGCGTTGCCGTTTATCTTTTCCTGCTGGTGGTCATGCGCGCGTCGGGCCGACGCACACTGGGACAGGCGACGCCATTCGATTTCGTGCTGATGCTGATCATCGCCGAGACCACCCAGCAGGCGCTTCTGGGTGACGATTTCTCGATCACCAACGCCGCATTACTGATCGCGACGCTAGTGGTGGTCGATATCGGCTTTGCGTTTCTCAAAGGGCGCTCGCCGGCTCTCGACCGGCTGATCGATGGCGTCCCGACAAAGCTTATCCATGACGGGGTGGTCGACCATCGTGCACTCGGCCGGGCCCGGGTCGGTCTCGACGATATCATGGCCGCCGCAAGGCAATCGCACGGCATTGATGCGCTGGGCGAGATTCGTCACGCGATCCTCGAAACTGACGGGGGCATCAGTGTGGTGCCGCGCTAAGCGCGGCAAGTGGCAGGCGCGCGCCTCAGCATAGAGCCCGCTCGCGCGCGATCATCGCCGCGTGGGTGCGGTTCTTTGCGCCAAGCTTGCGGCAGATCAGCTTGACGTGGAGCTTGATGGTCGGCTCGCGCAGGTCGAGATCGCGGGCGATCTCCTTGTTAGCGTGACCCGCGCACAGCCCGGCAAGCACCTGACGTTCACGCGGGGACAGGCCGCCGGTCTCGCCTTGCAAGGCTTGGGAGGGGCGATGCAGATCGATCGGCATATAGGTCTCGCCAGCGGCCATGAAACGGATCGCGTTGACCAGTGATCGCGCAGGCAGCGTCTTGGGAAGATAGCCCGCAGCCCCGCTCTCCAGCACGCGTGTTGCAACGCCCGGCGGGGCAAGTCCGCTCATCAGGGCCACCGGCCGGCCGAAGCTCGCCGCCAGCGCCTTGTCGAGCCCGTCATAGCCATTCATGCCCGGCATCCCGTAATCGAGCACCACAAGGTCATAGGGCGGCGCGGCCTCGGCGATGGCAGAGAGCGCCTGCGGCAGATCGGCGACGGTATCGACGGCAAAGCCGCCCTCCGCCTCAAGATAGGAATGCAGCACATCACGCAGCAATTCGTGGTCGTCAGCGATAAGAATGCGCATCAATTGGTCCTTTCGCTTGCCGCAGCGATGGCCGCAGCGGCGGCACCTGCGAGGCGGGCGGCGCTGGCGGGCTTGCCCAGCACGCCGTCGAACACCCCGTCCGGGCTCTGGTGGAGCTGGTGGACGCGCGGGAGCGCGGTGAGCAGCAGGATCGGCAGGTCTGCCCGGCACTTGCGCAAGGCCTTTGCGAGGGCTTCGCCGTTCATATGCGGCATGTCATAATCGGTGATCACCAGATCCCATGCCGCGGGATCTTCACGGATCACCGCCAGTGCGTCGGCCGGATCAAGGCAAGGGCCAACCTCGGCGCCGACCTGTTCGAGCATCGCGGTGACGACATCGACCACCGCCGGATTGTCATCGATCACAAGCACCGCCTTGCCGGCAAGACCGGGGCTGGACTGCGTCGGCGCATCGCCTGCTGCCCCCGGATGCCCCACCGCGCCGGGCTCAAGCGGCCACCAGATTTCAAACACTGTCCCGCAATCGGGCCAGCTCTGGATCGCCAGCGCGCCGTGATTGTGAGCGATGATCCCGGCCACCACCGCAAGGCCGAGGCCCGTCCCGGCCTCGCCCTTGTGGGTGAAGAAAGGCTCGAACACCTGTTCCAGATCCTCGGCCCGAATACCGATCCCGGTGTCGCTGATCCGGATCAGGGCAGCGGGGACCTTGGGCAGCGTGCCGAGCATCAGCTTGCCGGACGGCTGGTAGCCCTCCGCGCTCAGCACCTCGAGCTTGATCCGCGCCGTCTCGCCCGGGCGCAGCGCGTCGCGGGCGTTGAGCACAAGGTTGAGCACCACCTGATTAAGCTCGGTATCGTCGGCCAGCGCCATCAGCGGCGCGGGCGGCAATTCCAGTTCGATGCGGTGGAGCGGATCGGTGAGGCTTGGCGCGACCAGATCGCGCACATCCCACACCGTCCGGCGCAGGTCGACAAGGCGATGCTGCGGCGCGCGGCGGCCAAGGGTCAGCAGCTTTTCGACCAGCCCGGCCGCCGTGGTCGCGGCGGACTGGATGCGCAGCGCATGGTGGCGCACGCGGTTGTCCTCGATCCCGCGCAGCAATTCGGCCGTGCCGGAAATGGCGGCGATCAGGTTGTTGAAATCATGCGCGATCCCGCTGGCCAGCTGGCCGACGACCTCTTGCCGCTGAGCAAGCATCAACTGTTCGCGCAAGCGGCCCTTTTCACGCTCCATCGCCCGCCGGTCGCCGACATTGCGGGTAACGCAGACAATCCCGCCCTCGGGTGCGAGCGAAAGCGCGATTTCCTGTTCGACAGGGGTCCCATCGGCGGCAATGCCCTGGGTCTCCCCGCGCCACTGGCCCTTGGCCACAAGGACAGGCATGGCTTCGTCGTTGATGCGCTGGGCTTCGTCAGGCGGATAAAGCACGCTCCACGGCTCGCCCACCAGCGCCGCCGCATCGGCATAGCCGAACATTGCCGCATGGGCGTGGTTCATGAAGATGAAACGGCCCTCGGCATCGGTCAGCGCGATGCCATCGTCCGAGGCCTCGATCGCCGCCACCTGCCGTGCCAGCCGCGCCTCGGCCGCCTGCTGCCCCGCTTCGGCGAGCTTGCGCGCGGAGATATCGCGGATGATCGCGGCAAAGCCCGCCGGAGCGTCGCTGTCGGTTTCATCGGGCCACATGGCGAGCGAAAGTTCGATCGGGAATTCGTGCCCCGCCTTGCACAGCGCCGGGACTTCGACCGTCTTGCCGACCAGTTTCACCGGGGCCTTCGCGCGCAACCGCGCCACGCCGGCGTGGTGGCCGTGGCGGTGGACGCGGGGAATGATCAGATCGAGGCTCTGACCCAAGGCTTCCTCGGCGCTCCACCCGAACATCGCCTCGGCGGCGCGGTTCCACAGGATGATGCGGCTTTCCGCATCGGCACAGACGAAGGCATCGGTGGTGGTCTGGGCGATAAGCTGGGCGATGCGCCGCTCCTGCCGCGCCTGCCGCCGCTCGATCAGCGCCACAACCTGCTGCGCCATGAGACCGAGGATTTCCGCCTCGCGCGCGGAAAAGCCTTCACGCGGGGCCGGGTCGATCACGCACAGCGTGCCGATCCGGTGACCATCTGCCAGAACCAGTGCGGCGCCGGCGTAAAAGCGGATGTGCGGCGCACCGGTGACCAGCGGGTTGCGGGCGAAACGCGGATCGGCGGCGGCATCGGGCACCACCATGACCCCATCCTCGCAGATGGTGTGCGCACAGAAGCTGTCGCGGCGACAGGTCTCGCTCGCATCCAGCCCGTAGCGCGCCTTGAACCACTGACGCTCCGCATCGACCAGGCTGACCAGCGCAATGGCTGTGTCAAAGCGGTCGGCAGCAAGCCGGGTGAGGACATCCAGCTCGTTTTCGGGCGGCGTGTCGAGCACGCCCAGCCGGTGCAGCGCCGCAAGCCGCTCGGGCTCGTCATGGGGGATCGGGGGACGGGTGAAATCGGGCTCGAGCATAGGTAGCAATCCGGTCGGAAGGTCGTTTCGGTATGGGTCCCGATTGGTTCACGCGCGGGTGCGCAGCAATCCTGCCATAGGGAGGAAACCTTATCCTTTCGTATAGGTTGGCCATCCAATCAGGGTGTGACCCTATCCGGCCGGAGCGCACGCTTAACCCTTCCGCGCCCGCCATTAGCCTTGCGGGATCAGGACAGATCCGGCCCGGTCCGCCATTTGGGGCTCAGCCACGGCAACCCTGCCGCTGGACATGACCAGAAGACCAAAAGGACCAAAAAAATGAACAAGATGCTTGCCCTCGCCACCGTGCTCGCTTCCTTCGCCGCCGCCACTTCGGCGCAGGCCCAGTCGGCTGACGCCGGCGCTGGCGCGAAGATCATCGCGCCGCTCGAAATCAGCAACGTGACCGACCTCTATTTCGGAACGATCGCCCCCTCGACCACGGTCGCCGATCAGGTCGTCGTCGGTGCCGACGGCAGCCGCAAGTGCGGCCCGGCCCTGACCTGCCTCACCGCAGACCACACCGCAGCCGCCTTCGCGGTGACCGGCGAGGCCGACGCTTTCTACACCATCTCGCTTCCCAAGCAGATCAAGATCGTCAACGAAAACGGCACCGCCATGCTGGTTTCGGACTTCTCCGGCTCGAAGGCAAACGGCCAGCTCCTCAAGGGCGAAGACGCCTTCACCGTTGGCGGCACGCTGGATGTCGGCGTGCGTCAGGAAGCGGGCAAGTACACCGGTAGCTTCACCGTCGCGGTGGAATACCAGTAAGCCCTCCGTGGCAGGGGGAGACGGGAGCCGCGCACCCCCCGCGCGGCTCCCGGATCCGAGTCCTTGTTGCCCTACCGCTTCGCTGCTTGAGGGCGTGATTGCCCGCCCTACCGCTTCGCTGCTTGAGGGCGTGATTGCCCGCCCAAGACCACCCCTGCCAATGTGAGGTCTTTCCCCATGCTCCGCATCTCCCTCGTCGCCGCGATGCTCGCGGCGATTTCTGCCCCTGTGCCTGCCGCAGCCGAACTTCTGGTCGCCCCCACCCGGGTGGTCTTGAGCCCCGAAACCCGCGCATCCGAGCTTGTTCTCGTCAACAAGGGCCAGGAAACCGCCGCCTTCCGCATCGCCATCGAAAACCGCCGCATGCGCGCCGATGGCAGCCTTGAAGATGCAGGCCCCGCGCAGGAGGGCGAGCTCTTCGCCGACGACAAGCTGCGCTATTCCCCGCGCCAGCTGGTGCTTGAACCGGGGGCGCGGCAGGTCGTGCGCATCATGGCCACCGCCCCCGGCGATCTGCCCCCGGGCGAGTATCGTTCGCACCTGCGCCTGATGTCCGCACCGGTCAGCGCGGGCGCTGCGCAAGTGGCAGGCGAGGGGCAGGCCGACACCAGCCTCTCGATCGAACTCGTCGCGATCCGCTCGATCACCATCCCCGTCATCCTGCGCGTCGGCAGCCTTGAGGCGAGCGTCACGATGGACAGCGCCGCCATCGCCGACACCGCGCCCGATCAGCTGGTGGTGCGCCTGACGCGCTCGGGCACCCGCTCGACCTATGGCGATGTCAGCTTCACCCCCGAAGGCGCGAAAGAACCCGCCTGGCTGGTCCGCGGCGTCGCGATCTACACACCCAACACCGCGCGCGACGTGATCGTGCCACTGCCGCCCGAAGTACGCGCGATGCTGACGGGCAAGCGGGTGCGGATTGACTACACGTCGACCGACGCGGGCGATCCGGCCAACGCGGGCAAGCGTCTCGCCAGCCTCACCGCCGCGCTCTGACCTTTGCCCGGCGTGACGCGCAGCTTCCCGCCATGCCCGCCCTTGCCTCCCGCGTGCGCCGCTGGCTGGCCGTGCTGTGCATGGCCAGCGCCGCGGCAGGCGCTGCCCCGGTGCGGGCCCAGGAGGAAGGCCTGTTTGATCGCCTGTTCGGCAATGACCCGGCCGCCGAGCGTGCTGGCAAGGCGGCAGACGGCCTCGCGCTGCCCTCGCTGTTTGCCGACCGCAAGCTGATCGCCGAGGCGCTCCCTCTCCATGATCTGGGCACGGAGGGGCGGGCCTGCGTGGCGATCCTCCCGCTGCTCGATGCGCTGGAACTGCTGCACGAGGACACGCCCGAGGGGCTAGCCCTTACCCTGCCCGAGCCGCGCCGCACGGTGACAATCCCGGCCGCCGCGCTGCTGCCAAGCCCGAGCGGCGATTGCCTGCCGCTTGGCGATGTGCCGCGATACCTCCCCCTATCGCTCACCCATGATGCCGTCAGCCAGCGCCTGCTGCTCGCCCCCACTGCCGCGCTGCCGGTGCTGATGCGGCTGGCGCGCGAGGAGCGGCAGGCGCGGCTGCGGCCTGAAACGGCGCGCCCCGCCTACCCGCTGCTTCCCCGCCCGCAACGCACGGTCGAACTATGGAGCGCGGACCTTGGCGCAGCCTTCGGCATTGCACCGCAGGGCCGTCAGCTCTCGGCCAACCTGCTGGCGAGCGGCGGGCTGCTGGGCATGGCGGGCCGGATCAGCCTTGCACTGACGGGCGAAGGACGGATCACCCCTGGCATTGCGCTGACCGAAGCGCGCGACACGCCCGACCTTTTCGGCCCCTTGCGCGCACGCAGCCTCGCGCTTGGCGATATTGCCGCGCCCGCCCAGCCGCTGATCGCTGACAGCCTTTCAGGGCGCGGGCTGGTCGTCTCCAGCCGCGCACCATGGAGAGCGGATCTGGTCGACACCATCACCCTGTCCGGCCCCCTCCCCGCCGGGTGGGAGGCGGAATTGTGGCACGAGGAACGCCTGATCGCCGTCACCCGCGAAGCCGATCCGGCGGGCCAATGGCTGTTCGGCGACGTCCCCTTGCGGATCGGCGAAAACCGCTGGGTGGTGCGCCTCTATGGCCCGGGTAGCGAGACCGAGGAACAGGTCTTCACCCGGCTGGTGGGCACCGAAATGAACGCCGAGAACGAAATCGGCTACAGCTTCGGCATTGTCGATGGCGGGCGCCCGCTGATCGGCACCACGCTCGCGGGCGAGCCTGCCGGGCCAGCCGCCTTCGCCAGCATCGACTGGGGCATGGCAGGCGATGTCACGGCGCGGCTGGATGTGCGCGCAGGCACCACCGGCCAACCGGCGCTGGCGCTCGGCCTTAATGGCGCGCTGGGCGGCGGGTTATGGGCGCTGACAGGCGCACGCGACCGGGCAGGCGGGGTGGGCGCAGCGGTGCGGCTGGCGCGGCGGATCGGGGCGCAGGATCTCACCTTCGATCTCGCGCAGCACGGCCGCGATGCAGGCCCCGGCCTGCCGCCGCAGGTGCGCGAGTTCGCCCGCGTGATGGCCGTCGCCGGGCAGGGCCGCATCGGCCTCGGCCGGCTCAGCTTGCCCTGGCAGGCGCGTTTCCAGAGCGGGGCGCTGCGGCGCGGCGGATCGCGCGAAATCGCTGCGGCGCGCATGACCATGCCGATGGCGGAATGGCAGGCCAATCTCGCCCTTGGCGCAGTGCGTGAGGGGAGCACCGGGTGGCTCGGCACGGCAGCCTTGGGGCTGACGGCCCGGCACGGCGAATGGCGCCTGCGCAGCGGCGTTACTGCCTCTGACCGGAGTGGCTGGCGGATCGATGGTGCCTCCCTCAGCGCGGCGCGGCGGCTGGGTCAGGGTGGCAATGTCGCGCTTGATCTCGACTGGCAGGCGGACACCGGCAGGCTGGGCGGCGGGGTGACCTTTGCGCGCCAGTTCGGCCCGCTCGGCCTCAGCGCCTCGGCCGCGCGCGAGGGTGAGGGGTGGCGGGCCGGGATCGGGTTGACGCTCGGCCTGTTTCGCGGGCCTGACCGCTGGCGTACCGCCCCTGCCGGAATCGCCCGCTCGGGCGCTGTTCTGGCCGAGATATTCGTTGACGAAGATGGTGACGGTGCGCGCGGTTCTGGCGAGCAACCTGTTGAGGGCGCGCGCTTTATCGTCGGCGCGGCGCTGCGGCGCGAGGCGACGGATGCGGGCGGGCGGGTGCTGATCGGCGGCATCGCGCCCGGCCCTTCCGTGGACATCGAGACCCAGATGGCGAGCCTCAGCGATTTCACCCTGCGTCCCGCCCGCGCGGGCGACCGCGTGACCCTGAGGCCCGGCGAAATCCGCCATGTTTCCATGCCCTTGCGCCCCACCGGCAGCATTGAAGTTCAGGTGCTGCTGGTGGCGGGAGACGCGCGCACCCCGCGCGCCGGGGTCCCCATCGTGCTGCGCGATGCCGAGGGCCGCGAGGCGGCGCGGGGGGCGACCGATTTCGATGGTTTCGCCCTGTTCGAGGGCCTCGGCTTTGGCACCTACCGGGCCGAGGCGGCGGGACAGGTGACCGGTCCGCTGGCGGTGTCCCGCGATGCCCCCGATGCCGCCACCCGGCTGCTGATCGCACCTGCCAGCAGATCGTGACGAGGCTGCGATGTTTCATGTGAAACACACCAAACGGGCGCAAAAAAGCGGGACCAGAGCGGGGCTAAAGGGGGTCTAACCGGGGTCTAGGGGGGTTCTGGCGCGCAGTTGGCGGCCCTCGAGCGGCAGGCAGGGATCAGCCCCACCCCCGCCGTCAGCCTCAGCGGCGCTTCAGGATCAGGTAGAGCGCGCCCTCGCCCCCGTGGCGGATATGGGCGCGGCGCACGGCGGTAATCGCGCCCGCGTGGCGGCTGGCGGCCAGCCAATCGAGCAACTTGGCGCGGATCGCCCCGCGTTTTGCCATGCGGTCAGCCGGATCGACCGGCCGTTCGCGCCCCGCCACCACCAGCACCACCCGCGCCCCCATGCTGCGCGCTTGATCGAGCGCGCTCATGATCCGGTCATAGGCGGTATCAAGCGTGTGGCCGTGCAGATCGAGTGTCAGATCCGGCTCCAGCCGCCCGCCCTTCATACGCCGGTCCCAGTGGGAATCGAGGCCCGCATCCTCGCCTGCGCGGGGCGGCGGAGCGGCCGCCGGCTGGTGGAGCGGCGGGCGCGGCTTGGGGGCAGGCTTGGCGGGTTTGATGAATTTGCCCGGCGGGGCGGGAACAGCCTTGCCCGCCGCTCCACCATGCGGCGCTTGCTCCGCCTCCCTGCGCGGGGGCGCAGCAGGCCGCTTCTTTCCCGGCAGCGGCTTGACGCTGGCGGCAAGGTGCGCCCACGCCGCCTGCTCGCCGACAGACAGCCCCCGCGGCGCTCTCATTTGCGCGCGAGCCGGGCGGCGGCCTCTTTCGGGAGCAGCACATAGGCGCGGCCCCGCCCGCTCATCCCGCCTGCGATCACCCTTGCATCCGGCCCTGCGCCCCAGAAGGTGTCAAACCGGTTTGCGCCCTTGATCGCGCCGCCGGTGTCCTGCGCGATCCACAGGCCCGATGCCTCGCGCCGGTCCATTTCCAGCCACACCGGCGCGCCCAGCGGCACATAGGCCGGGTCCGCCGCCACCGAGGATTCGCGCCGCACCGGCACGCCAAGTGCGCCCAGCGGGCCATCTCCCTTCAATTCGGTGAAGAAAATCCAGCTCTTGTTCTCGCGCATCAGGGCGCGGCCTTCTGCGGGGTTTTCGCGGATATAGGCCATGATGCCCTGCATCGATCCGGCATATTTGCCCGGGCCACTGCCCAGCAATCCGCGTTCCCGCATTACCCCGCCAATGCCGGTATATTCGCGCCCGTTCTGCCCGGCATAGCCGATGCGGATCATATCGCCTTCAGGCGTGCGCAAGCGGCCCGAGCCCTGGATCTGGAGGAAGAAGAATTCCACCGGATCAGCCGCCCAGGCAATCACCTGCGCCTTGCCCGCCAAGGCACCGTCCTCGATTGCCGCACGGTCGTGATACAGCACGAAGCGGCCCCGATCGTCATAGCGGCCGAGTGGCGGGCGACCGGTGCGCTGGGCGGCGGGGACATCATCCGGCCAGCCGCGCACCAGATCGGTCGGCATGGCATAGACCGGCACTTCATATCCGGCCCGCCGCGTGCGGCTGCCGGCGATTTCCGGCTCGAAATAGCCGGTGGCAAAGGCCTTGCCGTCGCCCACCTGCACCGGGGTGAAGACCTCGGCAAAGAAGGCCCGCGCACGCTGCGGCGGTTCGGCCCGCGCACGCGTGCACGCCGCTTGCCAGTCAGCCGGGCGGGTCAGGCCGCTGGCGTCATCACGGGTGAGCAGCTTGGGGCAGGATTCGATGAAACTGGCAAGCGCGCTGCGCGCATCGGCATCGGCCAGCGCGAGCGCCGCGACCGCAGGCCCGATGGCCACCCCTGCCAGCACCGCATTGGCGGCGACCGGCGCGGCGGGTATCGTGACAACGGGCGGCGGGACCGAGCGCCCGCAAGATCCCAGCACCAGCAACAGGGCCAGAGCCAGAACGCCGCGCATCGATAACTCCTCTGTATGTGGCCCGGCCCTCGCCGGAAGGCTTCAGCCCTCGTCGGTTTCGTCGAGCAGCCAGTTGGGATCGCGCGCGCTGACATTGCGCGAGAAGGTCCAGACATCGCGGCTTTCGATCGCATCGTCGAGCGATCCGGCGATCACCGTGCCATCCTTGTCGCGCGTGACGGCGGCGATATCGGCCACGAACAGCAGTGCGATGCGCGCCATGCGGCCATCGAGCGCGGCGGAATGGACGCGCACTTCCTCGATCCGGATCAGCGCGTTTTCCAGCGTCTCGCCCGCCGCCTCGCGCGCATCGAGCGCGCCGATGAAGCCGGCATAAACATCATCGTCGCACAATTCGCGCAAGGTTTCGCGGTCACCCTGCCAGAAGGCTTCGAGGATCATGCGATAGGCTCCGCGCGCGCCTTCGAGGAACTGGGCGAGGTTGAATTTGCTGTCGGCGGCGGCGATTTCGCGCAGGGCGCGTTCCACTGCCGGCATCACGCCTTCCAGTTCCGCCGGGCGCACAGGCGCCGCCGGGGCGGGCATGGCAGCCGGGCGGATGGCGGGCGATTCATCGGATTCGAAGCGCTGCACCGCCGGCTCCTCCTCCTGCTCGGCGCGGCGGCCGAGCACAGAATAGAGCCGCAGGCCGAGGAACGCGGCCACCATGGCGAGGAGAACGATTTCGAGCACTATACCTATCCGATCGTCACATCTGGCGCGCACAAAGACAAAAGCCTGCGCCACCTTGGGAAGACACCCTGCCTTAAATAGGGTCTCATTACAATTCGCCAACGGCCCATAGGTGCCGTCCGGTTGATATACGCGCCGAGGCGCGGCGCGGTTGCGGGCTGCGTTCGCCCCTGCTAGGCGCAGCCTCGCAAGGCTGGACGCGCCACAGGTGCGCCTGGCGCATCATCCGTTGACCACTTTGCCATTCACTCCTGACCGCGAAAGACAAGCATCACCATGGCCGAAGACGAAGGCGTTCTCACCAACCTCGACACGCAAAACGCAGGCGGCCCGCAGCCCAACGGTGTCGATACCTCCCCGGCCGTGGGGATCATCACGCAATATGTGAAGGATCTGTCGGTTGAAAACCCGGCCGCGCCCGATGTGTTCCAGTGGCCCGAACCGCCGCAGATCGACGTGGGCTTCAACATCGGCGCCGAACCGATCAGCGAAGGCGTGCACGAAGTGACGCTGAAGCTGACGCTGACCGCCGCCTCGCAGCGCGGCACGATGTATATCGTCGATCTGGCCTATTGCGGGCTGGTGGGGATGCGCAATGTGCCCGAGGATCAGGGCCACGCCTTCCTTTATGCCGAAGCGCCGCGCCTGTTGTTCCCGTTTGCCCGCCGCGTCGTGGCCGATGCGGTGCGCGATGCCGGCTTCCCGCCGCTGATGGTCGATCCGGTCGATTTCAACGGGCTTTACGCACAGCAGCTCGCTTCGCGCCGGGCCGAGGAAGCCGCTGGCGGCGAGCCGATCGCGCCGGTCACGGGGAACGCCTGATCACCGCGCCCGCCAAGGGGCTGGGTAGATGAGCCTGATCAAGAACGTCGGCACGATCGGCGGGCTGACCTTGGTGAGCCGGTTGTTCGGCTTTGCCCGCGATATCCTGCTCGCCCGCGTGCTTGGCGCGGGCGGGGTGGCGGATGCGTGGCAGCTCGCCTTCCAGCTCCCCAACCTGTTCCGGCGCCTGTTTGCCGAGGGCGCCTTTGCCTCCGCCTTCGTGCCGCTGTTCAACCGCCAGATGGCCGAGGACGAAAACGCCGCGCGGCGCTTTGCCGGTGAGGTTCTGGCGGTGCTGCTGCCGATCCTCGTGGTGTTCGGCGCGCTGATGATGCTGGCGATGCCGTGGGTGCTGTGGGCCTTCGCGAACGAAGACCTGCGCGGCGATGCGGCGATGTTCGATCTGGCGACCACCATGGGCCGGATCGCCTTCCCCTATCTGATGTTCATGAGCCTGGCGACGCTGGTGGCGGCGATCCTCAATTCGCTGTCGCGCTTTGCGGCGGCCGCGGCCGCGCCGATCCTGCTCAACATCTGCCTGCTGACCGCGCTGGTGTGGGGCGCGCTCCAGCCCGAGAGCGACGGGGCGCGCGCGGCGACCGGAACCGGGCTGGCCATCGCGGTGTCGGTGAGCGGGCTGCTGCAACTGGCGTGGCTTTACTGGTTCATGCGCCGCGCAGGGTTCCGCATCCCGCGCCTCACCCCGCAGATCACTGGGCGGGTCAAGGAAATGGGCGTGCTGATCGTGCCGGCTGTATTCGGCGCGGGCGTGTACCAGATCAGCCGCTTCATCGACCTTGCGTTCTTCCGCGGGCTGCCCGACGGCAGCCTCACCTACATGGCAATGGCTGATCGCTGGAACCAGCTGCCACTCGGGATCATCGGGATCGCGCTGGGCACGGCGATCCTGCCGGCCCTGTCGCGCTTTATCTCGAAGTCCGAGGATGAAGAGGCGGTGCGTCTGCAGGCCAATGCGGTCGAACTGGCGATGCTGCTCACCCTGCCTTGCGCCGTGGCGCTGTTCATCACCGGCTTCGCTTTTGTAAAAGCCTTCATGCAGGGGCAGGCCTTCACCGCCGAGGATGCGCAGGTCACCGGCATGGTCACGTCGGCGCTGGTGGTTGGCCTGCCCGCCTATGTGCTGGTGAAAGTGCTGACCCCCAATTTCTTCGCCCGCCGCGACACCAAAACGCCGGTTTATACGGCGGGCATCTCGCTGGTGGTGACGGTGGGGATGAATTTCGCGCTGGTGCCGGTGCTCGGCGTGGTCGGGCTGGCGCTGGCTGGCGCGCTGGGTGCTTGGGTCAATATCGCGCTGCTGGGGACCATTCTCGCCCGCCGGGGCTATTTCCGGCTGCCCGCACGGGTGGTGGGGCGGATCGGGAAGATTGCGCTGGCCGCGGGATTGATGGGCGCGGCGCTGGTGGCGTTGATGCAGATCATAACACCGTGGCTGGACGGGCAGTTCCCCCTGCGGCTGGCAGCGATTGGCGCAATCATGGCGGTCAGCCTCGTCACCTATGGCGCAGGCACGGTGCTGCTCGGGGTCCTCGACAAGGCCACCATCCAGCGCCTAATGCGCCGCCAAAGCTAAACAGCAGGACAGATCATGCGCGTCGTTTCCGGCATCCAGCCCACAGGCAATCTCCACCTCGGCAATTACCTCGGCGCGATCCGCAACTGGGCGGCGATGCAGGATGCTTTGGAGCCGGGCTCCGAAGCATTGTTCTTCCTCGCCGATCTCCACGCCATCTCGCAGCCGCATGACCCGGCGGGCCTCAAGGCGGCAACCCTCGAGATGACCGCCGCGCTGGTCGCCTGCGGGATCGACCCTGATCGCTCGGTGCTGTTCAATCAGGCGCAGGTGCCGCAGCATTCCGAACTGCAATGGCTGCTGAACGGCACGGCCCGCATGGGCTGGCTGAACCGCATGACCCAGTGGAAGGACAAGGCGGGCAAGAACCGCGAGGGGCAATCCGTCGCGCTGTTCACCTACCCCGTCCTGCAAGCCGCCGACGTGCTGCTGTATCAGGCGACCCATGTTCCGGTGGGCGAGGACCAGAAGCAGCACCTGGAACTGGCCCGCGACATTGCCCAGAAGTTCAACAACGACTTCTGCACGGAAGATGCGCCGGTGTTCACCCTGCCCGAACCGATCATCCCGGCAGAAGCTGCGCGCATCATGTCCCTGCGCGATGGCAGCGCCAAGATGTCGAAGTCCGACCCTTCCGACATGAGCCGCATCAACCTGTCCGACGATGCCGACACCATGGCGCAAAAGGTGAAGAAGGCGAAAACCGATCCTGAACCCCTGCCCTCGGAAGAAGGCGGGCTGGCTGACCGGGCCGAGGCCAAGAACCTTGTCGGCATCTATGCCGCCTTGTCCGGCGAAACGGTGGCGGCAGTGCTCTCGCAATATGGCGGGCAGGGTTTTGGCGCGTTCAAGCCCGCGCTGGCCGATCTGCTGGTTGCAAGCCTCGGCCCGATTCGCGACCGATTCGTGGCGTTGAAGGATGATCGCGAGGCCTTGGACGCTATCCTTGCCCGCGGCGCGGCCAAGGCGCGCGAACGCGGCTCGCCGACACTCGACGCCGCCTACCGCGCCCTGGGGCTGGTGCGGCACTGAAATTCCGCACCCTTGCGACAAAGCGATGATCGGACACGGCGATATTCAATTGCCGTTCATGGGCGTGTAATATGGTATCCCGGGTAAGAGCCGTTGCTCTGATTGCAATGGCCCCCAAACAGAGGTTGTGTCATGTTGCCTTCCATGAAGTCTATCACCCGCCTCGGCCTTCCGGTCGCTCTCGTCATCGGGCTTTCAGCCTGCACCACCCCGTTCAAGGCAGATGTGTCGCGCTTCGCCGTGCCGCTGCCCGCGCCGCAGGGGCAGACCTTCGCGGTTGTCGCCGAAGATCCGAAGAATGCCGGCGGGCTTGAATTTTACACCTATGCCAACGCCGTAGCCGAGGAACTGACCCAGATCGGCTACACCCGCGCCTCCTCGCCCGAGAGCGCGGATATGCTGGTGCGCTTCGATTACAAGGTTGATGGCGGGCGTGAACGCGTGCGCACCGATTTCAACGGCGGCGCTGGTGCCTTCGGTCCGTGGGGACCGTGGGGCGGCTGGGGCGGCGGTTGGGGCGGCGGCTGGGGCTTCGGCTTCAACGATCCCTTCTTCGGCGGCCCGGACGTGCGCAGCTACACCATCTACACCAGCGGCGTGGACGTGAAGATCGATCGCCGCGTCGATGGCCAGCGATTGTTCGAAGGCAAGGCCGAAGCCGTGTCGCGTTCCAACCGCCTGCCGCGCCTTGTGCCCAACCTCGTGGACGCGCTGTTCACCGGCTTCCCCGGCAATTCGGGCGAGACCGTGCGCATCACCATCCGCGACGATAACGAAAAGACCGTGCGCCCCACCAATTGATGGTGTAAGGCAAACGCCAAGAGACCCTTGGACGGGAAAAGAGAGGCGGCGCCAGGGGATCGGTGCCGCCTTTTTTGTTGTCTGCCGGAGGGGAGCGACTCAGTCGCGTGGGCCGGCGGCCCGCTCCAGCAAGGCCAGCGTTTCGGGATGCGTCGAGCGCGCCGCGCTGCTCCAGTCGATCACTGCCGCGTCCGAAAGCTTGTCGCCTTTGGCGAACAGCACCAGCTTGCCCTCAGTCGGATAGATCGGCCCTTGTGGCCCAAAGCAGGCGTCGCCCCCGTCATAGCTGTGCAGCCTGATGCGCCGAAACCTGCCCGACCCGCGCGCGGCGGTGAGCAGACGCAGTGTCACGATGCGGTAGGAGGCGCCCTTCCGGTCTTCCCGCCACCCTGACAAACCCGTGACCTCGGCCACCACGATCCGGTCAGCAGTGTGCCAGAGCGTCTCTTCGCGCGCCAACTGGGCCGCTTCCGCCTGCACCCGCGCCACCTCGGCATCGCGCTGCACCTGCGCTTTAATCTGGACGCGATAAGCCGCATCGGTCTCGCCAGGGAGCATGGGTGGGGGCTGATGGAGCGGCGGCGAGCAGGCTACGGCGGGCGCGGCCATCATAGCCAGCACGGCCCCGGCAGCCAGCCAAACCCTAAAGCTTCGCATGCCCCCCGGTCGAGCCGAAGCCGCCCTCGCCCCGCTCGGTCGCGTCCAATTCGGCGACCTCGTCCCACGCCGCCTGCACCACGGGGGCGAGGACAAGCTGGGCCACGCGGTCACCGCGCGCGATGACGAAGGGTTCGGTGCCGAGGTTGATCAGGATCACCTTCAATTCGCCGCGATAGTCGCTGTCGATCGTGCCGGGGGTGTTGGGCACGGTGATGCCGTGCTTCAGCGCAAGGCCGGAACGCGGGCGGACCTGAATTTCGTAGCCTTGCGGGATCGCCATAGCGAGGCCGGTCGCCACCGCATGGCGCGCGCCGGGGGCCAGCGTCACATCCTCGGCGCTCACCACATCCATCCCCGCCGCGCCGCTGGTGGCATAGGCCGGGAGCGGCAGGCCTTCGCCGTGTGGCAGGCGCTTGAGTTCCACTCTTACGCTCATTCCGCCGCCTCCGCCTTGAGGCTCGCCGCGATGCGTTCGACCAGCGCCATGGCGACAGCCGATTTGGGCATTTCGTCGAGCGTCTCGATCCCGTTTCCGCTGACGATGGTGACGCGGTTGAGATCGCCGCCCATCACATCACCGCTGACATCATTGGCCACAATCCAGTCCGCCCCCTTGCGCTTGCGCTTGGCCTTGGCGTGTTCGAGCATATCGTCAGTCTCTGCCGCAAAGCCGATCACCAGTTCGGGGCGGCGCGGGGCGCCTGCGACATTGGTGAGGATGTCGGGGTTTTCGGTCAGCATCAGCGCCGGGGGCGCATCGCCGCGCTTCTTGATCTTGTGGCCGCGATATTCCTTGGGCCGCCAGTCGGCGACCGCGGCGACCATCACCGCGACATCGGCGGGCAACGCGCGCCTGACCTCTTCGGCCATCTGGATTGCGCTCTCCACATCGATGCGGGCAACGCCTGCGGGGGTCTTGAGCGAAACCGGCCCCGCCACCAGCGTCACCCGTGCGCCCATGGCGGCGGCGGCGGCGGCGATGGCAAAGCCCTGCTTCCCGCTTGAACGGTTGGCGATGTAGCGCACTGGATCAATCGCCTCCCATGTCGGCCCGGCGGTGACCAGCACGTGGCGGCCGGAGAGCGGGCGCTGGGACGGCGCAAGGCCGAAATCATCGGCCCCGGGCACTTCGCCAAGCTCGGTCTCGATCTCGTCCGGCACCAGCGGTGCTTGCGGCGCGGGGGCGGCCTTGCGCGGATCGATCAGGTGATTGAGGGCGCTCGCATCCATCGGCGGCGCGGCACCGGCTTTGCCCTTTTTCGCCAACAAGGGCCCGCCGAAATCGGGGGCGAATTCGGGCGCGGGTTCTTCGGGCGGGAGCAGGTCTTCAGGGATTGCCTCGGGCAGTTCCTCGTATTCGGCCTCGATCTCGTCATGGGTGCGCTTGGCGGTGGAACGCGGGATCAGGCGCGACAGGAACCCGCCGATGCCTTCGGGCAGCCCGACGCTTTCGTCTTCTTCCTCGGGTTCGAGCGCTTCGACCGGGATTAGCGGTGCGGGCGCCTCAGGCTCGGCCACGGTGACACCGAAATGCGCGGCGATTTCGCGCCAGATTGCTTCGGGTTCGGGCAGGCGGCCATAGCCAAACTCGCCGCAAGCCATCGCCCCCTTGTCGGGGTGGAGCACGGTGACGCCGGCGGCCTTCAACAGGCCGATATTGCGCTGCGTCGCCTCGTGTTCCCACATCCGCACATTCATCGCGGGCACGGCCATCACCGGCTTGTCGGTAGCAAGGATCAGCGTGGTCGCCAGATCATCGGCGATCCCGTTCGCCATCTTGGCGAGCAGATCTGCGGTTGCCGGGCACACCACCACCAGATCGGCCTCGCGGCTCAGCTGGATATGCCCCATCTCGGCCTCGTTCTTGAGATCGAAGAGGTTGGTGTAGACCTGATTTTCGGACAGGGCCGCCAGCGACATCGGGGTAACGAATTGCTGCCCGCCGCGGGTCAGCACGCAGGTCACGCTGCCGCCGCCCTTGCGGATCAGGCGCACGAGTTCGCAGGCCTTGTAGGCCGCGATGCCGCCGCCCACGACCAGCAGGATGCGTGGGGCAAAACCCGCTGACACTTCCTCGCCGCTCATCTCGCCTGCCTCATTGCACCTTTCCTGTGGGTGGGACGGACATAGTCCAAGCATCACCCATCGCAAAGCTTGGTTAAGTTTGCCTTGCCGTTTTGCCAAAGCTGCGCATCGCCAAGTCGCCCAGCGCGCGCGGGGCGAAGGCGAGGCCGAGGGCGTAGGCGGGCAGGGCCAGCTCGATCCAGTAATAATTCGCAGGCCGCGCGAACAGGGCCATCATGGTGGCGATCCCGGCAAACCACAGGGTGGCAAACAGCCCCAGCCGCCCGCCCAGCCCGGCCCAGCCGACCAGCGGCAGCACGGCGAGCGGCGCGGCGATGACCGGGGGGAGATGGCGCAGGCCGGTCAGTTCGCGCAAACCCGCCAGCGGCAGGCCATATCCGGCCCGCGCGTTCCACCCCTGCGAGGCAAGATCGCCCGGCAACCACGCGGCATCAACCGCCATGGCATGAAGCCCCAGCCCGCACGCGAAAACCGCCAGCAGCACAGCCAGCGCAAGCGCCTCGCCCCTGCGCCGACCGGCAAGGGCAAAGGCCAGCCACAAAACGACGAAGGGCGCGGCAAGCTCGCGCACCGCCAGCGCGGCGGCGGCCGCGATCAGCGCGGGCCACCAGCAGTGCGGGCGGTAAGCCAGCAGCGCGAAGGTCAGCAGCACCCCGGCGATAAAATCGTGATCATATCCCGCCACCCCGGATAACGCCGCCCCGCCGCCCGCCGCCAGCAGCGCGGCGGCCATGATCCGCTCCTCAAGCGTTTCCGGCATTCGCCCGCGCCATCCCAGCGCCGCGATTGCCGCCGCCACTAGCGCCAGCGCCAGCCAGCGCACGCCGTCCGGCCCCAGCATCGCCTGCGCCGCAGCAAGCGTGGGCAAGCGCACCGCGACGAATGGCCGGGTCGGGTAATGGCTCGCACGCTGTTCATCCAGCGCGGCGGCATAATAGCCCTCGCCAGCGGCCACGCGCTTGGCGATGCGGGCATAGAGCGCCATGTCCCCCTTTGCGCGCTCAGGCGAGACAGCTTGCGCGGCTTGGGCGGGCTGCGCGGCATGGGCAGGCGCGGCGCTTTGCGGCGGCGTTGCGGGCGGGTGGGCCGGTGCGTTCAGGCCGGCCGCAGCAGCCGCCCCCAGCACCACCGCCAGCAGCAGTGCCGCAGCCCGGCGGGGCAGGCGCGCAAAAGGTCGGCCAAGCGCCTCCCACCGCTCCACGAGCGATGGCCGGGCGGCGGCCGTCATCCGATCCAGCCGAGCGCCGCCGCCCCCCAGATCGCGCCCGCGCCCGCAGCCGCAGCCAGCACATAGCCGAGCCAGCCCCGCCCTTCGCGCTTGTCGGTGATCAGTACCACGTCGGGCAGCGGCGGCGCTTCGGGCGCGCCGCCTTTGGGCGGGAACTTTTCCTCCAGCCGCCGGATCAGGCCGGGCAGGCGCAGCAGCGTGTCGGTATCGTCCTTGATCCGCTGGGCGAGCGCGGCTTCCGGCCCCAGCTCATCCCGGATCCACGCGCGCACATAGGGCGCAGCGGTGTCCCACATGTTGATGTCGGGGTTGAGCTGGGTGGCGATGCCTTCAACCATCACCATCGTCTTTTGCAGCAGCAGCAGATGCGGCTGGGTCTGCATGTCGAAATCGCGGGTGATGGCGAACAGCCCGTCGAGCATCTGGCCGACCGACAATTCCTTCACCGGCTTGCCACGCATCGGCTCACCCACGGCGCGCAGCGCGGTCGCAAATTCACCGACCGAGTGATAGCTGGGCACATATTGCGCCTCGAAATGGATTTCGGCGACGCGCTGGTAATTGCCCGTGGTCAGCCCGTAGAGAATCTCGGCCAGCCATTGGCGCGCGCGCCGATCAATCCGGCCCATGATCCCGAAATCGATGGCGACGATGGTGCCATCGTCCTCCACGAACAGGTTGCCCTGGTGCATGTCGGCATGGAAGAACCCGCTGCTGATCGCCTGCGTCAGGAAGCTGATGACCAGCTTTTCCGAAAGCGCCGCCAGATCATGCCCGCGTGCGCGCAATTCATCGACGCGGCTGATCTTGATCCCGTCGATCCATTCGACCGTCAGCACCCGCCCATTGGTGCGATCCCAATCGACCGCCGGAATGCGATAGCCGGGCACGCCCGCCATCTGTTCGGCGAGTTCGCTGGCGGACGCCGCCTCGCGCCGCAGATCCAGCTCCGAATTGCTCCAGCGCTTGAAGTTGGCGATGGTCAGGCGCGGGCGCAACCGGCTCGCCTCGCCGCCCATCGCTTCGACATGAGCGGCGGCCCATTCATAAGTGGTGATGTCACGCGCGAACTTTTCTCGGATGCCGGGGCGCAGCACCTTGATGGCGACCATGCGGCCATCGGTGGTGACGCCCTTGTGAACCTGCGCGATGCTCGCCGCGCCAACCGGCTCGGGGTCGATCTCGGCGAACAGCTTCTCCAGCGGCTGGCCAAAGCTCGATTCGATCGCCGCCTTGATCTGGGAGAACGGCACCGGCGGCAGGCTGTCCTGAAGGCTCAGCAGATTATTGGCCGCTTCATCGCCGACCAGATCGGGGCGGGTGGCGAGCGATTGGCCAAGCTTGATCGCCGCCGGGCCGATGGCGCGGAAAGCGCCCGCGTAATCGCGCGTGCCGCCTTTGCCGGTCAGCGTGGCAAGGCGCGCAAGGCGGACAAGCTGGCGCAGGGCGGCAGGCGCGTTGGGATCATTCTCGATCCCGACCAGCGCGCGCCTGCGGGCGAGCGTGACGCCCCAGCGCGCAAGCCGTGAAAGGTGGACGACAGAACTCGTCACGTGATCAGATCTTCCACCCCGAATGGATCGCCACAAGCCCGCCCATGATCGGTTCGACCTTGGTGTTGGCAAAGCCTGCCTTGCGGATCATCTGCTCGAAGGCGGGCATCGGCGGGAACTTGCGGATCGATTCGGCGAGGTAGCGGTAGGAATCCGCATCGCCCGCGATCATCTGGCCCATGCGCGGCAACAGGTGCTCGGAATAGATGTCGTAAGCCTCCTTAAGCCCCGACCATTCGACGGTGGAGAATTCGAGGCAGAAGAACCGGCCGCCCGGGCGCAGGACCCGCAATGCCTCTGCAAGGGCGCGATCAATATGCGTAACGTTGCGGATGCCGAAAGCGATGGTGTACGCATCGAAGGTGCCCGAGGCGAAGCTCACTTCCTCGGCGTTCTGGCAGGTGAAGACGAGGCTGCCGTCCTCCTCGGCAAAGCCCCGTTCCAGCGCACGTTCCGCGCCCACATCCAGCATGTCCTGATTGATATCGGCCACGGTGATATGCGCGCCCTTGGCCGCCATGCGGAAGGCGATGTCGCCGGTGCCGCCCGCCATATCGAGAATCTGCTCGCCTTCGCGCGGCTTCACCCGCTTGACGAAGCGGTCCTTCCACAGCCGGTGCATCCCGCCCGACATGGCATCATTCATGATGTCATATTTGCGCGCAACGCTGGAGAAGACCTCGCCAACCTTGCGGGTCTTTTCCTGCGGGGTGACCTGGGTGTAGCCGAAGGACACGGTTTCGTCGGTGGTATCGCTCATGCGCCGATCCCTAGAGGGAATTGAGCCCTGCGCAAAGGGTGATAGAGGCAACTTTTGATGCGTTTGCCGCGCCGCCCTCTCCCCCGCCCTTCCGCCCGGATCGTGTATCCTCAAGGGTGGCAGCGCGCAGGAGAGGGCAGCGCGGCCCCGTGAGTGGATGCGAACACAAAGAAGATGCCAGAACTTCCCGAAGTCGAAACCACGGTGCGCGGCCTTGCGCGGTTCCTTGAAGGCGAGCGGATCACGCGCGTCCAGCTCAACCGCGCCGATCTGCGGCGGCCCTTCCCGGCCGATCTGGTGCAGGTGATGACCGGGGCAAGCGTCACTTCGCTCTCGCGCCGGGCGAAATATGGCCTGATGCATCTGGATCGCGGGGCGACGATGATCTTCCATCTCGGCATGAGCGGGCGCTGGCGGATCGATCCCGAAACGCCCGACACCCACGATCACCTGCTGCTGGAAACGGCCAGCCACCGCTTCGCGCTATGCGATCCGCGCCGCTTCGGCTCGGTCGATCTGGTGGCAACCGAGGCGCTGGACCGCTGGCCGCAATTCGCCGCGCTCGGGCCGGAGCCCCTGGGGCCGGGGCTGACAGCGGGGCATCTGAAACGGGCGCTGGCGGGCAAGACCCAATCGATCAAACTGTGCTTACTCGATCAGCGGATCGTGGCGGGGCTTGGCAATATCTATGTGTGCGAGGCGCTATGGCGGGCAGGCATCCGTCCTACTAAACAGGCCGGCAAGGTGACAGGCGCGCAGCTTGCGCGGCTGGTGCCGGAAATCGTCGCGGTGCTCGAAGCCTCGATCCGTGACGGCGGCTCTACCTTGCGCGATTATGCGCGGCCCGATGGCGAGCTGGGCTATTTCGCCAGCTCCTTCGATGTCTACGGGCGCGAGGGAGAGGCGTGCCGCCGCGCTGATGGCGGGGTAATCAGCCGCATCGCACAGGGCGGGCGCAGCACGTGGTTCTGCCCGATCTGCCAGAAGTAGGTTCCTGCCTGGTGGCGCGCCAAGGGAATCGTTGACCTTCGGGGCAGTTCTGACTATGCGCGCTGCTTTCCGGCGGTTGGGCCCTATGTCCGCTCGCCTATTTTCGAGCACACCGTCACCAATTTCCCGGTCGCCTCCAGCGGCCTGAAACAACCGCGAGACAGACACGAATTATGGCCAATACGCCGCAAGCCAAGAAGCGCATCATCCGCAACGCCAACCGCGCCGCCATCAACGGCGCGCGCATCAGCCGCATCCGCAGCTTCATCAAGAAGGTCGAAGCGGCTTGCGAAGCCGGTGACAAGGATGCCGCTGCTGCCGCGCTTAAGGAAGCGCAGCCGGAAATGGCCCGCGGTGTCGCCCGCGGCGTGCTGCACAAGAACACCGTGGCCCGCAAGATGTCGCGCCTGACGCGCCGAGTGGCCACTCTCTGATTCGATTCGCCTGCGATTCCGCGACGATCCTTTAGGGATAAGTGCGGGGTCCCGGAGGCTCCATCACGGCAACGGGCCGCGCTCAATGAGCGCGGCCCGTTTCGTTTGCAGCAAACGCGACAGTCGCTCGCCGCACAAACATCAGGATTCACTGCGATTCGCGTGGCTGAAACCGGTGTTTTCCAGCAAATTCAACAACTTCAACGCAAGTCTGCGGGTTGAGCCGAGTCAACAGGATTATTTCACTTTTTTTAAAAGTCCTCGCTTGCGCGCAAGCCCGATGCGTTCTTTACATGAACAACAGCCGGCGCGGGACAGCTCGACTGCTTTTACAAACTGGCCGACAGGGGGGTCCTTCGGAATTTCGATTCCGGGGAGGGAAAGGCAGTGCCTGTCGCAATGGAATTAAATCGGTCTGCGGCCTTTGCGGCTTGGCAGGCTGGGCGTGAATTGGGGATGAGATTGTGCACAGGACTGACAAGGCGCGGACAACTGGCCGCCAAGCTGATGAACATCTGATGGAAGATTCCGAGGCTGTAAATCTCGCTGCCGACTGGTCCGATATCAGTCAGGGTCTGCGCAAGGATCTGGGGCACCAGCTGCACAGCCAGTGGATCAAGCCGATCCAGCTCGGCGCGCTGACCCGCGACACCGGCACGCTCGATCTTTACCTGCCCACCGAATTTTCCGCCAACTGGGTGCGGGACCGTTTCCACGACCGGCTGCAACTCGCCTGGAGCATCGCCCGCTCCGAAGTGCGCCGCGTCAACATCATGGTCCATCCGGGCCGCCGCCAGCTGCCCGATCTGCGCCTCGACGATGGCCGCCGCCCCGCCAATGACGGTGCGAGCGCGATTGCCATGGCCGCCGGCAGCCTCGGGGATGCAACCTTCACCTCCTCGGTGGGCCTCGACCCCTCGCTGACCTTCACCGCCTTTGTCACGGGTGAGGCCAACATCCTTGCCTGCAACGCTGCCCAGCGCATGGGCGCACTGGAACAGCCGCAGTTCTCGCCGCTGTATCTCAAGGCCGCGACCGGACAGGGCAAGACCCACCTGCTCCACGCCATCGGCCACGCCTATCTGCACGCCCACCCGCGCGCCCGGATCTTCTACTGCTCGGCCGAGCGGTTCATGGTCGAATTCGTGCAGGCGCTGAAATCCAGCCAGACGATCGAATTCAAGGCGCGGCTGCGCAGTTTTGATCTGCTGCTGGTGGACGACATCCAGTTCATCATCGGCAAGGCCAGCGCGCAGGAAGAACTGCTCTACACGATCGACGCGCTGCTGGCCGAGGGCAAGCGCCTGGTCTTCGCCGCCGACCGTGCGCCCCAGGCGCTGGACGGGGTGGAACCGCGCCTGCTCAGCCGTCTGTCGATGGGCCTTGTCGCCGACATCCAGCCCGCCGACATCGAGCTGCGCAAGAAGATCCTCGCTTCCAAGCTGGTCCGCTTTGCGCCGCTCGCCGTGCCGGAAGATGTGGTCGAATTCCTCGCCCGCACCATCACGCGCAACATCCGCGAGCTGGTCGGCGGTCTCAACAAGCTGATCGCCTATGCCCAGCTGACCGGGCAGGACGTGTCGCTGCAGCTGGCCGAGGAACAGCTCACCGATATCCTCAGCGCCAACCGTCGCCGCATCACCATCGATGAAATCCAGCGCACCGTCTGCCAGTTCTACCGCATCGACCGTGCGGAAATGAGCAGCAAGCGCCGCGCCCGCGCCGTGGTGCGCCCGCGTCAGGTGGCGATGTATCTTTCCAAGGTGCTCACCCCGCGGTCTTACCCCGAAATCGGGCGCAAGTTCGGCGGTCGCGACCATTCGACGGTGATCCACGCGGTGCGCCTGATCGAGGATCTGCGCCAGCGCGACGCCGACATGGACGGCGATGTGAGGAGCCTGCTGCGCCAGCTCGAAAGCTGATCCGCGCACAGTATCTCCGCCAGCTTTGCACCACACTTTCGACAGGCCTGCCCACAGGCCTGTCGACAGGCGGTGCACAGGCTGTAAACAGCCTTTCCATGCCTTCTCAGCGCCTTTCTCCCGACCTCATCAGCTTGCCCGAGGGGTGGATTTCCGCTCTCTTGCGCGGCGTGAAGGGCTGTTGCCCGCGCTGCGGCGAGGCGGGGTTGTTCCGCAAATGGCTGAAGCCTGTGGAACGCTGCGGGCATTGCAAGCAGGACTGGTCGCTCCAGCAAGCCGATGATTTTCCGGCCTATATCGGCATCTTTATCGTTGGCCATCTGCTCGCGCCGGTGGTGATCGCGATGATTTCGGGCGGCATGTCGGCCTGGGCCACGCTGGCGATCATCCTGCCGGTGGCGGTGGCGATGCTGCTCGGGATGCTCCAGCCGACCAAGGGCGCGGTGATCGCCTTTCTGTGGTGGCACGGCATCGGTGCCTTCAAGCAGGAACGGCGCGAGGAGAAGCCCAAGTGAGCCTCTCGCCTGCTCGCCTTGAACGCTTCGCCCGCCACATCGTGCTGCCCGAAGTCGGCGGCGCGGGGCAGGTCCGGCTTGCCGCGGCCAAGGTGGCGGTGATTGGCCTCGGTGGGATCGGCTCGCCGGCGCTGCAATATCTTGCGGCCAGCGGCATTGGCCGGCTGGCGCTGGTCGATGATGATGTGGTCGATGTCTCGAACCTCCAGCGCCAGACGATCTTCACCACCCGCGATGTGGGCTATGGCAAGGCCGTCTCCGCCCGGCGCTGGCTCGCCAATTTCGATGATTCGCTGACCGTTGACGTGTCGGACGCGCGGATCACACCCGCCAATGCCCCCTCGTTGATCGAAGGGGCCGATGTGGTGCTCGACGGGACGGACAATTTCGCGACCCGCCTCGCGGTGTCGGACGCCTGCGTTGCCGCGGGCATCCCGCTGCTTTCGGCAGCCGTCGGGCGCTTCCAAGGGCAGGTCGGGGCCTGGGCCGGGCATCTCGCCGGCCAAGCCTGCTATCGCTGCTTTGTCGGCGATGCCTTCGATGCCGAGGACTGCGACACCTGCGCCGATGACGGGATGCTTGGCGCGATGGCCGGATGGGTCGGCAGCTTTGCCGCGATGCAGGCGATCAAGGTGCTTCTGGCCGGCACAGCCGCGCTGGGCGAACCCGGCTGGGGCCGCCTTCATATCCTTGACGGGTTGGAGCCCGGCATGCGCACGATGCGCATCCCCAAGGATCCGGCCTGCCGCACTTGCGGCGGTTAGCCCTCGGCCCGCCCCGCAAGCGCCACGGCGCGGCATGAAACTTGGCCGTAACGCGGAACTTCGTCCGTCCGTGCAAGGTCGCCCTCCTCGCCATCATGCAAGGAGGCAGCGCATGAACTTTCAATTCGACGCCGTCATGTTACTCGCCCTGTTCACCTTGGGCTCGGCGCTGGTAATCGGCATAGTTTCCTTCACCCGCGCCAAAAAGGCCAAGGACCACCATGAGGGCGCGGCCGTGGCCGAGCGCCAGCGCCACGAGGACGCCGACGCGCCGGTGGATGGCACGCCCGGCAATATTGATCCCACCATAACGGACCACAGCGCAGAACACGGCATGGGCCACAGCGGGGAGGCGCCTGACGCGTCCGACCGGAACCAGACGCGCAATGGCGTGCCGGTGGCCCCCACCGATTCGGGGCGCAGCTGGAGCAAGGAGCGCGGCGCCAACCCGCCCACGCCCGCCCCGCCCCGGAATTGATCAGGTGATGAACCGCCCCGGCTCGCGCCAGTCGGGGATACCGAGGCAGGTGAAGCTGCCATCGTCATGCGGGCGGAAATGCACGCTCCACTCGGTGTTCCAAAGGCTTGAGACGTAGCCGAGTTGCACTGTCCCGCCATCAGCGTCGATGGTGACGCTGGCGAGATACTCGTTTTCGTCTTCGGCAGAGGGTATCGCGCGTGCGGCATCATCCATCCCGATCATCGCGGCAAATGCCCGCCGGGCAAGTGGGTGAGCGGCTTCGGGTTCCCCTGCATCACTGAAAACCGCGAGGTGGAAGTCAAAGCCATCCTCGCCCGCACCAAACAGATCCCACAAAAACGTGCGCCGCTTGCTGGATCGCCCCGCATCGGGATCGCCGGGCGTGATGATATCGGGCGGCTTCGCTAGCGCACGCTCGAGCGCCTCGGCGAAGAACACGGGGGGCTTGGCCGATAGGCGGTAATCGTGGCGGCGCGGCTCAGCCACCCAGCACTTCCTCCACCCATTGCGGCACAAGCGCGCTTGCCGGGCCGAGACGGCTTTCGTGGAACATCCGCGAGCCTTCCGAGGGCTCAAGATTGAGTTCAAGCGTGCGCGCCCCTGCGCCCCGCGCCTCTGCCACGAAGCCGGCCGCGGGATAGACCGCGCCCGATGTGCCGATGCTGACGAACAAATCGCAGGTCTCGAGCGCCTGATAGATCCGGCCCATCTCGTAAGGCATCTCGCCGAACCACACGACATCGGGGCGCAGGGTGGGCGCTTGGCAGACGGGACATGGCGGACGCCCACCGTCTTTGGCGATCATCGTGCGCTCCCAGCGGCTGCGCGTCTCGCAGGACGAGCACAGCGCCGATTTCAGCTCGCCATGCATGTGCAATACCTGTTCCGATCCGCCACGTTCGTGCAGGTCATCGACATTCTGCGTCACCAGCAGCAGATCGCCGCGAAATTCACGTGCCAGCCGGGCCAGCGCGGCGTGGGCCGGGTTTGGCGCAACCTGCGCCAGCGCGGCGCGGCGCATATCGTAGAAGTTCAGCACCAGATCGGGGTTGCGGGCAAAGCCTTCGGGCGTGGCGACATCCTCCACCCGGTGCTGCTCCCACAGGCCGCCAGCCGAGCGGAAAGTGTCGATCCCGCTTTCCGCCGAAATCCCTGCGCCGGTGAGGATGACGATGCGTTCAATCTCTGCCATGAGGCCTTCAAGCATGGGGCATAGAGGCACGCAATGGCACAGCTGCAATTCGGAGTGATCGGGCACAAGGGCCGCATGGGGCAGGCGCTGGAAGCGGCGATTACGGATGCGGGGCATACGATCTTCGCAGGCGTGGATGCGGGCGGAAGCATCGGGCCGTTTGCGGCGCAATGCGATGTGCTGATCGATTTCTCCGCGCCGGATGCGCTCGGCGCAAACCTCGGCGCGGCCAAAGTGGCGGGCAAACCGATCGTGATCGGCACCACCGGGCTGGAGGAGCCGCATTTCGTGCTGCTGGCCGAAGCCGCGCGCGCCGTGCCGGTGCTGCAATCGGGCAATTTCTCGCTCGGCGTGACGCTGATGGCGCATCTGGTGCAGGAAGCCGCCGCAAGGCTGGGGACCGACTGGGATATCGAGGTGCTGGAAATGCATCACCGCATGAAGGTGGACGCGCCCTCCGGCACCGCCAAGCTGCTGGGCGAGGCGGCGGCCAAGGGGCGCGGCATTGCCCTGTCGGACAACATGGAAAGCGGCCGCCACGGCATGACCGGCGCGCGCGCGCACGGCGCAATCGGCTTTGCAACCCTGCGCGGCGGCACCGTGGCGGGTGAGCATTCGGTGATTTTTGCCGGCAGCGAGGAGCGCCTGACGGTGTCGCACTCGGCAGAAAACCGCATGATCTTTGCCCGCGGCGCGGTGAAGGCGGCCGAGTGGCTGACCGGCAAGGGCGCCGGGCGCTACACCATGAACGACGTGCTGGGGCTGTAAGGCGCAGGCCATGACAAAGGACCAGATTTTCGAATTCTTCCGGCGTCTGGCCGAAGACAACCCCTCGCCCGAGACCGAGCTGGAATATGGCAATGCCTACCAGCTGCTCGTGGCAGTGGCCTTGAGCGCGCAGGCGACCGACGTTGGCGTGAACAAGGCGACCCGCGCACTGTTTGCCAAGGTAGAGACGCCGCAAGCGATGCTGGAACTGGGCGAGGACGGCCTCAAAGACCACATCAAGACCATCGGCCTGTTCAATTCCAAGGCCAAGAACGTGATCGCGCTCTCGCAGATTCTTGTCGATGAACACGGCGGCGAGGTTCCGGATAGCCGCGACGAATTGGTGAAGCTCCCCGGCGTCGGCCGCAAGACTGCCAATGTGGTGCTCAATTGCTGGTTCGGGCAGGAGACCTTTGCGGTCGACACCCACATCTTCCGGTTAAGCAACCGCACCGGCATGGCCAAGGGCAAGACGCCCGAGCAGGTCGAAGCCAAGCTCGAAAAGCGCGTGCCCCAGCCCTTCCGCCGGGATTCGCACCACTGGATGATCCTGCACGGCCGCTATGTCTGCAAGGCGAGGCAACCCGAGTGCTGGCGCTGCAAGGTGGTGGACCTGTGTAGCTTCCGCAAGAAGGTGCTGGAAGCGCCCAAGGGCCGCGCCGCCGCATCGAGCGAACCCACGGCAGATTAAGGCGCGGTTCAAGCGGACAGGCGATGATACGCTATCTTTGGTGGAGACCAATGCCATGACCCGAAGCCTGCTTGCTCTGCTCCCATTTGCGATGCTGGCCGCATCCTGCGCGCCGATCGATCAGGCAGCACGCGCCGAAAGGGACGCAGGCCGCGCTCCGGCCGTGACCGTGCTGGGCGCCGGGCAAAGCTGCATCATGCGAGATCAGGTGCGCGCCACCGTGGTGCGGTCCGACAGCGTGATCGACTTCGAGATGAACGGCGGCAAGGTCTATCGCAACACCCTGAAAAGCCCCTGCCCCGGCCTCGGCATGGACCGCGCGATCACTTACGAGACATCGATCAACCAGCTGTGTTCGCCGCAGATCGTCTACAGCCTCACCAATTTCGGCGGCGTGCCGCAGCGCGGGGCGGGATGCTCGCTGGGCGAGTTTGTGCCGGTGGAGTATGTGAGGGAATGATCGGCACAAGGGGGCGGATCGATGACGGGGGCGGCGCTTTTACGGTTGGCAGCGGGATCGATCCTGTTCGTAGCGGGATTGCTCTATATTCTCTTCGCGCTTGCCGCCTTCTTTCTCCGCTACGGTTTGCCGCCCTGCGAAAGTGACACGCCGGTGTTTTGGGCACTGGGCGGTTCTGGTGCCGGGCTGCTTGCAGGCGCTGGCGTCATCGCCTTCGCTCGCCTACCAGCACTTACCCGCATCGCGCTGGCCGTTGGCATCCTGGCGATCATGTTCACTGTCCAGCACTTGGTCATTGCTGACAATGACACGCAGCAGGCGGCCTGTGCGGCACGGTCTCTGCCCGAGGCGATCGCGTCGTGCGGAGGCGTGCCCAGCCATTATCGCTCCGGTACGACAGCAGAAGGCTATACCACCCTCACGCTGGTCGCGCCCGGCACGACCGACCGCGCATGGAACTGCCTTCACAGATGGGCCATCCACGCGGACGGTGCACCGTCGCTGGTAATCGACGAGAGTGTTTACGTTGCCTATCGCGCTCAAACCGAAGCGGCCCGAGGGGCTCCTTCGCCCCGATAGTCTGCTGCGTCCCTAACGCGCGCCCTCGTCGAAATTGATCTCGTCCAGCTCCAGCCCTGCGCGGCCATCGGCGGCCGTGTGGGCGGGGGCGTGGGGGTGTTCGACCACCTCGGGCTCCTCGACTTCGAGCATACCTTCCCACTTGGTGATGACCGCCGTGGCCACCGCGTTGCCGACCACGTTGGTGGCAGTGCGGCCCATGTCGAGGAACTGATCGATGGCGAGGATGATCGCCACGCCTTCCACCGGCAGGCCGAACATGGCGAGCGTGCCGGTGATGACCACCAGCGAAGCACGCGGCACGGCGGCGATGCCCTTGGACGAAATCATCAGCGTCAGCAGGATCATGATCTGCGTGCCAATGCTCAGATCAATGCCGTAAGCCTGCGCGATGAAGATCGTCGCAAAGCTCATATACATCATCGAGCCGTCGAGATTGAAGCTGTAGCCCAGCGGCAGCATGAAACCCGAAATGCGGCGCGGCACGCCGAAACGGTCAAGCTGTTCGAACAGCTTGGGCAACGCCGCCTCGCTCGAAGCGGTGGAGAAGGCGATCATCAACGGCTGGCGGATGTAGCGGATCAGCGCGAAGATGCGACGTCCGAGGAACAGCGCGCCCGCCCCCAGCAGGATCGCCCACAAGAGCACCAGCGAAAGGTAAAATTCGGTCAGCAGCGTGAGGTAAGTGCCAAGGATCGCCAGCCCGCTTGCGGCCACCACATTCGCAATCGCGCCAAACACCGCAATCGGCGCATAGCGCATCACATAGCCGGTGACCTGAAGCATCATCTCCGCCAGCGCGTCTGCACCCTTGACCAGCGCAGCCCCGCGCTCGCCAATGGCCGACAGGGCGACGCCGGCAAAGATCGAGAAGACGAGGATTTGCAGGATGTTGTTGGTCGCCAGCGCCTCGACCGCGTTCTTGGGGAAGATCGAGAGGATGAAATCGGTCGCCTTCAGTTCCTTGACCTCGCCCACCGCGGCAGCGGCTGCAGACGCATCGGGGATTGGTGCGCCGATGCCAGGCTGGAAGAAATTGACCAGCAGCAGCCCCAGCCCGATCGAGATCAGGCTGGCGGTGATGAACCATGCCAGCGCGCGCACGCCGATGCGGCCCAGCGCGGCGCTATCGCCCATATGCGCGATGCCGACGACGATGGTGGACAGCACCAGCGGCGCGACCAGCATCTTGATAAGGTTTAGGAAAATGTCAGAAAGCAGCTTGAACCACGGCGCGATCGATTGCTTGACCACGTCGGCCGGCACCATCTGGTTGAGCACCTGCCCGACGATCACGCCCAGCACCATGCCGATCAGGATATAGAGGGTAAGCTTGCGGTCCATTTTCGCTCCCGTCCGCGCGTGGCGGTTAATTCTCAGATCCGGCCAGCGCGAGCGCCTGGCTGGCGATGCGGGCATAGATGCGCGCGAGCACGGCAAGGTCGGGGATGGCCACCGCCTCGTCACGCTTGTGCATCGTCGCGTTGCACAGGCCGAATTCTATCACGGGGCACACAGCGCGCAGGAAGCGCGCGTCTGATGTGCCGCCGGTGGTGGACAATTCGGGCTTGAGGCCGGTTTCCGCCTCCACCGCTTCGCTCACCAGCTTTGAAAAGGCACCCGGCTCGGTCAGGAACGGCTCACCCGAGATCACGGGCCGCGCCTTGCCGCCGTGCTTCTGGGCGATGGCGCAGACGCGGTCCGACAGGCTCTTGCCGGTGTGGAGATCGTTGAACCGGATCGAAATGCGCGCATCGCCGCACGCAGGGATGACGTTGTGCGCCTTGTTGCCGACATTGATATCGGTGATTTCAAGGTTCGAGGGCTGGAACCACTTTGTGCCGGTGTCGAGCGTCAGCGAATCCAGTTCGCCCAGAATGGCGACCAGCTTGGGCAGCGGATTGTCGGCAAGGTGCGGATAGGCGACATGGCCCTGCGTGCCATCGACATCGATGAAGATATTGACCGATCCGCGCCGCCCGATCTTCACCATGTCGCCAAGGCGATTGACGCTGGTCGGCTCGCCCACGAGGCACAGGTCAGGCTGGTGTCCGGCGCTTTCCATGAAATCGATCAGCGCGCGGGTGCCGTGGAGCGCGGGGCCTTCCTCGTCGCCAGTAATGATAAAGCTGATTGTCCCGGCTTCGGGCGGCACTTCGGCGACAGCGGCGACCATCGCGGCAATCGCCCCCTTCATGTCGACCGCCCCGCGTCCGTGGAGCAATTCGCCGCGCACCTCGGGCGTGAAAGGATCGCTGGCCCAGCCGTTTTCCCCGCCAATCGGGCCGGGCGGCACGACGTCAAGATGCCCGGCAAAGGCAAAATGCCGGGAACCTTCGGGCCCGGCGCGGACCGCGAACAGGTTCTCGACCGGGGCGTCGTCAGAGCCTTCCGGCCCTTCGCCGCGGGTGAAACGGTGGACGGCGAAGCCCAGAGGGTCCAGCATCGCCTCCAGCGCGTCAAACACCGCGCCGGTGGCGGGCGTCACGGAAGGCGCGGCAATCAGGCGCTTGGCAAGGTCTGCGACGTCGAGCATGGATCTGGGCCTAGCAGGAGTTGCCGCGAATGAGAAAGCGCGATTATGCCGCCATCCCCCGGGGGTGTGAGACCGGGCGATGATCGACCCCGTGGTCGACTGGGTCGGCTTTGCGCTTGCCGTGTTGATCGTGGAGCTGACCCCCGGCCCCAATATGGCGTGGCTGGTGACGCTCACCATCGCAGAAGGCCGCCGCGCGGGCCTTGGTGCAATTGCCGGGGTGGCGGCGGGGCTGGCCGCCAATGCCGCTTTGAGCGTGCTGGCGGCAAGCTTCATTCTGGCGCAGGGCGAAGGCCTGACCCGCGCGGTTTCAGTGCTGGCGGCGGCGATGATGGCGTGGCTGGCGTGGGAGGCGTGGAAAGATTCGGGCGAGAGCTCGCCCACCGCCACCCCGCGCACAACCACCGGGCGTCATGCGCTGGCGGGCTTTGTCATCAACCTTCTCAACCCCAAATCGGCGCTGTTCATGATTACCGTCATGCCGCAATTCGTGGCCGGCGGGCGGCCAGGCTTTGCGCAGGGCCTCACCCTTGCCGCGACCAGTGTGGGCATTGCCACCTCGATCCACCTCGCGCTGGTGCTGGGCGCGGGGCACGCCCGCAGCGCGCTGCTGGCCGAAAGCCGCGCCCGCACTGTGCGCCGCGTGCTGGCGGTGGCAATGCTGGTCGTGACCGCCTGGTTCTTGGCCAAGGCGTTCGGTTAGTTGCGGCGGCGGCGCGGCTCGTCGGGCACCAGCGGGCCGGGGGCGAAAGCGGCTTCGAGCAGCCCTGCGATCCGAAGGCCGGATTGCACCACCCGCTTGCGAGCAATCGGCACGCCGCGCACGATATCTTCCTGACTCAGCGCCGTGCGGTCCGGCAGCGGCTTGTCACACAGGTCTTCGGTGTCGAAGGCGGTGGGATAGACAAAACTGCGCGCGATCTCCCAGCTTTCGCGGCCCCAGTCGTCCGGCGTCCCAGCGGCAAGGTCGGCGCGTTCGCCGGCCGAGTATGGGCGCACCACCGGATCGGCAGGATCGCTGATCGCGCGTTCGGCCAGCGGGCCGTCCCAGATCGAGTGAAGGTTATAGCCCGGCCTGATACCGTAATCGGCGCGGTGGGCATTGCCGCCCTGATCGTCGTTGTCGCCCGAATGCAGCGGCATATGCACATCGCCCGCAAAGTGGACCATGAAGGCGAGGGCCTCCAGTCGCTCGGCCGCAGGAAGGCGTTCATCGGCGAGCACCCGCTGCGCGCGGGCAATCTGCGCGGTGACGCAATTGCCGCCCGCGCAATTGGCCTTGGGATCGAAGGCCTTGCACACCGGCGCGGTGCGATAATGCCAGGCGAAGGTATACCCCCAGCGCCAGCCCTCACCGCGCAGGCAATCGGGCCACACGGCGGCGTCCTGCAATGTTGCGAGCGGGCAATCGGGCGTGCCGATGTCCTTCTCCCGCGCCAGCAAAGCGCGGATTTTGGCGCGCACCTGAGGCGAGACATTGGCCTCGGCGATGCTGGCGGTCTGGCGGTGGGCATATTCGCCCCACGCCAGAGCAGGCATGGGTGCGAGCGCCAGCAGCACGGCGAGGAGGCCGAACAGCCGCTTCATCATCGCACCATCTCGAACTGTTCGATCACCCAATCTTCCTCCTCGGCCGCGCGGATCCATTCGGCCATCCAGTCATGCTCCAGGATCGCCTGCATGTAGGCCTGCGCGAAGCCGGGCACGCCGATGCCATAGGTAACAAAGCGCGTGACGACCGGTGCATAGAAGATATCCGCCGCGCCAAAGGTTCCGAACAGATACGGCCCTGCACTGCCATGGCGGGCGCGGGCTTCGGCCCACAGCCCGAGGATGCGCACGATATCGGCGCGGGTCTGGTCGGCAATGCCGGGCAGTTCCACCCGGCGCCGAATATTCATCGGCAGCTCGCGGCGCAGCGACAGATAGCCCGAGTGCATTTCCGCCACCATCGCGCGGGCCATGGCGCGGGCGGCCTCGTCCTTGGGCCAGAACCGTTCGCGGCCGACCTTGTCGGCGCAATATTCGAGGATCGCGAGGCTATCCCACACCACCGCGTCACCATCCCACAGGATCGGCACCTTGCCGCTGGACGGTTGGACTTCGCCCATGTCCTGCTTCAGCCGGTCCCATTCCTCGCCCATGATCGGCACGGTCAGTTCGTCGAAATGCAGGCCGGACTGCTTGACCGCCAGCCAGCCGCGCAGGGACCAGCTGGAATAGTTCTTGTTGCCGATTATCAGTTTCATATCCGTCCGCTCCACCTGCAAGACTGAGTGGCGCCCGCCCTAGTTATTAAGGGTAGCGCTGTCGAGGCTGAACGGGTTATTCGTCCGGCGACAAGGAGCCTGCCCGCCATGACCCTACCACCCTTCCACCTTGCCTTCCCCGTCGATGATCTCGCCGCCGCGCGCCGCTTTTACGGCGAGGTGATGGGCTGCGCCGAAGGGCGTTCTTCTAACGAGTGGATCGATTTCGATTTCCACGGCCACCAGATCGTCGCACACCTTGCGCCGGGGCAGGCAGGGGACCGCGCCAGCAATCATGTGGATGGGCACGGCGTGCCGGTGCCGCATTTCGGGCTGGTGCTGACCATGCCCGATTGGGAAGCCCTCGCCGCGCGCCTGCGGGATGCGGCCTGCGAATTCGTGATCGCGCCCACGATCCGCTTCAAGGGCCAGCCGGGCGAACAGGCGACGATGTTCCTGCGCGACCCTTCGGGCAATGCGCTTGAGTTCAAGGCGTTTGCTGACCCGGCTAACCTGTTTGCTACCTGAAAGGCAATGTTTGGCTATCCTAATGCCTGAGTTGCCATACGTAATCTCATCTGATGGATAACGAGTTGCTAACCATTTTTCCGTAGATACCCTGAGCATGAAAACAAATGCTCGCCTTTACGCATCGTTAGCCACGATCCTCGCCCCGGCCATGCTGGCTGGCCATACCGCACCCGCGCTGGCCGCCGGCGTCACCGCCGGTACTCTGATCGAGAACACCGCTGTCGCCAATTTCGACGAGGGCGGCACCACCCGCTCGGTCAATTCGAACACCGTCACCGTGCGCGTGGATGAATTGCTCGATGTCACGGTGACCTCGCTCGATCCCGGCCCGGTGACCGCGCGTCCGGGCAACGCGGTGCTGACCTTCGAAATAACCAACCAGGGCAATGGCCCGGAAGCCTTCCGCCTCACCGCCGATCCTGCGGTTGCAGGCAATGATTTCGACGTTTCTCTGCGTGCCATTGCAATCGATAGTAACGGCAACGGCACCTATGATGACGGGGTCGACCAGATCCTCAGCGCCCCGCTGACCACGCCGGTGCTGGCCCAGGCTGCACGCCTGACTGTCTTTGCGCTCGTCACCGTGCCGCAGAACGTGCGCGACGGTCAGACCAGCAATCTTGCGCTTGTCGCCGCAGCGCTGACGGGGACCGGCACGCCCGGCACAACCTTTGCCGGTCAGGGCGTTGACGGCGGCGATGCAGTGGTCGGCATGACCGGGGCACAGGCCACGGCGCGCGGCGCGTTGGTCGGCGTTCTTGCGAGCGTTGAGCTGACCAAGTCGGTTGCCCTGCGCGATCCCTTCGGCGGGACCAGCGCCGTACCGGGCGCAACCGCGACCTTCACCATCCAGGCCCGCGTCAGCGGCAGCGGCACCGTTGCCAATCTCGTGGTGTCCGACGCCATTCCGGCCGGCACGACTTACGTTCCGGGTACGCTCGCAATCGATTCCTCCCCGCTGACAGACGCCGCCGATGGCGATGCCGGAACCGGTTCTCAAGCCGCCGGGATCGCTGTGACCCTCGGCTCGGTGACCGCAGGCACGACCCGCGCGGTCAGCTTCAACGTGACCATCGACAAGTAACCAGACCGGCACACCGCCAAAGCATTCGAATAGACGTCAGAAAGACAAGGGCCGTATCATGAAGACGATTTCCAAGCTCATGCTCGCCTGCGCCGCCGCAGCGTGCCTCGCCATCCCTGCCTTGCCGGCCGCCGCGCAGGGCGCTGCCAGCCCGGTCACGCTCAGCGGTGACGTCAAGGCGGTCAAGACCGTCACCGACGCCAGCGGCCAGCAGCGCACCGAGCTGGTCGATCCGGTCACCATCGTGCCCGGCGATCGCCTGATTTTCGGCACCGACTACGCCAACAGCGGCGCAGAAACGGTGACCAACTTCGTCGTCACCAACCCGCTGCCGGGCGCTGTCCGCCTGGCACCCGATGCCGATCCGGCGCTCGAGGTTTCGGTCGACGGCGGCAAGAGCTGGGGCAAGATCGCCTCGCTCACCATCGCCAATCCTGACGGGACCACGCGTCCCGCCACCCATGCGGATGTGACCCATGTCCGCTGGGTGCTGGCGAGCATCGCGCCCGGCGCGTCGGGCAGGCTCACCTATCCAGCCATCATCCGCTGACCAGCGGGAGATAACCGCCAAGCCTCGCGGGCGGGACCAACGACGCGGGGGCAACACTCGGGACCAAAACCATGAAGACCACCAAGCAATTGCTGGGTGCGGTGAGCGCGTGCGCGCTCATCGCGATGTCCAGCAGCCCAGCTTTGGCCGCAGGGACCACAGCAGGCACGACCATCACCAACAACGTCACCGTCAGCTTCAACGTCGGCGGCGTCGCACAGAACACGCAGACGGCGAGCGACAGCTTCACCGTCGACCAGCGCGTGAACGTCACCGTGACCGCGATCACCACGCCTGTTTCGGTTGCGCCGAACCAGACCAACCGCGTGCTCGCCTTTGATGTGACCAACCTGTCGAACAGCACCACCGACCTTGCCCTGACCACCGCACTGCGCACTGGCAACGCAGCAAACATCAGCAATTTCCGTGTCTTCCGCGATACCAACGGTAACCGCGCGCTTGACGCGGACGAACTGACTGCAGGCGCGATCACCTACCTCGATGAAGTCGCCGCAGACGCGACGGTCGCGGTGCTGGTCGTCTCGAATATCGGCATCAACGCAGTGAACGGCAACACCTTCGACGTGGCTCTGACCGCCGCAGCGCATGGTGCGGGCACGGCCAACACGCTCGGCACCCGCCTTGTGGGCACGTCGGGCGCGAACAATGCGGGCATCGATACCGTGCTGTTCGACGGCGCGGGCGTTTCGGACGCAGCCAATGACGGCGCGTTCTCGGCCCAGGGCCGCTACAGCGTGGCCGGCGCGGTGCTGACGGTCGCCAAGACCAGCCGCATCATCAGCGATCCGGTGAACCTGACCAATAACCCCAAGGCAATCCCGGGCGCGACGGTCGAATACTGCATCACCGTGGCCAACGCCGCAGGGGCCGCCACCGCGACCGACGTCAACCTGCTCGACGATCTGCCGGCCGACGTGACATTCGCCTCGGCCTTCGGAATCTTCGTCAACGGCAACGCCACCTGCGCAACCAACAGCGGCGTTCCGGGCGGCATCTACGCCGCTGCCGGCGGTGTGAGTGGTCGTGACCGCATTACCGGCGCGCTCAGTGATGTAGCAGCGGGCCAGACGCGCTCGCTCTACTTCCGTGTCGTGATCAGATAATCTGATCGAGGCTTAGGTCTTGCGTGTTTTCCCCTCCTTGCGGCGCCTGACGGCAGCCCTGGCGGTAGCCTTGCTGCCCTTCGGGTTGCCGCAGGGAGGGGTTCACGCGCAATCGGCCGGTGGTGCGACCGTCCGCACCGTCACCAACGTCGCGGAAGCGAGCTGGGACGAGGACGGCGCACGCCAGCGGATTTCCAGCAATATCGTGCGCTTCGATGTGGCCCAGCAGCCCATCGCCGCGCCTACAATCCGGGTCTATCGCCGTGTCGGTAGCGGGGGCGCAGGGGCGGAACTGGTTTACCGCGCACCCCAGTGCGGTGCCGGTGCGGTGTCCTCCCAGCGGGTTCGTGCGCTTTCGACTGCCAGCATCTCGCCTTCAGGCGCGCCCATCTCCGGCATTTCCACCGCCACGGTCCAAGCCACCGACAAGCTGCGCGGGGGCGAGCCGCTCTATTTCGAGATCACCGCCGCATCGGCCAACATCGATCCCGCTGCGATCGACAGCATCACCGTTGTCCTCACCACCGCCGAAGGTGACCATGAGACGATGGCGGTGTTCGAAACCGCGCCCGACAGCGGCGTTTTTGCCGGCGTGATCGAGACGCTGCGCATCCCTCCGCCGCTCGCACGCGAAGATTGCCGGCTCAGCGTCGGCCCCGAATCCCGCATCACCGTGGCCGCCATGCGCCCGGGCAGCGATGCCACCCTCATTTCCGCCGATGTTTCGGTGCTGGTCGATCCCTTCGGCGTGGTGTTCGATAGCGAGACCGGTGCGCCGGTCGATGGCGCGCGCGTGACGCTGATGAGCGTCGACACCGGCGCCCGCGCGACCGTGTTTGCGCCCGATGGCGTGACCCCCTGGCCTTCCAGCGTGGTCACCGGCCAGACGATCACCGATGGCGCAGGCAACCCCTACCCGATGGGACCAGGGGAATTCTGGTTTCCGCTGACAAATCAGGGCCGCTTCCGCCTCGTGGTCGAGCCGCCCGCACCCTACATCGCGCCTTCCACCGCCCCGCGCGAAGTGCTGGCGCGCGTTTCGCGTCCGAACGGAACACCTTACGTGATCCGCGAGGGATCGTTAGGCGACATCTTCGTGCTCGACAATCCGACGCCTTTCGAAGTGGATATCCCGGTCGATGGCCCGGCGGGGGACCTCGGGCTGGTCAAGACCGCCTCGCGCACCCGCCTCGAGCCGGGCGATGTGGTGTTCTACACCATTAACGTCAGCAATACCGACGCCGGGCGCATCCGCCGCGGCGTGGTGCTGACCGATACCGCCTCGCCCTGGCTGCGGCTGCGCCGTGACAGCATCCGCGTCAACGGTGCGCCCGCACCGCAGGCGGTCACCATCTCGCCCGACGGGCGCGTGCTGGGCATCGCGCTCGGCGATCTGCCGGCCGGAACCACAGCCCGCGTCACCTATGCCATGAGCGTGCGCACCGATGCGCCTCCGGGCCGCGCGGTCAATCTTGCCACCACGCGCGACGCGCTGGGCCGCGAGACGCGCGCCGATGCAACCGTCGAAATCGCGCGTGACGGGATTGCCGACCGCATGACCATCATCGGCCGCATCACCGACGGCGGCTGCACCCTGCCCGATGCCGAACGCCGCGGCATCCCCGGCGTGCGCGTGATGCTGGAAGACGGCACCTTCGCCGTTACCGATGCCGACGGTCGCTACCACTTCGAAGGCGTTGTGCCCGGCACCCACGTGGTGCAGGTCGCGCCGATGACCCTGCCCGAGGGCGGCCGCTTCGTCGATTGCACCAAGTCGTCGCGCAGCGCCGGCAGCGCGATCTCGCGCTTCGCCATTGGTCAGGGCGGCAGCCTGGTGGTTGCCGATTTCCACGCCGACCTGCCCGAAGCAGCGCGCGCCAAGCTTGCCCCCCGCCCCGCGCCCGCGGCCGAACCTGCTCCGGCCGCCAAGTCCGATGCAGCCGCTGAAAAAGCAGAGGAAGCCAAGGAAAGCGGCCCCGCCGTGACCGATTATCTGGCACTGGGCGATGGCGAAGACGGCTTCCTGGCCCCCGCCCCCGATGCCAACCCGCGCGCGCCGGCCATCAAGGTCGCGGTGCGCCACCGGCTCGGCCAGACAGTGCAGCTGTTCGTTGACGGCAAGCCGGTCGAACCGCTCGCCTTCGAAGGCACGCAGAACCCGGAAAACGGCACCTGGGCGGTCAGCCAGTGGCGCGGTGTGGCGCTGCTGACCGACAAGACCGTGCTCGAAGCGCGCATCATCAATTCCTTCGGCGAAGTCTCCAAGACCTTCACCCGCGAGGTGTTTTTCACCCGCGCGCCCGCCAAGGTCGAATTCCTGCGCACGCAATCGAACCTCGTTGCCGATGGCCGCACCCGTCCGGTGATCGCAATCCGCGTGCTCGATCGCAACAACCGCCCGCTTCGCGAAGGCATCTCGGGCAGCTTCAACCTGAACGCCCCCTACCAGAGCGCCGAGCAGATCGACCGCCAGCAGCTGAACCAGCTCACCGGCACGGCCCCGATGGCCGCGCGCTGGGTGGTGGACGGCAATGAAGGCATCGCCAAGATCGAGCTTGCCCCCACCATGGTCAGCGGCTCCCTGCGGCTGGACTTCACCTTCGATGATGGCGAGATCAAGCGCCGTCAGGAACTGGAAGCCTGGATCGAGCCGGGCGATGTCGAATGGACCGTGATCGGCCTTGCCGAGGGCACCGTGGGCGCCCGTTCGGTGGCCGACAACATGGAACGTAGCCGCCGCTTCGACAGCGATCTGGGCGATGATGCGCGCGTGGCACTTTATGCCAAGGGCCGAGTGCTGGGCAAATATCTGCTCACCCTCGCCTATGACAGCGCCAAGCAGCGCGAAGACGCGCGCGTGCTGGGCGCGATCGATCCGGGCGCCTATTACACCGTGTTCGGCGATGGCTCGGCCCGCCAGTTCGACGCTGCCAGCCGCGAGAAGCTGTATGTGCGCATCGAAACTGCGACGTTCTATGCGCTCTACGGCGATTTCCAGACCGCCTTCAACCAGACCCGCCTTGCCAGCTACAACCGCACCGCCACCGGCGTGATGGGCGAAGCGCGCGTGGGCGGGCTGAAGGCGCAAGGCTTTGCCGCCCAGATTGCGAGCCGCTTCCAGCGTCAGGAAATCCAGGGCCAGGGCATTTCCGGCCCCTACAGCCTCGCCAGCCGCCGCATCCTCGCCAATTCCGAGCGCGTGACCATCGAAGTGCGTGACCGTTTCCGCCCTGAACAGATCGTCTCCAGCCGCACGCTCACCCGCTTCACCGATTACGACATCGACCTGCTGGCCGGCACGATCCGCTTCAAGTTCCCGGTCCTCAGCCGTGATGAGGACTTGAACCCGCAGTTCATCGTCATCGAATTCGAAAGCGATGGCACGGGCGAGGCGGCGTGGAACGCGGGCGCGCGCGCCGACTGGACGAGCGAGAGCGGCGCGGTCCGCATCGGCGCAAGCGCGATCAGCGATGCAGGCCTTGAGGGCGCAAGCGGCCAGACCCGGCGCACCGATATCGGCGCGGTCGATCTGCTCGCCCGCGTTGATTCCAACACCGAAGTGCGCGCCGAAATCGCGCTGAGCCGCCGCGAGGGCGAAACCGCGCAAGGCTGGCTCGCCGAGGTGCAGCACCAGACCGGCAGCATCGATCTGATCGCCTATGCCCGCCAGATCGATGCCGATTACGGGATCGGCCAGCAGAACGCGGTTGAACGCGGTCGCCGCAAGCTGGGCATGGACGGGCGCGTGCTCATCACCGACGCGTTGAGCTTCACCGGCAGCCTGTGGCAGGACAACAGCCTGACCGACACTGCCCGCCGCCGCGCGGCGCAGGGCCAACTGACCCTGACCCGCCAGAGCACCAACCTGCGCCTCGGCCTCGTCCATTTCGACGATCGCCTGGCCGATGGCAGCAATGCCGCCTCGACCGTGCTGGAAGCGGGCGCCACCCAGCGCCTGTTCGACAACAAGCTTGAACTTTCGGCCGGCACTGCAATCGCGCTCGGCAAGGCGGAAAGCGCCGATCTGCCCGCGCGTCACCGGCTTGGCGCGCGCTATGCGATCACACCGGACGTGCGGCTGGTGGGCACTTACGAGATGGCCAATGGCGAACGCATCGATGCGCGCCAGCTTCGCGGCGGCATTGAAGTTGCGCCGTGGCAGGGCGGTCAGGTGACCACCACGCTGGGTCAGGAAACCATGGGCGAGAACGGCAACCGCAGCTTTGCCGCCTTCGGCCTGTCGCAGACATTGCAGCTGACTCAGGCGCTGACCATCGATGCCACGCTCGACAGCAACCGCACGCTCGGCGGGCGTCCTGCGGCAAGCGATCTCGTCAACCCCGATCAGCCCGCGGCGAACGGCGGCCAGATCACCGGCAACCTGTTGTTCGAAGACTTCACCGCCGTCACCTTTGGCGCGGCATGGCGCAAGGACCGCTGGAGCCTCACCGCGCGCGGTGAAGTGCGCGATGGCGAGACCGCCGACCGCATGGGCGCGCTGTTTGGCGCGATCCGCCAGCTTGGCGAAGGCAGCCTCGTGGGCTCGGGCATCACCTGGACGCATTCAGAAGCGGCCGGCGGCGCCACCGCAGACATCCTCGATGCCAGCATCGCTTTTGCCCACCGCCCGGAAAACTCGGCGCTTGCCATGCTCGGCCGGATCGAGTTCCGCAGCGACCGGATCACCGGCGCGGTCGCGGGCGAGATGGGCGGCGGCGGCGGCGCGGGCCGCACCGCGTTGACCGTGGACGGAGACGCCACATCGCGCCGTCTGGTCGGCAGCCTCTCGACCAATTTCAGCCCGCGCGGACGTGATGACACGGGCGCCGAAGTGCGCCGCCACGAAATCGGGGTGTTCCTTGGCGCGCGGCACAATCTCGATCAGTTTGAAGGCACCGAATTCGCCGGCACCGCCGTGCTTGTGGGCGCAGACGCGCGCATCGGGATCGGCAAGCTGTTCGAGCTGGGCGTGAGCGCAACCATCCGCAGCAACCTCACCGACAATGCGACCAGCTTCGCCTACAGCCCGACCATCGGTGTGGTTCCGGCCAAGGGCATGCTGGTCAGCATCGGCTACAACATCGAAGGCTTCCGCGACGGCGATTTCGGCCCGGCACGCAACACCGACAAGGGCGTGTTTGCAGCAGCACGGATGAAGTTCGATGCCACCAGCTTCGACTTCCTCGGGCTGGGGCGCTGATCGTGGCCGGCCCGCGCCAAATACGGCTTGCTAACCTTCTGTTTACCATGATTTCCTATGGCCTAGGGATGTTCCCTATGCCCACCCACCCGCGCCGTTGGCTGGCGCTGCTGCTGATGCTCTTTGCGCTGATGTGGAGCCCGGCGGCTCAGGCGCAGGACTGCGCGCGAGCCGCTTCGCAAGGCACGGCTCCGGCAAGCTGGCAGACCTATTGCTGGCTCAACATGGCCAATTACGACGATGCCATCGCTCGCAGCGCATCGGGGCAGAACCTTGCCTTTACCCTGCCCGATGGCTCGGTGCTGCGCTTCAACGCGCGGGTCACCGGCACCAACCCCGCATATAATGACGTGACCGCACCCTCGTGGAGCGGATCGGCAGTGGGCAACAGCGCCTTTATCGGCATCCCCGGCCGCCCGGTGCTCTATTCCGCGCAGGCCGGTGTCAGCACGATCGCGATCACCAACATCACCGTCACCCCGCCAGCGGGCGGCGGTGTGACCGTCTATTCCTTCGTTGTCGCCGATGCCGAATCGAGCAACGAGGGCGAATATATCCGCATGACAACCAATGGCGGCGGCTGGCAGCTGCTGGATTCGGTGCCACCGATCGCCGGTTCGACCATGCCGCCGATCTCCGGGGTGGGCAGCACCTTTGTCGACATTACCGGCACGGGCGGGACGGTAGGTGCCTATATCCTTGGCAGCAACAGCCCGACCAGCGTGACCGTCCAGACCCAGTCGGGCGGCCTGCAAGGCGTGATGTTCGCGCTCCGCTTTGCGACGATCCGGCTCCAGACGCAGTTCCTCAATACGCGGGTCAACAGCGCCGATCAGCTGACCTTCCAGATCGCCTCCACCGCCACCGGCACGGCGATCAGCAGCGGGACAACCACCGGGACGACCGCCGGCCCGTTCACCACCACGCCGCTGAGCATGTCAGCGGGCCTCCCCATCACGCTGCGCCTCGCGATGGCCCCGGGCAGCGTCAGCGCGATAACGGCCTATTCGGCCAACCTCACTTGCGTGAACACCGCAGGCACCACCCGCGCCGCCCTGCCCAATAACCTGTCCACCACCAACACCAACATCGGCCAGCTCGAATTCGGGGAGTTTCTGGTCTGCACCTTTTCGGCCGGAGCCCAGCCGCGGATCAGGGTGCGCAAGGCATTGGGAAGTGCGCGGCGGTTCGGCACCGACCAATTCACCATGCGGATCCGCGACGGATCGACCGTGATCGCATCCTCCACCACCACCGGCACCACCAACGTGGTCACCAGCGGCACGGGCGACACCGGCCTGGTGCAAGTGGTGAACCAGCGCGCCTACAGCATCGACGAGATCGCCGCGGGCACGGCCAACCTCGGCAATTACAACGTGACCATGTCCTGCACCAACACGGCCACCGGATCGACCACCACCCTGCCCACCACCGCGGGCGGGACCATCACCCCGCGCCCCGGTGATGCGATAACCTGCACGATCACCAACACCGCCCGCGTCACAGCGGTGCTGGAGATCACCAAGACCAGCCAGGTGATCTCCGATCCGGTCAACGGCACCACCAATCCCAAGCTGATCCCGGGCGCGATTGTCGAATACGCGATTACCGTGCGCAACTTCGGCACAGGGCCGGTCGATTCGAGCTCGATCGTTATCATCGACACCATGCCCGCCGAAATGGCCTTTGCCACCGGCACGCCCGTCACCTTCACCAACGGCACACCAACGAGCGGTTTGGGCACGTTCAACGCGAGCACCATGGTGACCTACTCGCAGGCCGCTGGCGGCGGCGCGCCCTACACCTATGTGCCGAGCGGCAGCTTCGACGTGCGCGTGCGCGGCATCCGCATCGCGCCCACCGGCATCATGGCCGGCGCCACCAGCGCGACCAGCCAACCCAGCTTCACCATCCGCTTTCGCGCGCAGATGCAGTAGCGGGCCAGCTAGAAAGTCAGGCGCGACTGGAACGTGGCGGTAACGGGCTTGCCTGCGGCGTTGGCGCCCGGTGTGAAGCGGCTTCCCGTTCGCAGCAGCTCGCAGACCCGATCATCAAGCGCACGCGAACCGCTCGACCGCACGATCTCGCAATTGGCGATGCTGCCTTCGGGAGAGATCGTCAGCCGCCACCCCACCTCACGCCGGGTCGCCCCGTCGAGCGGCAGGTCACCCGGCCCGATCGAAGGCGCGCGCGTCATCCTCGGCTTGACCGCGACGATGGTTTCCGGATCGCGCGGTGTGAGCGTGGCCGCGCAGGCATCCAGCGCGTTCAGCGCCGTCGGCAGCCCGGCCAGATCGAGAGTGATCGGGCTTGCCGGCGGAAGCTCGATTTCGGCAAGCTCCCCTGCCCCAAACGCGTCGCGCAGATCGCTGCGACCGGCGGTGATGAAGCCCGGCATCCCGTCAGCCGTGCGCGCGCCGTTGACCTCGAAGGCGGTATGGCGTTCACCGATGGTCAGCACCGCCGAACGCACCTCGCGTTCGGCGATGGCCATGTCGGGGTGATGGATGCGCAGGCCCTGCCGGCCTTCGGGGTTGATATTGATGAGCACGAACACCCCATCGCGCAGCGCGCTGACCGAGCAGCCTTCCGGCGAGGCGCGCAGCTTCCATTCGGCCGGTGTTTGTGCATGCGCACCCTGCGGAACAAGCAGCGCGGCCACTGCGGCGAGCGCCAATGTCGTATGGCGCATAAGGCCCCTCCCCGGCGCAATCGCTCCTGCCTAACGCAACAGCGGCGCAATGCGAGGATTTTCGCGCGGCGGTGGCGCTAGCCCATCCACCCCTCTCCCAGCGCATCGGCCACCACGGCAGCGCGCAGACGCTCGATACCCATGCCCTTCTCGCTGCTGGTGAGGTGGATTTCCGGATGCGCGGCAACGTGCTTCTTGGCTTCGGCAGCGGTCTTTTCGGCGACGTCAGCCAGTTCGCTCGCCTTTATCTTGTCGGTCTTAGTGAGGACGATGCGGTAGGAGGCGGCGGCCTTGTCGAGCATGGTCATCATCTCGCGGTCGACCTCCTTGAGGCCGTGGCGGCTATCGACCAGCACCAGCGTGCGGCTGAGCACCTGCCGGCCGCGCAGGTAAGAGTTCACCAGCGCCTTCCACTTTTCGACCACCTTCACCGGCGCCTTGGCAAAGCCGTAGCCGGGCATATCGACCAGCCGGAACAGCGGCAGCGCGCCTTCCTCCATGCTCTCGTCCCTCGGCCTGCCGACATCGAAGAAGTTCAATTCCTGCGTACGCCCCGGCGTGACCGAAGCACGCGCGATCGATTTGCGCCCGGTCAGCGCGTTAAGCAGCGAGGACTTGCCCACGTTCGAACGCCCGCAAAAGGCGATCTCCGGCACCACCGGCTCGGGCAGGAATTGCAGTTGCGGGGCCGAGCGCAGGAAATCGACCGGCCCGGAAAAGAGCCGCGATGCCGCTTCCTCGCGCAGTTGCTGTTGTTCAATCTCGTCCATCGGGCGCTATGTTTTCTTCGCCGCAACCGCAGCCGCCGCCGCATTGGCGGCCTTGAGCTGGGGGTGCTTGGAATAGAGATAGCTCTGCTGGGCCACGGTGAGCAGGTTCGAGGTGACCCAGTAAAGCAGCAGGCCGGCCGCAAACGGCGCCATCACGAACATCAGGATCCACGGCATGATCGCAAACATCTGCTGCTGCACCGGATCCATCGCGGAAGGGTTGAGCTTGAAGGTCAGGAACATCGTGATCCCCAGCAAGACTGCAAGTGGGCCGATGGCGAGGAAGCTGGCTTCGGGAATCGTGAAAGGCAGCATCCCGAACAGGTTGAGGATATGCGCCGGATCGGGCGCGGACAGGTCCCTGATCCACAGGATGAAGGGCTCGTGCCGCATCTCGATGGCCAGCACCAGCACCTTGTAAAGCGCGAAGAACACCGGAATCTGGATCACCATCGGCAGGCAGCCGGACAAGGGGTTAACCTTCTCGTCCTTGTACAGCTTCATGATTTCCTGCTGCTGGCGCTGCTTGTCATCCTTGAAGCGGTCCTGGATTTCCTTCATCCGCGGCTGCACCGCCTTCATCGCGGCCATCGAGGCAAAGCCCTTCTGCGCGACGGGGAACATCAGACCGCGGATGACGACGGTGAGCAAAATGATCGCCACCCCGAAATTGCCGGCAAGGCTGTTCAGGTGCCGCAGCAGCCACAGGATCGGCTTTTCGAAGAACCAGAACCAGCCCCAGCTGATCGCAAGCCCGAAATTGGTGATCCCGCCGTCTTCATAGACGTCGAGGATCTGGCTGTCCTTGGCCCCGGCATAGAGGCGGGTGTCCTGCGTCACGCTGCCGCCCGCAGGCACGGTCACCGCATCATAGAGCAGATCGGTGCGGAACAGCTTGCCCCCCAGTGCGCGGAAGCCGGCATCGTCGACCTTGACGTTGCCCTTGCCGTCACCGGGGACAAGCGCGGCGAGCCAATACTGATCGGTAAAGCCCAGCCAGTCGGGCGTGCCGGCGGGGCTTTCGCCGCCCAGTTCTGCCAGCTCGTCATAGGAATGGGGGTCCCACAGCGTGTCGCCGAACACGCCCACCGGGCCGGAGTGCGAAACGAACTGGTCGATCGTCGCATTGGCGCTGGTGCGCTTGATGAGCGCAAACGGCTGCACCACCGCCGCAGCGGCGCCCGCGTTGCTGACGGTCTGGCTTGCGGTGATCATGTAATTGGCATCAACCGCAAAACGGATCTTGTAGGTGATCCCGTTCGCGTCGGTGCGGGTGAGAGTGACCGGCGTGGTCGGGGTCATCTTCGCGCCGTCCGCCTGCCACAGCAGGTTCGACGGCTGACGCTGTCCGGCGGCGACAAAGCCGAACTCGGCGAAATACTGGCCCGGCGTGCCCTCGGGCGCGAAGAGGCGGACGGGGCCGGAATCCTTCTTCACCGTCTCGCGGTAGTCCTTCAGCTCGATATCATCGATCCGCGCGCCGACGAGGTTGATCGAACCGCTGATGCGCGGCGTGTCGATCGCCACGCGGTTGCCGCCGGCCAGCGCCGCCTTCAGATCGACCTTGCGGGCCGCCGCTTCGGTGCCGAGATTGCCTGCACCCGGCGCAAGCGCGGCGCTGCCGGCCGCAGGGGCCGCCGCCGCACCGGGCTTCGCCCCGGTGTTCGGCGCGGTCTGCGATGCAGTCGCGCTCTCGGGATACATGAACCGCACGCCAAGGTCCCACCCGAGAATGAGCAGGCCCGAAAGCACGACGGCGAGGAGAAGATTGCGATTGTCCAAGTGTAAGCCCCGAGCGAATGCGACGACATGGTGTATTATGGGGATAAGGCGGCTGTTTACCAGCCCCCCGGAATCCACCCCCTAGACAGGCCTAAGGCACGGGATCGTGACCGTGCCCGCCCCAAGGGTGGCAGCGCATTAGCCGCTTCGCTGCCATCCATCCACCCTTAAGCGCGCCATAACGACCGATCGCCTCGATCGCGTATTGGCTGCAAGACGGATAGTAGCGGCACGAAGGCGGCAGGATGCGCGAAGGGCCAAGCTGCCAGCCGCGCGCGAAGAGGATGAGGATCTGTTTCATCACCGCTTGCTGCCCTTGCGATTGCCGGCTCGGGGCCGCCGTCCGCCCGCCGGATCGCCGCGTCCCTCACCGGCGCGTTCGAGCGCCTTGGCGAGTTCCTCGGCCATCTGGTGAAAGTCCCGTTCCACACCCCCGGCGCGGCCGATCAGCACATGATCGTGATCGGGAAGACCCGCGCCCGGCAGCGCCGCGCGCAGCAATTCGCGGAAGCGCCGCTTCATGCGATTGCGCACCACCGCGTTGCCGATCTTCTTGGTGACGGTGATGCCGAATCGCATGCCTTGCCCGTCGTTCGGGCGGGTCAGCAAAACGAAACCGCTGCGCGCATTCCGGATTCCGGAATTGGCCGCGAGGAAATCCGCGCGCTTGGTGAGGACCGAGATCATGCTTTCGCCGATAACGCAAACGGGCTCCCGAAGGGAGCCCGCAAAGGCGATTGCCCGCCGCGGCTTATGCCGCGAAAGCCAAGCGGGCCATACGGCCCGTGCCCGGCGCCTGAGGGCGCCAGAAAATTAAGCGCAGAGCTTCTTGCGACCGCGGGCACGGCGGGCGCGAAGGACCTTTTGGCCGCCCGGGGTGGCCTTGCGGGCGAAGAAACCGTGACGACGGGCGCGCACGAGATTGCTGGGCTGGAAGGTACGCTTCATATCATCCTCGAAAAGCTGGCCGGCAAAAAAGCCGGGGGCCGCGTGCTGCGGACCGCAAAACAGACCGGGGCCGTTATGGGAAAGCCACCCCTGAGTCAAGCAAAGCCGCTGGCGGCAAGGCATAGGCGAGCCGCGGGGCAGGCGGTTCAGCCGTCCGGGCAAAGGTCTGCGCGTGGAGCACCGCTGCCATCCGTTCCGACACAGCCTGCGCCGAACGCGCCAACGCAAGACGTAGCGCGCTTTGGGCTTCGGAGGGGATCGTGCGCGATGCAGGGGCAATCCAGCGCGCCATCTCGGCCCCTTCCAGCCACAGCGCGCCGGCATGGGGCACCGAATTGGTCATGGCGTAGAACGCATGGGCATCATCCGCGCTCATGCCCATTTCGGCATAGTAATCGAGATAGAGGCGGTTTTCAGGGGCATCGGGAGCAAAGTCATCAGGCTCGCGCCCGGCCTCGTCGCGCCACGAATGCACCGCGAACAAGGCACCCGGTTCGACCGTCCGGCGCGTGCCGGCCAAGAACAGCTCGACCGCGCCCGAACGCGCGGACCCGCCCGCCGGGACGTGCGTGGCGAGCCCCGCAGCGCGGATGGCGCGGCCGAGCCGGAGGTTGGCAAGATCATGGCTGGTGCCCGGCGCGTCGACGAATTCGATCACCTCGAGCTCCGGGAAAGTGGCGAGCATCGTCGCGAACGCCTCGGGGCTGGCGGCATCCGTCGGGCCGACCAGCGCGGCGTGCTTGCCGTCGATCACCCGGAACGGCCCGAAGGCGGCGATCCCGGCAGACTGGGCCGGAATGCGGGCAGCCGCGCCGATAAAGCGGACCGGCTGGACTTCTGTCACGGTTTCGGTGACGGTCACGCCGCTGCCCGATTGCATGGTGGTGGACTGGAAAGCCGCGGGCGCAGTGCTGGCCGCGCCATCCTCGACCCTAATCCATTGGCCTGTTGCCGGGTCCCATTCCTCGACCCAGCTTACCGTCGCAACAACGCGCGCGCTCGATTGCGCCAGCACAGCCGTCCCGGGGAGCAGCAGCGCAAAAGCGGCCAAACAGAAAGCAAGGGCGCGGTTCATGAACGCAAGTATCGCCCGCCGCGCCTTTCCGAATTTGCCAAGATTTATGCTTTAAATTTGCCTTAGCATTCTCGCGGGGACGGCATCGCGGAAACGCTTAACCCTAATCGCTCGACAAGTGCCTCGAATCGCTTCACAATCAGGCACTTGGGGCAGGCGGTAAAGCATTGTGGGTGTGCCGATGGTCGCGTTGGTGAGGACGGTAGCCTACCTCGGGCTGGAGGCCCGCGCGGTGGAGCTCCAGTGCGATGTCGGGCCGGGCCTGCCGCGTTTCAATCTCGTCGGGCTGCCCGACAAGGCGGTGAGCGAAAGCCGCGAACGGGTGCAGGCCGCGCTCGCCGCGATGGGCCTCGCGCTGCCGCCCAAGCGCATCACCGTCAACCTTTCGCCCTCCGATCTGCCCAAGGACGGATCGCATTATGACCTCCCGATCGCGCTGGCGCTGCTGGCGGCGATGGGCGTGACCGATGCCGAACAACTGGGTGACTGGATCGCAGTGGGGGAACTGGCGCTGGATGGCAGGGTCGTCGCCAGTCCCGGGGTGCTGATCGCGGCGCTCCACGCCAGCGAGGTGCAGGCGGGCCTGATCTGCCCCGCCGAGCAGGGGCCGGAAGCGCGATGGGCGAGCGGCGTGCCCGTGCTTGCCCCGCGCGATCTCACCAGCTTGCTGGCGCATCTGAAAGGCAGCCAAGTCTTGCCCGAGCCGCCACGCGGCGGGGTGGCAGAGGGCCAATCGGGCAATGATCTCAAGCAGGTCAAGGGTCAGGAGACCGCCAAGCGCGCGCTGGAGATCGCGGCAGCCGGCGGGCACAACCTGCTGATGGTCGGCCCGCCGGGGTCGGGCAAAAGCCTGCTCGCCTCGTGCCTGCCCGGCATCCTGCCGCCGCTGGCCCCGGCCGAGGCGCTGGAGGTTTCGATGGTGCAATCGGTGGCGGGGATGCTCGAATCCGGCCGCATCAGCCGCGCCCGCCCGTTTCGCGCGCCCCACCATTCGGCCAGCATGGCTGCGCTAACCGGCGGCGGGCTGAAAGTGCGCCCTGGCGAAGTCAGTCTCGCGCATTTGGGCGTGTTATTCCTAGATGAATTGCCCGAATTCCAGCGCCCGGTGCTCGATTCGCTGCGCCAGCCGCTGGAGACCGGCAGCGTCGATGTCGCCCGTGCCAATGCCCATGTCACCTTCCCCGCCCGCGTCCAGCTGGTGGCGGCGATGAACCCGTGCCGCTGCGGCTATGCCGGCGATCCGGTGAGGAACTGCAACAAATATCCGCGCTGCGTTGGCGACTACCAGTCGCACCTGTCCGGCCCCCTTCTCGACCCCATCGACCTTCATGTTCATGTCGCGGCGGTCAGCGCCTTGGACATGACCCTGCCGCCGCCCGCCGAAGGCAGCGCCGAGGTCGCCCGGCGGGTCGCTGCCGCCCGCGCACAGGCCACGGCGCGCGGGGTGCGCTCGAACGCGGAGCTGGAAGGCGAGCGGCTCGATCAACACGCCGCGCCCGATGAGGCGGGGCGCAAGCTGCTGCTGCAAGCCGCCGAAAAGCTGCGCCTCTCCGCGCGCGGCTATACGAGGATGCTGCGCGTCGCACGCACCATCGCCGATCTTGCCGGGGCCGGGACGGTCGGCCGCGTCCACATCGCCGAGGCGCTATCCTATCGGATGATGACGGGCTAAGAGGCCACCCCGGCCGCTCTCCCCCGGCCGCATCAAGGGCGCAGCGGCGATTTCGGACGATCCTTCAACTTTGGCGATCGAGGCGCCGCGTGGTGCGGTGCGCTGGCCCGCGCGCTGGCTGACAGCCGTTCGCGACGCGTCGCGGCGGCGCAAGCTGGCGAGCCTTGCCATCGCCCTCGCGCTCGAAGGGCTGATCCTGCTGCTGTTGCTGACGCTGGGCGCGCAAATCGCCGGGGTGGAGGACGCAAAGGAGAAGGTGACGACCTTCAAGGCGCAGAGTGCCTCCAGCCCGCCCGCGCCCGAGCCTGAGACTGCCGAGGAAAGCCCGGCCGATACGCCGCAGCCCGATCAGCCGGTGACGACGCCCGCCGTGCCGATGCGCCCCTCGCCGCTGACGCTGAACCCGCAGCCCGCCCCGCCCCCACCGCCGCCTGCTCCGCCGCAGCCCGAACCCAGCCCGACAGCGCAGCCCGCGCGCCCGAAGTCGACCATCGGCGCGCGAATCAGGCCCAATTCGGGATACGGCCCGGTCGACACCGGCAACCCGCGCACGGCGGGCGACAGCGAAATGGTCGGCACCATGGCCAATGGCGAGCCACTCTATGCCGCGCGCTGGTACCGCGAGCCGACCGATCAGGAGCTGTCGGGCTACCTCTCCACTGCGAGCGGCCCTGGCTATGCGCTGATCGCGTGCAAGACGGTGTCGGGCTATTATGTCGAGGATTGCCAATTGCTCTCCGAAGGCCCGCAAGGCTCGCAGATCGGCCGCGCAGTGCTGGCCGCCGCATGGCAATTCCGCGTGCGCCCGGCCCGCGTCGGCGGGCGCGAGCAGTTCGGCAGCTGGGTGCGGATCAGGATCGATTATACTATTCGCAAGCGGGCGCGCTGACGCGCGGCGCAGACCGGTTCACACCTGTGAACCGCGCATCAAGAACGCAGGTGTTCGCGCACCACGGCAATGAAGTCCGGCCCCCAGGTCTCCAGCTTCTTCACGCCCACGCCCGGGATCGTGCCCAGTTCGGCGAGCGTTTCGGGGCGTTGCAGCGCCATGTCGCGCAGCACCGAATCATGGAAGATGACGTAAGCCGGCAGGCCGTGCTCGCTGCCGAGCGCCTTGCGCCGGGCGCGCAGGGCTTCGAACAGCGGATTGCCGACGGGGTTGGGCGCGCTATCTGCCCCGCCGCTGCGTGCGCGGCTCCGGCGCTGGCGAACGGGAGGCTCGGCGAATTCCACCCCGGCCTCGCCCTTCAGCACCGCGCGCGCCTCGGGGCCGAGCGCAAGGCCGCCATGCTCGGTCGCGGCCAGCATCCCGCGCGCCACCAGCGTGCGCGCCAGCGGGCGCAGCAGCGCAGCCTCGCCCGCACCTACGATGCCGAACACCGACAGCTTGTCATGCGAACGGCTTTCGATGCGCTCATCGCTCTGCCCGGTCAGCACCTTTTCGATATGGCCCATGCCGAAGCTCTGCCCCGTGCGATAGACCGCCGACAGCAGCTTGCGGGCAAGTTCGCTGGCGTCGACCACCTTGGGCGGCTCGCAGCAATTGTCGCAATTGCCGCACTGCGGGGCCGGATGCTCCCCGAAATGCCTGAGCAGGATCGCGCGGCGGCAAGACGGCGCCTCGACCAGCGCGGCGAGCGCGTTGAGGCGGGCGTTTTCGGCGGGCAGGCGTTCCGGCTCAACCTCGCCGAGCCATTGGCGGGCACGGGCGAAATCGGAGACGCCCCAGAACAGGTGAGCCTCGGACGGATCGCCGTCACGCCCTGCGCGCCCTGTCTCCTGATAATAGGCCTCGATCGATTTGGGCAGCCCGGCGTGGACCACGAAGCGCACGTCGGGCTTGTCGATGCCCATGCCGAAGGCAATCGTGGCGACCATCACCATGCTTTCGGACGCAACGAACTCTGCCTGCACCCGCGCACGGCGTTCCGGCTCCAGCCCGGCGTGGTAAAACCCCGCCTCGCGCCCGGCGCGGGTGATGGCGGCGGCGAGGTCTTCGGCCTGTTTGCGACTGGGAGCATAGACGATGCCTGCCCCCTCCAGTCGCTGGACCAGGTCGGTGATCTGGCGCACGCCATTGTCGCGGGGCGTAATGGCGTAGCGGATGTTGGGCCGGTCAAATCCGGCGACGATCAGGCCTTCGTCCGGAATCCCGAGCTGGCGCAGGATATCGACCCGCGTCGCCTGATCCGCCGTGGCAGTGAGCGCGAGGCGGGGCACGTTCGAAAACCGGTCGAGCACCGGACGCAGCATCCGGTAATCAGGCCGGAAATCGTGCCCCCATTCGGACACGCAATGCGCCTCGTCGATGGCGAACAGCGACACCGGAGCGCGCTCCAGCATCGCCTGAAACCCCGCGGTCGAGGCGCGTTCGGGGGCGACATAGAGCAGATCAAGCGCGCCTGAACGAAAGGCGTCGGCCGTGGCGGCATTGTCCGAATCGGCAGACGTCATCGAAGCGGCGCTGATCCCCGCCGCGCGCGCAGAGCGAATCTGGTCGTGCATCAGCGCAATCAGCGGCGAGATCACTACCGCCGTGCCGCGGCGGGCCAGCGCGGGGATCTGGTAGCACAGGCTCTTGCCCGCACCCGTCGGCATCAGCCCGAGCGTGTGGGCGCCCGCCATGACGCGGGAAATCACCGCCTCCTGCTGCCCGCGAAACGCCGGGAAGCCAAAGGTGCGCTGGAGAATTTCGTGACATTCAGGGGGCAGGGCCACGCTCATGCGCGCCGCCCTAGCCCAAGCGGCGGGCAATGGGCACCCGCCGGGCCGGCACTATCGACGGATTAGCGTCAGACCCTTACCGCAGCATCGCCTTCTTGGCGGCAAGATCGACCACATCGCCCTTGGCAAGGTCGGCCGCCCGGGTCGCCACGCTGCCATCGGCGCGCTTGCCGAGGTTGGCGGGGCGCACCAGCCACAGGTCCTGATGGCCCAAAATCCGCCCGTCATGCGCGAGGATCGAAACCGGCCCGATCGGCAAACGGTCGCGTTCATCGACCAGCACCGGGTCCTCGACCACGGTTTCGGCACCGTATTTCTGCCCCCACTGGCGCAGCGCGAGCATCGCGGGGAGCAAATCGAAGCCCTTGTCGGTGAGGCGATATTCGATCTTCCGGCGGTCATCCGCGCAAGGCTCACGCTTCAGGATGCCGTGCTCGACCAGCTTGGCGAGACGGTTGGACAGGATGTTGCGGGCGATCCCCAGCTCGCTCAGAAATTCCTCGAAGTGCTTGAGACCATTGAAACTCGCGCGCAGGATCATGAACGACCAACGTTCTCCCATCACCTCGAGCGCCTGCGGCAGGCCGCATTCGATCAGTTCGCGCAGCGGTTCTCTCAAGTCACCCATATGGCTCAGTCCCTTCCCCGTCCGGGGCATGTGTAACCGATTTTGCGCGGCTCACAAAAAAATTTCAGTTTTCAGTTGCAACTCACAACCTAATAACATAGGTAGCGAATAGCAACCGGTTTCGAATCGAAATGTTGCGTTGCAAAATACGCTGACAGAGACCATGGGGCCATTCCCCGCAAATCAAACGTGCCCCAAAAAACAAAAGGCAAAGGATACCCCCATGATCAACACCCTCTCCCTCCCCCGCACCGGCAAGTTCGCAATCCTCGCTTCGGCGCTGATTTACACCGGCGCGATCTTCGGTGTCGCCACCAGCAGCAGCCCGCTGGAAGCGGCCGGCACGTCTTATTACAGCGCGACCCTTTCGGCTCCGGCCAGCGAAGCGCGCTTTGTGGCAGGCGGCGTTGCCTGGACTTGCGAAGGCACCACCTGCGTCGCCGGCAAGACAAGCGCGCGCCCCTTGCGCATCTGCCGCGGCCTGAACCGCAAGTCGGGCGAAATCGCCGACTTCAAGGTGCTCGGCCAGGCAATCGAGGCTGAAGAACTGGCCAAGTGCAACGCGTAAGCGCTGCGGGCTGATACGAAGTCCCTCTCTGTCCGGACGTCCCCCTCTCCCACCGGACAGAGCAACAACCCCCGGTGCCCCGGCGCCGGGGGTTTTTCTTTTTTGTGTTGCGAACCCGCCTCCGCGGGTTCGTCCTCGGCGTTGTTTCAAGCCCTACGGGCTTGAACACCTGCGGCTCGTGCGCTCGCGGTCGCTGCGCGACCGATACCAACACATCAGTTCGAGGCTCGCGGTGCCTCGGCCCGCCAAAGGACGGGCCGCCCGCAGGCGCCCGGAGCGAAGCGGAGGAACAGCGCCGAGGACGTGACCGCGGAGGCGGTCACGCAAACAAGGAATCACAAGAGCCCGGACGCCTTCAACTGCGCCTCAAGGCTCGCCGCATCGGTGAACAGATGCGCATCCCAGCCGCGCGCCTTGGCCGCCGCGATATTGGCCGCGTTGTCGTCCGTGAAAAACAACTGGCTGCCACGCCGCCCGCTGCGCTGTTCGACAATTTCGTAAATCTGCGCGTCCGGCTTGGCGACCTTCTCCTCGCCCGAAACGATGATGCTTTCGAACAGATCGAAGATCGGCTGGGTCGGGCGGAAGGCGGCGAAAAACTCGTCACCGAAATTGGTCAGGCAATAAAGCGGCACGCCTGCGCCCGCGAGCCGCCGGACCAGTTCGAGCGAGCCTTCAACCGGGCCGGGAATCGTCTCGTTGAACCGCTCCACATAGGCGCGGATGTGGCTTTCATATTGCGGAAACAGCGCAATCCGTTCGGTTACCATGTCGGCCAGCGCACGGCCGCGGTCATGCTCGTAATGCCATTCCTCGGTCACGACGTTGGCGAGGAACCAGTCCAGTTCCGTGCGGTCCTCGATCAGCTTTTCGAACAACGCGCCGATCTGCCAGTGGAACAGCACCCGCCCGATATCGAACACTACGACTTTATGCATCATGCCCCCAAACGTCTGCGGCCCGCGCTCCGATATGGAGGCGGGCCGCATTATCCATCAGCCGCCCATCGGGCAGCCGCGCCGGCTTAGCCCTGGCGGGCCTTGAAGCGACGGTCGGTCTTGTTGATCACATAGGTGCGGCCGCGGCGACGGATCACGCGGTTATCGCGGTGGCGGCCCTTCAGCGACTTGAGGCTGTTGACGATCTTCATGGCGCTTTTTCCAAAAGAGAAGCGCGCCGGAGAGGTCCGACGCGCGGAAAATTGAAGCGTGCCGTTAGCGGCATGCCCCGGCGGCGTCAATGCGACTCTGGCTCTCTCAACCCCGCAAATCGCCCAATTTCCGCTCCCAGGCGAGCGCATGGGCGATGATCGTGTCGAGATCGGCATTGGCCGGCTCCCATCCGAGGGTCTCTTTCAGCCGCGCCGGGTTGGAAATCAGCGAATCGGGATCGCCTGCCCGGCGGCCTTCGATCCGGCGGTCGAGCTTGCGATTCGTCACCCGGTCGACCGCGTCGAGCACTTCATTGACCGAGAACCCCCGGCCATAGCCGCAGTTCATCGTCAGCGAACGTTCCGGCCGGGCGATCAGCGCCTCCAGCGTCAGCACATGGGCGGCCGCCAGATCGCTGACATGGATGTAGTCGCGCACGCCCGTCCCGTCCGGCGTGTCGTAATCGGTGCCAAACACGCTCACCGATTCGCGCATCCCGAGCGCCGCCTCGATCGCCACCTTGATGAGGTGCGTTGCCCCCGCCGTCGATTGCCCGCTACGCGCCTGCGGATCGGCGCCCGCCACGTTGAAGTAGCGCAGCACCCCGTAATTGAGCGGATGGGCCGCAGCGACATCGGCCAGCATCTGCTCGGTCATCAGCTTGGACCAGCCATAGGGATTGATCGGACGCTGGGGGGTATCCTCGCTCACCGCTGCAACATCAGGGATGCCATAGGTGGCCGCGGTCGAGGAGAAGATGAAATGGCTGACCCCGCCTTTGACCGCCGCCTCGATCAGCGCACGGCTCTTGGCGGTGTTGTTGTGGTAGTATTTCAGCGGATCGGCGACGCTTTCAGGCACCACGATGGAGCCTGCAAAATGCATGATCGCGCCCGTGTTCTGTTCGGCGAAGATCCGCGCCAGCAGGGCGGCATCCTCGATATCGCCCTCGTACAGCGGCACATCGTCAGGGATCGCGAAGCGGAAGCCGGTCGTCAGATTGTCGATCACCGCCACCGGCCAGCCGGCATCACGCAAGGCAAGTACCGCATGGCTGCCGATATAGCCTGCCCCGCCGGTCACGAGCACAGAAGGTTTGTTGTCTGACATCATGGCCGGGCCTCTCTTACAAAATCCGTTTGGAAATTCTCAACCTGCACCACCCACACAGGCCCGATAAACAGGTAAGCCCCTGAAGGCCTGTGCACATGGCTGCGCACGTCCTATAGTCTTGCGGCCAGAAAAGGAACCTGCGCCATGTTACCTGCCCGCCTGCTTGCCCCCTTCGCTGCCGCCACTGCACTGGCGCTGTCGGCCTGTGCCACCTCGCCTTACACCGGCCCGGTTGAAGTCACCCGCTTCGTCGCTCCGTCACCCGCAGGGCTTGCGCAGGGTACGATCGCGCTGACATTCCCCGACGAGGTGGGCAACCAGGCGGCACGCACCGCCTTTGCCGAAGCGGTGCGCGCCGAGTTGACGCGGCTCGGCTACACCGTCGTCCCCGAAGGCGCGAGCGCGCAGGCGACCGCGGCGATCCGCACCAGCCGCGAGCCGATTGCCGCTGCCCCGGCCGGCCGCGGCGGGCCGGTGAATGTCGGGATTGGCGGAGGCACGGGCGGGTTCGGCTCGGGCGTCGGCATGGGTATCGGCTTCAACCTTGGGGGCGGGCGCGAGGGGCCGGCGGCCAACACCACGCTCGAAGTGCGCATCACCGGCGCTGCCGGAACCACCCAGTGGGAAGGCCGCGCGCAGATGGCGACCGGGGTCAAATCGCCCTTCTCGCAAATCGCCACCAGCGCCCGCACCCTTGCTGCCGGGTTGTTCAAGGACTTCCCCGGTGGCAATGGCGAGACCGTATCGATCGACGCCAAGAAGCTTCAAGGAACCAAATGACCGCTCTTTTCATCGACGCTGGCTTCGACAGCGGCAATATCGACGTGCTGGGGATCGAGGGCAGCACCGCCCGCCTGGCGATCCGGCGCGACAATGGATCGGAGTTCTTCCAGTGGTTCCACTTCCGCGTAAGCGCCCCTGCGGGCGAGGACGTGGTGCTGAAGCTTACCGGCCTCAATGCCAGCGCCTATCCGGGCGGCTGGCCGGACTATAACGCCTGCGTCTCCGAGGACCGCGCCTATTGGACGCGCGCTGCCAGCAGCTTCGACAAGGACGAGGACGGCGGCACGCTCACCATTCACCACCGGCCCGCAGGCGGCGTGTTCTGGTGTGCCTATTTCGCGCCCTATTCGATGGAGCGGCACCACGATCTGATCGCGGACGCAGCGGCGAGCGAGGGGGTGGATTACCTCCGCCTAGGCACCACGCTGGATGGCCAGCCGATCGATTGCCTCGAAATGGGCGAGGGCGATGTGCAGGTGTGGCTCTACGCCCGCCAGCATCCGGGCGAGACGCAGGCGGAGTGGTGGATGGAGGGCGCTTTGGAGTGCCTGCTCGATCCTGCCGATCCCGTGGCGCGGGCGCTGCGTCACAAGTGCCGCTTGCATATCGTGCCGAATTGTAACCCCGATGGTTCGCGGCGCGGACATCTACGCACCAATGCGGTTGGCGCCAACCTCAACCGCGAATGGGCTGAGCCGACCGCCGAACGCTCGCCCGAAGTGCTGGCGATCAGGAACCGGATGGACCAGACCGGAGTAAACTTCGCGATGGACGTCCACGCCGATGAAGCGATCCCCGCGGTGTTCATCGCCGGGTTTGATGGCATCCCTTCGTGGACCGAGGCGCAAGGCGCGGGCTATGATCGCTATCAGCGCATCCTTGATCGCCGCACCCCCGATTTCCAGACCAAGCTCGGCTACCCCAAGGCCCCGGCAGGCCGCGCCAACCTTACCATGAGCACAAACCACCTGGCCGAATGCTTTGGCGCGGTCGCGATGACGCTGGAGATGCCTTACAAGGACCTGGCCGACTTCCCCGAGCCGGAACAGGGCTGGTCACCGGAACGCTGCAAACTTCTGGGCCGCGAATGTCTGGCGGCGCTGGTCGAGTGGCTGGAGGGGCGCGACGCCTAACCCAGGTGCCCCGGCCCGAAGGCGTGAGGCAGCAGCGCGGACAGGGTCACCCGCCGCACGTCGTCCCTAGCTACGCACAGCACCAGCGGATCGGTGCTGCCCAGCGCCGCGACTTCGTTGAGCACCTGGCGGCAGCGCCCGCACGGCGTGATCGGCGCAGCATCGGCCTTGAGGCCCACCACGGCCACCGCCACAAGCCCCCCGCGCCGGCCTTCGCCCAATGCCTTGGCGACCGCAACGGTCTCGGCGCACAGGGCAAGGCCGTAGCTGGCGTTCTCGACATTGCAGCCAGTGATGACCGCGCCATCATCGAACAGCAACGCCGCGCCAACGGGGTAGTCGGAATAGGGGGCATAAGCGTTTTCAGCCGCCGCGAAGGCCGCATCGATCAGGGCCTGTTCCTGCACATCGGTAAGGATCATTTCTGCACCACCACCCATTCCACCGCCTCCCCGCTCGCCTCGGTCACGCGGGCGCTGTTGGCGCTCCATAGCAGCCAAGGGCGGCCCGCATAGTCCGGCCTTGCGCGGTCACGGGCGAGCCACAGATCCCGCGCGAGTGCGGTGGCGGTCTTGTGGCGGTCCTGAAAAGCGGGCGAGAGTTTGAGGATGGCAGGCTTGCCGGCGTGCAGTTCGATCTGGTTGATCAGCGTCATCAATTCGCTTTCCACCGCCGCATCGCTGACCTTGGGATCGCAGGCCTCGGCCAGATTATCGAGCCAGATGGCAGGCGGCAGCAGTGCCGCATCGCGCGGCACCATCTGCGCAAAGGCCCCGCTCTGCGCGTCCGCACCAAGGCATGGGTCGAAGGGCAGCAGCACCCCGACGCGCAGGCCTGCCTGACGCGCGGCAGCAAAGCGGTCGGCAAAGCCGCCGGGGCCATCGCTGCGGCCGTCCGGTGCCAGCGGCAGGTAGACGAACTGCGCGCCGATGGCCTTGAGCGTTTCGAACCGCACCGGCGCAGTCCCGGCAGAAACCAGCGCCCCCTGTTCGGGATAGGCGTCAGGATCGGGCCGCCAGTCGCGCATATCCCACCACAGCCACGCAGCAAAGGCGAGGCCAAACGCCGCCGCCAGCACCGCCAGCCGCCACAACCAACGCCGCGGCGTGTGCCGCGACCGTGACCGGGCGCGCGGCTTGCCTAGTTTTGCCATGCCCTGTCAGCCCTTGATGTGCAGCACGCAGATCAGCGTGAACAAGCGCCGTGCGGTGGCAAAATCGGTCTCGACCTTGCCTTCAAGCCGTTCGAGCAGCAATTCGGCTGCATTGTTGTGGATGCCGCGGCGAGCCATGTCGATCGTCTCGATCTCGGCCGGGGTGGCCTTGCGAATCGCCTGATAATAGCTGTCGCAGATCGCGAAATATTCACGGATCGGGCGGCGGAACCGGGCCATGCCGATCAGCAGCGTTTCCAGCAATTGCTCGCCGGTGTCCTTGATGTCCATCGCCAGCCGCCCGTCAGTGACGGACAGGTGCAGGTGATAGGGCCCGCTGCTGCCGCGTTCCGCACTGCGCACCGGCTTGAAGGTGTTTTCCTCGATCAGGTCATAGATCGCGACTCGGCGCTCCTGTTCGACATCCGCATTGCGCCACAGGATCGTCGCTTCATCGAGCGTGACATGGGCAATGCGCTGCGCCCCCGCACCGCCGGGTGCAGAGGACAAGGGCAGGGAATCGGGCGGCGTATCGGCCATCATGTCACGCCTTCGCAGATCGAAGGGGGCCACTTCAAGCACTTCAACGCACTCTCCCCACTATCCACAGCATGAGAAATAAATATTGGGCCTCGTGGGCCTTGCGCGAGAGGCCTTCCAGTGCGCATCAGGCCGCCATGGCCGAACCCGAAAAAGTCACTCCGATCAAACCGCAAACCGGCGAACCGGAGCTGGTGACGCGCAAGCTTCCCGCCAATCTCGATGCGGAGGCAGCCTTCCTTGGCGCGGTGCTGATCGACAACCGGGTGATCGAGGAATTGCAGGTGCCGATCCGGCCCGATCACTTCTTCGAAGCGTTGCACGGCCGCATCTACGAGCGCGTGCTGACCCTGATAGAGCGCAACGCCACCGCCTCGCCGGTGACCCTGCGCCCGTTCTTCGAGGCTGACGAGGCCCTCAAGGATCTTGGCGGCACGTCCTATCTCGCCCAACTGACCGCCAGCGGCGCAGGCCTGCTGGTGCCGCGCGAACTGGCCCAGCAAATCTACGATCTGGCCCTGCTGCGCGAGTTGGTGAGTGTCGGACGAGGCCTTGTGGAAGGCGCGCTCGACACCTCCGAAGACACCTCGCCGATGGACCGCATTGCGCAGGCCGAAGCCGATCTGTTCAAGGTGGCCGAAGGCGCGAGCACCGGGCGCGAGGCCGCATCGTTCCGCGAAGCGGCGATGATGGCGATCAAGATGGCCGAAAAGGCCATGGCATCGGGCGGCGGCCTGTCAGGCAAGACCACCGGCCTTGCGACGATCGACCAGAAAACCTCGGGCCTGCACGATTCCGACCTCATCATCCTCGCCGGGCGTCCGGGCATGGGCAAGACCTCGCTTGCCACCAACATCGCCTTCAACTGCGCCGAGGCGCATCTCAACTGGCAGCGCGAGGGCGGCGAGTTCAGCTATGGCTCGCCGGTCGCCTTCTTCAGCCTCGAAATGAGCTCTGACCAGCTTGCGACGCGTATTCTGGCCGAACAGGCGGAGATTTCCTCCGAATCCCTGCGCAGCGGCAAGCTGACGCGTGAGGATTTCCAGAAGCTGTCCTATGCCAGCCAGCGCCTTGCCGAATTGCCGCTTTATATTGATGACACTCCGGCGCTGACCATCGGCAGCCTTCGCACCCGCGCGCGGCGGATGAAGCGGCGGCACGATATCGGCCTGATCATTGTCGATTACCTCCAGCTGCTCCAAGGCTCGGGCCGCGCGAATGACAACCGCGTGAACGAAATCTCCGAGATCAGCCGCGGCCTCAAAACGCTGGCGAAGGAATTGCAGGTCCCGGTGATCGCGCTCTCGCAGCTCTCCCGTGCGGTCGAAAGCCGCGAGGACAAGCGCCCGCAGCTTTCTGACCTGCGCGAATCCGGCTCGATCGAGCAGGACGCGGACATGGTGTGGTTCATCTTCCGCGGCGATTATTACCAGCTGCTGGTCAAGCCCGACACGCCGGATGCCAGCAGCCCGCCCGACGTGCAGGAGAAATACCGCCAGTGGGAGGAGAAGTTCGAGGCGATGGTCGGCCGTGCCACCCTGATCGTGGCCAAGCAGCGCCACGGTTCCACCGGCAACGTGCCGCTCCACTTCCAGAGCGATATCACCAAGTTCACCTCGCCCAACTTCAAGGACTATTCGGACTACGGCTTCGAATAGCGGGAGGGATCGCGTGCTTGGCGCCAGATTGAGGCATTCCGCCGCCCTGCTCCCGCAGCGGGTGCTGGGGCCGCTGGGGTGGCTGCGCGGGTCCTTGGGCGCGGCACTGGCGATTGCCGCAGCCGGGCTGGTGACGGCGGCGCTGCTCGAGGGCCATGTGGCAGCGGGGCTGCCTTGGCTGATCGCCCCGCTGGGCGCGTCGGCAGTGCTGGTGTTCGCCGTTCCCGCGAGCCCGCTTTCCCAGCCGTGGTCGGTCATCGGCGGGAACCTCGTTTCAGCGATGATCGGGCTTACCCTGGGGATGCTGGTCGGCGAGCCGGTCGTGGCCGCCGGGCTTGCCGTGGGCCTTGCGATTGCCGTGATGAGTTTTGCGCGCTGCCTCCACCCGCCGGGCGGGGCCTGCGCGCTGCTATGCGCGATGGGGGCTTCGGGGCCGGAGGGTTGGACTTATGTCCACCTGCTGCCGATCGCGGTCAATGTGGCGGCGCTGGCGGCGGCCGGCTGGACTTATAACAACGCCACGGGCCACCGCTGGCCACACGTTATCGCGCCGGCCACTCCTGCGACGGATGAAGGCCGCGCAGGCCACACTCCCGAGGACATCGCGGAAACACTGGCGAACTGGGAAGAATTGCTCGACGTGGACATCGACGATCTCGATGCCTTCTACCATGCCGTGAACGAGCGGGTGGCCGCGCGGCGCAAACTGTCCTGAGGCGGCCCTGTAGCGTCAGCGCCCATCGCGCTAAACGGCAAAGGTTCAGCGGGTCCCCACACTGCTGATGCGGTAATCGGCAAGGTTGAGCCAATAAGCGATTCGCCAGCGCAGGCGCGCAAGGGGCGTGCTGTGCTTGGCATACCAGGCCGGCGTAATCGGCTCGCTCGACGCTTCGAGATGGTCGATCAGGTTGCGCATCGCGGCAGCCACCTGCGGATCATCGATACGCACCATCAGTTCAACATTGATGCGGAAGCTGCGCTTGTCGAGATTGGCACTTCCGACATAGCTCACATCATCCACCACCAGCAGCTTCATGTGCAGCTTGCAGATGCCGAATTCGTAAAGTTTGATCCCCGCACGCAGCAGCTTGCCATAGAGCAGACGGGCCATATCGATCGCGGCGGAGATATCGGACTTGCCGGGCATGATCATACGCGCCTGCCCGCGCCTGCCGATCCGGGCGAACAGCCGGCGGAAGCTGCGGGGGGGCGAGAAATAGGCCGACACCGTATCGAGCCGCGTGGCGGTGACGAGGTCCTGCCGCAGCACCCAGGCCCAGTGTCCGCGCCGCACCAGTGGGCCACCAACCAGCAGCCGCACCGGGCCGTCCCCGCCATCCCAGTCCTGCACGATGTCGCGCAGCCGCCTGAGCTGGCGCGTGCGACCTTGCGCCTCGTGGGCGACCCAGCTCTCCAGCAGGCCGGACCAGCGGGTGAACTGCTCGACCACCGGCCCCTCGATCAGCACAGACAGATCGCACCAGCCGTTCTCGGCGGGGATCGCGAAGTAGTGGTCGGAGACATTGGCCCCGCCGGTCATCACGCGGGTCTCGTCGGCGATGGTGAACTTCTGGTGATTGCGGACAAGGTAGCGCTTGCCCCACTTAGGGCTGAAAATCGCGAAGCGGCCGCCGGCATCGGTCAGCGGCGCGAAGAACTCGGCGCCGGCGTCATTGCCGAAATCATCGACGATCAGGTTGACGCTGACCCCGCGCTTTGCGGCGGCGACCAGTGCATCGCGCACCATCGTGCCGGAGATGTCGCTGTCAAACAGATAGTAGAAGATGCGCAGGCTGGTCTGCGCGCTCTCGATCAGCGATATCAGCCCCTTCCGGCGGTCCTCGCCATGGGGATAGAAGGTGAAGCTGTGCCCCGCCGCTGTCAGGCTGAACGGATCGAGATCGCAGTAATCAGGCGCGCTCTCGGGCGATTGGGCTTTGGCGGTGGCCATGATGCACAGTGTAACGCCATGTCGCGGCAGGATAACAGCCCCCGCGCGACGAAAAGGTGCAGGCGTGCGGGGGCCGCGCACGAGATCGGGGCCTTGACCCCAATGCCTACCCGGCAGATAGACAATCCGCCATGCTGTCCCAGAAGACCCGCTATGCCATCCGCGCCATGCAACACCTTGCCGACAATTACGGCGAAGGGCCGGTGCAGCTTGCCACGATTGCTGACAGCCAGAAGATTCCCGCCAAGTTTCTGACCGTGATCCTGTCCGAACTGACGCGTTCGGGCCTCGTCGAATCGCAGCGCGGGCGGGACGGCGGTTACTGGCTGGCGATCCCGCCGATCGACATCACCTATGGCGATCTGATCCGCCATATGCGCGGCAGCCTGGCATTGGTGCCCTGCGCTAGCCGCTATGCCCACGAGAAGTGCCAGAACTGCCTTGAGGAAGGCGCGTGCCGCACTCGCGCACTGATGCTCGACGTGCGTGACCGGACAGCACAGATTCTTGACGGAATCCGCCTGTCCGATCCGATCGCTCCGGTGCCCTCCTTCGCCCAAGACACGGCCTGAGCGGCGTTCAGGAGCGGGAAGGCCGAAAGCAGCTGCCGCCGGGGCCGGAAGCTGAAGCCTTCAAGGCGCCCGGTGCCTGCTTCGCGCCGATTGGCGCACAAAGCCCACCTTTCGTCCGATGACAGAATTTCTGTCCGGCCGCCCCATTGTCAAGTATTTCGCTAGAGTTTAATCCTTTCCTCGCGGGCACCTCCCGCGCAACGAAAGGCCCCTTCATGGACCACAGCAAGAAAGGCTCTGACGCAGCCCCCAAGCCCGCTGGCGTTCTGCCCGAGGCTCTGGCGCTGGTTGGCGAGGCGCTTGGCCGCCTGCGTTACGGCGCGATCCAGCTCACCGTGCATGACGGCAAGGTCATGCAGATCGACATTACCGAGCGAAAGCGGTTGACCGACTGACCGGCCCGGCCGCGCTCCTCCGCCCCACCCACCACAATCCGCAGGACCAGCAGACCGGACACCCGGATGCATATCCGCTCGCAAAGGCGATCAATGATGCAACCGACACCCCTCCGCACTGCGCTGCTATTCGGCGCTGGCCTGACAGCACTGATGTCCGCTCCGGCTTTAGCCGCCGATCCCGCCGACACCTCCGCCAAAACTGCCGCCGAAACCGCCGCGGCCCAGCCTGCCGCGCCCGAACAAGAGGCAGGCGAAATCTTCGTCACCGCGCGCCGCCGCCAGGAAAGCGCGCAGGACATCCCGCTCGCCGTATCGGTGCTTGACGCCAAGCAGCTTGACGAGACCGGGGCGTTCAACGTGAACCGTCTCCAGCAGCTTGCACCCACCTTGCAGTTCTATTCCTCCAACCCGCGCAACACGGCGGTGAACATTCGCGGGCTTGGCGTGCCCTTCGGCCTTACCAGCGACGGGTTCGAACAGGGCGTGGGCATCTATGTCGACGATGTCTATTATTCGCGCGTCGCCTCGGCCACGTTCGATTTCCTCGATGTGGCGCAGATCGAAGTGCTGCGCGGGCCGCAGGGCACGCTTTACGGCAAGAACACCACTGCGGGCGCGATCAACATCCAGACCAACCAGCCGACCTTCGATTTCGAGGGGCGGGCCGAGGTCAGCGTCGGCAATTACAACTTCCAGCAGGCGCGTGTGGCGGTATCCGGCCCGCTGTCGGAAAAGGTCGCGGCGCGCATCGCCTTTTCGGGCACCAGCCGCAACGGCACGATCCGCAATGTCGTGACCGGCGAGAACATCCAGAGCCTCGACAATATCGGGCTTCGCGCCCAGCTTTTGTGGGAGCCGGCGGGCGATCTCAAGATCAAGCTGGTCGGCGATTACAATAAGCAGGATGCGGTGTGCTGCGGATCGGTATTCGTGGGCACCGGGGCGACCCAGCGGCCGCTGAACCGCCAGTTTGCCGCCCTCGCCGCCGCGCAGAATTATGCCCCGCCATCGACCAATCCCTTCGACCGGCTGACCGACCTCGATTCGAACCTCAACGCGGGCAACGTGATCGCGGGGGTGGCGCTGAAGGTGACGTGGGATGTCGGCCCCGGCACGCTCACATCGGTAACCGCGTGGCGTTACTGGGACTGGAAGCCCGAGAACGACCGCGATTTCACCGGCCTGTCCATCGTGGCCCTGTCGCAGAACCCTTCGCAACAAAACCAGTACACGCAGGAACTGCGCTATGCCTATTCCGGCGACGCGATTGATTTCGTCGCGGGGGCCTTCGCCTTCGATCAGCGGATCGACACGCAGGGCACCGAACAGCACGGCATCAATTCCAGCCGCTGGACGATCGCGCCCACCAACGTTCTGTCTAACGACCCGAGCGTGCTTAACGGGTTGACCGCGCGCAACACACAATTGCTCAAGAGCACCAGCGCGGCGCTGTTCGGGCAGCTGAGCTGGAAGGTCACTGATGCCTTCACCATCCAGCCGGGCGTGCGGCTGAACTATGACAAGAAATCGGGCTTCTATCAGCGCCGGGTGTTCACCGGCACGGGCACAGAACTTGCCGGCACCGAAACGGACGCGCGGGCCCGCGCCCAACTGGCAGTGTTCACGCCGCAGACCAGCGCGCCTTCGGACAGCGACTGGAACCTCACCTATGACCTGACGGCAAGCTACGAGGTAGCGCCCGATGTGCTCGCCTACGGCACCTATGCCCGCAGCTTCAAGACCATCGGCATCAACCAGAACGGGCTGCCGACCGATGCTGCCGGGGTGCCGATTGCAGCGGCGGGCACGATCAGGCCCGAGAAGGTGGATCACTTCGAGCTGGGCCTCAAGAGCCAGTTCTGGAACCGCAAGGCAACGCTGAACCTCGCCGCCTATCGCACCGACATCAGTGACTATCAGGCGACCGTGAACAACGGCCAGTTCGGCGTTCTGCGCGGGTTCCTCGCCAATGCGGGGCTGGTGCGTTCGCAGGGGATCGAGGCCGATTTCTCGGTCCGCCCGAACGATCGCTTCACGGCCTATGCCAGCGGGGCCTATACCGACGCCAAGTATGTCGGCTTCACCGATGCGCCCTGCCCGCCGGAACTGGCAGGCGGTACCACGGTCGGCGCAGGACAGACGCCTTCAGCCCCCGGCACGCCGGGCGGCCTCAGCCCTGCCAATTGCGACATTTCCGGCCAGCGCCTGCCCGGCGTGTCGAAATGGGCGTTCTCGTTCGGGGCGGAGGGCAATGTGCCCGCCACCTTCCTCGGACAGGAGGGCGAGGTCTATCTTGGCTATGATGGTTCCTACCGGTCGAACTTCTCGTCCAACCCCTCGCCATCAGCCTATGCCTTCGTCGATGGCTACGCCTTGTCGAACTTGCGCGCGGGCTTCCGTGCGGACGGCGGGCTGAACATCTTCGCCTGGGTCCGCAACGCTTTTGACGTGAACTACTTCGAGCAGCTGTTCGTCGGGCCGGGTAATACCGGACTGATCGCAGGCCTGCCCGGCGATCCGCGCACTTGGGGTGCGACGGTGGCCGTGACGTTCTAACCCCCAAGCAGAGAGGACTAGCCTCATGCCGGATCTTGCCCAGCTTTTCGCCGATATCCTGCCCTTCATCCTGATCGGGTTCACCGCGCAGATGATCGACGGGGCGCTGGGCATGGCCTTTGGCGTCACCACCCAGACCTTGCTGGTGAGCGCCATGGGCGTGCCGCCCGCCAGCGCCTCGGCGAGTGTCCATCTGGTCGAGCTGTTCACCACCGGCGCCTCGGGCCTCAGCCATGCGTGGCACCGGAATGTCGATTGGGGGCTGTTCCGGCGGCTGGTGCCCTTCGGGGTGCTGGGCGGCGTGACGGGGGCCTATATCCTCTCGAACATCGATGCGAGCGCGGCGCGGCCTTTCGTGATGATTTACCTGACGGGGATCGGTTTCTATCTGCTGTGGCGCGCGATCCGGCTTGTCCAGCCCACCTTCGAAGACCCGAAATATACCAGCCCGCTTGCCGCCATCGGCGGGTTTTTGGATGCGGCGGGCGGGGGCGGCTGGGGGCCGGTGGTGACCTCCAACCTGCTCATCCAGGGCGGTGACCCCCGCAAGGTGATCGGCACAGTGAACACCGCTGAATTCCTGCTGACCCTGTCGATCTCGCTCACCTTCCTGCTGACCCTCGGCCCGGCGGCCTTCACGCTGATCACCGGCGGGCTGATCATCGGCGGCGTGGTTGCTGCGCCCTTTGGCGCGATCCTCGCCAGCCGGGTGCGCCCGCGCGTGCTGCTGGTTGCAGTCTCGCTGGTGCTGATCGTCACCAGCGCCTACAGCATCTGGAAGGCTTGGCCCATCATCTAGGGAGCCGCGGGGACGCCGGGATGGATACCGAATTGCTGCTGATCTGCGCGCTGACGGGCGTCATCAACCTCATCGGTGCGCTGGCCTACGCGGCGCGCATCGCGGGCATGCGCACGGGCCGCATCGCCCTGTCCTTTGCGCTGTTCAACGTGCTGCTGCTGGTCAGCCGCACCTCCAATGGCTTCCTCGGCCCCTTCATCGCCAAGCGGATCGAAACCGCGCTGGCCAGCGGCAAGGGCGATATGCTGATCTGGGATCTGAGGCTGGTGCTGCTGGCCGCCGCGATCTCGGTTGCGCTCGGCATCGTGCTGGTGCCGACCGGGCAGCGGGTGTTTGCCGCGGCGATCACTTACTTCCAGCACAGCCGTTCAACCGGCAAGCTGATCCTGCGCAGCATGACGCCGGCGGGCCTTGCAACGCTCAGAGATTCGGTCGCCATCCCCTCGGGCGAGACGCTGCGTTCGCTCAAAGGCCCGCGCGGGGTGAGCTGGGGCGTGCTGATCGCCAATGCGCTGGCGCAGGCGCTGCTGGCGGTCGGCGTGATTGCCTCGCTTTATGCCGGATACCTCGTCCCCGAATTCCGCGTCACCGCCTCGCAGATGACCGCGATCGTCAACGGCTTTGCCACGATCCTGCTGTTCGCCCTGATCGATCCGCAGATTTCCGCACTGACCGATGATGTCGTCGATGGCTCGGTGAGCGAGGCGACCTTCCGCCGGGCGATGATCTGGGTCTCGCTCAGCCGGCTGGCGGGCACCTTGCTCGCACAGGTGATGCTGGTTCCCGCCGCGGTGGTGATCGCCTGGGCGGCGGGCTGGCTGTAGCTAGAACGCCAGCCCCAACACCAGCCCGCCCAGCGCCGAGGCACCGAGCAGCCGCAGCAGCGACCACTTCGCCCCGAACGCCAGCACCAGCGCGATCAGCGCGAGCAAGCCTGCCCGCCAGTCAAAACTGGCAAGCTCCGGCCATGACAGGCTGAGCGGCCCCGCGTCCACTTTGCCCACGCGGGTGAAGATCACGTGGAGCGCAAACCATGCGGTAAGGTTGGCAATCACGCCAACCACTGCCGCCGTCACCGCCGCAAGTCCGCCTTTCAGCCACACGGCCTGCCCCAGCCGGTCAATCCACGGCGCGAACGCGAAGATCCACAGGAAGCAGGGCGCGAAAGTCACCCAGGTGGTCAAGGCCGCGCCCAGCAAGCCTGCGACCAGCGGCGAGAACGGTTCGGGCGCACGGAAGGCGGCGAGGTAGCCGACGAATTGCGTCACCAGGATCAGCGGCCCCGGCGTCGTCTCGGCAAGGCCCAGCCCGTCCGCCATCTCACCCGCCTGCAACCAGCCGAAGCCCTGCACCGCCTCCTGCGCCATGTAAGCGAGCACCGCGTAAGCACCGCCGAAGGTCACGATCGCCAGTTGCGAGAAGAAGGCACCCACCTGCCACAAGACATGACCCTGCCCCAGCGTGGCGGCGATCAACACCATTGGCGCAGCCCAGATCGCGCCCCACACCAGCACCGCAAGGATGGTGGTCCGCCAAGGCCGTGCGGGCAGCACCCCGCCAGCCTTGGCGGGCTTCAGCGCCAGTAGATCAGGCCGCACCCGCGCGGCGATCATGCCGATCACCCCCGATCCCAGCACGATCAGCGGGAATGGCAGGTAGAACAGGAACAGCCCCGCAAAGGCGGCCGCCGCCAGAGCGCGCTTAAGCCCGGTATCAAGCGCGCGTCCCGCAATCCGCAGCAAGGCCTGCACCACAATCGCCAGCACCGCCGCCTTCACCCCGACGAACAGCGCCGCCACCCAGCCAAGGTTGGCGGCCAGCGCATAAAGCATCGACAGCGCCAGCATGATCGCCGCGCCCGGAATGACGAACAGCAGGCCCGCCGCCAGCCCGCCGCGCGCCCCGTGCAGGCGCCAGCCGATCCATGTGGCAAGCTGCTGCGCCTCCGGCCCCGGCAGCAGGTGGCAGAAGTTCAAGGCGTGGAGATAATCCTCCTCGGCCACCCAGCCGCGTTCCTCCACCAGTTCGCGGTGCATCAGCGCGATCTGTCCGGCCGGGCCGCCAAAGCTGAGGAAGCCGATGCGGGTGAAAACGCCCAGAAGTTCGCGGAAGGTGGGGGCGGAAGCGGGCTCTGCCGCGCCCGAAGCTGCAATCGATACGTCCAGTTCGGCCATGCCTACCTCGAAAATGGCCCCTCGCGCGCAGCACGCGCGGAAGGGGAATGACGAGGCAACGCTTGGGCTTTTCTCGGCCTGGACGGGAGGTTGCTCGGCCCCGTGGTTGCGATTGGTAACGGGGCTGGTGCGCCGGTGCAAGAGGGCGCGGGAGGGCTCAGTTGATCCGGGCGCGCAGCGACACGGTGAACTCGCGCTGCGACGATCCCGGAGGCAGCGCGCCCTTGGGATTCAGGCACACGTGGCGCACCGCAGGGTCATAGCCGGCGACCGGCGTATAGGTGCACTGGGCAAAGGATGCAGGCGCAGCCACTGTGTTGGAGAAGCGCAGGTCCGTGGCCGGTGTGAAGGTCAGCGCCGGAGCCGTGGTGGTGAAGCCTGCGACACCGCCGAACTCGGGCGTCGCCGCGTTGAAGAAGGACAGCCCGGGCCTGATCGCAAGCACGGCGAACACCGAATTGCTATCGGTGCTGCCGGTGCCGGTGTTGGTGAAAGTCGCGGTCAGCCGGATATCGTTTCCCGGCGTCGCGTAAGGGTTATCGGCGGGCGGCGCGAACAGGCTGGACGTGATGGCAACGCCGATCTGCGCCACCCCGTCAGCAGCCGCAAAGGCCGAAAATTCCGAGGAGATATCCCAAGCCCCGCCTGCGGTGCGGCGGCTGGTGGTGGCGGTGATGCTATCGCCGATGGCGACCGGCTCCGCCGTCGTCAGCGTGCCGCTGAAGCTGCGCGCGCCCCCCGCATGGGCAATATCGATCGCGCCGAGCAACCGCTCGCCCTCGCCAAAGCCGCTGGGGTCTGCGGCCGCATTGGCGAAGAATTCGACCCGGTAGCCAGTGGCCGCCGCAGGTGCATCGAGCGTGAAATTGTAGCGCAGCTGGTTTGCGGCGGTGACAACGGCGCGGGTGATCTGCGGGAAATTCAGCAGATCATTCGCCCCGCTGTCACCATCGCCCGGATCGTTGGCGGTCACGCCGTTCTCGCCAAGATCAATGCCGGTCAAGCCGTTGGCGGAAATGCGGTTGCCGATGATCGCGGCGCGGGTGGAGCCGAGCAGATAGATGCCGTTGCGGGTGTTGTTGCGGATGGTGTTGCCAATCACCTGAATGTTGGTGCCGCCGCTCTCCAGCCGGACGCCGGACCGGTTGCTGAAACCGATGATATTGCCCTGACCCGCAGCAGAGCCGCCGATCATGACGTTGGAATAGGTCCCTCCGCCGCCGGTGAAGATCAGGTCCTCGACGTTGTTTGCGACGATCTGCGAAGTTCCGTTGGCGCCCACACCGATATTGTTGCCCTGAATGGTCAGCCCGTTTCCGGTGCTGTTCCATGCCTCGATCAGGGCGGCCTCGTATCCGCCGATGACGTTGTTGAGGATGGCAAGGTTCGTGAAGGTGCCCCCATTGTCGAACGAGATCGCATCCTTTGCCAGCGAGCCTTCGTTCTGCCCGTTGGCAACCGCCACGTTTCCTGTCGCATCGGTGCCGATGTAATTGCCGTTGATCGTGATGCCGGCGTTGGTGGCGGAGCCCTGAATGCCGCGTCGCAGATTGCCGCCGATAAGGTTGCGCCCAGCAGCCGTGCCGTCTCCGATCATGACATTGCTGGTTCCGTCCAGCCAGACCCCGTGCCCGCTATTGGCCAGCGTGCTGCCGGCAATCGTCAGCGGCTGGATCAGGTTGCCGAGGATCGTGATGGCCGAGGCATTGCCGCCAACATAGATGCCGTCTGCACCATTGCCGCCGATGCTGTTGCCCTCGCCCGCCGCAGTGCCGCCGATGGTGATAGTGCTCGCCCCGGCCAGCCAGATCCCGCGCGCCGGCGCCCGTGCAATCCTGTTGCCGCGAATGCGGATGTTGGTCACAGCCCTGAGATCGATCGCGTCCTGGTTGCCGGTGATCACGTTGCCCTCGTTGGCGCTCACGCCGCCGATCAAGACGTTGGTGATGCTGCTGGAATCGAAGAAAATGCCATCGCCCCCGTTGGCAAGCAGCGCAGAAAGTGTGCGGGTGAAGCCGATGATGTTGCGCTGGATGCGCACCTGCCCGTCAGAGGCCGTGATCCGGTCATCGGTATCCAATGCAATCCCGGCCGTGCCGTTGTTGCCCGAAATCAGATTGTAGGTGATGTCGCGCCACGTGGCCGAACCGTTGAAGTTGTTGATCCCGTTACCATTGGCGCGCGCGGTCATTCCGGCGGCATCGGTGCCGACGAAATTGCCACGGATCGCCGTATCACTGCTGCCGGCAAGTGTGATGATCCCGAAGCCATTGGCCGAAACGATATTGCCCTCACCGGTCCCCAGCCCGCCCAGCCGGGCACTTGCGCCCGCCACGACGATCGCCCGGCTGGCATTGCCGCTGCTCCCGCCATTCGGCAGCAGGCCGATATAGTTGCAATGCAGTGCGGCGGCATTGCTGGCCGGCAGTAGCTCCACCCCATCGGAAAAACCGGTGATCGAAAGCCCGCGAATGGTCTGGTTGGCCCCGGCCAGACGCAATCCGTCAAAACCGGAACTGCCGCGTAGATTGATCCTGAGGTCATGCCCGCTCCCCGCCCACAGATCGCGGCACTGGGTGCCGGGCTGGGTCGAACCGTCGACCGTCAGGCCGTTGGCAGCAATATCCGGCAGCACGGATGACAGCGTGATCGTATGCGGCCCTGCTCCGGGGATGGCGAAGGAAATGGTCGAGGGGCCGGTGCGGGAATTGGCGAACTGCACCGCATCACGCAACGATCCGATCCCGCTGTCGGCAGTGTTGAGCACCACCAGCGGGTTACGCGTCGTCACCCGGACATTGCGCATCCCGATAATCTCGCTCCCCGGCGGCAGAACCACCCATGCCACGCTGGTGATCGTGATCCCCGCATTGATCGAGGCCTGATCGATCCGGAACCCGACAAAGCCGCCCGGATCGCCCGCAGTGGTGGTCGGCCCGGTGACATTGAAGGTCGCCCCGTTGCTGAGGGTTACGGTGATCGCGGATCGCTGGCCGCCATCGTTCCAGTCCCAGTATTCGAGGGCAAAGGCCACAGCCCTCGGATTGAGAGTGAAGGTCAGGCGGCCATTGCCCGATTGGCTACCCCCCACCGCGCCATAAATCCCGGGCAGGGTAGGCGGTGATGGCGTCCAGTTCATGCACCCACGCAGGCTGACGCAATAGATCGAACTGCCGAAAGGGCTGGTGCCGGTCGCCAGCAGGGTGAAGCCGCGCCAGACATCGGGCGTTCCGGTGGAAACGGCGCGATCAAATGTGACAGAGGAAAAGTCCTCGACGCTGGTTTCCACCCCCGCTGCCGGCAGGGCGGCGTTGTAACCTGCCAGAGTGTTGAAGGTCGACAGCGTTTGCGCCAGCGCCGGGCTCGCAGCTAGAACGCTTGCGACAAGCGCCAGCGCGATGCGGATCACAATCACCGCACAGGGAGAGCGGCGGGCTTTCACCGATCCGCCGCGCCGGAAAATGCGCCGGGCCTGCTGCCTGCCCCGAACGCTCTCAACCCGTCGCTATCGAACTTGAAGCGGATCGCCGCGAACAGGCCCGGATCAAGCGCGCGGGCGATGCTGAAATCGGGATCGCGAAAGCCTGTAATGTTGTAGCCGACGCTCAGCAGCGCACCCTCGGTCACCACCATGCTGGCCTGCGGGCCGATGGCATAGCTGAAGCTGCCGTCATCAAGGTTCGCCCGCAGGCTGGCGCTGCCGCCGATGTCAAAGCGCGGGCCAAGGCCGAGCCGCAGGTCCAGACCCGCCAGCGCGCTCATGCCGGCAAGGTCGAGTGCACCGATCCGGTCGAGGCTGTAGCGCGCGGCCAGAAACAGTCCGGCCTCGCTCAGTTGCATCCCGCCCCCGCGCGTGACCGGCGACCAGTTGGCCGAGATACTGCCGATCAGCCGCCGGGCGAGCGCATCGCCGTCCACATCCAGCGCGGTGCGCCCGGTCGGCCCCAAGGCCCCCGCCACCGCACCGCGCACCAGATCGCTACGATATTCGCCGCGCGCCAGCAGCGCGAAGGGCGATCCGTCGGGGCGGTGGGCGAAGGTCAAGGCGGCGTCGATCACCTGACTGGTCTGGCCGCCCGGCGCGCTGGCGCGAGTCCACAGGGCATTGCCGCCCAATGAGCGCCCCTCCCCGATCTGGCGGATCACGCCAAACGTCAGCCCCATTCGGTCGGCCAGCGCGCCGTCACGGAACTCGGCCCGCGCGTTCGCGCTCCAACGGTCGGCGCGCCAATTGCCAGAAAGGGTGGCGGCGGTGAAATCTTCAAACGCGGTGCGATCCAGCGACAGCGGCCCGCCATAGGCGAGCGGCTGGGCGGGGTTGATGATCGCCTCGCTCGGCGGCCCCGCACCCAGCACGCGGTTGCCGTCCAGCGTGGCGATCACCGTCAGCGACGGGGTGAGCGCAAAGGACTGCGACAGGCCGAGAGCAAGGAAGGGGTCGCGGCTGGCCCCCTCCCCCAGATCGCGCCCCAGTGCGCCGGTCAGCGCGGCCCCTTGCCACGGCGTCACTTCGGCCCCGGCGCGCAAGGTGCGGGCAGAGATCGCCGCGCCCTCGGCAATCTCGTAGGTGCCGGTCAGCCGCACATCGGGGGTGATGGCATAGCGCAGCCCCAGCCGGTGGCGCAGCGGCAGATCAACCGATCCGGCCTCGCCCAGCGCGATGCCCGTTGCCCCGCTGAGTTCCAGCCGGTTATCGAACAACCGCTGTGTGCCGGCGGTTTCGAGCACAGTCGATCCGGCGCGGCGGCCATCTGCCAGCCGGTCGGCAAAGTGGTTGAGGCCGATGCGGCCTTCGGTGTTCTGGTCACGCCACACCAGTTCCCCGCGCAGCGCACGGCGGCGCAGGGCGGTGCCCGTGAGGTCAAGATCCTCCAGCGCCCCCAGCGTGGCCGTGAACTGGTCGGTGATGGCATAGCGCGCATCCACCCCGATCTGCCGCCGCCCGGCCTGCACCAGGCTCTGCTGGCCGGTGCCGTAATTCTCGCCGACCGAGCGGGCATAGCCGATAACGTCAATCTGGCCGGTCTGGTGCTGGAGTTCCACCTGCCATGCCTCGGCCATGTCGCCTGCGCTGGTGCTGACCGCCACTTCGGCGCGCGCCTCGGTCGCCTGGCCCAACCGCGCCCGCATATCCGCGACCGCGATGGTGGTGCGCGCGCCCTCGCCGCGGTCGGTGATGGCAGTCGCGCCGACGCGCACCGCCCCGCCGCTGCTGGTCCAGTCGGCCCGCACCCCGGCATTGATCGGGCCGTCGCCCGTCCCGCCCTCGGCGGTTTCATATTCGATGACAATGATCTGCGGGTTCAGATCATTGTCTCGGCTCAGCACCGGCTCGGAAAAGCTGATCGTGCCTGCCAGCACATCGATGGTGTAATCGATGAAGCGCGTCAGGCTGCGCGTCGAAACCACAGCGCCGGGACGGAAACGGTCACGCACTTCGATGGTGACGCGTTCGGAATTGATCAGCAGCGCGCGGTTGCCCAGCGGGTAGGGGCCGGCAAGGCCATTACCCTGAAACTCGTCACGCCGGAACCGGCTGGCAATGCCTGCGCCAAAAGCCTCGGCCCGCACCGCGCCGAATTGCGCCTGCGCCTGCACCCCGGTGGCAGTGCGCTGGTAACGGCCGAGCGTGGTTTCATCGAAACCGGTCTGGAAATCGCCATACAGCGCCTGAAAACGGCTGGTCTCGATCCGCACATACAGGTTCTCGCGGCTGGCGGCATCAAAGCGGCGCTGCGATGTATCGCCGAACACGGTGTAATAGGCGGCGGGATCGATTGCGCCCAGCAATGCCTGATCCTCGCGCTGCTTGGCGCTGTCATAGGCCAGCGTCAGCAGATATTTCCCCAGCACCCGCCCCTTGGCGTAAAGCGCAACGCGGGCGTTGGGGCCAAGATCGCTGTCGAAATTGCCGCCGCGCTCCATATTGTCGGCCACCGAGCGCGCGCCGACACTCGCCTCGCCAAGGCCGACCAGCGTCCATTCGCTTTCGCCCGGCACGATCCACGCCTCGATCTCGTGCTGGCGGCGGATATTCTCGCTGCCGAGCGTGACGGTGAGGCGCACCAGCCCGCTGACCATGGTGGGGGCAAGCTCGATCCGGGCAAGGCCCTCGTCCCCCTCCACCACCCAGCGCGCGGTGGCCGCGCCCACGCCGCTCAATTGGCGGATCTGCTGGAGATCGATCTGGGCGGCGCTTTCGAAGGGGGCGCTGAGCGCGAAGTCCCCCGCCAGCCCTTCGCGCACCGGTCGGCCCTTGCGGTCGGTGATGCGCACCATGATGACCGGACGGGTGACACCATCGGCGACCAACAGCGATTGTTCGGGCACCAGCGCGATGCGGGCGGGTTCGGTCGAATAGTGCACCATCCGCTCGGCCCGCGCGGTGACCGCGCCGCCTGCGTCCAGCGTTTCGGCAACGAGCCGGGTCTCTTCACGCAGCAGAGGGATGCCGCGCCACAGGCTGACAGCATAGCGGCCATCGGCGGATTTGGCGGTGCCTTCGAAGGCGGTCTCGTCCACCGGCTGGCCATTGGCGGTCAGGCGGATCGCCGTGCCGGGGCGGTGGCGGAAGGCGACTTTGACCGCGGGGTAGCGGGGGTTGTGGTCTTCTTCGGGCGCAAGCCAGCCATCGGGGCCATCGCCGAGCGAGAGCCAATCGGTCTTGGCCGTTTCGGCGGCGGGTTCGGCGGGCGTGGGTGCTGCGGCAGGCGCGGGAGCGGGAGCGGGAGCGGGAGCCGCGCCCTCCGGCAGCAGCACATGGAAATCGGCCCTCGCGAGCGACCCGCCCTGCCCCGCAACAAAGCGCGAGCCGACATCGCCTGCGGTGCGGGTGGAGGCGGTGCATTCCGCAAGTACGGCGCCTTGCGGCAAGGTCGCGCGGGCGATCTGGACCACATGGGTGCCGGGGACCACGCCTTCGAAGTGATATCGCCCTTCGGCATCGGTGATGGCGAAGCTGCCGTCCTCCATCATCACCCGCACGCCTGCCAAGCCGCCCGCGCCATCTGCTTTGCGGCAATCCCCAGCGACCACACGGCCGATGATCGTCATCCGCCCGGCGATGGTATCGCGCACCACCCGCACCACGGCATTGGCGCGGGCGCTGCGCCCGTCTGCCGCCTGCAGCTCGGTGAGCGTCTCAAGCTGGCCCGCCGCCGCATCGGCCCGCACCGTCGCAGCATAGGCGATGCGCTGCGTGCCGCCTGGCGGGAGCGTATCGAGCGTGATGGTCAGCCGCAGCCCATCGGGCGAGACAGATACCGCGCCGGGCACCGCGACATCGTTGATCCGCAGGGTTTCCGGACGCAGCCGCAGTCCGCGCGGCAGAGTCACGGTGACGCGCCCGCCCGCCAGCACGGCGGTGCGGTCAGGATTGGTCGCGGTCAGGCCAAACACCACCACATCGCCCGGCTGGGCGAGCGGGCGCGAGGCCGAAAGCGTCAGGCCTGCCACCTCGCGCGGGACTTCGATCATCGCCTCACCCCGCAGCGAGGGCGTGCCCTGCACTTCCAGAGTCACATTTTCGCCCCCGCCCGCGCGCAGCCAGCAATCGCCACCTCGCGCAGGCGCGGCGGTGGCGATGCTGCCAAAGAACAACCCGCTATCCGTCCCCGTCTCGAACACCGTGAGCACCTGCCGGGCGCCGCCCGCAGCGGTGACGACCAGCGACAGCCTGTCGACCGCGCCCGGATCGGCGTTGGCAAGAGGCGCAGCGATTTCGAACAGGATCTCCTCGCCCGGCCGGAACGCGCGCGCGGGCGTGGGCGCTGCCGTCACCATGCGCGGCTGCGCCGGCACCATGGCCGCGCATGGTGACGGGGTGAAGGTAACCGTCCGGCCCGCGCCGGTCTGGGCGCGGTACGTGGTGATCGAGGCCGGGCGCCCCGCCACCTCCACAGACACGCGGTTGGACGTCACCTGCCGGTCCGTCCCCGCCTCGCGCCAGCGCGCTTGGGCAATGTTGACGATCGGGGCAATGTCTTGCGCGAAGGCGCCAGAAGTCAGGCCGCCCAGCAGCGCCAGCAACGCCGCACAGCCCGCGGCGAAATGCCCGCGCAGGTCATGCCCGATCCAGCCTCGCATTATCTAGCCCGCCCCGCATATCCCGATCATCTGACCGTGGCGCGGAAGATGAGCGTGCGGTTCTGCCCCGCCGCGACATCGGACAGCGTGGCTGTGACCGAACCGCCGGTGAACATGCCCCCCGCGCTGCCATCGGCGTTGCAATTGTTCGAGCCGTCCGCCGTGCCGTTGATGCGGATGCCGAAGGCGGCGTTGTAGGTGAGTTCGGCCGGAACCGGATCGGCAATCCGCACATTGGCCGCCGTGGCGCTGCCCGCCGCATTGCGCACGATCACGCAATACTCGAGCTCCGCGCCGGGGATCGCCTTGGGATCGGTGGTGTTGTTGAGCGGATCGCTCACCACGCGGCTGGTCTTGATCACCGTCAGCGTGGCGGCAGAAACCGTGTAGGTGCCAGACGCGCTGAACACCCCGTCGCGTTGCCCATCGGTCGCCCCCGCTCCGTCCGCCAGCACGGTTTCCACGCCCGTGGTGTTCGCGCCGCTGGAGGCGATGATCACCGCGCCCTGGGTCGCTGCCGTCCCGCCCGAACGCGCGGTGGCCGACAGCACCAGCGTTGCAAGGTCGCCATTGGCGCGGTTGATCGGCACATTTGCCACCGCCAGCACCGTCGCCGAGGCATCCTCGCCCAATTCATCGAGATAGGTGATCAGCGGCTCGGTGCCATCAAAGACGCCGTTGCCCTCGTCCCGATAGAACCGCACGTTCTGCGCGGCAAAATTGTCCGTGCCGGAAGGGTTCTGCGCCGCCGCAAGGCCAAGATCGATCGTGTCGTTCGAAAGGTTGGTGACCTGATAAACGATCACCGCATTCTGCTGCCCGGGCACAACCGTGACCGTGCCCGCCGAAACCCGCGTCACCGTGAAGTTCACCTTGCGGTCGATCGAAAAGCTGTCCGAGGCGACCACCTGTGTCTGATCGACCCCGCCAACGGTGAAATCGACCGAGGCGGTGTTGATGATGGTGGTGCCGGTGCGGGTGCCTTCCGCATGGCCGGGCGCGGCCAGCACGGAGGCAAGGGCGGTGCTCGCGGCAAGGGCAGCGATGCGGGCGGAACGGGGCATTAGGTGGTTCTCCAGAGGTCAGCGCCGTCTCAACGGACGGTCACGGGAAATTCGAGCTGGCCCGCAGCGCCCGGGGCGAGCGCGGACAGGATCCAGCGGACATTGGTGATGTCGCCGGCATGGGCCGGGCGGGTTTGGCCGGTGGCAGGATCGGTCACGGCAAGATCGGCCAGCCGTCCCCAAAGTTTCCCGCCATCGACCGAAACCAGCAGCGCCGGATCGGCATCTGCCGCGACGACAAGGCTTTCGGGGACGGGATTGGAGACAACCACACGTTCGATCGGCGCATCGCCGCGATTGGCAAAACGGGTGCCCAGCATCAGCCGGTCACCCGGCACGACCACATCGGGCGCAGCCCATTCGCTTACCCTTGTGCCGTCCGGCGCAATCGTGACCCTTTCGCGCATGACATAGCCCGCCAGTTCCAGCGGGTTGGCGGGCGCAGCGGCGGCCGGGGCGGCAAGGATGGGGCCAAAGACTGGCGACAGGCTTGCAAGCATAGCTGCAACAGCAAGGGAAAGGCGGCGCATCAAAGGCTCCTATTGCCGGATCGTGACGTTGAAGGTGACCGTGCGCGCGGCGCCGCCGGGCATGGTGCCCAGTTCCACCCGGACGCCGCTCGCGCTCGCGCTGCCCGCATCATCGCCGGGCGCATCGGTCAGCGGCGCGCCTGCAAGGGTGAGCGAACCGGCGACATATTGCGTGCTGGCCGGGAAGGCATCGGTGACCACCAGATCATCGACCGATGCGCTGCCGGTGACGAGCGCCTCGATCCCGTAAGTGATGATCGCGCCCGGCATCGGCGTGGTGCCGCCGAAGGGGTCGGCAATGCTGGCCCACTTGACCAGCGTGACAGTGCTGGCGCTGGCAACCAGTTCGGCAAGTGCATCGCCCGATCCCGATCCGGGGCCGGCAATCGCATCGGTGCCGCCCGCGCCCGCGCCCGCAAACAGCGTGCCGGGTGAGCCGGTGCCGGTGGCGGCGCGCGCCAGCAGCCGCACGCTCGATCGCGCGCCGTCAGCGATCCCGGCGGGCACGGCGAGGTTGACGAAGATCGTCTCGCTCGCCCCAGCCGCCAGCGCAGCCGTGACCGCCGCCGGGGCCAGCACCTCATCAACGCCGGAATCGTACACCCCGTTGCCATTGGTATCGCGCGCGATGCTCTGGAGCGTGGCATCAAAGCCGTTGCCGGCAATCGCGGTGACCACTTCCAGCGCAAAGGCTTCTGGCCCGTTGCCGATGTTGACGATGCGATAGGCCAGCGTTGCCGGGCCGGAACGGGCGCTGACCGGCCCGGCATCCAGCGGAGTCACGGTCACGCCCAGCACCTCGGCAACCCGTACCTGCACCGTGTTCGATGTGGCGGTGCTGGCTATCCCCTGATTGAGATAGCTGGCCTCGGCCGTGCTTTCGATCAATGTGCCCGCCGGGGCCGGAGCGGCGATGGCAGGCACGGCCAGCACGGCCCCCGCCGCCAGCGCAAGCGCGGACACGGCCCGGGGGGCAAATCTTAGGGTGAAACACGTGCTAACCATTGCAGCGCACTAGCCGCGCCCTGATGGAAGGCGGTTGAACCCGGCTTTAGGTATCTCCGCTTAGGCGGGCAGAAGGCAAAGGCGACCACGATCGGTAAGGCACACGCAAGGCGGCGCGCCAGGCGGCACTGGGCGGCCGTTTTTCTTGACTTCATGCCCCCCGCCGCCTAGCTCGCGCGCTTCCCTACTTTCTGCGATTCTTGTATAAGGCCCGCCCATGGCACGCGTTACCGTTGAAGATTGCGTCGACAAGGTTCCGAACCGGTTCGACCTGGTGCTGCTCGCTGCGCAGCGTGCGCGCGAGATTTCCGGCGGGAGCGAACTGACCATTGATCGCGACCGCGACAAGAACCCGGTCGTGGCGCTGCGCGAAATCGCTGAACAGACCGTTGTGCCGGGCGCCCTGCTTGAATCGGTGGTCACCAGCTTGCAGAAGATTCTCCCCGATGACGAGGACGAGGCGGACGAAATCGGCTCGCTCAGCCAGTCGGCCGAAGCCCTGCGCATCACCGCCTCGGCGCCTGCGCGCACTTCGTCGCTGGGCGGCGACTACGACGGGTAATTGCTTCTTTTCAAGAAGTTGCTCTGATTTCAGGGGCGGTTTGGGGCAGTCCAGACCGCCCCTTGATCGTTCTTGACCACTGTTTGACCCTTTCTTGACCCCCTCCAGCCCCCGCTTGCCAAGCCTTGGCGGCGCGCTATCCCTTGTCTGGCAAGCACGGGGGAACGCATGGCAGCGATTGCGGTCTACAGCGTCAAGGGCGGGGTCGGAAAGACCACGCTGGCGGTCAATCTGGCATGGTGCGCCAGCGCCATCTCGCGCCGCAAGACCCTGCTGTGGGATCTCGACGCGTCAAACGGATCGGGCTTTCTGCTGGGGGTCGACCCGAAGAAAAAACGCAATGCAGACAGTGTGTTCGCGGATGGGAGTGACCCTACAAAGCTGATCCAGCCGACAGCTTTTCCGGGGCTCGACCTGCTGCCGGCGGACGAGAGCATCCGCGCGCTTGATCGCCAACTCGACCGGCTGGGCAAGAAGAAGCGGCTGGCGCGGCTGACCGAGGGGCTGGGCAAGGATTATGACCGGATCATCTTCGATTGTCCGCCTGTTCTCAATGAGTTGAGCGCACAGGTGCTGCGCGCGGCCGATCTGGTGATCGTGCCCCTGCCCCCCTCCCCCCTGTCGGCGCGCGCCTTCGAGGTGGTGGTCGATGAGGTGCGCGGCCACGGCAAAGGCCATCCGCCGATCTTGCCAGTCTTATCAATGCTCGACTTGCGCCGCGCGCTCCACAAGGCCGCGCGCGAGGCGAACCCGACATGGCCCGCCATCCCGCTCGCCAGCGCGGTCGAACAATGCGCGGTCGAGCGCAAACCTGTAGGTGCCTTTGCCCCGCGCTCGCCTGCGGCACGGGCGATTGCGCAACTGTGGACCGCGATCGAGAAGAAGCTGGCAAGCCGGTAAGGTGGGCAAATAGCCGCTTCCGAAATCCCGGCGATCTCGCCTATAACCCGGCTGAAGGGGGGCGGCGACCATGGGCGATTTCGGCGACAGCATCGGTACGGCGATCGAGGGCGGACTGTTGGGACGCGCCGTGGAACCCCGCGCGGGCGAGGCAGCCCCGGGGCACGCTGCTGACACCACTTGCGCCAATTGCCAGACCGTCCACACTGGGAATTTCTGCCCCGAATGCGGCCAGAAGGCGCATCTCCACCGCAGCCTCGCAGCGATCGGGCATGACATCATGCACGGCGTCCTGCACCTCGATGGCAAGCTGTGGGAGACGCTGCCACAGCTGACCTTCAAGCCGGGCCACCTCACCCGCCGCTACATCGCCGGCGAGCGCGCACGGTTTGTCAGCCCGATCGCGATGTTCCTGTTCACTGTCTTCGCGATGTTCGCGGTGTTTCAGATGGTGGGCATTTCGGCCCCCACTGATCTGCCGGCGGATGTGTTCAGCGGCGGCGACGCCAATCCGTTCAAGACCAAGGTCCAGCAACAGATCACTAGGCTGGAAGAGGAACGCAGCGCCCTGCCCGCCGGCAATCCGCGCCGCGCCGAGATCGATAACGAGCTCAAGGGCCTCAACTTGGTGCTCGACAAGAATATTGCAGGCGCCGAGTCGCCGGCCAAGGTCAGCGTCAACACCGGCAATTCGTGGTTTGGAGACAAGTTGCTGGAAAAGTGGAAGAAGAACCCCAGCCTGATGCTCTACAAGCTGCAGTCGAACGGATACAAGTTCAGCTGGCTGCTGATCCCGCTGTCACTGCCATTCCTGTGGCTGATGTTTGCATGGCGGCCGCAGTTCAAGGCCTATGACCACGCGATCTTCATTACCTATTCGCTGAGCTTCATGTCGCTGCTATTCATCGCTATTTCGATCCTTGCCACCATCCCGGGCGGCGGGGGCTGGGCGGCGATGCTGTTTGCCATCGGTGGGCCGCTACACCTCTACAAGCAGCTGCGCCATGCCTACGGGCTTTCGCGGCTCTCCGCACTGTGGCGGCTGTTCTCACTGAGTTTCTTCATCCAGATCGTGCTGACGCTGTTCCTGCTGATCCTCGGCGTGCTGGGCGCCTATTGAGGCCCCGAACGGTCACATGATGTGCCTCGCCACGCGTTTTTGCCGGAATAGAAATGGCGCTGGGCACCTTGTCTTGATGTAATCGCAGTGATCGCGATCATTTTCTCAAGCGGTTGGGCGCAGCTTTGACCGGTTGATACTCGACTGCCCGCCGGGGGCGAACGAGCTGGGCCCGCAGGTCCTGCGTGCCGCAACTCTGGTGATCGTGCCGCCGCCCGCCGGTCGGCGCCTTCGCAACACGCTCACCTGCGGCGGCCTTACGCTTCTGTGGGACGGGATTGAGCACAAGCTGGCACAGATCGAACACAAATCCGCCATACCGGCTTGAGCGCCACCCAAGCAAAAGGGCGCCCGGATCGCTCCGGACGCCCTTTTTGCAATGTAACGTTAAAGCTCAGGCGCCTTGCGGTGCCTCGTCAGCCTTGCCGCCGAAGCGCTTGCCCGCCTTGGGGATCGCCGAGCCGTGGACCGGTGCCGGGATCGAGGGTCCGCGCGGCGTTTCCGGACGGTCGATCTTGCCGGTTTCGAGCAGCGAATTGATCTCCTCTCCCGACAGCGTCTCATATTCGAGCAGCGCCTGGGCCAGCAGGTGGAGCTGGTCCTCGTGGGTGGTGAGCAGATCGGTCGCGCGCTTATGTGCGCCTTCGACGAGGCTCTTGATCTCGGTATCGATCAGCTCGTTGGTCGAGCCCGAGCGGAAGGTCCGCTGCGCCGCGCCCATGCCGAGGTAGCCTTCCGACTGCTCTTCATACTGAAGCGGGCCGAGCTTTTCCGACATGCCCCACTGGGTGACCATGTTGCGGGCCAGACTGGTGGCATACTGAATGTCGGACGAAGCGCCCGAACTGACCTTGTCATGGCCGAAGATGATCTCTTCCGCCACGCGGCCACCCATCGCGACCGAGAGGTTCGCATGCATCTTGTCGCGGTGGTAGGAATAGCTGTCACGCTCCGGCAGGCGCATAACCATGCCCAACGCACGGCCGCGCGGGATGATTGTCGCCTTGTGGATCGGATCGGAGGCCTTTTCGTGCACCGAGACGATCGCATGGCCTGCCTCGTGATAGGCTGTCATCTTCTTCTCGTCGTCGGTCATGACCATGGAGCGACGCTCGGCACCCATCATGACCTTGTCCTTGGCGTCCTCGAACTCCTGCATGGCGACCAGACGCTTGTTGCGGCGCGCTGCCAGCAGAGCGGCTTCGTTGACGAGGTTGGCAAGGTCCGCGCCCGAGAAGCCCGGCGTGCCGCGCGCAATCACGCGCGGATTGACGTCGGGCGCGAGCGGCACCTTCTTCATGTGAACGCTGAGAATCTTCTCGCGCCCGTCGATGTCGGGGATCGGCACCACGACCTGACGGTCAAATCGGCCCGGACGCAGCAACGCCGGATCGAGCACGTCGGGGCGGTTGGTCGCGGCGATGATGATGATGCCTTCGTTTGCTTCGAAGCCGTCCATCTCGACCAGGAGCTGGTTCAGCGTCTGCTCGCGTTCGTCATTCGAATTGCCGAGGCCGTGGCCGCGCGAACGGCCCACTGCGTCGATTTCGTCGATGAAGACGATGCAGGGCGAATTCTTCTTGGCCTGTTCGAACATGTCGCGCACGCGGCTTGCGCCCACGCCCACGAACATTTCGACAAAGTCCGAACCCGAGATGGTGAAGAACGGCACGCCCGCCTCACCCGCGATGGCGCGGGCGAGCAGGGTCTTGCCGGTGCCGGGCGAGCCGACCAACAGCGCACCCTTAGGGATCTGGCCGCCAAGCTTGGAGAAGCGCTGCGGATCGCGCAGAAATTCGACGATTTCCTGCAACTCTTCGCGCGCTTCGTCGATCCCGGCGACGTCATCAAAGGTGACGCGGCCCGAACGCTCGGTCAGCAGCTTGGCCTTGGACTTGCCGAAGCCCATCGCTCCGCCGCCGCCGCCCTTCTGCATCTGCCGCAGCGCGAAGAAGGCAATCCCGAGGATCAGGATGAAGGGGAGTGAATTGAGCAAGATGAACAGCAGCACGCTCTGGCTTTCGCGCGCTTTGCCGGTGAAGCGCACGCCGTTCGTTTCCATCAGCTTGGTGATCTCGACATCGTTCGGAACCGGCACGGTGCTGAAGGTATCGCCGTTCTTGAGCGTGCCGGTGATCATGTCACTGCTCATCTGCACGTCCTGCACCTCGCCTTCCGACACTGCGGCGCGGAAGTCCGAATAGCGGATCGCGGTGCCGGTCGGCTGGCCGGCGTTGCTGAACATGGTCACGACCAGCAGCAGGGCCAGAAAAATTCCTCCCCAGATCATCAGCTGCTTGACCCAGGGGTTGGGGCCTTCGCCTTGCGGCTGGGGATCGTTCTGCTGACTCATCGCGGGGATTCCTTTCGTCCGTGACAATGTAGGATGACACGGCTGAATGGCAAGATAATGCGCGCATCAGCGCATGATGCTAATTTTCGAACAGAGCCTTGCGCATTATCAATCGCGCGTTGGTACATAGGCAGCAAGGAACACATCGACCGCGCCGGCGATCCGCCGGTCGCGATCCACAAGGCTGACTTCGGCGCCGAAACGGCACTCCAGATCGCCCATCCCCTTGCACATCGATACGAACTGTTCGGCGGCCAATAGTGGATCGGCGATGGCAAGTTCGCCCGCCTCGCTCATCTTGGCGAGCCACGCGCCGAAAGCCTGCTTCATGCGCCACGGGCCGGCTTCAAGAAAGGCAAGGCCAATCGCCGGGTCCGCCTCGGTCTCGGCGGCGATACGGCGTTCGAACTGGATCATTTCTTCGCGGAACAGGAAGGCGCAGATCGCGTCACCGATGGCCGTCATCCGCTCGCGGATCGTACCCTGCGGCATGGCTTCGAGCGAGAAATGCCCGCGCATCTTCTCGCATTCGCATTCGACTGCGGCAGTGAACAGCGCGCGCTTGTCGCCGAACTGGTTGTAGATCGTCACCTTTGAGACGCCTGCGGCCGCAGCCACCTGCTCGATCGCGGTCGCGGCATAGCCATGATGAAAAAAGTGATGTGCCGCTGTGTCAACGATCGCGGCGCGTTTGGCGGCATCGAGCGGCCGACCGGCTTTGCGCCGACCAGCCTCACGACCAGCGGACTTTTTTTCAGGCTCAGATGAACGCCCGATTGACAAAATGAACGGCTCCGTTCAGTTAAACGTTACCGTTCAATAATGCGCCGAGTCTCCCGCTCGCGCAACCCCATCCGCTGATAAAGGCTCCGCCCACGTGCTCTGGATCGCTGTCAGAATGCTCACCGGGGATGCCCAGAAGTTCTATGGGCTATTGTTCGGCATCGCCTTTTCGACGCTCCTGATCACCCAGCAGATGACGATCTTCGTCAACCTCGTCGAACGCGGCGCGAGCGGGGTCTACAACGCCCCCGAGGCCGAGGTGTGGGTGATGGACACGGTCAGCCGCACTACCGATGTCAGCTATGCCATGCCCTCCACCGCGCTCGACAAGGTGCGTGCGGTGCCGGGGGTGGAATGGGCCGTGCCGCACCTGCGCGCGGTTGCCAATGTCCGCACCAAGGACGGCGATCTGGAAGGCGTGGGCGTGATCGGGGTCGATGATGCGACCCTGATCGGCTTGCCCGAACGCATGGCGGTGGGCGACAAGTCGGTGCTGTTCGCACCGGATAGCGTCGTGATCGACGATGTCGGCACCACCCGCCTGTTTCCCAACGCACAGGCCGCACTCGGCCAGCGGCTGGAACTGAACGACCAGCGCGCCGTGATCCGCGGCATTTCGGACGCGATCCCCAGCTTCACCAGCACGGTCACGCTCTATACCCGCTATTCCAACGCGCTGAACTTCGTCCCCGGCACCCGCAACCGCCTGTCCTTCGTGCTGGTCGGCATATCTCCCGGCGAGACACCTGAAGGGGTCGCCGCGCGGATCGAGAAGGCGACCGGGCTAAAGGCGGAAACCCGCAGCCAATTTGCTCGCGCCGGCGTCAACTTCATCATCGAGAACACCGGTATTCCGACCAATTTCGGCATCACCGTGTTTCTGGGCTTCGTGGTCGGGGTGGCGATTGTCGGGCTGACCTTCAGCCTGTTCCTGCGCGACAATATCAAGCAGTTCGGCGCGTTGAAGGCGATTGGCGTCACCAACAGCAAGATCGTGCAGATGGTCGCAGCGCAAGCGGGCCTTGTCGGCATGATCGGCTATGCGCTGGGGGTGATCGGCACGGTCGCCTTCATCAAGGGCTTCGGGTCCAACCCCTTCTTCAAGGGCTTCTATATCCCCTGGCAGATCCCGCTGATCAGCCTTGCCGCCGTGGTGGTGATCCTTGCCCTCACCGGCTTTGTCGCGATCCGCAGCGTGCTGAAGACTGAACCTGCGGCGGTGTTCCGGTGAGCGAGGGCATGGTCATGGACACGACGAACATCGGCGGCTGCGCCCCGGAAGCGGCAATCTGCGCGCGCGGCATCACCCGCGATTTCGAGGCCGGACAAACCACCATCCGCGTACTCCACGGCATCGACACCGATATCCGCGCGGGCGAGATGACCTATGTCGTGGGGGAAAGCGGATCGGGCAAAACCACGCTGATCTCGATCATGTGCGGAATCCTGTGGCCGACAGAAGGTGAGGTGAAGGTGTTCGGCACCGACATCTACGCGCTGTCGGACACCGATCTGGTGAAGTTCCGCCTGAAGAACATCGGTTTTATCTTCCAGCAGTACAACCTCATCCCCTCGATCGACGTGGCCTCCAACGCCGCTGTGCCGCTGATCGCGCAAGGCGTCCCGCGCGAGGAAGCGCGGGAACGGGCCAAGGTGCTACTCGACAAGCTCAACATCGGCAACCAGGCCGACAAGCTGCCCCGCCAGCTTTCGGGCGGGCAGCAGCAGCGCGTCGCCATCGCTCGCGCGCTGGTGCACGAGCCGCGGCTGGTGGTGTGTGACGAGCCGACCGCGGCGCTCGATGCCTCGTCCGGCCGCCGCGTGATGGACCTGCTGCGTGAAGTCGCTGTGGCGCCCGATCGCGCCTGCATCATCGTCACCCACGACAACCGCATCTTCGATCTCGCTGACCGCATCATCGTGCTGGAAGACGGGCGCATCACCCATGACGGGAAAGAGATGCCCGATGATCACTGAGTTCGGCAACCGCCCCCTCTCCCCCTCCCCATCGATTTCGCCGAGGACGCCATGCTCCGCAATCTAAGCTTCGCCCGCCAGATCCTGCCCGCCCTCGCGCTGATCGGGGTTGCCGTTGCCGTGTGGCTGATCGCGGTTGGCCTGCCCGACCGTTCGACCGCCGAACCTGCCGAACAGCCACCCAAGGCGGTCGGCAAGCTGGCGAACGAGCCGCGCGTGGCGGGTGCGGGGATCGTTGAGCCTTCGAGCGAGATCATCGATATCGGCTCGGCATTGTCGGGCCTTGTCACTGATGTTCGCGTGCGTCCGGGTGACCGCGTGGCCAAGGGCGATGTGCTGTTCACCGTCGATGCCCGCGCAGCGCAGGCGAGCCTTGCGCAAGCCAGCGCCGCCATCGGAGAAGCCCGCGCCGCCATTGCAGAGGCCGCCGCCGCGCAGAACACGGCGCGCCAGCAGCTTGCGCTCTACCGCGGCCTGGCCGACCCCGCCGCCGTCAGCCGCGCCGAAGTGATCCGCGCCGAGGGCGATGAAGCCGCCGCCACCAGCCGTCTCGGCCTTGCCCGCGCGCGCCTTGCCTCGGCGCAGTCCTCGGCCGCCGCCGCGCGCACCGAAATCGAGCGCCTTGTGATCCGCGCGCCGATTGCGGGCGAGATCCTCGCTGTGAATATCCGCGCGGGCGAATTCGTTGCCACGCAGGGTGGCAGCGGCCTCGCTTTCATCCAGATGGGCGAGACCAACCCGCTCCACGTGCGGGTCGACATTGACGAGAACGAAGTGGCGCGCGTCGCGCTAGGCAAGCCCGCAGTGATCTCCCCGCGCGGCGCGGCCGAGCTCCACGTCAATGCTACCTTTGTGCGCGCCGAACCACAGGTGGTGCCCAAGCGTTCGCTCACTAACAGCGCGGCCGAACGGGTCGACGTGCGCGTGCTCCAGCTGATCTATGCCCTGCCGCCGTCCGAGGCTTTCCGCGTCGGCCAGCAGATCGATGCCTTCATCCCGGCCAAGGCGGGCGCGCCTGCCAAGACGGAGGGTTGAGGCGATGCGCCGCCTGAAGCTCGCCGGAGCCGCGCTGCTCCCGTTGGTGCTTGCCGCCTGCGCCTTTAGCCCCGCGCCCCAGATCGCCACGCCCACGCCCGAATTGCCGCCAGCCTTCTTCTATACGCCCCCAGCCGCGACCGGCAGCGCGCTCGCCGCGCTGATGCCGACGGGCGATCCGGCCTATGCCGCGCTCTCGCAAGCCGCGCTGGCGAATGCGCCGAACCTTGCTGAAGCCGCCACGCGGATCGATGCGGCCCGTGCCGGCGCGCGCGTGGCCGAAGCCGCGCGACTGCCCGATATCAGCGCCGATGCCAGCACGCGGCGCAACCGCATCAACCCCGCGCAGTTCGGCCAAGCCGGGCAGCAGGGGTTCATCCCGCGCGAACAAACCTCCTATGGCGCCAACATCAACGCCAGCTGGGACATTGACCTGTTCGGGCGACTGAAGGCGCAGGAACGCGCTGCCCTCGCCCGGATCGACGCCGCCAGCGCGCAGGCGCAGGGCGTTCGGCTGGCACTTTTGGCCGAGATCGCCGCCAGCATCACCGATTGGCGCGTGCTCGATGCCCGTGCCGCCGCCATCGAGGCAGATGGCGCCGCCGCCCGCCAACTCGCGAACCTCGCCAAAGTGCGCGAGGATGCCGGGATCGCGCCCGGCTTCGACCGCCTCCGCGCCGAGGCGACTGCCAGCGCATCGGCCACGCGCCTCGCCGCGCTTGAAAGCGAACGCGCGCGCCTGATCGGGCGATTGGTGACGCTCACCGCGCAGGATGGCGCCACGGTGCGCGCCGCGCTCGCCGCGCAGGCCCCCGCGCTCGCCCTTGCGCCCGCGCCCGCTGCGCTGCCTTCGGACCTGCTCGCCAACCGACCCGATGTGGCTGCGGCAGCCGCCAACCTTGCCGCCAGCGATGCCGATCTTGCCGCAGCTGCCCGCGCGCGCTTTCCGCGCATCACACTATCAGGCGTGATCGGGCTGCTGGCCTTCGATCCGTCCGCCTTGTTTGACGATTCGATCGTAGGCTCGCTGACGGGCGCGATTGCCGGGCCGCTGCTCGATTTCGGACGGGTGGGCGCGCAGATCGATGGTGCCGCAGCTGATAAGCGCGCGGCCTTCGCGGCCTATCGCGGGGCGGTCTATCAGGCATTGGGCGATGCGGAAGCGGCCTACGGCGTGGTTACTGCCGCCGACGCCGAAGCCGCACTCGCGGTCACTCAGGCCGACCAACTGACCCGCGCCGCCGCGATTGCCGAAACCCGCTACCGCGCAGGGCTCGCCAGTTTCCTCGAAGTTCTCGAAGCGCGCCGCGCAGCCGATGCAAGCGGCGAGGCAAGTGCCGCAGCCCTTGGCCGAGCGGCCCGCGCGCGGATAGTGCTGTGGCAGGCGCTGGGCGGGGAACCGGGCGCGGCAGACTGATCAGGGGCGCCGCTGGATCAGCGCCGTCCGCTCGCAGCGGCACACCACTTCATCGCGCTGATTGTGCATCTCGTGCACCCAGGTGACGATCCCTGCATCGGGACGCGAGCCACTAGCGCGCAGCTCCTTGACTTCGGAAGTGGCGCGCAGCGTATCCCCGATGAACACCGGCTTAGGCGTCACCACCTTGTCGAAGCCGAGATTGGCGACCAGCGTGCCCAGCGTCGTCTCTCCCACCGACAGCCCGACCAGTAGGCTGAAGGTGAAGGTGGAATTGACGAGAATCTGCCCGAACCCGCTCGCCTTGGCCGCCTCCACATCCAGATGCAGCGGCTGCGGGTTGTGGGTCATGGTCGAAAACAACAGGTTATCCGTCTCGGTCACGGTGCGACGGATCGGGTGTTCGATCCGCTCGCCCACCTGCCATTCATCGAAGAACTTGCCCGCCATCAGGCGGCTCCTGCTTGCCAACGCGCCACCACATCTGCGCCGTCGTCCTTGCTTGATTGCACCGCACCGGGCGTGCGGCTGAACCGCGGCGCAGGCGCCGTGTGCCACATCCCGTCATGCTCCACGTAAGCACCGCGCGCCTTCATATGCGGGTGATCGCGCGCTTCCTCGATACCGAGAACAGGCGCGAAGCAGGCATCGCTGCCTTCGAGCAATTCGCACCATTCGGCCTGCGTCTTGGTGAGGAACAGCGCCGCAAGCTTTTCCGCATAGGCATCCCAGTTGGCGGGGTTCATCTGCGCCTGCGCGAGTTCCTCGGGGGCACCTGCGCGCTGGAGCATCTCGGCATAGAACTGCGGCTCGATTGACCCGAGCGAGATTTCCTTTCCATCGGCACACATGAAGCAGCGGTAGAAATGCGCCGCCCCGCCCAGCATCCCCTTGCCGCGCTCGGTGCTGAGATGCGGCATATGGCGCACGCCGAAGAAGAAGCTCATCAGGCTGGTCGCACCATCGACAATTGCAGCGTCGACCACCTGCCCCTTGCCCGACCTTTCGCGCTCATACAGCGCCGCCATGATCCCGAAGGCGCAATACATCGACCCGCCGCCGAAATCGCCGACAAGGTTCTGCGGCGGCGTGGCGGTTTCGCCCGGCTTGCCGACTGCCGCCAGCGCGCCGGTGATGGCGATGTAGTTGATGTCATGCCCGGCGGCCTGCGCCAGCGGGCCTTCCTGCCCCCAGCCGGTCATGCGGGCATAAACAAGGCGCGGGTTGGCTTCGAGCAGAACCTCTGGCCCCAGTCCCAGCCGCTCCATCACGCCGGGGCGGAAGCCCTCGATCAGCACGTCTGCGCTCGCGGCAGCAGCCCGCACGGCCGCTTTGCCATCTTCGCTTTTCAGATCCACGGCCAAACGGTGCCGCGCGCGTTCCACCACGGGGTTGCTGACGCCTGCACCGGGGCGGTCGATCCGCACCACTTCGGCGCCCAGATCGGCCAGCAGCATCGCAACGTGCGGCCCCGGCCCGATCCCGCTGAATTCGAGAACCCGCAGGCCCGAAAGCGGCCCAGATGATTGGCTCATATGTCTCTCCCTTTGTGCCAGCCTTAATCAGGCCGCCCGAGCAAGGGCAAGTGACTACATTGGCAGCCCGCAAGCCTCGCCTTGGCCATGCACAAGGCAAACTTGCTTGTGAGCGGCATTTCAGCGTCTAACTGCACCACCATGCGCAGTCTCACCCATCTCGAACGGCTCGAAGCCGAGAGCATCCATATCTTCCGCGAGGTCGTGGCCGAGGCCGAGAACCCGGTGATGCTCTATTCGGTGGGCAAGGATTCCTCGGTGATGCTGCATCTGGCGCGCAAAGCCTTCTACCCCGCGCCCCCGCCCTTCCCGATGCTGCACGTGGCGAGCGGGTGGGATTTTGCCGACCTTCTGGCCCACCGCGACAAAACGGTGCGCGAATATGGGCTGCGGCTGATCATCGCCGAGAACGAGGAGGCCGAGGCGCAGGGCATCAATCCCTTCGACACCGGCAGCGCACTCTACAGCCAGGCGCAGTTGACCGACCCCTTGAAGCGCGCCTTGAGCGCCCACGGCTTTGACGCAGCCTTCGGCGGCGGGCGGCGGGACGAAGAGAAAGCGCGAGCGAAGGAGCGCATCTTCTCGTTCCGCAACGCAAGCCACCGCTGGGACCCGAAGAGCCAGCGCCCCGAGCTCTGGAACCTCTACAACGCCAAGAAGGCCAAGGGCGAGAGCATCCGGGTCTTCCCGATCTCCAACTGGACCGAGCTCGACATCTGGCAATATATCGCGCTCGAAAACATCGACATCGTGCCGCTCTATTTCAGCAAGCCGCGCCCCACTGTGGAGCGCGACGGGATGATCCTCGTGGTAGATGACGACCGCTTCCGGCTCGAAGACGGCGAAGAACCCGTGACGCGTCCGGTGCGCTTCCGCACGCTGGGCTGCTATCCGCTGACCGGCGCGACCGTAAGCGAGGCGACCGCAATGAACGACATCATTCAGGAAATGCTGCTCGCCACCGGATCAGAACGGCAGGGCCGCGCGATCGACAAGGGGCAATCGGCCAGCATGGAAGACAAGAAAGCGGAGGGTTACTTCTGATGAACGACCACTCCAGCTTCCAGACCGACGCGCTCATCGCCGAGGATATTGACGCCTATCTCGACGCGCACCAGCACAAGAGCATGCTGCGCTTCATCACCTGCGGCAGCGTGGATGACGGCAAGTCGACCCTGATCGGGCGGTTGCTTTACGACAGCAAGATGATCTTCGAGGATCAGCTCGCCGCGCTCGAAAGCGACAGCGTGAAGCACGGGACCCAAGGGCAGGAGATCGACTTCGCCCTGCTGGTGGATGGTCTTGCAGCGGAGCGCGAACAGGGCATCACCATTGATGTCGCCTACCGCTTCTTCACCACCGAAAAGCGCAAGTTCATCGTCGCCGACACGCCCGGGCATGAACAATACACCCGCAACATGGTGACCGGCGCCTCCACCGCCGATCTCGCCGTGATCCTGATCGATGCGCGCAAGGGCGTGCTGCAACAGACGCGGCGGCACTCCTATCTCGTCCACCTGCTTGGCATCCGGCACGTGGTGCTGGCGGTGAACAAGATGGACCTGGTGGGCTATGACCAGGCCGTTTTCGACAGCATCGTGGCCGATTATCGCACCTTTGCGGCGAGCATCGGGATTGCCAATTTCACCGCCATTCCGATCTCGGGGTTCAAGGGCGACAACATCACGGCGCTGTCCACGAATACGCCCTGGTATGATGGCCCGGCGCTGATCGCGCACCTCGAAACGGTCGAGGTGGATGCGGCTGCCGCGCAAGGCGCGCCGTTCCGGATGCCGGTACAATGGGTCAACCGCCCCAATCTCGATTTCCGCGGCTTTGCAGGCCAGATCGCCAGCGGCACAATCCGCCCGGGCGATGCGGTGCGGATCGTGCCCTCGGGCAAGACCAGCACGGTCAAGACCATCACGACCTTCGATGGCGACCTTGAGGAAGCCGTCGCGGGCCAATCGGTCACCCTCACCCTCACCGACGAGGTCGATTGCTCGCGCGGCGACCTGATCGCGGCGGCGGGCGATCCACCGCAGGCTTCCGACCAGTTCAGCGCGACCTTCGTGTGGATGGACGAGGAGGCGCTGAAGCCTGGGCGCGGCTACTGGATGAAGCTCGGCACGCAGATGGTCACGGCCACAGTCCAGCCGCCCAAATACGAGATCGACATGGGCAGCCTCGAACATCTCGCGGCCAAGACGCTCACCCTCAACGCCATCGGGGTCGCCGAATTCGCGACCGACCGCCCGATCGCCTTCGAACCCTACGAGACCAACCGCCAGCTCGGCGGGTTCATCCTCATCGACAAGTTCACCAACGCCACGGTCGCCGCGGGGATGATCGCGTTCAACCTGCGCCGCGCGGATAATGTCCACTGGCAGCCGCTCGCCATCATGCGGGACGATCACGCGGGAATGAAGAACCAGCGCCCGCGGGTGCTGTGGTTCACCGGCCTGTCCGGTTCGGGCAAATCGACCATCGCCAACGAGGTCGAAAAGCAGCTGTTCCTGATGAACCGGCACACCTTCCTGCTGGATGGCGACAATGTGCGCCACGGACTGAACCGCGATCTCGGTTTTACCGAGGCCGACCGGATCGAGAACATCCGCCGCGTGGGCGAGGTGGCAAAGCTGATGACGGATGCAGGGCTGATCGTGCTCACCGCCTTCATCAGCCCCTTCCGCGCCGAGCGTGAGATGGTCCGCGCCATGCTGCCCGAAGGCGAGTTCATCGAGATCTTCGTCGACACCCCGCTGGAGGTCGCGGAAGGCCGCGACGTCAAGGGGCTCTACAAGAAGGCTCGTTCGGGCCAGCTCAAGAACTTCACCGGGATCGACAGCCCCTATGAACCGCCCGAAAATCCGGAAATCCGGGTCAACACGGTGGACATGACGCCGCAAGAGGCGGCAAGGCACATCATCGCCAAGATCCTCCCGCTGAAATGACACGCCCCCTGCACGAACTGGCCCACCTTGATGATGCCGCCCTTGCGGCACAGCTTGCTGAAGAGGCGGGACGCTTGCTGCTCCATGTGCGCAGCCACAGCGGCCTGACCGGCAAGGCGCTGGGGGAGGCGGGCGATGCGGCCGCCAACCGCTTTTTGTGCGATGCGCTGCGCACCGCGCGGCCTGATGACGGGCTTTTGTCCGAGGAAGAACAGGACAACTCCGCCCGCCTCGCCAAATCGCGCGTGTGGATTATCGACCCGGTCGATGGCACACGCGAATACTCCGAAGGCCGCGCCGACTGGGCAGTTCATGTCGCATTGGCCGTTGACGGCGTCGCCACCATCGGCGCGGTGGCATTGCCAGGGCTGGAGGGGGGCGTCGTGCTGCGATCGGACCAGCCGCAACCCCTTCAGGCAATGCCGCCGCGCCCCCGCTTCGTGGTCAGCCGCACCCGTCCCCCGCACGAGGCGAAGGCCGTGGCACAGGCGCTCGGCGGCAATCTGGTCGCGATGGGCAGCGCAGGCGCCAAGGCGATGGCCATCGCCCGCGGCGAAGCGGAGGTCTATCTCCATTCTGGCGGGCAATATGAATGGGATAGCTGCGCACCAGTAGCCGTTGCCGCAGCATTCGGCCTGCATTGCTCACGCATTGACGGCAGCCCACTCATTTACAACCAAGCCGACACCTACATATCAGATTTGCTGATCTGCCGTCTTGAATGGGCCGAGGAGGTGCTGTCCGAAGTCGCGCAACTCGCCAGCGTTGTTTAGGCTCAGCACTCATTGTCGCAACCAGAAGAACACCGTGGCGGCGATGCATATGGCTGACATAAAAGATGTGGGCGCATCGGTTGTCGCGGGTGTGGATCCGGTGCCAATCCTTGACCCTGCCGAACCTGTTCTCGACCTTGTGACGACGCGTGAGCGCGCACAATCCAACAGGCCTATGCCAAAGATATTGTATTTAATAGCCAATTGATTCATAGCCTTGCCGCATCAAATTCTCATAATAGCGAGATACAAATTGGAAAACGCCTCACAGATTACAGCGGAAGTCCTGATTACCCTCACCAGTGACATCGTGAGCGCTCATGTCGGCAATAACAACGTGAACATTGCTGACGTTCCTGCTCTGATCAGCAGCGTTTATGGCGCTCTTGCCAAGCTCGGCGAGAACGTCCTGGTACTCGAAGCGAAGCCCGAACCTGCGGTATCGGTACGCGCCTCGGTCAAGCCAGACTACATCGTGTGCCTGGAAGACGGGAAAAAGTTGAAAATGCTCAAGCGCTATCTTCGAACCAATTACAACTTGAGCCCCGAAGAATACCGCGCGCGCTGGGGCCTGCCGGCCGATTATCCGATGGTTGCTCCCAACTATGCCGAAACTCGTCGAGATCTTGCGAAGAAGATTGGGCTAGGCCAAAAGCTTGGTATCGGAGCGACTAGGCCCCGCCGCACCAAGAAGATCGCCTGATCGAGCGCAGAAATGCTCTTTTACAACTTTACCATCTAGCGGGCTCGTACCAGAGGCGCAGTGGATGGCCCACGGGCTGGCCCCCCATTAGATGACGGATCTGATTCGATGCTGTCAGCACATGGGGGTCTGTAATGGCGGCAGCTATTGGGGATCGAATGGACCATTCCGACGGCCTGCCGATCCTACCCAGTGGGTATGAGGTGAGTTTGCGATGTGGGATACCCGCCATACTCTTGGCTGTGAAGCTTGAAATCAACATGCAACCACCAAAGAGTATCGGGTGGACTGGACTCAATCCGGGAGATTGGCAGGAGGTGCACGATGCAAAACAAGCTTCGGGGGGAAGCTTATAACCTCGTCGCAGTTACCAAGGAGCGCTATCCGCACCTCCTACCACTCGAAGTGCTAGCTTAGCACTTGAAACCACGCAATATGAAAGTCAAAACTCAGTGCTGCTACGCTTCCCGGTAATGACCATGAGGGAGATAAAGGCCGGCGCGCAATAACTTGCAAGTTGGAGGACGCTCCGTTGAGCAACAACGCCGCGTCTGTCCGCTCGGCCAGGTCAACCGTCAACCCGATGGACTGGCGCCGAACATTCTGCGGGCCTCAGACCTCCCCTAAGCGTGACATGGGCCGGCCTTGCCTGTGTTGCCCTCGTGTCCGACGTCTACGCCGGTTGTATCGTGAACTGGCGGGTAAGCGGGACGGCACGTGCCAGCCTCGTGCTCGATGCCCTTAAAATCCATCGCGGCGAACTGGCCCACTACAGCGATCGTCGGAGCAAATACGTCTCGTGCAAGCACACCGAGCGTCGGGCCGAGAAAGGTATCGAGCCTTCCGTTGGCAGCGTTGGTAACAGCTATGGCAACGTCTTAATCGAAACGATCACAGTCTTTACAGAGCCGAGGTCATCCACCGGCGAGGTCCGTGGCGTTCGTTTGAGTCCATGGAATACTCCACGCTAGAATGAGTGCGCTGGTTCGATAACCGCGCTTACTCGAGCCCATCGGCAATATCCCGCCTGCCGAAGCCAAAGAACCTTAATTCGCGATCCTGAATGAACATGGCAGCATAGCCTGACGAAACTGGCCTCCGGCAATCCAGCGTGGGTCACTGCTGCTGGCCTAGGTCATGAAGACCGACTGTATGCATGAGGAACTGGCACAGAAGAATGTATGTGCCAAATGATAGGGAAATAAGATTGATCAGTGGCGCTCGACAGTCCGCAAAGGCGCGGATAGGTGCGATCCGTTGCCCGTCTTAGCTGCGACACAACGGCTCATCAGATCTTGATGAAGCGCATCAAGAGCATGAGAGAGATAGGTGCCCGCGAGGCTGCTACCGCAATCGTCGATTAAAACCAGTTGCGTCTCAAGTGCCTCTATGGCCTGTTGCAATTTGCGACAAAGGTCCGAATTCTGTGTTGACTGCCCCACAATATAGCTCCACCGCTGACGCATCCTAGAGGCTAACAAGGGTAGAATCTAGGTATTTGGATCAATGACCACACTTAGGAAGCTATGTCTCTATCTCATATTAGGAAAAAATAACAGATTTCGCCTTTGGTCACATCCATTAACTAAAGGGGTTGCGAAAATAAAGGCGGCGGATATTCATTCATATCCCCATATACATATATAATTTTTAAATTTCGCTTCAGGCGTTTACAGAAGCGAACAGAATTCATTAATCAGATCAGGTACTACACCTGTCCGGGACTTGCATCCAGAAGCCGGGCTTAGAGTGTTTGGGAAGGCCCTGACTCTCAAGATCGGCAAAACACCCTACAGTTAGTCCTCGATACGTTGCGAGAGACGGCAGACCTTACCAAAATAAGTGTGTTTCCCGTCACTGTCCCTAGAGAACGCTCTCGCTCGGGTGGCTTTCAAACAGTGCGGCGTCGTGGACATAACCGAGCAACACCTCAACTTTTTTCTGCCGCGAGGCCTCCTGCATCTTCGGCAGCCACGCCCCCGCCTTTGCCGCCTCCAAAAACCCAGACCTGAGCGAATGCGCGCCGACTGCGGCTAACGTGCCCCCGAGCTTGCCTCCAGCTGGGATTAGAGCCGGGCGGTTGTCTTGCGCATCAGCGCGGTTGAAGCAATGAGCGGCGTAGCGGAGCCCGTAGGGCGTAGCGAAGCAAGCCATTGCTTATCCAGTTCGGCGGCGAACGCCGCCGGGGCCCTGTAGCCGAGGGACGAGTGTGGCCTCTCCCGGCTGTAATCCTCGACCCAAGCAGCGATCTCAACCCGTGCGTGGGCCATGCTGAGGAACAGGATCTCGTTCAGCAGCTCATCGCGCATGCGCCCGTTAAAGCTCTCGACGTAGCCGTTCTGCATCGGCTTGCCCCGAGCGATGTAATGCCACTCCACCCCGATCTGGCCGCACCATGCGAGCACGGCTTTGCTGGTGATCTCGGTGCCGTTGTCGCTAACGATCATTCTGGGCTTGCCGCGCTCGCTGATCAGCCGGGTCAGCTCGCGCACGACACGATACCCCGAGATCGAGGTATCCGGCACCGCCGCCAGACACTCTCTGGTCACATCATCGACCACATTGAGCACCCGGAACCGTCTACCGGAAGCCATCTGATCATGGACGAAGTCCAGGCTCCAGCGCTGGTTCGGCAGCGCCAGTACCGGAGCAGGTGCTCTGGTGCCGACTGCACGCTTGCGGCTGCGCCGACGTCTCACCGCCAGACCTTCCTCACGATACAGCCGCTATGTCTTCTTGCGGTTGATCATCACGCCCTCAGGCCGCAGCAGGATATGCAAACGGCGATAGCCGAACCGGTGCCGCTGGTTGGCCAGCTCGCGCAGCTTTTCGCGAAGTGCACCATCATCGTCCCGTGTAGAAAGGTAACGCACGCTTTTGCGATCGACATCGATGACACGGCACGCGCGCCGTTCGCTCATCCCATGGCATGCATGGAGATGCGCAACTGCTTCCCGCTTAGCGGCGGGCGTCGCCACTTTTTTGAAAGAAGATCCTTCAGGGCAACGTTGTCCAGCATCGTATCCGCCAGCAGGCGCTTGAGCTTGGTGTTCTCGCTCTCAAGCTTCCGCAGCCGCCGGGCCTCGGACACCTCCAGCCAGCCATACTTGGCCTTCCAGTTGTAGATCGTCGCTTCCAAAACCCCGTGCCGCCTAGCCAGATCAGCGGTCTTCGCGCCAGCCTCCGCCTCCTTCAGCACCCCGATAATCTGCTCCTCCGAAAACCTTGCACGCTTCATCGTCTGTCCTTCCTTCAGGCCAGACTCTAATCGCTTGTGGAGGAAAATCAGGGGGGCACGTCAAAACGGCGCAAGAGATGAGTTCCTGCTCTCCGCTACTGCCCAAAACGCTTCGGACCGTGTTTCATAAAGCATCAAGCAACAACCCAAAAGGCTCGTGGTAGAAACAGCCTGAATTGAACGCTGGTTGCCATTCTCTTCCCGCACTCCAGCTTGGGACCAAGCCCTTCGGTCGGTTTTGGATCGACGGATTGCAGGGAAGCGCCGGGATCGATTTCCGCACCAGCCGGACCCACTAGCTCTCGTTCATGCATCAAAAGCCAAAATTCGTTGAGAGCTTTTCTACACGAGTCGAAAACCACAAAAACTGCGACCATTGCTGTCCCAGAAAAAAAGACATTAATGCAATATTGAAGCATTCCCCCCTCCCAGGGTAAATGCCAACGCCGCAAACCAGATCCCTAAAGCTAGCCGCATGACAGTTTGCAAGTAAGCGAAATAGCAACTTGCATCATTTAAGTACCATAAAAGCAAGTTCGACGCAAATAATCTAATTTTTGCACCGGAATGGATATAATATTTTATTTTGCATTAAATGGCGCCCGTAGCGATCAACCTCGCGATCTTCCTGATCGCGCTTCTTGCAAATCATTATGCCCAAAGCGCGAAGCGCCCCATCACTGCAGTGCTGGTTTCTCACCAGCGTCATTGCCATCGCTTTCCGTTCTGGGCATATCAGCGTGCTGATTGTCGCTGTCTCCGGGCCGCTGGTCTAAACCCCTCTTCCATCGAACGGATGGTCACATGATCGCGCAATTCTACTGTGACCTGCGCGGCAAAGGCTGCACCACTCAGCGCAGCCGTTGCTGCCTTCACAAAAGCACCTGCAATCGCCCAGAGCGCAAGCTTTTTAGTTAGCGTCCGGGCCGCTGCAGAAGCCGCGGGATCGTAGGGCTGCCGCACCATCGCAAACAGTGCTTCAAGCCCCTTCAGATGCAAGGGACTACCTGCGTTGTCGGGCTGCCAGACCGGCATTTCCCGGCCGCCAGATACTTGGGCTTACCGACGCATCATGCTTTGCCGTTCGGTTGTAGCGGAGGAGCTTTTGCAGCAGAGCAGCAGACGCAGCGTGCTGCAATTCCCGCCCAGCCCGGCGAGTTTGCCGCAATCGCCGAGCAATTGTTCAGGCCGGTCGATCACAGGATTGAGTGTCGCCGGGTCAATCAATTGCGCCACTTCATTCCGTCCATTGGCTACCGCTGCCCGGTGCACGATGGCAATTGCCCGCGCCCCGTGGCCGGCAATGACCAGAGACCGGATTTTCTCCTCGAACTGCGTGATCGCGCGCCTATCCTGCAGGGCGTGACCCGCCATCAATGGCACTCCAACCAAACCTCGACCCCGGTGAAATCGCAGGCTTCAAGGTTTTCGGGGCGGATCCAGAAGAAATAGACCCCACCATCCCCCCAGCACCAGTCCATCGCATCGTCGGAGGCGATCTGCAGCAGCAGCAGATCGCGGAAGGTCGGATCCTCGATCGGCTCGCTTTGCAACCCGTCATGATAGCCGCCCATCCTGTGTGGACGATTGTTGTAGAGCTCGCGCCAGGCTGGCTCCTGCGAGGCGGCGTAATCGGCAGGCAGCTGTTCGCGCCGCGCAGGATCGAGATAATATTCGATAGCGATCTGCTCCATGCCCTGCGCCGGCTTCAATTCGATCAACTCGCGCGGGGACATGAGCGAGACCGGGAAGCGACCGTCGCGGAACCGGCTGTGGTGCAGTTCCAGATGGTCAAAGTGCTTGCCCGCAAAGGTTGCTTGCAATTGCTGCCAGTGGTCGTCCGAGAGCGGCGCATCGGCATCGCTCTCGGCCAGCATGGCCGCGATCTGCTCGCAGCCGCCTGCGATTCTCTTGCGCCAAACAAGCCATTCTTCGTGACGAGCTTCGATGCTGGCAATCACCCCCTCAGCGTCCATCGCCGCATATTCGGGGATGGCGGCTTCAAGAAATAGGATCCGCCGCGCCTGCTGCGGTTCGAGGTTCCTTGGGGGCACAGCGGCGAGGCGTTCACAGTTAGTCTCGAGGTCCGCCATCAGGCTGCTATGCCCGCCCTCGGCCAGCAGCAGCTCGCGCGCTTTGTCATCGATCGGCGGGCGGACCTTGTAGCGCAGCAAGTGCGCCAGCGCCTCTACCGAAGCGCGCGCCTGACCGAAGGTCAGCGGACGCATCTGCGGCATGGGGGCCTGAAACTCGGTCTTGGAATAGGGCACATCGGCATAGAGTATATCTGACAGGTTGTCGGGGCTTGCCGTCTTCCACGAGCTGCCGTCCTCTTCGTGCAGGGTGAGCGCGTTGGGCATGGTCACGATGTCGATCGGCCTGCTCCGCCAGAAGGAGGGGATGTCCTCGACCGCCAGCCAGTTGTAGCTGCCGCCGGTATAGACCTTGTCGTGCACCGGGCAACAATCGAAGGGCGGCTGACGCACGGTGCCGAGTTCCTTGGTATAAAGCACGCGACGCAGGCCTTCGTCCTCGGCCGTGGAACTGTTGGCGTTGATGAAGAACAGCAGCCAGCCAGTGCGGGGGCCGAGGCCGCCCCACAGGTCGGCGGGCAGATCCTCGCATGCGATCTGGGCGAGGAAATGGAGCGGAACTTCGCCCGCTTCAGGGTTCTCGTCACTGACACCGCGCGGCCATTCGACGCCGTCGGGCATCATCGGCAAGCCCCCCAGCCACGAACGCGGCGGCGCGTCGCGCACCGGCACTTGACGGCGCAGGACGGCAGTGACGCTTTCACCGCGAGGGGCATGGTGCCGTACTGCTACCGGCGGTGGGGCCTTCGGAGCGGGAGGCACGGGAGAAACTGGCGGGGTGGATTGGACAGGCTGGGGCGGCACGTAGGGCTCGATGGGCTTGTCATGCGCGGCGCGAATGCGGGCCAGTCGGTTGGCGGGCATCGGCGCGCCGCGAACGTCTGGTTGGTCGTCCGTCTCTGCCTGGGTCTTGGCTTGCTTAGGCTGGCCTTGCGCGTCGACCTGCGCTTCGCCTTCCGCCGCCGGGCTGGCGGCATGGCGCTTTACCACCCGCTCAATAAGCATCACGACTGTCAGGAGAGCGCTCGCCAGTAGAATCAGCGGCGAGTACGCGGACAAAAGCTCCATCGCGGCGAAACCCTTTCATGCGTGCAGCGGCAGACAAATGCTTGCCCGTGTTAATCCTTTTTCGGTTAATTTAGTGAATAAAGGGGGCTAAAGGGGGTAAGGATCACGCTGACGCGCTCGGTAGTCAGCTTCAAGACCCGAGGTCCACATCGCTATCTGGCGCATTTCTGCGACTGACGGATGTAGCTGCACGGAAGCTCCTGAGAATCGGGCCGATCAGCCAAGCAGATGAGCAACGCAGTTGCCGTGATCGGCCCGATGCCGGGGATGGTCAAAAAACGCCGGACGCTTCATCCTCGCGGGCGCGCTGCTCGATTTCCTTGTCGAGCAGCTTGATCTGCTCGTTCAGCTGCCCGGTCATCACCAGCAACATCGCGCGTGCCGCCTCTCGCACTGGCGTCCCTTCCACTTGGATGCGCATAGGTTCCGGTCCTTGTGCGGGGGGGGGCGCTTAATCGGCCAATTGGGCCAGCATGAGCTCTTGCGCCGCATCGCGCGAGATAAGCCACCGCGGCGCCCGTGATTTTTCCGGTGACGCCTGTTTGTCAGGATCACTACTTTACCGCGCAGGGCCAAGCTGTGCTGACACGCAGACGGACGCTGGGGCATGTTCGAAAAGCTGCCAACGCGCCTCGTCGACATTGAGTTATGCGCCTACCAAAATGCGAGGCAGTTCTCCTGATGTCATCTTGACTGTGGCAAGCGGCGGCGTGGGACAGGAAGCCCAAAACTTGCCTATGGCTGACGAGCTTGGATTTTCAGCACCATTTGTTGTCAAGCCTGCGCCCGGCAGACCGGCACCCATGAGTAATAGTCAACTCCTCGTTACCACTTTTTCTCTAATCGGCAGAGACAATTATCTTCCGCAGCCCTTCAGGATGCACTGACCGATGACGACTCCAAACGCCCTCATACGCGCCCCTCTTGGTTCGGTTCTCGACCGGCTCGCCCCGGTGGCCCTCCCCATCTACACTGCGACGATCTTCCTCTCGGCATTCATGCTGTTCGTGGTACAGCCGATGTTTACCAAGATGGTGATGCCAGTGCTCGGCGGGACCCCTGCAGTGTGGTCGGTGGCGATGGTGTTCTTCCAGAGCGTACTTTTGCTCGGTTATGCCTATGCGCACGGGCTAACCCGTTGGCTCGCCCCCAGCGTCGCCGCTATCGTCCACTTGACGGTTATGGCTCTGGTTCTCGTTGCGGGCTTGCCGATTGCGCTCTCCGACCATTGGGGCGTGCCTCCCGAGCAAGGGCAGGCTCTGTGGCTGATCGGGGTGTTCACCCTCTCTGTGGGCCTGCCGTTCTTTGCGGTCTCGGCGAACGGCCCGCTGCTGCAGGCGTGGTTCGCCCGCACCGGCCATCCGCACGCGCGCGATCCCTATTTTCTCTACGGTGCCTCGAACATTGGTTCGCTGATCGCGCTGCTTGCCTATCCCTTCTTCATTGAAAGGATGCTCCCGCTCGCGGACCAATCGACGTTGTGGAGTTCGGGCTTTCTTGTGCTGATGATCGCGATCGGTTCCTGCACGTTCTTCCTGCGTCGGGGCACCAAAGCCGGCGGGGACGAAGGCGCTGCCGGAACTGCGGAGACAGCCACCCCGATCACCCTGAAAGACCGCACACGTTGGATCGGCATGTCGCTGGCCCCCTCTGCGCTCTTGGTCGCGACGACGGCGCACATGACCAGCGAGGTCGCCGCTGTGCCGTTGTTCTGGGTTGTGCCGCTAGCGTTGTACCTGATGACCTTCTCAGTCGCCTTCCGCCCGGGCGGTGAGCGGATGGACCGCATCCTGCTGCTAATCCAGCCGGCGCTGCTCACCGGGATCATGACGACCCTGGCCTTCACCGTCGGCCTGCCGTTCTACGCCCTGCTGGGCCTCAACCTTACCTTCTTCACCGTCAGCGTGATCATCTGTCACCGTGAACTTTATGCCCGCCGCCCTTCGGCCAACGACCTCACGCAGTTCTACTTCTTTATGTCGCTGGGCGGCGTCATCGGTGGGGCGCTCGCCTCGCTCGCCGCGCCGTTGGTGTTCGAGCGCCTGCTTGAGTTCCCGCTCCTGGCAGTGGCGGTGCTGCTGTGCCGCGCTGACGTGCGCGCATGGCTGGCGACCAGCAAACCGGCTTTGGTCGTTCCAGGTTTTGCCGCAGTGATCGCGCTGTTCCTGCTCGCCGACCGCAGCATCATCAAACAGGACATCCTGCCGGTTGAGGCCTTCGTGATGATCCTGATCGTCACCTTCTGCCTCACCGCGATCTCTTCCGGCCGCCCGATGCGCCTGCTGGTCTCGGCATCACTGGGCATGCTGGTGACGGTGATTGTCTCGACGCCGTCAAATCTCGTCGAGCAGGCCCGTTCATTCTTTGCGGTTCACGCAGTCTACGAGACCCCGACCGGCGAGGGCCGCTACCTTAAGCATGGTAACACCCTCCACGGCGCCGAGCGCTGGGCCAATGCCAACGGCCAATTGCTTGACAGCCGCCCGGAACCGGCGAGTTACTTTCACTTCGGCGGCGCCTATCACGAAGCAATCGATCAGGCCCGCGCCGCGCGGGGCGGCAAGTTCGCCAAGGTCGCGGTGATCGGCCTCGGCATGGGCTCGCTGGCCTGCCATTCGCATCCTGGCGAGACCTGGGACTTCTTCGAGATCGACAGCGAAGTGGTGCGCATAGCCCGCGACAAGAAGCTGTTCCGCGCCTTCAGTGAATGCACTCCGGGCGCTAAGGTGGTGGTGGGCGACGGTCGCCTAACCCTCGCCAACGAGCCTGGCGACTATGACCTGATCATGCTCGACGCCTTCTCCTCGGCCTCACCGCCGGTGCACCTTGTGACAAAGGAGGCGGTGGCGCTATACGCCTCGAAGCTCTCGCCCAATGGCGTACTGATCTTCAACGTCTCCAACCGCCACATGATGCTCAATTACGTCGTCGCCGCCTCAGCGCGCGCAGCGGGTATGGTGACATGGCATCGTTCGGATAGCCTGGCGAACACGGGCAACTTCATGGAGACGCTGAAGATCCCGGTCGAGGTGGCGGTCGTTGCCCGCCAGCCGGGAGACGTAGGTCGCATAGCTGACGATGCCACCTGGTCGAGCACCAACATCCCCGACGATTTCAAAGTGTGGACCGACGATTACTCAAACGTCCTCGACCCGCTACGCCGCAAGCAGGGATGGTGAGATATTCGTCCCGCCGGGCAAGCAGGGTGTGAACGGTTAAAGACGAAAAGAGCCCGTGCCTTCCCTCTAAAGGCGCGGGCTCCTTTATGTCTCACCCTCGGCGGACGGTCAGTAGATCGTGGAGACCCTCGGAAACGAACCGCTCGTCCAGCATGGCCTAGGATCAAGCCAATGCCATGATCTTTCGCATTCCGACCTTGTAGCACGTCGCCTGTTCGATCAGGGGCGCTTTCAGAATCTCTGCTTCTAGCGAAAACCGGCTGAAGCTACCATGCAGGTTTCGGGTCAGCGCAGCAGCGACCAAGGCCAGCAATGCCGCGGCAAAAATGCTCACCCGCTTGCCGCGCGGCAGGTCGATGATCATCGCGGGGTGCTCGACCGTGTTGGCCACCGCCGCGCTCTAATCCATCACCGCTTCGGCGAACACTGGCGCTGGCAGTGCCTCGGGCACGTCGCGGTCCCGGGCGGCCTCTGCATCGAACAGCTTGCGCCGCCAGATGTAGATCAGCGCCAAAGAAATATCGTGACGGCGGCACACCTCAGCAACGCAGGCGCCCGGCGCAAATGCCTAAGGCATGATCCGCAGCCGCTCTTCCTTGCTCTAACGTCGGCATCGCTCCGGCCCCGAAAACACCGCTAATTGACCCATGGACCGCTCATAAGGGCGCTCACAAGAGCACGCTGAATAGCGCTAGCCACCTATTTCGGCAAGGCGGCCCCGCCGGATGGATACAACAATAACTCTGGCGGAGTTCTCTTGCGACCCTTGGATCCTGTGTGGCGCGCAGCGCTCAATTCGGCTGAGGCCTTGTCAGGCGACCTTGCGGCAAACAAATAGCAGCCGACGATGCTGGCTAAAGCGGCTTGGCTTACGTCCTTCGGGAGATCTAATCCGCAATACCTTCGTTTTGGACCGCGTCAATTGCTGATGCCAGATGAGCACCGGCCAAATAAAGCCCAAGACAGTCCAGTCGGCCCAGGATTTGGTTGAGATCGTCAACGATTTTCCGCTGCACGTCCTTGGTCAGTTGGCTCTCGGTCACGACATCATTATCAGACATGGAGACTGTTGCTTCCTTCGATAACAGGCCGATTTTGCGTTGCACAAATCGTGCTCCCATTATCTCTCAGGTTGCCGAGGGGATATCGGACCTGCGGGGGGGCGGCAATTGTCGAAATGCTCATAGTTCTAATCGAAACAGGCAATTTTTAATCAAAACGTTTAAATTCCATCTGGCTTTCTGGAGAGCCGGAGCGTAGCGGTCATCCCGCGCTTCGCGTTCGGGATCAAGGAAATCGATCCGGAATGGTGCTCGGCAACCTCCTGGCAAATTGACAGACCGATCCCAGCGCCTGTTTCCTTTGTACTCTGGAACGGAATGAAAGCTGCCTGGAGAGCATCAGGAGCCAGACCCTTACCGTTGTCCATGACCAAAACTTCAATCCACCCGGGGCCGGCTTTGCGGCAGTCAACGGAGACAATGCTATCCTCATTAGGGTTGTCGAATGCCTCCATGGCATTGCGCAAGAGGTTGATAGTCGCAAGAGCAATTTCCGGAGCGCAAACTACGGCGGTTGTTTCAGAGGTTGCTCGTTGAAGCCTGATCTTGATTCCGCGCTTGCCGAATTCAGTTTGCACCAGGTTCACTTGATCGCTTACGATCTCACGTACATCGGCCAGAGCGTAGACGCGCTCCCTCTTTGTTGTCAGCAGACGGATATTGTTGATCAGCCGAGCAGCCCTGTCGACATTGCTCTCGACACCGGCGACCGCACGTAATGTCTCTGGCGCACTCTGGCATTCAATTGCCGCCCAGTTCCGGGCTGCCTGAGAATAGGTCAATGCTGCCGCAATCGGCTGGTTGATCTCGTGGGCAATGCTCGCCCCAAGCGCTTCGATAACCGAAATGCGGTTGAGTTGGACCGCCTTATCGCGCGCTTCTTGCCGTGCGTTCTCAATCTCCATCTCAGCTTCAAGCGCGGCCATTTGAAGCCTGACGGCGCCTAGTTGCTCGATCAACATTCCTCGCACGGTGAGTACGAGGTGAAGCAACAGCAGGCATGCAGCGCTCAGCACAATCGCGTTGAGCATGAAAGGCTGATCTGACTGGGCGCCAGCAGCTTCAGCCAGCAGCTGGGAGCGCCACACACATAGGAAAATTGCGAGAAAAACAGTCAAATTGAGAATAAAGACTGTAAATAATCTGAAAACGATCGCGTTTATCACAAAATACATAACAGTCTGGCAAACGTTGATTACAAGTATCTGTTGATCCAATTCGAAAGTTTGGATAAAATTTACAAATATGAAAGCAACATTAAATATAATAGTTGCTATTGGTATCATATAGTATTTGTGAAAATAAACCCCCAATGCTAAAGTTGAAAGCGTCAAAAAAATTAAAATGGTGTAAATTGATAATGGCGATATTTCCTGCTTGTAGAGTGACGGGCTGTCATTTATATACAAAAGAGAGAAGCCGATTATTATTGCGACATAAGTTGATGTGATCAGCTTTTTGTTGGCAAAAAGCCCTCCCCAGTCTGTCTCGCTTAAGATAAGGTGGCGGTCGATCCACTTCACGGCCGGCGCTCATATCTGTTGTGAAGCATTATGAGCTTGCCAAGATGTTTGGCTTGGATTTTGGTCGTTATATTTCTCCGGTGCACGCGGACAGTCGAGGGACTCAACCCTCGCTTTGCGGCGATCTCCTTGACCTGAAGCCCTGAAGACAAGTCGTCCAAAACCTCGCGCTCCTTTTTCGACAGGAGCGCGATACTCATCTGATAATCGTGACGGCACCGCTCATCCTCTTCGGCCCGCTTCGACCAGGCCATTGCCTCGGCGACTGCATCGATTAACTGCTGCTCACGAAATGGTTTGGGCAAAAATTCGATGGCGCCGGCCTTCATCGCCGCTACAGCCATTTGAATATCGCCATGTGCGGTCAGAAAGATAGTCGGGATCGTTTGTTGCGCCTCGCTTAGCCGCCTTTGGATTTCCAGGCCGCTCACTACTGGCAACCGCACATCGAGCATCACACAGCCCGCAATTCCCGCGTGCGCACGATCGAGAAAAGTCAGTGCCTCGGTGTAGACTTCAACCCGATATCCCAATGATTTCAGCAGGGACGCAAGCGACTGGCCCATCTCCTCGTCGTCATCGACAATGAAGACCGACCTTTTGTCCAACGGACCCTCCCGAGTCTTCAGCGCGATTGCCGCGCGAAAAGTAATCAGATCGCAGATTGGCCCAATGTCTTGACTGGCAAGACGCCCCTCACCGCTAAGCTACCTCGCAGCATCGAAATCTTCAAGCGCCGCCGACCGCTCTGGGCGAGCTGTTTGAAGTGCCCGGGATGCGGTCGCTGGTCGCCTGCGCCAATCACACTCGTGACCGTTTCCTCACTGACTAAAAAAGTAAACCCTCGCATGACCTGAGTGTGCACTCTGCCTAATTCCGACTACTTGCCCGCGCCTTGCCCTGATATCTCCGTCACATGCCGGCGAACGGCTTTGGGACGATGGGTTCGTCACCGCGCATCTTGCCCATCCTTGGGCGCTTAACGCGGATCATAACGATACCTAACCCATCCTCGGCCGCCAACGCCTATGACGAATTTAAAGAGGCGGGGCGAATGAATCCGTCCGCCTTTTTTGACCTCATCGTGGGCATGGCGAAGAAACTAGTGCGCTTCACCGTTTTCATGTGTCCGACGCTCCCAAGACGAGCGGACGCAGCAAGTCCTGCATCTATGCGGGTAAGCGACTTTATCCGGAGCAGGTGTGCCATCCGATCCTGATTGAGAGCGGTACATGCCGGCTCCAAAGCGTTTCTGGAGGGGGCAGCCTCAGCAAAGGTTGCCGCCTCATCTGGTAACAAGGCCTTGGCTGCCGGGTTTTGCGGAAACCGGACGTTCAATTTGGCGGTTGTGCAATGTCGCGGCTCTGTTTCGGAGCGAATGGTAGCCTCTTGCGCCGCCCCGATTAGGGGCAACGAATTGCCGATAAGGATTTTCGCGGATCCGTCTGACCGCCTTTGCCAACCTTGCTTGATTATCAAATGACACTGGGTTGCCTCGGATTTGTCACGAGGTGCAGCAAATCGGTAGGCTATGAATATTCAGCAAATGAGCCGGCGCGGCGGCTTTGTCCTTATCGGGCTCGTCATCGTTGCAATCGTTTTGAGTGCTTACGGGATAAACACGATCCGGTTCGGTGGAGAGATGCACCGTGTCAACCAGCAGCTAAACGACTTCAACGCGGACATTTTGCCGCCGCCGGAATACCTGGTGGAATCCTACCTCATAGCCAATCTCGTTGCCCGTTCGCCCGGGCAAGTTGATGATCATGCCAAGAAGCTCACCGTGTTAAAGCGCCAATGGCGTGATCGTGCGAACCATTGGGAGGGTTCGGATCTGGAGCCGGAACTGAAGGAAGGGATCGCTGAAACTGTCGCCCAGGATGGGGTGGAATTCTGGCAGATAATCGAAAGTCGCCTGCTCCCTGCTGCGCAAACGGGGGACACTGAAGAAATCAACCGCGCTTTGAGCACCCTCGACGGCGTCTATGCCCGGCATCGTGGCCACATCGACAAGCTCGTCAGCGGAGCAGCCAGACAACAGAAGGTGCTGGCCGAAGGCGCAGCCTTCACTCTGAAGGCGATTTACGTAGGGCTTTGTCTCGTAGTCCTTCTTGTGCTTTTGGGAATCGCTGGCGCTCTTGTAATGTTGAACCGCAAGGTCATCCGCCCCCTTGCCAATACCGCATACACGATGCAGCGCATGGCCGCCGGCGATATTGAGTCTGGCCGCCAGAGCTTTCACAGCCCGGACGAAATTGGTACGATGACCCGCGCTATCGAGGTCTTCCGCCAGAGCGCGATTGATGCCCGTGAAGCTGATGCCGAGCGCAGGCGAATTGTTGGCGTCTTGAGCGAAAGATTGAGCGCTATGGCAACGGGCAACCTTGAGCAGCCGATCGAAACATTCTTTGCTGAAGCGTACAAAGGCATAAGAATGGATTTCAATCAAGCTCAGGCTGCGCTGCGGGATGTGATCTATTCTGTGGTCCAGTCCGCGCAGGAGATACACCGCAGCGCTGCAGAAGTGAATGAAGCTGCAGCAGATCTTTCCGAACGCGCTGCCCGTCAAGCGGCGACGCTCGAAGAGACTGCAGCAGCGCTCCAGCGCACGAATACGGACATCCAGTCCAGCTCCGCGCTGGCACAGCAAACCCATGCCGAGGTTGCTCTCGCCCGTCAGAACGCAACCCGCAACCGAGAGATCGTGGAGACGGCTGTTGGTGCCATGGCAGAGATCGAGAACTCGTTCGCTGAGGTCTCCAGCATCACGAACCTAATTCAGAATATCGCGTTTCAGACCAACATTCTCGCTCTTAATGCAGGGGTCGAGGCGACGCGCGCTGGAGAAGCGGGCAAAGGGTTTATCGTCGTCGCCAATGAAGTGCGGGCCTTAGCTCAGCGTTCATCCGAGGCAGTGACTGCGATCCAGCAGCTGATGGCCAAAAGCGGTGAAAAGATCACCAATGGATCCCAGCAAGTCAGCTCTTCAGGCCATGCCTTGCGCGAGATGATCGAAATCATCGACCGCGTCAGCCGGCGTGTCGAAATGCTGGCGGCCTCATCGAGCGCGCAAGCCAAGCATCTGAATGAAGTGGACACTGCCGTTTCGCACCTTGAACGTGACACTCAGCAAAACGCCGCCATGGCCGAACAGTCCAGCGCCGCAAGCGAATTACTACGGCAGGAGGTGACACGGCTGACGCAGCGGACAGCGCTGTTCATTAGCGATCAAGCCTAGGCCAACCAGCCCCGAAAATCGCGGAACCTAATCCCTTAACAGGTATAACGATTGCCGATCTTGTTGGGCTTCGCAATAGGTTAGACGGTACTATGGGGCACCCGGATCTCCCCCATTCATTTGGTTCCCCTTGCCAAGCGTCAACGACAGGCGGTTGCAGGTGCAGGAAGATTGTGCCTGTTTCTTGGCGATGGGATGCTCGAGCGGTTGGTAATTGAACCAAAGGCGCGGCTGATCGCCGCGGGTCGCTGGGCACACCGCCAAAAGCTCCGCAAGGCTGCGCTCGAGACTTATGCATGCAATCGGGCAGCCAGGCGCTGAGCTTAGACCTCACGCGGTATCGAAAAACGCCTTAAGTATTTCTGCGGGCATCCTAATTTTCTGTTTACCATAACTCTCGAGCCTAAAGTTGGTGCATGGAAAGGGGATTACCATGCAACACGAACTCAACATCATCCGGCAGTCGCTTCACTTTATTGAATCTGACACGCAGATCCGAGCTGACCTTGTCCGTCTCGGAAGCTCGCTTGGGCATCACTGCGAGCTCTATAGCGACTTCAATGAACTGGCGGTTCATCCTCCACGCACAGGTATCATCATCGTAAGAGATTGCCTTGAGAAAGGCGGCATTGCTTTTGCAATGGATCGCCTGATGTCACTCGGCATCTCGCTACCCCTTGTCGCTATGGACAACTCCCCGACACCAACCAAGGTTGTAGAAGCAGTAAAGGCTGGAGCGCTCGATTATCTCTCCCTTCCGCTTAAGCCAGAACGCCTGGTAGCGTGCCTCTCGCGTATCGGTCCCGAGGCTGTGCTAGTCAGCCAAGCGCGCCAACGCATCATTGAGGCGAAACGGTTGCTCGCTGGCCTTAGTGAGCGTGAGCGCGAAGTGCTCGATTTTCTTGTGGACGGAGGCTCAAACAAGGAAATCGCCCGGCAGCTCAGTATAAGCCCGCGAACGGTCGAAATCCACCGGGCCAACATGATGTCGAAGTTGGGCGCGCGCCACGCGGCGCAAGCCATTCGTATGAAGATGGAGTCAGGCCTTGTGACGAACATGCAAATCGCCTGATCCCATGCCCGATGTATCCTATGCATAGCGCAAGACAAAGGAACTGCGGAAGGCTACTCCGACGATGCCCGGCTCGACACGATGATCGCCAATCTGAACGAAGCAGCTTCGCATATGCAGGTCATTCTCTTCACCTGCCGCGACCGGGCATTCCGCCATGTTACGGGCAATCGTCTGCGCCTTGGTTCTTCTTGACACTTCGATGGATGTCAGCATTCTGGTTCCACTGCCGATGACCAAAAGCGGTATTGCGCTTCGGACGCAACCAGACGTTTAAGTCGGAACCCGCAGATGACCGGCCTTGAACCGTCGGCCGACACGCCCAAGCTTAGTGAATGGCTGCAGACTTGGATCGAAACCAAGCTCAAGGCGCTCAATTAGCGCCTCATCGCTCCCTTCTGATCACTGCAAGTTTCTAGAAGAGATCCGAAACTAGTAGCGATTGATCACAAATCGATTGAGATATTCTCCGGGCGCTCGCTTGCGAGATGCAGAACCCTTCGCGAATTCACGCCTGCCATCGCAGAGACAAGGTCTATGAACCCTCTGTCCTCTGTACTCGCTCACACCAGCAAGAGGTAGAAGATCGCCAAGCCGTAAGCCGCCAGAACGGCTAAGGCTAGAATGATCCCTTCAAGACGCAGCCAATCATCTGGCCTGTCATTGGAATCGTGTTGCCAGTCTTTCATGAACAGCGATGCCTCCCCCAGTACTTATCCCACCGGGCGGCCCAACCGCCCTCGACCATCGCGCAGCTAATGTCGCCCGAGCGAGGCGAAACGCACCACGCTCCTGTCCTATCGCCGCCAGCGCGCCCCGTTGAGGTACACCGCATTGTTGGTCCGGATACAAGAACGTGACCATTTGGACCAAAGCCCGTGCGTCCGCCAAGCAATGACACAAGAGCATCACGAGATGCGATCGGATTACTGTCCGGGCACGGATGTCCTGGCGAGCATGAGCCATCGAGTTCTCTTGCGGCGATACCCGAGATTCTAAGCCGCGGCCCCTCGGCACACCAGACGGGTCCATCGCCATCCCACACGTGAGTTGGGGTGCAGCTGAAGGCCTCACCCGAGGGGACTACCGAAACCTGAAGGGCAAAAGCTAACAGACTAAAGGCCATACTTTAGGATATACCATCACCGCCATGCTAATCGTCAAGCGAAACAAAGTGACTTGTGCCGTTAAAGCCGGTTCTGCACTGCCATCCGGCAGCACTAGAAGTGAGGGGCGTCCCTGAAATAAGCACGCTTGCTGCTACAGTTTGACGTGACCCTGCACTGCTACCAATCTTTGGACCACTCAGGTCTACAGTTTTCCGCCTTGCTCAGACCCGGTGGGCTGGTTGCACCGGTTAAGTTTGCCAACATGATCGGAGCCACGTCGCCTACACCAAGCTCGACCAGTGGTTCAAGACGAGCAACAGAGTCAGCTCCTTCACCGCTTTGACAATTACCTAAAATTGATCCGCCGGCAGGCGATTAGGCGGCGTGGGCCTGCGCTGCGGCCACATCAACACCCAGCGGACGCAAGATGAGCGTGACCCGGTCATGGCCAACCGCGATATTGAGTGTATCACCCGCGCTCACCGAGATCGGTTCGGGAAAAGTGTGCAGCACCTGCAGCCAGCCGCCGTCAGAGTAGCCATCGGGATGGTTGTTAAAGGAGATGCCTTCGGCCAAATCGACGTCCATCCACTGCACGATGCCCGAGGCGGTGCCATCTTCCACTACAGTAATGCTTAATGTATAAAGATCGGCGGGATGTGCCGTGCAAGTCAGGTCGATCCGCAGCAGTTCGATATCCTGCGACAGGCGCTTCCAGTCGGTCATGGTGCCGTGGATCGGCAACTTCTGGGGAGCCAGCGCGCCGAACCGCGACACATCAAAGCCCGAAACCTTCTCGACGAACACGTACTCGGCCAGCACCGGGCTTTCAACGAGGCAGCCGATTGCCGCAGCCGCCCGCGGAATAATGATCGCGTCAGGCTTGAGCAGGCGCCTGTGGGCATCCTCGAAGGTGTCGATCACCCGTTCGGTCAGAAGATCGCTCGACAGGATTTCGGAGACAAGAATGTCGGCCCGTTCGCTGAGGTGCGTTCCAACAGCGAGCTCGGTCGACGGGGCGGTGTGCACCGTAATGCTTTCGCTATAGCCATTATCCTTGATGATCGCGCGGGCCGTTTCGGCAATCACCGGAACCATTTCGCAGGCAGTCACCGATTTTGCCCCGGCACGCGCAGCCATCATCGACAGCAAGCCGCTGCCGGTGCCGATGTCGAGCACGTGGACTGCCCGGCCGACGCTTGCAACGGCGGCGATGATAGCGGCCTCGAAGGCATCGTTGCGCCGCGTATCGTTGAGCATCGGAATATGCCAGAAGGGCACCATCTCCGCGCATAGCCGTTTGATTTGATGCTGGATGTGGAGGTTGTCAGGCTGGAGTTCCAAAGCACGGCGGAACTGTTCGAGCGCCTCCTGCTTGAGGCCCGCGTCTGCCAGCAAGACCGCAAGATTGTTGGCGCTGACTGGGTTCTCCAGATTAGCCGCGCAGCTCGCCTTGAGCGCGCTGATCGCAAGATCGAGGCGGCCCATCCGGCTGTGGATCAGTCCTATCTCATGAAGGGCAACCGCGTGCGCCGGGTCGATCGCCAGCAGTTTGCCCCACATCTCCAGCGCCTCTGCATCGGCGCCGCGCAGGCCAAGGATGCCCGCAAGTATCGGCAAGACATCAGCAACGCGGTAACCAGCGTCGATAACCATCCTGTAGTATGCTTCTGCCGCCACCAGATTACCCTGTGACTGAAGCTGCATCGCTTCCTCGAGGATGGTACGGGCACCAGCGATAGCCTTAAGTTTCCTTGACATAAATTCTCCCCAACAGCCCGGCGAGCGCGCTGGATCGGGGTATTAACCACAAGCCTTAATTCTTTGCCCCGGGTCCACTAAGTGTCTCAGGGCTACCGAGCTGCGCCGCGAACAATCCATCATCACGAGGCCGCCGATAGGCATTTCGTAGGATCGGCCTGGCGCATCGATCGTCGTTTTTATTGCAGCTTTGAAGCCAAGGATTGGCGACGCTGGGCGCAATGAAGAAGGAGTCATGATGTCCGTCTAAATGGCAACACTCAGGGGAGGAGGTCGACAACCGAGCGCCTAGCTGCTCTCGATCCGGTCTACGCATTCTGAAACAACGCGACCACGTACAGTTACTTAAGTAATCTTATTTGTAAATTGTCGTAACGTGGTTTAGTCGGGTTACCGGAGGGAAAATTAACGAGCTGGGGGAAGGGCTTTGAAGTACGTTGCACAAAGCGAATTGAACCAAAAGCTAGCACGCGGCGCGAATTGCGGCGAACAAGAAGAAAAAATTGACCTGATCAAACAAATTGAAAATTTGCTCTCCGGGCCGCAAGAAACCTCGCATCTGCTTATGCCCGACGCCCGTGATAAATCATCCTCTCAGTCTTTGGCCGGTAAGTTGTATTCTTCACGGCGGGCGATCGATGCAAAATTTGGCATGGACGGTTTTGCATCAAGTCCGGCATGGGACATCATGCTTGATCTCATCCAAAGCGAACAAAAGGCCAGAACCGTGTCAGTAACGAGTGCGTGCATTGCTGCAGCTTGCCCAAGCACGACCGCTTTGCGCTGGCTTAAAGTGCTCGTCGGAATGTCACTCATTGAAACACATGACGACCAGGACGACAAAGGGCTATCCTACGTCACGCTTACACCCAAAGGCCGTGGCGCCACGCTAGAAGCCTTGAGGGCCCATATCTAGGCCGGAGACTCATAACGCGAAGCCACGGACGCATTGAGGCGAATTGAGCCATGGCGAGGAAGTTTTCGGCCAGTTTGTCCTAGCGAGTGGCAGCCCCGCAGAAGTGCTGCAGCTTGGAGAAGAAGCGCTCGATCAGGTTCCACTCCCAGTCAAGCCATGTAATACCAGAAGGGTTTCGACCTCCGGTTGGCCTTTGGCGAGATATGGGCAAACGCCCCATTTCTGTGAAGAACCCCCCGGACGCGGTCAGCGTCATAAGCCTTGTCCGCCAGCACGATTGTTCCGGCTCCAACGTAGTCGAGTAGATAGTCTGCAGCTTGGCCGTCATGGCTTTGCCCAGCGGTCAGGCTCAGCCGAATCGGCACGCCTTCCCCGTCGACAACTGCATGGATTTTTGTCGTGAGCCCGCCTCGGGAACGACCGAGACAATAATCTCGATCCCCATTTTTTACGTTACAGCCTGCTGGTGGGGGCGGACGGAGGTGCTTGTCGATTACTTGGATGTCACCGTCGAGGGTGGCGGTAAAGGCATCAAGCATCCGATCCTAGACCCCTGCCTTGCGCCACATGACGAAGCGGTTGTGGCAAGTGGTTCGCGGACCATACCGTTCCGGCAGATCGCGCTATGGCGCGCCGGACCGCAGCCCCCAGAAGATGCCGTTCAGCACGCGTCGGTCATCGACACGCGACACACCTCCTAGTTTGTTGGGCAGGAGCGGTGCGATTACGCACCCCTCAAATTCGGTCAGCTCATATCGGCTCATGCCGACGCTGAATCAGGATTGCGCTGGATAAGATAGAGAGTGAATTGGAATTTCGATCAAGCGCCGAACCTCGCCTGAATGACCTGCCAATCGGTAATCGACGATCACCCGGTTCTCGTCGCGACGAACTACGACAACGATCAACCTTCGGGATTTATGGACGGCACCGCAACTGCCATGCTCGTGGTGGCCATGTCTGAGGTCCTCGATCGACATCCTGATCTTGAGGAATTAGCCGGCCTTCCACCGTGCTGTTCGGCAACAAGCGCTGCCGTTGGCAAGCCTTCGATGCTACAGCGGGATGATTGGGATGAACAGGCTTAAACTCAACGGCGCTTCATCGCCGATCGGGCACCACCCGATTTATGGGTTCACGGCCTAAGAACCGGATGCAGCTTCCTGAGATTAACCTTACGGTTGGGGTATGCTAGTGGCGAAACCCACTGATTTTCCTAAACGAGCAATTAGAGTTTGGTCTAAAGGAAGGACGGACGATGAAGCGCAAGAGGTTTGCCGAAGAGCGGATCATTGCGATTTTGCGGAAGCCGGAGGCTGGATAGACGACAGCGGACGTGTTCCGCATGCACAGCAATTGAGGTCGGTAAAAAATCGTCGGGGAAGGCAGCTGTTGAGCGAGTGGTGAAGGGACATCGGAAAGGCAAGCTGTCGTGTGGCACTCCGCCAGAGGCTCCGCGATGTCAGTCTCCCGTTGACCCGCCCAGAAGGTGCTGCAATGCAGCGCTCGGCATCGGCAGGTACCGTCACAGGGGTTAAATCGCAGGCATGGCAGACGGATCGATTAGACGCGGCATCATTTTGGCTGGTGGTTCTGGCACTCGTCTTTATCCGTTGACGCGTGGTATATCGAAGCAGTTGATTCCGGTTTTTGACAAGCCGATGATCTATTACCCGCTGAGCACGCTGATGCTGGCGGGGATCCGCGAGATCCTCGTGATCACCGCGCCGGAGGACACCGCCCAGTTCAGGCGGGTTCTAGGCGACGGCTCGGATTTCGGCGTCTCCCTGTCCTACGCGGTGCAGCCCAAGCCTGAGGGGCTGGCGCAGGCCTTCCACATCGGCGCAGACTTCGTGCGCGGGCAACCGAGCGCGCTGATCCTCGGCGACAACATCTTCTACGCCCACGGCCTGCCGGCGCTGCTGCAGAACGCCGCCGCGCGCGAGGCCGGGGCGACCGTCTTCGCCTACCGCGTCAACGACCCCCAGGCATTCGGCGTAGTCGAATTCGACGCCGCGGGCAGAGCGATATCGATCGAGGAGAAGCCAAAGGCGCCCAAGTCGAACTACGCTGTCACCGGCCTCTACTTCTACGACGAGACCGTGGTCGAGCGCGCCCGCGACCTTGCCCCCTCGCCGCGCGGCGAGCTCGAGATCACCGACCTCAACCGCCTCTATCTCGACGAGGGCAGCATGTCGGTCGAGATCATGGGCCGCGGCTTTACCTGGCTCGACACCGGCACCCACGCTTCCCTGCTCGACGCGGCGACCTATGTGCGGATCACCGAGGAGCGGCAGGGCCTCAAGATCGCCTGCCCCGAGGAGATTGCTTGGAGGCAGGGCTTCATCACCGAGGGTCGCCTGAGGGAGATCGCCGAGCCCCTGCGCAAATCGGGATACGGCGACTATCTCCTCAACATCCTCGAAGAGCCGTTCGTCGCATGAACGTCATCACAACCCCGCTTCCGGGCGTGCTGATCATCGAGCCCCGCGTCTTCGGCGATGCGCGCGGCTTCTTCATGGAGACCTGGAACGCGGGCACCTTCGCCGCGGCCGGACTCGATCTTGGCTTCATGCAGGACAACCACTCGCGTTCGCAGAAAGGCGTGCTGCGCGGCCTGCACTTCCAGAACCCGGGGCCGCAGGGCAAGCTGGTGCGGGTGACGAGCGGCGCGGTGTTCGACGTTGCGGTCGACCTGCGCGCATCCTCGCCGACCTTCGGGAAGTGGACGGGTGTGGAACTGAGCGCCGCGAACAGGCGGATGTTCTGGGTGCCCGAGGGCTTCGCCCACGGCTTCCTGACCTTGGAGAGCGACACCGATTTCCTCTACAAGTGTACCGCCCCCTATGCGCCCACGAGCGAACACACGCTGGCGTGGGACGATCCGGCGGTGAGCATCGAGTGGCCCGACCTCGGCATTGCGCCGCTGGTCTCCGACAAGGACGCGCGCGGGGCAGCCCTCGCCGACGTTAATGTGTTCCCGTGAGGGTGCTGATCACCGGGGCGAACGGGCAGCTCGGCAGCGCGCTCCAGCGCACCGCGCCCGCTTGGGCGGACGTCGACGCAATCGACGTCGAGGACTGCGACCTCACCGACGGGCCCATGCTCACTGCGCGGCTCGTGGTCGAGGCGCCCGATGTGATTCTCAACGCGGCCGCCTACACCGCGGTCGACCGGGCCGAGAGCGAAGAGGCGATCGCTCGCGCGATAAACACCGATGCGGTCGCCGTAATGGTCGAGCAGATGGCTTCTACCGGCGGCAAGGTCGTTCATGTCTCTACCGACTACGTCTTCGACGGCACCAGCCCGGTCGCGTACCGCCCCGAGGACGCGCGCAATCCCCAATCCGCCTATGGCCGCACCAAGGCGGAAGGGGAGGACAGGCTGCGACCCGAGGACCTTCTGGTTCGCACAGCTTGGGTCTATGCCGCGGGGGCCGCGAACTTCGTTCGCACAATGATCCAGCTGATGAACGAGCGCGGGGAATTGGGCGTGGTCGCCGACCAGGTGGGCTCGCCGACCTGGGCGACCGGGCTTGCGACGACCCTGTGGCGTCTGGTCGAGAAGCAGGCAGTCGGCACCTTCCATCACTCCGACGAGGGCGCGATCAGCTGGTACGACTTTGCGGTCGCGATCGCCGAGGAGGCCCATGCGCTGGGGCTCGTTGCCAAGATCCCAGTGATCAGGCCGATCGCCACCGCTGACTATCCCACCCCAGCCCGGCGCCCCGCCTTCTCGCTGCTCGATTGTAGCAAGACCCGCGCCACGCTGGGCGACACCCGCATTCCCTGGCGCGATAACCTGCGCCGCATGCTCGAAGAGGAAGCAAGTCTTGGCTAACGTGCTCGTCACCGGCGGGGCTGGCTTCATCGGCGGCAACTTCGTGCATTACTGGAACGCGAATCACCCCGCAGACCATGTGGTGGTGCTCGATGCGCTGACCTATGCGGGCAACCGTTCGACGCTCGAGGGCGCGCCGAACTGCGAATTGGTGGAAGGCGACATCCGCGACACCGACCTGGTCGAGCGGCTGCTGCGCGATCAGGGCATCACCACGCTCGTCCACTTCGCAGCCGAGAGCCATGTCGACCGCTCGATCAGCGGGCCCGACGCCTTCATCGACACTAACATCCTCGGCACCAACAGCCTCTTAAAGGCCGCGCGCGCGGTTTGGCTCGCGGGCAGCGGCACCTCGCATCGCTTCCACCACATCTCGACCGACGAGGTGTTCGGCTCATTGGGACCCAACGATCCGGCCTTCTCTGAGACCACGCCCTATGCACCCAACTCGCCATACTCGGCCTCCAAGGCCGCTTCGGACCACCTGGTGCGCGCCTATCACCACACTTTCGGGCTCGAGGTGACGACCAGCAACTGCTCGAACAACTACGGGCCCTACCAGTACCCGGAAAAACTCATCCCACTGTTCCTGCTCAATGCACTCCATGGCTGCAATCTGCCGATCTACGGCGACGGGATGAACGTGCGCGACTGGCTGCACGTCGAGGACCACTGCCGCGGGATCGAGGCGTGCCTCGTGAGCGGCCAGCCGGGCGAGACCTACAACATCGGCGGCGGGGCGGAATTGCCCAACATGACCGTAATCGACACCATCTGCACCGAGATCGACCTCGCCTTTGCACAAATTGAGGGCCTTGCCGCACGCTACCCCGACGCGCCCGCCGCACGCGGCGAGGCGACCAGCACCCTCAAGTCCTTCGTCACAGATCGCGCCGGCCACGACCGCCGCTATGCAATCGACGAAACCAAGGCCCGTGTAGAGCTCGGCTACGCCCCCGCACACGGCTTCGAAGCCGGCCTTAGACAAACCCTGCGATGGTACCTCGACAACGAAACTTGGTGGCAGCCGCTGATGGCTCGGTGACGTGTGCTAGCCGCTGATGGCGGCGAGCATCGGCTCCGTCAGCTCTCCCATAGAGAGATAATAACCAATTGGTTTTTGCGTCCCTTCATCGGCGGGAGGACGCAGATCACTCAGTCAGAGCGCGAACTAAGCAAGAAAAGGTCCGAGCTTGAAATCTGGACAGACAAGCTGATCGACTTCGAACGGCGGCGCGAGCGTGCAAAACTTGAATATGACCAAGCCAATCAGAAGCATCGCCCATCATGGACATGGTGGCGGGCGTCGGTAACCCACAGTGCCCTTCTGGCCGCAAAGTCTCGGTCAATGGAGCGAGCCAAAATTGGCCCATGCTTGTGCCACCTCTTCGCGCCCGCTTCGACGGATGCGGGTCGGGCTGATCAGATGGGCGAGCCTTGAGGCCACGCCATAACTGACTCACTGGGTTTTCTCTTGCCCAGTTGGATATTCAACGCTTGGTTCGCTTCTCGGTCACAAGCCGAACAGTCGGTCGGCAAGGAGGCCTGAAAGTCGCGCCTTGCGTCAGCTACCAGTTGAACGATGACAGTCTCGACCCGCTCCACCCGTTCGGATGAGTAGATGATCTCGTACGGCGCCAACGACAGCTGCTGATATGTTGAGATGCCAAACTGGAGGTCACGGAAGCGTACTTCGGTCGTCTCAATGACCCGGGGGCCATAGGCGTCTTCTTCGAGGTATTCGGGAGCGCCGATAACCAACCCGCCCACGATGAATTGGTGCAGGTGGCTGCCAGTCCACACCCAATGGCCGCATGCAGCACCTCGTGTACTTGCGCGAAATTGAGGTCGCGCGGCAATTAAAAAGGCTGGCTGAGGGTCGGGTCGATCCCGAGGATCTTGGCTTCGAGCTGGAAGATGACGTCGTCGAGATCGAAGTGCTTCGTCATACGGCAATGATGCCGTCGCATCGCACCGCCCGCAAGATCGAGGCACCAGCAGCACCGATAAAAAGACCTGCGCTGGCCTTAGCGCAGAAGCTAGGACCTGCGGGCGATCATTGCCAGCAGCACCTGAGCCGGGCCAGTCGGTTGCATGCGGCCTTGATCCCAGTTGAGTAGCGCGCCCTTGGCGACACCAATGCTGCGTGCAAACGCGCTTTGCGACAGCCCTGCCTGGGCTCGGATCGCCGCGACATCCACAGCCGGCACTTCGATGGTGTGAACCCGCGCGCCGTGGCGGCGCTGTATGATTGCCTCCGCCTCAACCGGGCGCGAATGCTCCTACGGGAATCGGTATTTGGTCGGCTCGGCGCCCATAGGCCACGTCCAGTGCGATTCCTGATGCGCGCAGCACTCCGGTCTATCCCCACGGCCATCTCAGAACCGCGCCTGCGTTCACTGCACACCATGCCTGATTATGCGGCGCGTGTGGCATAATGGCGCTGCACTTTCGGGAGGCAGTAAGTCACCCGACTGCCCTGCGCTATCCATTTGCCAGATCGCGGATGCTCTCCAAAGCGGACCGGCTGATTCAAGGGGCTTTTCGCCAGGAGCAGGAATTTTCTAATCGACCCCATAGATGTCATGAAAGCTGTTGTGGTCATGCGTTATATGCCGGTCGCTTGAACCTGCTTGATCGGTTTACAACAATCAGGCCTGTACATAATGTTCGCAGGCCATGCGGCACCACGGATCGGCGATCGGTCAGAGTCTAGTATCAGGGCAACCCAGTCAGGTGCCGCCTCGCCGGGGCAATGACGAGGCGGCGCCCCCGGGCACTGGAGCGACCAGGGGTTTCGGTGGCAAAGGCGGGCAAGATGATCTCAGATGCAAATTGCGCCCGCCACCAACCTCTAACTCTCTGCAAAATTGTTAAATTCTGGCTGAACAGTTGCTGAATATAATGTACCGCAGGACCGCAGATCAGGCTTGGGGCAAGGTTATCGTGGCGGGACTAACGATACAGGTTATCCGATGGCAGCAATACTCGGTTACGCACTCGTCAGCACAGGCACCAGGACGTGGCGGGCCAAAGAATACGCCCAAGAAGCTGGTGCTATAAAGGACTTTACCGATGTAAAGTCGGGCAAGAGCATGGATCGCTCTAGCCTCGCAAAATTGCTCACGTATCTGCGCGAAGGCGACTTGCCAGTGGTTCAGCTTGATCGATTGTGGCGTGCGCTGGCTGAAATGTTCAAGACCGTGGAGTATCTGCGCGCCCAAGGCATCGCACTTCTGAGCCTGTAGGAAAAGATCGACACATCGTCTGCTGCTGGGGATCCGTTCTGATGGCCTTCTCGTTCGCGTGCGCCCGCCGGATTCGAACAACCATCTGCACTACCAACATCCCGATCTCACCGTCTGGCAAACAGGCAGTCGGCTACACCATCAGAGTGAGAGGTCATTTTTGCAAACCGTTCCACATATCGGATTTTACAAACAATTGTAGCGGTATCCTATAGGAGAATTTATTAAGCCACCTCCACACCATGCCCGCCCACTGGGTTAATTAATAAATTTTTCATAATCACTTCTGAAGAATCGTTAACAAAAATCTGACATTCGGTAAGACTTACTGCCGAGGGGCCCGCATGGCTGAGATTGATGTAAAAAGACTGTCCGAACAAATTAATGCTGCACAGTCTATCATTGAGGAAATCCGCCTCACATGCGGTTGCGATGCCTTGGAGCAGCTTGAGAAGCCCCCATTGGAACAGGAAACTTTGGCACTTCACGCTGCTGAGCGCGCCTACAGCGACCGGAGATCCCGGAAAGATTTCCTCGGCACTGGCGATTTATTCGGAGAGCCTGCTTGGGACCTGCTGCTTGACCTCTTTATCCGGCAAACCAAAGCTGAGCAGGTCACGGTCAAAACGGCATTCATGCATTCCGATGCTTCCCTTAGAACCGTAGTGCGTTTGCTCAAGGTGATGGAGCATAGTGGGCTTATCGCGGTCACCATCGATCCGGATGATGCCACCCGGCAACTCATCAGTCTCAATCCGACTGGTTACGAAGGCATGCTCCGCTATCTTGTGAGCGTAGCTAGATGACCGCAAACGCGATCGCTGCTCCCCTCGCGGCGAGATCGACAGAATGGCAAGCATGATATCAGTAGCGCTGCATATGCGGATCTCGCGGGGTCGGCGTGGAAAAAAGATATACATTGGGCTTGCCTGAACATTTAATATCTTAATGCAGACACGGTGGAAAGCTTGAGTCCGAGGAAAATCAAACCTCACATTTCCTTATAAAGGAAAGGTTTGAGACTGATTTCAGGCTTTCCCCGTCACACCTTTTTCCTACGCCTTGCATACTCTTAAATGACCAACCCGCCGTTGGAAACGAACTAATCGGCTTGTGAAAGCCGACCAGTTGCACGCGCAATCAGTCGCCTAACGCTCCCGGCCCAAATTCTCGGCTATCCCTTTATTTCTTTGGCGGTAATCCGCTGCGGAAGGCTTCAGCCACTGTCACGCGTCCGGCCTTGATCTCTCCGGGCTTCGGCTTTTCGGTTGGGGTTGCTGCGTAGCCGAAAGCCTCGGCCACTGAGATTTGGCGGGCCCGAACCATAGGAGTGCCTGAACCGGCAAGATCCGGTGACCACGCACGATACGGAATGATCACGCCGAGGTCTTCGCGCAGGTACCCCGTTAGAATGCTACCCTTTGTGATTTCTGCGTTCTCACCGGTTATCAACCCAGCCAGGGGGCCGGCCGCCACGACAGCTCCGATCTTTGTCAGCTGCCCCCGCCCTTCCACGCGATGCGTTCCGGACAAGCCAATATCCTTGCCGCCCAAGGTAAGACGATCCAAGGCAACCTCGATTTTCCCGGACTTGCCGAATTTACCGTTCCCCGTTGCCCATCGCACATGACCATAGGCCATGCTTCCCTGAGGAATGATCATGTACTCCCCAAGGACAACATCTTCGGAAACCACAAGCGAGAACTGATCCCCTTCTTCCCAATTGCCTCCTTCGGTGCTGATCGTCTGAATCACTTCCAGCAGGATTGGTGTCCCGGCGGGAACGCTCGTGCGCGTATAGATGTTGGTAACTTCTACGCTCTCACCTCCACCGGGCACAGGTGCTGCGCTTTCGCGCTGCGTAGCAGCAGCCGGACAGACAAGCGCCATCGAAAAAATAGCAACAATTGGAAACTTCATGCTCAAGCCCTCTCGTTCGCAGTCTCATGCAGAGGCTTATGGTTAACACACCGGGCCTAACAATCGGCTGCGGCTCCTTAAGAGATTAACCTTATCGTTGGAGTTTGTTTAGCAGGTAATCGCTGAGCTTGAATAGGCGCGAGCAGAAAAATTGCTATATGAATCAACGTTATGAGATATACAAGAAATAATCCATGCGTGTTATACAATAAAAATATATGCTTACTCATCCAAGGCGTCGCGCTACATGCAGTTTAGTTATAAATGGATAACAGGCAAACTGAGACTTTTTTGGCTCGGTCGAGGCTCCAGAAGACGGGATATTACCTCGAGCAGGCGGCAGTTGCTAACGAGTTCGGCCACTAAAGCGTGGCGCATTCCACGGCCTCAAATAAGCGCTATGGGCCTCACCGGTGAATAACTTCAATCTTGTAAAGACCGTTGATCGTTTCGGTTGAGGCGTTGCCATAGCTGTCGCCAACGCTACGGACCGACGGCTTGGGCGAGGCGCCCAGTATATCTGAACGAGAAATCCAGGCTGCCACAATCGCTGTGGTGAATCAGGCCACCGTGGTGGGCAAGCAACCGATCAAAGATAACCTGCTAGAGGACATCGAGCACAAAGCCAGCATATGCCGTCCTGCTCACCCACGAGCCAATGATATAGCGGGCGTAGACGTCGATCACGAAAGCCACGTAGACGAACCCGGCCCACGTCGCGACGTAGGTGAAATCCGAGACCCGCAGCATGTCGGGCACCGGTGCATGAAACTGGCGGTTGACCTATTCGACCGGACACGATGCTGCCTAATCGCTCTCCATCGTCTTGACCGGCTTGCCATCGGCAGGCCGAGATGGCGCATCTGCCGTTCCACCCTGCAGCGGGCAGCGGGCAGCGGGCAGCGGGCAGTATCAAAATCCTCGTGCTTCATATGCCGCAATACCTTGCGCACGCCATAAACCTTGAAGTTGGCTTCGAACAAGCGGCACACTTCCGGCTTCATCGCCCCGTGGCGCTGAGCGCGGCGACAGACGCAACAGGCCGCGGCGCGATGTGCCACATGCCCATGATGGGTGGATGGGGCGATCGGCAAATCCCGGCAGATCGGCTCGCCCCCATACTTAATCGATGCTCATCTATGGGCAGGTCATCGCTTTAACTGGTGCCAAAAAGTTTAGGGCCGCTCCGCCTGAGCAAAACATGCAGAAGCCTTGCGTAAAATCTTGTTGGCCTCGCGCAGTTCGCGGGTCTCGTGCTCAGGCGCTTTCAGCCGGCCGGTCACATCGACAGGAACGCCGGGTCGATTGCGGCTGTCCATCTCGATTCTCTTCCCCCACTCCAGCAGCGCGTGCGCTGAGCAGCCAATCATGGCTGGTATGGGTGTGATCGCTGCTCACCGGGATGGATGTTTGCCCTTCTGATCCAGAGCCAGGCCCACCGGGCGCTCGCGGACCTCGGGTGAAAACTTGTGCGTCGTGTCGCTGACCGTAGACCCTTTCTCTTAGGAGTTATCACATTCAGCAATCCTGGGGCGGTTCAAAACGTCTTGTTCACAAAACGTCCAATCGTGATCAGCGACTCAGATATCTGCTCAGTTCGCGAACCAAGCAATCGCCCCTGCGGTCACAGCGCCGAAGACCAAAACGAGAATGAAATCGATTTCCCACCAGTCGCCATTTCTGGCGGCCTCGTCACGGATTCCAAGGCGATCCGCAATCCATGTTCTGAAGGCGCGCAAATAATTTCCTTACTAACGAGAGTGTTACATGAAAGGCAAGCGCCTCAATTCATATCTCTATCAAATGCGAATATTTCGCGAAATACGACCCTGCAAGATAAGAAGCGCATACTTCGATTGGGGAAACATCTGCACGAGACAACGCAACGGCACAGCGCAGCTCAATCATAGTTAGGATATGGCCGCGCAGGTCAGCAGGGTGACCTGCGCGCTGCTGAAGTCGAGACTGGCGAGGGTGTCGGCAACCAGGCACTCGCCCGCCCCGGCTCGCGCAGATCCGTCCTTGGCGGCAACCTCGCCCGCAAGCGGCAGCACCAGCAGCGCGCCCGGATAGGCCGCCAGCGTCGCCGCTTCGGGCGCGCCTTCCACCCGGTCGAGCCGGAAGTGCGGGCCATCGACCAGCACCGGCCCGCC
>CALRJK020000004.1:0-271595 GCA_943367535.1 Synechococcus sp. UW140 | reverse complement strand
GGTCGAGGGTCTGGTGATCGACAAGGACATCCACCTCGGCCACCTCAAGTGGACGCTGGAAACCTTCTTCAAGGCCTTCTTCGAGCGTGAGGATATCGTGCTGCGTCTGCGCCCCAGCTACTTCCCCTTCACCGAACCGAGCGTCGAGGTTGATGTGGGCTATTCGACCGAGGGCGCCAAAGAAGCTGGGGGGCGCAGGGTTGTGGGCGGGCATGGCGATACGCCCGGCCATGCGTGGATGGAAATCGGCGGCAGCGGGATGGTCAACGCCCGCGTGCTCGAATTCGCTGGCGTTGATCCTGCCGAATATCAGGGCTTCGCCTTTGGCCTCGGGATCGACCGTATCGCCATGCTCAAATACGGCATGAACGATTTGCGCGCCTTCTTTGACGGCGATCCGCGCTGGCTGGCGCATTACGGCTTCTCGCCGTTTGATCAGCCGACACTCTCCGCCGGCGTGGGAGCACGGGCATGAAGTTCTCGCTGACCTGGCTCAAGGATTACCTTGAGACGACCGCTACCGTCGCGGAAATCTGCGATGGGCTGAACGCTATCGGGCTTGAGGTCGAGGGCGTGGAAGACCCGGCGGACAAGCTCGCCGGCTTCCGCATCGCCCATGTGCTGACCGCCGCGCGTCACCCTGATGCCGACAAGCTGCAAGTGCTAACGGTCGACACCGGAGACGGCAATCCGCTGCAAGTCGTCTGCGGTGCGCCCAATGCGCGGGCCGGCATGAAGGGCGTGCTGGGCCTGCCTGGCGCGGTCGTGCCTGCCAATGGCATGGTGCTGCGCAAGAGCGCGATCCGGGGTGTCGAGAGCAACGGCATGATGTGCTCCACGCGGGAGCTGGAGCTGGGCGACGATCACGACGGGATCATCGAACTGCCCGATGATGCGCCGGTCGGCACCGCGTTCGCCGATTATCACGGCTCTGACCCGGTGATTGAAGTCGCCGTGACGCCCAATCGCCCCGACTGCATGGGCGTTTACGGCATTGCCCGCGATCTGGCGGCCAAGGGGCTGGGGACGCTCAAGCCGATCGCCATGCCTGCGTTTGCGGCTTCGGGCGCTTGCCCCGTCGAAATCCGCACCGACGATCCTGAAGGCTGCCCTGCGTTCTATGGCCGGGTGGTGAAGGGCGTGACCAACGGCGCTTCGCCCGACTGGCTGCAAGCGCGGCTGAAGAGCGCAGGCCAGCGTCCAATTTCGCTGCTGGTGGACCTCACCAACTACCTGATGCTCGGCTTCGGGCGTCCGGCCCACGCCTATGACCTCGCCAAATTGCAGGGCGCGGTGGTCGCGCGGCGGGCGAAGGACGGCGAAGAGGTGCTGGCGCTCAACGAGAAGAGCTACACGCTGGATTGCGAAATGATCGTGATCGCTGATGATGCGGGCGTGCACGACATCGCCGGGATCATGGGCGGCGAACATTCGGGCGTGTCTGAGACGACCACCGATGTGCTGCTGGAGATCGCCTATTTCGATCCCGCCCGCATCGGCGCGACCGGGCGCAAGCTGGGCCTGTCCTCCGACGCGCGCACACGGTTTGAGCGCGGGGTTGATCCCGAGTTTCTGGACGCGGGCCTCGATCTGCTGACCGGACTGATCGTTGACCTTGCGGGCGGCACCCCGAGCGAGATGGTCCGCGCCGGTTCTCCACCTTCCGAGCCGAAGGTGATCACCTTCGATCCGGGCCTGACCGCGCGGCTTGGCGGGGTTGAGGTGCCCGAAAGCGAGCAGAAGCGCATCCTTGAAAGCCTCGACTTCGCCGTGAGCGAGGGCTGGCAGGTCACCTGCCCGCTGCGCCGCCACGATATCGAAGGCCCGGCCGATCTGGTCGAGGAAGTCGTGCGCATCCACGGGCTCGACAAGGTGGCGAGCGTCGCGCTGCCCCGGGCCGAAGGCGTTGCCCGCCCGACCGCGACCCCGCAACAAAAGCTGGAGCGCGGTCTACGCCGTGCCGCTGCCGCCAGCGGGCTGAACGAGGCGATCACTTGGAGCTTCCTCCCCACTTGGGCGGCTGAGCATTTCGCCAGCGATCAGCCGTTGTGGGTGCTCGCCAATCCGATCAGCGAGGACATGAAGGCGATGCGCCCTGCGCTGCTGCCGGGCCTGCTGATGGCGGCCAAGCGCAATGCCGACCGCGGGGCTGCGGCGTCGCGCCTGTTTGAAATCGGGCGGCGCTATTTCCGCGCCGCGAGCGGCCTCAGCGATGAAAAGCCGACGCTCGGCATCGTGCTCGCAGGCGAGAAGACCCCGCGCGGCTGGCAGAGCGGCAAGGCCAAGCCCTTTGACGCCTATGATGCCAAGGCGCTGGCGCTCCAACTGCTCGAAGCGGCGGGCGCGCCGGTTGGCAATCTGATGGTGATGGGCGAGGCGGGCGCGCAGTTCCACCCGGGCCAGTCGGCCACGCTGCGCCTCGGCCCCAAGGTTGTGCTGGCACGGTTCGGGATGGTGCATCCGGCGACATTGAAGGCCTTCGATGTCGATGGCCCGATTGCGGCGGTCGAGCTGTTCCTCGATGCGATCCCGGCCCGGAAAAACCTGACTCAGGGCGCGGCCTTTGCGCGGCCCGGCTTCACGCCGCCTGCGTTGCAAGCCGTCACCCGCGACTTCGCCTTCCTCGTTCCCGCAAGCCTTGCCGCGGGCGATCTGGTGCGCGCTGTCCAAGGCGCGGACAAGGCCAACATCACCGGCGTGCGCGTGTTCGATGTGTTCCAAGGGCAGGGCGTGCCGGAAGGCCACAAGTCCATCGCGGTCGAAGTCACGCTCCAACCGGGCGAGGCCAGCTTCAAGGATGCTGACCTCAAGGCCATTTCGGAAAAGGTCGTCGCGGCGGCCACCAAATTGGGCGGGGAGCTGCGCTGATGAAAACTGCTTTCGTAACCGGCGCCACCGCCGGGATCGGCCTTGCCACCGTGCGCCGCCTTGCCAAAGACGGCTGGCGCTGCGTTGCCACCGGGCGGCGGCAGGAGCGGCTGGATGCGCTGGTTGCGGAACTGGGCGCGGACAAGGTTCACGCGGTCTGCTTCGACGTGCGCGACACGGCGGCGCTCGATGCCGCACTCGCAAGCTTGCCCGAGGGGTTCCGCGACATCGATCTGCTGGTGAACAATGCCGGCCTCGCGCAGGGGCTTTCCGCTGCGCAGAATGCCAATCTCGATGATTGGCAGACCATGATCGACACCAACGTGACCGCGATGGTGGTGCTGACCCGCAAGCTCTTGCCGAAGCTGATCGAACGCAAGGGCGCGATCATCGCCATCGGTTCGGTGGCGGGGACCTATCTTTACCCCGGCGGCAATGTCTATGCCGGGTCAAAGGCCTTCGTGAACCACTTCACGCTCGCCCTGCGCGCCGACTTGCATGGCACCGGCGTGCGCGTCACCAGCATCGAGCCGGGCATGGTCGAGACCGAGTTCACTGTGGTGCGCACCGGCAGCCAGCAGGCCTCGGACGATCTCTATCGCGGGGTGAACCCGATGACGGGCGAGGACATCGCCGACACCATCGGCTGGATCGCCGCCCTGCCGCCGCACCTCAACATCAACCGGATCGAGCTGATGCCGGTCAACCAGGACTTCGCGGGCTTCCGCGTCGCGCGCGAAGGCTGATGAGCCGCAAGGCGCTTCTGGTGCTCGGCGTGTTCCTCGCCGGCGCGGGGATCGCCTGTGCGATCAGCATCAGCATGTTCGATATAAACACCGCCGACGAGTTCGGCCCGCTGGCCGCCATGATCCTCGTGCTCGGCGGCTTTCCGGCGGTGCTTGCCGCACTTGAGCCGCGCGCCGCACTCGCCCTTCTGATGGGAGGCGCGGTGCTGCTCGGCATCTGGGCGGCGTCGATCCTCAGCATTCCCGGCGACGGGGCGATCGGAGGGATATTGATCCTCGTCGTCGATGTCGTTCTCACTCTCTACGGCCTCGCAGCCATCGGACTGCGCAAGCTGATCATCAAGAGCCCTGAAGCATGACCTCCAACCGCCGCACCTTCGCGATTATTTCGCACCCTGACGCGGGTAAGACCACGCTCACCGAAAAGCTGCTTCTGCAAGGCGGCGCGATCCACTTGGCGGGCGAGGTCAAAGCGCGCGGGGCTGCGCGGCGGGCGCGGTCGGACTGGATGAAGATCGAGCAGCAGCGCGGGATTTCGGTCACGTCCTCGGTGATGACGTTCCAGAAGGACGGCATCGTTTTCAACCTGCTCGACACCCCGGGGCACGAGGATTTCTCCGAGGATACCTACCGCACGCTGACCGCCGTCGATTCTGCGGTGATGGTGATCGATGCCGCCAAGGGAATCGAGCCGCAGACGCGCAAGCTGTTCGAGGTGTGCCGCCTGCGTTCTGTCCCGATCATCACCTTCGTCAACAAGGTCGACCGCGAGGGCCGCGATCCCTTCGAGACGCTGGACGAGGTTGCCGATATGCTGGCGCTCGATGTCAGCCCGCAGATGTGGCCCATCGGCATGGGCGGGGAGTTTGAAGGCCTGCTCGATTTCACCACCGAAACCATCAGCCGTCCCGAAGGCCCGAGCCGCGAATTCCTCGGCACGCGCGACACCGCCGCGATCCCTGAACGCTTTGCTGACGAGATCGAGCTGGCGCGCGGCGGCTATCCCACCTTCGACCTTGAAGCCTTCCGCCACGGCGATCTGACGCCGGTCTATTTCGGATCGGCCTTGAAGAACTTTGGCGTCAACGAGCTGATCGAGGCGATTGCCCGTTTCGCTCCGCCGCCCCGGTCGCAGCCCGCTGGCGCAGAGCAGATCAGCCCGGACCGCGATGAGGTCACCGGCTTCATCTTCAAGGTGCAGGCCAACATGGACCCCAACCACCGCGACCGCATCGCCTTTATGCGGCAGGTTTCGGGCACCTTCAAACGCGGCATGAAGCTGACGCCGTCAGGGCTGGGCAAGCCCATCGCCGTGCACTCCCCGATCCTGTTCTTCGCGCAGGATCGCGAGCTGGCCGATACGGCCGAGGCAGGCGACATCATCGGCATCCCCAACCACGGCACCTTGCGGGTGGGCGATACCCTGTCCGAACGCAATCAGGTGCGCTTCACCGGCCTGCCCAACTTTGCGCCGGAAATCCTGCGCCGGGTGCAACTGCGCGATCCGACCAAGACCAAGCAATTGCGCAAGGCGCTCGACGACCTCAGCGAAGAGGGCGTGATTCAGGTGTTCTACCCCGAGATCGGCTCGGCCCACATCGTCGGCGTCGTCGGCCAGCTTCAGTTGGAAGTGCTGATTTCGCGGCTCGAGGCGGAATACAAGGTTGAGGCCGTGCTCGAACCCTCACCTTTCGCCACCGCGCGCTGGATCAAGGGCGATGACAAGACGCTCGACGAATTCGCTAGCTTCAACCGCGCCAATGTGGCGCGTGACCGCGATGGCGACATGGTGTTCATGGCCAAGAGCCCGTGGGACGTGACCTATCAGGTCGAGAAGAACCCGCAGCTCACCTTCTCGGCCACCAAGGAACGCTAGAGAAAGTGCTCTAGTCTTGCGGCAGGCCGAGGTTCGCGGCATGGCATTTTCCATGCACGACACCGGCCCAACCTCGCAGACCTTCATCTCGCAGCGCCTTCGCCTGAATTATCTCGATTGGGGCGGCAGGGGTAAGCCGCCGCTGGTGCTGGTGCATGGCGGGCGCGATCATGCCCGGTCGTGGGACTGGACCGCCGAGGCGCTGCGCGAGGATTACCACGTCATCGCCATGGATCACCGCGGGCATGGCGATAGCGACTGGGTGTCGGACGGGGTCTATTCCGCCGCCGACATGGTCTATGACCTTGCCCAGCTGATCCACCAATTGGGCGTTGGCCCGGTGCGGATGGTGGCGCATTCTATGGGTGGCAATGTCGCGCTGCGCTATGCGGGCGCCTTCCCCGACATGGTGACCAAGCTGGTGGCCATCGAGGGACTCGGCCCTTCTCCCGAATACCGCGAGAAACAGCGCGCCGTGCCCTATGGCGAACGGCTTGCCGAATGGATCGAGAAGAAGCGCAAGGCCGCGGGTCGCTCCCCTCGCAAGTATGAAAGCATTGAGGCCGCCTTCGCCCGCATGATCGAGGAGAACGCCTACCTCACCGAGGAGCAGGCGCGGCATCTGACCGTCCACGGCGTCAACCGCAACGAAGACGGGACCTATAGCTGGAAGTTCGACCCGCACCTCAACGTCTGGCCGGTCGAGGATATCGGCGATGAATTCGTGGTGGCCCTGTGGGGCGCGATCACCTGCCCGACACTGCTGCTCTACGGCGCGGACTCTTGGGCGTCCAACCCTGAGAAGGACGGGCGCATCGCGCACTTCAAGAGGGCGCGCGTGATCGAGTTCGAGAAAGCAGGGCACTGGCTCCACCACGACCAGTTTGATCGCTTCATAGCGACACTGCGCGACTTTCTGTAAGACAGGCGCGGGGCGATGGCCGACTTCTTCGACGCCTTGAACGAGAAGCACATCGCCATGATCGCCGCCCAGCCGGTGTTCTTCGTCGCGACTGCGGCGGGGGAGGGGCGGATCAACCTCAGCCCCAAGGGCTATGACGCCTTCCGTGTCCTCTCGCCGACGCGGGTCGCCTATCTCGATCTCGGCGGATCGGGCAACGAGACCCACGCGCATCTCGCCGCTGAACAGGCGGACGCGGGGCGGATCACGCTGATGTTCTGCAATTTCCAGCAGCCCGCGCTGATCCTGCGGATTTACGGGCGCGGACGGGCGGTGCTGCCGCAGGATGACGGGTGGGAGGCGTTGGCGGCTGGCTTCACACTCTTGCCCGGCACGCGCCAGATTTTCGACATCGCGGTGGAGAGCGTGCAGTCCAGTTGCGGCTACGGCGTGCCGCTGATGCGTCTGGAGGCGGAGCGCGAGACGTTGGTGAAGCATCACCAGAAGGCCGATCCCGCAGCGTGGGAGGCCAAGACCGCATCGCGCACCCGCAGCATCGACGGCCTGCCGACCCGCGCGACAGATCGCTATATCGCGGGCGATTAGACGTCACCTGACCGCAAAACTTGCCTAAGCGTTAATCACCTGATTAATTATTGGGCAGGTATTCTCCCGCAGGTGCGAAGAAACGCCCTGATTCCGCTGCGTCAGTCGTATTACGCAAACTTGGCACGCTTGTTGCTGTGTCTGTGTTGGCCGGAAATGTCCGGTGCAACAGGGGCCACAGATGAAATTCATCATCGCCATCATCAAGCCGTTCAAGCTCGACACTGTTCGTGACGCCTTGAGCGGAATCGGCATCGCCGGGATGACCGTGACCGAGGTTAAGGGCTTCGGACGCCAGAAGGGTCAGACCGAAATCTACCGCGGCGCGGAATACTCCACCAACATGCTTCCCAAGGTGAAGCTCGAGATTGCCGCCAGCGATGAAATCGCCGCGCAGGTGGTCGAAACCATCCAGCAGACCGCCAACACGGGCGCGATCGGCGACGGCAAGATCTTCGTTCTGGATCTGGCATCCGCCACCCGAATTCGCACCGGCGAGTCCGGCGAAACCGCGCTGTAAGGGGACCCATTCAATGAAGCGCATTCTGTCCAATTTTGCGATTGCGGCGACCGGGGCGGCGCTGCTTGCCGCGCCGGCTTTCGCTGCGCCTGCGGCCGCACCGGCGCCTTTCGTGCCCACTGCCGAGATGGTCAACAAGGGCGATGTCGCCTGGATGATGGTCTCGACCGCTCTCGTTCTGATGATGAGCGTTCCCGCGCTGGCGCTGTTCTACGGCGGCCTTGTGCGCGCCAAGAACATGTTGAGCGTGCTGATGCAGGTGCTCACCATCGTTTGCGTTGCCGCGCTGGTGTGGTTCGGCTGGGGCTATTCGATGGCTTTCACTTCCACCGGCACGCCCTTCCCGGCGCTGTTCGGCGGGCTCGACAAGGCCTTCCTTGCCGGGGTCAACCCGGGCACCTTCGCCGCGACCTTCTCGAACGGGGTCTACCTGCCTGAGCTGGTCTTCGTGATGTTCCAGATGACCTTCGCCTGCATCACGCCGGCGCTGATCGTGGGGGCCTTTGCGGAGCGCGTGAAGTTCACCTCGCTGATCATCTTCGTGGTCGCGTGGATGACGCTCGCCTATTTCCCGATCGCGCACATGGTGTGGTACTGGGCCGGACCGGACTTCCTCCACGCCGCACCGACCGACATGGGTCTGCTGTGGGGCTGGGGCGCACTCGACTTCGCCGGTGGCACCGTCGTGCACATCAATGCGGGCGTTGCCGGTCTGATCGGCTGCCTCATCATCGGTCCGCGCATCGGCTACAAGAAGGAGCCCATGCCCCCGCACAGCCTGGTGATGACCATGATCGGCGCCAGCCTGCTGTGGATCGGCTGGTTCGGGTTCAACGCCGGCTCGGCGCTCGAATCCAACGCCTTTGCCGCCCTCGCCTTCATCAACACCTTCGTCGCCACCGCAGCAGCGGGCGCGGCCTGGGCGATCATCGAACAGATCACCCACAAGAAGCCCTCGTTGCTCGGCGGTGTCTCGGGTGTGGTGGCCGGCCTTGTGGCGATCACTCCGGCGGCGGGCTTTGCCCACCCCGGCACCGCGATCGTCCTCGGCGCTGTGGCTTCGGTGGTCTGCTACTTCTTCGTCACCACGGTGAAGAACAAGCTCGGCTACGATGACAGCCTCGATGTCTTCGGCATCCATGCCGTGGGCGGGATCGTCGGCGCGATCGGCACCGGCATCGTTGCCGACCCTGCGCTCGGCGGTCAGGGCTGGATCGATTACACGGCTCCGGTGGCCAAGGCGGGTGCGTTTGACCTCGCCGGTCAGGTGACGACCCAGATCTACGCGGTCGGCGTGACGGTTGTCTGGACCAGCGTCGTCTCGGCCGCGCTGTTCCTGATCCTCAAGTACACCCTCGGCCTCCGCCCTGACGCCGAAGCCGAAACCAACGGCCTGGATATCTCCGAACACGGGGAGCGCGCCTACAACTAAGCGCGCACCCACCAAGCTTGGCGGGGGGAGGCCTCTCTCCCTCTCCCCTTCCCCCGCCTCACCTTGTTCCTCCTGCGAACGAACAAACTGAACACGGCCGGAGTAGCGCAAGCTCTCCGGCCTTTTTTTATGTTTCGCTCGCCCCTCCGGGCGAGCGTCCTCGCTGCTGTTTCCTTCGCTTCGCTACGGAGCAGCTGCGGCTCACGCGCGTGCGCTCGCGGCCCTGCGGGCCGAGGTCAGCTCGACTTCTGAGGGTTAGCGCTGGTCCGGGCGCGAAGCGACCGCAAGGCCGAATGGCCGCCGCGGCTCATGCCGCGAAAGCCAAGCAGCGCGGATGCGCTGCGCCCGGCGCTTGAGGGCGCGAACTATTCAGCCGCCATCACGAAGTCCGCACACCGCTCGCCGATCATGATGCTCGGCGCGTTGGTGTTGCCGCTGACGAGCTTGGGCATGATGCTCGCATCGGCCACCCACAGGCCGTCCAGCCCGTTCAGCCTCAGCCTCGGATCGACCACCGCGTCCGCGTCTGCGCCCATGCGGCAGGTGCCGACCGGGTGATAGACCGAATCCGAGCGGTTGCGGATCAACGCGTCGAGCGCCGCGTCGTCGTTCAGATCGACGGGGTGGCGATCCCTCGGCCCGAAGGCCTGCATCGGCGGCGCGTCCACGATGCGGTGTGACAGGCGCACGCCTGCACGCAGCACCGCCATGTCGCGCTCGTCATCGAGGAAGTTGGGATCGATCACTGGCGCAGCCGCCGGATCGCCGCTCCCCAGTCGCACCGTGCCGCGGCTTTCCGGGCGCAGCACGCAGGCGTGGAGCGAGAAGCCATGCGCCTTTACCTTCTCGCGCCCGTGGTCTTCGAGCACGGCGGGGACGAAGTGCCACTGCACATCGGGCGCAGGGGCGTCAGGCATCACGCTCCAGAAGCCGCCCGCCTCGGCATAGGGGGTGGTCATCACCCCGGTGCGCTTCAGCCGATGCTCTACCATCGCCGCAGCCATCCGCAGCGTGCCCTTGAGCGTTCCGCCGATCAGAAGATCACTCCGTGTTTCCCAGCCGGAAACGTAGTCAATATGGTCCTGCAGGTTGCCGCCCACCGCGGGACGATCCAGCACCACGTCAATGCCGTGGGCCTTCAGGTGATCGGCAGGGCCGATGCCGGACAGCATCAGGATCTGGGGCGAGTTGAAGGCGCCCGCGCTCAGCACCACGCCGCGCCGCGCCAGCAGCGTCTCGGACTTGCCGCCGCGCCTGATCTGGACGCCGGTCACGCGGCCACCCTCGATCACCAGCCTTTCAACCAGCGTGTCGGTGCGCACCGCGAAATTGCCGCTGTCGCGGATCGGTTCCACGTAAGCACGCGCCGCCGACCAGCGTTCACCCTTGTGCTGGGTCACCTGATAGAGGCCGAAGCCATCCTGCCGCTCACCGTTGAAATCGGGATTGGTGCGCAGCTGCAACGCGGCTGCCGCATCGACAAAGGCGTGGCTGGCGGGGTTGGCGTGCCTCTGGTCCTCGACAAACAGGGGGCCGCCCGCGCCGTGGAAATCGTCACCCCCGCGCTCGTTCGCCTCGGCGCGGCGGAAGTAGGGGAGCACGTCGTCATAGGCCCAGCCGGCGCAGCCTTGCGCCGCCCAATTGTCATAATCCCAGCGGTTGCCGCGAATATAAACCATCGCGTTGATCGCGGAGGAACCGCCGAGGCCTCGCCCGCGCGGCTGGTATCCGGTGCGGCCATTCAGGCCCTTTTGCGGCACCGTTTCATAGCGGTAGTTCGACTTTTCGGGGATGAAGGGCATGAACCCCGGCGTCTTGATGAAGACATTATCGTTGCGCCCGCCCGCTTCCAGCAGGCACACCCGGCGCGTGCCGTCCACCGCGAGGCGCCCGGCCACTGCGCTGCCCGCGCTGCCACCGCCGATGACGATGTAGTCGAAACTTTCCATGATCTCTCCCTTTGGCGGGGGAGATTAAGCGGCTTCCGCGCTGCCCGCAATCGGGTTTCGATCCGCCACTGATGCTGTTTGTGGCGCAACAGTGCCAGCCCGGGTGCGCCAGCGTTCACGAATCATGTCGCTGGTCTCGCGGCTGCCGTCATGGCTCCAGCCGGGTTCGCGCAGCAGGTAGGACAGCTTGTGCTTCCACGGTGCCCGCACGATGTCCGTGATCATCCCGATCCATTCGTGGAAGACCGCCCACAGCAGGTTGAAGCTGCCCAGTTGCTTGACGATCCCGTATCGGATCGGCTCGTCATTCACCTCCGGCGTGAAGGTGCCGAACATCCGGTCCCAGATGATGAACACGCCTGCGTAGTTCGTATCGAGATAGCGCGGGTTGGTCGCATGGTGGACGCGGTGGTGCGAAGGCGTGTTCATCACCGCCTCGAACCAGGCGGGCATCCGGCGTATCGCCTCGGTGTGGATCCAGAACTGGTAGATCAGGTTGAACCCGCCGCAAATCGCGATCATCGCCGGGTGGAATCCGAGCAGGACCAATGGCAGCGCGAACAGGAAGCCGAAGGTGAACATCCCCGTCCATGTCTGCCGGAGCGCGGTCGACAGGTTGTAGTGCTGCGAGGAGTGGTGGTTCACATGGCTCGCCCACATCCAGCGGATGCGATGCCCGGCGCGGTGGACCCAGTAGTATTTGAGATCGTCGAGCACGAAGCAGACCGGCCAGGCCCACCACACCGCCCACCATTCGGGGCCGAAGTCGAACAGCCGGTAATCATAGGTCTTGATGAACAGGGTCAGCGCAAAACCGCCCAGAAGCGCGCCCGCCACGGTCGAGCCCAGGCCGAAGGCGAGGCTGACGAGGGTATCCTTGGGCTCGTAGGCCTCCGGCGCACGCAATCTCGCCCAGATCATCTCGGCGAGCACCGCCACCACGAAGAGCGGCACGGCATATTGGGTGGGGCTGAAATCAGGCATCGGTCAGCGTGTCTAACCGATTGATGGCGTCCGCCCAAGCCTGTGCATCGGGGTGGGTGAGGCAGACCTTCCCGAATCGCACCTCGCCCGGATCGACTTCGACAGCGGTTCCGCCGGGCGCGGCCATCAGACGGGCGGCCGCCCGCGGTTCGAGCACACGGCCCGCAAAGCGGTTGCCGTGGCGTTTGATCACCATGATCCGCCCCACCGCATCGCGGGCCAGCGCGGCTGTGCCTTCTGCATCGCGGGCGTTTGTCACGGGAACGAAATCATCCTCGACCTCGCCTGCCGCGCGGCGCACGGCGGCATCGCTATCCAGCCGCGGCGCGCCGCCCAGTTTGAGCCACCACGCCAGCCCGGCCAAGGCAAGGATCGCGACCAGCGAACCGGTGGTTTGGAGCAGCAGTGCCACCGGCGTCGATGCCTCAGCGCTGGCTGAGCATATCGATCATGCTGCGAATCGGGCTGACGTCATAGCCGGCCTGTGCCGCAGCGCGGGCGATGTCATCCGGATTCTCGCCCTGCTTGGCAGCAGCCAGCGCCCACAGCAGGGTCGACCGCGTGCCCGAACGGCAATAGGCGAGAATCGGCCCCTCGGCCTGCTCCATTGCGGCGATCATCGCTGTAACCTGTGGCTCGCTAAAGCCCGAATGGCCGATCGGAATGGCAATATAGTTCAGCCCGGCGGCAGCCGCAGCCGCCTCGATCGCGTCGCCTTGCGGGGCCGAAGGCTCCTCCCCGTCGGGGCGGTTGTTGACGATTGTCGTCACCCCCAGATTGGCGGCGGCCGCAATATCTTCGAGCGCAAGTTGCTGGCTAACCAGCATATTTTCGTTGATTCGGCGAAAATCGCTCATGATCCGTCCTGCTTTCCTGTGGGTCTTGCAGGGCATTCATGCCCAAAGCTGCAAGCCGGCACAAGCGCGCGCACCACGGGCAGGAAGGGGCTGCCGCAGCTTCCGGTAATTTCGTTCGCAAAGCAGGCTTTTGTGCGCTATGTCTCGAGTCACGTGCGCACCGGACCACAAGATCGGCGCGTCTGTGTCCGGTGCGGCTCACTGTCCACGACATCGGCACAATGGAGGACGGGCAGTGAGGCAAGGTACATACTGATCTATGGGTTACGATAGGGGACGCCGGCGCGGCCGCGACAAGCGCGACGGTTTCGGCGAAGATGGCTTCGATCCGTTTGGTGGCGGGAACGATGGATTCTCGCCCCCGCGCGACTTCGGCGGTGACCGCTTCGGTGGCGGCGGCGGCGGAGACCGTTTCGGCGGTGGCGGCGGCGGTGATCGCTACGGCGGCGGTGGCGGTGGCGCCCCTCGCGGTGGCGGCGGCGGCTTTAGCGGCGGCCCTCGTGGTCCCGGTGGCCCGGGCGGCGGCGGTGCTGGCGGCGGCGGCTTCAGCCGTATGCCCGCCCAGATCGTCGGCACCGGCAAGGGCATGGTGAAGTTCTTCAATACGCAGAAGGGCTTCGGCTTCATCCAGCAGGAAGGTGGCGGGGAAGACGTCTTCGTTCACATAAGTGCGGTGGAGCGTGCCGGCCTTGAAGGTCTCGCCGAAGGGCAGGAGCTCCAGTACAACCTCGTGGATCGCGGCGGCAAGGTGTCGGCGCAGGATCTCCAGGTCGTGGGTGACGTGATCGCAGTGGCGGCCAAGCCTGCTGCGCCTTCGCGCGAGCTGACTGGTGAGCGCGCCAAGGGCACGGTCAAGTTCTTCAACGCGATGAAGGGCTTCGGCTTCCTCGTCCGTGATGATGGTCAGCCGGATGCCTTCGTGCACATCAGCGCGGTCGAACGTTCGGGGCTGTCCGCCCTTAACGAAGGCGAACGCTACGAATTCGATCTCGAAGTAGATCGACGCGGAAAGTATTCCGCCGTCAATCTGGCACCGATCGAAGGCTAACCCAGGCCGAAACCGCAAGCTCCCGCGGTTTGACGAGGGGGCAGCGGAAGATTAAACGGTAAAGCGGATGGCGGCTCTGGTTCAGAGCCGCCATTTGCGTTTCATTCCCCCCAGCTTACCAATTCAGGACACAGCCCATGTCGATTACTCCGCTCATGCCCGTCTATCCGCGCAGCGGAGTCCGGCCGGTACGCGGCGAGCACTGCCATCTGATCGACGAAGACGGCACGCGTTATCTCGACTTCGCGAGCGGTATTGCGGTGAACCTGCTCGGCCATTCGCACGACGGGCTGATCGGCGCGATCCAGCAGCAGGCAGCAACCTTGATGCACGTCTCCAACCTCTACGGCAGTCCGCAGGGCGAGAAGCTGGCGCAGACGCTGGTCGACACGACCTTCGGCGACACGGTGTTCTTCACCAACTCCGGCGCGGAAGCCTGCGAGTGCGCGATCAAGACAGCGCGCGCCTATCACCAGAACGCGGGTGACACGGGCGAAGCCAACCGGTTCGAGATCATCACCTTCCACAACGCTTTCCACGGCCGCACGATGGCGACCATCTCGGCGTCGAACCAGGAAAAGATGCACCACGGCTTCTCGCCGCTGCTTGCCGGGTTCAAGTATGCGCCCTTCGATGATCTGGAAGCGGCCAAGGCGCTGATCGGGCCGAACACCGCCGGGATCATGGTCGAACCGATCCAGGGCGAAGGCGGCATCCGCCCCGCCTCGCAGGAGTTCATGACCGGGCTTCGCGCGCTGTGCGACGAGCATGGGTTGATGCTGATCCTCGATGAAGTGCAATGCGGCGTGGCGCGCACCGGCAAGCTCTACGCCTACGAGCATTACGGGATCGAGCCCGATATCCTCGCCACCGCCAAGGGCATCGGCGGAGGCTTCCCGCTCGGCGCGTGCATCGCCACCGAAAAGGCCGCGCGCGGCATGACGTTTGGCACGCATGGCTCCACCTATGGCGGCAACCCGCTGGCCATGGCGGCTGGGACGGCGGTGATGGAAGCCGTGGCGAACGAGGCGTTCCTTGCTTCGGTCACTGAAAAGGGTGAACGCCTTCGTGCACGGCTTGAACAGTTCATCGGCAATTACCCCGAACTGTTCGAACTGGTGCGCGGCAAGGGCCTGATGCTTGGCCTCAAGATGAAGATGGAGAGCCGCCCGTTCTACGTCCACCTGCGCGATAACCACCAGCTGCTGACCGTGGCTGCGGGTGACAACACCATCCGCATCATTCCGCCACTGGTGATCGGCGATGCGGAAATGGACGAGTTCTTTGACAAGCTGTCGGCTGGTGCCGCAAGCTTCAAGGTGCCCGAGGCAGCATGAGCCGGCCAGAAACGGGCGGCGCGGGGGCGTTTCGCCACTTCCTCAATCTCAGCGATGCCGGGGGCGACGATATCGCGGCGATGCTGAACGACGCGATTGATCGTAAGGTGGCGCGCGCCGGGCTGCCCAAGGGCGCCCCGGATGCCGATGCGCCGCTGAAAGGCCGCGTGCTGGCGCTGGTGTTCGAAAAGAACTCGACCCGTACCCGCGTCAGCTTCGATATCGCCATGCGCCAATTGGGCGGCACGGTGCTGTTGCTCGATTCTGCCTCCAGCCAGCTCGGGCGGGGCGAGAGCATCGCTGATACCGCGCGGGTGCTGAGCCGCATGGTCGATGGAATCATGCTGCGCACCGACGATCATGCCAAGATCGAGGAAATGGCGGCCCACGCCGCGGTGCCCGTCATCAACGGCCTCACCGATCAGTCGCACCCCTGCCAGATCGTTGCCGATCTGCTCACCGTGATCGAACACGGCAAGGCGCTGCCCGGTCTCGAAGTCGCGTGGTTTGGAGACGGGAATAACGTGCTGCACTCGATCCTTGAGGCGGCCGGCCTGTTCAAGTTCAACGTTCGCGTGGCGACGCCGGTGGGTTACGAGCCGGAACCGGCTTTCGTCGAACTCGCGCGGGCGGGCGGGGCGACGGTGACTCTGACGCAGGACGCGCAGGCTGCGGCGCGCGGGGCGGACGTGATCGTCACTGACACCTGGATCTCGATGGGCCAGGCCCACGCCGAAGAAAAGCTTGCGGCGATGGCGCCCTATCAGGTCAATGCCGCGCTGATGGCGCAGGCCAAGCCTGACGCTGTCTTTCTCCATTGCCTCCCCGCCCATGTCGGCGAGGAAGTGAGCGAGGATGTGTTCGAAGGTCCGCAGTCAATCGTGTTCGACGAGGCCGAAAACCGCATTCACGCGCAGAAATCGGTGCTTCTGTGGAGCTTCGGGCTGCTCGGCGGCTGAAGGGTCTTCCGCGCGGGCCCAAGCGTCCCCATATGGCGGCGCATGAACGAAACCACTGACGCAGCCGAAACCTTCTCCGACACCCTGATGGGCTTCACCCTCCCTGGGCGCAACGCGCGTGGGCGGGTGGTGCGTATGGAGGGCGTGCTGGAAGAGGTGCTGCGCGCGCATGATTACCCCGCGCCGATCACGCACCTCCTGAGCGAGGCGCTGGTGCTCGGCACTCTGATGGGCGGGCTGCTGAAGGGCGAGGAAGCGCAGATGACGCTTCAGGCGCAAACCGAGGGCGGCATCGTCAGCCTGCTGGTGTGCGATTACCGCGCGGGCGCCGTGCGCGGCTATGCCGATTTCGATCCCGAGCGGCTGGGCAAGCTGGGGGCCAATCCCTCGCTCGCGGCGTTGTTTGGCGGGGGTTACCTCGCCATCACCTTCGAGACCGAGGGCCGCCAGCGCTATCAGGGGATCGTCCCGCTAGAAGGGGACAGCCTTGCCGAAGCCTGCGAGAGCTATTTCAGCCAGTCCGAACAGATCCCGACCCTGATCCGCGTCGCCAGCCGTGCGGGCGTGGACGGGCGCGTGGCGGCGGGTCTGCTGGTGCAGCATTTCCCCGATGGCGAAGAGGGGCGCGAGCGGCTCCATGTCCGCCTCGACCACCCCGATTGGGAACACGTCGCTGTGCTCTCCGGAACGATCAGCCATGACGAGTTGCTCGATCCGGCCTTATCGCTGGAGGCGATGGTGTGGCGGTTGTTCCACGAGGAAGAAGAAGTGCGCGTTCAGCGGGGCGCCTCGCTTGTCCGCGGGTGCCGCTGCACCGCCGCGCATTACGAGTCGGTCATTGCCCGCTTCCCGGCCGAAGAGCAGGCGGAGATGCGCGGACCGGACGGGATCATCGCCGTCGATTGCGCATTTTGTTCCAAGACGTTCGCGCTGGCGATCTGACGCTTGGTCGAAAACATCCCCAATCGCCCGCCCGCGCGACGCTTTTTTCCAATGCGCGGGGCCATATTGCTGGCATGATGACAGGTATGACGAAGCGGATTTATAGCAGGTTTGGCAAGGGCGCCGGTGCGGCGCTGCTCGGAGCGGGGGCGATGCTCGGGCTTGCGCTGCCGGTGCTCGCACAGGGCAACGGGCTGGCCATGCTCGGCACGCTCGCGAAAGGCGAATGGACGATCAAGCAGCGCGGCGGGGCGGGCGATCGCAAGATCTGCGTCAAGTCCGGTGCGGAGCTGATCCAGTTGATGCACCGTGAAACCGGGTGCAGCCAGTTCATAGTGGAGGACGGCGCGGCGCGGGTGACGGTGCAATACACGTGTCCGGGCAATGGCTATGGCCGCACCAGTATCCGCCGGGAAACACCCGCGCTGGTGCAGCTTGAAAGCCAGGGCATCCATAGCGGGATGCCGTTCCAGATGACCGCCGAGGCGCGCCGCACCGGGCCCTGCTGAAGCCAAGGGCCTTCGCAGCGCATTGCCTTTGCGCAGCGCCATGATAGGGCCGCGCGTATGACTGATCGCGAACAGGCCAAGCCGCTCGCCGTGGTGCTGCTTTCGGGCGGGCTGGATTCGATGGTGACTGCCGCTTTGGCGCAGGAAGCCGGCTTTGCCGTGCACGCGCTGAGCGTGGATTACGGCCAGCGTCACAAACTCGAACTGCAATCGGCTGCACGCATTGCGCAAAAATTGGGGCTTGCCCGCCATACGCCGATCGCGCTTGACTTGCGGGCCTTCGGCGGCTCCGCGCTGACCGACGCGATCGATGTGCCCAAGCTTGGCGTGGGGGACGATATCCCCGTGACCTATGTGCCTGCGCGCAATCTGGTGTTCCTCGCGCTGACCACCGCTTGCGCCGAGGCTGCGGGCGCGCGCGACGTCTTCATCGGGGTCAACGCGCTCGACTATTCGGGATACCCCGATTGCCGCCCCGAGTTCATCGCCAGCTTTGCCGAAACCGCAAGACTGGGCACGAAGGCGGGGGTGCAGGGCGCGCCGTTCACGATCCACGCGCCTCTCCAGCATATGACCAAGGCCGATATCGCCCGTGAATGCGCGCGGCTGGGGCTCGATCCGGCTTGGAGCTGGTCGTGTTACGATCCTACACCCGAGGGCCTTGCCTGTGGATTGTGCGATTCGTGCCGCCTTCGGAAAAAGGGTTTTGCCGAGGCGGGGATTGCCGATAGCACGCGCTATAACGTCTGATCGGCCACACGCCGGCGGGCGACGATAACACGCGGGATAGGGGATCGATTGTGAGCGAAGAGACCACGGCGGCGCCGGACCGCAGCGAGGCGCCTGCGTCGGCCTATAGCTGGTATGTGCTGGGCGTGCTTGTGGTGGTCTACATCCTCAACTTCATCGACCGGCAGATTCTTTCGATCCTTGCGGTCGACATCAAGCGCGATCTGGAACTGAGCGATGGGCAATTGGGCTTTCTCGGGGGGGCGGCTTTCGCGGTGTTCTACGCGCTGTTCGGCGTTCCGCTGGGGAGGTTGGCGGATCGCTGGCACCGGGTGCGGTTGCTGACTATCGGCCTGGTACTGTGGTCGACGATGACCGCGCTTTCAGGCTTTGCGCGCAATTATCTGACCTTGTCGTTCGCGCGTATGGGCGTGGGGGTGGGCGAGGCGACTGCGAGTCCGACCGCCTATTCGCTGATTTCCGATTATTTCCCCTCGCGCCAGCGGGCGACCGCGCTCGCGATCTATTCCTCGGGCCTGTATCTTGGCGGGGGGGTATCGCTGTTCATCGGGGCGAAGATTTCCAAGGTCTGGGATGCGGCCTATCCGGGCGGCGGCCTTGGCGGGTTGGTCGGCTGGCAGGCGGCGTTCCTTGCCGTAGGCATCCCGGGCGTGCTGCTGGCCTTGTGGGTCGCCTCGCTCCGGGAGCCTGCGCGGCAGCCTGACGCAGCCAGCGGGGAGCGCCACCCCTTGCTCGATTTCTTCATCGACCTGTCGATGCTGCTGCCGCCCTTCACCTTTTTCCACGCGGCGCAGCGCGGCGCGATGGCAGCGCTGGTCAATTTGGTGATGGCTGCGGCCATGACGGGTTTTGCGCTCGTGATGATCAAGCTGACCGGAAACGTGCCGCAGTGGTCGGCGATTGCCTTTGGCTATTATGCGGTGTTTTCGTGGGCGGCGACTTTGCGGCGGCACGATCCGGCGACTTTCAAGCTGATCTGGGGGACGCCGGCATTCATCTGCACCGCGCTCGGATACGGCCTTGTGTCGCTGGGTGCTTATGCGCTGGCTTTCTGGTCGGCCCCCTATGCTGAAACAGTGCTGAAGCTGCCGAAGGACGAACTGGCGTTCTGGCTCGGTGGGAGCGGGGCGCTGTCGGGGTTCCTCGGGGTGATTTTGGGTGGCCGCATGTCCGACTGGCTGCGCGGGCGCAATCCCGCCGGACGCATTCTGGTGGTGATGTTCGGCATTATTGCGCCGATCATTCCCATCTGGATCGGCTTCACGACTGAGAGCAGTGTGCTGTTCTACGTGATGAACTTCCTAGCCGGGATGTTTGCGGCGACAGCATTGGGTGCGGCGGCGGCAACGACGCAGGACCTTGTCCTGCCGCGTATGCGAGGAACGGCGACGGCGTCATTCTTCCTCGCGACTACGCTCGTCGGGCTTGGGCTCGGGCCCTATATGGTCGGGCAGATTTCGGAATTGAGCGGGAGCATGCGGATCGGGGTACTGTCGTTGATCGGTGTCGCGCCGATCTCGCTGGCGCTACTGATTTACGCCTACCGGGCGCTGCCACAGGCCGAGGCCACGATCGCGGAGCGCGCAGCAGCGGCGACTTCAGGGGCTTAGTCCAGGCAAACCTTCGCAGTCCTTAGAGAGAGTGCGGCGGAGCTGCTGCGCGGCCTGCGCTCTCTCTTCAACTGCCGCTGTCGCAGAGAGGCGCGACGGTTGGGCTGTTGCTCCCTTCCACCAGTAAGGCGTTGTCGTTCAGGCCCTGGGCTGCGGGTTGTCTCTAGCAGACAACAAAAAAGGGGCTGGATCGCTCCAGCCCCCCTTTTGTGTAGCCTGTTAGGCTGGGCTTACATGCCCGAGCCCGGACCGTAGGTCACTTCCACGCGACGGTTTTGCGCTTCACGCACACCATCGGCAGTCGGGACGCGCGGCTTGGTTTCGCCGAAGGCTTGGCCGGTGATGCGGCCAGTCGGGATACCACGCCCGGTCAGGTAGGTGCGGACCGCGGTGTTGCGACGCTCTGCCAGACCTTCGTTGTACTTGTTGCTGCCCGCGCGGTCGGTGTGACCGGCCAGCATCACGCTCGCTGTGCCGCAGTTGGCATAGGCGGTGACGGCACTGTTGAGGATGCCGGCAGCTTCCGAAGTGATGTCCGACTTATCGAAGTCGAAGAACACAATGTACGGACCCGTGTTGCACGCAGCCTTGGGGGGCGGCGGAGGCGGCGGGGGAGGCGGCGGGGGCGGCGGCGGCGGGGTTACCGCAACCGGCGCGGCAACCGGCTCGGCGCCACCGAAGTTGTAGGTGATCGAGCCCATCAGCGAGTGGCTGTTGAACTTGGTGTCAAGCGCACGGCCACCCGGATCGATCAGGCTGACGCCCGGAACGTTGAAGTAGCGATACTTCAGGCCGACATCCCACGAATCGCTGAGCGGTGCGCGAACGCCCGCGAGCAGCTGCCATGCGAAGCCGGTGTCCGAATCGCTCCAGATGCCCGGGCCGTTGGTGTTGACGCGGCCATCCATGTCGACGCGAGCCACACCGACGCCGCCGCCGGCGAATGCCTGCAGGCCATCGTCCTTGCCGAAGTCGAACAGGCCGTTGAGCATGAAGCTCAGCGCGTTCGTTTCACCAAGTGCTTCACGCGAGCCGGTGAAGAGGTTGTAACCTGGCGCTGCGGTGATCGGGTTATTGATCAGACCGCGGTTGCCTGCCTGAACGTCGGTCAGGTCGGCTGCGCGGTAGCTAGCTTCGGCTTCGAGGCGGAACGCGCCGAAGTCATAGCCGACAGCCGCACCGAAATCGTATCCGGTGTCGTAGTTGGCAGTCGCGTTGTTAGCGGTGCCGGCGACATCGATAGCCTGATCTTCCACGAGCATCACGCCGCCATCACCCTGGATATACCACTGGCCTTCGCGGGCCATGGCGGGCGTGGTCAGCGCGGTCGAGGCCATCGCCATTCCAATGACGAGTTTGCGCATTTCCAAAATTCCCCTTTGCATTAGACTTGAGGCACTGGCTGTCTCTATCTTTTCCCCCCACGCGAGGCAAGCAGTCAATGCCCTTTTGGTGTTGCAAGAATGTCGCGTTGACGCCCTGTGGATAAAAATAGGGCCGGAAAATACCCGTAAAACCGCCACTCAGAGCAATCAGGCAGGCGGTGCACCAAGGACACCCATACTCCGCAAGGCGTTGATGAGGGCGCCCACAGCCGCACGCGCTTCGACATCAATGACAGTGCCGCCCGCGGGTGCAGCGACAACCGCCGCTGGCTGCCACTGGGTCCGATAGATCACCAGCCGACCGGCGGCCCGATCAAACAGCACCCACCCTTGCGCCGGGGCGATAAACCGCCAGTCGCCGCCGGTCATGACCGCGATCCGGTCTTCCTTGCCCGTCCACGCACCCGTGGCGGTAGCCGTCACGCGGTAGCACGCGCCCTCTGCCGCGCTGGCCGGCGGGGCTGGCTGCGATGCTGTGACAGCCCGCACGTTGAGGGCATCCAGCACGCTCAACGCTTCGTTGACGAAAAACTCCTTCTGGGCCTGCCCGGGGATCAGCAGGGGCAGACCGAGGGCGGGGGTGGTGCTGGGAAAGGCAACGGGATCAGACATGGGAACAACCTCCGGGCAATCAGGACAGGGAAGCGAGCAATAGAGGCGGGGATCGATCGAAGGTGCCAACCTGCCGGACCCACAGCGGCCCTGCACCGTGGGCAGCAATGATCGCCGCGCGGTCTGCCGCGGTGAGCGCCAATTCGGGAGCGGCGGGCTGCCAGACTGCATGGGGCGCCTCGACCGGGCCAAACCCGACCAGATAGGCCTCACGCTCTTCCACGAGTGGAACTTCTACCCCGTCATCCCAGCGATATTGTCCGCGCGCACGGCGGGTCCAGCGATAGGTCGCGGTGCCATCGGCGGCATGGGCGATCCGGGGGTGGACGGGGCACAGGGGGCGGCGCGACAGACCGGGGTTGGCGAGCGGTGCGATCACCGGATCGCTGTCGCCGGTTCCGAACCCTGCAATCTGCGAACTGGCTTGCGGCGGCACCAGCACCGGATCGAGCGGCACGAGGCTATCGTCGATCAGGATTGCGGGCGTGCCGCCGGGATGCCCAACGAAAGCGGCGGTCTCGGTGCCGCCGCGTCCACGCAGCAGCCCGGCAAGCCGCCAGCGGCCGCCCCCCAGAGGCTCGGCATGGAGAAACTGCACCAGCTCTTCCCCGATCAGTATCCGGTTGGCGCCGGCGGCAAGGCCCGCAATGTCCGTGTCGGCGAGGGCGAGATCATCTGCCACAAGCGCCAGGACCGCCTCGCCGCGCGGCTCGATATGCGCGGCTGGAGAAGCGGGTAGAGGGCCTTCGAGCGTGCCCATCACAGCTCGCCGCGATCCGGTGATCCCGATGTCGACCAGCGCGGTGCCCTGCACGGCATACAGCATGGCCCCCCGCCAAGCGCTGTTGCCGGCCGAGGCTGCTGCAAAGATCGCGGGTTGGCCGGGGTTCGCCCCCGCCTCGGGCGGCACCTCGAAGGCGGCGAGGTGCGTCTGGGGGATCGGCAGGTCAGTTAGCGGCAGGCCTTCGCCCGGATCGGTGGGCCGCACCGCGCCGCTTGCCGGGGCAAGCCGCTCAAGTTCGAGCGAAACACCGCGGTCAAGCCATTCCCAGCTCCGCAGCAGCCAGTGCCCGGGCGCATTGGGAAGGCGCACAATGCTGCCCGGCGTGATGCGCGGATCGAGCTCGCCAATCCGCCAGGTCACGGTTTCATGCTGCCAACGGGCGCGATTCGCGCTGTCATTGGCGAGCTGGCGCGCACCACTGGCTGTAAGAGTTGCCGGAAGGTCGATCATCAGCTCGCGCCCGGCCTTGCGGCCGCTCGCCGCGCGCTGGACGCCCGTCTGGTAATCACGCTCCTCGTCATAATAACGCAGCGCCGCCGGGGTGCGGGCTGGCAGCCCGGCGCGTTGCTTGATGCGGGTTTCCTCCTGCCCTTTGATGTCGGCGGCGAGCTGGTCCGGCAGGGTGATGATCTCGCCACCCGCGACGCTGCACGCAGCGATGGTCAGTCCCTCGCCGCCCGACACGCAGATAAGCGGGATGACCTGATCGATGGCCGCAAGGGTAGAGGCAAGTGCGCCGCCCTCGTCGGCAAAGCCGCGCGTCTGGGCAAGTGGCGGCTCGGTGGTGGGCGAGGCGGCGGCGGGGACCAGTTGGGCGAGACTCACCGTCTCGTCCCCGCCATCGGCAAAGATCTCGAAGCTGAGCGCCGGAATGCGGTTGCCGTATTCGCCAAGTTCGAGGTTCTCGAACACGACATAGGCGCAGTCGCGAAAAGCCGGGGCGAGCGCGCCTTTGGCGGCAGCGATCAGCGGGTCGACCGGATCATCCCCGAAGCCGCGATAGACCCGCAGTGCCCCGCCAACCTTCAGGTCTTCCTGCGCCCCGCGCAGCAGGTTGCCGTCGGCCCAGATGCGCCCCAGCCGGTCAATCGGGGTGCTCGACAGAGCCACGGCGAAGGAGGCCGAATAGGAATAGACTGTGGTGGAAGGCTGACCTTTGCGGCCCTTTTCCTTGCGCTTGCTCTCGATCAGGTCCGTCGACCAGATCACCGTACCTCCCACCCGCATCCGCCCGAACTGGCGCGGGATGGGCTGGCCATAGCTCGAGGTGCTGATTGTCAAATCCTTGAGCCGCGGACCCTCGCGGCCCTTTGGCGCGAAGATGCGGGAATCGATCTGCTGGCCGATCAGCGCCCCGATCGAGCCGCCGAGCGGCCCGCCGATCGCGCTGCCGACGGCGGTGAGGATGATGGTCGCCATGAGGTTAGCCTTCCAGAAGGGGTGCGATGCGCCAGTGCGCGCTGACCTGCCACGCGGCCCAGCCCCGCATGGGCATGGACGCAGCTTTCCGCATCAGCAGCAATCACCAGATGGTGCTGCGCACAACCGAGCGCGATCAACAGGACGTCGCCTGCGCGAACCTCGTCCGAGACAGCCTCAAGTCCCGCTTGCGCCGCGAACGGCAGCCACGGGTCGACACCGAGATTGCGCAGGCCATATCCGCCCGGTGCCACCGGGCGCGAACCGGTTGCCGCCAGAGCTGCTGCCACCAGGCCGACGCAGTCGAGCCCGCTTGCCGGGTCACGTCCGTGGAGGCGGAAGGGGCAGCCCACCAGCGCCGCAGCAGCCTGGGCGAGCGCCTCGCCGCGGTTGTTCATGGCTGACCGTAGCGGGCGAGCAGATCATTGCCCGGCAAGAACGGTTCGCCGCGGAAATTGGCGGCATTGCCGAACCGCTGCGAGCAGGTGGCGATGGTGTGATCGCAGCCTTCGCGCAGCTCGGCGCGGATGGCCGGCAGAGTGCCTTCGACCAACGGTCGGTCAAGCACCAGCCATTCGCCGGCCGCATTGATCACCCCGAAGGCGACCCCGGTCTGCGGGCCGCCCAGAAAGCGCACCCGTCCATCGACATAGGCCTCGCCGTCGAGCCCGGCGAAGCGCACGCGGTTGCCCTCGGGATCGACGGCGGCCAGCGCGTGCATCGCGGTAAAGCGCACCGCCGAAAGCCCGCAGCCTTGCCCGCAGAACTCTGCCCGGCAGGTCGGGCTGGTGCGCGGCACGAGATCCTGTTCCAGCAGGCTCTTGTTCGAGCGCAGTTCGGCGGAGAATTGCGACTGGTCGTCCTCGATCCGCCCGATCTGCCCGGTATAGAGCGTGTGATGATCAAGGCTGGTCCAGTCCACCGCGCCAATCTCGATTGCCGCATCATCGAACAATCCGGCGGCCAGATCGCCGGCGCGGATCGAATCGTGGTTGAGCGCGCCCTGCACCTCGGCGCTGTCATTGGCGAGCTCGGCGGTGAGGCGGACCGCGGCGGGGATCATGCCGGGGGCGGCAAGATGACGCATACCGCCGAAGGTCAGATCGCGGTCATGGCTGGTGAAGGCCAGCGCCGCGCCATCGCGGCGGTAGATGCGCCAGAAGGTTGCCACCGTGTCGAGCTCACGATCAAAGAACACGCGCATCAGGCGGTCTCCCTGACTTCTATCAGCGGCACGGAAGGGGCTTCCCCGGCAGTAAAGCTTATCCCTGACACATCGAGCCGGTCCTCGGCAAAGCGCACCGGCACATCGAAGCGGAAGCCGGCGCGCACCTCGGCCGCGGCGGGCGGGGCAGCGGCGAGACGGATCATGCCCTTGTCGCCGAGCGTCCAGGCGCTCGTCGCCGCGCCGCCGACACTCACCACAATTGTGCCCGCACGCGGCCGGGTGATGGCGCGCACCTGCGGCTCGCTGCCGCCGCCATAGGACTTGGCCAGCTGGAAATCCGCCTTTGCGCCGTCACCCACGCCGAGCAGTTGATCGAGCATGGTCGGAGTGCCTGCCATCCCGTTCGAGCTGTTGTCGAACGGGTCCATCAGGCGGAATCCGCGCGCCGGGCCGCGGCGGGCGCGGAAGAAGGCGATCAGATCGGCAAGCTCGGTCTCCGACCGGATGCCCGGGCCGACATCGAAGTGCAGGCGCGCGTCCGACCACAGCGAATTGCGCCGTTCATGCCCTGAGGCCGTGACCGCAATCGAGGTCGAGAACTCGGGCGCGACCGAGGCGCTTCGCCCCAGGGCGAAGGGGTAGAGCACGTCGTCGAAGGGGTCCATGGCTTGCTCCGGGGAGGGGGGAAGGCGGGTGTATCCATCGCGATTGACCTGCGGCAGCGCCCAGACATAGCGCCGGGTCACGCCGCGCACGGCGGCTTCATCCAGTCCGGCGTCGATGCGTCCCCAGAAGGTCTCCGCATCGGCAGGGTCGAGGACGAAGCCTGCCAGATAGTCCTGATCCGCTAAAGGATAGCCGAGCCTGGCGTCGACAAAGGCATAGGCCGTCCGCCGCGCCGCATCGGCGCCTGCGGTGAGCCAGTCGTAATCCTCAAGCTGGAGCCGGTCGAAGGCAGGCCTTGCCCACCCGACGGGCAGATTGGCGCGGTAAAGTTCGGGCATAGCCGGATCGAGCACCGTGGGCGTAAAGGCGAGGAGCATGACCTCGGCCGGGCCCTGCGCCGCCGCGCGCACCGCCGCTGTCAGTGCGGCGGTGGACTGGGCGAGCTGTGCGCCCGCCGCATCGAGCAGCGCCTTGGCCGCGGCATCGAGCGGTGCGGCCATGTCCGCAATAACCACCGGATTGCCGCCGAATGCGGCCTTGGCGGCATCGTCGTAAAAGCAGATCTGCCGCGCCGGCGTGACCCACCACCATGGCTCCCCGATCTGGAAACGCACCGGCAGAGCGGCGGCCTCGAGCAGCGCCACGAAGGCTCCGGCGACCCCGGCCAGCCACGCCCGAACCGCCGTGTTGGGTGGCGAAAGCAAGGTCGATGGCGGCACCCACCCGGTCAGAGCGGGTGCGCCGCTCGCAGTGCGCTGCTTCCAGCTTTCCGGACAATAGCTGTCGAACAATTCGTAGGACAGCGAGGCGATCACCTCGAATCCGGCCGCCTTTGCCTCGGCGAAGAAGCTGGCGTGCCATGCGCTCGCCGGCGTGCTGAGCGTTCCGGCGGCGTCGGCTTTCAACGTCCCATCGGGCTGACGGCCGAGCCGCATGAAATGGCTCATCCCGACATAGTGGACGATATCCTCGCGGTAACCGAGGCCCGTCACCGCCCGCAGCAGCCGGGCGGGGGTCTGGTTGTAGGCATCGTCATAGGCCGTCGCCATGCGCTCGCCATGCGGGGGCACGAGCACGTCGCCGAGCGCGATCATCGCGCGCGATCCATCGGCGCGGATCCCTGACATGGTCACCGATCCGTTGAACCGGGCGGCGAGAGGCGCGGTGCTGTCCGCCACGAAGCCTGGGGCGACCAGCGAGATGAACATCCGGTCGATATCGCCCGCATAAATCGGCTCGCCGGGCAGGCCGTATCCGCTCTCAAGCGCCGAGAACGGCAGAGTGATCTGCGCGTCGGTCGGCGTGCCCGCGGCGTAGTTCCACAGCCGGATATACCATGTCCGCGGGCTTCCCGCCGCATCGCGCCCCTCGATCGTCAGGGTTGGGCCATTGGGCTGGTCGAGGGCGATGATGCCGGTGGATTGCCAGCGGAAGTTCAGCGTCGTGAAACGGTAATCGCGGTCTGTCGCATAGGCGAGCAGCGGGTGATCGAGCGTATCGGCGCTCGCCCAGATCAGCCCGACAAGCTCGCCCGCGTGATGCAGTTCGAGGTCGATCCGCAGGGCGTCCGGCGCCGTCGTCACCACCGAGGCCATGGCGGGCCGGGGGAAGTTGACGGTCCAGAAGCGCGGATCGAAGCGCTGCATGAAGGTGCTTTCCTGCGCGCGGGCGTCGCGGGCGAGCCAGAATGCCATCGGGGTTTTCCTTGCTCAGGCCTGTTGCAGGGCGCGGCGGACGGCGCTGGCGATCTGGCGCGAGGAGCGCTGCATCGCGGTGGGGGCAGCCTGGCCGCGCGGCACGGCGACCTGGATCGCCACGCGCACGTCGCGGCCCGGCGCGCTAGCCTGCCCCGTATCGACCCGCCCGGCGGCGGTCGGCACGAACACCTCCGGCCCGCGTTCCCCGACAAGATAGGCGCGGCCCGGTGCCACAGGGCCGCCCGTGGCGCGGCCCGGCAGGCCGAACAACGCGCCCACGCTCTGGCCGATCAGGCTGCCCAGGCCGCCCGCCCCGCCGCCGCCGGCATTTCCGCCGCCAGCGCCGCCAAACAGGTTGCCGATGCCCGATTGCACCGCATAGCCGGCGATTTCGGCAAGCGCGCTGAAGGCGACGCGTTTAAGGTCGTCAAACCCCATGCTCCCGCGCCGCAGCGCGCCCAGCAGGCCGCGCTCCAGCACATTTCCCGCACGCCCGAAGCCATCGACCAGCGAGGTGTCGAGCGAGCGGCGCATCGCCTCGACATCGGTGGCAAAGCCATCGGTGCGGGCGCGCACGTCGATCACCAGTTCGTCGAAATTGTCAGTCATTGGCGTCGCGCTCCATCATGCGGGCGATTGCCTCGCGGCTTGGCGGGGGAAGGGGGGCGTTGGAGAGTTCGTCGGGCACGCTCAGCGCCGTTGCCAGTTCGGCGGGGGTCGCATTCCAGAACTCGGCCGGACGCCATGCGAGCACGTGCGCGGCGAGGCCCGCACAGCGCATCGCAGCGTCGGCAAAGCGCGCGCTCATGCCTCGCCCTGAAGCACCTGAGCGAGAACACCGCGCACCGGGGCGGTCGCGCCGACGAGGCCCATCGCCAGTACCGCCTGGCCAACAGCAACGCGATCAGGGCGGTTGTCACTCGGCAGGCAATGCCACAGCAGTGCGGTCATCTCGGTCAGCGTCAGAGCACCGCCCGCCGCGCGTTCGACCAGTGCGAACAGCGAGCCGAGTTCGCCCTCGGCCAGCACAAGGTTCTCGAAACTCGGGCGCAGCACATAGGTGACGCCTGCGACTGCAAGCGTGCTCTCGCCGCGCAAGGGGTTGGCGCTGCGCGTCACGCTGCCACCACCGGGCCGGAGCTTTCAAGCTGGAGCGTGTAGCTGCGCTCGCCGTTGAAATCTCCGGCATAGTCGAGCCGCTGGACCAGGAACTTGCCGCGCAGCTTGGCGCCGTCTTCAAAGGAAAGCTCGTAATCGTCGAGCGTCCCGTCGAGCGCGCGGGTGCGGACCGTGTTTTCGGCCGTGCTGCCGAGGAAAATCCCCGCCGCGCTGACCGAGACAGAACGGGTGCCCGCCCCCGACAGCAAATCGCGCCAGCCGCCCGATTGCTTGTGGGTGACGACCACGGTGTCGCCGTTGATCGACATCTGCGTAGTCCTGAGCCCCGCAATGGTCTGGTAGACCGCGGGCGAGGCTCCGTTGGTGATCTTGAGGAGGAAGGCGGCGCCGGATTGTGCGGGCATGGGGGCTACTCCGATGAGCGATTTCAAGCCGCGTGGTTCACGCGGCGGCTCGGAAATCGCGGTTAGACGTCATTGAGGTTCGAGAATGCGGAAGCGGTATTCGAGCAGGGCGCCGCGCAGATTGTCGGCGCGGGCCTCGCTGCGCGAACGCAGGAAGCGGATCGAGGCGAGCTCGAAGCCCGGGTGGAACGGCGGCAGGTCGAGCACGCGGCGCTCGATTGCGGTCAGCAAGGGGGCGTCCTCGGCGGCCGCATCGGTTCGGCTTTCGAGTTCGAGCGCGATGCGGATCTCGCGGCCCGCGCGGTCCTTGGTGCCCCAGTCGATTCCCGCGCTGGCAGCGATGCCCAGCCACGGCGGGGTGACGGATAGCGGGGCCTCCTCCTCGACCGCGTTGATGGGGCCGAGCGCCGGATCGGCGCGCAGCCAGGCGATCAGCGCGGCGCGCAGGTCATTTTCCATCGGCTCGGTCTCCCGTGAAGTCAGGCCAGAGGGCGGCGGCAGAGTGCCAGTCTGAACCCCGTCCGCCGCCGCGCTTGCGGCGCGCGGCCGCCAAACGGTTCGCCAGCAGACCGGCGCGGGCGCCGAGGCGCTGGGCGAGGGCGGCGGTCGGGGCCGTGACCCGGATCATGCGAGCCGGACTTCGCGCCACGGCCGCCACAAGGCGGTGACGCTGGCAGGCGGCACAGCGCCTCCCTTGTTCGCACCCTCGCGCTCGCGGAAATGGTGCGCGGCGAGCCGGATGATGCCGTGGCGCAAGGGGGCGGGCAGCGCGGCCCAGTCGGTCGCGATCCCGACCGACATTTGCAACGCCAGCGCCTCCCCCTCGAATGGACGCCGCAGCCGGACGCAGGCAGATGCGCCGATCCGCCATTCCAGCGCATCGGCAAGCACTGCCACCGGGGTACGCGCGCCGCTATCGGCGATAACTGCTGCGGCGGTGATGGCAATCACGGGCCGCGAGACCAGCTCCTGCCACTCGCCGATAAGCGCAATGTTTTCCTCGACCGTCTGGCGCAAGGGTGTCCTGCCGGTGAAGGCCTCGCAAATGGTGAGGCTGGTTGCCAGCAAGGCCCTGAGCGTGTCGTCTTCGTTCGGGCGGGTGATGCCGAGCCACTGCTTGAGTTCCGCCAGCGCAGCATCGCCGGGCACCGGGGGCTGCACGATTATCCGCTGCATAGCGGTGTCTCCCAGAATGTGATCCAAAATGTTGCGCCCGCATCGCGCGGGTCAGGCGGGAGGAACGGCCTGAGGCGATGCGGGCGCGAGAGCCCGGCCGGTGCGCGCGAAGGGGGGACACGCGCGCCGGCCGGTCGGCAGGATCGAGGTGTCAGGCCTCGATCTTGAGCAGTTTGATCGCCGCCGAATCCAGCACCTTCCCGCCGATCCGCTTGGTCGCGTAGAAGTGGACGAAGGGCTTGTTGGTGAAGGGATCGCGCAGCACCCGGGTGGCGCTGCGTTCGGCGATCAGATAGCCGTTCTTGAAGTTGCCAAAGGCAATCGGGAAGGCGCCGCCTGCAACATCGGGCATATCCTCGGCCTCGATCACCGGATAGCCGAGCAGGCGGTTGGGCTGGCCTTCAACGATCCCCGGCTGCCACAGGAACGCCCCGTCGGCGGTCTTGAGCTTGCGCACCGCGGCAAGGGTGGTCGAATTCATCACGAACACCGCGCCCTGCCGATGGCCCGGTCGCAGTGCATGGATGAGATCGATCAGCCGCGTGTCGAGCGCCGTGCCCAGCCCAGTGGCGCTGCCGGTGCCGATATACTGCATCGTCCCGAAGGCGCGCACGCCGTCCTCTGCGGTCGCCTTGGTACCGGCGAGGAAGCCCTCGGGCCGGTTCACGCCGGTGCCGCTGACGAAGGCAGCCCCTTCGGCGCGGGCGAACTCGGTGGCGATCTCGTCAGCCAACCATGCTTCGAGATTGAAGCCGACATCGTCGAGCATCGCCTGGCTCGCCGCCGGGTTGGCGTAAAGATCGCCGCTGGGCGGGGCGATTTCGGCAAACTGGGGCGTGCCCGTTTCGGGGCGGGCGGCGCTCTCGCTGACCCAACCCGAGGCGACAGACGTGGTGGCGATCAGCTTGCGATAGCCCGAGGTGCCGGTCTGCACGACCTGCGCGATGGCGCGGATCGGGCTCAGCCTGACGACGCGCGCGGCAATTGCCGCGTCGATCTGGCGGGGCACGGCAAAGCCGCCGTCGCCCGGAGGCGTGCTGGTGATCGACTTCACCTCGGTCTCGCGGCCGAGGCGCAGGTAGCCGTCGACGAAGCTCTTGACCTCGGGTGCATCACCCGCCGCAGCGGCCCCGCCCATCGCCGGGCGGCTGGCAGCACGGGCGACCTTGTCGAGCCGCGACTTCACTTCATCGACATCGCCGCGCAGTGCGGTGATATCGGCTTCGGCCTGATCCTGTCGGGCAAGGATGTCGAAGCTCGCGTCCAGGGCATCGGTGGCAACGGCAGGGGTGGAGGAGGCAGTATTGTCCATGGGGCAGAGGCCTTTCGGTTGGGCAGAAAAAAGGCCGCCCCATTGGCGGCCGGTGGGAGAAGGGAGCGGGGAAAGCCAAAGCCGCGGATGCGGCTACCGGCGCTTGCGGCTAGGCAAGGAGATGAACCCGGGCCATCGGATGGAGCGGCCGGGTAACCAGGCTGACCTCGAACAGATCGACCTCGATCAGCTCGCGCCCGCCTTGCGATTGCCGTGCCGCGCGGGTGCGGAAGCCGAAGCTCAGGCCGTTGACCTGCCCGGCGGCGAGCAGATGGGCGGCGCGGGACGCGAGGCGGTCGATCCGGGCAATCACCCTGAGGCCGCGCGCGTCCTCGGCGGCATATTCGATCACCCCGATATGCTGGTCGGGCCGGTGCTGCCAGTAAAGCGGCAGCGGGCCATCGCGCGCCGCGAGCGTCCGTGCAAAGGCACCGCGCCGGATGGTGTCGTGGCCTGCATCGGCGATGTCGAACAGCGCGGCATATCCGGCGAAGCGGATCGGGGCAGGACGAGCCGCGCTCACAGCAGCTTCCACACGCCGAGCCGCACCGCGATCCCGACCAGCAGCAGCGCCAGCGCCCCGCGGATCATCCAGTCGATGAACGCCTTCCACGCACTGGTCTTGGCGTCGCGCCATGCCTGGAGCAGTTCGCGCAGTTCGACCAAGTCGCCTTCTGCCCCCGAATCGCCGAGGCCGAGCCGTTCAAGCGCGCGGTCGGTGGCGAGCGCGCTCGCTTCCTCGACGATGGCGCGCAGGGAGACGAGTTCCGCCCCTTCCTCGCGCGCCTGTGCCATCAGGCTGGCCAAAATGTCTTCGCGGCTCATGGGTTTGTCTCCTCGGATGGGAAGCCCAGCATCTGGCGCTTTTCGGCGCGGCTCAGGAATTCGGCGCCTGCGACCTGCGACCACAATCGCTCGCGGTCCTCGGACAGCGCGGGCACCTGATCGAGATCGATGCCGAGCTGGCCATCCGGAAACCACGGAGCGAGCCCTTCACGCAGGGCGGCGAAGATCTTTTCGGCCAGCGGCAACAGCGTCAGCCGCCACAGTGCGCGGCTCGCCTCGCGGTAATTGGCATAGGTGTTGTCGCCCGGCAGGCCGAGCAGCATCGGCGGCACCCCGAAGGCAAGCGCGATATCCCGCGCCGCCGCGCTCTTGAGGGTCGCGAAGTCCATGTCGGCCGGGCTCAGCGCCATGCTCTGCCACTTCAACCCGCCATCGAGCAGCATCGGACGGCCGGCATTGGCCGGGCCTGAAAAGGCGATGTCGAGTTCGCGCTTCAGCCGTTCGAACTGTTCGCGGGCGAGCGTCGCCCCGTCGCCTGTCTCGTAGACCAGCGCACCCGAGGGCCGGGCGGCGTTTTCGAGCAGCGCCCGGTTCCAGGCGGTCGCCGCATTGTGGATCAGCACCGCTTGCCACGCCGCCTCCAGAGCGCCTGCGCCGCAGTGATCGTCAAGCGGGTGCATCGTCCGGATCGCGATCAGTTCGGGCCAGCCGTTCTCGTCCTCCAGCGGCAGCCGGGTGACGCTGTTACCGACAGCGTAATCATAGGCGCAGGGCCAGCCATTCCCGTCCAGCACCACCCGCAACCGTTCAGGGCGAAGCGCGAAGAGTTCGACCGGCGTGCCGCTGGCATCCTTGATGATCTGCACATAGGCATTGCCGTGCAGCAGCAGGCTTGCCGCCAGCGTCTCCACTAGCGATTGCCCGGCGCTGGTCGCCGTCACCAGCGCGGCGAGGCGCGGATCGGAGCAATCGAGCGGCGCCTGCCCGATCCCCTCGGCCAGCAGCCGCACCGACCGCTGGGCGATGGGATTGGCAAGGAAGCCTTCGGCAATGCCCCGGCTGTAACTGTAGTGACTGGACGCCGGCCCACTTTCGAAGGCGGGGATCCACCCCTGCATCAACCCTGAGGCGAGCGGCACGCGGGTCTGCTCCCCGCCCTTGAAGGCGGAGCGGAAAATATCGAGCAAAGCCATTGGAATTCCTTTGTTTGCTTGTTCCGTCACAGCGCGGTGACGCTCGGGCGCATGGTCCTGCCCAGCAGCAGTTCACTCAAGGCCCACACTGCGGCGTCGGCACGGTCAGGGCTGCGTCCGGGGCCGGCATAGGTGCCGCCGACGAGCAGCCCGCACAGTTGGTCTTCGAGCCGGGCGAAGATGCCGATGTGGCGCACCCGGCCTGCGGCGTAGAGCGCGGCGACTGGTTCGGCCCGGGCCACCTTGCCTCTGGCGGCGTGCACCAGCTTCACCGGCAGAACCTGATCGGCCGCGCGCAGCACGCTTTCGACCATGGCGCCGCCCTGGTTGGCTTCGGCCACCACCCGGTCGGCGTTCCATTCCTGCGCAGCCTCGGCCACCCGCCGCGCCCACTCTGCAGGGGCGGCGGCGCCCAGCGAGCAATCCGCCAGCACCCGGGCAATCCCGTCAACCCCGAGCATCGCAACGATGATCCCGCATTCGTCGCCATTGGCGCTTGCGGGCGGATCGACCGCGACCACCACGCGCGAGGCCTCTGGCAGCGCGCCATCCTCGCGGCATTGTTCGAGCAGCGAGCGTGTCCAGAGCGCCCCCTCGATATCCTCGAGCAACTCGCCGCCCACCTCCTGCCGGGCCAGCTGGGTGCCGCCATATTCGCTGTCGATCGCGGCGATGAAGCGTTCGGGCAGGCGGCCGGCATTGTCATCGGTCTTGCCGTGGGTGATCACCACCTCCGTGGCGGAGGCGGCCTGCGCCACCAGCCGCTTCACCAGCGGCACGGCGCGCGGCGTGGTGGTGACGCATATGCGCGGGTCCTCACCCAGCCGCATCCCCAGCATCAGGTTGTCCCAGCACCGCGTCGCCCGGTCATTGGCGAGCGGCCACTTGCCGATTTCGTCGCACCAGGCGTGGCTGTGCTGGGGGCCGCGCAAGGCTTCGGGATCGGCGGCCGAGAACAGCTGTGCCTGCGCCCCGTTGGCAAAGCGGACCCGGTGCAGCGATGGCTCGAACACCGGTTTGTGACCGGGGCGGCAGATCGCCAGCAGCCCGCTTTCGCCTTCCACCATCACCGCGCGCGCCTCGGCCAGCGAGGACGAGACCAGCGCGATGCGGGCATCGGGGTGGGTGTCGGCGATCATCCGCACCCACTCGGCCCCGGCGCGGGTCTTGCCGAAGCCGCGTCCGGCCATGATCATCCACACCCGCCAGTCGCCGGGCGGGGGGAGCTGTTCCTGACGGGCGAGGTATTCCCAAATATAGGCAAAGCCGTTGCGTTCGGTCTGGTCCAGTTCGTCACTGAGCATCCGGCGCGTCTTGTCGCCCTCGGGGGTGCGGTCGGCGATCATGTCGTCATAGGGGCCGCTCATTCGCGTTTCCCTTCGGTCGCTTTCTGCCGGGCGACCCGTCGGCGGATGTCTTCGATCTTGCGATCGATCGAGGCGCGCACTTCGGCTGCGCTGACATCGCGGACTTGGGCCTGCCCGCGTGCCGCGCTGTCGCGCTGGGCGGCGAGCAGACGGATCGCGTTGGCGAAGTCGAATTTATCGCCGTTGTCCGTCGTCAGGTCGCCGTGGCGCAAGCGGCGGATCACTTCCATCTCGAGGTTGAGATAGCCGTCGGCAATCGCATCCTGCCAGGCGCGGGCGAATTCGGGTTCGGCGCGGCGGGTCTGATAGGCCCGCGTGCGCGTCACCTTGGCTGCTGCCACGGCGCGATCAATGTCCGACGTTTCGGCGAGGGTTTCCAGAAATCGCGTGCGCCAGTGCCGTCCGGGGGCGGCGGTGTTGCAGCGGGTTTGGGCAGGCACGGATGCGTCCATGGTGTCCACTCCCATGGCGACGCGGAAACAGACGGCCCTCCGATCCCCGAAGGCCGCCTGCTGGCGAATCGCAATTTTTCGATGATGCCCTCTGATAACCAGAGAGCGTCACGATGTCAAGGAAAATAACCGTTCTGGTTAATTGACAATTCGCGGCGCGGGTGGGTCCCTCGGTATCGGGCGCAGCTTGTGAACCGCGTGCGGCAGGCGTGGCTGATCAACCGGCAAACGCACAGAATGGCGAGTTTGCCAGTTAAACTTCAGTATTACAAAGGGTTAAATGATCCCAATCGCCTTGCCGGCGCGCTCGAACATGCCCAGAATTGTCTGCACCTGCTCGGCGGAGTGTTCCGCACACAACGAGCAGCGCAGCAGGGTCATGCCCGCGGGGGTTGCGGGCGGGCGGGCGAGATTGACGTAGAGGCCTTCCTTCAACAGCGCCTCCCACATCATCGCGCCGCGTTCGAGATCGGGCATGATGACCGCGATGATCGCGCTTTGCGGGGTCTCGGTGCCCAGCGCGAAGCCCAGCGCCTTCAGCCCGCCGTGCAGCGTGCGGCTGTTCTCCCACAGATGCGCGCGCTTGTTGCTGCCATGCATCAGCTTGCGGATCGAGGTTGCCGAGCTTGCCATGACCGCGGGCGGCAGGGCGGCGGTGAACACATAGGGACGGCAGACAAGCCGCATCACTTCAAACTTCGGGTGGTTTGATACGCAGAAGCCGCCGACCGTGCCGACGCTTTTGGAGAAGGTGCCGATGATGAAATCGACATCGTCCAGCACGCCCTGTTCTTCGGCAACGCCGCGGCCGTGTTCGCCGATGAAGCCCATCGAATGCGCCTCGTCGACCAGCACCATCGCGCCGTTTTCTTTGGAAACGCGGACCATTTCCTTGAGCGGGGCGACATCGCCCATCATCGAATAGACGCCTTCCAGCACCACCAGCTTGCCGGCGCCTTCGGGGATGCGCTTCAACCGCTTTTCCAGGGCCTCGACGTCATTGTGCTTGAACGGCACGACCTCGGCGTTGCCCATCGCGCAGCCATCCCAGATCGAGGCGTGGCTATCGATGTCGAGGATGATGTAATCACCCTTGCCTGCCAGCGTCGAGATCACGCCGAGGTTGGCCTGATACCCGGTCGAGAAGACCATCGCGTGGTCCATCCCGTAGAATTCGCGCAGCGCGGCTTCCACATCGCGGTGGTCGCGGAAGGTGCCGTTCAGGACGCGGCTGCCGGTGGTGCCGGCGCCGAATTCTTCCATCGCCCGCTTGCCCGCTTCGATCACGTCCGGATCAAAGGTCATGCCCATGTAGTTGTAGGTGCCCAGCAGGATCGTGTCGCGCCCGTTGCAGATCGCACGGGTGGGCGAGAGCACTTCCTCCATGACGAGGTTGAACGGATCCTCCACGCCCGCGGCGAGCAATGTCTCGCGGGTCTGGATGATGGGATCGAACTTCGACAGCAGGTCGACAGTCTGGGTGGGGGCAATCGTGTCGGTCATGGAAGGAGCCCTTATCAGCTATCCTGCAACTTGTGGACGGCAGCTACCAGCTGGCCCCAGTTTTCGATTTCCGCCTGCTGGTTCATCGAGATGATCACATCGAACTCGTCTTCGATCTCGGCCACGAAATCCATCACCGTGAGGCTGTCGAATTCAAGATCGCCGGCAAAGGTGGTCGCGTCCTCGATGGCGATGCCCTTCTTGTTGAAGGGTTCGACCAGCGTGCGGATTTTGGCGTCAACGTCTGCGGGTGTCATGGGCGCGCATGCTTTCGTTAGGTCTGGGGCCGTGGCCCTGAATGAGATACGGTTGCAAAGCGGCGGATGATGCAGCTTGTCAAGCTTTCGCCGCGCCGCACCGCCGCCTCACAACGGCAGCAGCTCGCGCACCGCGTTCATGAAGGGGCTGATCGAGACCGGTTTGGACAAATACCCCGCCGCCCCAGCCGCACGGATGCGCTCCTCGTCACCCTTGGCGGCAAAGGCTGTCACCGCCAGCACCGGGATGCCCGCCAGCCGCAGATCACGCTTAGCCGCTTCGATCAGGTCGACGCCAGAAATCCCGCCTAGCTGTATATCCATGATGATCAGATCGGGCGAAACATCGCGCGCGGTTTGCAAAACCAGATTGCCGTCCGCCACTGGCTCCACCTCGAAGCCGTTCGCGCGAAGCACGTCGCAGAACAGCTTCCTGTTGAGGTCATTATCCTCGACAACCATGATCCGCTTTGTCACTGAACGCCCCGCATTCGCCCGCTCTACGATTAACCTCGGTTAAAGGACAGGACAATCCCGCTTCGCCCACCCTCCGAGCCCGCCAATCCGCAGGTCCTCGCCTTGGCCGCGCTGGGCTGGGTGCTGGAATGCGAGGATCGTGCCGCGCGCTATCTTGAACTCACCGGCCTTGATGCCGATTCTCTGAGAACCGGCCTCGGCGATCCCATGATCCTCGCCTCGGCGCTCGAATTTCTCGCCAATCACGAACCCGACCTCATCCGTGCAGCCGAGGCGCTTGCCGTCACGCCTGAGGAACTGGTCGCCGCCAAGGACGCTCTTACAGCATGACCCGCCCCCTGATCATCTCCGATTGCGATGAAGTGCTGCTGCACATGGTCGCCCCCTTCAAGGACTGGCTGGAGGCTTCGCAAGGCGTAAGCTTCAACCTCGAAGGCCATAACTTTGCCGAAGCCCTGCGCTGGCAGGCAAGCGGCGAATTGCTTGCGCCGCCGGATATCTGGAAAATGCTGCGGGTCTTCTTCGACACCGAGATGGATTCGCAAAAGCCGATTGCCGGTGCGGTAGAAGGCATCAACACGCTGGCCGAAAAGGCCGATGTGGTGATCCTGACCAATCTGGTGGACGCCCACCGCGATGCCCGCGCCGATCAGCTCGCCAAGGTCGGCATCAACGCGCGGGTCTTCACCAATCAAGGCCCGAAAGGCCCCGCCTTGAAGGCGATCATCGAGGAATACGCGCCGACCCGCGCGGTCTTCATCGACGATCTCGCCCAGCATCATGCCTCGGTGGCCGAAATGACCCCGCACGTGACCCGGCTGCACCTGTGCGGTGAGCCGATGATCGCCCATGCCATTGATTGCGCCCACAAGGCAGGCCACGCCGAAGCCCGGATTGACCGTTGGGACGAAGCTTTGCCGTGGCTGCTTGAACGACTGGAGGATTGAATATGAGCTACACTGCCAAGGTCGCCGAACTCGGCATCACCCTGCCCAAGGCCGCAGCGCCCGTCGCCAGCTATGTGCCGGTCGTGGTGAGCGGAGGCATGGCCTATGTCTCGGGCCAGTTGCCCTTTGTCGATGGTGTCGTGGTGACTGGCCGACTGGGCGATGATGTCAGCGTTGAAGATGGCAAGGCCGCCGCGCGCGCCTGCGGGTTGATGATCGTGGCCCAGCTTCAGGCTGCCGGACTGCTCGATCAGGTCGAACGGGTGGTGAAGCTTGGCGCTTTCATCAACTGCACCGCCGATTTCACGCAGCAGCCGGAAGTCGCCAATGGCGCGTCGGACCTGATGGAGCAGATTTTCGGCGGGGCAGGCCAGCACGCGCGCGCCGCGGTTGGCGTACCCGCCCTGCCGCGCGGCGCTGCTGTGGAAGTCGATGCGATTGTCGCGCTGAAGGCATGACCGCAAGGCCCGCTCCTGACTGGCTGACGCAGTGGGAATATGCCCACCGCGGGCTGCATGGTCCGGGCGTGCCGGAAAACTCGCTTGCCGCTGCCGAGGGCGCAATGGCCCGCGGCATGGGAATCGAGTGTGACGTGCAGCGCAGCCGTGACGATCACCCGATCGTGTTCCACGATTGGGAGCTGGAGCGGCTTACCGGCGAGGCGGGCCAGACCGGAGAAAGGCCCGCGCAGGCGCTTGAAGCCTTGCGCTTGCTCGGCACAGGCCAGCATCCGGTCCGGCTGGCTGCCTTCCTTGACAAGGTGGCTGGTCAGGTGCCGCTGCTGATCGAGATCAAGTCCTTGCCGGGCTATGATGTCGAATGGACCTGCGCCTCTGTCGCTTGGCTGCTGGATTCCTATCAAGGTGACTTTGCGGTGATGAGCTTCGATCCGCGCGTGCCAATATGGTTCGCGGAGAACGCGCCCGGCACCGTGCGCGGGTTGGTAGGCACCGACAGCTATGAGAACGGCTTCGAAGGCGTGTGGCGCGATGCCGCGATGCTGGAAGAGGCACAGCCCGATTTCCTCGCTATCGATGTGCGCGACCTGACGCGTCCCGAGGCGCCGGCGTGGCGCGCAGGTGGCAAGCCGCTGCTGACATGGACCGTCCGCTCGCCCGAAACCCGCGAGCATGGCCTTGCCCATGCCGATGCGCTGATCGCCGAAGGGGAAGGGCTGGCGTGAGCGACGCCCCGAACGAAGCCCCGAACGAAGGCGGCCTCACCGTCCGCATCGCAGACTCGGTCGCCGCCTTTGGCCGCGATGAGTGGAACGCGCTCGGCGGCAACGACAATCCTTTCGTCTCTCACGAATTCCTGACCGCGATGGAGGATTCAGGCAGCGTCGGCCCCGGCACCGGCTGGGAACCTGCGCCAATCGCCATCACGGACGATGCGGGCAAGCTGCTCGCCGCCATGCCGTCCTATGCCAAGGGGCACTCTCAGGGCGAATATGTCTTCGATCACGCCTGGGCCGATGCCTGGCACCGCGCGGGCGGGCGCTATTATCCGAAGCTCCAGATCGCGGCGCCCTTCACGCCTGCCACCGGCCCGCGCCTGCTGCTGTCTGACGAGAGCCTCGCCCCGCACCTGCTGAAAGGTGCCGAGGCGGTGTGCCTCCAGAACAAGATGTCGAGCGCGCACGCCACCTTTATCGATCCGGCGCAGCTTCCGCTGTTCGAGGCCGGTGGGTGGATGCCGCGGGCCGATATCCAGTTCCACTGGTTCAACCGCGATTACCGCAGTTTCGACGATTTCCTCGGCGCGCTGTCATCGCGCAAGCGCAAGGACCTGCGCAAGGAGCGCAGCAGCGCCGTAGAGGGGCTGACGATCCGCCACTTCACCGGCGCGGAGATCACCGAGGCGCATTGGGATGCCTTCTGGGTGTTCTATCAGGATACCGGCGCAAGGAAGTGGGGGCAGCCTTACCTGACGCGTGAGGCCTTCAGCCTGCTGGGTGAGCGGCTGGGAGACCGGATCGTGCTGATCCTTGCCTATCATGGAGACGAGGCGATTGCCGGGGCGCTGAACTTCGTGGGCAAGGATGCGCTCTACGGCCGGTATTGGGGCTGCACGCGGGAGGTGCGCTTCCTGCATTTCGAGCTGTGCTACTATCAGGCGATCGACATCGCGATTGCGCGCGGGCTTGGCCGGGTCGAGGCGGGCGCGCAAGGCGGGCACAAGCTGGCGCGGGGCTATGAGCCGGTGCAGACATGGTCGGCACACTGGATCGCCGATCCCGGATTTCGCGCCGCGGTCGCCGATTTCCTCGAACGCGAGCGTCAGGGCGTGGCGAGCGACCAGCTCTATCTGGGCGGGCGCACGCCTTTCAGAAAAGGTTAGGCGGCGCGCAAACGGCCTTCGGCGAGCCACTGGCGGGCACGGCGCTGGGCTTCGGCGATCTCGCGGGCGGTCATTTCTTCGGAAATGTCGGCGCGGCAATGGGCGGCTTCCTCATGCCCGCGCGCAGCGGCAAGGTTGAACCACTTGTGGGCTTCGATCAGATCGCAGGGTGCACCATTGCTGCCGGTCGAGAAAGCCACGCCAAGGTTGTAGCAGGCCCCTGCCAGACCCCGTCCAGCCTCGGCCAGCCATGCCCCAAGCAGGCCTTCGCCCGATGTTTCGCGTGAAACATTCCCTGCCAGCGTGATGATGTTCATTGTCCAAACCCCTCGTCACCGGACCGCTCCCCGGCGATCCTTCCATGAGAGGAGAGTGCGGCCATTATGGTCAAAAATTAGTTAACGCGATTCGCGGTTTGTCGGACCAATGCTTTTGCGCCTGACACCTTACCAAAGCCGCTTGTGCGCCTCGGGGGCCTTCCCTATAGGCGGCGCATTGCTTCAGCTTGCTGGGACCAAGTGAGCCAATGAAAAAATTCAAGGCGTCAGGACGCGATGGTTTTCCCAGCAGCTCACGGGATGAGAGAGCTTGATGCCAACCACCGCGTCTGACGACATTGATATCCTCGAAAAGGCCAAGCGCCTGCTGGCTCCGGACTATGTGCCGAGCGAGGACGAGGAATACATGAACGAACGCCAGCAGGCCTATTTCCGGATGCTGCTGATCGAATGGAAGCGTTCGATCCATTCCGCCGCCGGGCAAACCCTTCAATCGCTACAGGACGGCCCGATCCGCGAAGCGGATCTCACCGACCGCGCCTCGAGCGAGACCGACTGGGGCATCGAGCTGCGCACCCGCGATCGTCAGCGCAAGCTGGTCTCCAAAATTGACTCGGCCCTGCGCCGGATCGATTCCGGGGAATACGGCTATTGCGAGGTGACCGGCGATCCGATTGGCCTGCGTCGCCTGATCGCGCGGCCCGTGGCAACCATGACTGTCGAAGCGCAGGAAGCTCACGAACGCCGCGAAAAAGTTTCGCGCGACGACTGATTTTTCCACGGGCGGCTATCACGTGTGCCGCCTTGGGACGCATCACAACAAGCTCGCTCCCCCGGGTGCACCCTTTACTGCGCGTTAACCGCGTGTGCCGCACCAGACTTTCGGCAAACAGGCGGGGCTCAAGCCGCTGCGCGTGCCCTATGCTGACCTTTTTCGATTATGGAGGCGTCCGGACGATGACAGGGGTTGAGACACGCAGTGTTGCGCGCGACAGCCTGTTTCTGCTGGCTGACATTCGCGTCGAACAGGACGCCGAGGCCTATCGTGTCCGGGTGCGAAATCTTTCGGATGGCGGCATGATGGGCGAGGGCCAGATCCGCGTCCAGCGCGGGCACCGTGTTTCGGTTGAATTGCGCAATGTCGGCGCGGTCGGCGGAACGGTTGCCTGGGTGCAGGACAACCGCTTTGGTGTCGCGTTCGACGAAGAAATCGATTCGCAGAAGGCCCGCCGTCCGCTGCACTCTGCCGACGATGAGCCCAACATTCTCAACCAGCCATCCTGGGCCCACCGCGCACCGCCGCCGCCCGAGCCGAACCGCCTGCGCAAGATCTGACGCAAGCTTTCCCACGTTCTCGTATTCCTGCAAGCTGACCGCCGGACTGCAACCTGCTAGGCAGTCCCTGATGCGATTCTGGCTGCCCCTGCTTGCTGCGCTGGCGCTGTCGTCCTGCGGCCCTTCCGGGGGCGGAGGACCGGTAGAGGTTGCGATCGTCGGCTCGCCCGGAAGCCTGTTCCAGCAAAGCGTGCGCCTCGCCCCGCCGGCGCAGCTGATGCGCGCGGCGACCTCGGAAGGGCTGGTTGCCCTAGATCAGACGGGGCAGGTTGTGCCTGCCATTGCCGAGCGCTGGATCGTCACCGACGACGGCTTGAGCTATATCTTTCGCTTGCGCGACACCACATGGCCGGGCGGCGATGCCATCACTGCGGCGGATGTCCGCCAGCGCCTGCGCCAGTCGATCGCGCGGCTGCAAGGCACTTCGCTCGGCCTTGATCTGGCGACGGTGCGCGATATCCGGGCGATGACCGGGCGGGTGATCGAGGTGCGTTTGTCTGCGCCGATGCCGGATTTCCTGCGCTTGCTGGCACAGCCCGAACTGGGACTGATCAGGAACGGTGGCGGGGCCGGACCGATGGCGCTGTCAAAGAAGGTGAAGCAGTCTAGCGCGCAGCTTTCTGCCCTGCCGCCCGAATCGCGCGGTCTTCCTGCCCGCGAAGACTGGGAAGATGTCGCCCGCCCCGTGGCAGTGCGCGCGCTGCCGGCCGACAAGGCAGTGGCGGCGTTTTCCCGCGGCGATGTCGATCTGGTGATCGGCGGGAGCATCGTCGACTTCCCTCAGGCCGAGGCGGGACCGCTGTCCCGCGGGACAATCCAGGTTGATCCGGTGATTGGCCTGCTCGGCCTGACGGTGCGCAGCGAGACGGGTCTGCTCGCCGATCCGGCCCGGCGTGAGGCACTGTCGATGGCGATCGACCGCGCGGGCCTGATCCAGAGCTTCGGGCTGAGCGGCTGGCGCGAGAGCAGCTGGCCGATCCCGCCCGAGGCCTTCCCCACCCCCTATTACAATGCCGACCGCTGGAATGGCGCTTCCATCGCTGAACGCCGGCAGGTTGCCGCCGCCCGGGTGCAGGCATGGGCCGGCCCGGAGCGAAAGGCGGTGGTGCGCCTTGCCCTGCCACGCGGGCCGGGCAGCGATCTCCTGTTCCAGCGGCTGGCGGAGGCTTGGGGCGCAATCGGAGTGACCACCCGGCGCGCTGCCCCGGGCGAGGCCGCCGATCTGGAGCTGCGCGATACGGTGGCGCGCTATTCCGCGCCTGGCTGGTATCTCAACCAATTCCACTGCAGCCTCGGCATTGGCCTGTGCGCCCCGCGTGCCGATGCGCTGGCGCGCGAGGCGCTGGCCGAACGCGATCCGGCGCGGCGCGAGAAGTTGCTCGCCGAAGCCCATGCGGCGCTTGTCGAACGCGAGGTCTACATCCCGCTCGGCGCGCCCGTGCGCTGGTCGCTGGTGCGTGCCTCGATCCAGGGCTACCTGCCCAATGGCTGGGGGATCCACCCCTTGTTCCCGCTGTCCCAGCCCACCACATAAGGTTCATGGAGAAGCCCATGACCCGCCGCCCCGAACCGCTGCGCTTCACGCTCCCGGCCGGCACCGATCCTGCAGCCGTGCGCGCGCGCGTGGTGTTGATGGAGCGCCTGCTGGAGCGCAGCTTCACGCTGCCCGGCGTCAATTTGCCTGTCGGTCTGGACGCGCTGATCGGCCTTGTGCCGATGCTCGGCGATATCGTCACCACCGCGATGGGCGCCTACATCGTGTGGGAGGCGAAGAACCTCGGCCTGCCCAAGTGGAAGCTCGCGCGGATGGGCGCGAACGTATTGTTCGACACCGCGATCGGCGCGATCCCCTTGATCGGCGATGCGGCGGACCTCGTGTTCCGCTCGAACGCGAAGAACCTGAGGATCCTCGTCAATCACCTCGACAAGCACCATCCCGAGACGCGGGTGATCGAGGGCTAGTTCCCTTGGCGTCGCCCCCGCGCTAGGGAATGGCGCCATGAGCGCCGATGTCACCTATGCCAGCTACCTCGATCTCGATCGCATTCTGGCCGCCCAGCACCCTGCCTCACAGGCGCATGACGAACTGCTGTTCATCATCGTCCATCAGGCAAGCGAGTTGTGGCTCAAGCTGTGCCTGCATGAACTGACTGCCGCGCGCGAATCCATCGAGGCGGACACGCTGCGTCCGGCCTTCAAGATGCTGGCCCGGGTGGCGCGGGCACAAGCGCAGTTGATCCAGAGCTGGGACGTACTCAGCACCATGACCCCGCATGACTATTCCGCAATCCGCCCGCATCTTGGCGCGTCTTCCGGGTTCCAATCGGCGCAGTACCGGATGATGGAATTCATGCTGGGCGGGCGCGACGGCAAGCACGTGCGCCTGCACAAATCCAACGCGGATTGGGCCCAGCGGCTTGAAGCGGAAACGGCGCGGGCGAGCCTTTATGATGCGGCTATCCAACTTCTGGCCCGTCGCGGCTTTGCCATTGCACCGGCGGTGCTGGCGCGCGATCCGGCTGGGGCTTACACGCCGGATCCCAGCGTAGAGGCGGCATGGGCAGCGATCTACCGCGATCCGCAGAGCCACTGGGATCTTTACGAACTTGCAGAAAAGCTAGTCGATCTCGAATACCACTTCCAGCGCTGGCGCTTCGGGCATCTCAAGACGGTGGAACGGATCATCGGCTTCAAGCGCGGCACCGGCGGAACGCCGGGCGTGCCCTATCTGGAGGGGGTGCTGAAACAGGCCTTCTTCCCCGAACTGCTTAGCGTCAGGACCGCGATATGACCCCCGAACAGCGCGCCGCCGAGTTCGATGCTGCCGACCCGCTGGCGGGGTATCGTGAACGCTTTATCCTGCCCCCGAAGGTGATCTACCTCGATGGCAATTCGCTGGGGGCGCTGCCCAAGGCTACCCCTGGGCGGGTGCAAGCGGTGGTCGAGAGCGAGTGGGGCGAGGGTCTGATCCGGTCCTGGAACAGTGCAGGCTGGTTCGAGGCATCGGGGCGTATCGGGGCAAAGATCGCTCCCCTTATCGGCGCGTCGCCAAACGAGGTTATTGCCTGCGATTCGACTTCGGTGAACCTGTTCAAGCTGATCGCCGCCGCGCTTGCCCATCACGCGAAGAATGGGAGTCCGGGACGCAAGGTGATCCTCTCCGAGCCGGGCAATTTCCCGACCGATCTCTACATGATCGCAGGGCTGGAAGCGCAGGGCCTCGCGACCCGCCGCCTGGCCGAGCGCGAGCGGCTGGTGGAGGCCCTGAACGGCGATGTTGCGCTGCTGATGCTCACCCACGCCCATTACAAAACCGGCGCGCTCTTCGACATGGCGGCCCTGACCCGCGCCGCGCATGAGGCGGGGGCGTTGGTCTTGTGGGACTTGTCACATTCCACCGGCGCGTTGCCGGTCGATCTGAATGGGGCGGGAGCCGATTTCGCGGTCGGCTGCGGCTACAAATACCTGTGCGGCGGGCCGGGCGCGCCGGCCTTTGCCTTTGTCGCCGAGCGGCACCATGCCGGTTTGCAGCAGCCGCTCACCGGCTGGTTCGGCCACGCAGCGCCCTTCGCCTTCTCAGACGATTACACCGGCGCCCCCGGCATTGATCGCCTGCAATGCGGCACGCCGCCGATCCTTGGTCTGGCGGCGCTGGAGGTGGGAGTGGAGCTGATCGCCGAAATCGGCGTCGACCGGCTCTACGCCAAGTCGCAGGCGCTTTCGGAGTTCTTCCTCGAATGCCTGATGGCGCATGAGGTCCACCTCGATCTGGTCAGCCCGCCGCGCAGTTTCGAGCGTGGCAGCCAACTCTCGTTCCGTCATCCCGAAGCTTACGCAATCTGCCAGGCGTTGATAGCGCGCAGCGTGATCGGCGACTTCCGTGATCCCGATATCCTGCGGCTGGGCTTCGCGCCCGCCTACCTCAGCTTCGCCGATATGGCCGCTGCCGCGCGCCATTTGGCCGAGGTGTTGACCACCGGCGAATGGCAGCGAGCCGAATTCCGCGAGCGTGCTGCAGTAACCTGACGCTTACCATTTTTTACGATTTTCCAGTTAGTTCCTGAGGCTCTTGCTAACGCAGAGGTGAGTCATGGGGTCTCAAGGCATTTTTCGGGCGGTGTTTGGACGCAAAGGGGTGAGCGAGGTTTTCACGCCCCGCAACCCGGAGGCGGATGCGTTGCATCCTGCGCTCAAGGCGGAATTGCAGCGGCTCGATTTGCTCAAGTATGGCCTCGGGCGCAAGGCGATCCACTATGTCACCACGGGCGAACGGGGCGATCTGTTCGGCCAGCTGCTGGCCATGTCGACCGCAAGCCATGCCGTGCGCAAGCCCTACGAAGATACGGAGCCGCGCATCTACACGCTCCAGAAGGAAACCGACACGGCGGTCGTTACCGGCGAAATCGCGCCGGGTCCGGTCGTCCTGCGCACGCTGGAACTGCGGCTCGCCGCCGCCCGCAAGCAAACGTCCTGGAGCTACAGCCCGAAGCCGGTGGAAACCTCGATCACCGCCTTGTCGGGGATGTTGAACGCCGGACTGCGCAACCTTGAGGTCCAGTACAAGGTCGATTGGAGCAAGGCGGTCCCTGTCGATGTGATACGCGCGCATTTCGAGGTCTGCGCTGGCGATATGACGGATCTGTTCGTGTTCCTGCTCCAGCGCGGCGAAGCGATCCAGCTTGCGTCCTACCCGGGGTGCTGGTCTGGGAGCGAGACCGCCATCGGCTTCTATCGCACCCACCCCGCCGCTCTCGCAGGGGCGCTGGCGAAGGTTGCGCCGAACCTTCGGGCCGGGGCGCTGAGGCTGATCGAGCAGCTGCACCTTGCCGACATGCCCAAAGTCGAAGCGCAGCTGGTGGCGATGTTCACCAAGCCCTACACCAAGGAGGATCGCGAGCGCGCGATTTCAACCTTTGCGCGGTTCGATCCTGAACTTCTGGCGGGCATTCTCGAACGACACCTTGCTACCGGCGATGCCGATACCCGTCACGCGCTGGTCCAGGCTGCCGGACGCGCGCCCACGCTCGAAATTGTTGCCTTGCTCGAAGCGCGCGCCAAGGTCGAGAAGACGGCGCGGGTGCAGGCCGCTATTGCGGCCGTGCTCGAAGTCGAAGCTGCTGGCGAGGCGCTTGCCCCCGTCACCGCGGGCGAGGACGGCACGCTCAGTTACCTTGCGGTGACGGGCGAGACCATCGCCTGCCCGCCGCGTATCGACACGGGAGTTGCCGAGGTCCCCCCGCCGTCCGATCAGGCCTGCATCACCTTCTTCGAACTCCTGTCGGTGATCCAGGATGTCCGGTGCAAGCGCGCCGAGGATTACAACAAACGCTACAATCGTCAGGGCAGCAATGTTCAGCCGGTGCCGCGGCTCCCCGAGCGCGAGGTGATCGAAGGCGCCTTCGCCACGCTGACGCAGGCTGCGCCGCTTCCGCCCTACGATTCCTCCAAGGTCGACCATGTCCGGCTGCTGGTCAACGATGTGCGTGCCGTGCCCGAGGGGCAGGCATGGCTGCGTTCGGTGCTCGATCCCTTGTCCGTGGCCGCGCGTTTGCGGATCATGTCCGCCACGCGCCCCGGGGAACTCCGGGCGCTGATCGGCGCGGGCTATTCGAGCTATCCGCATGAGGTGTTCGGGACCGATCTTCTGCGCGAATGGCTGGCGGAAGGCCTGCTTGATTTGCGCGACGCTTGCGGGCCTGACGAACTGCGCGGCCTGATCACGACCGGGCACCAGAACGCCCGTTACAGCGGCCCTGATCGCGCGCTCAGCGGGCTTGAAGCCCTCCCGGCCAATGCGGTGTGGCCGTGGCTGGCCGAGAGCATGGAAGTGCTAGACGAGGCGCTCGGTCTCGCGCCCGCCAAGGGCCCCATTCCGCTTGAACGCGCGCTGCGCGTGCTGGCGCTGTTCCCGGCGGTGCCGCAGCGTTACCTGCCGCGCCTTACCGAGATTGCCGTAGCCGAAAAGCGACATCTGCGGCTGCTGGCGATGGAGTTGCTGCGCGAGGCGAAGGACCTGCCTGCGCGTATCGAGGCACTGCTTGATGACAAGCGTCAGCCGGTGCGGATCAATGCCGCCGGATGGCTTGCCGATATCCGCTCTGCCGCCAGCGAAAAGGCTCTCAGGGCGCGGCTCAAGAAGGAGAAATCCGATCCCGTCCGCGCCGCGCTGATCATCGCGCTGCAGCGCCTCGGCGTGGATTTAGCCGACGTGATCGGCCCGGCCTCGCTGATCGCCGAGGCGGAGAAGGCCAACGCCAAGACCCCGCCGAAGCTGCCTGCATGGCTGGTCGCCAATCGCCTGCCGCAGGTGCGATTCAAGGACGGGGCGACGGTGCCGCAATCGGTGGTGGAATACTGGCTCGCGCTGGCCATCCGCTTGAAGGACCCGGGCGCGCATGGCCAGTTCGGCATCTATCTTGACCAGCTTGTGCCCGAAGATGCGCGGGCGCTGTCCGGCTGGGTGCTGGAAAGCTGGATCGCCTACGACACCAGCGCCGCGACGCTGGAGGAGGCGGCGACCTATGCGAAAGCGAATTACACGAATTCGCTGCGTTGGTATTGTTCCTCCAAGACACCCGCCGATCAGGCAGCGGCCATCGCTGAACTGACGCGCGAGAAGATGGGTGAACTGGTCAATTCAGGATCCGACACCAAGGGCTTGCTGGCACTGACCTGCCGCGCAGATGCGGTGTGGGCGGCTGGACGCGTGCGCTGGTTCCTGAAGAAGCATGGTCGCCGCTCCCATCAGGCCATGGCGTTGCTGGAAGCGTTGGCCGGCACCGGCGCGCCCGCTGCCTTGCAAGTTGTGATCGCCGCCTCGGTCCGCCTGAAGCAGAAAACCACTCAGGCCCGCGCCGCCGAAATCGCGCAGCGATATGCCGATGATCGCGGCTGGAGCGTCGACGAGTTGGCGGATCGCACCGTGCCGTCTGCCGGCTTCGACGATGATGGCGAGCTGGAACTGCCCTGTGGCGAGGATTCCAAGCCCTATGTCGCGCGGCTTGATGCGGCGCTGGCGATCCACCTGTTCAACCCTGATGGCAAGCCGATAAAGGCGTTGCCTGCTGGCGATGACGAGAACAGCAAGGAATCGAAGAAGGCCTTCAGCGCGGCCAAGAAGGAACTCGGCCAGATCGTGACCTTGCAGGGCGAGCGCTTGTTCGAGGCGATGTGCCTCGAACGGGCATGGCCGGTCGCAGACTGGCGGATGGCCTTCCACGCGCATCCGGTGATGCGCCGTTTGGTCGAACGGCTGGTGTGGCAGGGCCTCGATGCCGAAGGCCAGCCGCTCGGTCTGTTCCGCCCGACGCAGGAAGGCGATTTCACCGATGCGGCCGACAGCGATGTCGCTATCGACAGCTTCGCCGCTGTCCGGCTGGCGCACGGCGCGCTGGTCGATGCCGAGACCTGCCAAGCCTGGGCCCGGCACCTCAAGGATTACGAGGTTAAACCTTTCATCGCGCAGTTCGACAATGTCCGCGCGCCGCTGACGCCCGAACAGGGCGAGGAAGCGGCGATCACCGACCGTCAGGGCTGGGCCGCCGAAAGCCGGGCACTGCGCGGCGCGGCCGAGAAGCGCGGCTATCAGCGCGTGATGGGTGACGGCGGCGGGTGTCACGAATACGTCAAGGAGTTCCGCTCGCAGGGGATCACCGCCACGATCTGGCACACAGGCTCCTACGCGGTCGACGATAACAACCGCGTCGCACTGAAGGAGCTAAGATTCACCAAGGATCGCCACCGCGGCGCCTATCGCCTCAAGGACGTGCCGCCCGTGATGCTCGCCGAATGCTGGGCCGATTACCACGCGGTTGCGGCCAAGGGGGCCTTCGATCCCGATTGGGAGAAAATCTCGCCCTGGTAGGTTCTCAGACGAGCAGCGTCGGCCCGCAACGCTGCTGGCGGGCGAGCATCAACCCGTAGGCGGCGGCGAGTAGCCCGGCGCTCCCGTCGCCCGCGCGCAGCAGATCGGCCAAGCGGGCAAGGCCGATGCGGTCGAGCCGCTCGGCATGGCCCTGCCGCTCATGGTCAAGCGTGCGCGCCAGCGAGGGGCCGATTTCGGCAAGGTCGATGCAATGCCGCCACGCCTTCGCCAGAGCGGCGTCGGTGCCGCTGCGGGGCTGCACGGAGAAACTGCGCCCGGCGGGGCGGAGGCGCTCCAGCCAGCTGCGCATGGTCTTCGCCTCGCGCCATGGCCTCTGCCAAAGCGTGAGGTTGATCGGATCATCGGCCCCGAACAGCGTGACCGGGCGTACCGCGAGCCGTTCGCCTTCGCGTGACAGCCGGACCAGCACCATCCCCTGCCACCCGGCGCGGACATTGGCCTCCAGCGCCTCGATCGCGGTGGAGACGGGCTCCTCGTGATCGAGCGTCAGCGCCAGCCAGCGTCCGTTCGCATCGCGCACCGGCCAGACCAACTGTTGGGCGAGGTCATCGAAATAGGCTGGTGCGATTGCGGCGGGGGCGATCAGCGCAGCGGCGGCCTCTTCCCCCGCGTCGATTCCCAGCCCGACTTGGGCCAGCCAGCCAGAGTGAAGCTCGGACCAGTCCCGCACCACGCCCGGCGTGTAAGGATCGGGCTGCACCTTGCGTGCCCGAATCGCCGCAACGGCCCCGGCGGGTGCGGACAGGCGGCGGTCGGTAGACAGGCCTGCGCCGGTCAGGGTGAAAGAGGCATGGCTCAGCGTCGCCAGCGATTCTGCTCTCCAATAGGGCTGGTGCTGCCATGCCTCACGCGGGTGAAAGCCCGGATCCTGCCCCGGGCCGCGGGCGAGGGTGGTCGAATACCAAGCGCCGCTCCTTGGATCCAGGAACCACGTGGTCACGCCGCGGGCACCGGTGGGGGTGGTCCAGCGCTCCGTCCCGCAGCCGATCAGTTCGAGCGGCGCAGCCTCGGTGAAACTCCGCCGCGCCTTGCCAGCAAGGCTCGCGCGCCGTTCCGGGTCTGCCCGTTCGAGCGCGCGCACCAGAGCAAAGGCGGTGGCGGCCAACTCAAGCATCCGGTCAGGATCAAAGTCGAGCGCCCGCCCGCGCCGCAGCCGCATCTGCGCCGCGATCGCACGCAGCAACGCCGCCAGCCGAGGGAGCGCATCGGCACGTGTCGAGACCGAGAGTTCAAATAGCGATTCCTCCAGCGGCAAGGGCGCAAGGTTCATGCCCAGCATCGCCACCTCGCCGAGCGCGCCCGCGATCCGGGCAAGGAAGGCTGGGTCGACGGGTGGCGGCGCGGCGTCTGTCGCAAGGCCCTCCGCTTCAAGCTCTCCGACCGGTAACTCCGCCCCGAAAGCGGCACGCGCGGCCAGCACCGCCGCAGCATGATAGGCCTTGGCTCGCGCCTTGGAGGCCTTGGAAACGATCCCGTCGAAGCCCTGCCCGCGCAGGATCAGGACCGGCCCATCGATCTCGGCGAAGAACACTGCGAGCGATTGCGTGGAAGGCGCGATGCGCGTCGCAGCTGGCGCCAGTTCGAGCGCCGCGCGCCATGCGGCCTTCCCTGCCCATTTTGCCAGCCGCGCCGGATCGAGCGCCATGGCGATCTCTGCAGGGTCGGCAGTTGGCTGCTCATCCCCGGATGTCGCAGCCGCCTCTTGCGGGGCTGCTGCCTCCCCCACTGCGCCATCGCGCAGGAACACCACCGCGGCGAGACGGTGACGGCACACCGTGACCGATTTGCACGCGCACGGTGCCGCCTTCGCGCCGCGCGCGTCGATCTGGACCAGTTGCCCGTCCGCCTCGACATCTGCCCGGCCCGGAGCCGTGCTGACCAGACGCACCTTGCCTTCCACCACATCGCGATGCGCGCGGCGCACGAGGCCGGGATTGGCCAAGGTCGCCAGCGCCGCATCGTCGAAGGCAGCGAGGCTCGCGCGCAAAGCGGGATCGATCACGCGATCACCCCGCCGATCCATTCGGCGAAATGCTCGGGCGTGAGAGCAGCCACCTGCATCCCGCAGCCTGTCAGCCGCTCGGCCATCCGGCGATCATAGACGGGTGCTGCATCATCGGACAAAGCGCCGAGGCCCAGCATCGTCACCCGCGCCGATGCCATCCGCCGCGCCGCCGCCAGCATCCGCGGGACAGACCCACCCTCCTCGAAATCGCTGATGAGGACGAACACCGTGCGGGTCGGCTGGGTGACCAGCCCCTCGCAATATTCCATCGCCGAGGCGATGTCGGTCCCGCCGCCCAGTTGCACCGCCATCAGCACCTCGACCGGATCATGCGCTTCGCTGGTCAGATCGACGATGGCGGTATCGAACACGATCAGCTTGACCTCGACCGCGGGGAGCGCGGTGAGGATCGAGGCCATCACCGCTGCATAGATGGTTGAGGACAGCATCGACCCCGATTGATCCACGCACAGGATGATCGTCCATGGCAGACGGCGGCGGCTACGACCGTGGAAGCGCAACCGATCGGCAATGATTACCTGTCGCTCCGCATCCCAGTTCTTGAGGTTGTCGCGGATGGTGGCGCGCCAGTCGAAGGTCTGGAGCGACTTTACCTGACTGCGGCGGAAGCGGTTCGGACGCCCGGCGAGCGCCGCCTCGACCTTGGGCTTCAGCCGCCGGACGATGTCTTCCACGACCTTGCGCGTCACTTCGCGGATCTTGTCGCGCGCCGCCGGATCGGCTGCGCCCTTGAAGGCGATCAGCGCCTTGAGCAGATCCTTGTTGGGCTCGAGCGCATCCAGCACCTTGGGATCGGACAGCAGTTCGGCCATGCCGAGATTGTCGATCGCATGGGCTTGCACCGTCTCGTACACCGATCGCGGGAACAGCGCACGCAGCTCGCCTAGCCAGCCCAGCGCTGTAAGCTGGCTCGGGTCCATCGAACCGAAGCGGCCCGCTTTGCTGGTGTCGCGCCGCAGTCCGCGCTTCTGCATCTCGCGGGCGTAGAGATAGTCCAGCGCGCGGTCGGTGCGTTGCTGGTCGCGGGTCATGCCGCCCGACGGCAGCGAGCGTTCGGCATAGCGGCCCAGCACCATGCGCCAGCGCCTGAGGTGGACGGGATCGCTCATGCCACCCCGTCGCGCACAAGCACGTCCGCCAGCTGCTTGTCGAGCGCGAGGTTCTGCGCCAGTTCGATCTCAGATATGCCAATATCGACCCGGACGGATCCCGGCGTCCACCCCGAACGGGCAGCGACGTCTTCGGCCAGCCGGTCAATCTCGCGCGGGTCCAACGGCATCAGCGCCAGCCGCAGATAGGGCAGGAGGGCGACAAAGTCTGCCTCGTCCAGCCCGGCGATGACGTCATCGAGTGCATCAAGGATCGCAGGCAGGGTCCAGAGCAGTTCGCGGGCAATCGCGATCACCCCGCCGAGAAACGCCAGCCGCGCCTGCGGATCGACATAGCCGCTGGCAAGCTCGCCGCGCAGGCGTGCTTCCAGTGCGTCCGGCCCGATCTGCCCCGCCATCAGCGCAAAGGCACTGACAGCGCCTTCGATTATCGGAGCGAGCGGACGCTGGAGCAGCTCTGCCATTGCGGCATCCACCAGCGCAAAATCGACCGGCGCTTCGGACGACTTCGCCAGTTCCACCACGCCGCGCAGGTCGCCCAGCGCCTGCACCGCGCCGGCGACCTGGTCCTCGCCCTGATCGGCGAGTTCCGGGAGAAGCAGTACCATTCGCCGCCACGCCGTTTGTGTCAGCCGGTCGAGCGGGCCGACATCTGCGATCCCCAATGTTTCGCGCCCGCGCCGCAGCAAAAGCAGATCGGCGAGCGCGGCGATCACGGAGGCGATTTCGGGATCCTCGATCACCTGCTCCTCGATCAACCACAGGATTGCTTCGGCCTCGCTGCCCAACCCCGCGCGGCAAGCGGCCGCGAAGAGGTCGATCGCGGCAAGTGCATTGCGGCCCTTGCCCTGTTCACTGAGGGCCGCGATCCGTGTCGCCAGCACGAAGGCCAGCGCCTCGGGCAGGGTGTCGGCCGCTTCGGACAGCTCGATCAGCCGTGCCTCGACCAACGGCGACCAGCACACGGCCCAGACCTCGTGCAGCCGGTCTAGCCCGACATCATTGCGGAAGTCCGGGCCGCCGGTGCGATCGGCAAAGGGCGTGCCGATCAGGGTCATCGCGTGCGCGAAGCGGCTGGCGGCGCGGTGGCGGGGCTTGCGGTATATATCTAGCTCGCGCGTCCGGCGTTCGCCGTCTTCGGTGCCGAAGCCCAGCGCCTTGGCCTCGGCGCGCACTGCCTCGACCAGTGGCGGGGACCCGGTGCCGGGGGGCACTTCGCCCAAGCCGGTGCCGGTCAGCCAGGCATGGAGCTCGACCAGCAGCGGCGCATTCCCTGCGGCGATCTCGTCCTTGATGAAGGCGGAGCGCACGGCGTCGATCAGGTCGTCGCGGGTGGGGAAGGGGCGGCCACGCAGGCTTGCGAGACGCTCGGCCTGTTCGATGGCGTTGGCGATCACCGGGAAAGAGGGCGTTTCGCCCTTTCCGCTGCGCAGGTGGGCGGCAAATCCGGTTATGAGGTCGGTGGAGAGGCCTTTCAGACCTTCATCGCGCGCGTCCCAAAGGCGCTGATAATAGCCCGGCAGCGGCAGGCCCGCGCCATATCCGCGCAGCGCATCCAGTTGGCGCATCCCGTAGCGGATCAGATATGATCGTCCGGCGCCCGCTTTGGAGGCCACTGGCCGCCCGGAGTCGGACGTGAAGATCGCCCCGGCATGGAACCCGCCGACGACCGCTATGATTGGCCCCTGCACCTCGCCGCGCACCGCTGTGATGATGCGCCGCATCTGCTCCTCGCGCGCGAGCGTGCCGTCATGCGCCATGTCTGCGGGATCAGTCGCACCTCTGATGCAAGCGCAATACTGCGCCACGTCGGCGAAGAAGCCTTGCCAGTCGGCGTCAGCCAGACGGGTTTCGAACAATTGGTCCCAAACCTCGTTGCCATCGCGGCAGCCGAGCTCGCGGGCGAGCGCGGAGACATAATCGCCCACCGTGAAGCCGTGCTCGCTTCCCAGCAACGAGCGGTCCGTGGGCGCATCGCTCTCGCTGCGCCATTCGCGCGCCGTGGAGGGCAGGTCGATGAAGCGGGCGGGGATGCCATTGGTGGTCGCGGCGCTGAGTGCGACGAATTCGGGCGAGTGTGCACAGAAGGGGAAGTAGCTGGCCGCACGGCGCAGGCGCTGGCCCTCGCCCGCCTCGCGCAAGGAAACGATCGCCACGGGTGGCTTGGTCCGCGCGTCGCACAGCGCGGGGATCAGCGGATCGAAATCGCATGGCCCCTCTACCAGCACCGCAGCAGGGCGGACTGCGGCAATCAGGCGCTCCAGATGCGCAGAGCAGGCCGGGCTGTGGTGGCGCACCGGCACCACCCACAGATCGGCTTGCGCATCGTGGAGGAACGGCACGTCCATTTTCGCGCCTCAACCCAGCTTCAGCGCGCGGGCCGCCTGGTAGAAATCCTTCCACGCACCCGAACGCCCGGCGCGTTCCTTGACGATGTGATCGATATAGGCGCGCAGGCGCTTGCCGTCTTCGGGGGAGTCCTTCAGCACCACCCCCTGAAGCTGGCGTGCGATATGGGCGGCGGATAGCTTGCCATCGTCGAGATAGGCGGCCTCCAGCGCGGCGGCATGCATAACGTTGACGGCCTCGGCGGTAGACATCACCGCATCGGGGCGGTTGAGGCTGGCGCCTTCCGCGGTGCGCCCGGTGCGCAGGTCCTGGAAGGTGCGCACCAGCACCTCGGCAACATCGCGCTCACCGCTGACGGTGACGCCTGCGTTGCCGAGCCGTTCGGCAAGCTGTTTCAGCACCAGTTCGCGCTCGAATTCCGGGTCAGCGATGGGGTGGACGGTTTCGAAGTTGAAGCGGCGCTTCAGGGCGCTCGACATTTCATGGACGCCGCGGTCACGCAGGTTGGCCGTGGCGATGACGTTGAAACCGGGCGCCGCGCTGGCGATGGCATCGGGGCCGAGTTCGGGCAAGGCCAGCGCCTTTTCCGACAAGATCGAGATCAACGCGTCCTGCACTTCGGGCGGGCAGCGGGTGATTTCCTCGAAACGCACAATCCGGCCCGATCGCATCGCGTTGAGCACCGGCGAGGGCACAAGCGCCCGCTCGCTCGGCCCTTCGGCGAGCAACAGGGCGTAGTTCCAGCCGTAGCGGATATGGTCCTCGGTCGTGCCTGCAGAACCTTGCACCACCAGCCCGGACGTGCCGCAGACCGCCGCTGCGAGCAATTCGGAGAGGAGCGATTTCGCGGTCCCCGGCTCGCCCACCAGCATCAGCCCTTGCTGGCTCATCAGGCTGACGATGGCGCGGTCAACCAGCGGATCATCGCCATAGAACTTGCGGGACACCCCGGTCTTGGCATCACCTAGCAGGAACTTGCGCACGGCGCGCGGGGACAGGTGCCAGCCGGCGGGCTTGGGCGCGGCATCCTCCGCCGCCAGCCGCGCCAGCTCTGCGGCATAGCGCGCCTCGGCAGGTGGGCGGATCGCAGGGGTTTCGTTATCCATATCCGGTTTTCTTCTTCCATTCGGGGTCGAGCCCGGTGCCCTTGGCGGCGATATCGTGAAGGTCGCGCCAGCTTTCGGCCAGCAGCACCGGCGGCACATCGCCCAGCGCCATGGTCGCACCCCCGCCCGCGCCGCGCAGCTTGCGGAATGCAAGCGCAATCAGCGCGCCGTTCTGGTTTTCCTCGGGCAGCGGGCTACCGGTGAACTCGATCTCGACCATCACTCCGGCATCGCGGAACACTTTCTCGTAGGTCATGAACCAGCCACCATCCTGCGCCGGTCCGCGTTGGTAGCCGAGCTTGGTCGCCAGCCCGCGCAGCTTGAAGGTCTCTATCATCCAGCCTTCGCGGTCGACGATCGTGGTCGATTTGGCTTGGGCAATATCGAGCACAGGCAGATCCCGGACGAGCTGGTCGAAGGGCGCCGCCACTGCGTAATCCGCAAGGTGCTTGCGCCAGCCTGCGATAGCTGCGGCCGGCAGCTGCGAGGAGTGTGCCAGCCGGATGCGCGCGAAATCGCCGATCGCCACATCATTGTCGTCGGGATCGGTATAGCTGCCATCGCCCAAGGGGCGAAACAGCGCCAGCGTCTCGCCTGCTTCGCCGATCCCCTGCCACACCAACCGCGCTGCCAACCGCCCCGCCAGCGGGTGCCCGGCGATAAAGCTTTCCCACTCGCCTGCGTCCCATTCCCGCTGGAGGAACATCGCTTCCTGAAGCCGCGCGGTTTGCGCCGCGATGACCTGCTTCACTTCCTTGCGCGCGTTCGAAAGCTGCTTCTTGGCGGCATCGACGAGCGGCTTTTCCTCGTCCACCCTCGGCCCCGGCAGCGCTTTCACTTCGCGGCCTTCGGGGTTGAGAATGACGAGGGCATCGTCGTCGGCCAGTTGCAGGCGGTAATTGCGGTCAATCCCGAGATCGAGTTCCTGCGTCCCGTCGGTATCGAAGCCTGCGGTCGGCACCGTGCGGTCGGCGAGCTGCGCGGGGGTCCAGCCGTTGCGCGCGGCGATATCGTCAACCAGCGTGCCTGCAAACTCCTGCACGCTGCGCTGCTTCATGCGGTTTGCGGCGCCCAGCAGCGCCTGCAAGGCGGCACTGGTGCCGATGCCCGCCAGCACTTCAAGCAGCGCCTTGGCCTGCGAGGTGCGTGACCCGTGGTCCTTGAGGAACGGCCGGATACGCTGCGCTGCGTCCGCGCCGTTCACCCGTCCGGCCAGTGCAAGAATGCCCTTGCTGTCGGTTGCGGTGCCCAGATAGACGCTCGCCTTGCCACGTTTGAGCCGGGCGAAGACGATGCTGCGGTCGGTCGGGAAATAGTCCGCGCTCTGCGGCCAGCGCTTCACGTTGGCGATGTTCGCTTTGAGCACCGCGTCAACATTCTGCGCGGCATAGGCGTTGGCTTCCTCGTCGGTTGGGCGGCGGGTGTCTTCGTCGATCCAGCCGGTCAGCACCATCCAGCCGAGCTTGTGCGCATCGCCGGGTGCAAGCCGATCAAGCCACAGGTTGATCAGGGCATTGCCGCCCGGCTGCTTGAGCTTGGCGGCGAGCGTCACCCACCAGCGCGGCAGGACCGGATCGACCGGGGTGCCGTCCGCCCAGTGGAGCTGGGGGATCATGCCGAACGGGAACCAGCCAAGCCCCTTGGGCTTGGTCTTGGCGAGGCCTGCCTGCGCTTCCCTGACCAGCACCGCGGGGTCGAACAGCGGCGCGACATCATCGCCGAGCCGTTCGAGCGCGGTGATCATCGCGGCGCGGGCGACATCACTCTTTTCTGTCTTCAGCGCAGCGCGGAGTGCCGGGATTTGGCCGGTGCTTCTGCGCGCGGCGAGCCATTCGGCGGCCCCCGCGCGCACTTCCTGTCGCCCGTCGCCAAGCTGCACTGCAATCGCGTCGTCGATATCGGGCGTGTCCCTCAGCAGCGCGCGCGCCTTGTCGCGGGTGCGCGCCGCGCTGTCGGACGCGAGCGCCATCATCCGGTTGCGATAGCGCGCCGGCAGGATCGGGAAGAGTTCGAGCAGTTCCAGCCCACGCTGCGGCAGCTTGGTTTCAACCCCGGATTGCGGCACCAGCCCCAGCGCTTCGTCGAGCGCGCCGAAGCGGGTGCACAGCATCGGCCAGGCGGGCGCGCCGAAATCGGGGATCGGCCAGACGTAGCGTTTCTGGAGGAAATCGGCGACGAAGTCCGTGCCGCCCGCCTTCAGCCACAGTCTGATGAAGCTGCGCACCGATTGCTCGTCGGTGCACCGCGCCTGCACCGCCCGGCCAACCGGGCCTGCCCAATCGCCGAACACGCTGTGGATGCTGCCGTTGTTCATCACCACGGCAAACCGCGCAAGGTGGTGCAGGGTCAGTCGGGGGTCGTGGAAGAAGGCGTCGATCGCGGGGTGTTTGAAGGCGTGGTAGCGCAGCCAGTCGACCGCCGGGCCATAAGACTGGGTGGCAAGCGGACCGGTGGCTTCGGCCATCCGCCCCAGTGCCTTCAGTGTGCCGGAATCCTTGGGCTGGAACTGCTTGCTCCAGTGCCAGCGAATCCAAGCGCCCTCGGCCTTGCCCTTGGCAAGCAGCTTGTTGAATTCGGCGACCGCCGGTTCAAGGATTGCCAGCACCGCGGGCGGGACCGGGCTTGGTTCGGGCAGCGACATGGTGTCGCTTGCGTCGACCCATTTGCCATCGACCGCGGTGTAGCCGGAAGGGCCATCGCCCTGCGGGGGGAGGGCATAGGGGCTGTCGGGCGCGCCTGCGGGCTTTTTTGCCGCCGGTACTGAGGGCAAAGCGATAGCGCCTCCCGTCTGTTCGAGCGCGGCGATGACCTTGGGCGCGGTTTCAGTCTCGCGCCAACGCGTTAGCAGCGCCTTGCCTTGCTGACCAAGGCAGGCGGCCGCGATGGCGACCAGTTCCACCTTTGCACCCGGCGCGGCCTTGGCAAAGCGCGCCGCAAGCGCTTCTTCGAGAGCAACCTTGTCGCAAGCTGTCAGTGCGGCCCGCGCACTTTCGCGCACCTTCTTGGCCGATCCGCAGGCAAAATCGATCAGCAGTTCGCGATAGGTATCCTGCAACTTCGTCCGGCCGAGCGCTGTCGCCAATTCACTGCGCACATCGGCGGCGAGGCCCGGCGCGGCGGCGATGATCGCCTCGCGCGAGCCTGTCAGCCAGTTGTCCATCCCGGCGAAACGGGCAGCGGCATTGGTGGAATGGTAGTTGTGCGGATCACGTGCGAAGATGATGTCGAGCACGGTTGCCACCGGGTCTGCGGTCACCGCCGCAAGATCGGTCAGCACCGCCAGCGGTTGCTCCTTGCGCCCGTGGCCGAGCCACAGCGACGTGACCTGCCGCAGCCAGTCGGGCGACTTCTTTGTACCGAAAAAGCCCCAGTCGCTTGTGATCGGCTGGAGCGCGGTCAGCACTTCGCCCAGCCGCTGCATCTGATCGATCCGCCACTTGCCGAGATTGCTGAATAGCGCTGTCCCGTCGCGGTCGGGCCAGGAACGGACGCGATTACGCCAGACCGCGTGCGTCTTGCCTTGCTGCAAGGTGAGGATCACCGAGGTGTTATCGCCCTCGGCCACGTAGCGGATGGCGGCGGCGGGCAGGCTGCGGTCGGCCTTGGCGAGGGTGTTGAAATAGGTCGCAAGCTTGCCAGTCGGCAGGTCGGTGCTCCCCGATCCGAGGTCGCCGACTGCGCGCAGCCTGCCCAGCAAGCGATCGAAAATCGAACCGGCCATTGCATCCCCCGATCAACACGCAGCCCGCGATCGGCCGCGCGCGGCCTCTGGCTTCCCGTTCTATAACGAGAAGTTGCGCGCGCGGGCAATGGGTCGTCGAGCGGGGAGGGGCGGCTTGCCCTAGCCGACCGTTCTTTCGGCCTTGTCTTTCTCGTTGGTGCCCTTGATCATCGCGCGCATCTGATCCCACTCGGCATCGCCGAGCGCGTGGAGCATCGGGTAGAAGGTGCCGCCGGTCGCCTGGAAGCCCGCGCCGTCGATGGCGATGGTCTGGCCGTTCACATATTCCGCCCCCGGCCCCATCAGGAACACCGCGAGGTTGGCGAGCTCATGCATTTCGCCTGCGCGGCCCAGCGGGTTCATCGAATTGTTCGAATTGCCACCCGATCCGCCTGGGCTGAGGCGCGCGCTCATGCCCTTGGTCGGGAAAAGCCCGGGGGCGATTGCGTTGAAGCGCAGGCCATAACGGCCCCACTCCGTCGCAAGGCTCTGTGTCATGGCGTTGATCGCGGTCTTGCTCATCGCAGACGGCACCACGAAGGCGCTGCCCGACCACACCCAGGTGGTGAGGATCGACAGGAAGCTGGCCTTCTTCTTCTCGGCGATCAGGCGTTTGCCGATGTCCAGCGTGACGTAGAACGTGCCGCGCATGACGATATCCGCAATGGCGTTGAAGCCATTCACCGAAAGGTCCTCGGTGCGGCTGATGAAGTTGCCGGCCGCGTTGTTGACCACGCCCGTCAGCGCGCCGCCATCGGCCCAGATCGCATCGACCATCGTGTGGATCGCATCTGCATCGCGGATATCGCAGGCCATGCCGACGATCTTTCCGCCGTGCAAAGCCGTCAGTTCCGCCGCCGTCTCGTCCAGCTTGTTCTGGCGCCGCCCGCAGATGTAGACTGTCGCCCCGAGCTTGAGGAACGCCTCGGCCATTTCGCGGCCCAGACCCGTGCCGCCGCCGGTGACGAGGATACGCTCGCCACCCATCAAGCCGTCGCGGAACATCAGCTTCGATACGTCCATTCTTCCAGTCCTCTCAGAGACCGAGAACGGTCTTGGCGATGATGTTTTTCTGCACTTCATCCGATCCGCCGAAGATCGTCGAGGCGCGGTTGTTTAGGTATTTGCCCATCGCGGTCTGGGCATATTCGCTGCCGACCGGCTCGGGCGCTTCATTGCCATAAAGCGGACGTTCCAACGGCAATTGCAAAGCATCGGGGCCGAGCAGTTCGAGCCTCAGCACATCAACCTTCTGGCCGATGTTCGATCCGAGCAGCTTGACCAGCGAGGTCTGCGGCCCGGGCGCGCGGCCCTTGGCCAGTTCGGCAAGGATGCGCAATTCGGTAACCTCCAGCGCCTCGGCCTCCAGCCGCACGCGGGCGAGGCGGTCACGAAAGCGCGGGTCATGCGCCATCGCGCCGTTGACGCCCGAAGGTTGCGTCTGCGCAAGATTTTCCAGCCGGTCGATGCTCTGGAGCAGGCGCGGGGCATAGCACGATCCGCCGCGCTCGTTTTCGAGCAGGAACTTGGCGATGGTCCAGCCCTGACCTTCTTCGCCGATGCGGTTTTCTTGCCCCGTGCGGGCATCGGTGAAGAACACCGCATTGACCTCGTGATCGCCTGACATCGAGTGGATCGGGGTCACCGACACGCCGGGCTGATCCATCGGCACGAGCAGGAAGCTGATCCCCTGCTGCTTCTTCACGCTGGCGTCGGTGCGAACGAGCGCGAAGATCCAGTCGGCATGATGGGCGTGGGTGGTCCAGATCTTGGAGCCGTTGATGATGTATTCGCCACCCTCAAGCCGTGCCGTAGTCTTGAGGCTTGCGAGATCGGAGCCGGAGCCGGGTTCCGAATAGCCTTGGCACCAGTAATCCTCGCCTGACAGGATGCCTGGCAGGAAGCGCGCCTTCTGTTCCGGCGTGCCGAACGCGCAGATCACCGGACCAACCAGACGCAGGCCGAGGATCGCCAGCGCCGGCGCGCCGGCCAGCGCGCATTCCTTTTCGAAGATGAACTTCTGCGTCGGCGTCCAGCCGGTACCGCCGTCTTCCTTGGGCCAGTGCGGCGCGACCCAACCCTGCCTGAAAAGGATACGATGCCATTCCATCCCGATGTCGGGCTCGACAAAAACCCCCGGCGTGCGGCGTGCGCCATCGCGCAGGCGTTCGGGAAGGTTGTCCTTGAGGAAGGCGCGCACTTCCTCGCGGAATGCGAGGTCCTCAGGGGAGAAGTCCATGTCCATTCTAGTAGGTCCCAGTTGCGATTCAGCAGGTACGGCCCTGTGCCGTTGCCAGCTTCAATTCCCGTTCCGCATTGCCCAGAGAATCGTGCGCCGCAGAAGGTCGTAGTAGACGTCGTAATTCCACGCGCACATTTCCTTGTGCGGGTAGAAATCGGCCATGCCCGGAAGGTCGTAATGCCCGCGGCAATGGCCCAGCGCGTTGTATACGATCTGACCCGCGCCAATATCCCTCGTATAAACGATAGGCACCGTGGTCTTGTCCCACTGGCTGTGGGTGAAGCCGGTCGCTTCGCCTTCGAAGGTGGTCTGCAACAGCGTTTCGATCGGCGCGGTGGTCTTGGACAGGTAAAGCTCGTCCACCACCTCGAAGTCTTCAATGCCCTTGGTGAGCTCGTGGTCCTTGTTGACCACCTCGACCGGAAACTTGCCGATCGGCGGGTGGGCAACGAACTGCGTGCCGAGCATCTCCATCACGTCAGGGCGATCATCGGGGGCGTCGACTAGGCCTTCGGCGGTGAAGACGAGGATCGAGTTGGTGCCGTGGAGCGCCATCCACTTGCCGCCTTTCTCCATCCACGCCTTCAATTGCGCGGCCTGTTCCGGCGTCGGCATGAGGTCGCAGGTGTAGGTGATGAGGAAGCGGCACTGATCGAGCCGCTCCAGCCCGGAATAATCCGCCGCCACGGTGGTGCGGATATGCGGGTGCTCGGCCAGCAGCTTGAGGATTTCGAGCCGGGGGTAGTCGATATCGTGATACTTGCCTGCGGCGATGAAATGCGCGTCAATCCGGGTGGCGGGTTGCTCTGCCATGCTTAGCTCCTGATGCTGCCGCCGCCGTCGACCGTGAGATCGCAGCCCGTGGTGAAACTCGAGTCGTCGCTGGCGAGGAAGACTACAGCGCGCGCGACTTCCTCGGGTTCGCCGATGCGGTTCATCGGGTGAGTGGCGGCGAAGTTGGTCTCGATGTTCTCAGGCGTGTCGGCGCCGGAGAACTTGTAGCGGTTGTACATCGGCGTGCGGATCGCGCCGGGGTGAACCATGTTGACGCGGATCGGCAAACCGCGCTCGGCCAGATCGAGTGCCACGGACTGGGTGAGGCCGCGCAAGCCGGTCTTGGAAGCGGAATAGGCCGCCACGAAGGAAGCCGGGCGCAGCGCGATCATCGAGCCAATGTTGACGATGGCGCATTTTTCGCCGCTAGCCTCCATCGCCGGGATCGCCGTGCGCATCCCGTAGAACGGGCCGTGGAGGTTTATGTCGATAGTGCGCTCCCACACGTCGAGCGCGCCGTCGGGAACGTTGCCGGGTTCGGAAATGCCGGCGATGTTGCACAGCACAGTGAGCTTGCCGAAGCGAGAGAGGGTTGCCGCGACCGCCGCTTCCCATTGCGAGAGATGGCGCACATCCAGCAACGTCGCGGCCGCCCGTTCTCCCAGTTCAGCGGCTAGAGCCTGCGCCTTTCCAAGCTGCACATCGCCCAGCATCACGCTGCCACCCTCGGCAATGATGAGCCGCGCTACCGCTTCCCCGATCCCTTCCGCGCCGCCCGAAACCAGCGCGACCTTGCCCTGCATCCGGGTCATTCGCGCTCCAGAATTGCAACGCCCGAAAGACCGGGGGCGCCGTAGACATGGGAGTAGCCGAACCTCGGCTTACCGGGAACCTGCCGCTCACCAGCGCGGCCGCGTAGCTGGGTGACGTTTTCATAGACCTGCCGCAGCCCGGAAGCGCCGATTGGCTCCCCGCAGGCAAGGCATCCGCCATCGGTGTTGACGGGCAGCTTGCCGCCGCCGATCTCGGTCCAGCCGTTGGCCAGCCATTCTTCCTGCTCACCGTCCTTGCAGAAGCCGTTTTCGGCCATGTGCATGATTTCCGCACCGCTTTCGGTGTCCTGAAGCTGAGCGACGGAGATATCCTCCGGCCCGACCCCGGCCTTCTCGAAAGCGGCTTTGCTGGCGAGCACGGTGGGCTTGCCGCCCTCTTCGATACTGATGCCGGCCTGGAACACCTCGAAGGAGTTCGGCGGGCGGGTCTTCACGGAGACCGCGCGAATCTTCACCCCGTCCGCGCCGAGTTCCTTCATCTTCTTCTCGGAAGCTAGGATCAGCGCCACCGCGCCTTCGGCCGGCGAGCAAAACATATACTTTGTCAGCGGGTCATTGATCATCGGCGCGTTCATGATCGTGTCGAGATCGACTGGGCTGCGACGCCACGCATGGGGCGTGATCGTGCCATTGCGGAAGGCCTTTTCCGCCACCCGGCCCAGCGTCGTGCGGCTGATGCCGTGCAATTGCATATACCGCTGGATCTTCAAGGCGAAGAATTGCGTGGTCAGCATCATGCCCGTCTGGCCGTACCATTCGGGCAGGCCGTAATCGGACGGCTTGGCGTTGAACGCGCCCCGCGGGTGCTTGTCGAAGCCGACCGCCAGCGCGAGGTCATACATCCCGCTCGCAATCGCCTGCTGCGAGGCGGCCAGCGCACTGCCGCCGGTGGCACAGCCATTGGCGACATTGGTGAAGGGCAGGCTGGTGAGCCCCAGTTCGTTGACCATGATGTCGGCATTGCCCGCCGCTGCCGAGCCGCCATAGGCACACTCGATATCGGGCCATTCGAGGCCTGCATCGGTGAGCGCCTCGCGCACGGCATAAACGCCCTGTTCGCGGCCCGAGCGGCTGTCGGTGCGACCGAAGGGATGGATCCCGGCACCGATGATATAGACGTTCTCGCTCATGCTGCCTGACTTTCTGCTTGGGCGACCGGACGGAAGGCGAAGGTGTCGTAGCGCGCGTTGAACGGCACGATGCAGAATTCGAGCTCCATGCCGAGGTGCAAGTCTTCAAGCCGGGCATCGACAATGCGGCTTTCGACAATCACCTCGCCGGGCAGTTCGACATAGCCGATGAGGAACGTCTGGAAGTCGGGAGGACCTTCTCCGGGGCCGCTTCCGGGGCCTTCGTAAGGCTCCTTGGGCAGAAAGCCCTGCGACGTCCACGACCACAATTTGCCACGGCGCGAGAGCTTGTAAGGCTCCACGTCTGCTGCCGCATCGCCTGTTGGCATCGGAAACACGATCGTGCCCGAAGGCAGGCGTCCGCCCATCAGATGCGGCTGTGCCCCGTCGCTCCACAGGTTCGGGTCGATCTTTTCGCCCATGTCTCAGTTCCCCTCAGGCTCGCGGCTCAGGCCGCAAGCGCATATTCCGCAAGCACGGTATCGATGTCGCCGAACAGGCGGGCGAGCACCATCACGCGCTTCATCGCATGGCCAATCGCAAGTTCGTCGGTGATCCCCATGCCGCCATGCATCTGCACCGCCTCGCGGGCGATCGCGTCGACGTTTTCGCCGATAAAGGCCTTGGCCCCGGCGGCAGCGCGCTGCCACTTTGCGGGGTCAGCCCGGTCGGTCAGTGCCGCGCGGTAAAGCATCGAACGCGCTTGTTCTTCCTTGGCGTAGCAATCGACAAGGCGATGCTGGAGCGCCTGGAAGCTGCCGATGGCAACGCCGAATTGCTCGCGTTCTTTCACATATTGAAGCGTGTCATCCAGCAGACGCTGGCCGATGCCCACCAGTTCGGCCGCAGCGTAAAGTCTCACGTTGGAAATTATCGCATCAAGGGCTGCGGCGTCGAGCGCCAGCCTGGTGCTGGCAGGCGTGCGGGTCAGCTTGATTTCGCCCGCGATGCTGCCGTCAGCCAGACGATAGGCGCGCACCTCCAAGCCTGGCGCATCGCGCGGAACCAGGAAGCACGCGGTCTCTCCGCCCAGGTCGGCAGTCACGATAAACAAGTCTGCGATCAGCGCGCCCATCACCATGGTTTTTTCGCCCGACAGCGTGAAAACGTCTCCGGCCGCATCGGCCTTCATACCCTTGGCCTTGGGGCTGTAACGCTGCCCGCGCTCGGTCCATGCAAGCGTAGCGATACTTGTGCCCGCCAGCACGCCTTCCAGCGCCTCGCCAGCACTCCCGCGTTCGAGCAGCAAGGCGGGCAGGATTCCGTGTTCGAGCAGCGGGTCGGGCGCATTGGCCTTGCCGATGGCTTCGCACACCAGCGCAAGGTCCACTGCCGATCCGCCCATTCCGCCCGCGTCCTCGCCCGCAGCGAGCGCGATCAACCCCATTTGGGCAAGTTCTTGCCAGCGCGCACGGTCATAGCCGGTGGGCGAGAGGCGCAGGCGGCGGCGCGCTTCGACATCGATCGGTGCGGCGAACCGCTCGACCGAGGTGACGAACATCTGCTGTTCTTCGGAAAGGTCGAAATTCATGTCAGGTCTTCCGCGTGAAGGTAATCGGCAGATGGGTCACGCCGCGCAGCAGGATGTTGGGGAGGATGCGGATGGCGTTCTCATCCGCGACCGCGAAGTTATCGAGCCGTTCGAGCAGCTCGTCGAAGGCCACCAGCATTTCCTTGCGGGAGAGCATGTTGCCCACGCACATATGCGGCCCCTTGCCGAAGCTGAGGTGGGTGCGGGCGTTGGTGCGTTCGATGTCGAACTTGTCGGGATCGGGGAACTTCTTGGGGTCGCGGTTGGCAGCAGCATAGCGCAGTTGCACCACTGCGCCGGCCGGGATCTGCATCCCGCCCAATTCCGTGTCGGCTTTGACGATCCGCCACATGCCGGCGGTCGGCGTTTCATACCGCAGCGCCTCTTCGACGAGATTACCCAGCACCTTGGGATCGCGTCCCCCGGCGGCCGCCTTGGCCTTGGCCATCTGGTCGGGATTGCGGATCAGCTGGAGCAGCCCCCCCGCGAGCGTCGAGGTGGTGGTCTCGTTCCCCGCGACCATGAACTGCTGCATCAGCGACATGATTTCGGGGTCTTCGAGCGGGGTTTCGCCCTCGACCCGTGCTTCGACCAGATCGGTGAGCAAATCATTGCCGCCATTCGCCTTGCGGTCGTCGATCAGGCCCTTGATGTAGTGCTGGAACTCGACAAGGCTACGCGCGCATTCCAGCTTGCGGTTGTGATCGACCATCTGGCTGAAGCGGTCGACCGCTGCATCCGACCAGCGTTTCACGCGCTTGGGATCATCCTCCAACCCGATCTGCCCGGCAATCATCGCCACTGGCAGCGGCACGCCGAATTCCTCGACGAATTCGCATTGGCCGCGATCGGCAAAGGCTTCGATCAGATCGATCGATTTCTGCCGCATGTCGGCCTCGATCGCGTTCACGCGCGGGGCAGAGAAGGCGAGGTTCACCAGCTTGCGGTTGCGGGTATGGACGGGGTGATCGGCGGTCAGCAGGGTGGGCAGATCGGGCCAGCCCTCGGCGAGGACCGCCTGGATGTCCTCGTCCGCCTCGCGGCCCATCAGGGCGGTGAAATCGTTCGAGAAGATTTCGGGCTTGGCCGCCGCCTCGCCGCACAGGTCGTAGGAATAGACGACCCAAGTGTTCATGCCTTCGAGATGCTCGATCGCGATCCCCGCCTCGTGGACGGCGCGGTAGTAATCGAACGGATCGATCAGCGTTTCAGGCGCAAAGACATTGCCTTCGGGCTTGTTCATGTGAGGCGGCTCCAGACCCTGGGAACGTTATGCGGCAAGCCTAACCAATCCCCCGCCTCCGATGCGATGCGCTAATGTGTTAGGGCAATGTCGCCCGGATCAGCCGCCGACAAATTCTCGCTGAAATTCAAGCATGTCGAAATAGTCACGCCAAGCGGCAATGCGGCCATCGGCGTCCAGATCGAAGGTGCCCATGACGCGGATTGCGGCGCGGCGTCCGTCCTTGAAGTTGAAGATGTCGGTGCGTTCGGTCAGCACGGTGTTGCCGTTTGCCGCGATGGCATGGGTCTGCCAGTTACACGAGGCGATATCGGCGAGAAAACCTTCAACCATGGCGCGCATTGCAGCAGTGCCGTTTACGGGTTCCATCGGCACGTTGTGATAGACGATCCCTTCGGCGCACAGCGCGAGCATCGCGTCAATGTCGCAGGCGTTCCAATGGCCGATAAAGGCCTCGACGGTTTGCTGGGGCGTCATGGGGTTCCTCCTGAAGTGTGGTCGAGCGCCTGCCGCAGAATCTGCCGGACATGCGGGTTGGCGTAGGTGGCGGGGCCATCGCCGAATTGCAGGTAGACGAGCGGGGCCGGGCACTTGCGGCTTTCCCAGGCGATGCAATTGCTGCCCGGCGGGTGATCCCATCCTTCATTGCTGAACATCGCGCCCGCGACGGCTTGGGCGGCGGAGTAGAAATTGCCGCGCGTGAAAGCGAAGCCCTCGGCGCGGACGAGCGGAGTGATGGCGCTTTCATCGACCGGGCAGAGGTACAGCTCGTCGGTTACGGGGAAGCTGTGCGGCAGCCCGCGGGTCACCGGATGGTCGGCAAGGATGCGTGTCTGATAGGTGACATCGTGACGGTAACCGGAATCCGGCCCGTGCTCGCCGGGCTGGTAATGGAATTGCCCACCGAGCCATTCATGCCATTGAGGCCACTCGGCCCACCCGGCAAGCGCATGGTGCATCGCAACCGCGCCCCTGCCGCTGGCAAACCGCGCCGCGATGGCCTGGCGCAAGGCGGGCGAGGGCGGGCGCGTGGCTACCGCCCCGTCGGCGAAGGTATAACCCGCCATATCGTAGAACAGCAGCGCATCGGCCGCGGCAATCGCGCCAGCCGCGTCCGCCTCTCCGCCATCGGGATGGATCAGGTGGGTGACATCCCACTGACCCAATGCAGCCAGCAGTTCGGCGAAAGGTTCGGCCTCGTAAGGGTGCCCGCCCGACAAGACCAGTAAGGAGCGCATCAGGCGATCTTGAGGATCATCTTGCCGTCATTGGTGCCCGCAAACAGCCGCATGAAGCTGTCGAAGGCGTGCTCCAGCCCCTCGTCGATGTGTTCGTCGATGGTGAGCTTGCCCTGCGCCGCCCAGACACCCATCTGCGCCGCGCCTTCGCCGAAGCGGGGGACGTAATCGGCGACCAGCAGGCCTCTGATATGCGCGCGCTTGACGATCAACTGCCACAGGTTGCGGATCCCGCGCGGCTCGGTGTTGTATTCGCTGATCAGGCCGCACAGGCCCACGCGCGAATGCAGGTTCAGGTTCATCAGCCCCGCATCGAGGATAATGCCGCCAACGTTCTCGAAGATCACGTCCACACCGTCCGGGCAGGCCTCGGCAATGGCGGCGGTGAGCGCGGCTTCATCCTTGCCGCGATAGTCGATGGCGGCGTCAAAGCCGTATTTCTCTGTGAGCCGCGCGCATTTGGCAGGGCCGCCCGCGATTCCGACTGCGCGGCAGCCGTGGATCTTGGCAAGCTGGCCGACAAGACTGCCGACCGCGCCCGCCGCGCCGGTGACCAGCACGGTCTCGCCCGACTTGGGTTCGCAGACTTCGAGGAAGCCGAAATAGGCCGTCATCCCCACCGCGCCGAAGATCGAGAGGTAGTTGGTAACGCTTGGCACAAGTGACGGGTCGATCGGCTGGGTGAAGCCGCCGACGGCGCTGATCGAATAATCCTCCAGCGCATTAAGCCCCATCACCCATTGGCCCGGCGCAAAGCCTTCCGCGCGGCTTTCCTCAACCACGCCGATGGTGCTCGCACGCACAGGATCGCCCAGCGGGATGGGCGGCATATAGTTGCCCTCCGCATCCATCCACCCGCGCATCGCCGGATCGAGCGAGGCGTAGTGGTTGCGGATCAGAAACTGGCCCTCTTCCAGCGCAGGCGTCGGCTCGGTGACGAGTTCGAAATCCTCGCGCACGGGGGTGCCGTCTGGGCGGCGCTGGAGGAGGAAACGGCGGTTGGTGGGCATATCTGTCTTTCGCTTCGAGAGGTGTCAGGCTGGTTCCAGCTTTACCGGAATGGCGCTTTGCAGGGACTGGCCGGTGATGGGGTCGTAATCGACCACCTCGCTCACGAGCCGGTTGGTGGACGATCCGCGTTCCCGCACATCCTCCTTTGTCGCGTCGGCATCGCCGTAAGCATGGGCCATCGACACGATCCCGCGCCGCACCTTGTCGCTCGCCTTGACGACCCCGTGGATCGTGGCGTGGGGCGAAGTGATCGCGACCAGCCCGCCTTCCTCCAGCCCTAGCGCAGCGATGTCGTCAGGGTGGATATAGGCCGGATTGGTGGTGGTCTTGGCCTGCAACTTCTTGAGCGGGTGGCCGATCGAATTGAAGCGCGTCTTGGACCGCCGCGAGATCAGGCGGAAATCGAAGCCTTCGCGCGCGTTCCGGTTCTCGGCATATTTCAGGATTTCCGAGGGCATCGCGCCGACCGCCAGATCGAAGCGGTGGAACTCGGTCTCGTCCACCGGCTCCACCACCGGATGGCGTTCCGGATACATCACCGCCGCGCCGCCGTTGGCCGCGCAATCTTCGCGCACCTTGCTGGGCGGGACGAGGCAGCCGGTCACCGCGAGATCGAGGAATTCCTGCTTGGTGGGCTTGCGGTCCATCGGCAGCGGGCCGCCATTGAGGTTCATCTGGATGCCGAGGTGAGCGGCAAGCGTCCAGAACATCTCGTATTCGTCGATCACGTCGCCCGGCGCTTCGACCAACGCTTCGGTGTAGCGGGCATAGGGTTCTTCGTGCCACCATTCGCTGAGGCTGGTGATGTCCTCGCGCTCGAGGCATTGCGACGGTGCGAGCACCACATCGGCGCGGCGGGCGCTGGCGCTCATCCACGGGTCGATCTGTACGAACAGTTCGAGATCATCCAGCGCGCGGACCATCTTGGCCTGATCGGGGAAGCCCACCACGGGATTGCCGCCGACCGAGATCAGCGCGCGCACCTGGCCTTCGCCCGGCGTGAGGATTTCGTCTGCAAGGACGTTGCAGGGCATTTCCCAGCCCAAGTGCCCAAGGCCCCGGAAGCGCGACTTGGGCATCCCTTCGGCACCGAACATCGGGACCGGCGGCGCCACCTGTGCGCGGCGTGCGGTCTGGTAGGGGCTGAACACGCCCGGGATCGCGGCCTTCTCGCCCTCTTGCTTGAAGCGGGCGCAGATGGTGTTGAGGCAGACGACGAGGTATTCGGTCAGCGTCCCGTTGCCCGCCATTTCGGGGCCGGTGCCGGTCACAGCGCAGCCCTTGGTGCCGCTGGCGAACATCCTTGCCGCGGCGACAAGCTGATCCTTGTCCAGACCAGCGCGAGTCGCGGCCACTTCGGGCGGGAAGGCCTTTACTGCCTCGGCCAGCTCGTCGAACCCGTCGACATGCGCGGCGACGAAATTGCGGTCATACAGCCCCTCGGCGATGATCACGTTGAGCATCCCTGCAAGCATCGCCGGATCCTCGCCCGGCTTCACCGGCAGGTAGATGTCGGCAAGCCGCGCCACGTCGCTTTCCCTAGGGTCGGCGACGATCAGCTTCATGCCCGCTGCCTTCTGGTCGCGTATGCGGCGCGAGGGGCTGAAGGGCGGGACGCCTCCCACGGGCGAATAGTGCGACACAATCGGGTTGTTGCCGATGAACATGGCAACGTCGCTTTCAGAGAAGGTGTTCGGCCCCGCCAGCCACTTGCCGTAGCGCGCCGTGGTGAAGACCTTGGCGGGCTGATCGAGCGTCACCGAGGTGTAGAAATTGCGGCTCCCCACCGCATTGGCGAAGCTCAGCGAGGCTGACATTGCGGCGCTGTTCTGGAACCCGCCTGATCCCATGAAAACGGCAACCGAATTGGGCCCGTGCTGGTCGATGATCCGCCGTAACTCGCTCGCTACGTGGGCGAGCGCCTCGGGCATCGGAGTCGACACGAATTCGCCCGCGTCGTTCCGCACAAGGCTATGGTGCAGGCGGTTTTCCGAATTATGGCTGTCGGGCAGCTCGCGGCCCTTCATACAGGTGTAGCCGCCATAGGCCGGATCGTCGGGATCGCCGCGCACCTCGACCACTTTCCCGTCCTCAACATCGACTTCCATCGCGCAGTTCGCGTGGCAGAAGCGGCAGAAGGTCTTGTGAGTCTGAATGCCCATGATGCTCTCCCTTTAGGTGGAGACTACCACAGGGGGCGGGCGGCTCGACTGACACTTTTGTCCGTGGAGAGCTGTGCGGTGCGCCCGCAATAGGGCAGGCGTACATTGCCCAAGATACGGGGCCCAAGTTACGGGGAGACACCTGATGCCCACCACCACCCGCCAATGGCTGTTGAACGGACACCCGCGTGGCCGCGGGATCGAAATCGAGAATGATTTCAAGCTGGTGGAGGCCCAGCTTCCCGATCCCGGCCCGGGCGAGATGCTGCTCAAGACGCATTACCTTGGCTTCGATCCGGCCCAGAAAGGCTGGATGGAGAACATTGCAGATTACGTCGCCCCGATGGCGATTGGCGATGTGATGCGCGGCAGCGGGATCGCAGAAGTGGTCGCCTCGAATGGTGGCCGCTTCGCAGTCGGCGATCTGGTGTTCGGCACCACGGGGTGGGCCGAATATCTCGTCACCGACGGCAAGGAGTTGACCAAGGTCGAAAGCGAAATCTCGCCCACGGCGGTGCTTTCGGTGCTCGGGACGACGGGGCTCACTGCCTATTGCGGCTTGTTCAAAGTCGGCAAGCCGGTGGCGGGCGACACTGTGCTGGTGAGCGGCGCGGCCGGCGCGACGGGCAGCATCGTGGGCCAGCTCGCCAAACTCGCCGGATGCCGCGTGGTCGGCATCGCAGGGGGGCAAGACAAGTGCGACTGGCTGGTGCGCGAAGCAGGCTATGACGCTGCGATCGACTACAAGGCGGACAACGTGAAGGCCCAGATCCGCGAACATTGCCCGCGCGGCGTGGACGTGATTTACGACAATGTCGGCGGCAAGATCCTCAACGACATGCTCGCCTGCATCGCCACCAATGCCCGCGTGGTGATCTGCGGCGGCATCAGCCGTTACGAGACAGGCTCGCTCCCGGCTGGCCCCGAAAACTACTTCAACCTCGTCTTCCGCCGCGGCACAATGGCGGGCTTCATCGTCCTCGACTGGGCGAGCGAATTCCCGGTCATCCGCAAGCGCCTGGAAGGCTTCGTCAAGGATGGCAGCCTGAAATATCAGGAGGACATCCAGCACGGCTTCGAGAACGCGCCGCAGACCTTGCAGCGCCTTTTCACCGGGCTTAACCGCGGCAAGCAGATGTTGAAGCTGTAACGCTTCCAGCCGGGGGCAAGTCCTCCGGCCGGTTGACGTTCATCAGCGCGCGCGGGAGTTCCACCCGCCGCGCGCCCGCGTGATCGGCGAAGCGGTAGAGCGACCTGCCGCCGCCGTTCAGGAACTCGTCGAGCGGATCGCCAGCACCGACCGGCCATAGCCCAACGACCGGTTGGCTCTCGACAATTGCCGCGCCTTCGCCGGCTAGCATGGCCGCAAGATCGTGAGGCAAATCAGGGATATCAACGCCCGCTGACAACACGTGGGAGTAACCCTGCGCGCCCGCATGGCGCAGCGCCGCAGCCAGCCCGCCGAGGGGGCCGAGGCCGGGTTCAGGCCAGTCCGTAATGCAGACAAACCCCGGCTCCTCGCGCCCGCACACCACCATGGCGTCGCACTGGGCGGTAAGCGCGGCGGCGACCCGGTCGATCAGCCGCGCGCCTTCATACAGCGCCTGCGCCTTGTCGCTGCCAAACCGCCGTGCTTGTCCTCCGGCGAGGATGGCGCCCAGAAGCTTAATCGCCCATCCTCACTCAAACGCCTCGGTCGCCTGCCCTTCGGCGTTGTAGACCGGGCCTTCCGCGTCGACGCGATACTTCTTGCTCACTGCCCCGGTGATCCCGAACTGGCCGATGTGATCGCGCATGCCCGTGTAGGCAGGGTCGCGGAAATGCGCAGCGAGCGCCTCTTCGCTTTCCCACTCCTCGAACACGTTCACGCGGCCCTCGTTCATCGAGCAGGCGCTCCAGTCGTAGTGGATGCAGCCCTTTTCCGCGAGCGCCGCTTCGATGTGCGGACGGGCGGTGCGCAGGGCGTCCTCGCGCTGGGCCGGGTCGAGATCAATCTGGGCGGAAATGAGAATTTTTGTCATGGTTTCAGCTCTCCGCGCCGAATTCGGCGATGATCTTGAATGTGCGCGAAGTGAACAGCCAGCGGCCGTCGATCTTCGCCAGTTCGTCCTCGTAAAGCCCGCCGACATGGCGCGCCTTGCCGTCCCTGGGCTTGAGAATCTCCTGCGTCTGGACGCGGGATTTTGCCGTGTTTCCGGTGACTTCGATCATGCAGGGCACGCAGTGGAAGCTGACCGCTTCCAGCCCGCCCATGGCCCCGTTCCAGAAGGCGACGATCGCGTCCTTGCCCTTGGTCTTGTGGCCCATCAGGTCCCAGTCGGCATCGTCCGCCCAGACGGTGGCCCAGGTGTCGGCATCGATCCGCACCACGCCATCGGCATAGGTGCCGTTCAATTCGCTGATCGCCACGCGATCCTCCAACGGTCCGGTAAACATTTTGCGCTCTCCCTGTGTTGGGAGCGGCTATCGGCCCCGAGGGGCTTCGGGGACAATGCCCACTTTTGGGAAGGGTGGGGACGCCAGCCCCCGTGTTACTCCGCGCCTGAGAGAGGAGACACATCATGGGACAATTGCAGGGCAAGACCGCCGTCATTCTGGGGGCCGCTTCGGAGGGGAACATGGGGCAGACCATCGCCCGCCTGTTCGCAAGCGAGGGCGCCAAGGTGATGGTTGCAGGCCGCAAGGAAGCGCCGCTTGCCGCGCTAGCCGCTGAAATCAATGGCGAATATTGCCTGTGCGATATCACCTCCAAGGCAGAGGTCAACGCCATGGCTGACAAGGCGGCAGCGGCCTTCGGGCGGGTCGATATCGCGATCAACACCACTGGCTGGGGCCTGCTCGCCAGCATGGAGGAGATCACCGACGAACAGCTCGACCAGATTGTTGCCCTGCAATTCAAGGGCGTACACCACTTCCTGCAAGCCTTCGTGCGCGTGATGAGCGCGCAGGCCCCGACCGGCGGATCACTGATCAGCCTGTCGTCTGCCACCACCAAGGCGATCATCACCAACCATGCTGCCTACATCGGCACCAAGCGCGGTTCTGAGGCCCTGATCGAGTGCGTTGCCAATGATTACGGGCACTTGGGCATCAAGGCCAACACGGTCTCGCCCGCCTTTACCGATAGCCCGATGACCCATGACAGCTTCCAGGTCCCCGGCCTGACCGACGCGTTTCTGCCGCGTTATCCGATGGGTAGGCTCAATACGGTGGACGATGTCGCCCATGCCTGCCTGTGGCTCAGCACCGATCAGGCCTATGTCACGGGGGCGAATATCCAACCCAATGGCGGCCTCGCGATGCGTGGCAATCCGCAGGCCGGTGATGTTGCCGCAGCGATTGGCGCGGCGATGGCGAAACTGCAGGGGTGATTTTCCCTCCGGCCCTGTTTCACGTGAAACAGGGCCGATATGCCCCCCTCAAACCCGGGCTAACAGGGGTCTAAGGGGGGTCTGGAGGGGGTCAAGCCCGCGCAAGGGCGGTGCTAGGCCGCATCTGGCGCATTCACCCATCGTCATCCCGGGATGACGACAAGTTCAATATTGCGCTGTCCCCCCGTCGACGCTGATCTGCTGGCCGGTGATCCCGCCGCCGGCCTCGCTCGCCAGCAGCACCGCCACCGCGGCGACTTCCTCGACCGTGTTCGGGCGCTTGATCGCGGATTCGGACGCGAACATCGCGATCATCTCGTCCAGTTCCATGCCCATCGCCTTGGCGGTGGCGGGGCCATTGTTCTTGATGATGTCGGTGATGACGATGCCGGGGCAGATCGCGTTCACCGTCACGCCCTGAGAGCCCACCTCGCGCGCTAGGCTCTTGGTCATGCCGTTCACCGCGTGCTTGGCGGCGCTGTAAGCGGTCAGCACCGGCTTGCCGTGCTTGCCCTCCATCGACGAGATGTTGATGATCCGCCCGTTGCCCTTGTCCAGCATGGTTGGCAGCGCGCGGCGGCTGGCCCAGAAGGTCGAATAGACGTTCCACTTCATCGCCTCGTCAAAGGCATGATCGGACAGGTTCACCAGCGGCTGCAAATCGCCCGCGCCGCCCGCGTTGTTCACCAGAATGTCGAGCGTGCCGAAATGGGCGACGACGGCATCGACGAAGCCTTCAAGATCGCTCTGCGCCATCACATCGCCCGCGATGAAAATCGCGTTCTCTCCGGCGCCCAGTTCCTCCAGCACCTTGGCGCCCTTGTCCGCATTGCGCGCGAACAGAGCAACCTTTGCGCCCTCGGCCAGAAAGGCTTCCGCAATCCCGCGCCCCATGCCTGCCGTGCCGCCGGTGATCGCGGCGATTTTTCCTGCGAGTTTCATAGTTCTCTCCTTTGCGCCTTGGGTAGCGGGCCGCGCGCGGGCGCGCACCTTGCCAAAATGACGGGTTGCCGCAGGCAGCGCCCAAGGCGTCTAACTGCCCGCATGGAACAGGTGGACGTTATCATTCTCGGAACAGGCGCGGCTGGCATGACAGCGGCGCTGGCGGCACATGATGCGGGCGCGAGCGTCGCCTTGATCGAACGCTGGGACCGCATCGGCGGCACCTCGGCGATCTCGGGCGGGGTGATCTGGGTGGCCGACAACCCCCGGATGCGCGCTGAGGGGATGGAGGACAGCCGCGCGGATGCGCTCGCTTATTTCCGCAGCCTCGATCACGGCGATCTTGTGGACGAGACGCTGGAGGCCTTTGTTGACCGGGGGCCGGAGGCGCTCGCATTTCTGGAAGATGCGGGTGCGCTGCGTGTCTCGGTGCTGCCGGGCTATCCCGATTATTACACCGACAGACCCGGCGCGAAGCCCGAAGGCAGCCGCGCGCTCGATCATGACCTGTTTTCGCTGGGGGAGCTCGGCGAATGGGCAGCGCGCATCTACGCCATCGAGGAACCCAAGCCGCTGATGCTGCGCGAAACCCCGCTGGGCGGGGCGAGTGCGATGCCGCCAATGGAGGTGCTGGGCCAACGTATGGCGGAGCGGCAATGCGGCTTCGGGCAGGCGATGGTGGCGCGGCTTCTGAAGGCCTGCCTCGACCGGGGAATCGAACCGACCCTCGGCGTGGAGACAAAGCGGCTGGTCAAGGATGGCGAGCGGATCACCGGCATCGAAGGCACCCGCGACGGCCAGCCCTTCGCCCTGTCCGCAAGGCGCGGGGTCATCATCACCACCGGCGGGTTCGAGTGGGACGAGGACCTGCGCCAGACTTTCCTGCGCGGCCCTGTCACCGCCCCCGCCAGCCCGCCGACCGGCACTGGCGGCGGTTTGAAGCTGGCAATGGCGGCAGGCGCGAAGCTGGGCAATATGACCAGCGCGTGGTGGGCACCCACCCTCGTCACCCCCGATGCGCCATGGGCCAGCGGCGAGCAACGGGCGCAAATCATCCTGATCGAACGCACGGTGCCGCATTCGATCATGGTCAACCGCAAGGCCGAGCGGTTCTGCAACGAGGCGGCGAATTATTCCTCATTGGGCGGCGTGTTCCACCAGTTCGATCCGACGAGCTATGATTACCTCAACCTGCCCGCATATCTGATCTTCGACGCGCAATATGCCGAGCGTTACCCCTTGGGAACGCGCCAGCCGGGCCAGCCGATCCCCGACTGGGTCAAGCGGGCCGACACCCTTGAGGGGCTGGCTGCGCAGATCGGGCTTAATGCGGCGGTGCTGACGGACACCGTGGCGCGATTCAACGCCCATGCCGATGCGGGCCATGACCCGGATTTCGGACGGGGGACGAGCGCCTATGACCACTTCTATGGTGATCGCAGCCGTGAAAGCACTGCCGTGACACTGGGCGCGATCCGCGAGGGGCCGTTCTATGCGGTGGAGATCGCCTCGGGGTTGCTGGGCACCAATGGCGGCCCGCGCACGGACGGGCAGGCGCGCATTCTGGGCCATGATGGCGCGCCGATCCCCGGCTTGCTGGGCGCAGGCAATGCCATCGCCTGCCCCACTGGCGGGATTTATGCAGGCGCGGGAGGCACGCTCGGCCCGGCGCTGACCTTCGGCTATATCGCGGGGCGGACGGCGGCTTTGGCCAATACCTAGGCCTTATTCCAGCGCGCTAAGATGCTGACGCATCACGCGCCGGAAATGCTCAAGCGCCGCACCGGCTTAACCAATGCGCGATGAGTCAGGCTCATCGCGCATTGGTATTAGCGCCGCTTCGCCTCGAATTCGATATTGAGCTGCTTGAGGCTCCGCAGCAGGAAGTGCGGGTGGTAGCTGAAGTCGTTCTGCCCCTCGGCGAACCACATATCCTCGAACCGGTCGACAACCGCCTGAAAGCCCCAAGCGAGTTCGCGCCGGGCGAGCGGGGCGCCGAGGCAATGGTGCGTGCCTGATCCAAAGGCCATGTGCGCGCCGGCCTTGGGCCTCTCGAGATCGAGCTTTTCGGGGCAATCGAAGAACCGTTCATCCCGGTTCGCGGCGCCATACCGGATGTTGACGATCGAGCCTGCGGGGATCGTCACCCCGTCCAGTTCGACGTCCTTGTGGGTGAAGCGCATGAGGCTTTGCACCGGGCTTTCGAGCCTGAGCACCTCCTCGACGAAATTGCGCATATGCTTGGCCGGATCGGCCTTGAGCTTGTGCCACACATCCTTGTTCTCGATCAGCAGCTTCATGCCTGCCGCCAGCGCATTGGTGGTGGTTTCCGAGCCTCCGACGAAGGTATCGGCCATCATCTCGGCGTGGAGTTCGTTATCGTTCAAAGGCCGGCCCCAGCCTTCGATCACGGTGTTGACCAGCACCGAGATGAGGCTGCCATCGGGGTGTTCGCGCAGGCGTTCGAAGATCGGCTGGAAATAGTGCTGCGCCTCGATCTCGCGGTCGACCATTTCCAGATGCTTGTCTTCGGGCAGCATCAGCGAGATGCGGTGGAAGAAGGCGTCGGTCCAGCCCTTGATCCGCCACATATCCTCGCGCGCGGCGCCCATCTGCTCGCCGATGATGAACAGCGGCAGCGGCACGCAGAACTGGCGCACCCAGTCACATTTCCCCGCGTCCACGAATTCGTCGATCAATTCATAGGCGAGCGTTTCCACCCGCGGGTCGATGTCCTTGATGCGGCTGGGCTTGAACGCCTCGTTGAACATCGCGCGCATCTGCTTGTGGTTGGGGTCATCGCGTCCCGCCAGCGTCGGCGCGGGGAGCCAGCCTTTGGCGCGGAAGCGTTCGGCCACCTTGCGCCCGCGCTCCATGTCGGTGGGCGAGGCGCGCATCAGCTCGTTGGCGGCGGTGGAGGGGAAGCGCGCCGGGTCCATCAGCACCTCGCGCACATGGTCATAGCGGCTGACGACATAGATCTGCGTGCCGGGGATGTTGTAGACCGGCGCTTCGTCGCGCAGTTGCTTGTAGGCATCATAGGGGCACTGCTGAAGCGCGGGATCGAACAGGTTGATCGGGGGCGAGTTCATCAGCGCACCTCGATCTTTTCCGCGCCCCATGGCGCGATAGTTTCGGCGGTCTTGAACGCCTCGGGCAGTTCTTCGACCATGTGATACGTCGCCGCCAGCCTGCCGAAGCCGACGAAGAAGGCGACCGTCATGCCCAGTTCCACGATCTGCGCCTCGCTGAAATGTGCGCGCAGATCGGCATAGACCGCATCGTCGATGGCGAGGTGATCGGTCGCCATCAACTCGCCATAACGTATCGCCGCTTTCTCGGCGGCGGAGAGGTTCTCCGCCTCCTGCGGGCGTTCGAGGGAGCAGACCAGCCCCTCGGTCACGCCGTCCGCCACGGCATCGGAATAGCGGATCGCCATGCAGGAACGGCACTGGTTGAAGAAGGCGACGCGCAGCCGCACCAGCTCCACCAGCCGGTCAGGCAGGGTGCGATTGCGCTTCAAAGCCCCGCCAAACCCCATCAGGCCCAGCGCCTGTTCCGGGCAATGCGCGAAGTAACGGGTGAGGCCCTGTTCCAGATCGGTCAGGTTGTCCGGCTGGATCGCGCTGACGAGGCGCGCATCCCAATTCTCCGGCGCCAGCTTCTCAATGCGGCTCACAGCTCTCTCTCCCGTTTCGGCACTGGCAAATTAGCCCGTTTCCGTAAGGGAGAGGCTGGGGGACAACCCCTGCATCAGCAATTGGCGGATTCGCTAAGCGAGCCGCCCCGCAGGGGAGAGCGGACTTGCAGGCGGAAGCACCGCGCATGTTGGCCGACGTCGATCTGTTCGCCCCCGGCGCGCAGGAGCACTGGTATTCCGCCTATGCGATCCTGCACGCCGAAGCCCCGGTGCAGCGTCTTCCCGGCGAGGGGCTGACGCCGGGCACCGATGCTTTCGTCCTCACCAAATACGCGGACATCTCCCGCGTGGTGAAGGACTGGGACCGCTTCCCGCCCACGCTTTCGCTGCTGGTGGCGCACATCCAGCAATCGGGCGAGATGCCGACGCATATCCCCGATATCGACGCGATGGTGGCCTCGATCGTCTCGCTGCGGCCCGATCCCGAGCTGTGGCGCGCGCATCGCAAGGAGCTGACCGATCCGTGGGTGGGGCCGGGCTGCACGCGGCACGCCGGGATGATTGCGGGTCACGTCGAGACCCTCATCGCCGGGATGCTCGCCAAGGCGCGCAGCGGAGAGGCGGTCGATTTCGTCGCCGATTTCGCCCGCCCCCTGCCGCAGCGCGTGATGGCAAGCGTATTGGGCTTCCCGCTGGAGGACATCCCCCGGTTGGAGCAATGGGGCAACGCGCAGGTCATGTCCTACGTGATCGGGACGACCCACAAGAACGTCCTCACCCCCGAACAATCCGCCGAGAAGTTCCGGCTGCTCGGCGGCATGAAGGAATACGTCGCGCAGAAAACGCGCGAGAAGCGCGCCGCCCCCAAGGACGACATGATCAGTTTCCTTACGCAGGTGGAATACACCCCGCTGGGCCGCAAGCTGACCGACGACGAGATCAACGGCGTGGTCTACGCCATGGTGATCGGCGGGCTGGAGACGACGCAATATGCGCTGGCCGAACAGGCGCAATTGCTGTGCGAGCGGCCGGGGATGTTCGCCACATTGCGCGGCGACCGGAGCGCGATCCGCACCTTCATCGAGGAAGGGATGCGGCTGCGCTCTCCCACGCAGGGGCTTTCAACGCGAATTTGCGCGCATGACGAGGTGTTTCAGGGCGTGGCGGTTCCTGCCGGTTCCATGCTCCACCTGCGCTGGGCTGCCGCGAACATCGACGCGGACGAATTCGACGACCCGCTCGATCTGAAGCTGGATCGCAAGGCCGCCACGCGCCACCTCGCCTTCAGCCAGGGGCCGCGTTCGTGCCCGGGATCGAACATCTCGCGGCTGGAACAGATGATCGCGTGGGACCGCCTCGCCGATGCCTTCGCCGACATGACCTACGCGCCGGGCAACGACTTCCGCCACCAGGGCGGCATCATGCTCGGCATCTATCGCCTGATGCTTACCCTCACGCCCACGGAGACGCTCTGATGGCCAGCCTGCTCGCCCACATACACATCCAGCCCGGCAAGGAAGCCAAGTGGGAGGCGATCATGCATGATATGGTCCACCACACCTTCGGCACGGAAGAAGGCGTGATCCGGTATGAATACTGGAAGGGGCAGGAGCCGCTGACCTATTACTGCCTGCTCAGCTTCAGGGACAAGTGGGCCTTCTATCACCACCAGATGTCCGACCATCACGAAGGGCATGACTTCGCCGATGTGCTGGCGGGCATAAAGCTGGAATATATCGACCCGGTCGAGGGCGCAGGCGGGGGCTTGCCGCACACCGCCGATCCGGCGCTGCCCGATGATGCCAGCGAGGATATGAAGACCGCGCAGGAACGCTTCCCCCTGTCGATCCCGGCATGGTGGAGCGGGCGCGCATGAGTGTGGAGGCGCAGCTTCAAGAACTGCTCGACAAGCAGGCGATCACCGAGGTGCTGCAACGCTATTCGCGCACATTGGATTGGCTGGATGACGATGGGCAGGCGGGCTGTTTCTGGCCAGACGCGCACATCGATTACGGCTTCTTCACCGGCACTGCGGCGGATTTCCTGCCCGTGGTGATGCAGATCGAGCGCGCCAGCCAGCGGCGCTGGCATTTCCTTTCAGCCCCGGCGATTGCCTTTACCGCGCCCGATCACGCGCAGGCCGAATGCTATGGCATGGCGACCGGCATCCGCCAGCAGGATGATGGGAGCTGGTCGGGCGGCCTCTATGGCGGGCGCTATCTCGACGAATTCGCCAAGAAGGACGGCGAATGGCGGATTGCGCAGCGCAAATACGTCATGGATTGGAAGCTTCCGCTGGATGACCAACCCGGCAACGAACCCAACCCCGATTTCCCGCTGCCGGTTTTGCAGATCCTTGCCAGCGGGCATCCGGATTATCGGGTGATGTAGCCTACTCCCCCGCCGGGTCGAGATAATCGCGGTAATAGGTCATCTTCCCGCCTTCGACCTTGTAGATGCCGACCCCGCCGCGCGGGGCGTGGCCTTCCATGTGCATCGTCCAGCGCGCCCACACCGCGTGGTCGTCACCGCAGATTTCATCGACGGTGAAGTGGACTTTGCGTGTCCCCATTTCCGCGACCATTGTGGTCATGAAGCCCATGATCGCATCGCGCCCGCGATACTGCCCCCAGATCGGATCTTCGAGAAAGGCGTCCACCGCGAACAGGTCGACCAGCTTGGTGTAGTCGCCTCCGTCCTGGATGCGCCAGAATTCCTCGATTACGCGCTGTGCTTCGCCTGCCATCGTCATGCCTCCTGCTGGTTCCAATCTGCCATGTCGGCGCGTCCTGCCCGCCTGTGAAAATGGCGAGGGAGTCGTCGCGGCACCCGCTGTTATCCTGCGCCGCAAAGGAGAGGCTTCATGTCGACCATTCCCCGCGTATCCTCGGCGATCCCCGCAGAGCCCGCGCATTTCGGCTCTGTGCTCGCCCACCAGCCGGCCATCGCGGCAAGTTTCTTCGCGCTTTATGGCCGGTTCTGGGGTTCCGACGTGCTGGCCGCCCGCATCAAGGAGGTCGCCCGGATGCGCAATGCGCGGGTCACCGAATGTGGCTTCTGCCGCAATGTCCGCTTCGACAAGGCAGTGGCCGAAGGCTTGCGCGAGGAGGTGGTGGACGACATCACCGATGGCTACGAGACTTCGCCCAAGCTGACCGATGCGGAAAAGGCGGCGCTGAAGTTCACCGACGCGCTGATCCATGATCCCGATTTGCTGACCGGCGATGCGCGCGCGGCCTTGCAGCGCCATCTCACGCCGGCGCAGATTGCGGAGCTGGGGCTTGGGGTGACGCTGTTCCTCGCGCTCGCCAAGGCGCTGATCACGATGGGGCTGGAGCCGGAGGTGATGGACCGCACCGTGCTGCCCACGCCCGCGGTGCTGGAGGCGGCGGAATGACCGGCCCCGTCCACGCCGCGCTGGCGGGCGATCCGGTGCTCGCCAGCCACTACGCCGACTTCCGGGAAAAGACCGAAGCGGCGCTCGATCCGGCGCTGGTGGCGCTGATCCGGCAGGCGGTGGCGGCGGTGCACGGGATGGGGGCCGCGCCCGATGAAGTGGCGCTCGACCAGGGCACGCGCCTGTGTCTGGCCTATGCCCGGCGGATGCCTTTCGAACACACCGCGATCACCGATGCTGAAGCCGCCGCGATAGTGGCGCATCTGGGGGAGCCGGGCTTCGTCGCTTTCTCGGTGCTGACCGCGCTGGCCGATGCGGAATGCCGGGCGGAGTTGGTCGATCTGCCGGAATTGGCGGGGTGAGTTATCCCAACTCCCGCAGCAGATTGCACCCGTCCCACCCTTTCGCCGCTTCAGCGACGAAATCGTAGAACCCGGTCAGCTGCGCGGTCGGCTCATACAATTCCAGCATATGCCCGAGGCTATCGCGGGTATCGACAAAGCCGAAGGCCGTGCCGCCCGCTGTGACGGATAGCTGGGCAAGGGCCGCACCCTCGGCAGCGAACCGCGCGATTTCCGCGTCCAGATTATCGACGAACAGAGCCGCATGGTGCAGGCCCTCGGCCCCTGAGCCATAGGGAAACATCTCGTGCAGCGCAGAATCGTCCGGATTGTGCTGCACCACCAGCTCCACCATCACAGCGCCCCATTGGCCATAGGCGCTGGAGTGATCGAACGCGCGCTCAACCCCGCGATGGTGCGATGATGCGAGCGCGACATGGCGCAGCACGAAGAACGGCCCCGATCCGAATGACCGGTGATGCGCCGCCGCCGCCGCCTCAAGATCATTGACCTTGTAGGCAAGCTGGCGAACCGCCAGTCCGCCCGCCAGCACCTCAGTTCACCGCCCGGTCTTTCCCCACCCAATAGGGTGCGCGCAGTTCTCGTCGCAGGATCTTGCCCGAAGGGTTGCGCGGCAGGGCGGGGATGAAATCGACCGACTTGGGGCACTTGTAGCCCGCGATCAGCGTGCGGGCGTGGGCGATCAGCTCGGCCTCGGTCAGCTCTTCGCCCGGCTTCATCACCACGCAGGCCTTCACCGCCTCGCCCCACTTGGCATCCGGCACGCCGATCACTGCCACATCGGCAACCTTGGGGTGGGAATAGAGCGCGTTTTCAACCTCGGCCGGATAGACGTTCTCGCCGCCCGAGATGATCATGTCCTTCACCCGGTCGTGGATATACAGGTATCCGTCCTCGTCGAGGTATCCCGCATCGCCCGTGCGCAGCCAGCCATCGGCATCAACGGTGGCGGCGGTGGCTTGCGCGTTGTTCCAATACCCGCGCATATTCTTGTTCGACCGCGTGGCAATCTCGCCCACGGCGCCGGCGGGGACGGGGTTGCCCGCCTCGTCGATCACCTTGATCTCCACCCCTGCGAGCGGCTTGCCCACAGAGCGCATCCGCACCGAGCCTTCGGGCACGTGGTCTTCCGGATCGAGCGCGACAATCGTGCCGCTGGTCTCGGTCATGCCGTACATCTGCACAAAGCCGCAGCCGATCACCCGCATCGCCTCGCGCATCAGTTCGAGCGGGATCGGGGAGGCGCCGTAGGTGATGTATTTGAGGCGGCTGAAATCGACCTCGCCCACGCGCGGGTGGTTGAGCAGGATCTGCAAGGCGGCTGGCACGAGGAAGATCTTGGAGATGTTGAAGTTGTCGATCAGATCCAGCGCCTTGGTCGGATCATATTCAGGCAGGACGATTGCATTGGTGCCCGCCACCATGGTGCCGATGCCGGTGCCGGTGCCCGAAATGTGGAAGCAGGGCATGGCCAGCAGCGTAACATCGCCCGGGATCGGCTCCTGCCAGTCGCGCATTTCATTGCCGCTGGCGGTGGCATCGCGGCTGGACAGCAGCGAGCCATGGGTAATCACCGCGCCCTTGGGCTTGCCGGTGGTGCCCGAGGTGTAAAGCTGGAGCGCGTCATCCTCTGCCCGCACACGGTGGGCAGGCGGCGTCGCCGGGAAACCGTCACGCCAGATGCGGTAATCGGTGCCGGAAAACTCCGGCGCCTCGATGCCGATCACCTGATCGACATGGGGGCAATCGCTGCGGATCTGGCCCAGCACCTCGGCAAAGCCTTCGCCCACGAACACCACCCGCGCGCTGCTGTTATCGAGCACATAGGCGATTTCGGGCGGGGCCAGCCGCCAGTTCACCGGGGTCATCACCGCGCCAATGCGGTTCGCGCCCAGAAAGGCCTCGAAATACAGCGGGTGGTTCTTGCCGAGGAAGGCGATGCGGTCCCCCGGCTTCACGCCCAGCGCGGCAAGCCCGTTGGCGACGCGGTCAGCGCCCGCGTCGATCTCGGCGAAGCTCAGTTCCTCGCTGCCGAAGGTGAAGGCGATCACGTCGCCCTGAGTGCGCGCGTGTTCGCGGACGACGTCGCAGAAGGACTCCGCTTCCGGTGCTGTGTTCTCTCCCATGCGCCAAGGGATAGACCCGGCGCACGCGGCTGTCATTGGCACAATTCATAGCGGGCACAGCGATACGGGGCGGGGTAGGGTGGCGGGATGGACATACCCTCAGGCTTCGCGCCCGCAGGCTTCACGCCGGGCTTTCTCGATCACGGCGGCCCCTATTACCTCGGGCCTGCCGTTGACGGCGTGCGCGTGGTCGGCCTCGCCATCTGCCCGCATCACATCAACTACCAGGACGCCGCCCATGGCGGGGTCATATCGACCTTTGCCGACGTGGCTTTGAGCCGTGCGGTCTATGATGCCGAGCGCCCTCGGCTTGCGCCTTCAACGGTGACGCTGACGGTCAATTACCTCATCGGCGCGAAGCTGGGTGACTGGCTGGAGGCGCGGGTGCGGATCGACCGCTTGGGCGGGCGCACGGCCTATACCTCGGGCGGAGTGTGGCGCGGGGCGGAGCAGATCGCGACGATGAGCGGCGTGTTTGCGGTGCGGCGTCCCTAGCCGAGCCCCCGCCTTACAGCCACTGCCTCACAGCCGCGGTCGAAGGATCGCGCGCGTCATGATATCCTGCCGCGCCTTCGGGGGTGTCGGACAGGTCCACGCCTTCCACCACCCGGAACTCGCGCCAGTCATACAGCCCGGTGCGCTGGGCGATGCGCCATTGCCCCTCGCGCTTCTCGAACCGGTCCACATAACGCCCTGCGACAATCGCGGAGTAGATCACGCCCTTGTCCGGAAACACCGCCGCCAGCGGGTAGCCCGGCGGAATGGTGTGCATCGCGGTCATGTAGGTTTCGGTGTGACAGATGCCGTCACCATCAAAGCCGAACACCGTCTGGCCAAGCTGGTGCTGGGTCGCAAGGCACGGATCGATCACCGCGCGGGCCTGCTCCACAAAGCCGCGCCAATCGCCCTCGATCGTGCCGAAGCGGAAGGTGGCATCCGCGTGGAATAGGCGCTCCATCATCCCCCAGCGCCGCCGGTCAATCGCATGGGCATAGGCGGCGAGAATGTCGCGGATCGCCTCGCGGTCTTCGAGTGTGCCTGTCATGGTTCCAGCTCCACGATGACCTTGCCGATATTCGCGCCGGTGAACAGCTTGGCATAGGCGGTGAGGGTGTTTTCGAGGCCGTGTGTCACGTCATAAGGCATCACCAGGGCGCCTTCTTCGGTCCACTTGCGCAGGCGGCGGGTGAGGGCCGGGCCTTCGTGCATGAAATCGGGCGAGAAGAACCCCTCGATCCTGAGCCGCCGCATCAAGACCTGATCGAAGGCGCGCGGGCTGGTGCGGGTGCCGGCGGTGTAATCGGCCAGCAATCCGCACACCGCGATCCGGCCATAGTGGTTCATGCGGGTCAGCACCCGGTCGAGCAGCCCCCCGCCGACATTATCGAAATAGACGTCGAAGCCGCCCGCTGCATCAAGCTGCGCCCCGACATTCTCAGCCTTGTAATCGACTGCCCCTGCGATCCCGAGTTCATCGGTCAGGTAAGCGCATTTCGCAGCGCCGCCCGCGATCCCCCATGCCTCGCAGCCGAGCAGCTTGGCGATCTGCACCGCGAGGATGCCGGTCGCGCCCGCCGCGGCCGAAACCAGCACCCGCTCGCCCGGTTTTGCCGCGCCGGTCTGTTCCACGCCCCACAGCGCGGTCCACCCGTTCATGCCGAGCGGGCCAAACCATGCGCGCCGGTCTGCCACCGTGGGATCGAGCAGGATCGCGCCTGACATTACCGCATCGACCGTGCTGACATCCGCCCATTGCCCGAAAGCGCGCACCAGATCGCCTTCGTCAAAACCTTCCGCCCGGCTTTCGATTACCTCGCCCAGCACCAGCCCCGTCATTGGCCCGCCGACAGGCAACGGCGGCTGGTAACCGTCCTCCCGGTCCGACAGCCACATCCTTGTGCCCGCGTCCATCGACAGGTGGGTGTTGCGGATGCGGATCTGCCCGTCTTCGAGGGGCGCGAAATCTTCCTCGGCCAGTTCCAGCGCGGCGGCGAAATCGGTGCCCTTGGGGCGGCGTGCAATGCGCCAGATGCGGTTGTCCATGGGCCGGGTTGTCCGGCGGCAGGGCCGCTACGGCAACCCCGCGTTTTCGCTAGGGCTGCGCGGGCGTTTCAGGGTGCGCGGCTATCACTTTGGCGCGGTGCGCAGGGGGATGGCGCTTCCTAGTCTCGCTTGCATAAGACACAAGGGAGAGAGACCAATGGCACTTATCACCGTGATCGGCGCAAGCGGAAGGCAAGGCCTTGCGCAGGTGCGTCAGGCGCTTGCTGCAGGGTATGATGTCCGCGCGATCTCGCGCCGTCCCGATGCGCTCGAAGGCGCGCCGGTCGAGGGCGTGGAGCGGGTCGAGGTGCGGCCGATGGACCTCTATGACACCTCCACCTTTGAAGCCGCGCTGGAGGGCAGCGATTACATCTTCTACACCCACCCGCTCCAGGCCCGTGCGGACCGCGCCTATCTGATCGGCGAGGTCGGCAAGGTTGCCGCGCACCTCGATGTGAAGCGCGTGGTGTGGAACACCTCAAGCTGGATTCCGGACAAGCCCGGCGATCCCTTCACCTATGGCGAGAACACCCGCGGCATTAACGCCCTGTGGCGCTCGGGCGCACCGGGGACGGTGTTCGGGAGCGTGCTGTTCATGGACAACCTGCTGACCAACTGGGCGCGGCCCTTCATCGTGGGCGAAGGCCGCTATGTGTATCCGCACAACCCCAATCTGGAAGCGAACTGGATCAGCCTTGATGACGTCGCGCGCTTCATGCTCGCGAGCCTTGAGCGGCCCGACATGGAAGGCGCATGGCTCAATATCGGCGGGCCGGAGCGGATGGTCGGCAAGCAGGTGACCGCGTGCCTTTCGGAAGCCTTGGGCAAGGAGATCAAATATGATCCCTGCTCGCCCGCGGAATTCGGCCGCTACCTCGTGGAAGCAGCGGGTGACGGGATGCCGGCGGAAATGCGCGAGACCTTCGCCAAGGGGATCGAGGACTTCTACGAATACAACAACAACGCGCCCACGAAGCCCTTCGCGGTCGACATGGACCACGTCTATGAACGCTTCCCGGAATTGGAAGGCAAGCTTGAGACGATGGGCGAATGGACCAAAAAGCAGGAATGGGGCGAGTCAAACTATCGCCCGGCCTTCGGGTAACCCCATGAGCGATCTGCGCGCGGCCAACATTGCGGTCGCCACGCGGTTCTACGAAGCACTGGCGGCGGGCGATTTCGATGCGCTCGCCGCCCTGCATTCGGACGACATCGTGTTCAACCTCGTCGGCACCACGCCGGTCTCTGGCCGGTGGGAGGGCAAGGCGGTGTGCTTCGGCCCGATCGTCGCCGATGGCGTGATCGGCAAGCTGGTGCCGGAAACGATCCGCTTCTCGCGCGAGTGGCGGATCATGTGTGCGGACGAGAATGTCGTGGTCGGCCTGATGCGTGGTGGGGGCATTGCCACCAACGGCCACGATTATACCCAGACCTACTGCCAGATCATGACCATCCGCGACGGGCTGATCGCCGAGCTGCACGAATTCTTCGACACTGCGCTGGTGGAACTGGCCCTCAACGACAACCCGACAGCAAAAGGGCCGAGCGTTCCGGCCCGGCCCTTCGCGTTTTAAGCAGCCCCGAGGGGGAAGGCGCGCAGGCGCCTTCCCAAACTACTCCGCTGCCTTACGGTGCTCGGCTGCGAAAATCTCGACCAGATCATCGTCGCTCGCCGCGACCAAGCGCTTCACCCATTCGTGGAAGACCTGTCCGCCCTTTTCATTGCGGCCGAACAGCACCTCTTTCATCAGCCCCGATGCCAGCGCCTGCTGCTGGCGCTTGCCGGTGGCGTAGTCTTCATCGCGCACCACGATTTCGAGGAAGTTGAACTGGTCATGCGCGGCCTGGACCTGTTCGGGCGTCTCGGGCTGGTTTTCCATGACGTAGAACTGGGTGGTGAAGCTTTCGCCAACAGTCGCGCCCGGGAACAGCTGGCTGATCATCGCCCCGCGCTGCCCGCCGCCGTAGAAGCTGGCGATCGAGATATGCGGGAAGATCGTCCACACGCCCTGCACCAGCACTTCCTGCGGCAGATCATCGTCGCTCATCGCTTCGAGGTCCATCTGCCCGTCGTCATCGCCCTGCACCTTGATCGCGAACTTTGACGGGGTGGAAAGGCGCTGGTGCGGGCCGAAGGCGAAGTAATTGGCGCGGTTGTAGAAATCTGCGCCGAAAGTGTCCTTGTGCAGCACCGGCAGGTGGTAGAAATCGAGATAGCCGTCATAGGCCGTCTTCCAGTTCGGCCCGGCCAGCGTGCGCTGCGCGAACAGCGTCCAGCCTTCGAATTCAAAGGCCTTGAGCAGATCGTCATAGCCGCACAGGTAATCGGCGATGCTGAGCTTGGAATGGGGATCGAGCGTCACCCAGATCAGCCCGGCGTTTTCGTGCACCGGGAATTTGGTGAGGCAATGCTGGCTCTTGTCGATCTTGCCGAAGTCTTGCGGGCTGGCGACTCCGATCAGATCCCCGTCGGCCTTGAAGGTCCAGCCGTGATAGCCGCAGGTAAAGCGGCTGGCATTGCCGCATCCGGCGGCGAGCGGGTTGCCGCGGTGGGTGCACATGTTGAGAAAGGCGCCCATGCTGCCGTCCTTCTGACGGCTGAGCAGCAGCGGCACGCCGCAGATGTCCATCGCCTTGAAATCGCCGGGATTGGGCAGCTCGCACGAGGGTGCGACCAGCAACGGCAGGCGGCGGAAGATCTGCTGCTTTTCCCGTTCGAACAAAGCCTCGTCGGTATAGGCGCTGGCCGGAACCCGGACGACATCATCGGCATATTCCATCGTGTCGGCCGCGCCGTGGGCGACCAGATTGCGGGTCATTTCGACCAGCGTTTCGCGTGACATTGCCATTCTCCCAAGGTGCCTTTTGCGGGTGAGCATCCTCCTGCACGGGCGCGGCGGCAATGCTCACTTTTGGCAGAGGGGTGAAAGCTGGAGGGGCCAAAATGAAAGGGGCCAAATGAAAGGGGCGAGCCGTTGCCGGCCCGCCCCTCGCGTGTTCCCCTGTTGGGTGCGGATCAGAAGCGGAAGCTGATTTCCGCAAAGACCTGACGGCCCCGGTTCTGGGTCATCACGAAATCGTCGCCGCCCGGCGGCAGGAACGGACGCCCGCCGGTGGTGATGGTGAAGATCTCGTCAGTAAGGTTCTGCGCGATCAGCGACAGCTTCCAGTCACCATCCGGGTGGCCGATTGCGATATTGGCATCGAGCAGCCAGAAGCTCGGCTGGACATAGTCGTTCGGCAGAGCTTCGTCGGTGATGTAGCCATCATTATAGGCCGCGTTGCCCGACAGGAACAGTTCGAGGCTGTCGTTCAACGGCACCGTCCAATCGGCTGCGATGTTCCCCGCCCAGGTCGGCGCCTGACTGCCGCCACGGCCTCTGAGGTTGACAAGGCCGCCGGTGAGGCCCGGCTGGAAGAAGTCGTCGGTGTATTCGGACTCGAGGTAGGACAGGTTGCTCGAAAGCCGCAGGCCTTCCACCGGGGTGATCCAGTTGGCTTCCAGATCGACGCCCCGGGTGGTCAGTTCGCCAGCGTTGCTGGTGATGAACTGGATGGTCGAGGCGTTGAAGTTCTGCACCTGCAGATCCTTGAACACGTATTGGTAGACCGTCGCGTTCAGTGTGAAGCTGCGATCGGCCCACTGTGTCTTGATCCCCACTTCGCCGCCGATGGCGGTTTCGGAGTCGAAGACCAGCGAGTTGAAGTTCCCGGTTGCCGCAGCCTGGCTGAGGCTGTTGGAGGGCAGCGCCGAGTTGTCGATCCCGCCCGACTTGAAGCCGGTCTTGAACGAGGCGAAGATGTTGATGTCTTCGGTCGCCTTGTACCGCAGGGTCGCTTCGGGCGAGAGGTTGCTGTCAGAGAAGTTGATCGGCCCGGAGAAGAAGCCGGGGCGCACGAAGTTCGGCCCCTGCAGGAAGGTGTGCACGTAAGGCACCGAGATCGTCTGCACCTTCTTCTCGTCGGTCCAGCGCACGCCGCCGGACAGTTCGAGCTGTTCGGTGAGGTCGATCATCACGCTGCCGAAGAACGACAAGGCTTCCGTCTTGGTGAGGTGGGTCTTGTCCCAGTCATAGGTGAACCCGGTCACCGGATCGCGGCCGAGGAACGAGATGTTCACGCCCTGCTGCGAGGTGTCGAAGGTGAAGGTGCGGTCTTCGTAGAACGCGCCGAGCATGAAGTTGAACGCTCCGTCAAAGTCCGACGCGAGGCGCAGTTCCTGGGTGTATTGCTCCAGCTTGTTGATCGGGTCCGACGATCCGGCTGCGCCCGGCAGGCGGGTGCCATTGGGGCCGGGCAGGAAGCCGCCATAGGAATATCCGTCGTAATCGATCGCATCCATGTTGAGGATGCCGCTGACCGAGGTCAGCGTGAGGGTATCCGACAGGTCGAGGTCGAACTGCAGGCGGCCGAACAGGATTTCGGTTTCGCCGAAGGGGACGCCGTTCCGGCCATTGGCCGGCGAATTGCCCGGCACCGCGCCCGCCAGCGGGCCAGCGGCGTCGCTGAGGTAGTAACGCTGGTCCTTGGTGTTGCAGTCATAGCCTGCCGGAAGGTTGACGCCGCCGCCCAGCAGGAAGATCGAGTCCGCCACCCTGTTGGCGCCGCAGTTGATTTCCGCCGTGCCGATCGCGCCGTCGTTCTCGTTCTTGGTGTATTGCAGCTTGAAGTTGGCGCGGAAGCGGTCCGACGGGTTCCAGTCGAGGGTCAGGCGGCCGATGAAGTCGGTCAGCCCGCGTTCCTGATTGACCGCCGGAGTGTTCGCCTGGAGCAGCTGGAATTCGTCGATGTCGTTGAACTGGGCGGCAATGCGGATGCCCAGCGTGTCGCTGATCGGACCGGAGATGTAGCCCGAGAGCAGGTAGCCCTTTTCCTCGAACTCGTAGCTGCCGCGCATTCCGACTTCCCAGGTGGAAGTGGGGTTGGCCGAACGCAGCGAAAGCACGCCGGCGGTGGCCGACTTGCCGAAAAACAGCGATTGCGGGCCGCGCAGGACGTCGACCTGTTCGACATCGAAGAAGCCGGCCTGCACCATGCGCATGGTCGAGACCACGACGCCGTCATATTCGAAGGCAACTGCGGAATCGAAGGCTGCCGAGATGTTCGACGAACCGACCCCGCGCAAGCTGAGCTGGCCGCCCGAACCCGAACCGCCGACCTGCACGTTGAGGGTCGGCACGCGGCTGGTGAAGTCAGCGACCTGGTCGATGCTGTAGCGTTCCAGCGTCGCGCCGCCGATCGCGGTGACGGTGACGGGGACTTCCTGAAGCGTTTCGTTCTGGCGGCGGGCCTGAACGACGATCACTGTAGCGTCGTCGACCTCGGCCTCTTCGGCCGCGTCCTGCGCGAAGGCGGTGGTCGGCAGCGCGGCAAGGCCGCTTAGCGCAGCCCCGCACAGCAGGGCGCGGCGGATCCCGCCCGGACGGTTCCCGGATGCAGTTCGGGCACGAAGTATGCTCATCGTCTTCTCTCCCCATCGGGTCGCGGCTTCCCCGCGCTCCCTGTTATTCCCCAACCTCCGGGCGTGTCTCTCCTCACGCCTTTTGGTAGCCTCGCGAGGTGTATGGTGCGCAGGCCTGCGCGCCATTCGCAAAAGCGATAGTGATACCTGCAAACTGCGACATAAACGCCACATGCTCCGGTAAAACCGAGATTCCGTAGCGTCATTCAGCCGCCTCGTGAGCCTGCGCGGCTTCGCGTTCCATTTGCTGGGTGCGCGGATCATGGGGCCAGACCCACTCCGGTCCGATCACCGGCTCCACCCTCAGATGCGCCGGAATATTCCCTGCCCCGATCATCGCATCCAGGCTTTGATGGAAGGAATAGATCCGCGCCTCCTGATAGGACAGTGGCACGCTGCGGAAGGCGGATCCTTGCATCGATTGCTGGATCGCCTCGCCGAACTGGGTGTCTTCCAGGATGATCGGGCTCATCTGCCGCCCGTTCGGCTGGCTGGAGTCGGGAACCGTCCACAGGTCGGGCGCGGGCGCGTCTCCCCAATCGAGCGCCATCGTCACCAGCTCCAGCCGCGTGGTGGTGAGCGAGGTGGGCCAGAACACCAGCGGCGGCACGAAGTAATTGGACAGGGGCGAGACCCAGTTGGGAAACAGCGTGTAGCTTTGGGTGCAGGTGCGGCCCAGCTCGCCCACGGTGTCGATCTGCTGCCAGCCCGGCGGGCTGTCGATGGCGCGCACGTGTTCACGGTCAGTGGTGCGCGGCGGCGGAGCGAGCATCCGGGCGTGGCCATTGGGGTAGATCGTGTTCAGATTGCGCGTGCTGTCCACCAGCGGTGCGACCGTGTTCGGGTGGATGAAGGGCACATGGTAGACCTCCATGTTGGCCTCCATCGCCACCTTCCAGTTGCACTGGAGATCGAAGCTGTGCCGCGCGGCGAGCTTGATGCGGTCGAAGGCGAACTCCTCCCACTCGCGCGCTATCGGGCCGAGCCAATCGAGCAGCGGCATCGCCTCCATGTCGAAATTAACATAGATGATCTTGCCGAACAGCTCGCACTTGACCGGTAGCAGGCTGCGGCAGGAAAGGTCGAAATCGGCCGGAAAATCGCGCCGCTCGGGCACGCCCACCAGGCTGCCGTCGGTCTTGTAGGTCCAGTTGTGATAGCCGCACATCAGGCGCGCGGACTTGCCGCGATCCTCGGTCACCACCGGCGCGCCGCGGTGGCGGCAGGTGTTGTGGAAGGCGCGCACCACCCCGTCCATGCCGTGGACGATGACAATCGGATCGCCCGCATTGTGCCAGCGCATATAGCAGCCGGGTTCGGGGATTTCGTCGAGGTGCCCGGCGAACAGCCACGATTTGCGGAACACGTGTTGCTGTTCGAGCGCGAAGTATTGCGGGCTGGTGTAGCGCCCGGCGGGCATATCGGGCAGCGCGGGGAAACCTTCGGGCGGCGCGGTGCGGCGGCCCTCCCATTCCATCAGCGCCTTCAACCGCGCGACTTCGCTTGCGTCCATCATCACGCCTCTCCCTCGGAGCGGCGAGAATACATGCCGGCGGCGTGCGCGTGCCCTCGCGCTTTAAACAGTGGTTTGCGCGCCTGCGCCCGATAGGCTGGCGGCAACAAAACAGCTTTTGGGAGAGAGCAACATGGCGGGACGGGTAGCGGGCAAGATTGCGCTCGTGACAGGCGGGGCAATGGGTCTGGGCAAGGCCGATTGCGAGGCGCTTGCGCGTGAAGGTGCCAAGGTGATCGTCACCGATCGCGATGCCGAACTCGCGCATCAGGTGGCCGATGCCATCGGCGGCGATGCCATGGCACTGGACGTGACCAGCGAAGACCAGTGGATCGAGGTGATCCGCGCCGTCGAGGAACGCCACGGCGGGCTCGACATCCTCGTCAACAATGCTGGCAACGTGATCTTCGAAAGCATCGAGGATTGTTCGCTCGCCCACTTCAAGCTGCATCTTGATATTCACGTGGTCGGCACATTCCTCGGATGCAAATATGCTGTGCCGCTGATGAAGAACCGCCATCTGACCGTTGGCGGGGGCGGTTCCTCGATCATCAACATGGCCTCCACCGCGGCGCTGATGGGCTATGGCAATATCCCTGCCTATGCCGCGTCGAAGGCCGCGATTGCGGGGATGACGCGCAGTCTTGCGGTCGATTTCCAGGACAAGGGCTATGGCATCCGCGTCAACGCCCTCGCGCCCGGCGGGATCGAGACACCGATGGTGATGGGCATTTCGGGCCGCGGCGGCACCACGCCGATGGAGATCCCCGAAGGGCCGCTGGGTTCCGAGGCGCTGGGCCACCCCAAGGATGTGGCCGGCTGCGTGCTGTTCCTGGCGTCTGATGAAGCACGCTTCCTCAACGGCCTGACGATCCCGGTGGACAATGGCCTCTACGCCAGACCGCACCACTGAGGCACCGTCCCCCTACAGGTGGTACGTCCTCGGCCTGTTGACGCTGACGAGCGCGTTCAGCGTCGCCGACCGGCTGGTGTTCGGCATACTGGTGCAGGACATCAAGGCCGAGTTCGGCCTCAGCGATTTTGAGCTGGGGCTACTCGGCGGGCTGGCATTCAGCCTCGTTTATGTGCTGGCCGGATTTCCCGCCGCGCGGCTCGCAGACCGGTCGACCCGCAAGAATATTGTGGCGGGTGCGATCGGTTTCTGGAGCCTGATGACAGCGGCCTGCGGCTTGGCGACAGGGTTCTGGACGCTGTTCCTCGCCCGCACCGGCGTGGGCGTGGGCGAGGGCTGTTCCGGCCCGTCTTCGCAAAGCGTCGTCGCCGATTACTTCACCCGTGCCGAACTCGCCAAGGCGATGGGTTATCTCACCATCGGCGCCAGCATGGGTACGGCGGGCGGGTTGATCATCGGCGGACAGCTGGCCGAGATGTTCAACTGGCGCTGGGCCTTTGTGCTGATGGGCCTGCCGGGCCTGCTGCTGGGCGGGGTGATCTACTTCACCGTGCGAGAGCCTTTGCGCGGGCGCTATGCGCCTGCGGGGACCGACATGGCGCAATTGCCGCTTGGACAGACGATCCGCAGCCTGTTGACCAACCGCGTGTTCATGGGGCTGGCGCTCGGCTGGGCGGTGCAGATCATGATCGGCTATGGCCTCGCCTTCTGGATGGCGGCGGTGATGCTGCGCCAGTTCCCGATTTCAACCGGCGATGTCGGCCTTTATCTGGGCTTCACCTTCTTTCTGGGCGGGATACCGGGGCCGATCCTTGGCGGCTATCTCACCCACTGGCTGACCCTGCGTGACGAACGCTGGCGGGCGTGGTTGCCGGGTCTGGTGAGCCTCGGCTGCGTGGCACCGTTGGCGCTCAGTCTGACGTCGAGCGGGTTCTTCGCCTTCCTCGGCTGGTTCGGCCTCGCCTATGCGATTTATGTCGCGAGCCAGGCGGGCATCCTGTCGGGTATTCAGGCGGCGGTCGAACCGGCGAGCCGCGGCTTTGCCGTGGCGATTGCGCTGTTCTTCAACAACCTGATCGGCCAAACACTGGGGTTGGGCGTAATCGGCGCGGTGAGCGACCATCTCGGCCCGACGCAGGGCGACAGCGCGCTGGCGGTTGCGGTGTTTGGCGTGTGCCTTGCCGCAGGGATCGCCAGCCTCGCGATCTTCGCATGGACCGCCGCGCAGATGGGGCCGAGCGGTTATCTGGAGAAAATGCGGGGCGGCTAGTCAGAACCCCGGCCTAGAAGCCCGGATGGATCGCCATCGCCGCGCCGTCGACCAGCATTTCCGCCCCCGTCATGAACGGGCATTCGTCGCTGGCGAGGAAGGCGATTGCCGCAGCCGTCTCGGAAGGATCGGCCAGCCGGTTCAGCGGCGATGTTTTCGCCACCGCCGCCATCAGACCGGGCATGGTAACCTCGGCCGCATCGAGAATGCCGGTATGCGTCGCCCCGGGGATGACTGTGTTGCAGCGGATCGCGAGGCCCTGCTGCGCTACCCACGTCGCGACCGATTTCGACAGCACCCGCACCGCCCCCTTGCTCGCCGAATAGCCGACATCGGTGGGCAACGGGGCGATGGCGGTGGTGGATGCGATGTTGACGATCGCGCCTTTTGCACCGCCCGGGTTGTCGCGCATCGCGGCAATGGCCGCGCGGCAGCCTGCCATCGAGCCGGTGAGGTTGACGGCCAGCACCCTGTCCCACGCGGCGAACATCGCCTCGTCATCAAGATCACCGATCCCTGCGCCCGAGACCATCCCGGCATTGTTGACGAGGATATCGAGCCGCCCGAAGGCCTCCACCGCTTGTGCTACAATCTGCGGCCACAAGGCGCGGTCCGAGACATCCTGCACCGCGAACAGCGCGCCCACCTCGTCGCACAGCGCCGCGCCGCGTGCTGCATCAACGTCGGTGCCGAGCACTTCGGCCCCGTCAGCACACAAACGGCGGACCGTGGCCGCGCCAATGCCGCTAGCGCAGCCGGTGACGATGGCTACTTTGCCCGAAAGGTCGGGCATTACTCGGCCTCTTTCCAGATTGCCGCGCAGGGGCGCTGGTTATGCGTTTCGATGAAGCGGGCGAGGTTGTCCGTCCCGTCCGGCAGCTTCCAGCCGACCGTGAAGCCGAAGTTGGCAAAGGCGAAGATCAGCAGATCGGCAAAGGTGAAGCGGCCCAACGCGATGTGGTTGCTGCTGCCGAGATAGCTGTCGAACAGCCGCCACTTTTCGTCCGACATGGCGGAAAGTTCCGCCCCGGCTTCCGCGGAGACGACGCTCATGCGCGGTTCGAACATCGGGCGGCCGGCTCCGGCGCGGAAGCCCATCGTCATCGGCACCACCACCTCCTGATCGAACAACCGCGCCCATTTGCGCACCGTGGCGCGTTCCACGGGGGTTTGGCCGAACAGGTTGGGCGAGGGGTGCAGTTCCTCGACATATTCGCAGATCGGCCAGCTTTCGGTGAGGCAGGTGCCGTCATCCAGTTCCAGCGTCGGCGTGGTGCCTTGCGGATTGCGGGCGATGTAGGTGGCATCCTGCCGGTTCTGGCCGGTGATGATGTCATAATGGACGCGGGCGAAATCGCGTCCTTCCTCAAGCCCCTTCTCCACCATGAACATCCGCACCAGGCGGGGGTTGGGGCCAAGGCTGGAATGAAGCGTGATCATGGGGTTCTCTCTCCCGTCGGGTTTCTTGCAGCGGTTCTACGGTGCCCCGCCGCGCCCGTCGCCCTCATAAATGCGCTAGTTTGTGGCGGAAATTCGCTTGCACAGGCGCACTGTGTTGCGCCAGTAAAGCACCATGGACCAGACCCCCGTTCCCCAGCCTGCCGACGAAGCAGCGGCGCTGACGAAGCTCCATCCCAATTATTCCCACGCCTTGCGCGTGCGCGCCACGCTGACCGCGATCCCGTTTCTGGTGGGTGCGCTGGTGCTGGAGAGCGCCTTTCGCGGCGAAGGCCTGTTCCCCAGCGGGATGATCGCCGGGCCGGTGCTGCTGATCGCGCTGGCGCTGATCATCCGCGTGCCCGCCAGCCGTTACAACGCGCGCGGCTACCAGATCAGCGCCGACCGGCTGCGCGTGGTGCGCGGGTTGATGTTCCGTTCCGATACCGTGGTGCCGTTCGGGCGGGTGCAGCATATTGACGTGCATCAAGGCCCGCTCGACCGCTTCTTCGGCATCGCCACGCTGACGTTGCACACCGCGGGCAACCACAATGCCAGCGTCTCGCTTCCCGGCCTAGCCGAGGATCTGGCGCGCGAGATGCGCGAGGATGTCCGCGCGCATATCCGGCGCGAGAGCCAGTGAGACCCGGGTCGTGAGCGATATCCGCCACACCGCGCCGCTCAGCGTTGCCATTGGCGCTGTCGGCGCAATCCGCAGCGCGGTGCTGCCGGCCATCGCCATTGCTTTTTCGGGCATCGGGGATGGCGGGCGGTTCTGGGTGGCGGCTGGCGTGGGCGTGGTGGCGGCGGTGATCGGGATGGTTGCCAGCTATGTCGGCTGGCGGCGGCTGACCTACACCATTTCCGAAACCGACATCCGCGTGGAAAGCGGCATTTTCAGCCGCGCGGCGCGTTCAGTGCCGTTCGAGCGGATTCAGGATGTCAGCCTTGAGGCCAAGCCTTTGCCGCGATTGCTGGGCCTCGTGGCGGTCAAGTTCGAGACTGGCGCGGGCGGCGCGGATGATCTGGCGCTCCAGTATCTCAGCGCCGCCGAGGGCGAGGCGCTGCGCCAGCTGGTGCGCGAGCGGCGCGAGGACGAGGCGGCTGCGGGCGCGGTTGCCGATCCTGCCGTGCCCGCGCCGGACGAGGATGGCGAGGTGCTCTACGCCCTCAAGCCCGGGCGGCTGCTGACCTTCGGCCTGTTCGAATTCTCGCTCGCGGTCTTCGCGGTGCTCGGCGGCGGCGTGCAATATCTCGACAATATCAGCGGCGTCGACGTGTGGGATGTCGACCTGTGGTATGGCTGGCTGAAGGAACAGAGCAGCACGGTTGCAACGCTTGGTCCCTATGCGCAGGCGCTGGGGGCGGTGGCAGGGCTGGCGGGGCTGGTGATCATCGGCTCGGTCACCGGCGTGGCGCGCACGGTGATGCGGGACTGGGGCTTTACCCTCACCCGCTCGGCGCGGGGCTTCCGGCGGCAGCGCGGCTTGTTCACGCGCACCGATGTGGTGATGCCCGTCCACCGCGTACAGGGCTTGGTGATCGGCACCGGCGTGCTGCGCTATCGCTTCGGCTGGCATGGCCTCAGCTTTGTCAGCCTCGCGCAGGATGCCGAGCAGGCGAGCCATGTGGTCGCGCCGTTTGCGCAGATGCAGGAAATCGCGCCCATTGCCTGCGCGGCGGGGTTCCGGCTGCCCGATACGGCCACCGAATGGCACCGCGCCAGCACGCGACACCGCACGGACAAGGCCGTGCTGGATGCGGCCATCCCTGCGCTGGCGACGATCCCGGCGGCGATCTTCGCGCCCGCCGGCCTGTTCCTGATCCCGCTGGGCCTTGCGGTGCTGATGGTGGGGGCTAACCTCTATGCGTGGGAGTTCCGCCGCCATGCGGTTGACGCGCGGCAGGTCTATGCCAGCCACGGCTTTCTTTCACCCACGCTCAGCCTTGCCACGCGGCTTAAGCTGCACTCGGTTGAGATCGCGCAAGGGCCGCTGGCGCGACTGCGCGGCTATGCCACGGTGCATCTGGGGCTGGCGGGCGGGACTTTCGCCATGCAGGGCGTGCCGCTGGCCGAGGCGCGGGCCTTGCGCGCGCAGGTGCTGGCGACGATTACCGCGACGGATTTCTCGCGGCTGGATCAGGCCCCCGAGGTTCAGGCCTCCGGGGTTCAGGCCCTGAGCGAGGCCCAGTCCGGGTTCTCGGCGAACTTCCTCGCCACGTAAGAACAATCGGGGCGGATCAGGAAGCCCTGCCGCTGCGCGTCTTCGACCAGCCGTTCGACCAGTGCACCCGCCACGCCGCGTCCGCCGATCGCGCGGGGCACGATGGTGTGCGCGGCGATGCGCACTTCCTTGCCGCCCGTCTCGCCGCCGGCCTCCCATTCGAGATAGCCCTGTTCCGCCGCACCTTCGAGCACCGCGACATAGCGTCCGCCGGTGCCCGCCACATGGTGCGTGATGGTCGGGTTTGCGCTTTCTTCGTGCATGGGGTGCTCCTCCCGCTTGTCACGCCCGAATGTGCGGGTATGGGCGTGAGCCGATGACCTTGTCCAAGCCCTTCCTGTCCGACAATGCCGCCGCCGTCCACCCCGCGCTGTGGGATGCGATGCGCGCTGCCGACCAGCCGGACAATCCTTACGACGGGGACCGCCTTTCGGCTGAACTTGACGCAGCGTTCACCGCCCTGTTCGGGCGTGAATGTGCCGCCTTGTGGGTGGCGACCGGCACGGCGGCGAATTGTCTCGCGCTGGCCACCCTGTGCGCGCCGCATGGCGGGGTCGTTTGCCACAACGAGGCGCATATCGAGGTGGACGAGGGCGGGGCGCCGGGTTTCTTCCTCCATGGCGCCAAGCTGATGCTGGCTGATGGTGAAGGCGCGAAACTGACGCCCGATGGCATCGCCGCGTTGATCGATCCGATCCGCAATGATGTGCATCAGGTCCAGCCCCACGCCATCGCCATCACGCAGGCGAGTGAATATGGCCGCGCCTATTCGCCCGATGAACTGGCGGCGCTCGCCACCTTCGCCAGGCAGCGCCGCCTCGGCCTGCACATGGACGGGGCGCGCTTCGCCAATGCCGCAGCGTTCCTGGGCGGCAGCGCCCAACACGCCGCGCGCAGCGCGAGCGGCCCGGTTGACAGCCTCGCCTTCGGTTTCATCAAGAACGGCGGCATGGGGGCCGAAGCCGTGGTGCTGTTCGATCCCGAACGCGCCATGGAAGTGCGCTATCGCCGCAAGCGCGCCGGGCACCTGCAATGCAAGGGACGCTATATGGCTGCGCAGATCCTCGCGATGCTGAAGGGCGATTTGTGGCTCGCCAACGCCGCTCACGCCAATGCGGCGGCGCAGGAAGTGGCGGCAGGCTGCGCTGACCGCCTGCTCCATCCGGTCGAGGCGAACGAGCTGTTCGTGCGCCTGACCGAGGCGGAACGTGCGGCGCTGCGGGCGCAGGACTTCGCGTTCTACGACTGGGGTCCGGAGTCGGCCCGTTTCGTCACCGCCTGGAACACCCGCCCCGAAGATGCGGCGGCGCTCGGCAAGGCCATCGCCGCGCTGTGACCACGCCCGCCGCTCCTGCCATGCTCAGCCCCAAGGTGCTGATCCCCTTCATGCTGACCGGCACGATCTGGGGTTCGACCTGGTTTGTCATCACCGGCCAGATCAGTGACGTTCCTGCTGCGTGGGGCGTGTTCTACCGCTTCATGCTGGCGACGCCTGCGCTGTTTGCGGTGGCCGTGGTGATGGGCAATCGGCTGCGGTTGAACCGGGCAGAGCACCTTCTGGCGCTCGGCGTCGGGATTGCGCAGTTTTCGGGCAATTTCCTGTTCGTCTATCATTCCGAACAGCACATCACATCGGGCATCGTCGCGGTGATGTTCGCGCTGCTGATGGTGCCCAATGCGATTTTCGCGCGGGTGTTCATTGGCGAGCAGGCAGCAGGCGGGTTTATCGGCGGGAGCCTTGTGGCCATCGCCGGCGTCTCGCTGCTGCTGGTCCATGAATGGAACGCGGCCCCTTTGGGGGGGAACGTGGGGCTCGGCATCGTGCTAGCGGTGGGCGGGATGCTCTCGGCCTCGATTGCCAATGTGGTTCAGGCCAATCCCACCGGGCGCGGGGTGCCGATGGTGAGCCTGCTTGCCTGGGCTATGCTTTATGGCACGACCTTCGATCTGGTTTACGCGTTCGTGACCGAGGGGCCGCCGGTCGTGCCGGGCGCGTGGCGGTTCTGGGCGGGCACGGCCTATCTCGCCATCATCGGATCGGTGGTGACCTTCCCGTTGCATTACAATCTGGTGCGCGAAATCGGGGCGGGCAAGACCGCCTATAACGGGATCGTCACGGTGTGCGTGGCGATGCTGCTTTCGACCCTGTTCGAAGGGTTCGTGTGGGACGCCTTGTCGGTGACGGGCATGGCGCTGGCGCTGGCGGGGATGGGGCTGGCATTGCGCTCCAAACAGGCGAAGTAGCGCGCTGATCCGGCCCGCAGGGCCGCAAGGGCGACTGCCCGTCGCGCCTTATGGCGCGGAAGCCAAGGGCGCGGACGCGCCCGCCGGCGCTTGAGGCGCAAACAAGGACTCCAGCCCCTCGACATAGGTCGGGAAGCGCGGCGACCACCCCAGAACGCGCTTGGCCTTGCCGTTGGCGACGCGGCGGTTCTCCATGTAAAAGCCCCGCGCCATGTCGGAGAGGCCCGCTTCCTCCAGCGATTCCAGCGGCGGCAGCGGCAGGCCGAGCAACCGGCAGGCATGTTCGGTCACTTCATTGCCGCTGCATGGGTAATCATCGCCGAGGTTGTAGGCGCCTGCGGGCGCATCCTGAATCAGCGCGGCGACAACGCCGCTGGCGATATCATCGACATGGACGCGGCTGAACACCTGATCCGGCAAGTCGATCCGCCGTGCCTTGCCTTCCTTCACCCGGTCCAATGCACTGCGGCCCGGCCCGTAGATGCCCGGCAGGCGGAACACCCGCGCGCCGATGTTCAGCCACGCCAGATCAGCCTCGGCGCGGGCGTTCCTGCGGCCTTCCCCGGATTGCGCGATGGTTGGTGTCGCCTCGTCCACCCAAGCCCCGGCACGGTCGCCATAAACGCCGGTCGAGGAGAGGTAGAACAGCGCCCCCCTCTTGTCGGTGCCCGCCAAAGCCGCGCCATAGGCTTCCAGCACCGGATCGCCGCCTGCGCGTTCGGGCGGGACGGAGGACAGGACGTGCGTCGCCTCGCCAAGCGCCGCCAGCACGCTATCGCGGTCGGCAAATGCCATATCGCCCGCGCTTCCCGTTGCGCGCACCTGCCACCCGCTGGCGTGCATCGCAGCGGCGATGCGGGTTGCCGTGTAGCCCAGTCCGAAGATCAGCAAATGGCTCATGCGGACACGCTAAAGATTGGACCGCGCGACGAATCAACCTAAATCGGGCCGCATGGACATCGCAACCACCCCCACCACGCCCGACGGCAACCCCGAACTCGCGGATGCCGCGCCCACCCCGCACGAGCCGCCGGTGATCCGGCGCGAGGATTACACGCCGTATCCGTGGCTGGTGCCGACCACGCAGCTCGACTTCCGGCTGGGCCTTGAGGCGACCCGCGTCACCGCGACCCTTGCGGTGGAACGCAACCCCGCTGCGGACGCCTCGCCCGAATTGCGTCTCAACGGCGACAGTCTGACCGCGCAAAGCGTGACAGTGGACGGTGCACCGGCCGATTGGCGGATGGACGGCCCCGATCTTATCGTCACCCTGCCGGGCGCCAAGCACAGCGTCGAAGTCGTCACCACCATCGACCCTTCGGCCAACACCCAGCTGATGGGCCTCTACGCGTCGAACGGAATGCTTTGCACCCAGTGCGAATCGGAAGGCTTCCGCCGCATCACCTTCTTCCCCGACCGGCCCGATGTGCTCTCGACCTATGCCGTCAGGATGGAGGGCGACAAGGCGCTGTTCCCGATCCTGCTGTGCAATGGCAACCGCACCGACGCGGGCGAGAATGCTGACGGCACCCATTGGGCCGAATGGCATGATCCCTGGCCCAAACCGTCCTACCTGTTCGCGCTGGTCGCGGGCGATCTGGTGGCGAACTCCAAGCCCTTCGTCACGGTCTCGGGCCGCGAGGTCGAATGCAATGTCTGGGTGCGGCCTGAAGATCTCGCCCGCACCGATCACGCGCTCGAATCTCTGCACCGCTCGATGAAGTGGGACGAGGATGTGTTCGGCCGCGAATATGATCTCAATCTCTACAACATCGTGGCCGTGTCCGATTTCAACATGGGGGCGATGGAGAACAAGGGGCTCAACGTCTTCAACACCAAATATGTGCTGGCCGACCCCGACACCGCGACCGATGCCGATTTCGACGCCGTGGAAGGCGTGATCGCGCACGAATATTTCCACAACTGGTCGGGCAACCGCATTACCTGCCGAGACTGGTTCCAGCTCTCCTTGAAGGAAGGCTTCACCGTGCTGCGCGACCAGCTGTTCTCGCAGGATGTGCGGGGGCAGGCGGTCAAGCGAATCGAGGATGTGCGCATCCTGCGCGCCGCCCAGTTCCCCGAGGATGCCGGCCCGCTCGCGCACCCGATCCGGCCTGATTCCTACCGCGAGATCAGCAACTTCTACACAGCAACCGTCTATAACAAGGGCGCCGAAGTGATCCGCATGATGCGGAGCATGGTGGGCGAGGCGCGGTTCCGGGCCGGGTGCGACCTCTATTTCGAACGCCACGATGGCGAGGCCGCGACTTGCGAGGATTTCGTCAAGGCGATCGAGGATGGCGCAGGGATCGACCTCACAGCTTTCCGCCGCTGGTATTCGCAGGCCGGCACGCCGCGCGTCACCGTCAGTCAGGCGGTGGAGGGTGATAGCCTCAAGCTCACCTTGCAGCAGACCGTCCCCGTCACCCCCGGCCAGCCCGACAAGCTGCCCATGCCGATCCCCTTGAAGGTCGCGGTTCACTCGCGCTCGGGCACGCTCGGGGCGGAGCAGCTGGTGGTGCTGGAGGACGAGGCGCAGACCTTCACCCTGCCGCTGGCTGGCGCTGATCCGGTCGTCTCGATCAACCGCGGTTTCACTGCCCCGGTCGTGATCGAGCGCGCCTTGGCCCGCGAGGATCTCGTTTTCCTCGCCGCGCACGACAATGATCCCTTCGCCCGGTCGGAGGCCTTGCAGGAGCTGGCAGTCGGCCATCTGGTCGGCACCGCCAGCGGTGAATTGTCGGTGCATGAGCAGGCTGCGGGCGAGGCGGCGATCATCGGTGCGTTCCGCTCCAGCCTTGCCGATAACGCACTCGAAGACGCGATGCGCGGCGAATTGATGGTTCTGCCGTCCGAAACCTATCTGTTCGAAGTGATGGCGAGTGGCGACCGCAAGGCCGATCCTGGCGCGATCCATGCCGCGCGCGAAGGGCTGAAGGCGGCCATCGGCACGGCGCTGGCGGGCGAACTTGCGGCGCTCCATGCGCGGGCCTCGGCCATCGGGCTGAACGATCCGGCAGGGCGCGGTGCGCGCAAGGTCAAGACCATTGCGCTGGGCCTGATCGCCGCAGCCGATTCGGCAAAGGCGGCGATGCTGGCCGCCGCGCAGTTCGATGCGGCGGACAACATGACCGACCGGCAGGGCGCGCTGATGGTGCTGTGCGGGCTCGATACGCCGGCCCGTGCCGAAAAGCTTGCCGCCTTCTATGACCGCTACAAGGACAATGCGCTGGTGGTGGACAAGTGGTTCACGCTGCAGGCGCTGTCGCTCCACCCCGATGTTATCGACCATGTCCGCGCGCTTGCCGGGCATCCCGATTTCACGATGAAGAACCCCAACCGCGTGCGCTCCTTGCACATGGCCTTTGCGGGCAATCCCAAGGGGTTCCACAAGGCGGATGGCGAGGGTTACCGGATGGTCGCTGACGTGATTCTCGCGCTTGACCCGATCAACCCGCAGACCGCCGCGCGCTTCGTGCCCGCGCTCGGCCGCTGGCGGCGGATCGAGCCGGGCCGGGCGGCGCTGATGAAGGCGGAATTGGAGCGCATCCTTGCGGCGGGCAACCTGTCGCGCGACACTTTCGAGCAGGTCAGCCGCTCGCTGGAAGGCTGAGCGTGACGGCGTTGCAGATCGAGCGTCATGCGTTGCTCGAAGGCGTGCCGCATGGCTTCTTCGGGAGTGCGGGCGGGGTTCACCAGTTCGGCTTCGGCGGTCCCGGGGACGGCGCCGGGGTGCGGATGTTGCGGGCTGAGGCGGCGCAGGCGATTCTGCCCGGCGGCCAGCTTGCCGCGCCGCACCAGGTGCATTCGCCCGATGTGGTCAGCGTCACCGCGGCGTGGGACGATTCTGCGCAAGGCCGTCCGGTCGCCGATGCGGTCGTCACCGCGACGCCCGGCATCGTGCTCGGGATCGTCACCGCCGACTGCGGCCCGATCCTGTTTGCCGACCGCGAGGCGGGTGTCATCGGCGCGGCCCACGCGGGCTGGCGCGGCGCGGTGGACGGTGTGTTGGAGAATACCATCACCGCGATGGAGGCGCTGGGGGCCACCCGCGCCAGTATCGCGGCTGTGCTGGGGCCGACCATCGGGCAGGCCAGCTACGAGGTCGACCCGGCCTTCCGCGACCGCTTTCCCGCTGAAGCTGAAGGTTTTTTTGCCCCCGCACCGCTGCGTGACGGCGTGCCGCGCTGGCACTTCGATCTGCCTGCCTTCATCATGGCGCGGCTTGCCGCAGCGGGCCTTAGCAAAATTGCGGATACGGGCCGGGATACATTCTCACATGTTGCGCGTTACCATTCGCACAGACGCGCCACGCAGGCGGGTGAGGCGAATTATGGCCGGCAGATCAGCATGATCGCGCTGTCCTGACCGGCCCTTGCACCCCTGCGAACGCGGCTTGACTAAAACACGGTTGGAATTTCGCAGGATTGCCGTTAATTGCGCGGCCCAAGTTTCGGATACGGTGCGCCAGATGGGTGCATCCGTCCCGAAACAGGGACCAATCGACGGATCGGCTCAGGGGCTTTACGGCTCCGCAATGCAACACCACGCCGCGCAGGCTTTTCCGGCGCGGCAAAACGAGCAGGGTAAGACGAAATGGCTACTGATACGGCCGCTACCACTGAAGTCTCCGCCGCCGAAGATGGCGTGCGCCGCCGCGACTGGATTCACATTGCCGCGCTTGGCGTGGCCGGCGTGGGTGCGGGCTCGGTCCTGATTCCGCTGGTCTCGCAGATGGCCCCGTCGCAGGACGTGCTCGCCGCGAGCACCACCGAAGTCGATATCGGAGCGATCCAGCCGGGCCAGAGCATCAAGGCCAGCTTCCGCAAGCAGCCGCTGTTCGTGAAGCGCCTGACGCCGCAGCAAATCGCCGCCGCAAAGGCCGATGACGCTGCCGATATGCGCGATCCGGCCACGCTGGCATCGCGTACCAAGGCCGGTCACGAAGACATCCTGATCACCATGGGTGTCTGCACCCACCTGGGCTGCGTGCCGCTGGGCGCCGCCGAGGGCGAGAACCAGGGTGATTTCGGCGGCTATTTCTGCCCCTGCCACGGTTCGCACTACGATGTGGCGGGCCGCATCCGCAAGGGCCCGGCCCCGAAGAACCTGATGGTGCCGGAATACGAATTTACTTCCGACACCGTCGTCCGGGTCGGCTGATCTTTCGTATCTGACCCGACATAATAATCGCCTGACCTTCCATCCGATCAAGCCGAGAGAACGCCATGAGTTTCGCCTGGGCCAAGCAATACGAACCGCAGACCGCTCTGACCAAGTGGCTCGACGAGAAACTTCCGTTTCCGCGTCTGGTCTACAATGCGGTCGGGGCCGGTTATCCGGTGCCGCGCAACCTGAACTATATGTGGAACTTCGGCGTGCTCGCCGGCTTCTTCCTGATGGTGCAGATCATCACCGGTGTTGTGCTGGCGATGCATTATGCCGCCAACGGGCTGGTCGCCTTCGCGACGGTCGAGCACATCATGCGCGACGTCAACTACGGCTGGATGCTGCGCTACGCCCACGCTAACGGGGCGAGCTTCTTCTTCATCGTGATCTACCTGCACATTTTCCGCGGGTTCTTCTATTCGTCCTACAAGGCCCCGCGAGAGATGATCTGGCTGCTGGGCGTGGTGATCTTCCTGCTGATGATGGCAACCGCCTTCATGGGCTACGTGCTGCCGTGGGGCCAGATGAGCTTCTGGGGCGCGCAGGTCATCACCGGCCTGTTCAGCGCGATCCCGCTGGTGGGTGAGCCGCTGCAGGTGTGGCTGCTAGGCGGCTTCGCGCCGGATAACGCCGCGCTGAACCGCTTCTTCTCGCTGCACTTCCTGCTGCCCTTCGTGATCGCGGGCGTCGTGATCCTGCACATCTGGGCGCTGCACATTCCCGGCTCGTCGAACCCGACCGGCGTGGAAGTGAAGCAGGAATCGGACACTGTGCCGTTCCACCCTTACTACACCGCCAAGGACGGCTTCGGCCTCGGCGTCATCCTGATCCTGTTCACCACGATGGTGTTCTTCCTGCCCAACGCGCTTGGGCACCCGGACAACTACATCGAGGCGAACCCGCTCTCGACGCCCGCCCACATCGTTCCCGAATGGTACTTCTGGCCGTTCTACGCGATCCTGCGCGCCTTCACCGGTGACCTCAGCATCCCTTTCACCGGCATCGTGCTGATCCCTGCCAAGCTGCTCGGCGTCATCGCGATGTTCGGTTCGATCCTGCTGTGGTTCATCCTGCCCTGGCTGGACAAGAGCCCGGTGCGTTCGGGTCACTACCGCCCGCTGTTCCGCAAGTTCTTCTGGTTCGGCCTGATCCCGACCATGATCGCGCTGTTCATCTGCGGCGGTGCCCCGGCAGAAGAGCCCTACGTGGTGATCAGCCAGATCGCGACGGCCTATTACTTCCTCCACTTCCTGGTGGTCCTTCCGGTCATCAGCCAGATCGAAGTGCCCAAGCCGCTGCCCTTCTCGATCACCGAAGCGGTGCTCGGCGGGAATGCGCCCGGCGGTACTTCGGGTGGTGGGAAGATCGATCCCGAAACCGTGGTCGAGGGGCTTCCCGGCACCGCCACCGATGGTTCGCTGCAACCGGCCGAGTAATCGGCCGGGAGCAGTCCCAAGCAATCTGAACCGATAAGAGAAAGAGTTCGGACATGTCTATTCGTCTCGGAGGCATCCTCGCAGGCCTCGCCATCACCGCGGTGCTGGTGCTGTGGTCGCTCCTGCCTGGTGCCTACAACTACGCTTTCGGCCCGGCGCCGGAAAAGCAGCCGTCCTACGCCTTCTACGAGCATGGCGAAGGCCCCGCAGGCGGCTTCGCCTTCGATGGCGCGTTCGGCAAGTGGGACGTGGCCCAGCTGCAGCGCGGCTATCAGGTCTACAAGGAGGTCTGCTCGGCCTGCCACAGCCTGAAGTTCGTCGCCTTCCGCAACCTCAAGCAGCTCGGCTACACCGACGCCGAGGTTGATGCCGAAGCCGCGACCTGGACCGTTCCGGGCATCGATCCCGCCACCGGCGAGACGAACACCCGCCCGGGTGACCCGACCGACGCCTTCCCGAGCCCCTATCCGAACGCGATTGCGGCCGCAGCGGCGAACAACAACGCCATTCCGCCCGATCTTTCGCTGATGGCGAAGGCGCGTCATGACGGGTCGAATTACATTTACGACCTGCTGACCGGTTATGGTGAGCCGGATGCCGCCAAGGCGGCCAAGGTTGGCTTCGAGACGCCGGATGGCCTCTACTTCAACAAGCACTTCCCCAACGTGAACATCGCGATGCCCCCGCCGCTGAGCGATGATCAGGTGACCTATGCCGACGGCACCAAGGCCACCGTGCCGCAGATGTCGAAGGACGTTGCCGCCTTCCTGACCTGGACCGCCGAGCCTTCGCTGGTGGAGCGTCGTCAGACGGGTTGGTTCGTGCTCGGCTTCCTGCTGTTCGCGACCGCGCTGGCCTTCCTCAGCTACAAGCAGATCTGGGCCGGTCTGAAGCCGAAGAAGAAGTAAGCTTCGCTTTCGCCCAAAGGCACAAGGCGCCCCGTCATCCCTTGCGGATGGCGGGGCGCTCTGCTTTGAGGGGCAGCGAAAGGGGCCTGCCGACATGACATCGCCGATTATTTCCGGGCCGCATCTCTCGCCCGCAGAGCTCAAGGCGCTCGTGCGCACTGTGCCCGATTTCCCGCAGCCCGGGATCCAGTTCCGCGACATCACCACGCTGATCGGCCACCATCAGGGCATGGCCGCGAGCGTTCACCACCTCGCCGCCGCCGCCGCGCAAGCGGGGGCGCACAAGATCGCGGGTATGGAAGCGCGCGGGTTCATCTTCGGCGCGGCGGTTGCGGTCCAACTCGGGGTCGGCTTTGTCCCGGTGAGGAAGCCCGGCAAGCTTCCTATCGAGACCATCGGCATCGACTATGCGCTCGAATACGGCACCGACCGGTTGGAGATGGACCCCGGGGCGATTGCACCCGGCCAGCATGTGGTGATCGTGGATGACCTGATCGCCACCGGGGGCACGGCGCTGGCCTCGGCCGAATTGTTACGCATGGCCGGGGCGGTGGTGAGCCATGCCTTGTTCGTGATCGACCTCCCCGATCTTGGCGGGGCCGAGCGGCTGCGACAGGCAGGGATCACCGTCACATCGCTGATGGAATTCGAGGGCGATTGAGCCGCCCACCCCCAAGCCGCCTTCCCCGCCAATGTTTCACGTGAAACCGCGCCGCAAGCCCGGGGCTGGGCGGGTCTGAAGGGGGTCTAAAGGGGGGCAAGGCAGGGTCAGGCCGGGGGTTAAGCCGCTCCAAACCGCTCATACCCGATCCGCCGCCCAATGACCTCGACCGCTTCGGCTTGTGCTGCCGCACGCCGCTCGTCTATGTCTTTCAAAGCGTGCCTGAACCCGCCCGCTTCGCCTTTCCGTTCAAGCAAAGGACCACCGGGAACACCGATGCCGATAGGCTTGACGCTTCTGACGCTGGCGGTGCTGCCCTTCCTTGCCGCGCTGGCCATCGCGCTGCTGCATGGCGCCCCGCGCGGGCTGCACTCTGCCATCGCGGGCGGTGCGAGTGCGGCAGGCCTTGCGTTGCTTGCTACGCTCGCCGCTCCGGCGCTGAGCGGAGCGCCGCCTGCCGCGCATTGGGACTGGGTGCCGAGCCTCGGGCTGGACCTCGCGCTGATGGTCGATCCGCTGGGGTGGATGTTTGCCCTGCTGATCCTCGGCATCGGGCTGCTGGTGGTGATCTTCGCCCATAGCTACCTGTACGAACACGAGGACACCGGGCGCTTCTTTGCCAGCCTGATGCTGTTTCAGGGCGCGATGCTGGGCATTGTCATGGCCGGCAACGTGCTGCTGCTGCTGGTGTTCTGGGAGCTGACCAGCCTGGCCTCGTTCCTCCTCATCGGCTTCTGGCAGCACAAGCCCGAAGCGCGGCAGGGGGCAAGAATGGCGCTGGCTATCACCGGCGGCGGAGGGCTGGCGCTGATCGGGGGCATGGTGTTGCTGGGCCTTGCGGCAGGCAGCTTTGATCTCGCCACTATCCTCACCCGCGGGGATATCGTGCGCGCATCGCCCTTCTACCCCGTGATCCTTGGCCTGATCCTGATCGGCTGCTTCACCAAATCGGCGCAGTTCCCGTTCCATTTCTGGCTGCCCCACGCCATGGCCGCGCCCACGCCGGTCAGCGCCTATCTCCATTCGGCGACAATGGTGAAGGCTGGCGTATTCCTGCTGGCGCGGCTGTGGCCGGTGCTGGCGGGGACGGAAGCTTATACCGTGACCGTCACCAGCGTCGGCCTGGTCACGATGATTTTCGGCGCAGGCGTTGCCCTGTTCCGGCATGATCTGAAGAGCATCCTTGCCTATTCCACCATCTCGCAATTGGGGATGCTGGTGATGCTGCTCGGCTTCAGCCTTGAAGCGGCGGCGATGGCGGCGATGCTGCACATCCTCAACCATGCCGCCTTCAAGGCCGCGCTGTTCATGAGCGCCGGGATTGTCGAGCACGAGACCGGCACCCGCGATATCCGCCGCTTGGGCGGGCTGGCCAAGGCGATGCCGGTCACCGCCGCCATCGCCACGCTGGCCGCCGCTTCGATGGCGGGCCTGCCGCCGCTGGGCGGGTTTATCTCCAAGGAGCTGATGCTTTACCAGACCCCGACACTGGCGCTGGCGGGCCAGCCGTGGCTGTTGCCTGTGCTGGCCACTTTCGGGGCGACGCTTTCGGTCGGCTATTCACTGCGCCTTGCGGTGCACCTGTTTGCCGGAACCCCGCGCGAGGCCGAGCCCTTTGCCCGCGCCCATGATCCCTCGCCCGCCATGTGGGCCGCGCCCGCCGTGCTGACGGGCCTGGCGGTGCTGCTCGGCCTTGTCCCGATGCTGATCGCCGCGCCGCTGGTGAGCGCGGTGACGGGCGCCGTCACAGGCGCGGAGCCGCTGCCGCTGGAGCTTGGCCTGTGGCACGGGGTCAACCTTGCGCTGATCCTTAGCCTTGTCGCCGTAGCGGGCGGCGTGCTGCTCTTGCGGCGGCACGCGGCCCTGCTTGCCGCATGGGAGCGTGCTGGCCTCCCCGATGCCAAGCAATTGTTCGAGAGCGCACTCGGCCTCGCGCTCAGGGGTGTGCGCAAGGTGCTGACGGCGACCCACACGCCATCGCTCCAGCGGATGCTGCTGGCGGTGTTCGCGGTGGTGATCGCGCTGGTGATTGAGGGCGCGTGGACCGGCGGCGGGATGCTGACCGGCGCGCGGCCCGGCCTGCCTGCCAGCTTCCCCGCGATCGTCGCATGGGCGCTGCTGATCGCTGCGACCGCTGCCGTGGTGGTGCAATCGCACCAGCGTCTGATCGCGCTGATCTATGCCAGCGTGATCGGGCTGGTGGTCAGCCTTGCCTTTGCCGTGCTTTCCGCCCCCGATTTGGCGCTGACGCAGATTTCTGTCGAGGTGGTGACGGTGCTGCTGATGCTGCTGGCGCTCAACCTGCTGCCCAAGCAGCCGCCGCGCCTCTCCCGCGCCCCGCGCATTGCGCGCGATGCTGCCGTCGCGATTGCGGGCGGGCTGGCAATAGGCGGGATCGCATGGGCGCTGCTGACGCGCGATCCGGGGCCGAGCATTGCCGCCTTCCACCTTGCCAATGCCAAGTCCGGCGGGGGCGGGACCAATGTGGTGAACGTCATCCTCGTCGATTTTCGCGGTTATGATACGCTGGGCGAGATCATCGTGCTGGGGATTGCCGGGCTGGGCATTTTTGCGCTGCTGGAAAGCGCCGCGACCGGCCGGGCCGGGGCAAGGCTGCGGACATGGCGCGCCGGGCGGCCGCTTTCGCCCGAGCGGCATCCGATGATGCTGGTGGCGGCCAGCCGCCTGATCCTGCCGCTGACGCTGGCGGTGGGGTTGCACCTGTTCCTGCGCGGCCATAACCAGCCGGGCGGCGGGTTCATCGCCGCGCTGGTGGTGGCGGCGGCGTTCCTCGTGCAATATCTCGCCGCGGGCTTCGTGTGGTCGGACACGCGCAAGCCCTTTGCGGAGCACCGCCTGATCGGCTGGGGCGTGTTGCTGGCGATGGGCACGGGGCTGGGCGCGATGGTGCTGGGCGCGCCGTTCCTGACCAGCTGGTTCGATTATTTCCACCTGCCGCTGGTGGGCGAGATCGAGCTGGCGAGCGCCATGCTGTTCGATGCCGGTGTGTTCTTCACCGTGCTGGGAGCGGTGATGCTGGCGCTGGAGCAATTGAGCCGCATTGCCCAGCGCGCCGCCGAAGCGGAGAGCGCGCCGTGAGCTACGAGTTCCTCGTCGCCTCGGCCATCGGCGTGCTGGTGGCAGGCGGAATCTTCCTCGCATTGCGCGCCCGCACCTTTCAGGTGGTGCTGGGCCTCACGCTGCTGTCCTATGCGGTGAACCTGTTCCTGTTCGCCAGTGGCCGGCTGGTTGAGGGGCGTCCGCCGATCTGGGCCAAGGGGGTGACTGATTATAGCGACCCGCTGCCGCAGGCGCTGGTGCTGACCGCGATCGTCATCACCTTCGGGATGACCGCCTTCGTGGTGATCCTTGCGTTGCGCAGCTTCCTTGAAACGGGGAGCGATCATGTTGATGGCGATCCTGTGCCCTGCGACGCGCAGGACGGGCTGGCAGACGGGGAGGAGCCATGAGCCTCGCCCAGCACCTGCCGATCCTGCCGGTCGCCATCCCGGCGCTGGCCGCACCTGTTGTGCTGCTGGTGATGCGGCGTTGGCGGGCGCTGGGGGCCGGCATCGGCTTTGCCGCGCTGGCCCTGCAGTTGCTGACCGCCGTGGCGTTGATGGGGCAGGTGAGCGGGGGGGCGATCCTCGCCTATGCTCTGGGTGATTGGCCCGCGCCCTTCGGGATCGTGCTGGTGGCAGACCGGTTGGCGGCGCTGATGCTGGTGCTGACCGCCGTGCTGGGCCTGATCGCCTTGCTCCATGCCGTGGTGACCGGGGCGGACCGCAGGGGCGTGCATTTCCATAGCCTGTTCCAGTTCCAGCTGATGGGCCTGAACGGCGCGTTCCTGACCGGCGATCTGTTCAACCTGTTCGTCTTCTTCGAGGTGCTGCTGATCGCCTCTTACGGGTTGATGCTGCACGGGCAGGGCCCCGCGCGGCTGAAGGCGGGGGTGCAATATGTGGCGGTGAACCTTGCCGGATCGGCGGTGTTCCTGATCGCGCTGGGGATGCTTTATGCGCTGACCGGCACGCTCAACATGGCCGACATGGGGCAGCGGGTGATGGCGGTGCCGGCAGCGGATCAGGGCTTGCTGCGGATTGCGGCGCTGCTGCTGGCGTCGGTGTTTGCCCTGAAGGCGGCAGTGGTGCCGCTCCACCTGTGGCTGGTGCGCAGCTATGCGGTCGCCACCCCGGCAGTGGCGGCGCTGTTTGCGATCATGACCAAGGTCGGCGTCTATTCGCTGATCCGGGTGGTGCCGCAGGTGTTCGGCGTGGATGCGGGCGCGGCGAGCGGGGCGGGTGCCGAGTGGCTGTGGATCGCCGCGCTGGTCACCGCCGTGATCGGCTTTGCAGGCGTGTTTGCTGCGCGCAGTCTGTCCGAGCAGGCGGCCTATGCGGTGATCGGGTCGACCGGAACGCTGCTGATCGCGGTGGCCGCGTGGAGCCGTCCGGGGCTGGGGGCGGGGCTTTATTACCTCGTCCATTCGACCCTTGCGGGCGCGGCGCTGTTTCTGGTGGCGGACGTGGCGGCGCGGCGGCGCGGGTCTTACGGCGATGCGGCGGCCCCCGGCCCTGCCTTTGCAGGGCGCGGCGCGGCGGGGCTGTTGTTCATGGCCGCCGCCATCGCCGCGACCGGCCTGCCGCCGCTGTCGGGCTTTATCGGCAAGCTCCTGATCCTGACATCCGCCGCGCCCGGGCCGGGCTGGGGATGGGTGTGGAGCGTGGTGCTGGGGACGACCCTGATCGGCGTCATCGGCTTTGCGCGCACGGGCAGCGCGGTGTTCTGGAAGGCAGCCGAGCCGGGCGAGACCGCGCAAGCCCCCGTGTCACGCGCTGACATGATCGCGCCCGTTCTGGCGCTGGCGTGCCTTGCCGCGCTCTCGGCTGGCGCAGGCGCTGCGACCGCTTATGCCGATGCTGCCGCCGCGCAGGTGCTCGCGCCCGCGCAGAGCGCCGCTGCGGTGCTGGGGGAGGCTGCGAAATGAATCGCATGTTGCCGCATCCCGTCCTGTCCGTCCTGCTGGTGGTGATGTGGGTCCTCATGGCCAACAGCGCCAGTGCGGGCACGCTGCTGCTGGCGCTGGTGGTCGGCGTGGTGGTGCCGCTGTTCACCGCCGCCTGGTGGCCCGACCGTCCGCGCCTGCGGCTGCTGCCCGCGATCGGCTATCTCGGGGTGGTGCTGTGGGACATTCTGGTGGCGAATTTCCACGTTGCCGTCATCGTGCTGTTCAAGCCCTCCCGCGACCTGCGCCCCGCGTGGCTCACCATCCCGCTTGATCTCGCCACGCCCGAGGCGATCACGGTTTTTGCCGGGACGATCAGCCTCACCCCCGGCACGGTGTCGGCCGATGTGTCCGCCTGCGGCACGTTCCTGCTGGTCCACGCCCTCCACGCGCCCGATCCCGCGGCCGAGATCGCCAAGGTCAAGGCGCGTTACGAGGCGCGGTTGAAGGGCATTTTCCTATGATGTCGCCCATCCTTCAAGGCGCGCTCGCCTTCGGCTTTGCAGCCCTCGGCCTGGCGCTGGCGCTGAACCTGTGGCGGCTGGTCAAGGGGCCGGGGGTGGCCGACCGTATCCTTGCGCTCGACACAATGGTGATCAATGTCATCGGCCTGATCGTGCTCGCCGGGATTGCGGGCGGAGACGGGACATCCTTCGAAGCCGCGCTGCTGCTGGCGATGGTCGGCTTTGTCGGCACGGTCGCCTATGCCAAGTTCTGCTTGCGCGGAGACATCATCGAATGACCGCCGCCGGCATCGCAACATGGCTGGCAAGCGCCCTGATCGTGCTGGGCGCAGGCTTTGCGCTGGTGGGCAGCTGGGGGCTGGTGCGCCTGCCATCGCTGATGGAGCGGCTCCACGCCCCCACCAAGGCGACCACGCTGGGGCTGGGCGCGATGCTGGTGGCATCGGTGGTGTGGTTCCAGCTTGGCCGGGGCGAATGGACCACGCACGAACTGCTGGTCTCGCTGTTCCTGTTCATCACCGCGCCGGTCAGCGCCAATATGATCGCCAAGGTTCACCTGCACCGGCTGCGCGGCGGGGAGCCGGACGCGCCGCCCGGCCCCGCAGGCGCGCCCGCGCCTCCTCCGGGCGGGGTAGACTGGGCAACCCACGAAGCCCCGCACGAAGGCACACCGGGCGATTTCGTCGGCGATTAATTCAACGCCGCACGGCCTCAGAAGGTCATGAAGATATTGACGTTTGCCGTATGGTCCGACCGGTCGCGCCCGTCGCGGACAACGTGCTGGTTGAGATAGCCCGGCACCACCTCGATCCCCTTGGCCACCGGCAGCGATACGCCCACGAAATTGCGCCAGATCGAAAGCCCGCCGCGCTGGACGCTGGTTTCGTTGAGATCGACGAAAGGCTCGGTGAAGGCGACCAGCTTGGTCTCGCCGCTGACCGGCACCTTCAGTTGCACGAATTGGCGCAGGCGCAAGGATGTGTCCTCGCGCTCCTCGAAGGTGCGTTGCTCGAAACGCGTGCGTGCATCCAGCGTCACGCCGCCCTTGGTGGATAGCAGGCGGACGTTCAGCTCCTGATAGAAGCGGTGTTCGTTGAGCAGCGCCGGGCCAACCGGATCGGTGCGGATATAGGCATAGCCCGCGCCGATATTGACCTGCTTGTTCAGCCGGTAACCGACCAGTGAACGCAGCAGCAATTGCCCCAGCCTTTCGGCATCATTGGTGAACCGCTCCTGCGCTTCGAGCCGGACATAGACCTTTTTGGTCGCATTGATGGTGACGAACTGGCCGAGCCAGACGTTGGCATCATCCTCGGCAGCCGCCGCAGGGGCAGCCAGCGCGGCGGCGGCGGCGGCGGTGAGCGCGATAGGCAGGCAAGGCAGTTTCATGGGCATCCACTTCTTGTCGCAAAACGAAGTGCGCGCGGGCGCGACCGGGTCGCCCGCGCGCTTTCGTGCTGCGGCGTTCTTACGCGCCGCTATAGGGCACCGAGGACTGGTGCACGACGATCTTCAGATTGCCCTTCAGATCGCGGATATAGCCGAAGGTGTATTCGACCTTCGTCTCCGAACCATCGGCCTTGGAGGTGAAGAAGTAATTGCCCATCGCCACCGCCATATTGCAGGCGTTGTTGGTAATCCCGGCGTTCTGCCAGCGCACCTTGGTCCACGGCTTGATGGCGAAGCCCTTGTCTTCGGGGTAAGAGGCATTGCCGCCGACAAAGTAGGACAGCGCCGAATCGAACGAGGTGCGGAACTGCACGACCGAGGCGAGCGTCGGCTTGAACAGCACCAGGCTTTCATCATAGCCGTAGAACTTGTTGATATGGGCGGCCGCAGCAGCCGAGTAATCGCCGCCTGCGGTGTAAACCTCGCCGATCTTGACGATGCCTTCGCCCCACGCCTTCTGCGCGGCGACGACTTCCTGTTCGGAGATGCACTTGCTGCTCTGATCGACCTGCGCGGCAGCGGCGGCGGCGACCGGCTTGACGGACCTGGCATAGCCGGGGGTGCAGGCCGCAAGTGTCGCGGCGGCGGCCAGGGTGAGGGCAATGGCGGTTCTGGTCATGGTGGGGCTCCGGTTTGGGCAGTTCAGGTATGAACCGTAAGTGCCCCCAAGCCCGGCCGTGTGCGTCAGCCGGATGGCGGGCCGGGTGGCCTATGCCGTTTGGCGTATGACAAGGCCCGCGGCGCGGGCTAATCGGGAGGCCTGATGTCATCGCTGGTCGCTCCTCCTGTCCTGCCGGATAATGCTGCCGATCTGCGCGCGCTTTACCGCGCCGCCGAAGCGCGCGCCGGGCGGCTGCGGGTGCTGGCCGAGGCCGGGCAGGCGCTGGCCGCGGCCACGCCCGATACGCTTGATACAGTCGCGGCCGGCGTGGCCCGCGCGGCGGCGCATCTTGCCGGCTATGCCAGCGGCCATATCGTCGCACCGGATGCGTCTGTTCCCGAAGGTGGTCTCGTGCTCGATCTGCGCGCGCCGGGCAGCGATGGCGCGGTGATCGGCCTGCTGGTGCTGGAAGACTGCCGCGGTGAGACCGGGGCGGAGGACCGCGAGACGCTTGGCCTGCTGTGCCAGTTGCTTGGCGCCAGCCTTTCGGCCCGCGCGCGGGAGCGGCGGCTGGGGCTGTTGCTCGGCGAATTGCTGCGCAGCTCCGAGATCGAGCGCAGCCGTATCGCCCATGAACTCCATGATGGCGTGGCGCAAAGTGCGGCGGCGCTGATGCGGCGGCTGGAATTGGCGGGCGATGGCGATCCGGCCGATCTCGCCCGCGCCCGCGAACAGGCCCATGCGCTGGTGGGCGAACTGCGCCGGGTGATCGCAGGGATGCGCCCCCCGGTGCTTGATGATCTTGGCCTTGTGCCCGCGCTGCGCCAGCTGGCCGCCGATGCGCAGGCGCAAGGGATGGCGGTGACGCTCGATCTGGCGCTGGCCGAGGATGATCGCCCTGCCGCCGCCATCGAAACCGCCGTGTTCCGGGTGGTGCAGGAGGCGCTCAACAATGCGCAGAGCCATGCCGGGGCAGGGGTGCGGGCGGCGGTGATGCTGGGGCGCAGGGCTGGCATGCTGGTGCTGGAAGTGCGCGATGATGGCTGCGGCTTCGATCCCGCCACGATCCGCCAGCCGGGCGCAGCGAGCGGGCTTGGTCTTGCCTATATGGCCGAGCGGATCGAGCTGCTGGGCGGGCACCTCACCATCACCAGCGCGCCCGGGCAGGGCTGCACCTTGCGGGCGGAGTTGCCGTCTGCATGACCTCTACTCCACCGGCCAGAATCGTCATCGCCGATGATCACGCGCTCGCCCGCGAAGGCCTGCGCGCCATGCTGGAGCGCAGCGGGCGCTTTGTGGTCGCGGGTGAGGCGGCCAGCGGCGAGGAGGCGCTGGCCCTGTGCGCGGCCCACGCGCCCGATCTGGCGCTGCTCGATATCCGTTATGGCACCGGCGGGATTGACGGGCTGGAAGCCGCCCGCCGCCTTGCCGATGCCGCGCCGGGGGTTGCCGTGATCATCCTCACCATGCACGAAACCGCCGATTACTTGCGCGCCGCGATTGCGGCGGGCGCGCGCGGGTTCATCACCAAGGACGCCAGCCGTGAAGAACTGCTCGGGGCGATGGATCAGGTGCGCGGCGGGGGCGTTGCTTTCCCGCCTGAACTGATGCGCCGCGCGGTCAGTGTGGCCGACCGCGCCTCCGCCTTCCTTGCGCTCGAACGGCTGACCCCGCGCGAACGCGAGGTGCTGGCGAGCCTTGCCGATGGCAGCACCAACAAGGAGATCGCGCTGCGGCTGGGGATCAGCCCCGGCACGGTCAAGACCCATGTCGAACGCCTGATCGGCAAGCTGGGCGTGCGCGACCGGACGCAGGCGGCGATCCTCGCGGTTGAACAGCGCGCGGGCGGGGCAGCATGAAAAGCGGGGGCATCGCCGCCTGGTGGGCCAATCGCCCGCTGGCCTCCAAAGGGCTGGTGGTGGTTGCCCTGCCGCTGCTCATCTTCCTCGGCTCGGTCGTGGTCCTGCTGGCGATCGGCCGGATGGAGGCCGAGGCCGAACAGGACGTGCGCACCACCATCGCGATCCAGACCGATGTCAACGAAGTCCACGCGATCCTCGCCGAAGCTTCCAGCGGGGTGCGCGGGTACCTGCTGACGGGCGAGGCGCGCTTTCTTGAGCCTTACGAGCGCGCCGAGGACAGCCTGCCGCAGCTCTTTGCCCGGCTAAACGCCTCGATCCGTGATGCCCAGGCCGCGGCGCGCCTTGCGCGGATCGAGGCGCTGGCCGGGCAGAAGCGCGATGGCCTTACCGTGCTGCTCGCCGCGCGCAGGGGCGGGGGTACGATCGACCGCACCGAAATCGCCCGCGGGCTGGCCGCCAACAAGCGCGTGCTGGATGCCCTGCGCGCCGAGATCGAAGGGATGCAGGCGCGCGAACGCGAATTGCTCACCGCCCGCCAGCAGCGGCTGGATGCGGTGCGTTCATCGGGCCTTGCGGCCACCGGGATCCTGATGCTGGCAGGGCTGGGCGGCAGTCTGTTCGCCGTCTTCCTGTTCTCCAGCGGAATCGTTCGCCGCGTTCAGCGGCTGGAGCGCGATGCGGTGCTGCTGGCACAGGGCGAGGCGCTCGCCTCCCCGCAGGCCGAGCGTGACGAGATCGGCTTGCTCGCCGAACGCATGAACGAGGCCAGCGCCCTGCTGCGCGCCCGCGAACAGGCCCTGCGCGATGGCGAGGAACGCTTCCGCCTCGTGATCGAAGGCGTGCGCGATTACGGCATCTTCATGCTCGACACCCGGGGCCACGTGGTCAGCTGGAACACCGGCGCACAGCGGATCAAGGGCTGGCGCGGTGACGAGATCATGGGGCGGCATTTCTCGGTGTTCTATCCCGGCGATGAAGGCCACGCCCGCTCGATGCGCAACCTCGAAGATGCCGTGCGCGAGGCGCGGGTGGAGGACGAAGGCTGGCGCGTGCGCAAGGACGGCACGCAGTTCTGGGCCAATGTCGTCATCACCGCACTGTATGACGAAACCGGCGCGCTGCGGGGCTTTTCCAAGGTCACGCGGGACATCACCGAACGCCGCCGCGCCGAAGAAGCACTGGAAATCGCCCGGCAGGAGGCGGAAACCGCAAGCGCCGCCAAAAGCCTGTTCCTTTCGCGCATGAGCCACGAATTGCGCACGCCCCTGAATGCGATCCTCGGCTTTGCGCAATTGCTGGAGCTGGATCGCGGCGCGGGCGGCGCGGGCGACAGGGCCAGCATCGACCAGATCCTGCGCGCCGGGCGTCACCTGCTGGCGCTGATTGACGAGGTGCTGGACATTGCCCGGATCGAAGCGGGCAAGCTCGGCCTCGCCATCGCGCCGACATTGCTGCCGACCGTGATCGAGGAGGCGGTCGGCCTGTCGCGCCCGCAGGCGGAACATCGCGGGGTGGCGATCCATTGGGAGGCGAGCGGCCTGCCGCCCATCGCCGCTGACCCGCGCCGCTTGCTGCAAGTGCTGCTCAACCTGCTGAGCAATGCCATCAAGTTCAACCGTGAGGGCGGCACTGTCACCCTGCGGGCCGAGCACCGCGGCGGCGGCGGGGGCGGGCGGGTTCGGATCGAAGTGATCGACAGCGGGGTCGGGATCGAGGCCGATCAGGCCGGGCAATTGTTCCAGCCCTTCACCCGCCTTGGCGCTGCCGCGATGCGGTCTGAAGGCACGGGCCTCGGCCTCTCGCTCAGCCGCGCGCTGGTTGAAGCGATGGAGGGAGAGATCGGCTATGCCCCGCGCGATGACGGGCGCGAGGGGGCGTGCTTCTGGGTCGAACTGCCCGTGTCCGCCGAAGCCTTGGCGGGGGCGGTTCCTGCGGATGATCCGGCGCTGCCGGCCTCGCGCCAGCCGCGCGCGGCGACGATCCTGCTGATCGAGGACAACCTTGCCAACGCCCAGCTGATCGAAGCGGTGATCGCGCGCCATTTCCCCGATGTCCGGCTGCTCGATGCGATGCAGGCGGGCATCGGCCTTGATCTTGCCCTGCTGCACCGGCCCGATCTGGTGCTGCTCGATCTGCACCTGCCCGACCGGGATGGTGACTGGGTGCTGGACGAATTGCGCAGCGCCTTGCCGGGCCTGCCGGTGATCCTGCTGACCGCCGATGCGATTGCCGCGCAGCACGACTGGGCCGGGCGCGGCGCGCGTGCGGTGCTGACCAAGCCGATCGACGTGCCAAGGCTGGTCGGTGAGCTGGAACGCGCGCTGGCGGAGCCGGTGCTGTGATCCCCCCGCTGCGCCCCGCGACCGATGCCCGCATTCTGGTGATCGACGATGAACCCGCCAATCTCGCCTTGGTTGAAGCCGTGCTTGCGCGTGAGGGTTATGGCGCGATCACCTGCCTGCCCGATCCCCGCCGCGCAGCCGAGATGTATCTGGCGCTGCGGCCTGATCTGGTGCTGCTCGATCTGATGATGCCGGGGATCGATGGCTATGCTCTGCTCGACCGCCTGGGCCGCCTCGCCCCGGCGGAGGACCTCGTGCCGATCATGGTGCTGACCGCCGACACCTCGATCGAAGCCCGCAGGCGGGCGCTGGCGCTGGGCGCGCGCGATGTGGTGACCAAGCCCTTCGATGTGTTCGAATTCGGCCTGAGGGTCGCCAATCTGATCGAGCTGCGGCTGCTGGTCGAACGGCTTAACGGAACGGCCCGCAGCTGATCTATGGCGCGGACAACCACTCGGCCGTGATCGCGCCCCGGTGCCCCTCCGGCGCCAGCGCGGCGCGCAGGGCTTCCAGCAGCGGCGGCAGGCCTTGGGTGAAGGCATAGGGCGGGTTGACGATGAACAGCCCCGCGCCGTTGTAGATGCCCGGCTGGTCGGCATCATACAGCCAGTGCTCCACCGTCAGCAGCTTGGGGATGCCGGCCCTGCGCAGCTGGTGCTTCCAGCGTTCATGGGCGGCGCGGTCCTTCAGCGGATACCAGATCACCGTCACGCCGTGCGCCCATTTGCGCATGGCCGCCGCCATGGTGGCGATGATGCGGGCGCGTTCGTCCGTTTGTTCATACGGCGGGTCAACCACCACCAGCCCGCGCGGGGTTTTGGTCGGCAGCATCGCCAGCCATAGCTCATAGGCGTCACGTTCATGCACGGCAGCAGGCGTACCGCGCATCGCCCCGCGCAAGGCATAGGCATCCTCGGGGTGTTTCTCGTTGAGGATCAGAACGTCCTGCGGGCGCAAAAGCTGCGCCAGAAACCGCGGCGAGCCGGGGTAAAGGCGCGGCGCCCCCCCCGCATCCCCTCCCCCATTTTCCTCGGCATCCCCCGGTCCATTCACCGCGCGCACGGCGGTACGGTAATCGTCCAGCAAGGGATTGGGATCGGCAAAGGCGCGCAGCACGCCATGCGCGGCCTCACCCGTTCGCCCGGCCTCCTGCCCGTGAAGATCATACAGCCCGCAGCCGGAATGGGTGTCGATGAACGTCAGAGCGCCCTCCTTGAGCTGCAAGGCGCGCACGAGGGCAATCAGCAGGCTGTGCTTGACGACATCGGCGCTGTTGCCGGCATGGAAGGAGTGGCGATAATTCATGGATACAAGGTTCTGCCGCACGACCGAAGGAGCAAGTCCCCCGCATTGCCGGGGGCTTTGGATGGTTTCCGGGGTTATCGGGCCGGGCGCAATCAGGAAAGACGGTTTGGAGCGGGTAGCGGGAATCCAAATTTTGGCTTATTGAATTGAGAATAATGGATAAATTTAAACGGGCAAATTTCTGTGGCCCCTAACCGGCACCCTAAATTTGCTGGATGCATGTGGAAAACTTGGGACAGTCCGGTTCGGATTCGAAGTTGGGAATCGTCCATCAGATTCGGATAGCTAACCTTGGCGTAGTTGTGACGCTTTTTCAGTGATGTAGCGTCCGGTTTATCGGAACCGATTGGCAAATCGATTTTGATTGAGAAGCTGCCATGCTGATTGTCTGCCTTTTTTGAGCTTTTAATTCAAAGCAATAGAGCGGCGACTTGTCGCGTTCGGTGTGCCTATGTTTCGGGACTCTCAGCTAGAGCCCAGCCCCCAAACTCGACGAGGAAATCGGTGTCTCGAAACGTTGACCTTGGGATCGCCCCGCGCAGGTGAGTTCGAATAAATCCAGATGTCCACTTTGCACCCTTACGTCAGTCATGGCGGAGCGCAGAGAAGGCTGATCTGCTTTCCAGCAGGTCTCAATGGCGTGGTCTGGGACGAAACGGCCGTTCCCCAAGATGTTTCAGATGTCTGGTTTTGATAGAAGCCGACAATCTTCGTTAATCCGACCGTCCCATTTCATCGCAAGCGAACGAGACTAATGCTGGGTCGCCGGTCTTGCGTTCCGCTTTGCGCAAAGCGAGCTCGTTTGGCTCGGCAACGCCAGTTTGGTCGAGTCGAGCCTCAGCGGTTGATAAGAAAACGTTGCGCAGTCCTCGCAGGCCACTTGCGGTGGGCCATGTGGCGCGCTCCAACAGCGGGGGAGGGTTGCGGACGATAATGACGAATGATGCCGCAAGACCCCCATATTGGCTTGGAAAATGCATGCATACGCACTCGTATTGGCGTTTATATTGACGTTTAGTCCATTAAGTGTCATCTCCTTCCCATAACGAGGGGAGGATACCAATGAAAAAGCTGTTCCCGGCCATCTCGGCCCTGCCGCTTGCTGCGCTGTGCAGCCAACCTGTGTTCGCACAGGAGGCTGACGAAGCCACTGAGCAAAGCGAAAACGTCATCATCGTGACCGCGCAGCTGCGCGAGGAAAACGTGCAGGAGGTGCCTATTGCAATCACCGCCCTGACCGGCGAGAATATTCGCGCTGCCCGCATCGAGGACGCGCTGGACCTGCAGTTCAATGCACCTAACGTGATCCTTTCCGCCAACCGCAACCTTACGATCCGCGGGGTCGGGTCGCAGTCCTTCGGTGGTTCCAACGACACCAACATCGGCGTCCTCATCAACGGCGTGTTCCTGCAGCAGGGCAGCACATTCGGCGAATTCTTCGACCTCGAACGGGTTGAAGTGCTGCGCGGTCCGCAAGGCACTCTGTTCGGGCGTAACACTACGGGTGGCCTGATCAATTTTGTCACCCACAAGCCAACCGATGACTTCGAAGGCTACGTGAGCGCTCAGGTCGAGAACTTTGACGGGCGTCGCATCGAAGGTGCGGTGAACGTGCCGGTTACCGAAGGCTTCGGCTTGCGGTTTGCCGGGCACTACCTGAAGCGCGACGGCTATACCCGCAACCTCGAGGATGGCTCGCGCATCGACGGCCGTGACCAGTTCACGCTGCGCGGCAGCGCTCGGCTTGACACCGGCTCCGGCACGACGGTCGACTTCGTGGTCACGTATTTCGAAGAAGACAGCAACCGCGCCAACGCGGTGAAGACGCTCTGCACACCCGATCCGACTTTGGGCTGCTCGCCTAATTCGGTCACCAATGATTTCCCTGCCGTCAATTTCCCGATCGATCGCTTCCTGATCCCCGGGGTTGTGCGTGCCGATACGTTCAGCGCCAATCCGGCCGATTTGCGTGAAGTGCGGATCGACGTTCTGCCTGAACAGAGAGCCAAGGACCTGCTCGCCACCTTCGAGATCAATCAGGACATCGGTGACTGGCTGCGCTTGACTTCGGTCACCGGCTTCCGGGACGGCAGCAATGATTCCGTCCGTGACTTCGATCAGGGCACACGGCCCAATGCCTTCAACCCCACCGCGATTTCGCCCGCAAATGGCGCGGGCAATGGTGTCCTGACCTATCTCCTTGGTCCGGGTCAGGTGATTTCGTCGCCCGATTGGCGCTCAGCTCAGTATGGTTCGGGGGAGCGCGATCAGGTCAGCCAGGAACTGCGCCTTGCATCGGACCTGTCGGGATCGTTCAACTTCCTGCTGGGGGCCTATTATCTGAAGGCCAACAGTGCAGGCGATGTCATTACCTACATGCCCGCTAACCGCACCGCCGGCTTTGTCGCGGCGGGCGTAACCACCGATGCGAGTGTTACCTCGCACGCGGTGTTCGGTGAGGTCTACATCGACGTCACGCCTGAACTGAGCGTGCTGGGCGGCATCCGCTACACCAAGGATGACAAGTCCATCCGCTCCGCCAGCGGCACCTTCGCGCTAGGCCCGTTCTTCGAAGGCGAGGCTTCATTCGATGCCTGGACCGGACGCGGCAGCGTGACCTGGCAGCCGACGCCGGACAACAATCTCTATCTGACCTTCTCGCGCGGGTTCAAATCGGGCGGTTTCAATCCGGGCAACGTCGGCACGCCAACCTTCGATTCCGAATTCATCAACTCATGGGAACTCGGTTCGAAGAACACACTGCTTGATTCCAAGCTGACCCTCAACGGGGCTCTGTTTCAATACGATTACAGCAATCTGATCGTCGGCAACATCGTTGGCACCCTTGCCACGAACGTCAACATTCCCGAAACCCGCGTGCGAGGCTTCGAGCTCGAGACGGTCTTCACGCCGCTTGAAGGGCTGCGACTGGAAGGAGCGCTGGGCCTGCTCAAGACCGATATCCGCAGCGATTTCCGGTCATCCGATCCGTCGCGTGGGGGGGCGTTCTTCCAGATCCAAGGCAACGAATTGCCCAACGCGCCGAGCCGCACCCTCAAGCTGGCGGCAGAATACAACATTCCGGTTGCGGGAAGCTGGTCACTCCGGCCGCGCGTCGATTACTATTCGCAGACCGGGTTCTGGGCGCGGGAATTCAATGTTGCGGCAGACCGTGTGGGAAGCTGGGAACAGCTCGACCTTCAGATGCAGGTTGCCCATGACGAGCGAGATCTGGCGCTGATCTTCTACGTGAAGAACGTCCAGAACAACGACGACATTACGTTCCTCGAAGTGAACTCCAACCTCGTCGGCAGCTTCCGCAGTGCCTTCCTGCTCGATCCTCGCGTGTATGGCGTCAACCTGCGGGTGGGCTTCTGATGGGCACAGCTTCCAGCAGCACAGCCGCCGCCATGCCGCAGCTGTTCGATCTGACCGGACACGTCGCACTGGTCACCGGGGGTAACGGGGGCCTCGGCATCGGGATGGCGCGAGGGCTGGCGAGCGCCGGGGCCAGTGTCGCGATCTGGGGGCGCAATGCAGAGCGCAACCGGGCGGCGAGCGAGGCGCTCAAGGCCAGCGGGGCAGACGTAGCAGACTTCGCCTGCGACGTTACCGACCCGGAACAGGTCTCAGCGGCGATGGAATTGACGATCGCTCGCTTTGGCCAGCTTGACAGCTGTTTTGCCAATGCCGGCGGGTCGGGCGTGCGAAAGCCTTTCACCCAACTCTCCCCCGGGGACTGGCAAAGCACGCTCGACCTCAACGTCAACAGCGTAGTCTACACCTTTCAGGCGGCGACCCGGCAGTTCATAGCGCAAGGAAGCGGCGGAAGTCTCGTCGTCACCTCGTCGGTCGCGGCGCTGCTGGGCGTGCCGGGTGGCGGCTATTCCGCCACGAAGGCTGCCGTCTCGGGTCTTGTGCGCTCGCTTGCGGTGGAGCTGGCACCTGCCGGTATCCGCGCCAATGCGATCCTGCCGGGGTTCGTCGCAACCGAGATGAGCCTCAACACACCCAAGGCGTTCCAGGATGCTTGCTTGCGGCGCACCCCCTCGGGCAAGCTGGGCACCGTCGACGACATGGCTGGGGCTGCGGTGTTTCTGGCTGGACCGGCAAGCCGCTATGTCACTGGTCATTCGCTGGTGATCGATGGGGGGCAGTCGATCTTCCCGATGTAAGGCGCGTGGCCAGCTAACCCGCTGGCCGACCGTCCCACAGCGGTTTGCGGCGCGCGGCAAAATCTGTCTTGAGCGACGTCACCGATCCCAGAATCATGGAGACGGTGATGTCCTCAAGCTGCTGCCGGTCCATGCCGGTGCGCAGCAGATAGGCTCCGGCCGAAGCCGGGAGCCCGAAGCTGATGTCGGTCGCCGCCCGCGCAACGTCGGGCGGCAGATCGAAATGGCGTTCAATGATCGCGGCGAGAAATTCGACTGCCGTATCGCGGCCATATTCGGTAGGATCATGCAGATCGCTGATCGATGGCTCCTGCTGGAGCCGCTCGATAATCAGCCCGCGCTCCTCGATGTAGGTGAGGTAGACGTGGGTGGTCGCCCGCACCATCCCTTCGAAAGTTCCGGCTTTGTTGACCGCCTCGCTCTGAAGCCGCCGCAGCCGCTTCAGTTCACGTTCGAGCAGCTCGCTCAGCAACATCTGGAGGTTGGGGAAGTAGTTGTAGACCAGCGATTTGCTCACCCCCGCCGCGCGCCCGATGGCCTCCATCGACAGCTCGGCGATCCCCTCGCGCGCGATCATGTCGGCTGCGTGATCAAGGATCAGCGAACGCCGCTCCTCCGGAGCGAGCCGGGTCCTGCGCTTGGTGGCGACAACAGTCATGGGGCAAGCCTAGCAGACTGGCCGCACCAATCCAGATGGCAACTTACTGCGGGGCCCGGTCCTTCAGCCAAAGCATGTCGTCAATCGATCGTGCCGAACCGGCGCCGATGTTCTGCTGGAATGCTATGAGATTGCCTTCCGGGTCGCGCGCATAGCGCACCCGCCAGCCGCCCATTTCGAATGTCTTGCCTGCAAAGCGCACGCTCTCGCGTTCCAGCCGGGTAAGGGTAGCGGCAAGATCGTCGGTCTCGAAAACGATGGCATTGTAACCGATCGCGTCGATCATTTGAGCCGCTGTGCCCTTGGGGGTGCGCGGTTCGATGTAATGCCAGAACTCCAGCTCGAAATTGCCGACGTCGAACCAGCTCGCAGCGGCAACAATGCCGTCGATATCGGCAATCTCGTCGAAGGTCTGGCGCCGGGTCGGCGGCAGCTCGCGGCGTGGGCCATGGCCCAGGACCTTGGAGTAGAACGCCACCATCTGCTCCTTGTCGCCGGTGACATTGCCGATATGCGTTGCCCAGGCAGGAAAGCGCATCCGCTTGGTTCCAAGCTCGCCGTGCGCAGCTATCACCTCGGGCGTCAGCTGCTCCATCTCGATCATGATGCCGTCAGGATCGAAGCCATAGGCATAGGTCACCCCGTATCCGCCCAGATCGACAGGCCCGTCTCCGCGCGATAGCATGGCGAGGCCATTGGTCTTGAACACGTCGTATTTCGGCGCCGTCGAAGGCGACTGGAAGCAGATATGGGTATAGCCCGGCCCGATCACCGGGCGGCGTTCGGGCGCGGCCTTGGCTTCGGGATCGATATCGATCAGCTGCAGGAAGACGGTGGGCGTGCGCACCAGCGCGATCTCGATCTTGCCTTGGCGCTTGTTCAAGACGTCTGCTGGAAAAACATCAGCATCGACCATCCGCCGCTCGACCAGCTCGTAAGGCACAGACCGGCTGTAGAAGGCGAGCGTGTCGTCGATGTCGCTGACAGTGATGCCGATGTGATGGACGCCCTTGATCGGCCCTGCGATCACCGGGACAGGTGCAGTTGCCGCGGCACCCGGCGCAGCCGTGCCGGTGGTCGCTGCGCAGCTTGCAAGCAATACGCAGGCGAGTGCGGTAAAGGCAGGTCTTATCATCGGTCGACTCCCTTGAGGCGATAGACCAGCAGCACATTGCCTGCGATCTCGCCGAACTTGTCGTATCCCGAGTTCACAATCACCATGTCCCCTGCCACCACCGGGCCTTGACCGTCGATCGTGCCGCCCTTGGCCTCAACCCCGTTGATGGTCGCAAAGGCGCGGTTGGTGTCTGTGTTCCACAGCACTGCGCCATCCTTGGCAGCGTAGGCGACCAACCGCCCGTCATGCCCTCCGCCGAACACCACCCCGGGGATCAGCGTCACCGGAGCGGATAGTGCGGTGATGCAAGCGAAGGAGAATTCCGGGCAGCGCAGTTTTTCGATCCGCGACCACAGCTGGCGGCCCGTAGCGACGTCGAATGCATGGATGCCGGGGCGCGGGTCGCCCTTGGCGAAACGGCTGCCGGGCGTGTCGGCAATAGGCACGAACAGCGTTGCGCCATCGCTTGCCATACCCCAGTGCACACCACCGTTGAACCCGCCGCGCCCTACCCGTTGGCGCCACAGTACGCTTCCCCGGTCCGGATCAATCGCAAAGATCTCGCCAGATTTCTGCCCGGCGAGCAGGATATCGCGAGCGCCCGCTTTCACCAGCATCGGGGGGGCACCGAAATCGAAGTCGGGTCCATCCTCGGCAGGGCAATTGGCGCTTTGCTTTGTACCGCAAGCCGCATTCCACGCGTCTCCGGCGGTGGCCTGCATCACCCACTTGCGCCGGCCCGTGGCAAGGTCGATCGCGATGATGGCATCGCTTTGGTCATTGGCAGGGGAGGAGTAGTTTTCGCCCGTGCCGACATACAACAGCCCGCGGGCCGGATCGACTGTGGGGGTTCCCCAGACCGGCGCGCCGCTGGGCGCAGTCTCGCCGCCCTTGTGCCTGACGGGCTTGTCGACCGAATACCAGCGCCAAACCCGGCTGCCATCCGACGCATCGAGCGCCGTCACACCGCCGCGAAAAGTGCAGCACTCGTAATCCTCGTTGAAAGCGCTCAGGACTTCAGTCGAGGACATTGGCACGAATAACCGACCGCCATGCAGCGCGATGCTGCCCGTGATCGTGCCGTCCGGATGGTCGCGCACCGTTGTGGTCCAGCGCAGTTTGCCGGTTTCGGCATCGACCGCATAAACACGCGCGTCAAAGTCCCCTAAATACAGCGTCGGGCCAACGGCGGCATCGACGTCGAGGACGGGCGCATTGCGCACTTCGGCCTTGGCATCGAACGTCCACCAGATGCACCCCGTCATCCGGTCGAGCGCATAGACCCGGCCCGATTGGCTGCCGGTGAACACCGCCTTTTCGGTTACCGCAGGTTGTGAACGGGCGCGCTGCGCTTCGGGAAAGCCGAAGGCCCAGGCAAGCTCCAGTCGTCCGACATTGGCGGGCGTGATCGCAGTCTGGCGCTGGTAACGCGCGTTGGACAGGCCGTTGCCCCAGCGGTTCCAGAGCGGCGCGCCAGACACCGCGAGGCGACCCTCGCAGCGTTTTCCCGCCACCACCTGCGGCGGGGCATCAGTCCCCAGATGATCCGCGAGGATCGCGATTTCATAAGGATTGAGTGCAGAGCCCTGCGCCTTCATCACCCCGGTCGTGAGGGCCTGTTTGATATAGGCCGCGCTGCGTTTCTCGATGGCTGCCCGAACAGGGGCGCCGCCCGTGGCATTGTCATGACAGCTGCTGCAATGGGTGAGATAAAGGCTTTCGCCAAGCTCGGCCTGCCCGCTGAGTGAGGATGCGGCATCGGGCTTGGTTTCGCTTTCCGACGGCGCGCAGCCGGCGACCAGGAGACTTGCAGCCAAAGCCCCTGCAAACCTTAGTGACATTGACCTCTCCCTCTGCTATTGACGAATATTGCAATAAAAAGGGGGTGTCAATGCGGATCACTGGGCTGGCGCGGCACTTTATTGCTGCCTTGGTCGCCGGACTGTCAGCAGTGGCGGCTGCCGCAGATCCCGCAGTCATCCATGCCAACCGCGTCGGCAGCCGTCCCTATACCGAAGGTTTCATCGGCAAGGGCGACGACCGCATTCACTATGTCTCCACGGGTGACGGGCCGCCCGTGTTTCTCGTCCACGGCTTTCCCAGTTTCTGGTATGCATGGTTTGACCAGATGGAGGCCTTCGGCGCGTGCCGGAGAATGATCGCCATCGATGCGCCAGGAGCAGGCCTTTCGGGCCGTCCGGCGCGCGATGCTGATTACCGGGTGGCACGGCTCGCGCGGCAGCTTGACCGCACAATTGCGGCGCTGGCACCGGGTGAGAAAGTCACACTGGTGGGCCATGACTGGGGCGGCGCGCTGGCGTGGTCCTACGCACAGTGGAAACCGCAGCGGCTTGACCGGCTCGCCGTATTCAGCGCGCCGCCTTATGATCTTTTTCTCGACATGCTGGCCGACGATCCGGCGCAGCGTGCCGCCTCGGCTTACGTGCCGCGCCTCCAGGCGCTGAACCGTGAAAGCATCGAGCGGCTCAATGTGCCGTCCACCCTGTTCGAGACCGCCTATGGCCGCGCAATAGCGGAAGGCGTCTTGACGACCGAGGAAGGCGAGTTGTTCCGCGGCGCATTATCCAGCCCGGCAGCGATCGACGCCGGCATCGCGTGGTACCGCGCGAACATTCCGCCCTTTGATGCAGTCAGACCCCGCAGCGGTTGGCCAGAGCGCTCGGGCCCGATCACCATGCCGGTGCTGCTGATCGAGGGCAGCGAGGACAAGACCTTTGCCCCCACCCTCGCCATGCGGGCCCGCGCCAAGGCAAGTAACCTGACCTCGGCGATGCTCCCGGGCGTGGGCCACTGGACGCCTTTCGAAGAACCGCAGGCTGCCAATGCCCTGCTCGGCGCGTTCCTTGGCTTGCCGGATGGCCGCTGTCCGCGGGGCTAGTCCATGAAGGGCGATAGATCCACAGCCATAGTGTGAACTCCTTCGGACGGGGAATCCGGCCGAGACTCGTGGAATCGAGAATCGAATTGGCTCAGCCAGCCTCAACCACCTCTAAAAATGTTGCACAAAAAATGTCAACGCGAAGGCTGGCCATTGGCCTGGACGCTCAAAAAAGAAGTAAATAAAACAGTGTAATAAACTCCAATCTCATCAAGATATCTTCCCTTTTTAGATGCCGGTCTCCCCGGACAGGTTCTTCACTTGCGCAACAAAATTGGGGCGACTATGCTCTGGTGAGCAAAGTATCGGGCAGGGCGTTGAAGCCCGCTTGTGCGGTCAGTGATGGATGGTGCTGATGGATGGAGTTTCTTGGATTGCAGGCGACTGGAAGGCGTCCCAAGCCTCGAAAGTCGCTGCGAGCATTAACCCGGCCACCGGTGAAATTGTTGGGTTGTTCGAAGATACTGATGAAGCTGCAGTTCGGACCGCAATTTCTGCGGCAGCTGCGGCCTTTTATTGCAGCAATTGGTGTTCGTCTCCTCGGCTCCGTGCTTCCGTTCTACTGCAATTTGCGGACCGGCTTAGCGCCGAAAAAGAGCGTATCGCTGCTTTATTGACTGCCGAGCACGGCAAACCGATCGCGCAGGCTCTCGTGGAGATTGAGCTTAGCGTTTCGGAGCTTCGCTATTATGCTGGTTTGGCGCGTAACATCTTTGGACGCGTCATCGAGTTGGAGGCTGACCTCTATTCGATGATCGGCAAAGAGCCGGCCGGAGTGGCTGCGATCATCGTGCCTTGGAATGCCCCTGTCATCCTGCTGGTTCGTTCGCTCGCGCCGGCGCTTGCAGCCGGCTGCACCTGTGTCATTAAGGCTGCGCCCCAAACGGCTTTGACCAGCGCTGCTGTATTGCGCCTGCTGTCGGAGATTACCGATCTACCGGCAGGTGTGGTTAACTCCTTCAGCGAGACCGGCCACGCAGGGGCAAAATTGCTGGTCGAAGCGGCAGAGGTTCGAGTGATCAGCTACACAGGTAGTACCCAAGTCGGCAAGCAGATTGCCGCCGCGGCGACCTCAACCATGAAGCGCGTGAATCTCGAATTAGGGGGCAGCGCGCCGGTTATTCTGCTTGATGATGCCGACCTTGGGAGCGCGGTCCCGCAGATCGTGCGAGCAGCTATTTTTATGTCCGGCCAGCAATGTGTTGCGGCCAGTCGCCTGCTGGTTTCCAGTAAGCTGCTTCAAGAGGCAAAGTCGCTGTTTGCCAGAGCACTCATGGGAGTCGTCGTTGGGCCGGGGTCCGAGCCCGCTACACAGATGGGTCCTATGATCGATCTTGCCGCTCGAGACCGCATCTTGCGCATGCTCGATGCGGTCAGCGCGCCTGACGAGATCGTGGTGCGCGGCGCAGTCTTGGGCGGCGATCAGGATGTCGGCGCATATGTAACACCCAGCCTGGTGCATGTGCGGGATCCGCAATCCCCGCTCATTACGGACGAGATTTTCGGTCCGATCCTGACGGTGCAGTCATTCGATACGGACGCCGAGGCCCTTGAGCGCGCTAACGCCAGCCGCTTCGGTCTTGCCGCGAGTGTCTGGAGCGCTGATCTCGCTCGCGCCCAGAGAGTGGCGCGGCGGATTGAAGCTGGGACAGTCTGGATCAACATGCACGGCGCCTTGCACCCTGAAGTTGAAACGGGTGGATACAAGGAAAGCGGTGTGGGCAGACTCCACGGTGTCGATGCGATGAACGAGTTCCTGCAGTCCAAGCATACCGCCTGGACCACGAAGCAAGGGGCGTGACAGTGGGCCGGTCGATCGAGGCTGCCATCCAGAGGCAGGTCGGCAAGCCTTTGTCGATCGAGCCCGCGAAACTCGATGCGCCGCAGCCGAACGAGGCAGTTGTCCGGATCGAGGCTTGCGGCATCTGTCATATGGACATCGATGGTTCATCGCTCTGCGCTTTGCCGGCCGTGTTCGGCCATGAAGGTGTCGGCATCGTCGAGGAGGTTGGTTCAGAGGCAAGGGTAAAGGTCGGTGACCGCGTGCTTCTGGGTTACGGATCTTGTGGCACTTGCCCTTCGTGCCAGGAGGCACATCCCTTCCATTGCGATCAGAGCTGGGATGTGACCTTTGGGGGCAGGCGGTTGGACGGCAGTGCCACGATCTGGGACAAATCAGATGCGCCGCTGCATGCGGCATTCTTCCAGCAATCGTCCTTTGCGACTCATGCCATTGTCCAGGACCATTGCCTTGTGCCTTTGCCGCAGGATGTGCCCGCTGAAGTAGGGGCCAGCATTACCTGTGGAGTAATGACTGGCACGGGGGCGATCATCAATGTGCTGGACGTCAGGCCAGGTGAGACGGTGCTGATCGTCGGTGCCGGCGCGGTTGGCTTGGGCGCCGTTATGGCAGCGCGCCGCGCTGGTGCCGGCGCGATTATGGTAGCTGACGTTCGCGACAGTCGCCTGGAAATGGCACGAGAGCTTGGTGCGACCGATGTCTTCAACCCGCGGTCGGGCGCGATGGATGAATGGGTGTTGGCCCAGACCGGTCGCGGTGTTGGCAAGCTATTGGAAACTTCAGGGAATGCCGCCGCTTTTGAAAGCGCAATCGCCAGCCTGCGCACCGGGGGTCACATGGCCTACGCCATTTTGCCTAGCCCAATGGATGAATACACGTTGAAGCCGATGCCGCTGTTCGAGAAGGCAGCAAGGTTTGAGGCACTGTCCTTCGGCAACTCGGTTCCGCACGATCTGTACCCCAAAATGCTCGAATGGTGGCTGGCTGGCGAGTTTCCCGTGGACCGACTTATCGCCGCGTTCCCGTTCGCCGATATCAATCGGGCAATGGAGCGCACACGCAACGGCGACGTCATCAAGGCGGTTCTGATTATGGAGAGCGCTGATGGGGCGTAAGTTCCATCGGTCGAGCCTGCTCGGCAAGGTCACGCTTGGAGGCATGAGCCTACTGGCCCTGCTTGGCAGCCAAGCTGGAGCACGCACCGACGTAACTCCACCGCAAAGACCCAACATCCTGATTATCGTTGCAGACGATTTGGGATACTCCGATATCGGGTCGTTCGGATCGGAGATCCGGACCCCGAACCTCGATCGCCTAGCGCGATCCGGTGTGCGGCTAACCAACTTTCACACATATGCAGCTTGCTCCCCCACGCGCGCGGCGTTGTTGACTGGCGCGTCACCTCACAACGCCGGTTTTGGCACGATGGCAGGGGATTGGACTCCTCAGACTGAGGGCAAGCGCGGTTACGAGGCGGTCCTCACTCATCGCGTAGCTACTATTGCCGAGATACTGGGCCGTGCCGGTTATCGAACCATGCTCTCGGGCAAATGGGATATGGGCGGCGCGCGCGATCCGGCCTACCGACCGGCTGCCCGAGGCTTTCAGCAGCATTTCGCCTTGATCCAGGGCGCTGGAGCACATTTCGACAACAAGGGCGTCTTTCCCGACATTCCGACCGTGAACTATGTCGAGAACGGGAAGGACACCCTGCCACCGCCCGACTTTTACAGTTCTAGAACATTTGCCGACAAGCTAATCGGCTATCTCGGCCAAGGAGACCGGAGTAAGCCCTTCTTCGCGATGCTGAATTTTACGGCGCCGCACTGGCCCTTGCAGGCACCCGACGACGATATAGCCCGTCAGCGCGGTCGATACGCAAAGGGATATGATGCGATCCACGCGGCGCGCCTTTCCCGGCAGCGCCAACTGGGCCTGATCGGAAGATCGCAAATCGCAGCGCCATTCGACCCCGACTGGCCATCCTGGCAACAATTGTCACCAGAACTGCGGCAGCTCGAAGAGCGCAGGATGGAAATTTATGCCGCGATGGTCAGTAATCTTGACCGGCAAGTAGGCAGGGTGATCGCTGGCCTTAGAGCCGAAGGACAGCTCGACAACACAATCATTCTTTTCATGTCTGACAACGGTGCGGATGGCGGCAACCCGCTCGATTTCGGCGGAGCTGACTGGTATCGCTGGTCTGCGCAAGAGCGTGACTTGCGGTTCGACCAGATGGGCGGACGCGACTCCTATGTCTGGTATGGTCCGCAATGGGCCCATGTTAGCAACACGCCTTTCCGCTTGGGTAAGGGCTTTGCCACTGAAGGCGGTACACGCGTGCCATTTATCGCTGCTGGTCCAGGCATCAAGCATCGCAATAGGCTCAATGGCGCATTCACTCAGGTACTCGATATCGTGCCGACCGTGCTTGACTATGCTGGCGTGCCGATTCCGAATGGCGAGTTCGAAGGACGTCGGATCGAGCGTCTCGAGGGAAGCAGTCTCAAACCCCTCCTAGCCAATCCGTCCTTGCCTGCACTCCACCCTGCTGACGCATTCTTCGGCTGGGAGCTGTGGGCGCGTCGGGCTGGGCGCCAGGGGGATTGGAAGATCGTCTGGCAGAATCCGCCGTGGGGACCAAAGGAGCGCTGGGCGCTCTACAATGTTGCCAAGGATCCGGCGGAACAACACGACCTCTCCGAGAGCCGACCTGACGTGGCCCGGGCCCTGATTGCCCGCTGGGATGAATGGGCGCTGCAACAAGGCGTTGTCCCGATCTCTTACTTCCCTTCGGACTGGAGCAACGTTCGCACCCATTTCGACTGGCGAGCGGCCGGAGACATCCAGAAGGCCCAGCAATAGATCAACCGCAGATAGCAAGTACCGACATTCCCGGCGGTGGAGACAAGAAATGACGACAAGACGGAAGATACTGATCGCGGGAGGCGGGATCGGCGGACTAACCGCCGCTGGGTTGCTGCTGCAATCCGGTCATGAGGTAGAGGTCTTCGAACAGGCCCCCGAACTTGGTGAGGTTGGTGCAGGCATCCAGGTCAGCGCCAATGCGACCCGAGTGTTGCGGCACCTTGGTATCTTGGAGGCCTTGGAGTCGATTTCCATTCGGCCGCTCAGAACCGAATTCAGGCTCCACGACACCGCCGAGGTGGTCAGCGAGATACCACTCGGTGACCACCATGAGGACCGGTTCGGGGCGCCCTATTTGCATGTTTATCGCCCCGATATACTTCGTGTTCTTGAAGAGCGGGTTCGCGCGCTTTCGCCTTCGGCGATCCACCTCGACAAGGCGCTAGAGCGCTATGAGGAAGACGATCAGGGGGTCACTCTCTACTTTGCCGATGGCACCACGGCGCGCGGCGACGTGCTGGTCGGCGCCGACGGGATCAAGTCCGCTGTACGCGCTCAAATGCACGGCATGGAACCGGCCAACTATACTGGCAATGTTGCCTGGCGGGTCATGGTTCCGGCGGAAAATCTGCCACCCAACCTCCAGCCTCCGATCTTCGTCAACTGGATGGGGCCGGACAAGCACATGGTCGTCTACTGGGTAAACGCTGGGAAGCTTCTTAACTTCGTTGGCTGCGTCGAAAAGCCCGAGTGGACCCAGGAAGGGTGGGCTATCAAGGCACCTTGGGAAGACCTGAAGGCGGATTTTGCCGGCTTCCATCCCGATGTGCAGACCATGATCGATGCAGCGGATCGCGATAAGTGCTTCTGCTGGGCGCTCAACAACCGGCCACGCCTTAGCTTCTGGAGCACGGCTCGGGTAACCTTGCTTGGGGACAGCGCGCACCCAACCCTACCGTACATGGCCCAGGGATCTGTCATGGCAATAGAAGACGGAGCCGTGCTGATGCGGGCCTTCGATCAGTTCGGTGACCTGGCGATCGCGCTAAAGGCCTACGAGCAGGCTCGCATCGACCGTACAGCGCGGATCGTTGACGAAAGCACCGAGCATGCCCGGTTGTTCCACTTCCACACCCACGAAGAATTCCGTGAGGCCTTCGCACGCAAGGACCCCAGTAAGGACCGCGCGCTTTGGCTCTACAACTATGATCCGCTCTCCACGCCGCTGACCGCCGAACCGGCATAACCTGTTGGCCTGATGCACCGCCCGCGCTCGAGGGCTAACAATTCACGAGGCAATGATGACAGATTACACTTTCCCGCCACAGCCGCACAGCTCCGTTCCCGTTGCCGGATCGGCGCAGAAGTTTCCGGTTCGCCGTATCTTCTGCGTAGGTCGCAACTATGCCGAACATGCACGCGAGATGGGTTTCGACCCAGACCGCGAACCGCCCTTCTTCTTCACCAAGCCAGCCGACGCAATCGTTCATGACGGTGCGACCATTCCCTACCCGCCGCTTACAGAGAACTTCCATTACGAGGCTGAGCTGGTCGTCGCGATCGGGAAGGCAGGACGGAACGTTTCGGTCGAAGAAGGCCCGTCCTACATCTGGGGCTACGCGGTGGGTAATGATCTCACACGGCGCGATCTGCAGATTCAGGCGCGCGAAAAGGGCCGCCCCTGGGATTGGGGAAAGGCATTCGACCAGTCGGCTGTGATCGGCCCCATCCACCCGGTTGCCCGAGTGGGGCACCCCGCGAAGGGATCGATCCGCCTTTCCGTCAATGATTCCGTCAAGCAGGACGCCGATCTGGCTGAATTGATCTGGTCGGTTCCCGAGATCGTTTCGATCCTGTCGCACTCGGTGACCATCAAGCCGGGCGACCTGATCATGACCGGCACACCGGCGGGGGTCGGCCCACTTGTCCAGGGCGACGTCTGCGTCGTTTCGATCGAGGGGCTCGGCGACCTGACCACCAAGATCGGCCCGCGCGAATGACGCTGCGCCTGCACAACTTCTTCAGGTCATCCACGTCGACCCGGTTGCGTGCAGCACTCAATCTCAAGGGTCTGGATTACGATTATGTGGCCTATGCGCTTCGCAAAGGCGAGAACCGGACGGCGGCCTTTCTCGCCATGAACCCGGCGGGGCTGGTTCCCGCGCTTGAACTCGACGACGGGACGGTGCTGACGCAGTCGCTCGCGATCATCGAATGGCTTGACGAGACAAACCCGAACCCGCCTTTGTTGCCGGCAGATGCGGCCGGTCGGGCACGGGTGCGGTCTTTGGCCTACATGATTGCGTGTGAGATCCACCCGCTCAACAACTTGCGTGTCCTGAACCGACTGAGCTCCCAGTTCGGAGCAGGGGAAGGTGCGGTGGCCGAATGGTTTGCCCATTGGGTGACAGTAACCTTCGACGCGATCGAAGCGACGCTTGTCGGCAACCCAAAGACCGGCCGCTTCTGCCATGGCGATGCACCCTCGCTGGCGGACATCTGCCTCTACGCCCAGGTCTGGAACAACAGGCGCTTCTCGATCCCGATCGAGAACTGGCCGACTATCGCGAAGATCTTCGGTGAGTTGGACAGCATCGCAGCATTCCGCGACGCGGCGCCGCCCAACCAGCCAGATGCCGAATAACCCGGTCAAAGGAGACACAAAATGAGCGAAGCGATCGAACACACCTCGGCCGCCCATGCGATGCAACCGGATGATACGCCCGAATTGCGCGAGCTCTACCGTGGTTTTGCGGACCAAAGTCTGCTGCCCCTGTGGACCCAGTTGGGCGATCTGATGCCGGTCCATCCCAAGTCAAAGGCTGTGCCGCATGTCTGGAAGTGGGCGAAGCTGCTACCGCTCGCAGTTCGCTCTGGGGATCTGGTGCCTGTCGGCCGTGGTGGTGAACGGCGCGCGATCGGGCTCGGTAATCCCGGTCTTGCGCCGCATGCATATATCAGCCCGACGCTCTGGGCCGCGATCCAGTATCTTGGCCCACGCGAAGTGGCGCCAGAGCATCGTCACAGCCAGAACGCCTTCCGGTTTGTGGTTGAGGGCGACGGTGTGTGGACGGTGGTCAACGGAGATCCGGTCAGAATGAGCCGCGGCGATCTCTTGCTGACGCCCGGCGGAAATTTTCATGGTCACCAGAATATCACCGATCAGCCGATGGCTTGGATCGACGGCCTCGACATTCCCTTCAGCCAGCAGATGGATGTCGGCTTCTTCGAATTCGGTTCCGACCAGCTCACGTGCCTCGAAACGCCGGAGTATAGCCGTGGCGAGCGGCTATGGTGTCATCCTGGTCTGCGCCCGCTGGCTGGGCTCAATGACACTGTGAGTTCGCCCATCGGAGCCTATCGGTGGATGTATACCGACGCCGCGCTTAACCAGCAGCTTTCGCTCGAGTCAGAAGGCTATCCGGCTACAATTGCCCCCGGTCATGCTGCGATCCGCTATGTAAATCCCACCACGGGCGGGGATGTCATGCCCACAATCCGCCTGGAGTTCCATCGTCTGCGCGCCGGCACCGAGGCCGCTACGCGGCGGGACGTTGGTTCGACCGTATTCCAGGTCTTCGAAGGCAGCGGAGCAGTCGTCATGAATGGCGAAACCCATGCGCTCGAGAAGGGAGATTTGTTCGTCATCCCGTCGTGGATCCCTTGGTCACTGCAGGCGGAGACACAGTTCGACCTGTTCCGCTTCTCCGATGCTCCGATCATGGAGAAGCTGAACTTCATGCGAACTCAGATAGACGGGGCGTAACCGGCTCCCAGATACCGGAGCCAGACCTGTTCCGGCCTGGCTTCGGCGATCCTGATCACAGCGAACAAGGTGGTGGGCTACTTCCCGCCTGCCACCGCCGCCCGATGAAATCCTCCATACAACGTCCAGCTGGTAATCTGGTCGGGATTGGAGAACCGATAGCGCGCGATGCGTCGGCCGGGATTGTCCGTGCTGTACTGATCGATGAAGGCGTCGCCGTAGGTTTCATCGATAAATCTCTTGGAAAGATCAAACTCGTTGAAGTCGCTGACCGCCGGATCGCGCGGGCTGCAATTCGCCCGGATCAGCAACGCATTCCCGGTCATCGGCAGCGTTTCGGCTTCTCCCATCGCCCAGTTGTAGCAGGATTCTGCAGTTCCTTCAGTCTCCGAGGTCCAGACCTCCTCAAAGGTCATTGCCTTCTCGTCGATCCGGATGCGGGCGGCGCGGCTGAAATTCAGGTGCTGGGGGACCGGTTCCTTCCCGGTGAAGGGAAAGGCTTGGAACATACCATTGTCGTAATAGGTCATCAGCCCTGGACCATCGACATGAGGGTGATGCGGGCTGAATGGGAAACGTACGAACTGCCCTTTCGGCTTCAGGACCTTTGCCGCAAGAACCCCATTCCAGCCAGTCGGATCGCCGTAGATCCACTTCACCTCGCCAGTCTGTCGGCTGATGCCGATGATGGCGTCCATCTGCTTAAGCGATACAATGATGGTCCCGTTCTTCTCGTCATAGGACACGCCATTGCCATGGGTCCAATCGAGGTGGCCCGGAAAGCCCCGTGTCATCCAGTAAGGCTGGAAGAGATGAAAGTGGACCCGCATGGGGTCAAGGTGGTCGAAACTGTCCCACTTCCACAGAATCTTGCCGCTGGCGTCATACTCGATGATCGCGTCACCCATGACCATCTGCGACTTGCGCGGCGCATTAGGGTCGGTGACGCTGGTATAGTAATTGTCGATCCGCCGGGCGTTTGCGGACATTGCGATGAAGGTTCCTCGCTTTGTCAGGTACGGCTCGTGGTGAATGGTCTGGATTCCGTCGATCGGGATCGCGCCACTAGTAGGGTCACGGTCCGGACTCAGCCCTGCGACGTATTCTTTTTCAATGTTGCCAAGGACATCGATGATCCGGGTTCGCTGATCGGCGAGAGTCATCAGTATTCGGCCATCTGGCATCGACTGAACGCCGGCGATGCGCTGCTGCGACCGATAATACCACACGACTTCGCCTTCCTCATTCAAGGCAATGATCAGCCCGAACTTACGCTGGAAGTCGCGCTGACTTGCCGTCATCAGCGAGCCGCGCTCAAGAAAGTTGCGACGTACCGAAACGAAGGTAATGCCCGGTTCGATCCGCGCGCGTTCCAGCTCGACAGTATCGATTTTTGGCCAACCCAAGCCAACTTCAGGAACCGCAGGCGCTCGAAAGACCAGCCTGTTCGGCAAGGTCATCGATGCACCTCCAGAGCTGCGCAATGAAATCGAAAAGGTCAGTATTGATGCGGACCGAAACCCTACGATCGGCAATCTTACTGAACCGTCCGAAGCAACCGGAGCTGAGACCTGCCAGATCCTGTCCGGCCGACCAACAAGGCTCTCCTGAATTGAAACGTCCACCGCCTTAGCGTGGCTTGCTTGCATTGTCAGGATTGCCGCCATGGGAACGGCAGGATTCGGATTTTGCCGAACCGCCGGCTCGACGAGAACAAGAGGGCTGGGCGGAGCTTCCACTCTCGCCGGAGCCTGCATTTCTGCACCGATAGCCGCCTGCGATTGTGGCATGCCGAGGTAAGCGAAAGTGCCGATAGCCAGAACAGCGCCACGGTAAAATCCGACCACTAGCATGACCGCTTATATCCTAGCTTGTGGTCGAACTACAAAATCGATCAGCCTGCTTCGACCACGCAAATGGCATCACCAACCTGAGCCTCTTCACCCTCCGGGACAAGAATTTCGAGCAGAGTGCCGTTACCGGTGGCGTCTACGACCTGGGTGACCTTGTCGGTCTCGACTTCGTAGAGAGCGTCGCCTTCGACGAAGCTCTCCCCCACACCCTTGTGCCACTTTACGATCGTAGCCTCTTCCATATTCATTCCGAAGCGCGGCATCTTTAGCTTGATTTTCAACTCAACGAACCCCTCTGATTCGACGAAGCAAGTACGTGAAGATCTGATGAGTACCTGTTTCTCAGAACAAAATCAGAATGCTAATGCAAAGCGGACACCATATGCAGCGGGCTCATTTATGATGCACTGATTTGTGAAGACGCCAGGCTGGATGGTCTGACAAAATCGTTCATCGAAGATGTTGCGACCAAAAAGAGCAAGCTCAAATTCTCTTTCAGGACCAAAAAGATATCGAGCTCTGACGTCAACAGTAAATCTGCTCGGGAGAAATTCGTCAGGCGTGTTGTGGAAGCCGGCAAATTGTTCGCTCGTGTACCTAAAGTTCGAAAGGAAGCTAAGCTCGTTTCGGCCCAATTCGAACGATTTCTGCAAAAGGCCTGTTAGCGTAACGCTCGGAGTGTGAGGTGTACGATTTCCTGAAAAAACAGGGCCTCCCTTTTCTTCCAGTAAGATGAATTCGTCATATTGAGAGTCAAGAAAAGTCGCGCCCAGTTGTGCAAGCCAGCCCCCACGCGGGGCAAATGTTGTTTCGATTTCGATCCCGCTGATCGTCGCTTTACCAGCGTTGAGGAGAGCTGCTGCTCCATCCGAGAATGTAAAAACCTGTTGATCTCTGTATTTGCTAACAAAGCCAGCAAAATTGATCTGAAGCTGTCGATCAAAAAGTTCAATCTTTCCGCCAGCCTCATAAGATGTGATTTTTTCAGGGTTTACCCCAGCTTGGAGATTGATGACTGGCTGAGCCACTAGCAAGTTGTAAGCCGGGATAAGGTTGAAGGTCCCGCCCTTAAACCCTTCGGTAACACTTGTATAAAATAGCAAATTTTCGCTCGGGGCATAGTTCAGACCGATCTTGCCGCCCCAGTTTTTCCACGTTTCTCCGAAGCTCACCAAGCCAGAATTTTGGGTAGGATTTGACAGTCGCACGACATCACTACGTCCAAGGTGCGTACCATTGGATGGAGCGAAGTTGGTCCATGAACCGGCGCCCCCTCCGGTTCGACGGAACGACTGGGCGTCGCCACCCTTTGATTCATCAGAATAGCGGAGACCCCCCACAAGGCTGAGTTGGTCAGTCAATTTGACATCGAGCTGCCCATACACTGAGGTGATATTCGTCTCTTGATCAAAGGTCAGAGAGTTTAGGCCAATCGGAGGAGCGCCCGCGCCAGCGGTCAAAATACTTCTCGCTACGACACCGCTGTTGGTTTCGCGGAGGAGAAACAATCCGCCCACGAAGCTCACGGGCTGATCTGACCCATTGGTCGCAACACGAAATTCTTGAGACTTTTGGTTGGTCTCGACATCGTTATGCACTTCAACTCGGCCGATTGGGCCAGAATCAACGTCCTCCTGGCGTGAAACGGTGTGGTCAATCACCGCACTAATGGACGAAAGGGTGATCGGGCCTACATCAAGCGAAAGGTTGAGTAAGTGACTGAAAACGTCGGAGTTGATATAGCTTGGAAAATTTGAATAGCTTTCGTTGAAATTCCCGGGGGAGACAAAGCCATACGGGTCCGCGCAATTGTTTCCAGGCTGGAAGCTAGGGTCAAGGCAAGGCTGAGCACCTGCGCCTGGCTGGAGGTTCCCAATGGGAAGATAGCGAGGCTGTTCGCCGTTATCCTGCCCGTACAACATTGTGTACTTTGCCACGAAGTTCGAAGATGGTTCGAATGCAACTGAGCCGCGCAGAGTGTAGCGATCTCGGTCGCCGTCAGTGCCGCCAAGGACAACATTTCGCTGAATGCCGTCCCTCTTCTGGTACTGACCCGCTAGCCGGACGGCAAACATGTCCCCCAAGGGGACGCCCACAGCCGCTTGGGCTTCTATCGCATTGAATCGTCCATATTGAACAAAGGCTTGTGTGTTGGCCTCTTCGCCCACCTTGGCCTGGCGGGTAGTGACATTCAGGGCCCCGCCTGTCGTGCTGCGGCCGTAAAGGGTGACCTGCGGACCGCGTAGAACTTCAATGCGCTCAAGGTCGAACAAGGCGAACGTGTTCAGATTAGGGGAGTTGAGTGCCACTTCGTCTACGACGACAGCGACTGAGCCCACTTGGTTGAATGTGAAGTTTTGATCCTGGATGCCTCGAATGCCGATACTCGCTCCGATGCCGCCTGCTGGCTGATAATTCAAACTTGGAGTGAATGTAGCCAGCTCTTCCGAATTGGTAATCCCGAGCCGGTTAATGGTCTCGGCCGTAAACGCCGTGATCGCGACAGGGACATCTTGTAGATTTTCCGAGCGCTTTTGTGCAGTCACAACAATTTCTTCGATACCGCCGGCCGGTTCGTTGTTCGCGGAAGGATCTTCCTGCGCGCGCACGGGCGCTGAGATCGCAATAAGCGAAACTGCGGCGAACAAAGAGCGACTTACAACACCGGACATCGAAAACTCCCCTCAATTCCCTCTCTTGAGGCTTGGACGCTAACGCACATGTCAAAACTGTGCAACAAAAAAGAGGGTGAGAGTGGCCTTTGGCGAGGGTGGGGCGGGTTATCGTCGGTGACGCTGCTGCACTAAGGCAATAAAAACAGAGTTTTACGTATTTTTTGTGAGCGAACGTAGGTGCCGGCTCTTGGCTGCTGATTCCGTGTTGGCGCAGTATGTTGAACAAAAATGACTGAAGCGCGATTGAATCCGCTGAAGATCGGTAGGCGATGGCCTATCTGACTGGGGCCAGCCGTATGCCGGCCGGGATAAGAATCAATAGAAGGGCGAGCTGGAAGACGGCAATCGCAAACCAGTAAATCCCGTCGAATCCATTGGAACCGAGAATGTACGCGCCCACGACTGGTCCGATTGCAAGGCCGACTGTTTGAAGTGCAACAGCAAACGTTACGACGCGACCTGTGTTGTCTAGGCTTGCCATTGTTGCCAGTAGATACGGATGGGATTTGTTGAATCCAAAATTGTATGCACAGACAGCAATAGTGTAGCTGGCCACTGTCACTGTTCCAAAGAGGAAGAAAAGAAGCGGCGCGACACCTGCTGAAATTGCAAGCGTGAGCATGATTTTTCTTCCAAAGCGGGCACCGACGATCGAGGGAATCAAGGCCCCGAGAATTCCTGCGAACTGCGCTATCGTGAGGCCGAGCGCCGCCTGGCTTTCTGAGAGGCCTCCGGAGATGGCAATGCGGAAGAGGTAGGCCCAAACTACCCCTTGGGCTAGAAAGTAGGCGAACATCGCCCCGAGCGCTGGAACGGTGGGCCCAACTAGGAGCGGGGCTTTAGCGTTGCGATCCGCTTGCGCGGCTCCGTCCGAAGGCGGCAGCCACCCGACCATTGCAAAGCCGAGGGCTGCGAAGGATGCGAAGAACAGGAGCAACCCTTGCATTCCGGCATATGCATAGAGATTTGGCATAAATCCGAGTACAATGGCACCGTAAACTCCAGAAAATGCTACGAGAATGCCGAAGTTCCGGTCCGGCCGGTCAGTCAGGCCGACGGCCGCGAAACCAATCGACACAATCCCGCCGCAACCAAGCCCGGCAACAAACCGCATGAAGCCAAATGGGGTGACAGCACTGGTAAGCATTGAGCCAAGATGGCCAGCCACTGTCAGGGCAATGCACATTGCCAGCATTCTTCGCCAATTGACCCGCCCTGTCAGGAAGATGAGTACAATCGTCATCGCGGCAAAGCCCGCCATTTCGATCGAAGCGATTAGCCCGGCTTGCTCCTCCGAGAACTTCATATGCTCTACTAGACCCTGAACGAACCCGGGCTGGACGATGAAAACTTCACCCCCCATTACGCCCATAAAGATGCCCGCAGTCACGGCTCGGGGAGAAGATGGATTGAACGCGCTATGTCGATCCATAATCCGCTCACTCCCCTTTGTTGCGGCCTTTACCACCTAGCGCGAGTGGCTAAGCGCGCCACAATGATCGGTCAAGGACGTCATTCGCCTTTTTGTAGAACAAAAATTGGCAATGGAATGAAGGGTTCGTCACCCATCCAGTTTCGGTCCTCTGTATTATCAAAGGAAACACAGCGAATTTGGTGAAAGAGTCTACGCCTCAGTCGGTTGACGCTGCAATCTTAATGGTCCACAAAAAATGCCATTCGCTTCGGAGTTGCAAGCATGTCTGCCGAAACCAAAGTTCGATCATACCTCGCAAAAACTCGTCCCATGCTGATCGGAGGGCAGTGGGTCGATGGCAGTGGAGGTGTTCAGGAACTGATTGATCCGGCCACCGAACAGGTCATCGGCTCGGCTTGCCTGGCAGCGCAGGCCGATGTTGACCTTGCCGTCGCCGCGGCCAGGAATGCTTTCGAAGCCCCAAGCTGGCGCCGTATGCCGCCCGCTGATCGCGCAAGGCGTCTCTGGAGGCTCGCTGAGCTGGTGGAGGAGAATGCTGGTGAATTGGCATATCTCGATACCTTGAACGAAGGCATGCCGCTTACTCTTGCTCAGTTCCTATGCGGCTCCGGTCCGGCGGAAGCGCTACGCTATTATGCGGGCTGGTGTACCAAGATTGAGGGGACAACGGCGACGATCTCGATGCCGGATGCGAGGCCGCCAGCGGCCTTCGGGCCGCCGCACCACGCGTACACTTTGCGCGAGCCGCTCGGGGTGGTCGGTGCCATCTCTCCATGGAACGTCCCGACGTTGATGGCGCTGGCAAAAATCGGCCCTGCGCTCGCGGCCGGCAACACTGTCGTGCTCAAGCCCTCAGAACTCACGCCATTATCCGCTCTTCGCCTAGGCGAGTTAGTGGCAGAGGCCGATTTCCCGGGCGGGGTTGTAAACATTGTGCCCGGGATGGGGGCAGTTGCCGGGGCCCATTTGGCCGCCCACAGCGATGTCGACATGATCTCCTTTACGGGATCGACCGCGACCGGAAAGGAGGTCGCGCGGCTGTCGCTTGGCAATCTCAAGCGGGTCGGACTTGAGCTCGGCGGAAAATCGCCGGTCCTCGTCTTCGATGATGCCGATCTCGAGTCCGCCATACCAGCGTTGGCCGAAGCGGTGTTCATGAATTCGGGGCAGATCTGCTTTGCCGGGACGCGGATCTATGCCCAGCGTGGGGTTTTTGATGCCGTGGTTGAGGGCGTTGCTCGGATTGCCGCAGCGATGAAGCTTGGCCACGGGCTGAATCAGGAAGCAGAATTGGGGCCGCTTGTTTCGGAGCGACAGCTCGGCGGCGTATTGCGGTACATCGAGGCTGCGCGCGCGGGCGGTGATCGGATTGTCACGGGCGGCAACCGCCCGGCTCGCGAAGGCTTCTTTATCGAGCCTACGGTGATTGTTCCCAGGTCTGCCAACTCTCCCGTCATCCGTGATGAGCTATTCGGGCCGGTCTTGTGCATTATGCCATTCGATACGCTCGAAGAAGCAATCGCTCTTGCCAACGACACGCCTTACGGGCTGGCCTCAGGCGTATTCACCTCCAGCTTGTCAACCGCGCATCGTGCGGCAGCAGAAATCCGAGCAGGCTCGGTTTGGATAAATTGCTACGCCATGCTTGACGAGGCGATGCCAACTGGCGGCTACCGGCAATCCGGTTGGGGCAGGGAAGCTGGCCGCCAGGGGATCGAGGAATTGACCCAGACCAAGAGCGTGGTCGCCAGGCTCTGATCATGTTGACCCTTTTATCAGATGGCTTAGAGCTTTTGGGCAACGATCAGAGCCGGGGGACGACTGTTTTGCCAACCGCCAAGCTGCGCACATACCAGACCATCCGAAAGGCTATCCTTAACGGGACTTTCCCGCCCGGCTCCCACTTGCGCGAAGAGGAGCTCAGCGAGCTTTGCAATACTAGCCGTACGCCAGTACGTCAGGCCATCCGCAGATTGGCTGATGAAGGGCTTGTCACTATCGCGGCTAACAAGCGCAGCTATGTTGCCGATGTCGATGAGACACACGCTGAAGAGATCTTCGATTTCCTAGCTTTTCTCGAGAGCTACCTGGCCGGCCTTGCGGCAACGCGTATAACACCTGAAAAACTCGAGGACCTGCGGTCAGTCCTTGATCTGCAAAAGCAGCTCATTTCCGCACACCCAGAGGATGACCAGCGATTCCTCGAACTCAACATACAGTTTCACCGGCTGGTTCATGAGGCTGGAGGCAGTCCAATCCTGCTCGAAATCGCCTCGCGGGTGGAGAACTTTACCCAGAGCCTCTACCTGAAGCACGGCAAAGCCACTGAAAATGCCGGTTCGGTACAGCAGCACGAAGAACTGTTCGACGCATTGGCTAGCGGCGACAAGACCCGTAGCGAACTGCTCATGCGATTGCATGTCGAATCCGTCCGCAAGGAATGTCGTGAGATCTGGCTCGACCTGAACGGCGCTGACGATTGATTGTTCAACAAGAAGAATCGCACGCATCGGCATATCATTCGGAAATTATATAAAATTCCTGTTCCCCCAACGGCCTACAGTTAAAAACTGTTGCACAAAAATGGATTCCCGGTCACTGTGCTGTAAACAGCGGCAAAGCTCCGGGAGTGGCAATGGCACAACTAGAATCACGCAATCTTGCGCCGGGGCCAGAACGCCTTTTGGCCATGCTCGAGCGCATGCTGCTCATTCGTCGAACTGAAGAGCAATTGGGGGCAGACTCTCGCTCAGGTGACCTGCCGGGCAACGTCCACTTGTGTGCTGGTCAAGAAGCCATAGCTGTGGCGGTTTGCGATCATCTTTCCGACAATGACTATGTCGGCAGCACGCATCGTGGCCATGGCCACTTTCTTGCCAAAGGTGGTTCGGCGCGCTCCCTGATTGCTGAAGTCCATGCAAAATCGACCGGAGCTTGCGGCGGTCTGGGCGGCTCGATGCACGTCACTGACCTGTCAAAGGGAATGATTGGCGCCAACGGCATTGTCGGCGGCGGGATCGGTCTGGCGGCCGGGGCCGCCCTGTCGGCCCAGGTCGCGGGCCAGGGGCAGCTCGCGGTTGCTTTCTTTGGTGACGGCGCCTCGAGCCAAGGGATCCTTCCCGAGGTCTTCAACATCGCGGCATTGTGGAAGCTCCCTCTGATCCTGGTTTGCGAGTACAATGGCTATTCGGAGTTCTCCGCTTCCAGCACTGTGAATGCCGGCGAAATCGCCGATAGGGCGAAAGCTTTCGGAATCCCGACCGAGGTTGTCGATGGCAATGACGTGGAAGCGGTCTGGGCCAGCGCTGCCATTGCGGTTGAGCGCGCGCGAAAAGGCGAAGGTCCTAGTTTCATTGAGGCAAAGACCTATCGGTTGCGGGGTCACCTCGAGGCTGAGAGCGGCTTTCTTCAGGCGCCCTACCGCAGCGAAGAGGAGATAGCCGAGTGGCGCACCCGCGATCCGATCCCGCGGCTCGCTAGTCGACTTGCTGAAATGTCGCTGTTGTCGAGCGCGGACCTTGATGCGCTCGAGGCCAAGGTTGCTGCAGATGTGAAAGATGCGCTCCAGTTCGCCAATGATAGCGCGCCACCCGAAATGGAACGCGTTCTTTCATCCGTGTTCGTTGACCAGCGTCCGTGAGGCACCCATGGCAAAGATGAGACTGACCCAAGCCATAAACGCGGCCTACTTCGAGGAAATGGAGCGGAACGAGCGGATTGTTCTGTTCGGCGAAGATGTTGAAGTGAGCATGTTCGGAGACACCCGCGGCCTGCATGCCAGGTTTGGCAGCAAGCGCGTGCGCAACACGCCGATCTCGGAATCCGCCATGACCGGCATGGCTGTCGGCGCGGCAATGGCGGGTACCCCCGCGATCTGCCACCTTATGTTTTCAAACTTCGCGTTGACCGGGTTTGACGGAATTGCCAATCAGGCTGCGAAGTTGCGCTTGATGACCGGCGGGCAGGCACGCCTGCCGGTGACTTTTGTGGCTGCCATCGGCGCGGGTACGTCCACTGGCGCGCAGCATTCCGACACACCCTATCCGATGTTCATGAACCTGGGTGGGATCAATATCGCCGTACCTGCCACCCCGGCTGACGCCAAGGGTTTGATGAAATCGGCTCTGCGTGGTTTTAATCCAACTATCTTTCTTCTGCCTCGCGTACGCGGGGCAACCTCAGGCGAGGTATCGGACGATCCAGACTTCCTGGTTCCTTACGGCAAGGCGTCGATCATGCAGGAGGGTTCGGACTTGACCATTGTCGCGATCGGGTCTTGCGTCAATCATGCCATCAGGGCTTCCAAGGCACTTGCGGAAGAAGGCGTATCGGTTGAGCTGATCGACCCCCGCACCCTTGTGCCACTCGATACAGACACAATCGTCACTTCCGTGAGGAAGACAGGTCGACTGGTCGTAGTCGATGAAGCGCGCGACCGGTGTAGCGCAGCCAGTCATATTGCCGCAGTGGTTGGTGACGAGGCATTCTCGTCCTTGAAGGCGCCGATCAAGCGGGTGACTTCGCCCAACATCCCGATGCCCTACGCGCCTGCGCTCGAGCGCGCACTGTTACCTGATCCAGACAAGATCGTAGCTGCCGCCAGCCTGATCATGGCAGTCTGACAGCAATGGGTATCGAGCCCCTTCATGTAGGTTTCACCGTGGCCGACGTGCGCGCACTGGCGGCGTTCATGCGTGATTGCCTTGGTTTTGAAGTCACTGAACCGCGGCGTCCCCCTGCTGCCTCCATCGAAGAGGTCACTGGCGTGATCGGAGCAGACGTGGAGCTGGTCTATGTGTCCGCACCGGGGCTGACGATGGAGCTACTCCAGTATTCGTCTCCCCAGTCTGCGACTCTTTCAGCTGGAAGGCCCTGCGATCTTGGTGCAGCTCACCTTGCGCTCAAAGTCCCCAATGTGGCTGACATCGTCCTGCGGGCGGGGGCATACGGCTTCGAACCAGCAGCGCCGAACCTTCCCGTTATTGCGGCTGGCCCCAATCAGGGCATGCGCGCAACCTATATCCGGGACTTCAATGGCTTCACGATTGAGTTGATGGGAGGTTGAAGGCGCGCTGGAGGTGGTGTGCCACTGAAAGAGTGTGCGCCAGCCCTATGGAACCCGAGCTAGGGCGGGTAATATTGTTCAACATAATCATCAAGGCTTGCGCTCAGCTCCGATCCGTAGCGAGAGGGGGAAGTGCTGCCCACTCCGCTAGTTAACTGCCATCAAAGTATGACTTAGGCCGCCGTGAGGTGCGTCCCGAGTTCTTTCAGGCAGAAGGCTTGCTTTGATCCCTATTATTGTTCTACAGTTTCTGAAATTTGAGCGGTCAACGTGGGGTTCGGACGATGCAAAATACAACAGTCTTAAACGTCGCTGAGAAAGGCGGGCTGGGGCCAGAAACGGCACACCTGATCGAACGAGCGTCCCACGTTATGTCGAGCCGACAAAGCAACGTGCGTGCGCTCGCTGAGCCTTCGATTTTTGTTGAGTCGGGGGCGGGCCAGCGGGTTTGGGACGTCGATGGTAAGGAGTGGCTCGACTTTGCCATCGCCATGGGGCCGGGGATTTGGGGGCATGGTTGCCGCGAGTACCTCGACGCGATACATGCCCAGCTGGACCAACTACTGTACGTCCAATCTGGTGCTTGTCAGAGTCGCCTTGAGGTAGAACTGGCCGAGAAGATCGTACAGCATGTCCCAAGTGCAGAGCATGTCCGTTTCCATTTGTCAGGATCCGAGGCTGTGCAGATGACCCTGCGCCTTGCGCGGGCATTTACCGGAAAATCGAAATTTGTCCGATTTGGCGGCCACTACCATGGCTGGCTGGACAATGTGATCGGAGGGGTGGTCAATCCCGCCGCAAATGATCTGCCGTACGCAGCAATCAGCGATAACGATCCATTCTACACCGAAGGCAGGGCTGAGCACGCGCTCGAGGAATCCTTTTTAATCCCCTGGAACGATATCGGCGCACTGAAAACGCTTCTTGAAAATCATGCTGACAAGATCGCAGTACTGATGATGGAGGTGTTTAACAGCAATGGTGGCGGTGCTTCGCCCAAGCCGGGGTACCTGGAAGAGGTCCACCAGCTTTGCAGGCAATATGGTGTTCTGCTGTGCTTCGATGAGATCATCACTGGCTTTCGTACGGCGATCGGCGGCGCGCAATCGATCGTTGGTGTGACCCCGGACCTGACGATCTTCGGCAAGGCGATTGCGGGCGGTATGCCGCTGGCCGCAATTGCCGGGAGAAAGGATGTGTTCGACCTGTTCAGGCAGAACAAGGTCATTGGTGCCGGCACCTTCAACGCCTTCCCGGTCTCCATGGCGGCTGGTCTCGCAACTATCCGGATGCTGGAGAACGGCGGGTCAGAACTATATGCGCGCCGCAATGGCCTGCAGGCCAAGCTGGAAGCCGGCCTGCGAAAAGCTGCTCGGGAGACCGGCCATGATCTGGTTACCATGGGCCTGCCCGGGAACTTCTGCACCCATTTCACAGCTAAGGAACCAATGTGGACCAGCGCGGAAATCGGCGCGAACGCTGATGCCGGTAAAGCCGCGCGCTTCCGCCAAGCATTGCGGCAAGAAGGCATCATCCAGGGGCTTGGCAGCCGTTGGTTTGTGTCGTTCGCATTGACTGACGAAGACGTTGAAGCAACTGTGAGCGCGGCCGCGCGCGCGATGAAAAGGATTTAGAACTGCTTCAGCGCCATGATCTGAAGATCCTCGTTGCCGCACTCTGGGCGGACATGGCGGCTGCGCAAACAGTTTTTATCCAACCAGCCTATGTTGATACCTTGGCGCGGCATGGCGGACTGGGCGCCGAGCAGGCCGGTTACGTGCTCTCATGGGAAATGACCGCATTTGCTGCCACGACGATTGCAATGGCCTTTCTTGCGCAGCGACTGGCTTGGAAGAGGGCCATCTGGCTTGCTTTGCTGGTCATCGCTTTGGGCAATGTCTTGAGCACTTTCGCTGCCGGATCACCCATACTGATCGCGGTTCGGTTGTTGGTGGGCGCAGCTTCTGGTGTAATCGTGCCCCTAGCCTTCGCCATCGTAGGCCGCCTCGATAATCCGGAACGGGCCTTCGGACTGATGATCGGCGGACTTCTGATCTACGCCGGGATATTCCTTGGCGTGATGCCGTGGCTGACCTCAGCGGCCGGCGTAGCTGGCTTGATGGGAGGCATGCTGTTCACCTGTTGCCTGGCGATGCTCACAATGCGCTGGCTACCGGATGATCGCGGATTTGAGCCTTTTACGGCACAGCGAAAGTTCAAATGGCCAGCGGCAGGCCACAGACTCGCGCTGGTCGGGATGCTCATTTTCTTCACGCACATGACAGCGTTATGGTCGTTCGCATCGGTCATCGCGCAGGCCAACAAGGTAAGCGAAGGAGCGGTCGCGTTAGCTTTGGCTTCCTCCCAGTTTGCAGGAATAGCTGGAACGGCGTTGCCTGCGGCCATGGGTGAGCGGCTTTCCTTGCTACGAGCACTCGGATTAGCGATCCTGGCATGCATAGCCGCCGCTGCAATCCTGCTTGTGCGAACCGACGCCACTACCTTTATGGTTGCTGTGCTGCTCTTCCACTTCGGCTGGAATCTAGGGCATTCCTACCTCCTCGCCTTGTTTGCCAGACTGGACCCCACCTCGAACCTGATAGTCATGGCAACAGCGATGCAAAAGGCCGGCATCGCCGCCGGACCGGCCATTGCTGCTCTGATCTTTGGTGCCAAGGGGAGCGGCGGCGTGCTCATTGCTTCGCTTGTTCTCGGTCTTTGCGCAATCGCTGCCCTCATGCCGGCGGCGAAAGCACGTGATGTTGCAAGACAATAGGAGCGAATTGGGTTGCGGCCGGCGGATGAAGCGAATGCATGCTCGCCTCACGATGGCATGTGCCACATCCCCGGTGGTACCTTCACCATGGGATCGGAATTCTGGTATCCTGAGGAAGCACCACTAAGACAGGTCTCGCTCGATAGCTTCTGGATCGACGAGAGTCCGGTGACAAACCGTGATTTTGCCCGTTTTGTCGCGGCAACTGGGTATGTGACGACAGCAGAAATTGCGCCCGATCCGAAAGATTACCCGGGCTTGCTCCCCGAACTGGCGCATCCTGGTTCCCTTGTTTTCAACAAGACTGACGGCCCGGTTCCTCTTCACCAGTTTCACCGTTGGTGGTCATTCACGCTTGGAGCAGATTGGCGTCACACGCTTGGCCCGGATCGTGATTTGGATGCGCTTGATCTCTGGGAGCACCCGGTTGTCCATGTCTCTTGGCACGATGCTGCGGCCTTTGCGCGATGGTCTGGCAAGAGTTTGCCGACAGAGGCAGAGTATGAATATGCCGCCCGCGGCGGGCTCAATGGAACGCAGTTTGCCTGGGGCGACGATCTGGAGCCGGGCGGAAAAATCATGGCGAACTACTGGCAAGGCCTATTCCCATTCGCGAATAGGCGCGCGGATGGTAGAGATCGAACTTCACCGGTCAAAAGTTTTCCCGCTAACGGCTACGGTCTGTTCGATATGATCGGCAATGTTTGGGAATGGACATCCGATTGGTGGGTTGATCAACCGGCCCTGCATCATCGTAAATCGTCGCGGGACACCTGCTGCACTGTCAGTAATCCAAGGGGAGGCCGCTTGCGCGATAGCTTTGATCCTGGGCAACCCCAAATTCGGATCGGCCGCAAGGTTTTAAAAGGCGGCTCGCATCTCTGCGCAGCCAATTACTGTGAGCGCTATCGCCCGGCAGCAAGGCATCCCGAGATGATTGATACTTCGACCAGCCACATCGGCTTTCGCTGTGTCATGCGAGGCGTTTGAATTCATGCATGCTGACATGTTGTGTCGAGATGACCCAGTCGTAGGCCTCTGCGGAAGCTGACATCTGTTGCTTTGCAGGCGTCGACGTTCCCGGCAGCACCGACCACCACTGCCTTGCCTGCCCGAACGTCTCTGCGCGTGGGACATGCTGGAGATGGACGGTGATCCGCTTGAGATCCAACAATAGCGAAGCCGTTGCGTGTGGGATGCGCTGTGGCTGAAGGAGCGCCTCGACATTACCGCAGACGAATGCTCTTCCGGGGATGCGCCCGCGCGCGGCCATTGCGCTAGCATTCGCTGCACGGGGCAGGGTACGGTAATCTTCTGGGTGCGTTGATCCGGTAGAATGCTTGATGAGGCCAAGCACGGTGAGGGGTTGCGTCGCTATACGGTCGTTGAGGAAAGACTGGCCGATTTTGGCGTACCGCCGCTGGAGGAGATGCGGCATGATACAAGCCCGTGCAAGTAGAGCAATAAATCGGACTTTACGTAACTGGGCGAGGCTGGCAGCAGGGCAGGGCGGGGAAGTGGTACGGTGATTGTGCCAGCCTGAAAAACACCTGTAGCAGGTTGTGCCTGCCGCGCTAAAAGTACCCATGACTGATCCCGATTTCGCGTTCGATCCCGATGCGCTCGCTCACGCGCTTGGCCTTTTGGGCACGGTAACCGCGAACGGCGAAGGCGCGTTCCTGATACCAGCCGACATGCCAGAATTGGGGCGGGGGGCGCGTGAAACGTTGGATCTGCTCGCGCCCTTGGTGCTTGGCGGTGCCAGCGTGCTTGGCGATTCAACAGCGCTTGCCCACATGGACCCTCCGACCCCGTGGATCACCTGGGCGACGACCCTGTGGAATGCCTCGGTCAACCAGAACCTGCTTCACGCAGCCACTGCCCCGGTTGCCCGCGACATCGAACAACGGGTCATTGACTGGATCGTCCCGTTTTTCGGGATGAACGGCGGCCATATGGTGCCGGGCTCGACGATCGCGAACCTCTCGGCGCTCTGGGCCGCGCGAGAGTGCGCCGGGGTCAAGGAAGTGGTTTATGCAGAGGCGGCGCACCTGTCGGTCGGCAAGGCAGCCCATATTCTCGGCTTGACCCAGCGTCCTTTGCCGTGCGGGCCATCAGGGGCACTTTTGCCAGATGCTCTACCAGATGATCTGCGGAGCGCGGCATTGGTGCTGACTGCGGGTACGACGAGCACAGGAGCGATTGATGATCTGACGCTTTGCGGACGGGCGGCATGGACTCATGTCGATGCGGCCTGGGCCGGGCCGCTACGGCTAAGCCACAAGCATTCGGATTTGCTATCCGGCATCGACGGCGCAGATTCGGTAGCAGTCTCGGCGCACAAATGGCTGTTTCAGCCCAAAGAGTCCGCCTTCATTCTGTTTCGTGACACAGCCCGCGCCCATGAGGCAATTTCCTTTGGCGGCGCGTATCTGGCGACACCGAATGTAGGGGTCTTAGGCTCGCATGGTGCGGCGGCCATTCCGATGCTTGCAACCCTCCTAGCATGGGGTCGGCAGGGAACCGCAAATCGGATCGAAACCTGTATGTCGATTGCCAGCGAACTGGCTTCACTAATCTCGTCGCATGAGCAACTTGAACTTCTGGCATCGCCGTTGACGGGCGTTGTTGTGTGGAGGCCCAAGGGAGACAACCTGACCGAGGCGCTATTTGCGGCAATGCCGCGGGGATCATGCTCGCTCACAACGCTGAATGGCGGAAGATGGATGCGGAATGTTGCTGCCAATCCGAACTTCAAGCTTCCCGCGTTCACTGCGGCGTTGGGAGAGGCTCTCTGTTCACTTGGTATTGCCTAAGCTGCCATTTTGCTTTCCACCCAGCTCCGATTATGAGCACGGTCGCCGCGCGATCCAGATAGCGGAATGACGGCTTTTCGCGGCACCAGACGTTCAACCTAGCGATCTTGAATGGCTGAGCCTGGGTCGAGGGCTGCCGTCTTCTTTTGGGGCATATCTGTCGTTCAAAACGTTGCACGGCATGTCCGCTTTCGGCGGCAGCAGCCATTATGCGTTTGTCTCAGTGGCATCGCAGAGTGACAAAAGTTGGGCCAGTTCCCTGAGAGCGTGATTTATCCAATCGCGGCAATCTCGTGCCTGTCAGGCTACGCTTCTTTGGAAGAAGCTTCGGGCTCGATTGCGATGAGGCACGGTGGCATCCCTTAGCAGGTGCGCTCCGGCTTGACGGCAATCATCTCGAGCGCATCAGTTCCGTGGCGGGTGGAATTTCACGCAGACGACTTGAGGCCGTCATCCGATTTCCCCACGGTTTCGGGAAGTACAAGCCATATCCATGCGGCAAGCAGGAAGCTGACCGAAGCGAGCGACATGACCGGCCCAAGCCCAACCGCCTCAGCCAGGGGTGCGGTGATCAGCGGCGCGGTCATGCTGATCACCCGACCCCAATTGTAGATCGAGGCTGCCGTCGATCGCAGGTGCGGCGGGTAAAGCTCTGAAAGCCACGGTCCCCAGATTGCCGATGCGCTGAGCATCACGCCATAGATGAAACCGACCAGTTCCAGCAGCCCGAGCGACAGCGGAACAAACAGATAGACCGGAATGATGGCGGCGGCGATCATGAACCCGGCTGCGCCGCTCCTGCGCCCCAGCCGGTCGCTGATCCAGCCCCACAACAGCCCGCCCAGCGCCGCACCGATGAATTGCCAGCCCAGCACATCGCCGATCACCGTGTCCGGGATCCCCCGCTCGGTTCTGAGGTAGGTGCTCGCCCAGCCTGTGAAGGCCTGGTAGGCAAAGAAGTTGAGGCCCGACATGGTTGCCAGAAGCAACGTCTGCCGTGCGACACCAGGGCGAAACAGTTCGGCAATCGGCAGCTTTGAGGCCGCGGTCGTGCTTCCGCCCACCGGGCCGCCAAAGGGCACCAGCTTGCGGTCGTCAGGCACCAGCAGGAAGGCAAAGACCGCCAGCACCACCGGCACCGCGCCTGCCCATAGCAGCACCTTCCAGTCGGCTCCCGCACGAAAGGCAGCGGCTGACAGGAACCCCAGCGCCGAAACCGCGACATTGTAAGTGCCAAGCACAAAGCCTGCGATTAGCCCGCGCACGCTTGCCGGAAACAGACCGGAATAGATGCCGACCGCGATCGGATACATCGCCCCCATGAAGAAGCCCATCAGCACCCGCTGGCCCACAAGCGCGGCATAGTCTGCCACAACCAGCCCCGACAGAAGCATTCCGCCATAGCCGATCATGGTGATTACCAGCGCGTTGCGCCGCCCGATCTTGTCGGCAACCTGCCCCATCACCACCGCCCCAAGAATCGCGCCTACGGCCTGGACCGTGTAGAGCGAGCCTGATTGGGTGAGGGTCAGGCCGAGATCGTCCTTGATATAGGGCCGCAAGATATCGACGGTGTTCCAAGACCAGGCATAGAAGAAATAGCCGATCAGCAGGAACATGAGCGCGGCAATCCGGCGCGATTGGCTAATATCTTCAGCGCGTTGCATGAATGCCCCCCGTGTGCCAGCCGCTCAGGTCGCAAACCCGGCCGCGCGGGCGAGGCTGGCTGCCCCTTCGCGCAGAAAGCCGTGATCCGATCCCAGCAGGAACAGGCTCGCTCCCTGAGCCTGCCAGTGCGACACATCGGCAGGCCGGGGCGTGAACATCCCGCAGGCGCGGTTTGCGGCCCGGCAGGCGGCAAGGATGCGCTCCACCGCTGCGATTACCTTGGGATCGTCGGGCGATGAGCAGCCCAGAGCGATGGTGAGGTCGATCCGTCCGATGAACAGCGCGTCGATGCCCGGGACGGCTGCGATGGCGTCAATGTCGTCAAGCGCTTCGAGATCCTCGATCTGAGCGATCACGATGCTGGTCGCCGCGCTGGCGATGAGGTGTTCGGGGATGGGCTTCGTGCCATATCCTGCCGCCCGGCTCGATCCGGCATAGCCGCGCCGGGCGGGGCCGCCGCCGGGGCCATAATGGACGCTGGCCGCGACCGCCTCGGCCTCGGCGGCGGAGCGAATGTGCGGCACCAGCACGCCATCCGCCCCGCAATCGAGCGCGTTGAGGATCTCGTGCGCCGCTGACGAGGCGGGGCGTACCAGCACCGGCATTCCTCCGGCGCGCGCGGCCATGATGCAAGCATCGAGATCGCGGCGGTCGAACGGGGCGTGCTCGGCATCAAGACACAGGCAATCGAGCCCGGTCGACGCCAGCACCTCGACCACGTGAGGGTGGGGGGTCTTGACGAAGGTGCCCAGCAAGGGCGCCCCGGCGGCGAGGCGGGATTTGAAGCTCTCCATCCGCTTTACGCCGCCACTCCGCGCCACAGCCGCTCGCTGGCCAAGGCTGCACCCTCGGCCAGGGTCTTGAGCTTGGCCCAGACGATGCTGGGATCGACCACGCCAAAGCCTGCGAAGGTCGAAAAGCCGCAATCCGTGCCAGCGATTACCCGTTCGCGCCCGATGATGCCGGCATAGCGCTCGATCCGTTCAGCCACGACGCGGGGGTGTTCGATGAAGTTTGTAGTGCTGTCGATCACGCCCGGAATCAGGATCTTGTCGTCGGGGATGATGGCCGCCATTTCGGCGAAATAGGTCCAGTCCGCCTGATGGCGCGGGTTGCTGGTCTCGAATAGCAGACCTGCGGGCTTGGCCGTCATCAGCGTCGGCAGGATCACGCCCATCTCGACATCGCAGCAGTGCGGGCCTTCGTAATTGCCCCAGCACACATGCATTCGCACGCGGTCTGCCGGGACATTGCGAAGGGCATGGTTCAAGGCCTCCACATGCCCGCCGATGAGGCGCAGGTAATCCGCGTCGCTGCGGTCCTTGTACATCATGTGTCGGCCCAACCCGAGGTCGGGGCTGTCGAGTTGCAGCAGCAGGCCCGCCGCGACAATCGCCTCGTATTCCGGCCGCATCGCTTCGGCGAGGGCTTCGAGATAGGCGTCCTGCGTGGGGTAGAACTCGTTGGGCTGGAACAGCGCGATCACGCCCGGGGAGGCGCTGTTCATGAAGCCGCCAGCGGGCTGGTGCCGCGCCACCGCAGCGCCCATGTGGGCAAGGTCAGCCTCCAGCGGCTCCATCGACTTTACTTCGATGGGCCCGATGCACTTCGGACGCCTGTAGGTCGGGGTGCCACCGCCCTTTGCCTGCCGTTCAAGGAAGCTCGGGAACATCTCGAGGTCGGCGGGCGGCGTGCGCGGGCTATCACCATCAAAGCCGGTGATGCGGTCCTTGATATAGGTCGCATAGCTGATTTTCGACATTTCCCCGTCGGACACGAGATCGATGCCAGCCTCGACCTGCAGTCGCACCACATCGTCTACCGCCGCGCCGATCACCGCATCGAACCGGGCCTGATCGATGGCCTCGCCGCGTTCCTGCGCGAAGACGAGGTCGGTGACGTCCGCGGATCGCGGGAGCGAGCCGACATGCGTAGTCAGGATGCGGTCGGACATGGCGATTTGCGTTCCTCTTTTTGTTCTGCGCCCGGCATGGTGAGCCACGCGGCAAGTTTTTCGGCAAGGGCCAGCGGCGCTTCGAGCGGGACCATGTGGCCGGCCGGTTCGATGAAAAGCCGGGAGTGCGCCAGCAGACCATGCCAGCGGCGGTGCCATTCGGGCGGGCAGAGCGCATCTTCGCTGCCGCCCATCAGGAACACAGGACAGGTGATGTGGGATAGGGCGCTGACCCGATCAGCGCGCAGCCGCAGCGCCTCGCTTTGGCGGATGAACACGTCCGGGCCGAGCGCCATCCCCATGTCCCGCAGCAGCGCGAGCAGCGGACCATTACCGCGATTGGCAGCGGCGAGGTAATTGGGTTTGAGTTCTTGGGTGAGCACGCGATCAAGCCCGCCGCTGCGCACTTCTGCCTGCTGCACCGGGCGATGGGCCGCGCGTTCGGGAAGGTCGGCGGTGGCGTTATAGCCGATCAGGCCCAGCGCAGCGATCCGTTCGGGCGCTTGCACCGCCATCTCGACAGCGACGATCGCCCCCATCGAAAAGCCGATCGGAATGAGCGGGCCTGTGGTGGAGGCCAAAGCGCGGGCGGCCATGGCGGCGATGCTGGCATCCTGTGTGGTATCGGCATCCGCCGGCGCGCGCCCTGTGGCGTTCTCAAGAGCTGCGCGGATTGCACCGTCTGCACCGTCCCACAGCCGCGCATCGCACATATTGCCGGGGATCAACAGCGGAAGGGCTGCGGCGCTCATCCCATCCGCGCCGAACGGCCGGGCAGGAACTCGCCGCCGAACAATCGCTGTTCTGGGATCATGCCGGGCTGTTCGATACGCTCGATCAGCATATCGACCGCCGCCTGTGCCATGCGGCGCACTGGCTGACGCACGGTGGTGAGCTGGTAGCCGCCCCAGGTCGCCGGGCCGACGCCGTCAAAGCCGACGATCGAAAGTTGTTCGGGGACACAAAGATCATAGACCCCGCGCGCGCAATCGATCGCGCCCAGCGCCATCGCGTCATTGGTCGCGATCACCGCGTCGAGCTTGCCGCCCGCCGCCTCCATCAGCGCGTGCAACCCCGCCTCGCCCGAGCGGTAATCGAACCCGCCGCGATAGACGAACGGCTCGATCCCCGCCGCCGCCAGATGCCGCCGCGCGGAATCGAGACGTTCTTCGCCGACATAGCTGTCTTCCGGCCCAGCGATGATCCCGAACCGCTGGTGGCCGGCGGCAAGCAAGCCCTTAATCAGCTCGCGGGTGCCCGCCGCGCTGTCGCAGGCGACGCTTGCGGCAGGCTCTGCATCGCCGACACGATTGTAGAGGATGATGGGAATCCCGCGGTCGTTGAACTGGCGGATCTGGTCGTCCTTGAGCCGCGCGGCGATGATCGCGCCATCGACGCGGTAGGGCCAGATCAAACCAAGCATGTCGTCGATCTCGGATTCGGACGCGAGGCTGAACAGCAGTACCCGGTGCCCCTGGGCGGACAGGCGCTGGGTGAGCTCGGCCAGCACTTCGGGGTAATAGAGGTTAGTGAGGTTCGAGATAACCACAGCCACCAGATTTGTGCGCTTCGTAATCAGGCCGCGGGCAAAGGCGTTGGGCTGGTAGCCAAGCTGCTTGGCCGCGCGCATGATCCTCTCGCGGGTCTTGGGCGCGATGGAAGCACCCTTGCGGAAGGCGCGGCTGACCGCCGATTGCGATACTCCGGCCAGCTCGGCGACATCGTAGGATGTCGCGCCCGAGCCGCCCGGCATCGCCTCAGACAGCTTCTTCTTTGGCATATCGTCTCACCCGGATGTCGGCCTGTTCCTTGTGCCCGGCAAAGCCTTCGATGGCGCACAGGCGCGAACAATACTCCCCCACCATCGCGCTCGCCGCGTCGGTCAGCACCCGTTGATAGGTACACGTCTTGATGAACTTGCCAACCCACAGCCCCCCGGTGAAGCGGGCATTGCCGCGCGTGGGCAGGGTGTGATTGGTGCCGATCACCTTGTCGCCGTAAGAGACATTGGTGCGCTCGCCGAGGAACAGGGCGCCGTAATTGGTCATGCGTTCGAGGAAGTAATCGGGATCGCGGGTCATTACCTGCACGTGTTCCGACGCGATCTGATCGGCGATTTCGACCATCTCCTCGTAGCTGTCGGCCACGATCACCTGCCCGTAGTCAGCCCATGCCTTTGCAGCGATGGGGGCGGTGGGGAGGATTGTCAGCTGCCGCTCAATCTCGGCCATGGTTTCGCGGGCGAGGGTTTCGGAATTGGTGAGCAGCACGGCCGGAGAATTGGGGCCGTGTTCGGCCTGCCCCAGCAAGTCAGCTGCGCACAATTCGCCATCGACGGTGTCATCGGCGATCACCAGCGTCTCGGTCGGGCCGGCGAGGAGATCGATCCCGATCTTGCCGAACAGCTGGCGTTTGGCCTCGGCGACATATGCGTTGCCGGGGCCGACGATCATGTCGACAGGGGCGATTGTCTCGGTGCCGAGCGCCATCGCGGCCACCGCCTGCACCCCGCCGACGCAATAGATCTCGTCCGCGCCAGCCATGTGCATCGCCACGACAATCGCGGGATTGGGCTTGCCCTGATAGGGCGGGGCGACCGAGACGATGCGCTTCACGCCAGCGACCTTGGCGGTGACGACGCTCATATGCGCCGATGCGACCAGCGGATATTTGCCGCCTGGCACATAGCAGCCGACCGAATTGACCGGAATGTTGCGGTGGCCTAGCACCACGCCGGGCAGCGTCTCGACCTCGACATCTTTCAGGGCATCGCGCTGGATCTGCGCGAAATTGCGCACCTGCGTCTGGGCAAAGCGGATGTCTTCGATGGTCTGCGGGGCAAGCTCGGCATAGGCAGCCTCGATATCGGCCTCGGACAGGCGGAAGTCGGCGGGGTTCCAGCTGTCGAACTTGCCAGACCAGTCGCGCATCGCCGCATCGCCGCGTGCCTTGATGTCGGCGATGATCGTTTCGACCGTGGCGCGAACCTGCGCATCGGCTTCGGCGGCGGCATCCTCGGTGATGCCGGTCTTGAGGTAGCGTGCCACGTCGAATCTCTCCCGCAGGCGAGCGGCGCACGGAGCGGCTCGCGAATGGCGCGATCCTATGCATGTGTGACTTCGGATGCAAGACGAGTCGTGACCTGCCTCTCTGCATTTTTCGGCAAAAAGACCCAGATCACATGGCAATTCTGCAACATTCGGCAATTGATGTACGTCAACTTCCTCAGTGGAGAACGATTAGGGTTGCATCCGAAGTCAAAAATGGCATTTCTGTCATTCGCCAACGCAATCTGAGGGGAAATCACATGGCCGGTCACATCAAGTCTGCTTTCGCCGTCGGCGTCAGCATCATAGCGATGGGGGGCGCGCTGCCGGCTCATGCGCAAGACAGCGCTCCGGATGCTGGCGATACGGCCGACAAGGGCGGCATCACCGAAATCATCGTCACCTCGCAGCGCCGTGAGGAAAACCTGCAGGACGTGCCGATCTCGGTGTCGGCCTTCAATGCGGAACAGATCCTTGCCCGCGGGACATTCGATATCGGGCGGCTTGAGGGGTTTGTGCCGGGCTTCACCTTCGGCCGTTCGGGCTCGGATGCCCGTCCGGCGATCCGCGGGGTGCGCACCGAGAATGTCGGCGTCAATGGCGACACCACGATCGGCTTTTTCGTCGATGGCATCTACCAGTCGCGCGCCAGCCAGGCGACCACCGGCTTTGTCGATATCGAACGGGTCGAGGTTCAGCGCGGGCCCCAGGGCACGCTCTATGGCCGTAACACCTTCGGCGGCAATATCGAGATCCGCTCCGCGCGCCCTGAGCTTGGCGATCTGCTCGCTGGGGCTGACATTCACGTCGGCGAGTTCGGGCGGTTCCGTACCGATGCCTTCGTGAACGTGCCGCTGGGCGATACGCTGGCGGTGCGCATTGCCGGGTCCTACGAAACCTCCGACGGCTGGGTCGAGAACGTCAACCCGCTCGGCAACAATCTGTTCGACGACAATAGCCGGTACCTTCGCGCCGGGATCCAGTGGGAGCCGAATGACGCCTTCTCGGCCTACCTCAAGTTCGACTATTCGACCCGCAAGGGTGCAGGCGGTTCGGCCTTCGGGTACAAGATCATCGGCTCCTATTTCGACGTCGGTTCGCGCCAGCAGCTCTACAACGCGACCCCTGTGACCACGCTCAACACCCGTCCCGGCAACCGTGACGGGGTCAATGATGCGCTGCCGGGCGGCACGGCGACCAGTGATTTGGGGACTTCGATCGTCGCACCGGGCGATGGCTACACCATCGACACCGATCAGCCGACCATCCTCGATCTCGAAAACATCGCCTTCACTGCCGATCTTGCCTATGACTTTGGCGGGGTGAAGCTGCGCTCGATCACCGGTTACACTGATTTCGGCGCGCTGCGTACCTCGGACTCGGATTTCTCCGGCAACCAGATTGCGGTCGATTTCCAGGATACGCGGGCAGAAACCTTCAGCCAGGAAATCCAGCTGCTGTCCAGCGACGCCACCAGCCGCCTCGACTGGGTGGTGGGGGCCTATTACTTCAAGGACGACCTGACCGGCATCTTCATCAACCAGCAGCTGCCGCGGATCATCCGTAACGTCACTCCCAACCTCAACCTCGCCCAGAACGGCGGGGGCTTCTATGACCAGCAGCGCGCCTCTACCGAAAGCATCGCCTTCTACGGTCAGGCGAGCTACGAAGTTGCTGATAATCTGCGCCTGACCGCCGGGCTGCGCTGGACCGAAGACACCAAGGACTTCGCCTTCGCCAATGCGAACGCCGTGCTGCCCACAGCCGGCACGCCGCCAGTGCCGCAGGGTACGGCGATCACGCTGGCGACCGGACCCATCCCCGACAGTGCTTTCGGGGTGCAGGGCGCGGCCACCAATTGCACCTTCACCACCTTCCCGCCGCCGCGTCCGGGCTTCCAGTGTCTTGCCGCCAACACCACAGTGCTGACCGGCGCGACCTACGACACCGCCAAGTTCCGCAAGGCGACCTGGCGGCTCGCGGTCGATTATGATCTGACCCCGGACAACCTGCTCTATGCCAGCGTCTCGACGGGCTTCCGTTCGGGCGGGTTCAATTCGGGGCAAGGGCCTGCGGCCCTGCAGCCGACCTTCGATCCCGAAGAGGTGACGGCCTATGAAATCGGGTCGAAGAACCGCTTCCTCGATAACACCCTTCAACTGAACCTTGCAGCATTCTACAACCGTTTCAGCGGCTTGCAGGAACAGCGGCAGGTGCCGCAGGGTGCGACCACGCTTTCGATCATCGAAAACAGCGCCCGCGCCCGGGCCTACGGGGCCGAGGCCGAGCTGCTCTGGCGTCCGGTGCCTGGCCTCGAGATCGGAACGAACGTTGCCTATCTCAATGCCCGTTACTCCGAATACGACCAGGTGCCCGCGCCATTCGGCACGAGCATTCTCGTTAATGACCCGGCGCAGCTGACGCCTACGGTCGTGAACGGCGTGACCATCGCGCCTGCCGGGCAGCGCCGGGTGTTCGCGCCGGGCTATGATTGCGCTCTGATCCCGGGCACTGGCGGCACTGGCCAGCCCGCGGCAGCCTTTGGCTGCGATATCGGCGGCAATGCGATCCCGCACTCGCCCGATTGGACCGGGGCGGTGTTTGCCGGTTACGATATCGACCTCGGCTCGATGGGCACGCTGACGCCGTTTGCGATCATGACCTTCTCGTCGAGCTTCTTCGGTCAGCCGTTTAATTCGGTGTTGGAGCGGCAGGAATCCTTCCAGAAGGTCGACCTGCGCCTGACCTGGGCCTACAACGAGAACATCTCGGTGCAGGCCTTCGTCAACAACGTCACCGACGAGCAGACCATCAACCGCTTCGTGTGGGGCGGCGGTGCGGCGCTGCAGGCGAGCTTTGCGCCGCCGCGCCAGTGGGGCGCGATCCTGAGCCTGCGGTTCTGATCGCGGGCTCTGGCATAAGGGTCGCAATGGGGGGCGGGGTCATTCCCGCCCCTTTTTGCATCCGCTGACAATCAGGCGGCGGCGCTGCCCGCAATCTGGCGCAGCACGGCGATATCGTCCCAGATGGTGACCTCCTCGCGCACGCGGCCGCCGATCACCCGGAAATGGCTCACCGCCATGATCAGCAGGGGGCAACCAGTCGGTGAGCCATAGCGCCCCTCGCCCTCGTGCCAGCCGGCCAGCGACCAGCGAACCGCGACATCGCGGGCTTCGCCCAGATAGGGCACCTCGGCAATGTGTTCGATCCGGAGCCGCGCGCGCGAGCCGAAGGCGGCGCGAATGGGGCTGCGCCATTCGGCGAGTTGGTCGGGGCCGTAAAGAAAACGCCCGCCCGGAACCCAGGCGGCGAGCCGGAAGTCCGATAGTGCCCGAGCCCGATCGTCATCGCTGTCTTGCCAAGTGGCCCGCAGCAGATCGACCGCAACCTGGGCCGCTTCTGTCTGCGGCGAGGCATCGGGCGCAGCGAGCGCTTCGGCATGATAAGGTGCCAGCACTGCGACCAGCGGGCGCCCCCGCGCCGCATCCGCTGCTGCCTGCCGCGCGGCAACCGCCTGCGGATCAAATCCGAGCTGCTCCACCAGCGCCAGATTGTCGCGCACCAGCCATTCCTCGACCACGCGGTTATCGCGGCAAAGACAGTCGGCAATCGTGCGCACCAGCACCCGCTTGCCCGTGGCAGGGCCAAAGTCGCTGTCCCCGAGATTGGTCATCTTGGAGGTGATCAGGTGCGAGGACAGGAAGCCGCCATCGCCCTCGTCTGACCAGATGACATTATCGCCGTCCAGCCGCCGATCGGGAAAGGCTGCGAGTGTTGCCCAGGTATTGTCCACCACGGTCTGCGCGCCGGTGATCGGCCCGGCCAGCGTGTGGATCGCGCAGTCTTCCGAATACCACTTGAGGCACAGGTCAACCTCGCGGTCGTGCCAGATGCGTTCGGTGATGCGGATGATGTAGTGCGGGAAATCGACGAATTCGGGGTCGAAACCGGGCATCGCCATGCGCCGTTCGGGGCCGGGAGCCATCATCTCGGTTATGTCGGTGGTGGCAACGCGCATCACGGGCGGCGGCATGGCAATTCCCCAATTATTGTGCTGTCCACCCGCCGTCGATGATGAGGCTATGGCCCGTGATCATCGCCGCTGCGGGCGAGGCGAGATAGATGACGGCGGCAGCGATGTGTTCCGGCGTGGCAAGTGTCCCCATGGGGATCATCCGGTCGACGAAGGCGGCAAAGGCCGCATCGGCGAACATGCCGTCGGTCAAGGGCGTCTTGACGAAGGTTGGCGCGATGCAATTGACCCGGATTCCGGCGGGTGCGAGTTCAACCGCCATCGCCTTGGACAGCCCCTCCAGCGCGTGCTTGGTCATGCAATACACGGTGCGGTTCGGTGATCCGACATGACCCATCTGGCTGGTCATGTGAATGATGCTCGCCCCGCGCTCCATCCGCTGGGCTGCCGCTCGTGAGATGCGAAAGACAGAGCGGACGTTTAGATCGAGCATCAGGTCGAGCGCCTGGTCGGTCACATCGATAAAGGGCTGCGGGCGGTTGGTGCCGGCATTGCTGACCAGCAGATCGAACGCCGGTGCCGCGTCGATGCGCGCAAGCACATCTTCGCCGGTCACGTCATAAGGCCACGGATCGAACGCCGCGCCAAGTTCCGCGCTGAGACTGCCGAGTTCGTTGGAGGCCCGCGCAATGCCCGTCACCAGCGCGCCCTCGGCAACGAGCGCCTGGCAGATCGCGCGCCCGATCCCCTTGCTCGCCCCGGTTACCAGCGCGCGCTTCCCTTCGAGCACCCCGGCCATGGCTTAGACCGTTTGGGGGATGGGGAGCGCGTCGCCGCCGCGCACCTGCACCACCCGCGCCGCAGTGCTGCCGTGGTTGGCAAGCAAGCGCGCTGCGCCTTGCGGCACGGTGATGGTATCGCCTGCGCTGCAAGCGGCTGTGACGCCGTCGATTGTCACCGTAACGTCGCCGTTCTGCACGAACCACACATCCGCCAACGCCAGTCGGTGCGGGGCAATCGCGGCCGCGGGGTCGAGCGTAACTTCGCAGACGGTGAAGCCATGAGGCCAGTCGATCGGTGCAGCCCCTATCAGCAGGCGCTCGCTAACGCCCGGCGTGGCGGTGTGGAGCGCGGGGGGACGCGGCATATCGGCGGGAATGACGCATTGCGCCAGCGCCGCGGAATCGACCTGGACCAAAGCGGCCACCTGCTGCGCCGTCGTTTCCGGCATGGGCCGTGCGCCCGGCGGCACGGCCTCGCCTTTGGCGGTGTCGATCAGTGTGCCGTCTTCCAGCAGGATAAGCCCGTAATCGCGCGCCATATCGAACACATAGGGCGCCCACATCACGTGGCCCGCATCATCGCCGCCCAGCACCGCCCACAGGAAGCCTGTATCCTCGCCGACGTTCTCGAACCCGCGGAACAGCCGGGTCGGGATCGAGATCAGATCGCCCGGCCCCATGAACACCTCGCCATCGGTGCCGTGCTCACCGGTCATGAAGCGCCAGCGGCCCGAATGGACATAAAACACCTCAGCCGTATCATGGCTGTGCTGCGAATTGAGGCAGCGCGGCGGTTGTCGGGCTCCACCGATGTTGAAGCCGTGGGTTTCCGATATGTGGACGTGCTGGTTGGGGTTTTCGGCCACGCCGGGGCCGATAATGGTGAAGTTTTCCTTCTGATCCGACCCCGGCGAACGGGTGTCGATGAAGGCGTCCCTGCACGGCACCAGATCAGCATAGCGGACGATGCGCGCCTCGATCGAAGCGGCGACAGGCGTGGGATCGGCGCTCATGGCATGGCTCTCCGCTGCGCTCACAGGCTGGTCCGGGGGTGGCCGCGCAGGTGGGCAAGCCGGGCAAAAACATCATATCCCATCTGGCGCAGCAGATCGATGATATCGAGCGGCACCCAGTTTTCGGCGATGAGGCCGTTTTCACAGCGGTAGAAGTCCATCACCCGCATGCCCACCGGCCGGCCTGTTGCAGGCACGCCGAGCCAGCCATCGCCGGTGTGCGTGGCCGTCACGCTCGGCCAACCGCCGGTGACAACGAAATCGCCGTCACCGATCCTCCCGACATGCTGCCCGCCGCGCCGGTCGGGAAAGGCGGTCAGGAAGGGGATCTGGTGGACGGTGCGAAACCCGTCGAGCCCGAAACTGGTGCCGATCCCGGCGGGGCCATACCAGGCGAAATCGGGCGTCCAGTAAGGCGCAAGATCCATCGATTCCAGCGTGCGCCCGTCAAAGGTGCCAAGTGCCGCGTGCATGGCGAGAACCAGGTCGAAACTCGCGCTTCCCGCTTCGGCATCAACCGGGCTCAATGCGCGCGCATTGCCGCCCGGGGCGGGCCACTTCGCTTCCGCGCCAAGGCTGGGCGCCAGCGGCCAGATGCCTGCCTGCCGGATCAGATCGAGCATGTCGGGCAGCATCCAGCTTTCGGCGATGCGCCCGTCTGCGATGCGGTGGATCTCGCCAAAGCGCAGCCACACCGGCTTGTGGTTTGCAGGGATGCCCACAAGGTCTTGCGTAAAGGTGCCGCGGTAATGCCCCATCACCGCCACCATCACGGCGTCATTGAACACGCCGGCGGCAACAATCGCGTGGGTGCGGCCGCAATGATGCAGGGCGCGCTTTAGCGGGGCGAAGAAGGTTTCGACCCCTTGCTCCAGCCCATCAAGCTCGTTGAAGGGGTGGGCAATGTGAAAGCGGCAGTCGGGCGCAAAGACTGCAGCAGCGGCGGCTGTCAGATCGGCAGGCTCACATGCCGCCAGGCGGGCAAGCCCGGCATCGACCATGCGCTTGGCCGCGTCACAATCCCCGCCCTGAAATGCCACGGAACATTCTCCTCCAACAGTCTTGATAAAGGGGCAATTTGCATTCGCAGTCAATCAAAAATCGGTAGGTAGGCGATTTTGCTTCTACAGCAGATAGCATCAAACGATTTCAGCAAATCGGGAGGGGAAGCCGATGGCTTGAGCCATGCACTCTATCCGCCTATCGTCAGTCTGCTGCACCGATTTTCGGGTCAGCTCATGCATTCGCATTCAAATACCGGATCAGCTCATGCTTTCAATCCTCAACCTCTTCCGCATCGGCATCGGCCCTTCGAGCTCACATACGGTCGGGCCAATGCGGATCGCCCGGCGCTTTGTCGCCAGTTTGGCCGAAGCGCGCAAGCTTGGCCACGTGCGCCGCATCGGGATCGAGCTGCAAGGTTCGCTGGCACTGACCGGTGTAGGACATGGCTCGGTTGATGCCTGCGTCCTGGGTCTGATGGGGTGGGAGCCGGAAGCAATCGACCCCGATGCGGTGCCTGCGTTGCTTGCATCGGCGGGCGGGGGCAGCATCCGGCTGATGGGTTCGCAACCCGCCGCCTTCGAACGCGCGCGCGACATAGTGCTGGCCTGCGACATCATCCCCGAACTCCACCCCAACGGAATGCGCCTCAAGGCGTTTGGACAGGGCGAGGCGCTGCTGGCGGACGAGACCTGGTATTCGACCGGCGGCGGTTTCATCGCCTCGGCCCGCCAGCTGGCAACGCCGAGCGCCGACGATCTCGTGCCGAGCCTTGTGCGCGCGCCATATCCCTATGCATCAGGCGCTGAACTGCTTTTGTTGTGCGGCGGTCACGATCTGGACATTGCTGCGCTGGTGCTCGCCAATGAAGGCGCGTGGCGGTCCAAAGTCGAAACTCTGGCCGGAATCGACCGGCTGCTGGACGCAATGTTCGCCTGCATCGAGCGGGGTCTGGCGCAAGAGGGATGCCTCCCCGGCGGCCTCAGGGTGCGGCGGCGCGCACCTGAATTGTGGCGCAAGCTCACCGCCAACCCCACCAACGAGACCGAGGTGCTGCTCGACCGGCTCAACCTGTTTGCGATGGCGGTGAACGAAGAGAACGCCGCCGGTGGCCGGGTCGTCACCGCGCCTACCAATGGCGCGGCGGGGATCATCCCGGCGGTGCTGCGGCAATATTGCCATGAAGGACCGCAGGCGCGCGAACAGGCGCGGCGGTTCCTGTTGACGGCAGGCGGCATCGGCCTGCTCTACAAGCAACGAGCGTCGATCTCGGGGGCGGAGATGGGCTGTCAGGGGGAGGTGGGAGTCGCCTGTTCGATGGCCGCTGCAGGCCTGGCCGCAGTCTGGGGCGGCACCCCGCAGCAGGTCGCCGCCGCGGCCGAGATCGGGATGGAACATAATCTCGGTCTCACCTGCGATCCGGTTGGAGGGCTGGTGCAGATCCCCTGTATCGAAAGGAATGCGATCGGGGCTGTCAAAGCGGTCAACGCTGCGCGGCTGGCGCTGCACAGCCACGAGAAGCCGAAGGTGTCGCTCGATCAGGTGATCGAGACAATGCGCCAGACCGGGATCGACATGTCATCCAAGTATAAGGAGACAAGCCTTGGCGGGCTGGCCGTGAATGTGGCCGCATGTTGAGCTGCATCCGTCATGCAGACAGATCCTACTCACGCATGCTGGAAGGGCGCTGACAGCTACTGAGCTGCCAATTGGCAACCACTGGATGAGCGAGTATCCGGCGGTGGCAAGGTGCATCAACAAATGCGGCAGATGGATCAATGCGACCTCAACGGCCGCCTTTGAGTGTCATAGCCCTGCCCTTTATGACCGGATGGGGGTGTCTTGCCTATTGCCGGCATTGCCCCGCCCGACCGGCATTTTCTGTCAAAACCGGAACCTTGCCGTGGCGGACATGAACCACCATCCCGAGTTCGTGAGCGTGGCAGCATTTCAATCTTCAGGTCGACAGACATTATTCAGGTGAGCAGGGTGGCCACTTGAGAGAAATCACGGAAAAGCCTGACACCGAAACGACTGCCATCTACCCCGAACGTCTATTGGTCTGGGTCAGCCAGTCGGGCATGCAGCGGCGCGTGCCGATCTGATCGCGGCGCGCATGCCCGCCCATGTCGATGTGGCTCGGGGGGTGCTCAGGAACCTGCCGTCCACTGAACGATGCGGGGGCTTGCTGCTTAGCAGAGAATCAACTGCGGAGTTTCGATCAACTCGCGCAGCCTTGCCATGAATTGCGCTGCCGCGGCGCCGTCGATGGCGCGGTGGTCAAAGCTAGCGGTGGCAGCCATAATGGTTGCCAGTTGCATCTCGCCCTCGACATTCCACGGCTGCTTGATGCCGGCGGCGACCCCCAGAATGAGCGCCTGTGGCGGGTTGATGACGGGAATCATGTCATCGATGCCAAACATGCCAAGATTGGAGATGGAGGCGGTGCCGCCCTGATAGTCTTCGGGCAGCAGCCGCCCCTCGCGCGCCTTGGCCGCCAGCGCCCTCGATTCCTGCGCAATGGCCGATAGCGACAGCTCGCCGACGCCGCGGATGACCGGAGTGACCAGCCCACCTTCGACTGCTACCGCCATGGCGATATCGGCACGGCCGAAACGGTGCAGAACATCGCCGCCGAACTGTACATTGACATCTGGCACGGCGTTCATCGCCAGCGCCATGACCTTCACCAGCATGTCGTTGACCGACAGACGGATGTCCCACTCCGCCAGCGCCGCATTGAGCTCAGCCCGTAGCCGGTTGAGCGGATCGAGGTTGCAACGCACCGTAAGGTAGAAGTGCGGCACCGTCTGCTTTGAGTCGCTCAGGCGGCGGGCGATAGTGCGTCGCATGGTCGACAGCTTGATTGTTTGTACCGGCACCCCCGGCGGCGGCGCGTGATCAGGAACAGGGCCGGGCGGCACGGGCGCCGGCGCATTCGCCGGAGAAACAAACAGTGAGGGCAGGCCAATATCGGCCCTCGTCACGCGGCCGTGCGCGCCGCTGCCGACGATGCCGGCCACAGAGACGTCGCGCGCCCAGGCGAGACGTCGGGCCAGCGGTGTCGCATCTTTCGTGTCGTTGGCAAAAGCCAAGGCCGGCACCGGCAACGCGGGCGCGACCACCGGAGCAGGCGGCGGCGCTGGCGACACCACCGTCGCATTCGGAGCGGGTGGAGCAGGCGCCGCGTCTGTCGTTCCCGCCGGTGCCAGCGTCGCGATCACCGTGCCGACTACTACGTCCTCGCTGCCTTCGGGCACCAAGATCGCGGCAATCACGCCGGCCACGGCCGCTGCATACTCGCTCGTTGCCTTGTCGGTCTCGATCTCGGCGATAATGTCGCCGGGGCGGACATTGTCGCCGGCCTTGACCAGCCAGCGTGACAGAGTGCCGCTTTCCATTGTCGGCGACACCGCCGGCATGGTCAGTTCGATGGCCATATCAGTCCTCCAGGAACAGCTCGGCCGCGGCCTCGATAATCGCATCGGCGTCGAGCCGATAGGTGCGGTAGAGGTCGGGCAAATCGCCGGTCTGGCCGAAACGGTCGACGCCGAGCGGGCTGACGCGCATGCCCTTTACCCCGCCCAGCCACGACAGCGCCCCGGGTGAGCCATCGACGACGGTGATCAGTCCGGCTCCCGGCGCCAGCGGTGCTAGCAGCTGTTCGACGTGGCTCGTCGCGATGCTCTTGTCGGTCCAACGCGCGGCCCGGCGGGCCGACCAGCCGCGGTGCAGCAGGTCAGGTGAGGTGACATTGAGCAGTCCCAATGTGGGGATATCCTCCCGCAGCGCCTCCCACGCGGCCAGCGCCTCGGGCGCGATGGCTCCGGTGAAGGCGATCGCCGCTTCTGCACCCGTCGCCGGCTGGCGCAGCCAATAGCCACCCTGAAGTGCATCGGCTTCCCAATCGTCGCTGCCCCGACTGACCTGGGCAATCGACCGTGTGCTCAGCCGCAGATAGACCGAGCTGCCCTCGGGCTTCTGCATGTGGTCAAAGGCGTGCCGCATTAGCAGCGCCACCTCGTCGGCAAACGCCGGTTCGAAATAATCGAGGTTGGGCTGCCCCATGCCGATGAGCGGCGTGTTGATCGACTGGTGTGCCCCGCCTTCCGCCCCCAGCGTCAGCCCCGACGGCGTGCCAACCAGGAGGAAGCGCGCATCCTGGTAACAGGCATAGTTGAGCGCATCCAAGCCGCGCGCGATGAATGGATCATAAACGGTGCCGACTGGCAGCAGCCGCGTGCCAAACTGCGGCGCCGCGAGCCCGAAGGCAGCAAGCACCAAGAAGAAATTGTTCTCGGCAATGCCGAGCTCGATATGCTGGCCTGCCGCGCTGCCAGACCATTTCTGAGCCGAAGGAATCTTCGCAGCATGGAAGACATCGAGCAGTTCGCCGCGCCGGAACAGCCCGCGTCGGTTGACGAAGCCGCCGAGGTTTGTCGTTTGCGTCACATCGGGCGCGGTGGTGACGATGCGGTCGCCTAGCGGATTGCCGGCCACGGCCAAGTCCATCAAAATCCGCCCGAATGCCGATTGCGTCGATTGCTCCTCCCCGTTGGGCACCGGCAGTCGCGCCGGCACCGGCACTGCTGCTGCGCCATGCTCGCCTAACCGCGCCGCAAAGGCGCTGCGCTCAACAAACGCCTTCAATTCGGCGGCTGCATTGTCGCCAAGTCCGCCATAAGGCTCCCACTCCGCCCCCTCATCTATGCCTAGCGCGGCGCGCAGCTCGGCAATCTGGGCGGGGTTCATCATGCCCGAATGATTGTCCTTGTGCCCGGCCAGCGGCAGGCCGAAGCCCTTGATGGTATAGGCGATGAACAAAGTCGGCGTCTCATCGTCCGCCGCCGCAAACGCCTCAAGCAGCGTCTCGATGCAATGGCCGCCCAAATTGGTCATAAGGACCGCCAGCGCCGCATCGTCATAGCCCTCGAGCAGCGCCGCCACTTCCGGCCGGGCGCCGATATCGGCCATCAGCCGCGCCCGCCACGCCGCACCGCCTTGATAGGTCAGCATGGCGTAATCGGCGTTGGGGCAATTCTCGATCCACTCTTCAAGCCTCTTGCCGCCGGGCAGCTTGAAAGCTGCCTGCTGCCGCTTGCCGAACTTCAGGGTCAGCACCCGCCAGCCGCAGGTTTCAAAAATGTCATCAAAGCGCCGGAACATGCGGTCGGCGGTCGTGCTGTCGAGCGACTGGCGGTTGTAATCGACGATCCACCAGCAGTTGCGGATATCGTGCTTGTAGGCCTCAATCAGGCACTCATAGATATTGCCCTCATCCAGTTCGGCATCGCCCATCAGCGCAATCATACGCCCAGCCTCGGCCGCGGCGAGATGGCCGTGCGCGATAAGAAAGTCCTGCACCAGGCTGGCAAAGGCGGTGATGGCAACGCCCAGCCCCACCGAGCCGGTGGAGAAATCGACCGGGATCAAATCCTTGGTGCGGGACGGATAGCTTTGCATGCCGCCCAAACCGCGAAAGCGCTGCAATTGATCAAGGCTCTGGTTGCCAAGCAGATAATGGATGGCATGGAGCAATGGCCCGGCATGCGGCTTGACCGCCACCTTGTCCTGGCGTCGCAGCGCGCTGAAATACAGCGCCGACATGATGGTCGACATCGAAGCGCAACTCGCTTGGTGGCCGCCCACCTTCATGCCGTCGCGCTTGGTGCGCAAATGGTTGGCATTATGCACCGTCCACGACGACAGCCAGCGCAGCCGGGTATCGAGTGCTTCAAGCGCGTGGATTTCGCTCTGGCGCGTGTCGAGCAGCGCAGTCGTCATGGGAGGTCCTTCCGGATCGGAATGACCTTGGTATAGCGCAGCGAAGGCGACGAGTCCTTGCGAACATTGTCGACTAGACTTAGGAGATCGGCAGATTCTACCGCTCTTGCGATAAATCGGGACAGATCATGCTACAACCTGCCCTCACTGAGATCGATCTCAAGATTCTCGAACGCCTGCAGAGCGATGGCCGCATGACCAACCAGAAATTGTCCGAAGAGGTCGGGCTGTCGCCCAGTCCTTGTCTACGACGGGTCCGGCAGCTCGAGAAAAGCGGGGTCATATCGGGCTATGTTGCTTTAGTCCGACCCGACGCGGTTGGGTTGGGCGTCACAGCCTTTGTCCGCATCCGGCTTGACCAGCAGGACGACAATCATTTGACACTCTTCGAAGCGGCCATCTCCAGGTTTCCCGAAGTTATGGAATGCTATCTGATGACGGGTGAGGCTGATTATCAGTTGCGGGTGCTCGTCGGGTCCCTGGGGGAGTTCGAGGACTTTTTACGCTACAAGTTGACCCGCATCGCGGGCGTTTCGCAGCTGACGACCAGTTTTGCTTTGCGACCAGTCGTCTATCGAACCGCAATTGACTTAACCCCCTGATTTAATAGCATGGGAATTAAGCCGTGTTGGCAAAATGCAGTGCTACCCAATCTCACCGTCGTGCGGATATGGCTGCAGTCGTTTGACAGCACAGCCTAGCTACGGCGCAACTTTTGGCGCTTTCCTGAATCGCCGCTTTGAAGTTCCAAATGGCGGCTTCAGTCCGGACCGGAAGCTAGTGGCGGTTCTGATGAACGACTGGATCTGGATCGAGAGCTGTCATCCTCGAATGGAGGATCGGGCTGCTGTTTTCCGCCCCTGTTCGCCCAAGCATTCCATTCGGCAAACGGCCAATGGTTGACATCTTGCGTGCCGTTCAACCGCTAGAACCCGATCCAGGCTTTACAGCCCGGCCAGCCGGAGGCTCCGCCATGGGCGAATGTCAAAGACCGCCATGCTGAAAGCGTCATAGGCATTGAATCCGGACCGCCCAGTTGGGGAACATTGAGCACACCCTACCCCGCGAATTCGGGATGCATCTAACTGATGTATCGAAGGAAATGCTGTTTGTGCACAAATGATCCGCCAACGAGTTATGCGGGTTTGCGGCGAGTTGTGGGCAAGTCACTCCGCTCTAAAAAGCTGAAACAATGCCGAAATTCTTTACCCGCTCGCGGATCGTAGAGGAGTTTCGGTTTCTGCTCCGATCACCGTTTCCTCGCCTTGATCGGCACCACCTCTGCGCCCTTGCGCAGTTGGTCGAGGTGGTCGCTCCACCATTGCGCCATGGCCACGCGCTCCTTCCAGTGGGCTCCGCGATGATAGGCGGCGCGGACCCTGTCGCTGTCGCCGTGGGCCAGAGCCCGCTCGATGGCGTCGGGGTGCCACTTGCCGCTTTCGTTAAGCAAGGTTGAGGCCATCGCGCGGAAGCCATGGGCGGTCATTTCATCGGTTGAGTAGCCTAGGCGGCGCAGGCCTGCGTTGATCGTGTTGTCGCTCATCGGGCGCTTGCGGGAACGGATCGAGGGGAAGACGTAGCCGTCGGGGCCGGTCAGGGCATGGAGGTCTTCGAGGATCTTAATCGACTGGCGTGAGAGCGGGACCAGGTGATCCTTGCGCATCTTGGTCTTCCCCGCCGGGATCGTCCACAGCGCGCCCTCAAGATCAAATTCGCTCCATTCGGCATGACGCAGCTCGCCGGGCCGGACGAACACATGTGGAGCCAACTGCATTGCCAGCTTGCTGATCGGCTGGCCCTCATAGCCATCGATGGCGCGCAGCAGCTCGCCTACACGCGCCGGATCGATGATCGCGCCGTAGTGGGTGACGGTGGGAGCGGTCAGCGCGCCGCGCAGGTCGCGGGTCGGGTCTGAGGCGAGGCGGGCGGTTGCGACCGCATAGCGGAATACAGCGCCGGCCAGTTGCAGGGTGCGGCGGGCGCTTTCCAGCTGGCCTTTACGCTCGATCTTGCGGACAGCAATCAACACATCGGCAGGGTCGATGTCGGTGATGGGCAGTTTGCCGATCGATCCCTTGAGCAGCGACAGCAGATACTCACTGCGCGTGGCCGTGCTCACAGCCCAAGCCTTTTGACCATCGCGCCGCCGCTTCGCACAGAACTCGGCGGCGATAGCATCAAAGGTCGTTTCCGCCTGAATCCGCGACCGAACCTTCTCGCGCTGCTTCTCGCGGCCGGGATCCTTGCCTGCAGCCACTAACTCACGGGCGGCATCACGCCTGCGCCGCGCCTCAGCGAGCCCGACCTGAGGGTAGATGCCGATCGCCAGCTTCTTCTCCTTGCCGTCGATGCGATATTTGACCCGCCAGAGCTTGCCGCCGGAAGGCTGCACCAACAGGAACAGGCCCAAAGTGTCGCCCACCTTATAGGGCTTATCGCGCGGTTTGGCGTTCCGGATCGCAACATCTGTCAGCGGCATGGCCCTAGGTCCTTTCCCAGCTCGTGGCCCCCACGTGGGGGCCAGTCCAATTGCCCGAAATGCCCTGGCCCCGTGATGTGGCCCCCAAGGGCCTCGGATGCAGCGGGAAGAATAGGGACATTCTCGGACAACCGAGAGCCCAAATCCCTCGGATTTCCAAGGGTTTTATAGACTTTCTGGGGCTGTTTGGGAAGGGAGGGCTGGAGCGGGTAGCGGGAATCGAACCCGCATAGCCAGCTTGGAAGGCTGGAGCTTTACCACTAAGCTATACCCGCTCGCGTTGCGCCAGCGCCCATGCCACCGAACACGCGCCCGCGTCAATATCGTCGCTTTGCGGCGGTTGCGGGGTCAGGTGCTGACGGGCAGGTTGTCGATCAGGCGCGTTCCGCCGATCCTTGCCGCGACCAGCAGCCGCGCGGGCGCAGTGCCCAGCGCGCCGAGCGGGGCCAGCGAGGTTGCGTCGGCCAGCACCGCGTAATCGATGCTGCTGAAACCGGCGGCGAGGATGGCCGCCTGCAATTCCGCGAGCGCCCCTGCCACATCCGCGCCGCCCGCGATGCCCGCTGCGGCCGCCTGCATGGCCCGGGGCAGGGCCGCTGCGGCCGCACGATGATCTGGCGAGAGGTAACGGTTGCGGCTGCTCATCGCGAGGCCATCCGCCTCGCGCACGGTCGGCACGCCGATGATGCTGTCCACGTGCGGCCGGGTCAGATCGAGATCGCGCGCCATGGCCCGGATCACGCTGAGCTGCTGGAAGTCCTTCTCGCCGAAGAACGCCATGTCGGGGGCGACCTGGTTGAACAGCTTCAACACCACGGTTGCCACCCCGTCGAAATGGCCGGGCCGGGCCGCGCCGCACAGGCCTTCGCTCACGCCGCTCATGCTGACATTTGTGACGAAGCCTTGCGGATACATCGCCTCCACCGTCGGCGCCCACAGCAGCGCCGTACCCTCGGCCTCCAGCAGCGCGGCATCGGCGGCGAGCTGGCGGGGGTATGCGTCCAGATCCTCGTTCGCGCCGAATTGCTTCGGGTTGACGAAGATCGAGGCGACCACGTGATCGGCTTCGGCCCGCGCGCGGCGCACCAGTGTAAGGTGGCCTTCGTGCAGCGCGCCCATGGTCGGAACAAGGGCGATCCTTGCCCCCGCAGGCCCGCGCAGCTGCGCCAAAGCGGTTCTCAACATTTGCAACGTTTTGACCGTTTGCACCGGGGGGCCTTTCAAGGATAAACGCGTGAGAACGCCCTAGCGGCGCAACCTGTCCCATTTCAAGCCGCCTGGCGCCCCTCACCGCCAAGCGCAACCGAGAGACCCCCCATGCCGCCCGCCCAGCGTGCCGAACCTGCCACCCCCGCCGCTGCGCCCGTGCGGCTGCGCAAGGGGCAGGCGCACCGGATTGTATTCGCCAACGAAAAGGGCGGCACCGGCAAATCGACCACCGCGGTGCACGCTGCGGTGGCGCTGACCTATCTCGGCGCGCGCGTCGCATCGATCGACCTTGATCCGCGCCAGCGCACCATGCACCGCTATATCGAGAACCGGCTGACCACGCTCGAAAAGCGCGGGCTGACCTTGCCGACGCCCGATTGCGAGGTGTTCCGCGGCAATTCGACCGGCGATCTGATCGGCATGATCCGCCGGCTGGAGGCGAGTTGCGATTTCCTGATCATCGATAATCCGGGACGCGATGATCCCTTTGCCCGTGTCGCGGTGGAACACGCCGATACGCTGGTTACGCCGATGAACGACAGTTTCGTCGATTTCGATCTGATCGGTCAGGTCGATGCCGAAACCTTCAAGGTCAAGAAACTGTCCTTCTTTGCCGAGCTGATCTGGGAAGCGCGGATGAAGCGGAGCCGGATGACGCTTGAACAGCAGCGCCCCGAGATGGACTGGATCGTGGTGCGAAACCGCACCGGCCATGTCGAGGCGAAGAACCAGGCGCGCCTGCACAAGGCGCTGAACGAAATGTCCAAGCGCGTCGGCTTCCGGGTGACACAGGGCCTGTCCGAACGCGTGATCTACCGCGAATTGTTTCCCTCGGGCCTGACTTTGCTCGACAAGGGGCATCTGGGCGAGCTTGGCACCAGCCACCTTGTCGCGCGGCAGGAATTGCGCGCGCTGGTCAAGGCGCTGCGCTTGCCGGAATTCGCGCGTGAGGGCGAACTGGAGCTGGCCTCATGATGCGCGCGCTGATCCTGATTGCGGTGGTGTGCCTGTTCTGCCGCTGGGCGTTCGGCAAGTGGCCGTGGGATTTCCTGCGGTCGGTGCCCACCCACAGCCAGGCGGTGCTTCGCGCGCGCGCTTTGCTGGACGTTCAGGCCGGAGCCGGACGCGACGAGATCATCGCTGCGCATCGCCGCCTGACCACGCTGGTGCACCCCGACAAGGGTGGCACCAATGCGGCGATGCAGGAGGCCAATGCCGCGCGCGACCTGCTGCTCGATGAACTGCCTCTGGGCCACGACGGTGCATAGCCGCCACGCGCATTAACCTGTCTTGCGGCATTGACACGCACGCCGGGTAAGGGTCATTCGGCTCCGTCGCATATGCCGGGGGAATCGGAACGGGATCGCAAAAATGCGTCTGTTTTCCGTACGGTGCTTTTTGCAGCCACGCCCCCGATAACCGCCGCGCCCGCGGCAAGGAGACTCTCGCGATCATGCAACACCACTTCAATCCCACCGTGCTGCGCGAATACGACATTCGCGGGATCATCGGCGAGACGCTCGGCCCGGATGATGCGCGCGCGATCGGGCGCGCTTTCGGCACGCTGCTGCGCGAAGCGGGCGGAAAGACGGTGGCTGTGGGTTATGATGGCCGGGTCAGCTCGCCCATGCTCGAACACGCGCTGATCGAAGGCGTGACGGCGAGCGGCTGTGATGTGGTGCGCATCGGCCTCAGCGCGACGCCGATGCTGTATTACGCAGAAGCCTCAGATGAACAGGTGGATGGCGGCATTCAGATAACTGGCAGCCACAATCCCCCCAATTACAATGGCTTCAAAATGGTATTTCTGGGGCGCCCGTTCTTCGGCGCCGATATCCAGAAGCTCGGGAAACTGGCAGCAGACGGGGCGTTCGCCAGCGGCACCGGTGCGGTGCGCACGCGCGACATCATGGGCGAGTATATCGAGCGCCTGCTCGAGGGACTGGCCGGTATCGAGCCCGGCAAGCTCGAAACCTTGCGCGTCGGTTGGGATGCCGGCAACGGTTCTGCCGGCCCGGCGCTCGAAGCGCTCGCCGCCCGGCTGCCTGGGGAACACCATTTGCTCTTTACCGAAGTTGACGGCCATTTTCCCAATCACCACCCTGATCCGACTGTAGAAGCCAACCTGACCGATCTTCGCGCGCTCGTCGCGGCAAAGAACCTCGATTTTGGAGTGGCTTTTGACGGGGACGGCGACCGCATCGGCGCGATCGATGGCGAGGGCCGGGTGATCTGGGGCGATCAGCTTCTGATGATCTACGCCGAAGATGTGCTGAAAACCCGCCCCGGCGCGACGGTAATCGCCGATGTGAAGGCCAGCCGCGCGCTGTTTGACCGGGTGGCAGAACTGGGCGGCCAGCCGCTGATGTGGAAGACCGGCCACTCGCTAATCAAATCCAAAATGAAGGAAACTGGTGCGCCGCTGGCGGGCGAGATGAGCGGCCACGTGTTCTTTGCCGATGATTACTACGGCTTTGATGACGCGCTTTACGCCGGTGTCCGGCTACTGGCGGCGGCGGCGCGGCTCGGCAAATCGGTGACTGAACTGCGCGGCGCCATTCCTGCAATGCTCAACACTCCTGAAATGCGCTTCCAGGTTGACGAGACTCGCAAATTTGCCGCGATGGACGAGATCGCCCAGCGGCTCGCCACTGCCCCCGGGCCCGAGGTGGAAAGCGTCAATGCGACCGATGGCGTGCGGGTCAACACCGCCGACGGCTGGTGGCTGCTGCGCGCCTCCAACACGCAGGACGTGCTGGTTGCCCGGGCAGAGAGCGACAGCGAGGCGGGGCTGGAGCGCCTGCTCGCACAGATCGACGCGCAGCTTGCGGCCTCGGGGCTGGAGCGCGGGGAGAGCGTCGGGCACTAAGCTGCCCGTTCTCCTCCCAATTGCAATTGCCTGACACGCGCCCCGCGCTATGACGTGCGGGATGCTTGTCGGGATTGACCTTGGCACCACCAACAGCGCGGTCGCGCTGTGGCAGGATGGTGCGCCGCAGCTTGTGCCCAATGCCTTGGGCCGTGAGCTTACCCCTTCCGCGGTTAGCCTCGCCAAGGGCGGGCAGGCCTATGTGGGGCAAGCCGCGCTTGACCGCATGGCGACCCATCCTGCTGACACCGTCACTAGCTTCAAGCGGATGATGGGCACGGCCTCCACCGCAACGCTGGCGGGCACCACCCTGACGCCTGAAGACTTGTCGGCGATGGTGCTGCGCAGCCTTGCCGATGATGTCGAGGCGGCCACCGGCGAGCGCCCGACGGCCGCGGTCATCACCGTCCCTGCCTATTTCAACGAACGCCAGCGCCGCGCCACCCGCCGCGCGGGCGAGATCGCGGGGCTTGAGGTCAAGCGCCTTATCAACGAACCCACCGCCGCGGCGCTCGCCTTCGGGCTGGCAGACAAGGGTGACCGTGAGCCGTTCCTCGTGTTCGACCTTGGCGGGGGGACCTTCGATGTCTCGATTGTCGAGATGTTCGATGGCATCGTCGAAGTGCGCGCCTCTGCCGGGGACAACCGCCTGGGGGGCGATGATTTTGACGAGGTGATGGTCAGGCTGGCCGAGCCATTGCTTCCGGCAGACGCGCTCGCCCGACTGCCTGCTGACCGCCGCCGCGCGCTGCTGACGCTGGCCGCCGAACGCACGCGCCGCGCGCTCACCACCTCGGAAGAGGCCGACTTCTCGGTGGTGGTCGAGGACACGCCGCTGACCGCGCGCGTCACCGCCGAGGCGTTCGAGGAGGCGGCGAGCGGCCTGCTCAAGCGCCTGCGCGATCCGGTGATCCGCGCTTTGCGGGACAGCCACATCGATGTGAAATCGCTGTCCGATATCGTGCTGGTCGGCGGCGCCACGCGGATGCCGACGGTGCGCAAGGCGCTGACCCGGATGTTCGGGCGCTTCCCCAATTCCACCGTCCACCCCGATCATGCCGTGGCGCTGGGGGCGGCGATCCAGGCCGGGCTGTTGTCGGGCGGGGACGGGCTGGAGGAGATCCGCATCACCGATGTCGCGCCCTTCACGCTGGGCGTGGCCACCGCCACGCGCGATGCGCACGGGCGGTTCCATGATGATATCTTCTCGCCCATCATCGAACGCAACACGCCTGTGCCGGTCAGCCGCATGGACCGCTTTTACACGCTGGGCGATAACCAGAAGCAGGTGACGCTGGCGATCTATCAGGGCGAAGCGCGGGACGTGAAGAAGAACGTCAAGCTGGGCGAGCTCACCGTCCCCGTGCCGCCGCGTCCGGCGGGTGAAGTGGTGGTGGAGGTGCGCTTCACCTATGACACCTCGGGACTGCTCGATGTGGATGTCGAGGTGCCGCAGACCGGGCTGACCCGCAATCTGGTGATCGTCGATGAGGAAGATCGCCGGTCCAAGACCGACATTGCCGACAGCCGCAAGCGGTTGGAAAAGCTGAAAGTCCACCCGCGCGACGAGGCCGAGAACGTTGCCCTGCTGGCGCGGGCCGAACGCGCCTATGAAGGCTTTACCGGGCAGGTGCGCGACATCATCGGGCAGGGACTGACCGAGTTTCAGGGTGCGCTCGACAAGCAGGACCCGCGCATCATCGCCGATGCGCGCGATGGGCTGACCCGCCTGCTCGACGAGATCGACGCGCAATCTCCGCTATGACGACGCGCGCCTTTCCGTGGAGCCGGTTGGGGATAGACCCGACGCAGGACAAATCCGCGATCCGCAAGGCCTATGCCGATACCCTGCGCAGCATCAATCCGGACGAGGATATCGCCGGATATGCCGACTTGCGCCGCGCGCGCGACCACGCCTTGTGGCTGGCCGATCAGCAGAGCGATGCAGGCGGCGCAGCGGATGCAGCGGATGAGGGCGAACTCTACGGCCTCGGCACGCTGGACGATGATGACGCGGCATACGGCGCGTGGGATGATGATGCGGCAGGGGAAAGCTGGGCCGCTGCCGCCGCCCCCGCCGCGCCGGAAACCGCCCCCGCCGATATGGCCGCCCCGCTGTCCGAAGCGCAGGCCCGCGCGCAGGCTGCGTGGAACCGGTTGCTCGATGTGCTCTACCCCGGCGGCGAGCCGAGCGATAATGCTGTCACCCACACGGAACTGGACGAAGGCCTCGCCGCGCTGGGCGTGCTGCTCCATCGCGCCGAAGACGCCGATATCGAGGAGCATGACGCGCTCGATGGTGCGCTGGCCGAGCTGTTTGCGCGCACCTGGCCGCGTTCTGCGCCCTTCGTGGAGCCGGCCGATGCCGCGTTCCACTGGATCGGCGAATCCGGCACGCTTGATGAACGCCCGGCGCTGCGGTTCCTCAATGACCGGCTCAAGGGGATGCGCTTCCACGAGAAGGTGCAGACCCCCGGCCACCCGCTGTACAAGGCGTGGGCAGAGCTTGTCCGGCCGGGGCGGGCGGGCGTGCTGGACCGGCTGCGGGTCAAGCGGCTGGATGTGCACAAGCTGCTGCTCGGCATCCGCGAACGCTATCCCGAGCTTGAGGCCCATCTGGCGCCTGAACGCGTGGCATCATGGGAAGGGCAGGGGGCGGGGAGCGCCGAGGGCTTTTCCAACGTCCGCAGCGGCTTCGGCGGCACGCTGTTGTTCGTGCTGCTGTTTTTCGCGCTGATGCGCGGGGTGGGCGCGCTGATGGGGCAGGATGACGGGGCCAAGGGCAAGATGGACCCGGCCGCTAGCGCCGAGGTAGCCGAGTTCCTCAAGAAAGCGGAATATGACGTCGCCGCGATGCACGTCTTCGGCAACCAGACGCGCATGGCCGATGTGAAGGCGGCCGATGCGGTGTTTGCCGCCGATCTGCGCAAAGTGGTTGGCACCGTCGGCTCCTCGTCCGCCATGGTGCTTCCCGTGGTTCGCAGCATGGCGCTGCAATCCGGCGCGGTCGCCGATTTTGACGGGCTTGTGGCCCGGGCCGAGCTGCGGCGGATCTGGCTCGGCAGCGTGCTGGAAGCGCCTGATCAGTGCCGCGCGATCATGCGCGGCGATTTCGTGAACACGCCCCTGACGCTACCGCCAGAAGCCCAGAAGCGCGAACAGGCTTTGCTGAAACAGTTGCTCGAAGCCAAGTTCCTGAGCGGCGGCGGGCGTGCGGAAGGCGGGAGCTTCACCGTGCCCGGCTGGCTGATCGACCAGACGATCAAGACCAGCGGCCTCAGCGCCGATACGGTCAAGGCCGCGCTGCAAGACCCGGAGCATCCGCAACGCTGCAAGCTGGACTATGCCATGACCGGCGCGATGCTGACGCAGCCGGGCAAGGTGCCGGTGGAACTGCTGCGGGTGTTCTGATGCCGCGCCTTGGCGGGGCTGGCGGAGGCGCTGCCGCTAAGGCACAAGATGCGCCTACGGGGAGTATCGCCATGATTCGCAAACAGTTCCTTGCCTCTGCCACCGCCCTGTGTACGCTGACCTTCGCCCCGCCGCTCGCCGCGCAGGACGCCGAAGGGAAGGGGGCGGAAGAGGAGGTGATCTTCCTCACCGAGGAAGAGGAAGAGCTCCAGACCATCCAGAAGGAAATGACCGAGGCCTTCGGCATGTTCGGCACGCTGTTCAAGGCCGAGCCCCTGACACCCGAACAGGAGGCATTGCTCCCGCTGGCGACCGATATGGCGCGCCAGATCATGCCCGAAGGCAGTTTCCGGACCGCGATGCGTGAGACGATTGATCCGATGATGACCATGATCATGGGCAACCTCGACAACGACCCGCGGGTGCGCCTTGCGGCGATCAGCGGGGTCGACAAGAGCGATCTGGACAGCCTGTCGGATGCCGATGCGCAGGAGGCGCTCGATATCTTCGATCCCAAGTTCGCCGCCCGCAACGAACGCACCGCCAAGGCGATCAGCGCCATGATGGGCAAGCTGATGGAAGCGGTTGAGCCAGCTTATCGCGAAGGCATGGCCCGCGCGCTCACCCGCCGCTTCAGCGAGGCGGAAATGCGCGAGCTGCTCGGCTTCTTCGCCACGCCCACCGGGGGCAAGTTCGCCGCGCAAAGCTTCCTTGTGCAGTATGATCCGCAGCTCATGGGGGTGGTGGAGGCGATGGGTCCGGCGGTGATCAAGCTGATCCCGGAAATGACCGAGGAATTCACCGCGATCGAGACAGAGCTGGGCGGCAGCCGCGATTTTTCGGAATTGAGCGCCGCCGAACGCAGGCGCGCGGCGGGCTTGATCGGCAAATCGGTGCAGGAGCTGGAGGCACTGGTGCCGGAGGTGACCGAAGAGCCGCTTGAGGCCGAGGAAGACCCCGTTACCTGAGACGCGCAGCCTTGCGCCCTGCGGGGCGGAACGCCACATGGCTCAGGTGACCGCGCCCGAACCGATCCTCCCTCCCGCCATTGCCGCGTGGTTCGCGGGCCGCGGCTGGCGGGTGCGGCAGCATCAGTTCGCCATGCTGGAAAAGGCCCGCGCCGGCGAACACGCGCTGCTGGTGGCCGATACGGGGGCGGGCAAGACGCTCGCGGGGTTCCTGCCCACGCTGTGCGACTTTGCTGGCGATACCCTGCCGCCTGATGGCCTGCACACGCTTTACGTCTCGCCCCTGAAGGCGCTGGCGCAGGACGTGAAGCGCAACCTGCTCACCCCCATCGAAGACATCGGCCTGCCGATCCGCGTGGAAACCCGCAGCGGCGATACGCCGTCTGACCGCAAAAAGCGCCAGCGTGAACGGCCCCCGCATATCCTGCTGACCACGCCCGAAAGCCTTTCGCTGCTGCTGTCCTACCCCGAAAGCGCCGATCTGTTCGCGGGGCTGAAGCGCATCGTGATCGACGAGGTTCACGCCTTTGCCACCGACAAGCGCGGCGATCTGCTGGCGCTCAGCCTCGCGCGGCTCCATGCGCTGGCACCGCAAGCGCAGCGGGTCGCGCTGTCGGCCACGCTCGCCAACCCGCGCGACTTTCAGGAATGGCTCAGCCCCCAATCGGGTGCAGACGGCGAGATTACCGCGGCCGCGCTGGTGATCGGGGAAGCGGGGGCTGAGCCCGAGGTGGAAATCCTGCTCCCGCAGGAAGAACGCGTGCCGTGGGGCGGGCACGCGGGGCGTTGGGCCGTCCCGCAGTTGATGGAGGCGATCAAGGCCAATCGCACCACGCTGGTCTTCACCAACACGCGCTTTCTGGCCGAGTTCATCTTCCAGTGTCTGTGGGAGGCGAACGAGGATCACCTGCCCATCGGCATCCACCACGGCAGCCTCTCCACCGAAGCGCGCCGCAAGGTTGAAGAGGCGATGGCGCGCGGCGAATTGCGCGCGCTGGTGTGCACCGCCAGCCTCGATCTCGGGATCGACTGGGGGGACATCGATCTGGTGGTGCAGATGGGAGCGCCCAAGGGCTCCTCGCGCTTGCTCCAGCGGATCGGGCGGGCGGGGCACCGGCTCGACACGCCCAGCCGCGCGGTGCTGGTGCCGGGCAACCGGTTCGAATTTCTCGAAGCCACCGCCGCCAAGCAGGCGGTCGACGAAGGCCAGCGCGATGGCGAGGCTTTCCGCCCCGGCAGCCTTGATGTGCTCGCCCAGCACGTGATGGCCTGCGCCTGCGCGGGGGATTTCCACGAGGATGCGCTGCTGGCCGAGGTGCGCGGCAGCCTCGCCTATAGTTGGGTCGATCAACCGACCTTCGCACGCGTTTTGAGCTTCGTGTCCAACGGCGGCTATGCCTTGAAGGCCTATGACCGGTTCCAGCGCATCGTGCGCGGGCGGGACGGGGTGTGGCGGCTCGCCCATCCCTCGCAGGCGCAGCGCCACCGGATGAATGCCGGGATCATCGTCGATTCCGAAATGCTGACCGTGCGCTTCAAGAACGGCCGCAGCCTCGGCAAGGTCGAGGAGCGGTTCGCCGCCCAGCTTTCCCCCGGCGACACCTTCTTCTTTGCCGGCATGAGCCTTGAGGTCGAGGGCGTGAAGGACATGGATGTGGTGGTGCGCGCGGCCAGGAAAAGCGCCACCATCCCCTCCTATGGCGGGCTGCGCCTGCCGCTGACCACGCATCTTTCGCAGCGGGTGCAGGGGCTGCTGGCCGACCGTGCGGGTTGGGGGCGCTTCCCCGATGATGTGCGCGAATGGCTGGAAATGCAGGACTACCGCTCGCGCCTGCCCGCGCCGGGCGAATTGCTGGTCGAAAGCTTCCCCCACGGCGGCAAGCACTACACCGCCTATTACACCTTCGAGGGTTGGAACGCGAACCAGAGCCTCGGGATGCTGATCACGCGCCGGATGGAAGACCGCGGCCTGCTGCCCGGCGGATTCGTGGCGAATGATTATTGCCTCGCGGTGTGGGGACTGAAGCCGGTTGATGACCCGGCGCCGCTGCTGTCACCCGATATTCTGACTGAAGAATTTGTCGAATGGGTGACGGAAAGCCACCTGCTGCGCCGCGCTTTCCGCGAAGTGGCGGTGATTAGCGGTCTGGTCGAACGCCAGCATCCGGGGCAGAAGAAGACCGGCAAGCAGGTCACCTTCTCGACCGACCTGATCTATGACGTGCTCAGGAAATACGAGCCCGATCACGTGCTGATCGAGGCCGCCTGGGCCGATGCGCGGGCGCGGATGACCGATGTGGGGCGGCTCGCTGACTTGCTAGAACGCTCAAAGCGCGAGCTGGTGCATGTGCGCCTCGACCGGGTCTCCCCGCTCGCCGTGCCGGTGATGACCATGATCGGCCGGGAGGCAGTGCCACAGGGCGCGGTGGACGACGCGTTGCTGCTTGAGGCCGAAGGGCTGATCGCGGCGGCGATGCGACCCGATGTGCCGCTGGAGGGGGACTGAATCCCCGCTCCAGCGGCGGTCGGGTCAGTCGAGGTTCCGGTGGCGCTCATTGCCGATGAAGGCAAAGCTTTGCGCGCCTTCCTCGCGGATCAGGGCGATGGTGCGGGCGGCCTTGTCGTAGCTGGCGAGGGGCTCGGGCTCGAAACGCAGCAGCGGCGGGGTGTCCAGCGCACTGGCAGCGCGGACCTGTGCGCGCAGTTCCTCGGCGGTCACCGACGCGCCGTTCCACGCAAGCGCGTCGTCCGCGCCAATCGCCACGGTGTTGCTGGCCAGTATGGGGTGCTTGGGCGTGCTGATGCTCGGCAGATCGACGGGGGTGACGTTGGCGGGCATCGGGATCGCCAGGATCAGCATGATCAGCAGCACCAGCAACACGTCGATGAAGGGGGTGACGTTCATCTCGTTCATGGGCCGGGTGCGGCGGGCGTAGAGGTTGGGGCGGGTGATGGTGTACGGCATCTTCGCTCTCCTTGGCAGGGCGGCCCGAACCGACTGGTCCGGATTGGCGGCCGCGCTGACGTCGCCAAGAATATCGCAAACAGAAGAGGTTGCCTAACGCGTACCGGTATTGGGAGTGCCACCGATCGGGGCCGCCGCTTTACAGTGCCAAACAAAAAGGGCGCCGCGATCACTCGCAGCGCCCCTTTTTGTCGGTGTTCGCGGCACCCTCAGGTGCGGCGGATTACTTGCCGAACTGGCGGTACTTGTCGTTACCGACGAAGCCGAACTTGGTCACGCCCGAGGTCTTGATGTTCTGCAACACCTTGGCCGACAGGTCGTAGCTCGCCAGCGGTTCCGGCTCGAACTGGAGTTCGGGCTCGGGGGTCATCTTCGTGGTGTCGGCGAGGGTCGCGGTGAGCTGGCCCTCGCTGATCGCCGTACCGTTCCACAGGATTTCTTCCTGCGCGGTCAGCACCAGCTTGTTCTTGACCGGATCAATCGGCGGCGGCGTATCATTCGGCTGCGGTTGCGGCAGATCGATATCGACCGAGTGCGTCGCGACCGGGATGGTGATGATGAACATGATCAGCAGAACGAGCAGAACGTCGATCAGCGGGGTCATGTTCATCTCCATCATCGGCTCGCCGTCAAGCTTGCCTCCAGACATACCCATGTCAGTTACTCCTTAAGTTCGCTGGCAGATCAGCCGTTCGGGTCGACCGGGTTCGAGATGAACCCGACGATCGGATAGCCGGCCATCTGGATGTTGAAGATCGCACCTGCCACGCACTTCCACGGGGCGTTCACGTCGCCGCGGATGTGGACCTGGGGCACCTGCTCCGGATCCTTCATCAGCTCTTCTGCACCGCCGGCGCGCTTCACGATTGCATCGAGACGGTCAAAGGCCATCTTCTGCAGCTCGTCGGAGGAAACCGGGGTGATGTTCTGGAAGTAGATCCGGCATTCGCCGTTGCGCGAGGCACCGGTGAAGCCCGGATCGCCGGCGCTGCGGCCCGCATCGTCAGTGGTGCTGACGGTGAGGAGCAGGTTTTCCACCTTGTCCTTCGATTCAATCGATTCGAACACCGGAATTTCCAGCTTCTCGATCGTCTGGATCGCGACCGGAACCGCGATGAGGAAGATGATCAGGAGCACCAGCATCACGTCCACCAACGGCGTGGTGTTGATGTCGGACATTGGGGTATCGACCCCACCTCCCGTAGAAATCGCCATTGTGAATTCCTAGCCTGTCAAAACTTTGACTTGGTTTGCCGGTCCGGCCCTGTTGCCCGAAGGCGGGATGGCCGGGCAGCGGCGGGAGCGACGATGACGCCGCTCCCGCTCATGCGGCAATGACGATCAGGCCTTGGTGGCCGGAGCGGCCGCCGGCTTTGCAGCAGGCTTGGCAGCGGCAGTCGCCACAACCGCCGGCTTCACGGCACCGTTCGAGTTCATGTAGGCCAGCAGGTCGGTCGAGAAGCTGTTGAGCATCGCACCGATCTTGCGGTTGCGCGACTGCAGCCAGTTGAACGCGAACACGGCAGGCACAGCGACGAGCAGACCGATGGCGGTCATGATCAGCGCTTCACCGACGGGGCCGGCGACCTTGTCGATCGAGGCGTTACCGGCGATGCCGATGTTGATCAGCGCGCGGTAGATCCCGATCACGGTGCCGAGCAGACCGACGAACGGCGCGGTCGCACCAACGGTGGCGAGGAACGGCAGGCCGCCCGCGAGCACGGCGTTGATCGAATCTTCCGAACGCTGCAGCGAACCGTGCATGTAGTCATGCGATTCGAGGCTGTCGGTCATCTTGCCGTGGTCTTCCTGGGCCTTGACAGCGTCGTCGGCCAGCTGGCGCCACGGACCGTCCTTGTCCAGCTTGGTCGCGCCTTCCTTGAGGCTTGCAGCGCGCCAGAACTGGCCCTGCACAGCGCCGTACTGCTTCATCACCTTGTTCTGTTCGAACAGCTTGGTGAACATGATGTAGAACGAGCCGACCGACATGATGATCATGATGGCGAGGATCGACCAGGCAACCGGGCCGCCTTCCTTCATGGCTTCGACGAAGCCGAACTTGCTTTCGGGAGCTGCGCCCGCGGCGAGGAGGTAAAGGTTCATTGCGAAAATCCTTATGCAGATATGGGTTCACAAGGACCGGCGATCCCGTCGCCGGTCCGTTTGATCAATTGAGCTTGTAGGTAATGCGCGTGGCCCACGAGGCGCTGATCGGGTTGCCATCGGCATCCCAGGCAGGCTCGAACCGGCCATAGCGTTCGAGATCCTTGCAAGCGGCTTCGTCGAGAATGCCCGACCCGCTTGAGGAAGTCACCGAACACGAGGTCGCACGGCCATCGGCGGTCACGGTGACGCGAACGCCCACAGTCCCTTCGATTTCTTCCTGTGCGGCACGACGCGGATAGTTTTCCTGAATGCGCGCCGACCAGCTGCGCTGGTTCTTCGGCTGCACGCCACGGGCCTTGGACACCCGCGGAGGGGTCGGCGGTCCCGGAGGTGCAGAGGGCGCGGTGCTCGGCTCACGATAGACCGGCGCCGGCGGCGGCGGGTCCTGGCGCGTTTCCATCTGCGGAGGATTTGGCGCGATGTTGAACGGCGGCGGCGGCGCGACCGGCGGCGGCGGCGACGTCGGCTCCGGCATTTCTTCCGGTGGCGGCGGCTCCTCCTCGGGCGGCGGCGGCTCTTCCTCGACGTTGACGGTGGTCACACGTTCCACCATCTCCTTAACGGCGTCGACGGCAAGGAACAGGACCATACCCGTACCTACGAGGCCGACAATCGACAAAGCGATGATCAGCGACACAAGCTTGGGCCCGGTCAATCCTTGTTGTTGGCTAGCGTAGGACATCCAGCGCTTTCTCTCCAAATACTCGCCAATCCGAAGATCGGCACACTCCCCACACCCCGACCACAAGGGTCGGCGAGCGGATCCCGGTAATTTCGGTCCTCCCACGCCGGAACAAAAAACACGGGCGTTCGCTTGACGCTCCGCCCGATTCTTTCCCCGGCTGGCACGGACGGAACATTTTATGTCCCGAACGCAACCTGACCATATGCGCGGCTTGTGTCCCCAATCCCACACACACGGTCCACCGGGCTTTAACGGGCAACCCCTAGTCGATCAAACCCTTTTGCGGTTCAGGGCCAATTCACTGCGAGTCATGTGCAAAAGGCTCTGCTAAAGCGGCGTGGCATGGCCCCTGCGCGCGGGCGCCCGACGGGCAAAGGTAAAGGGAAGATTAATGTCGTTTTTCAAGACTCTGGTGATGGGCGGCGCGGTGTTCGCCGGGGCTTTGGCAGGGGATTCTGCGGGCTTTGCGCAAACGTTGTCAACGGCAGGGTCCGCCCAGCCCGCACAGGCCGTTTCCGGCCCTACCTATGCTGATCTTGCGACCCTTTCGGACGCTGCGGAACTGGTGGTGCGGGTACAGATTCGCAAAGCGACTGCCCTGAAGCCCGAACGCGTGCCCGGTCTCGCGGCGGGATTCGCGCGGATTTATGTTCAGGCGGACACGGTTGCGCTGATCGCCGGACGCGCCGGAGTGGGCGCGGGCGTGACCTATCTGGTTGATGTGCCGCTGGATGCCAAAGGCAAGGTGCCCAAGCTCAAGAAGCGCGAATTCCTGCTGTTTGCAAAGGGAGTGCCGGGCCGGGCGGGCGAATTGCAGCTGATCGCCCCCGGCGCTCAGCTTGATTACACGCCGGCGCTGGAGGCGCGGGTCAAGCCGATCCTGACCGAGCTTTACGCCGCCGAAGTTCCGCCGCGCATCACCGGGGTGAGCGACGCTCTGGCCGTGCCGGGCACTTTGACGGGCGAATCGGAGACGCAGATTTTCCTCGCGACCGAGAACCGCTCACCGGTGTCGATTACCGTCCTGCGCCGCCCCGGCCAGCGCGCGCAATGGGGCGTTTCGTGGGGCGAGATCATCGATTCGGCCGCGCGCCCGCCCGAGCCTGAAACCCTGCGCTGGTATCGCCTCGCCTGCGCCTTGCCCGCGCAGCTGCCGAGCAATGCTAACCTCGCCCGCGCACCGGAAGAACGGCGGCTGGCAGCGGGGGACTATGCCTTCGTGCGCGAGGCGCTTGGCCCGTGCGCGCGGCGAATCACGGCGGGGTGATGGGGCGTATCCCCGCTTGACCCTGCGCCAAGCACGGTTAAGCGCCGCCTTGCGTCACCAACGGAGGGCCGCCGCTTGACCACCACCGCCTCGAAACCGCTGCGTATCGCCATTGCCGGGCTCGGCACCGTGGGCGCGGGCGTTATCCGCTTGCTCGACACCAATGCGAGCCTGATTGCCGCGCGTGCGGGCCGCCCGATCACTGTGGTCGCCGTCAGCGCCCGTGACCGCGGCAAGGATCGCGGGGTTGATATTGGCCGGTTCGCTTGGGAAGACGACATGACCGCGCTCGCCCGGCGCGATGATGTGGATGTGGTGGTGGAGCTGGTCGGCGGATCGGACGGCCCGGCGCTCGCCTGTTCGCGCGCGGCGCTGGGGGCGGGCAAGGGGCTCGTCACCGCCAACAAGGCGATGATCGCGCATCACGGGCTGGAGTTGGCCAAGCTTGCCGAGGCCAACAATGCCGCGCTCAAGTTCGAAGCAGCCGTTGGCGGCGGCATTCCGGTGATCAAGGGGCTGCGTGAGGGCACTTCGGCCAATGCGCTGACCAAGGTTTACGGCATTCTCAACGGCACCTGCAATTACATCCTGTCCGAGATGGAGGCGACCGGCGCCGATTTTGCCGCCGTGCTGGCCGAGGCGCAGCGGCTTGGCTTTGCGGAAGCCGACCCGGCCTTCGATATCGAGGGCGTGGACGCTGCGCACAAGCTGGCGATCCTCGCCGCCATCGGGTTTGGCACGCAGGTGGACTTTGCCGGGGTGCGCGTGACCGGGATCACCCAGGTGCGCGCCGCTGATATCGCGCAGGCCGATGCGCTGGGCTTTGTCATCCGGCTGATCGGCGAGGCTGACGTGGAAGATACAGCGGAAGGCCCGCGCCTGCTTCAGCGCGTGCGCCCCTGCCTTGTCGCCAAGGGCCACCCCCTCAGCGCGGTCGACGGCCCGACCAACGCCGTGGTGGCCGAGGGCAATTTCTCCGGCCGGCTGCTGTTTCAGGGCCCCGGCGCGGGCGATGGCCCCACCGCCAGCGCGGTTGCCGCCGACCTGATCGACATTGCGCGCGACGAGGTGGGCGCGCCCTTCTCGATCCCCAGCAGCCAGCTTGCCGCCATGCCGCCGGCCGAGCCCGGCCACAGGCCTGCGCGCAGCTATATCCGCTTCATGGTCAAGGACCGCCCCGGCGTGCTCGCCGAACTTACTGCCGCGCTGCGTGACGGGGATGTTTCGATCGAGAGCCTGATCCAGCAGGGCCGGTCACACAGCGGGGACGAGGTGATGGTGGCGATGGTCACCCACGAAGGCCCGGAACGCTGCGTGGCCAAGGCGCTTGAATTGCTCGAAGGTTCGGAGAGCCTTTCGGGCGAGCCGTTGGTGCTGCCGATCCTGCCGCGTTAAGGTTTGGGGCCCGTCTCGGGCTCAGGCTTTGGTGCATCGGGCAGGCCCAGCTCTGCCTCCACCCGGCGGCGGGCGTCCTCATCAAGCGGCGCATCGTCACCTTCGACCGGCTTGAGGCCCTTGGCCACCCGCTCGGCGTCCGAACCTTCAGGCGGGGGCGGGATGGCTTTGACATCGACGATCAGCGCCGCGTCCTTGGGGCAAGGGCCGATGAAGCACAGGCCGCTGATGGTTGGCGGGCCGCGGAAGATGCCCGGCCCGGCGACATCGGGCGGCGGGATGGTCCCTGCGTTCTGCGTGCGCGCGGCATAGTCCTTCAACCACGCCTCGCGGCTGCCGCTATACATTTGCGAGGTGTCCGCCGGAAGTTCGCGGCAGACCACGATCTCGCCCTGCACGACGCCGCGCTCGCGCTGGTCGGCACATTCCTTCAGTTCCACCGCATCGGCGGCTTCCGAGGTTTCGGGCGGGGCGAGGATGTCGATCTGCTGTGGCGGCGCGGCAGTCGGCGCATCGGGGCCGAGGTCGATCGGCACGCGCACCTGTTCAGGCGGCTTGGCGGGGGAGGGGCGCTGCGGCTGGCGGGTGGCATCGCGCGGAAACTGCGGCAGGCGGAGGGTCTGCTCGGGCGGGACCAGCGGCCCGATTGGCACCTGCGGTTCCATTTGCGCGAGCGCCGCCAGCACGAGCGCGGTGATGAAGGGAAGGGACACGGCCAGCGCTCCTTCAGCCGCCCTTCTTCTTCTTCGGGCGCGGCGGCAGCGCGGTCTTGATCCCCGCCGCCTCGCGCCGTGCCTTTTCCTCTTCCTCGGACAGTTCCGCTTCCCGCTCCAGCGCCGGCAAGCCGCGCGCGATCCGGTCCGCGTCCGACCCGGAGGGGGCCTTGGGCAGGGCAGCAAAATCGACCGTGATCGCGACCGGCGGGGGCTTGCCGAAGCCGATGCCCTTGCCGTTGTCGGGGATGCCGAACATGTCGGGGGCGGAGGGCTTGCCCTTGTTCATGGTTTCTTGCGCGTAACGCTTCTGGCTATCGGCGCGGCTGCCGGTGAGGCCGGTGCCGTCATTGCCGACCACCCGGCACACCACGATCTCGCCATTGATTGCGGCCGCTTCTTCGTCCGCGCGGCATTCGCGCAGGTCTGCCTGACTGGGCTCGTTGCGGGGCACGGTGACCATCAGATTGATGCGCGGCGGCACGCCGGCTGCGGGAGCGGGAGCGGGTTCTTGCGCGGGCTGAGTCGTCGCGCTGTCATCCTGCGCGGCCACAGGGGCCGTCAGCGCGAGGGAAATCGCCGCCAGAACGACGCGAAAACAGGGCAGGGCAGGCATGGCATTGCTCGACAAACCCGTCTCCATCCGCTTAAGCGCCGGGGTGATACCTGATTGGGGCGCCACCCAAGCGAAGAAGGGCTGAATTACACATGAACTCCTCGTCCGATACCGACCTTGCCATCACCGCACAAGCAGCGACCGATAACGCCATCCAGCGCGTGCTGGTGCTGGAGATGGTGCGCGTCACCGAAGCGGCGGCGGTTGCTGCCGCGCAGCTGATCGGCCGGGGCGACGAGAAGGCGGCCGATGCCGCAGCCGTGGAAGCCATGCGCCGCGCCTTCGATAACCTCTACATGGATGGCACCGTGGTGATCGGCGAAGGCGAGCGTGACGAGGCGCCGATGCTGTTCATCGGTGAGAAGGTCGGCATGGGCAAAGGGCCGAAGATCGACATCGCGCTCGATCCGCTGGAGGGCACCACCATCACCGCCAAGGCCGGTCCGAATGCGCTGGCCGTGCTGGCGGCGGCGGAAGAAGGCTGCCTGCTCAATGCGCCCGACGTTTATATGGACAAGCTGGCGGTGGGCCCGGGCTACCCCGAAGGCATCATCGATCTGGCCAAGAGCGCGACCGAGAATGTCTGCGCCGTCGCCAGTGCCAAGGGCGTCAAGCCTTCGGAAATCAATGTCTGCGTGCTTGATCGCCCGCGCCATGCCGAGTTGATCGCAGAACTGCGCGCGCTGGGCTGCGGCGTGGTGTTGATCGGTGACGGGGACGTGGCCGGCGTGATCGCGGTGACCGACGAGGAAACCACGGTCGATATGTACATGGGCCAGGGCGGCGCGCCCGAGGGCGTGCTGGCAGCAGCCGCGCTGCGCTGTGTCGGCGGTCAGTTCAATGGCCGGCTGGTGTTCCGCAACGACGACGAAAAGGCCCGCGCCCGCAAGTGGGGCATCGAGGACCTGAACCGCATTTACAAGCTGGAAGACCTTGCCAAGGGCGACTGCATCTTCGCCGCGACCGGCGTGACCGACGGCTCGCTGCTGCGCGGCGTGAAGCGTCGCCGCAAGCCTACTGGCGAGACGATACTCACCACGGAAAGCGTCGTGATGCGCGCTTCGAGCGGGACGGTGCGGTGGATCCGGGGCGAGCACCGCATCGGGTAAGGCGTTAAGGAGGACTGCCGTTGCGACGAGCGCGGCGGTCCTCCGCACCCCTTTAACGACATGCGGTGGATCCGGGGCGAGCACCGGATCGGGTAAGGCGTTAAGGAGGACTGCCGTTGCGACAAGCGCGGCGGCCCTCCGCACCCCTTTAACGACATGCGGTGGATCCGGGGCGAGCACCGCATCGGGTAAGGCGTTAAAGAGGGCTGCCCTTGCGACAAGCGCGGCGGTCCTGCGCGCCTCGTTCTCCTGCCACCAACCCGCTGCTGGGCTTGGTCTCAGGGCCGAAAGCGCAATTCCGGTGCGTTCTGGCTTGACCTGTGCTCACTTGAGGCAGAAGTTGCCCCGGCTGGGAGCTGTCACCCGAGTCCTCCGTGAGTGGATTTAGCGGTGCAGCCCCGACAACGATAATGGGGCGGATGGGGATCGTCTGCCGGACTGCTTGGCACGCCTCGGTTGTGCCTGGACTTCCGCTTGTCCTCACCCGACACGGGAGCAGGATAATGCGAGTTTCGGAAATGCAGCAGTCAGCGGTGGCGACACCTTGGATCGCCTGCCTGACCTACAAAAGCATCGCCACCGCCGCTCCGCGTGCGAGCGATCTCGATCTTTTGGTGGCCAAGGCGCGAGCGCGCAATCAAAGCCTGGATGTTACCGGGATGCTGTTGTTCGAGGACGGATGCTTTCTCCAGACCCTTGAAGGCCCGCCGGCAGCGGTTTCCGCCCTGTGGTCCTCGATCCAGCGGGACCAGCGCCACGATCATATCGAAGTCCTGACCGAGCACATGGCCGCCTCGCGGCTGTTTTCGGATTGGAATCTGCTGCTTGACGGCCGATTCGACGGGCTGTCCCTGCCCGCAGCCCGAAAGGCGGCGCCGCCGCCCGCCGTGGCCGAACATCAGACGCGGCTGCTGGAGCTGGCGCTGAATGCCGATGATATCGCGCTCAATGCGCTGATTGCGGCTTTTGCCGATGACGGCTGGACCGCCGACGCCATTCTCACCCTGCTGATCGAGCCTGCCGCGCGGGCGCTGGGCGATGCCTGGCTGGACGACCGTTGCAGCGAGCTCGATCTGACCATCGCGCTCAGCATGTTGCAGCTTGCCGGGCACGCGGTGCGTTATATCCCGTCGTCGCAATCGATCCGCAACAGCCATTACCGGGTGCTGCTCGCCACGGCTCCGGGCGAAAAGCATATGCTGGGCACCACGCTGCTGGCCGACCAGTTCCTCGATGCCGGATGGCAGGTCGATATGGCCTTCCCCGAAAGCGAGGAGGCCCTGACCAACCAGATCAGGGCGCAGCATCCCGATGCGGTCGACATCGGCCTGTCGGATGCCATGCCGCGCCATCAGGCGCTGGGTGCGCTGCGCAGCACGATCGAGCACAGCCGCATGATCGCCGCCGAACATCCGACCGTCGTCTCCGTCGGCGGGCGCCTGTTCGCCGAGGCGGCAGCAACGGCGTTGTCGGTGGGCGCGGACCATGCGCGCAAGGGTGTTGCGGGCACGAGCATCAGGCTGGCAGAGCTGGTTCGCCAGCGCCGCGCCAAGTGACCGCGCGAAAAAACTTGTAATTTTTAAACATTGCGCTAAATAAAAGTTGCTTCACGTCGCTTGCGACGGAATTTGACTGACGCTGCACCCAACAGGCGGCGTCTCCGACTTGGGCCTAAGTGCCCGGCATCGGATGGCCGCCCAACGCAGCCGCATATTCCTTTTCATGCCGCATTATGCCGCCGCAGGATTGCCTGCGGGCGAATGACTTTATTTATGCAGAGACTCAATGAACTTCATCACTACGAGCGCGATCTTCGATCGTGCTGACACGATCCGCCGCGCAAAGACGCAGGATCGCCATTCGGATTTCTCGCCCCAGCCCTACGCCTTCCTGACCGCCCGCGATCTGCGCGGGCTGGTCGCGGCGATGGTGGACTGAGGGTTGCACGCCAATGACCCGGCCGGGGCACGCCCCCGGTCAAGGAGACAGATTATCGATATCATCATGGAATACGCCGCCCACCAGACCGCGCTGATGGCGGCCGAAGGCTCGTCCTGTGCCGACCGGCGCAAGCAGGGCTTTGCCGAGGCATCGCACATTGCGGGCCGCATCAGCACTTTCCAGCTCGGGCTGGGGGCAGCAGCGGCCTGCGCCTGGAGCGTCGCGCAACTGGCCGCCGCAGACCGCGTTTAAGCGCCCGCCGCCACCATTCCCGGCTTCAGCACCACCTTGGTCCAGCTATCCTGCTGCTCCTTGAAGTTCTTGTAGCCTTCCGCGGCGTCCTCCAGCGGCAGGCGGTGGCTGATGAGGAAGGTGGTGTCGAGCTTGCCCTCCTCGATCATCGCCAGCAGGTCCTTCATGTAGCGTTGCACATGGGTTTGCCCGGTGCGCAGTTGCAGCCCCTTTTCCATCAGCGCGCCAAGCGGGAACTTGTCGGTCATCCCGCCATAGACGCCGGGCATTGACACCCGCCCGCCGGGCCGCACCGCAAGGATCGCCTGTTTCAGGGCGCTCGCCCGGTCCGCGCCGATCCCGATCTTCTGCTTGGCGACGTCGATCATGTTGTCGATGGCAAAGCCGTGCGCCTCCATCCCGACCGCATCGATTACCGCATCCACCCCGATCCCGCCGCTCATCTCCATCAAGGCCTCGCGCACGTCCGAGGTGCGGAAGTTGATGGTGGCCGCGCCCAGCCTGCGCGCCAGTTCCAGCCGGTGGGGGTAGTGGTCAATCGCGATAACCTGCGCCGCGCCCATCGCGATGGCAGACTGGATCGCAAACAGGCCGACAGGGCCGCAGCCCCACACGGCCACGGTGTCATCCGGCTGGATCTCGGCGTTCTCGGCCGCCATCCATCCGGTCGGCAAGATGTCTGACAGGAACAGCACCGTGTCATCGTCCAGATGGTCGGGCACCACGATCGGGCCGACATCCGAGAACGGCACGCGCACATATTCCGCTTGCCCCCCCGCATAGCCGCCAGTCATGTGCGAATAGCCGAAGATCCCCGCCATCGCGTGGCCATAGAGCGTTTCGGACATATCCTGCTTTTCAGCCGGATTGGAATTCTCGCAGGCGCTGAACTGCGTGATGCGACAATGGAAGCACCCGCCGCAAGCGATGGTGAAGGGCACCACCACGCGCTGGCCTTTCTGCAAGGTGCTGTCCGCGCCCGTCTCCACCACCTCGCCCATGAATTCGTGGCCGAGCACGTCGCCCGGCTTCAGCGATGGGATCACACCATCATAAAGGTGCAGATCGCTGCCACAGATCGCGGTTGATGTGACGCGGATGATCGCATCGCGCGGATTGATGATTTCGGGGTCCGCGACCGTCTCGACGCTGACCTTACGGGCGCCTTGCCAAGTCAGAGCGCGCATCAGCGGGCCTCCTCAAGCTGGTGTTGCTGTTCTTCCCGGGTGCGGGCACTGCTGGCGATCTCGCCGGTTTCCATGAGCATCTTGAACCGCTTGAGATCATGGCGCGCCTGGAGCGCGGGGCTGCGCCGGGCGAGGGTGGCAATCGCATCGCCCACCGCTCCGCCCTTGGGTTTGTAGGCGATGATCAGGCTCACCCGCGTGCCGCGGCCCCCCGGCGCGTCTTCAAAGGTGACGCGGCCTTCGGTGTCGATTTCGGACTCCTCGGTGGATCGCCACGCGATCAGCTCGCCATCGACCTCGCGGGCGATGCGGGTGTCGACGGCATAGGTTTTGCCGTTGGCCGCGCGGATGTGCCAGACCTTGTGGCCCGGCTCGCCGCCGGGTTCGATCCGGTCGAGATTGGCCATGAAGCGCGGCAGGTTCTGGAAATCGCGCCAGAAGGCGAACAGTTCGGCGCGGGGGCGGGCGATGGTTACGCTGCGGCCAACCACCCGGTATTCACCGAAAGACCGCCGCGCGGTGTAACCCGGCGCGCTGTCGGGATCGACCTCGTGCTGGCGGCGGCGTCGGTGTGCGGCGGCGGCGATCGGAATGGCGGCCAGCCCGGCGCCGACCAGCGCGAGGTAGGGCCATCGGGCGGGATTTTCGTGTCGCATCGCGGGTCCTTTCGGGTGAATGGGGCCCGCCAAGGATGGCACGCGTGGCCTGTGCGCCCGGTAACCTGCATTAACGCCATGCCGCGCACTGACCGCCCGGCGGCGCGGCTGGTCGCGGGGGGGTGATGGCGCGCGCGCCGCTGTGCTTAAGACTTTGTGGCCGGCGCCTGCGGGGTTCTGCCCAGCAATCGCTTTGCCTAGGATTGTTACGCGGGCTGGCAAAGCGCCGGGCATGACCAACATCGCCACCCTCCTCTTTCCGCCGATTCCGGCCGGGGCCGCCGCTGATCACGCCGCGCCCGCTTCTGCCGCCCGCATGGAGATCGGTGACATGATCGAGGCGCTGCGCGCGCAGCTCGACATGGATGTCGCCTTCGTCTCGCGCCAGATCGGCACCACGCACCGGATCTTCACCCATGTCGCCGCCCGCGGGGCCGCGCCGCTGATCCCGGGCGATCACAACCCCAACGACAACAGCCTGTGCTGGCTGGTGATCGAGGGCAAGCTGCCCGAGTGCGTTACCGATACCAGCCATTACGAGGCCGCCGCCTGCCTCCCCATCACCGATGCCATCAACGTGCGCGCCCATTTCAGCGTGCCGCTGCGCCGCCGCGACGGGCGGGTGCACGGCAGCCTGTGCTGCTTCAGCTACCGCACCCGCCCCGACATCACCGAGCGCGAGATGCAGATGATCCGCACGGTTGCGGCGATGGTCAGCGAACAGATCGAAGGCCGTATCGAGCTGGAGGAACGCGGCGAGGATGCCGCAAGCGCGATTGCGCGTCTGATCCTTGATGATGCGCTCACCGTCATCCACCAGCCGATCTATGATCTGACCGACTGGCACCTTGTCGGCCACGAATGTCTGATGCGCCACAAGGACAGCCCCGACCGCTCCCCGCGCGAGATGCTGGATCAGGCGCGCGCCGCCGGGCGCACGCTGGAGCTGGAACTCTACATGGCCAAGAAGGCGCTGGCGACGCTGGACCCCGCCCATCCCGAACGGTTCATCGCCATCAATGTCTCGCCCGAAACGCTGGCCAGTCCCGCGCTAGCCCGGCTGATCCCCGAGGGGCTGGCCTCACGGCTGGTGATCGAGCTGAACGAACAGGACACGGCCGCCGAAGCTGCGGACGTGCGCGCCGCGATTGCGGGTTTGCAAGAGCGTGCGTGGGTGGCGGTGGATGCGGCCGGCGCTGGCTTTGCCGGTTTGCAGTCGCTGGTCGATCTGCGGCCTGACATCGTCAAGATCGGCGGCGAATTTCTCGCCGGCATCGCCGATGATCCGGTGCGTCGCAACCTCCTCAAGGCGCTGGTCGGCTTTGCGGCCGAGACCGGGGTGACGCTGATCGCGCAAGGGGTTGAAACCCGCGAGGACCTGCAAGCCCTGCGCGAAACAGGGGTGCGGTTTGCGCAAGGCTTCATCCTGGGCAAGCCCGCCGCACCGGGGCGGGGCACGCGGGTGTGCTGAGCGGGGACGCAGGATAAAGAAAACCCCGGCGGATCGCTCCGCCGGGGTTTCTTGTTGTGGTGCTTGGCGGGCTGCCTCGGGCAAAGCCCGAGTCGTCAGACGGCGCCTTGCGGCCCCGCTGGCCGGCCTGCGGCGTGGACGGGTCAGCTTGCGCTGGCCCGCCCGCCTCAGGTCAGAAGCCCATGCCGCCCATGTCGGGCATCGGGGGCGAGGCCGGCTTGTCTTCCGGACGCTCGACGATGGCTGCTTCGGTGGTGATCAGCAGGCCAGCGACCGAAGCCGCATCCTGCAGCGCGGTGCGGACGACCTTGGTCGGGTCGATCACGCCGGCCTTCACCAGGTTTTCGTACACGTCGGTCGAAGCGTTGAAGCCCTGCGTTTCGTCATTCTCGCGCAGCAGGTTGCCTGCAACGACGGCGCCATCATGGCCGGCGTTCTGGGCGATCTGCTTGATCGGGGCGGTGATCGCCTTGCGGATGATGTCGATGCCGCGGGTCTGGTCTTCGTTCGCGCCCTTGAGGCCTTCCAAAGCCTTGGTGGCGTAAAGCAGAGCCGTGCCGCCGCCGGGGACGATGCCTTCTTCAACCGCAGCGCGGGTTGCATGGAGAGCGTCGTCGACGCGGTCCTTGCGCTCCTTCACTTCGACTTCGGTCGCGCCGCCAACCTTGATCACGGCAACGCCGCCAGCGAGCTTCGCCAGACGTTCCTGCAGCTTTTCACGATCGTAATCGCTGGAGGTGTTGTCGATCTGGGTGCGGATTTCCGCCACGCGCGCCTTGATGTCGTCAGCCGAGCCGGCGCCATCGACGATGGTGGTGTTGTCCTTGTCGATCGAGACCTTCTTGGCCTGACCGAGCATGCCCACGGTGACGTTTTCGAGCTTGATGCCGAGGTCTTCGGAAATCATCTCGCCCTTGGTCAGGATCGCGATGTCCTGCAGCATCGCCTTGCGGCGATCGCCGAAGCCCGGAGCCTTCACCGCTGCAACCTTGAGGCCGCCGCGCAGCTTGTTGACCACGAGGGTCGCCAGCGCTTCGCCTTCGATGTCTTCGGCGATGATGAGGAGCGGACGGCCCGACTGCACCACAGCTTCAAGGATCGGCAGCATCGCCTGCAGGTTCGACAGCTTCTTTTCGTGGATCAGGATGTAGGGGTTATCCAGTTCCACGGTCATCTTGTCGGGGTTGGTGATGAAGTAGGGCGACAGGTAACCACGGTCGAACTGCATGCCTTCAACGACATCGAGTTCAAACTCGAGGCCCTTGGCTTCCTCGACGGTGATCACGCCTTCCTTGCCGACCTTGTCCATGGCTTCGGCGATCTTTTCGCCGACTTCACGGTCGCCATTGGCCGAGATGATGCCGACCTGCGCGATTTCCGAGCTGTCCGAAACGGCCTTGGAACGGCCCTTGAGGTTTTCGACGACCGCGATCACGGCCTGATCGATCCCGCGCTTGAGATCCATCGGGTTCATGCCGGCGGCAACCGACTTCATGCCTTCATTGACGATGGCCTGCGCGAGCACGGTGGCGGTGGTGGTGCCGTCACCGGCGCTGTCGTTCGCCTTGCTGGCGACTTCGCGCAGCATCTGGGCGCCCATGTTTTCGAACTTGTCCTTCAGTTCGATTTCCTTGGCGACGGTAACGCCGTCCTTGGTGATGCGGGGCGCACCGAAGCTCTTGTCGATGACGACATTGCGGCCCTTGGGGCCCAACGTCACCTTGACGGCGTTGGCGAGGATATCGACGCCGCGCAGAATGCCTTCGCGGGCTTCGCGGCCGAACTTGACGTCCTTGGCTGCCATGATTGTTTCTCCTGAGATTGGGTTGGTATTGGAAGGAAGCGAAAAGGATCAGGCGATCAGCCCATGATCCCCATGATGTCGCTTTCCTTCATGATCAGCAGGTCTTCGCCCGCGATCTTGACTTCGGTGCCCGACCACTTGCCGAACAGCACGCGGTCGCCGACCTTCACGTCGAGCGGGATACGGTCGCCGTCTTCGTCACGGTTGCCTTCGCCAACGGCGATGACTTCGCCTTCGCTGGGCTTTTCCTGAGCGGAATCGGGGATGATGATGCCGCCAGCGGTCTTCTGGTCGGCTTCGATGCGACGGACCACAACGCGGTCGTGCAGCGGACGAAATGCCATGGTTATGACCTTTCCTGTGAATGGATGAGTTTGCTTGGCACTCTCCGTTCGAGAGTGCCAACGGGGAGGCATTTGGTCGTGGGGACTGAATGAATCAACCCCTGCGCATGCAAAAAATTTCGCGGGGCGCGCGTTTTCGGGGGCGGGGTGGCCAGCGCCGCTATGCTCGGTTATCCAGCCTGCGCCGCTGCTTAGGAGCACAAATTGCCGATGACTGCCCCCGTATCCCGCACCAGGCTTGCCGCGATCAGCGACCACATCAATGTCGCGCAAGAGGCGTGGCTGTGGTTCAAGGTCAACCTAGCCTACCTGACCGGCGCTGTGGCGGTGCTGGTGGCGGGCGTGATCCTTGCCCGGCTGCTGTCGCGCTGGGCTGACCGCGCGCTGACCGGCAATAGCCGGATCGAGCCGACGGTCGCCAAGTTCCTCAGCAACATCATCAAATATGCGCTGTGGGCGGTGGTGGGCATCACCGTGCTGACCCAGTTCGGGGTGCAGACCACCTCGATCATCGCTGCGTTGGGCGGCCTTGCGCTGGCGGTGGGGCTGGCGCTGCAAGGCACGCTGTCGAATGTTGCGGCAGGCGTGATGATCCTGATCCAGCGCCCCTTCAGCGTGGGCGAATATATCACCGCTGGCCCGGTGGCGGGCACGGTGCAGGCGATTGGCCTGTTCACCACCGAGATGCTCCAGCTTGACGGGCTTTACGTCATGGTTCCCAATAACGAGCTGTGGAACAAGGCCGTGGTCAACCATTCGCGGATGCCCACGCGGCGGTTCGAACTGGTGGTGACGCTGGGCTATGAAGATGACCTCAAGGCCGCGCAAGGCGCCATGCTGGCGCTGGCCGAGGGCGATCCGCGCACGCTTGATGAGCCCGCGCCGGTTGCGTTCATCGCCGGGCTGACCGATGCCGGAGTGCGGGTTGGCGTGCGGGCGTGGTGCAAGACCGGCGATCACCTCGCCCTGACCTGGGCGATGCATGAGGCGGTGAAGCTGAAGTTCGATGCGCTGGGAATCAGCCTGCACGCGGTTACGCCTGCCGCCCCGGCGACGCGCTAAGAATAGTCCGTCAGCCCCAGCCGGTCACGCCGCACCCAGCGCCATAGCAACAGCGCGGCGGCAAAGAACAGGCCGGTCGCCAGCCCGATCCACACGCCCGTGCCTTCCAGCGGGGTGTAAAAGCCCAGCCAGATCGCCAGCCCGAAGCCGGGCACCCAATAGCTGAAGATCGCGATCCACATCGGCACCTGCGTGTCCTGCAATCCGCGCAAGGCGCCCGCGCCCACCGCCTGCACCCCGTCTGCGAGCTGGAAGATCGCCGCCCACACCAGATATTGCAGCGCGAAAGCCACCAGCGCCGCATTGGCGGGGTCGGCCGGATCGACATAGATCGCCAGCATCGCCGTGGGCACCAGCATCATCGCGAGCGCGGTGGTGCTCATGAACCCCGTGCCGATCGCCAGCGCCACCCAGCCTGCGCGCCCCGCCGCCACCCGGTCACCCGCCCCTTGGTGGAAGCCCACACGGATGGTCGCCGCCTGCGCTGTGCCGAAGGGGATCTGGAAGGCAAGCGCGGCAAGGTTCAGCGCCAGCGTGTGCGCGGCAAGCTCCGTCTCGCCAAAGCGGCCCATCAGCAGCGCCGCGCCGCTGAACAGCCCGGCCTCGGCCAGCACGGTGAGCGCAATCGGCGTGCCGATCACCATGATGCCCTTCAGCCGCGTCCATTCCGGCCGCCACCAGCGCCCGAAGATGCGATAGCGCCGCAAGGTCCGGTCACGCCCGATGACAAAAACATAGGCCGCCAGCATCGCCACCGCGGTGATGACGCTCGACAGCGCCGAGCCAAGCAGGCCGAGCGCGGGCAGGCCGAGATTGCCGTAAACCAGCGCCCAGTTGCCAAGCACATTGGTGCCCAGCGCCAGCAGCGTGATCGCGGTGGCATAGCCGGGCTTGCCCAACGCGGCCACGAAGATGCGGAACACGCCGGCCAGCACCATCGGGATCATCGCAAAGGCGATCACGAACAGGAACTCGCCCGCCAGCGCGGCGATGGCAGGGTCTTGCCCGCTCAGCCGCAGCAGCGATTCGCCCGCGAAGGCGACGCCCATGCCGATCAGCCCGAACACCACCGCCACCCACATCCCCATGCGAACCGTGCGGCGGATATCGCGCACCGAATGCAGCCGTCGCCCGCGCTCTGCGGCGATTAGCGGAGCGCAGGCCCCCACAAGGCCGGTCATCGCCCAGACGGTGAGGCCGAAGATGGCGATGGCAAGGCTGGACGCGGCCAGCGGCGTGTCACCCAGCCGGGCGATGAAGATCACGTCGACCGCGTGGATCAGCATCTGGAGCAGGTTCGTCGCGGCAAGCGGCACCGCCAACGCCAGCGTTGCGCGCAGTTCCTGCCCCCAGCCGGGTGTGTCGAGAGTGGTTGCTTGTGTCATGTCGGTTTTTGGGTCGCCTTCGGGCCCGCAGCGGAGGCGAGCCGGTCCGGATAGGGGAGGGCGCGATTCGGGGAAAGGGCAAAAGCCGCGCTGCATGCCTGCTTGGCGGGGCAGTTGGCCGGGGCGGGATTCTGTAGTCCGCGCTCACCCTGCCTTCAGCGCCGGCTTGCCCCGGCCTACCCTGCGTTCAGGCCGTGCCAGACCCCGGCTAGCCCCGCGCTGCGCCGCCCGTTTCGCGCTGTTGGAAGGCGCCGCGTCGATGCGGGCTGAAGCCGCGCGGCTGGCACGCGGACTGTGCCGCGGGGTTTCGGCTTAAATAACTGAACAGATTAAATAAATTCGCCCATCGCAGTCTTGTTGGGAAACAGCAGGAATCGCCGGAAATCAAACAAGCAGCAGCCTTTGGCAGCAATGTTTCACGTGAAACATTTCATGAACATTGGGTGCCGGTGGAACGTGGCTTCGGTCCATGAAAAAGGGCGGCACCATCGCTGGCGCCGCCCTCCCATCTGCGAGTGCTTCAAGACACCCGCAAAACTTCAAAAGAAGCTTACTTGAGCTCGACGGTGCCGCCGGCTTCTTCGATCTTCTTCTTGATCTCTTCGGCTTCAGCCTTGTTGACGCCTTCCTTGACAGCCTTCGGGGCCGATTCAACGAGGGTCTTGGCTTCGGTCAGGCCGAGGCCGGTGATGGCACGGACTTCCTTGATGACCTGGATCTTCTTCCCGCCGTCGCCGGTCAGGATGACGTCGAATTCGGTCTGCTCTTCAACAGCTTCGGCAGCAGCGGCCGGACCAGCGGCAACCGCGACAGCAGCAGCGGCGCTGACGCCCCATGCTTCTTCGAGGGCCTTGGCGAGGTCGGCGGCTTCGAGCACGGTCAGCTTCGAAAGTTCTTCAACAAGCTTGGCAATATCGGCCATGATGGTCACTCCAAATTGTGGCGGGGCGAAAAGTGCCCCAACAGATTGTTTCGTCTAGCGAAAAACGTCTCTTAGGCTGCCTTGTCCGCGTAAGCGGCGAAAACACGGGCGACCTTGGCAGCGGGTGCGGTAACGACCTGGGCGATCTTCGTCGCAGGTGCGTTGACCAGACCAATGAGCTTGGCGCGCAGCTCGTCGAGGCTCGGCATCGAGGCAAGCGCCCGGATCCCTGCTTCGTCGAGGACGACCGAACCCATCGACCCGCCGACGATTTCGAGCTTGTCGTTCGTCTTGGCGAATTCGACAGCGGCCTTTGCAGCCGCGACCGGGTCAGTCGACCAGGCCAGCCCGACCGGGCCAGTGAGCATGTCACTAAGCCCGACATAGTCGGTGTTTTCGAGGGCGAGATTGGCGAGACGGTTCTTCGCAACCTTGTAGGTAGCGCCAGCATCGCGCATCTTCAGGCGCAGGGCGGTGGACTGGGCCACCGTCATGCCGAGGTTGCGGGTGACGACCACCACGGCAACTTCGTTGAAGACCGCATTGAGCTGGGCAACCGCGTCGGCTTTCTGCGAACGATCCATGCCATACTCCTTCACTAATGGCCGCGCAGGATGGCTCCTGTACGACCGGCTACGTTTGTCCGCGCACGGGGCCGAAGCTCCGAACACGGGCGAGTCCGTCGAAAGGGAAGGAGGGTGTGCGCCGGCATCATGGCAGGCACGCGAGCACGCAGCGAGGCTGCCTGCAAAATCTCGTTTCCCCGTCTAGGCTGGAAATTAAGAAAGCCAGATTGCCTTCACCAACTGTCTCGGACGGATGACCACCGGAGTGGCCGGGGCGGGCAAATAGCAGCGCCGGCCGCCGAGTCAAGTATTGCCGCAACGGGCTGGCGATCGGGCGTTGACAGGGCGGGGCGGCAATCCTAAATGCGCGCATCACGCCAGCTTCGAGCAAGACCGATTCAAACGCGGGGATCGGTCCCGAAATGGAAGCGGCGCCTAGCCACTCTCGCGATGCAATCAGATGCTGCTGCCATCACCAGCCGGACCGGCGGGGTGGCCAAGCGGCGTCTTGGCGTCGCACGTGGCTTTTTTCGCGCCTGACGACTGCGATTTTTCCTGTCCGCGCGAGGCTGTGTGCCGCGTGCGGCCCAATCAAGAGGCCCAATCTTCCATGGCAACCAAGGCGAAGCCGCCCGTCACCCGCAGCCGCAAGGCGCAAGGGACCGCCAAGAAGCGCATCCGCAAGATCTTCGGTGACATTCACGAAGTGGTGCAGATGCCGAACCTGATCGAGGTTCAGCGCGAAAGCTACGAACAGTTCCTGCGTTCGGACAAGGCGACGGGCTACGTCTCTGGCCTCGAAAAGACCCTGCGTTCGGTGTTTCCGATCCGCGATTTCGCCGGCACCGCCGAGCTTGATTTCGTGCATTACGAGCTCGAAGAACCCAAGTATGACACCACCGAGTGCCGTCAGCGCGGGATCACCTATGCCGCTCCGATGAAGGTGACCCTGCGCCTCATCGTGTTCGAGGTCGACAGCGAAACCGAAACCCGCTCGGTTCTCGATATCAAGGAGCAGGACGTCTACATGGGCGACATGCCCCTGATGACGGACAATGGCACCTTCATCATCAACGGCACCGAGCGTGTGATCGTCAGCCAGATGCACCGTTCGCCGGGCGTGCTGTTCGATCACGATCGCGGCAAGACCCACTCCTCGGGCAAGCTGCTGTTCGCCGCCCGCGTGATCCCGTACCGCGGCTCGTGGCTGGACTTTGAATTCGACGCCAAGGACATCGTCAACGTCCGTATCGACCGCAAGCGCAAGCTGCCGGTCACCGCGCTGCTCTATTCGCTCGGCCTCGATGCCGAGGATATCCTGCACCACTTCTACAACACCGTGGTGTGGGAACGCGCCAAGGATGGCTGGAAGATTCCGTTCCACGCCGAAGCCTGGCGCAACGCCAAGCCGACCTTCGCGCTGGTTGACGCTGCCACGGGCGAAGAAGTGTTCGCTGCCGGCACCAAGATCAGCCCGCGTGCTGCCAACAAGGCGGCCAAGGATGGCCTGGCCGAACTGCTGCTCCCCACCGAAGAAGTCGTCAGCCGCTATGCCGCCGTCGACATGATCGACGAGAGCACGGGCCGCATCTACATCGAAGCCGGTGACGAGCTGACGCTCGAGCACATCGAAACGCTGGACAAGGCCGGGATCGACCGCCTCCCGCTGCTCGACATCGACGAGATCAACACCGGCCCGTGGATCCGCAACACGCTCAAGGCTGACAAGGCCGAGAACCGTGATGAAGGTCTGGAGGCGATCTACAAGGTCATGCGTCCGGGCGAACCGCCGACGAAGGAAACCGCCGAAGCGCTGTTCGAAGGCCTGTTCTTCGATGCCGAACGCTATGACCTGTCGGCCGTCGGCCGCGTGAAGCTCAACATGCGTCTCGGCCTCGAGTGCGAAGACACCGTCACCACGCTGCGCAAGGACGATATCCTGGCGGTGGTGAAGGAGCTTGTCGGCCTCAAGGACGGCAAGGGTGAAGTCGACGACATCGACAACCTCGGCAACCGCCGCGTGCGTTCGGTAGGCGAGCTGCTGGAAAACCAGTACCGCGTCGGCCTGCTCCGCATGGAGCGCGCCGTGAAGGAGCGCATGAGCTCGGTCGATGTCAGCACGGTGATGCCGAACGACCTGATCAACGCCAAGCCCGCCGTGGCTGCGGTGCGTGAATTCTTCGGCTCCTCGCAGCTGTCGCAGTTCATGGACCAGACCAACCCGCTCTCGGAAGTCACCCACAAGCGCCGCGTTTCGGCGCTCGGGCCGGGTGGTCTGACCCGCGAGCGTGCCGGCTTTGAAGTGCGCGACGTTCACCCGACGCACTATGGCCGCATCTGCCCGATTGAAACGCCGGAAGGCCCGAACATCGGTCTGATCAACTCGCTGGCGTCGTTCAGCCGCGTCAACAAGTATGGCTTCATCGAAACGCCTTACCGCAAGGTCATCGACGGCAAGGTCACGGGCGACGTGATCTATCTGTCGGCGATGGAAGAGCAGAAGCACACCGTTGCGCAGGCCTCGGCCGAGCTGAATGAAGACGGCTCCTTCGTGGAAGAACTGGTCTCGGCGCGTCACAACGGCGATAACCTGATGGCGATGCGTGAACACGTGACGCTGATGGACGTTTCGCCCAAGCAGCTCGTTTCGGTCGCGGCATCGCTCATTCCGTTCCTGGAGAACGATGACGCCAACCGCGCGCTGATGGGTTCGAACATGCAGCGTCAGGCCGTGCCGCTCGTGAAGGCGGAAGCGCCGTGGGTCGGCACCGGGATGGAAGAAACCGTGGCGCGCGATTCGGGCGCTGCGATTGCGGCCAAGCGCGGCGGGATCGTCGATCAGGTCGACGCGACCCGTATTGTGATCCGTGCAATCGGTGATGTCGAACCCGGCCAATCGGGCGTGGACATCTACACGCTCCAGAAGTTCCAGCGTTCCAACCAGAACACCTGCATCAACCAGCGTCCGCTGGTGAAGGTGGGTGACGTGATCGAACAGGGTGACATCATTGCCGATGGTCCTTCGACCGATCTGGGCGAACTCGCGCTGGGCAAGAACAGCCTCGTCGCGTTCATGCCCTGGAATGGCTACAACTACGAAGACTCGATCCTGATCAGCGAACGCATCGTGAAGGATGACGTCTTCACCTCGATCCACATCGAGGAGTTCGAAGTCATGGCCCGTGACACCAAGCTCGGGCCGGAAGACATCACCCGCGACATTCCCAACGTCGGCGAGGAAGCCCTGCGCAACCTCGACGAAGCGGGCATCGTCTACATCGGTGCAGAAGTTCACCCCGGTGACATTCTGGTCGGCAAGATCACCCCGAAGGGTGAATCGCCGATGACCCCGGAAGAAAAGCTGCTGCGCGCGATCTTCGGCGAAAAGGCGAGCGACGTGCGTGACACCTCGCTGCGCCTGCCCCCCGGCGTTGCGGGCACCATCGTCGAAGTCCGGGTGTTCAACCGCCACGGGATCGAGATCGATGACCGTACCCGTGCGATCCAGAACGAGGAAATTGAACGCCTCCGCAAGGATGCAGCCGATGAACGCAACATCCTCAACCGTGCGACTTACAACCGTCTGCGCGACATGCTGATCGGCCAGACCGCATCGGCTGCGCCGAAGGGGCTGAAGAAGGGTCTCGAGATCACCGAAAGCGTGCTCGACGAGATCGAGCGCTACGAGTGGTTCAAGTTCGCTGTGGCGGATGATGGCCGTCAGGCGCAGATCGAAGCGGTGAAGACCCAGTACGACGAAGCCGTCGCCGTGATCGATGCCAAGTTCCATGACCGCAAGGAAAAGCTGGAACGCGGCGATGAACTCGCCCCGGGCGTGCTCAAGATGGTCAAGGTGTTCGTCGCGGTGAAGCGCAAGCTGCAGCCGGGCGACAAGATGGCCGGCCGCCACGGGAACAAGGGCGTGATCAGCCGCATCCTGCCGATCGAGGACATGCCGTTCCTCGCCGACGGGACCCACGTTGATCTCGTGCTGAACCCGCTGGGCGTGCCTTCGCGCATGAACGTCGGTCAGATCTTCGAAACGCACCTCGGCTTTGCCGCGCGCGCGCTCGGCCACGAAATCAAGGACCTGCTGGACGATTGGCGCGCTGCCAATCCGAACGCGGCGTCGGATTACGCGGGCGTTGCTCCTCCGGCAGCTGTCGTGGATCGTCTCAAGGACATCTACGGCGAGCAATATGTCGAGGATCTCGAAAGCCGCACCACGGCCGATATCGTGGAACTGGCGGGCAACCTTGCGGCTGGCGTGCCGATGGGGACCCCGGTGTTCGACGGTGCCCGTGAAGCCGACGTCTCGGATATGCTGATCAAGGCGGGGATCGATTCCTCGGGTCAGTCCGTCCTGTATGACGGCCGCACCGGCGAAGCGTTCGACCGCAAGGTGACCGTGGGCATCATCTACATGCTTAAGCTGCACCACTTGGTCGATGACAAGATCCACGCACGTTCGATCGGGCCGTACAGCCTCGTCACCCAGCAGCCGCTGGGCGGTAAGGCGCAGTTCGGCGGCCAGCGCTTCGGCGAAATGGAGGTCTGGGCGCTCCAGGCTTACGGCGCCGCATACACCTTGCAGGAAATGCTGACGGTGAAGTCCGATGACGTGGTCGGCCGCACCAAGGTTTACGAAGCGATCGTCAAGGGTGACGATACCTTCGAGGCCGGCATCCCCGAGAGCTTCAACGTGCTCGTCAAGGAAATGCGCTCGCTGGGTCTGAACGTCGAACTGAAGTCGATCCTCGACGAGGACGAAGACCAGACCGACTACAGCGCGATTGCAGCGGAATAAGGTGCGGGGGCGCATGGGCGCCCCCGCCACCACCTGCGCCTGAAATTCATCCCCCTAAGGGAACACAGTCATGAACGACCTGACCAAATTCACCAACCAGCTGGCGAAGCCCGAAACCTTCGACCAGATCCAGATCGGCATCGCCAGCCCCGAGCGCATCCGCTCGTGGTCCTACGGCGAGATCAAGAAGCCCGAGACGATCAACTACCGCACCTTCAAGCCGGAGCGTGACGGGCTGTTCTGCGCGCGCATCTTCGGCCCCGTGAAGGACTACGAGTGCCTGTGCGGCAAGTACAAGCGCATGAAGTACAAGGGCGTCGTCTGCGAAAAGTGCGGCGTCGAAGTCACGGTGACCAAGGTCCGCCGCGAGCGCATGGGCCACATCGAACTGGCCGCGCCCGTCGCGCATATCTGGTTCCTGAAGTCGCTGCCCTCGCGCATCGGCCTGCTGCTCGACATGCAGCTCAAGCAGCTTGAGCGCGTGCTGTATTTCGAAAGCTACATCGTCACCGAGCCAGGCCTCACCCCGCTGGAAAAGTTCCAGCTGATGACCGAAGACGAACTGCTCGAAGCGCAGGATGAATATGGCGAAGACGCCTTCACCGCCGATATCGGCGCGGAAGCCGTGCGCACCATGCTGATGCAGCTCGACCTCGAGAACGAGCGTGACGTGCTGCTGGAAGAGCTCGCCACCACCAAGTCGGCGCTCAAGCCCAAGAAGATCATCAAGCGGCTGAAGGTCGTTGAAAGCTTCATCGATTCCGGCAACCGTCCGGAATGGATGATCCTTGAAGTGATCCCGGTCATCCCGCCCGAACTGCGCCCGCTGGTGCCGCTGGACGGTGGCCGCTTTGCGACGTCGGATCTCAACGATCTCTATCGCCGCGTGATCAACCGCAACAACCGTCTGAAGCGCCTGATCGAACTGCGCGCGCCGGACATCATCGTGCGCAACGAAAAGCGCATGTTGCAGGAAGCCGTTGACGCCCTGTTCGACAACGGCCGCCGTGGCCGCGTCATCACCGGCGCCAACAAGCGTCCGCTCAAGTCGCTGTCCGACATGCTCAAGGGCAAGCAGGGCCGCTTCCGTCAGAACCTGCTCGGCAAGCGCGTCGACTATTCGGGTCGTTCCGTGATCGTGACCGGTCCGGAATTGAAGCTGCACCAGTGCGGCCTGCCCAAGAAGATGGCGCTCGAGCTGTTCAAGCCGTTCATCTACGCCCGTCTGGATGCCAAGGGTCTTTCCATGACCCTCAAGCAGGCCAAGAAGTGGGTCGAGAAGGAGCGCAAGGAAGTCTGGGACATCCTTGACGAGGTGATCCGCGAACACCCGGTGCTGCTCAACCGCGCGCCGACGCTGCACCGCCTGGGCATCCAGGCGTTCGAGCCTGTCCTGATCGAAGGCAAGGCGATCCAGCTTCACCCGCTGGTCTGCTCCGCCTTCAACGCCGACTTCGACGGTGACCAGATGGCGGTCCACGTGCCGCTTTCGCTGGAAGCCCAGCTTGAAGCGCGCGTGCTGATGATGTCGACCAACAACATCCTCTCGCCCGCCAACGGCAAGCCGATCATCGTGCCTTCGCAGGACATGGTTCTGGGGATCTACTACCTCTCGATGGAGCGGCAGGAAAAGCACCCCGAATATATCGAGGAAGCTGACGGCACCAAGATCGAGAAGCTGCCGCGCTTCTCGGACATGGCCGAAGTGCACCAGGCGCTGGAAGCCAAGGCGGTCACGCTGCACACCCGCATCCTCGCCCGCGTTCCGCAGGCCGACGAGCAGGGTGTGGTTGCCATGAAGCGCTTTGTCACCACCCCGGGCCGCATGCTGATCGGTGAATGCCTGCCGAAGAACCACAAGGTTCCCTTCGACATCATCAACCGCCTGCTCACCAAGCGTGAGATCGGCGACGTGATCGATCAGGTGTACCGTCACACCGGCCAGAAGGACACGGTGCTGTTCGCCGACGCCATCATGGCGCTGGGCTTCCGCCACGCGTTCAAGGCGGGGATCAGCTTCGGCAAGGATGACATGATCATCCCCGATTCCAAGGTGAAGCTGGTCGACGAGACCAAGGATCTGGTGGCTGGCTACGAACAGCAATACCAGGACGGTCTCATCACCCAGCAGGAAAAGTACAACAAGGTAATCGACGCCTGGTCGAAGTGCGGTGACATGGTCGCCGACGCGATGATGGCCGAGATCAAGGCGCAGCCGATCGATGCCGAGACGGGCAAGGAAGCCCAGATCAACTCGATCTACATGATGAGCCACTCGGGCGCCCGTGGTAGCCCGGCCCAGATGAAGCAGCTTGCCGGGATGCGCGGTCTGATGGCCAAGCCTTCGGGCGAGATCATCGAGACCCCGATCATCTCGAACTTCAAGGAAGGTCTGACCGTTCTTGAATACTTCAACTCGACCCACGGCGCCCGTAAGGGTCTCGCGGACACCGCGTTGAAGACGGCAAACTCGGGTTACCTGACCCGCCGTCTCGTCGACGTGTCGCAGGATTGCGTCATCGTCGAGGATGATTGCGGAACCGAGAACTACCTCGAAATGCGCGCCATCATTCAGGGCGGCAGCGTGATCGCCTCGCTCGGCGAGCGTATCCTTGGTCGCACGACCATGGAGGACATCGTCAACGCCACCACCGGCGAGGTCATCGTCCCCAAGCTGACACTGCTCGACGAAGCGATGGTCAAGGCCATCGAAGCGGCCGAGGTGCAGTCGGCGAAGATTCGTAGTCCGCTGGTCTGCGAGGCCGAAATGGGCGTCTGCGCGACCTGCTATGGCCGCGATCTTGCCCGCGGGACCCCGGTGAACATCGGTGAAGCTGTCGGCGTTATCGCCGCGCAGTCGATCGGTGAGCCCGGTACCCAGCTGACGATGCGGACCTTCCACATCGGTGGCGCGGCGCAGCTCAACGAAACCAGCCACCTCGAGGCGATTTCGGAAGGTAAGGTCGAATACCGCGAGATGCAGACCATCTCCGACAAGATGGGCCGCATCCTCAGCTTGTCGCGCAGCGGCGAAATCGCCGTGATCGACGCCGAAGGGCGCGAGCGCGAAATGCACAAGGTGCCCTACGGGACGGTGATCAAGTTCAAGGACGGCGATCACGCCAAGATCGGCGATCGTCTTGCCGAATGGGATCCGTTCACTCTGCCGATCATTACGGAACAGTCGGGCGTTGTGCGCTATGTCGATCTGGCCGAGGGCATCACGCTCGAGGAACAGATGGATGATGCCACCGGTATCGCCCAGCGCGTGGTGACCGAGAACCGTGCGACGGGTCGCAAGAAGAAGGAAGACCTTCGTCCGCGGCTTACCCTGCTGGCGGAAGGAACAGCCGAAACCGAAGCGGCGCGCTATATGCTCGCTCCGGGCACCACGCTGTCGGTCGAGGATGGCCAGACGGTCGAAGCGGGCGACATTCTCGCCCGTGCCAGCCGCGAAGCCGCCAAGACCCGCGACATCACCGGCGGTCTGCCGCGCGTGGCCGAACTGTTCGAAGCGCGTATGCCCAAGGACGTTTCGGTTATTGCCAAGATTTCCGGCCGGATCGAATTCGTCCGCGAATACAAGGCGAAGCGCAAGATCGCGATCATTCCCGAGGAAGGGGATTCGGTGGAGTACCTGATCGCCAAGACCAAGGTGATCGACGTGCAGGAAGGCGATTACGTGAAGAAGGGGGATACCCTTGTTTCCGGCTCGCCCAACCCGCACGACATCCTCGAAGTCATGGGCGTGGAAGCGCTGGCCGAGTATCTCGTCGACGAGATTCAGGAAGTCTATCGCTTGCAGGGCGTGAAGATCAACGACAAGCACATCGAGGTGATCGTTCGCCAGATGCTGCAAAAGGTCGAGATCACCGACGGCGGGGACACCACCCTGCTACCGGGTGAGCAGGTCGATCTGGCCGAGATGATGGAAATCAACGGCAAGCTGGCCAAGGGCAAGCAGCCCGCGGAAGGCAAGCCGGTGCTGCTCGGCATCACCAAGGCCTCGCTCCAGACACGTTCGTTCATCTCGGCGGCTTCGTTCCAGGAAACCACCCGCGTGCTGACGCAGGCGGCGGTTGAAGGGAAGAAGGACACCCTGATCGGTCTGAAGGAAAACGTGATCGTCGGCCGTCTCATCCCCGCCGGCACCGGCGCGGGCATGAACCGCCTGCGCGTCACCGCCAACAGCCGCGATGCGGCGCTGAAGGCGGCGTGGAAGAAGCAGCAGGATAGCCTTGCTGCCTCGGGCCAGCGTGAAGTTGAACCGGCTGCCGATGCGATCGGTTCGGAAGAGAAGATGAAGGCCGCAATGGCTTCAATGGCGGCTTCGGCCGCGGCGACCGAGATCGGGGACGACGGCGAGGAGTAATCCTCTTCGCCCTTCCGGCAAGAAGGCCCCGCCCGAGCATCTGCTCCGGCGGGGCTTTTCTTTGTCTGGGGGCATTATTCGCTATTGCAAATCACTCGCAACAAAGTAGGCTGATGGCATCCTCACTAATAGCTGCGAGATCCCATGGCCTCTCCCCACACCCCGTCTGCCGCTACTCGAAACATCATCGCCGAACTGGCTGCGCCGCCAAGAATGGAGCGGATGGGACCGATTGCGGGGCGGTTCATCCATGCCCTGCGCCTGATTGCGGTGCATGACCGGGCGGGTCGAGATCCGGTGCCGGAACTTGCCGCGCGGCTAGGCAGTGTCGAGGTGGCGGCCAAGGCCTTGATCCTTGCCCAAGCTATCGCCGCCAACTGGCCGGAGAATATCGCCGTCTCGCGCTTTTGCTGCCGGCTGCTCAGCCACGACGAGGCGACCATCGGCGCCTTCGTCGATGCGGCAGCGGGCGGGGACCGGCGGGCGTTCGAAGCCGCGCTTGACGGGCTGATCCGCCCTGAGCGTGCGCACCGCCTGTGGGAAGCCGCGCTGGCGCTCGCCTCCGCAGAAATCCGCGCGCTTTAGGGGATTTCGGGTGAAAGCTTGCGGGGCGAGGGCGGGCGCTTTACCGCACGCCCATGACCACAACCCGCTTTGCCCCTTCGCCCACCGGCCGCCTCCATGTCGGTAACATCCGCACCGCGCTCCACAACTGGATGCTGGCGCGGCAGGCGGGTGGCAGCTTTATTTTGCGCATCGACGACACTGATGCGGAGCGCAGCCGCGAGGAATATGTCGAGGCAATCCGAGCGGACCTGAACTGGCTGGGCCTGAACTGGGACCGCGAGGAGCGGCAATCTGTGCGGCTCGACCGTTACGAGGCAGCGTTCGCGGCCCTGCACGCTGCGGGGCGGATCTACCCCTGCTATGAGACCGCGCAGGAACTCGACGTCAAGCGCAAGATCGCGCTCGGAAGGGGACTGCCGCCCATCTACGACCGCGCCTCGCTGAAACTGAGCGAGGCTGAGCGCACCGCCAGGCAAGACGAGGGCATCACGCCGCACTGGCGCTTCCTGCTCGATCATGCCGAGCCGATCACATGGGAAGACGGCATTCGCGGCCCGCAAAAATTCGATGCAGCGCAGCTGTCCGATCCGGTGATCCGCCGGGCCGATGGATCGTGGCTCTACATGATGCCGAGCGCGGTAGACGATATTGACATGGGCGTGACGCAAGTGCTTCGCGGTGAGGATCATGTTTCCAACACAGCCGTTCAAATCCAGATATTTACCGCACTTTATGCTGCAGGATTTGCTGCAACAAATCCGCTCCCGGCATTTGCCCATGAAGCGCTGCTGGTGGGCCGCGAGGGCAAGCTGTCGAAGCGCCTTGGATCACTGGGCTGCGATGCCTTCCGCGAACGCGGGATTGAACCCGAAGCGATCATTGCGCTGCTAGCCCGGCTTGGCACCTCGCAACCGGTCGAGCCTATTGCCGACCGCGCAATTCTGACCAGCAGCTTCGATCTTGCAACCTTCGGCCGCGCGCCCGCGAAGTTTGACGAGGAAGATCTCGAACGGCTGAATGCCGGGATCGTCCACCAACTTTCGTTCGAGGCTGTTGCCGGGCGTCTGCCTGAAGGCATGGACGCTGCCGGATGGCATGCGGTGCGGCCGAACCTTGCCCATGTTGCCGAGGCGGCGGAATGGTGGCGGTTGGTCACCGGTCCGATTGCGCAGCCCGAATTCACGGAAGAGGACAAGGCGTTCCTCGCCGACGCGGCCGGCACTCTTACTTGGGGCGAGAACCCGTGGGGCGCGCTCACGGCCGCGCTCAAGGATGCGACAGGGCGAAAGGGCCGCGCGCTGTTCCTGCCCTTGCGGCAGGCGCTGACCGGCATGGACCACGGTCCTGACATGGGGGAGTTGCTCCCCCTAATCGGAGAGGCCGAGGCCCGCGCCCGCCTGACCCGCGCCGCAAGCTAGCGCGCGGCGGGGGGGATCGGCGGCGTGTTCCAGAACAGCGCCACCTCGTCATCAGCGCCGGTCATTTCGTAGCGCGTCAACGCGATCGGCAGGCGCCCTGCCGCGAGAAACTGATCGTGGAATTCGCGCAAGCTGAAGGCCTCGCCCAGCTGCCTCGCGCGGTCGGCAAGCAGCGCGTCCATCTGCATCTTGCCGATGGTATAGGCGACCCCGTAGCCCGGCGGGCGGCGCAGGTAAATTTCGGCATCGACCCGGGCAACATCCTCATCCAGCCACGGCGTGCGGGCCCGCATGGAGGCAACCGCCTCGGCGACGCTCCAGCGATTGTTTTGCATGGCGACATCGGCCTCCACCCGCGCGGCGCGGAAGATGCCGAATAGGGCGATGAATTCATCGGCGCGGGGGGAGTGGCGGGTGGCGCCCGCGATCATCAACGCGTCTTCAAGATAGGTCGCCCAGCCTTCGGCGCGTCCACCATCGCTATAGCTGCCGCGGATCGGGCGCTTGTCCCTTTCGGCCAGCACCGCATCGAAACGGTGGCCGGGGATCACGGCGTGCAAGTGATCGGGTATGGGGTCGCGGAACTGGATCTGCTCCCAGAAATTAGGGCCGCCGGGCCGCTCGATATACGGCGTGTTGCTGCCCAGATTGCCGACGAAATCGGGCACGGTGACGATGTCTTCGTCCTTCAGGAATTGGCGGACGCGCGCGTCTGTCTCAGCGATCTTCCCCGCCTGTTCGGCGGCGCTCTGCGACAGGGTGAGCTGCGGCAAGGCGCGGTTGCGGTGGCGCAGCAGCGCGAGCGCGGCGGTGAGGCGTTCGTGCTCGCGCTCGGCCAGGGTCACCATTTCCGCGCCGGTCAGCGGGATCATGCGGACGTGGCGGATGTACCAATCGTAGCGTTCAGCGCCCACGCCGCCGGGCGCAGTCATGCGCGGTCGTTCGGTGCGCAGCCAGCCCCGGAACCCGACAAGCGCATCGCGTGCGGCGGTGACATCAGCAACCAGATCAGGCCGGGTTTTGCGCGCGCGGGCGAGCAGGTCGTCATACCACCCGATAATCCCTGCTGGCGGCACGGCACGATAGGGGTGGTAGTGGTTCACCCCGTCACTATTGTCGAGATTGTGGAGCGCCAGATCGGCAAAGTCGCCTGCGACTTCGGTAAGGTTGCCCCGCGCCGATGCCACCAGCGGCGGCACCGCGCGCAGACGGGTGCGCAGTTTCGCGATAGCGGCATCATCCCCCGTCACTTCGGCAAAGGCGACCGCCATCAGCGGATCGAGGTAAAAGCCCGGATCGCGCTTCCACGGGCGCAGCACTTCAAGGTTGAAACGGTAGCCGTTGAGGATCGATTTGACCGCCAGGTAATCGGCCTGCTGCGCGCGCGGCCATTGGCTGACGGGCAGGGCGGCCATTGCCGCATCGAAGCGCGTCAGGCCTGCACGCTTCTGCTCCAGAACGTCATCCGAATAAACGTCGCCGATCCGCGCGCCGGAATCGAGCACCACGCCGGCGGTGAAGCCGGGGAGCATGTAATCGCGAAGTTCATCGTGCAGCGCGAGCAGGCGATCATAGCCCTCGGCCGTCTGCGCGTGTGCGTTACCTGACCAAAGCAGGATCAGTCCGAGGAATTGAAGCCAGAACCGCATTACTATCGCCCCCTGCCGGTGTGTGTTCTCACCCTTGGGCGAGAACACACCGGATGCCCCGCCCGCTGTCAAGCGAAGTGCGACACTACTTCGGCTCGCGCGCGAGGATGGCGATGAGGCTTGCCGCCAGTTCCCGCGCCGCATTGCGGGTCGCGGCCCGGTCCGCCCTGTCGGCGACTTCGTAGGTGTAGGAGGGGATCGCGTAGCGGGCGTGGAACCAGTTCTTGGCGGTGCCGCTGCCGGGATTCGCGTTGCGCGGTTCCAGCGTGAAGGGATAGCCGGGGAAGGCCTGTTCCTTCCCGCCGAGCCACGCAGCCAGGAAGCGCGCCTGTGCGGGGGTTGCTTCATCGCCCTGAACGTAGAACAGGTTGCGCCCCGTCGAGTGGAAGTCGACCATCAGCACCGGGCGCACGGCGGCGGGCAGGGCATCGAGCCATGCTTTCACAGCACGAGTTTCAGGCTGGGTGAAGTCCCCCCAGTCGCGGTTGAGATCGGTCGCGCCGCGGTTGGCACGCCAGTGGCCGCGGGTGACGCCATCAGGGTTGAGCATAGGCACCACCAGCACCTGCACATCGCCGAGCGTGTCGGCGCGTTGAGCCAGCGCATCGACAAAGGCCTCCATCGCGATCGCGCCCGTCACCTCGGGCGGATGCTGCCGGCCGAGCAGGACGACAAGGCGGGGTGCATCAGCGCGGCCGAGGCGGATTGCATCGATCCTGCGCCCGTCATGCGATGTGCCGAGAGTGAATACCGGCGCGCAGGTGGCATTGCTCCAGCGGGAGAGCGCCATGTCGGCATCGGCAGGCGTTACCAGTTCCTGCGCGGCAACCACGCCGCTGCCGGGCGGCAGGTCGAGGCGCGCCGTCTTGCCGTCGGTGCTAACGCTCGCCGGGATATCGCGCCACGCGTCGTGCGTCCGCAGCTTGGGCGCATAGCGGTGCCCGCTTTCGAGATAGCGCAGGGTGACGCTGACCGGCGCATCTCCGGTCGCCTCGTAGCGGAACGCATACCACGGGCTGGGGTTGATCGGGGGTGCGTGTTCAGGGCTGACCAGCAGATCAAAGGCGTGCTCGCCTGTTATCGCGCAGGCCAGCGGCGGCGCTCCGGGGAAGTCGAAGGCAATCGTCACCGACGGCGTGCGGCAAGCCCCCGCTGCCACCTGCGAGACGATCCCTGCTGGCGGCGGCGGCGTTTGCGCGCACGCCCCCGCCAGCAAGGCGAGGCCGGCCCATGCGTATCGGATGTCGATGCCCATGGGCAGGCGGCCTATCAGAAATTGCGGCGCAGTTCGACCCGCCACACCCGCCCGCGAGCGGAATGCAAGGCGCTGAAGAAGCCCAGTTCCTCGTCCGCCAGCGGCGGGTCCTTGTCGAACAGGTTGTTGACCCCCAGCCGGATGCGGGTGCCATCCAGCGCGCCCTTGTCAAAGGTGTAAGCGACATTGAGGTTGAAGGTCAGGAAGTCATCGACGCGGAAGAAGTTGATGTTGGGATCGTCCGAGGTGAACGGCAGGTCGCGGCTTACGCTCTGGTCCCACACCTGACCGACATATTGCGCGAACAGGCCCACATCGACCCGGCCCATGCTCCAGTTGACCGAGCTGCTGAAGCGCCACTTGGGCCGCCCTTCCAGTTCGAGCAGCTCGCCAAGGCCACCGACGACCACCTCGGGGGGCAGCGCGCCTGCGGCTACACCGTCGAGCAGTTGCTGCCCGTCTGTCCCTGCCGACTGCACGAAGCCCACGAGCCGTGCGGCATTGAACCGCAAGCGGAAATCGCCTGCGCCAAAATCAGGGACGTCATAGAACAGGCCGAAGTCCCAGCCCTTCGATATGCGGCTGTCGAGGTTGAGGTAGGGATCGTTGACCAGCAGAATCTCGCCCGTTGCTGCCAACCCGGTGCCGGCGAAGAGCGCAATCTGTTCAGCCGAGGGGGTATCGCGGATCACAGCGGGGTTGCTGCTGCCGGCCTGCCGCAGCAGCAGATCGAGCGCGATCGCGTTGTCGTCACCAAAGGTGCCGACCAGCCCTGTCTGTTTCACACGCCAGTAATCCGCGGTCAGCGTCAGGCCGGGAATGAAGCCGGGTTCGAGCACGATGCCAAGGTTGATGCTCTCGCTGTCTTCCGGCTCGAGCTGGTCGGTGCCCGATCGGAAGCTGATGACGCCTTCGCCGGGGCACACGCCGAGATTGGCGAGCTGGCCCTTGGCGACCTGCGCCTGACAGATCACGAAGTCATCACGGGTGTTGGACCGCGTCGTGCCCTCGTCGTTCACCTGCACGAGGTTCGGCGCACGGAATCCCTGCGACCAGGCACCCCGGAACGTAATGCCGGGGATCGTGGTCCATGATGCGGCGACGCGCGGGACGATAGCGGTCTGATCGATGTCGCGGAAATGCTCCATCCGGCCCGCCAGCTGCAGGTTCAGCGCGCTGACGAGGGGAATATCCATGTCCTCGCTGACCAGCGGCACGAAGGTTTCGGCAAAGGCCGACCACACTTCGCGCGCGCCGCTGGTGTCGGGCGAGGGGCTGGTGCCGACGACATCGCTGCCGAAGGTCACACCGGGGATGACGCTGTCGGTCCAGGTGATGGTGCCATCAAGCCGCGGATCGCGATCATCGAAGAAGGTTTCGCGCCGCCACTCGATCCCCGCGGCAATCCCGACATCGCCGCCGGGCAAGGTGAGCAGGCTGGCATTGCTGACCTTGAAGTCGGCTAGCGCAAGGCTGGTGCCGCCCTTGCGGAACACGCTGATGCGGAACGGATCGACCGCGCTGGAAGGGTTGGGGGTGCAATCGCCGTTGCCCGGATCACCGGTTACGCAGCCGCCGTTGAACGGGTTGTAGGCATCGGGCGTCGAACGGTTCATCGCCTGCTGCAACAGTGTGAGCGAGACGCGGTTGCCTTCAAGGTCGGTGGTGCGCGCTTCGGAATATACGAAGCCCGTGTCAAAGTCCCACGCGCCGAAATTGCCGCGCAGACCGGCGACAAGGCGGTAGGAATCCTTGTCGACATTGACCGAGCGGTTGCCCGCGTCGACGAAGCGGTATCGCTCCATGATGACGTCCGCGCCGGTGGTGGGGATGGTGGTGCCCGGGATGCGATTGGGGTTGGCCGCGCCGCCGGGGAAGGTCACCGGACCGAACGGGTTCCAGTAGGCATTGCGGCTGATCCCCACCGGCACGGCTGACAGAATTGCAGCAGGCGTGATGAAGCGCTCGCTTTCGGAACGGTAGTAGCTGCCTTCGAAATAGGCTTCGAGGTCACTGCTGAATTCGTAGTTGAGCAGGCCCATCACGTTGTAGCGGGTCTTCTCGCTGATCAGCGTGCCGCCGAAATTGGTGTTGTAACGCACCGGCACGTCGGGGGTGATCCCGGGGCGGGCGCACAGGCCGTTCGGTAGATTGATGCGGCAGCCGGTCTGGGTGGAGGGCTGGAGGTAGAAGTCGTCATCCGCCAGCGGCGTGCGGGTGAAGGGCGTCGTCTGGATGTCGAACTGGCCGAAGGGGCCAAAGGTGTTGCGATTGTTGAACTGGACGTCGCCTTCGAACGGCGTGCCGACCACCAGCCCGCGGCGATCATCATCGGCGGAATAGGCGCGCTCCGAGGCGGGCAGACCGGTTTCATGGAAGTAGCCGCCATAAACCGTGAGGTTGGCCTTGCCGCCGGCGAAATCGAAGCCGTAGCCGCCCGCGAGCGCGTAGTTGTCGAGGCTGGTGCCTTCCGAGGTGCGGAACTCGCCCTCGATGAAGCCTCCCTTGCGGTTGCCGCGCAGCTGGGTGTTGACCACGCCTGCCACCGCATCAGCCCCGTAAATCGCCGAAGCGCCGTCGCGCAGCACTTCGATGCGGCGCACAGAGCCGGGAGCGATTTCGTTGGCGTCAGGGCTGACGACCGGAACCAGCAGCTCAGTCTGGAAGCCGGGGTTCAGCACCATGCGGCGACCATTGATCAGCAGCAGCGTGTTGCCGGTGCCAAGATCGCGCAGGTTGATCGAGGCGGCATCGCCGCGGGCATTGTTGACGGTGGTGTCGTTCTGTTCGTTGAAGGCAACGCCGCCCGCCTGAGGGATCGAGCGGAACAGCTCGTCACCCGACGTCGCCGCAACGTTGGCGATGTCGATCTCGTCAACGACGGTGACAGGCAAGACATCGTTGATCTTGGCACCCTGGATCTGGGTCCCGGTGACGACGATCTCGCGCAGCTCCTCGTCAGAGGTGGGCGGCGGCGCATCGGCCTGCTGCGCGTTGGCAGCGGTGGCAGCGATAAGGCTGCCGCCGCACATCAGGACAAGCCTGCTGAAAAGCCTGGTGGACATGATTATTCTCCCCGTTTTTGTATGATTTGCAGTGAGCGGGCCCAATGGGCGAACAGCCCGGGCCATTGGCTGATAACTTGATCCGGCGTGCCAAGGCCCCAGCCATGGCCGCCCTCGCGGAACAGATGCAGCTCCGCGCTTGCCCCGGCGGCGATGAGGGACTGGAACAGCAGGATGCCGTGCCCCGGCGGCGTGGTCGGATCGTCGGCGGCAGCAAAGATTATCGTCGGCGGTGCATCCTTGCTGGCGTAGGTGTCGAGCGACCAGGCTGCTTCGGCGGCGGGCGTTGCCTTGTCGCCCACGATCTCTCGCCGGGTGCGGGTGGTGTCATAGGGCTTGCGCAGCGTCACCACCGGAAATAGCAGAACCGCAAAATCGGGGCGGGCTGAGACATGCTCGTAGCGGTCCTTGCCCTCATAGAGGGCGCGGCCCGGCTGGTAGGCGGTGAAGCCTGCCAGATGCCCGCCGGCTGAAAAGCCCATTATCCCGATCTTGTTGGGCGCAATCCCGAACTCGCCCGCGCGGGTGCGGATGACCTTCATCGCCCGCTGCGCGTCCATGAAGGGGGCGGAGGAATCCCAGCCGTCGTTGGGCAGCCGATAGATCAACTCGAACACGGTAAAGCCCTGCGCGGCGAGCCATTCGGCTGCGGGCGTGCTTTCCTTCTTGAGCTGGATGCGGAAATAGCCGCCGCCGCCTGCCACCAGCACCGCAGCGCCGTTGGGTGTGGCGGGGCGGTATACGCGCATCCGGGGTGTCGTGATGTTCGACACCGCACCCAGCCCTGACCCCTCGGTGCCGGTCTTCTCCTCGCCCGTCACCTTGCCATTGCCCGGCGCAATGCCCGGCCAGAGGAGGATTTCCTCGCGCGCCGGACCCTCTGCGGCACGCGAAACCGCCGGGGCCAGGAGCGCCAGCATTGCGGCGAGCATGGTAATCACGCGGCGCGCGTTCATGGTGCCTTCTCCAGCACCTTGGCGAGTTGTTCGCTCACGGGCCCACTGCGCTCGTGGCGCTCGATATCTTCGGGTGGCAGGGCGAGCGGCGCACCGGCCAGCGCGGCATTCAGCCGCTCGCGATCGAGTGCGCCTTCCCAGCGCGCGACGATGATCGTCGCCACGGCATTGCCAATGAAGTTGGTCAGCGCGCGGCATTCGCTCATGAAGCGGTCGATGCCGAGGATCAGCGCCATGCCCGCCACCGGCACGCCCGGCACCACCGAAAGCGTCGCAGCAAGTATCACGAAGCCCGATCCGGTCACGCCCGCCGCGCCCTTGGAGCTGATCATCGCCACCAGCACCAGCGTCAGCTGCTCGGTAATCGAAAGCTCCACCCCCACTGCCTGCGCAATGAACAGCGCAGCCAGCGTCATGTAGATGTTGGTGCCATCGAGGTTGAAGGAATAGCCGGTCGGCACGACCAGCCCGACCACCGCCTTGCGGCAACCCGCGGCCTCCATCTTCTCCATCAGGCTTGGAAGCGCGGCTTCGGATGAGGAGGTTCCCAGCACCAGCAGCAGTTCTTCGCGTAGATAGCGGATCAGCGCGAAGATTGAAAAACCGCCCGCCCAGCCGACCAGCCCCAGCACCACCAGCACGAAGAACAGCGAGGTGAGGTAGAAGGTCGCCACCAGCGCGGCGAGGTTGGCAAGGCTGCCGATCCCGAATTCGCCGATGGTGAAGGCCATCGCGCCAAAGGCCCCGATAGGGGCAAGCTTCATCAGCATGCCCACCAGTTTGAATATCACCGCGCCGAATGATGCGAGCACATCGGTCACAAGGTCACTCGCGGGCCGGGTTGCGGCGATGGCGACCCCGGCTAGGATCGCCACCAGCAGCACCTGCAGGATCTGGCCATCAGTGACGGCGCTGAACAGGGTGTCGGGGATGATGCCGAGCAGGAAGCCGGTGATCGTCGTCGCCTCGGCCTTGTCGGCATAATCGGCTACTGCGGCGGTATCGAGTGTGGCGGGATCAATGTTCAGCCCTTCGCCCGGGCGCACCACGTTGGCGACCACCAGCCCGATGATCAGCGCGAGGGTGGAGAAGGTGAGGAAATAGGCAAAGGCCTTGCCGGCAACGCTGCCCACCGCCTTCAGATCGCGCATTCCGGCGATGCCGGTGGCGACCGTGACGAAAATCACCGGCGCAATGATCATCTTGACCAGCTTGATGAAGGCGTCGCCGAGCGGCTTCAGCGCCGCCCCGAAGTCTGGCGCGATATGTCCCACCACCGCCCCGAGCGCGATCGCAGCCAAGACCTGCACATAGAGCAGGCGGTAGAACGGCTTTTTCGCCGCAGGCACGCTCGCCCCTGTCGTTATGGCTGTATGCGAACCCATCGGTCGCCGCTCTCCCCGGTGCATGTCTCTCCAGTTGCGGTGATGGGCCAAACCTCTGCGGGTCACAAGCTTCGTTGAAGCAGACGAGATGATGAGCAAAAACAATATTATAATGTCGGACTGGATCTGAGTTTTCTGATAATCCGCACAAAACCCTTGCTCAAATTGCGGAAATCCGCACAGTCTAGCGGGGTGGGTATCAAAAGGGGGCGTTGCAAGTGCAGCACAGGCTGGGCCGCTGGTATCTCGTAACCCTGGCAGCGGTCGCCGTGTTGCTGCTTGCAGGATTGGCCATGCTGGTGCTCGACCGGGCAGTACGTGTTCAGGCGTTGGAGGAGACCCGAGCGGCGGCTGATGGGCAGGCCGCGATCCTCACCGCAGGGCTGGAAAGCGAGCTCAACAAGTTCACCCTCGTGCCCCGTGTACTGGCAGGCGATCCCGAAGTGACCGCGCTGCTCAGCGGAGACGAGGGGCGGCGCGCGGTGCTGAACCGCCGGCTTGCCGCGCTCGCCCGGCAAACCCGCGCGGCGGCGATTTACCTGATGGATGCGCGCGGCCTCACGCTGGCATCGAGCAATTGGGACCGGTCCGACAGCTTCATCGGCTCCAACTACGGCTTCCGCGAGTATTTCGCCGGTGCTCTGCGGGGCGGTACCGGGACCGAATTCGCGCTAGGAACGGTCAGCCGCCGCCCCGGACTTTACCTTGCCGAGCGGGTCGGCCCGGCCGATGCGCCGCTCGGCGTAGTGGCGGTCAAAGTCGAATTCGACAGCCTTGAGCGCACCTGGCACGAGGCACAGGATGTCGTGTTCGTGACGGATCGGCAGGGGATTGTGCTGCTTGCCAGCAATCCCGAATGGCGTTTCCGCACGGTCGCAGGCGAAGCCGGACAGCGCGATCCGGCACGGGATGCAATGCGTTTCGGGGTGGCAAGGCCGGAGCCGCTTCAACTGCCCGGAGGTGGGGCAGGGCAGCCGGTGCGGATGATCGAGAAAGTCCAGCCGATCGCGCCCGCAGGCTGGGAGCTGCACCTGCTCGCCGATCCCAGCGCGCGGCTGTCGGTGGCGCTTGCCAATGGCCGGCTGGCCGGATTGACGGCTCTGCTCCTGCTTGCAATTGCGGGGGGCTGCGCATGGCTCTGGCGCCGGCAGCGGCAGGTGCGTGCCGCCGCCGAGATGGCCGCCCAGACTGCGACATTGCGCGAACAGCTACAGCAGGCCAACCGCCTTGCCACCCTTGGCCAGATCACCGCAGGACTGGGGCACGAAATCCGCCAGCCCCTTGCCGCGATGCGCGTTTACGCTGAGAGTGGCGAGCGCCTGCTCGCCGCAGCGCGCACAGATGAGGCTGCGGGCAATTTCGCCAAAATCGCCAGCCTTGCCGCCCGCATCGGCGAGATCACCGATCAGCAACTCCACTTCAGTCGCCGCTCCGCCGAGGAGCCCCGCGATATCCGCCTCGCCGAAGTTGTCGACGGATCGCTCATGCTGCTGCGGGATCAGATACGGCACAAGGGCATTGCATTGAGCCTGCCGCCCGCCGAAGCCGGCGGAGCGCTGGTGCGGGCGCGCCATGTCCAACTTGAACAGGTGCTGGTCAACCTCCTTCAGAACGCGGTGCAGGCCTGCGGCGAGGGCGGTGCGATCACGCTCGAGATAGCAGAGAATGCAGGCACAATGCGCCTCAGCGTCAGCGATAACGGGCCGGGGGTGACCGCCGCCCTTCGCGACACCCTTTTCCAGCCCTTCGTCACCTCGAAGGCGGAAGGCATTGGTCTTGGTCTTGCGATTGCGCAGGACATCATGCGCCAGCTCGGCGGCGATCTGCTTCATGAAGATACGCCCACGGGCGCGCGCTTCACCATGGTCATGCCCGCCGCATGAACGCCCCCGTGCCCGCCCTCCCGCTACAGGTCGTGCTGGTTGAGGACGAGCCCGCCTTGCGCGATGCAACCGTGCAGGCGCTCGCGCTTGAAGGCGCACAGGTCACTGCATTCCCCGATGCCCGCGCCGCACTCGGCTGGTTGACTGCCGACTATCCCGGGGTGGTGGTGAGTGATGTGCGGATGCCCGGGATGGACGGCATCGCCTTTTTCGCTGCCCTGCGCGAGATCGACGCGGACTTGCCCGTGATACTTACCACCGGCCACGGCGATGTGGCCATGGCGGTGGAGGCGATGAAAAACGGCGCGGCTGATTTTCTCACCAAGCCCTATGCCACGGCAGATCTGGTCCGTGCGCTGCGGGCGGGAGCCATGCGCCGGGCGCTCGCACTGGAGAACCGCGCGCTTCGCGATGAGGCGGGACGGGGCACACGCGGCGCCATCGCCGGTTCATCGGCCGCCGCCGAACGTCTGCGCTCGGTGATCGAGGGGGTTGCCCGATCCGAGATCGACGTAGTGCTGAGTGGCCCCCACGGGACGGGCAAGAGCCACGCGGCGCGCGCGATCCATGATCTCAGCCCGCGCCGCGGGCGGCCCTTCGTGGCGGTCGATGCCGGGGTGCTGGCGCACGAGGATGCCGAGCTGCTGCTGTTCGGGCGCGATCCGGCGGGCGGGGGCGGGGCGGGACTGTCACGCACCGGGCTGGTCGAGCGCGCCAATGGTGGCACACTGCTGCTTGAGGATATCTCAGCTGCCAGCGAGGCGCTGACCGCGCGGCTGCTGGCGCTTGTCGAAACGCGGCAAGTCTTCCCATTAGGCGCGGCCAGCCCTCGTCGGCTGAATCTGCGCATCATCATTGCGAGGGCCGGCGGGGACGAAGCACGCGATCCGCTGTGGCACCGGCTGGGGGCGGTGCAGATCGCTTTTCCCCCGCTCAGCCAGCGGCGCGAGGATGTGCCCGAGATTTTTCGCCTGTTCGTCGCCCGCCATTCCCGCACACACGAAGTTACCGCTCCGGCCATCGGCGAGGCTGCGTGGAGGCGCGTCCAGACTCATGATTGGCCTGGCAATCTTCATGAACTCAGCGGCTATGCCCGCGCCTTCGTTCTGGGGCTGGCTCAGGTCGATACAGCGCCTGCCTCAATCACGGGCGAGCGCTCGCTTCAGCAGATCGTCAGCGATTTCGAACGCACCGTGCTGGAAGATGCGCTGCGTCGATGCCGCGGGGACGTGGCACGCTTGCAGGAGATGCTGATGACGCCGCGCAAGACGATTTACGACAAGCTGGCGAAATACAACATTAGGCCGCGCGATTTTCGCTAACGGCGTCGCGCCTCCGTTTGTCTCTCAGCCTGGTTTTGACCTGTTGGACCGCTAAGCGACGTAGAGCGCGGCCGGGAATGCGCGGGGGTGATTGGCGTGAAGGCACTTGTTTCGATATTTCTCGAATTATAGATTGAAACCTTCGGGCCTTGCTTATATTTCGCCCCTTCTCGGAAGGAGCACCTGATGGACGATCACAATGTGCAAGCCTGGTCGGTCAATGCGCTTGGCGCGCTCGCGCACGAAACACGGCTGTCGGTGTTCCGTATGCTGGTGCAAGCCGGGCCTGACGGCATGATCGCCGGCGCCATCGCCGGGCATTGCGGTGTGCCACCATCGACCATGTCGCATCATCTCGCCACGCTGGAGCGCGCCGGGCTGGTACAGTCCGAGCGCGAGAGCCGCCTGATCCACTACCGCGCCGATTTTACGAGTATGCGCCGCCTGCTGGCCTTCCTGATGCAGGACTGCTGCAAGGGCCTGCCTGAAATGTGCTCTGACCTGACCGAGAGCCTCTCCTGCTGAGCACGAATGCGAGGATGATGATGTCTGACACTCCCTTCACCGTGCTGATTCTTTGCACCGGCAATTCCGCCCGATCGATTTTGGGCGAGGCCATCGTCAACCATCTTGGCGAGGGCCGCGTGCAAGCCTTTAGCGCAGGCAGCAAGCCCAAGGGCGTGCCGCACCCGGGCGCGCTGCGGCTGCTGGAACGCCGCGGGATCACCACCTCACCCTTCCGTTCGAAGAGCTGGGATGAGTTCACTGCGCCCGGCGCCCCGCCGATCGATCTTGCAATCACAGTCTGCGGCAATGCGGCGGGTGAGACGTGCCCGGTGTTCCTTGGCAGCCCGCTGAAGGCGCACTGGGGCTTGCCTGACCCGGCCGACGTAGCCGGCAGCGACGCCGAGGTTGACGCCGCGTTCGAACGGACATGGCGGGCACTGTCGCTCCGGGTTCGCGCGCTGTTCGATTCATCCTTTGAAACCATGGAACCTGGGCACCTGCAGGCTTTGCTGACCGAAATCGGCCGCATGGAGGGCACGGCGTGAACCGTGATTTCTGGGCCGAGGCGATTGGCAGCTTTTTCCTGTTTTGCACGGTGATCGGATCCGGGATCATGGCTGAACAGCTTGCGGGGGGAAATGTCGCCGTGGCTCTGCTCGGCAACACCCTGGCCACGGGCGCGATGCTGTTCGTGCTGATCGGGATGTTTGCGCCCGTGTCTGGCGCGCACTTCAACCCGGCGGTGACGCTGGTGTTCCGGATGCGCGGCGAACTGAGCTCCGCCACCGCCTTGCGGCTTGTCGCGGGGCAATTGGCGGGCGGCATCCCCGGGGTCTGGGCGGCGCACCTGATGTTTAGCCATCCCATATTCGAGCTGTCGAGCAAGGCGCGGACCGGTACCGGACAGTGGGCGGGGGAATTCATCGCCACCTTCGGGCTGGTGTTCGTGATACTAGGCACAGTCCGCCACCGTCCGCAGGCCGTGCCCGCCAGCGTCGCGCTTTATATTGTCGCAGCCTATTGGTTCACGTCTTCGACCAGCTTCGCCAACCCGGCGATCACCATCGCCCGCGCGCTGACCGACAGCTTCGCCGGGATCGCTCCTGCCGATGTTCCAGCATTCGTGCTCGCTCAGATGGGCGGAGCGATTGCAGCGATGCTTGCGGGCCGGATGATTTTCACCCCTGCGGAAAACCCCAAATGACCGATCACCCGCGCCTTCGAACTCTCGCAGATCCTGCGCACCTGCCTGCTCTGAAGCCCGAATACGCCCATGCCCGCCCGGCGCTCGGCCTCGGCCCGCTCGATCCGCCGCCGCGGGTATTGCTGCTTTACGGATCGCTGCGGGAACGTTCCTTCTCGCGCCTCGCGGTCGAGGAGGCGGCGCGACTCCTGCAATTCTTCGGCTGCGAGACGCGGATCTTCGATCCTACCGATCTCCCGCTTCCCGACAGGCACGCCGGTGACGATCACCCGGCGGTGCACGAATTGCGGGAACACGCCTTGTGGTCCGAAGCGCAGGTATGGTGCAGCCCGGAGCGGCACGGCACGATCACCGGCATCATGAAAGCCCAGATCGATCACCTCCCGCTCGCCTACAAGGGCCTGCGCCCGACCCAGGGGCGCACGCTGGCCGTGATGCAGGTCAATGCCGGATCGCAAAGCTTCAACACCGTCAATGCGTTGCGCATCCTTGGGCGCTGGATGCGAATGTTCACGATCCCCAACCAGTCCTCGGTTGCCAAGGCCTATGAGGAATTCGACGAGGCAGGGCGGATGAAGCCCTCGGGTTATTACGACCGGATCGTGGACGTGATGGAGGAACTGGTGCGCTTCACCGTGCTGCTGCGGCCCCACGCGGATCAGCTGGTCGATCGCTATTCGGAACGGGTCGAGCAGCATCACCCGGTCGCAACGCCGGCGGACAAAATCTGACCAGCGCTGCCTTGGAACTGTAACCGCTCTGAGAGTCGGGTGTAACAATTCCCTGCCAAAGGAAAGCCCAGCGCGACACGAACGCAAGGGCTGCCCCATGACAAGTGCTGACCTCAAGGACCTCATCGCCGACAATATCGCAAGCCTTCCGCGCAGGCCTCTCGGAATACCCGAGCCGGAGGGAACCGTGCGCCGCCGCTACCGGACGGTCTGGATCAGCGACATCCATCTCGGCACCAAAGGCTGCAACGCCGAACTGCTGATCGACTTCCTCGACAATGTCGACAGCGAGACGATGTATCTGGTCGGCGACATCATCGATGGTTGGCGGCTGAAGAAGAAGTTCTACTGGCCGGCCGCCCACAACGATATTGTGTGGCGCATCATGAAGCGCGCGCGGCGCGGCACGCGGGTGGTCTACATCCCGGGCAACCACGATGAGATGTTCCGCCAGTTCACCGGGCTGAACTTTGGAGGCATCGAAATCCGCCGCGCTGCTTTCCACAACACGGCGGACGGGCGGCGACTGATGGTGCTGCATGGCGACGAGTTCGATGCCGTGATGCTCTCGCACCGGTGGCTCGCCTTCCTCGGAGACCATGCCTACCACCTGATGATGAAGCTGAACCACACCGTGAATGCGGTGCGCAGGGCGCTGGGCAAGCCCTATTGGTCGCTCTCCAAAGCAGCCAAGCACAAGGTGAAGAACGCGGTAGAGTTCATCGGCAAGTATGAGGAAGTCGTCGCCCGCGCTGCCGGGGAGCGGGGTGTTGACGGGGTGGTATGCGGCCACATCCACACCGCCGAATTCCGGGTGTTTGATCACCACGGCCGCCCGATCGAATACTGGAACGACGGCGACTGGGTGGAGGGCTGCAACGCGCTGGTCGAGCATTACGACGGGCGGATGGAGATCCTCCATTGGCCAGAGGAGATGAAGCGGCGCATCGGAGAAATTGCTGCGGGCGCCAGTGATGCAGGCGAACAGCCGCGTGAGGCGGCATGAACCAGCTCACCTCCATCCCGCTCGAGGCTGCCACTGCCACCTTGGCCGCTCCCGAACCGGCATCGATCGCCATCGTTACGGACGCCTGGCACCCCCAGACCAACGGCGTAGTGCGCACGCTTTCGACCACTTGCGCGGTGCTCCGCGAATGGGGCCACGACGTCACAGTTATCTCGCCCGACCTCTACCCCTCGCTCCCCGCGCCGACCTATCCCGAAATCCGGCTTGCGCTCTCCGCGCCCGGCGCGGTGGGTCGCCGGCTTGGCCGGATCGCGCCTGATGCGGTGCATATTGCCACCGAGGGGCCACTGGGCCTTGCCGCGCGGGCCTGGTGCCTGAAGCGCAAGGTGCCGTTCACCACCGCCTATCACACCCAGTTCCCCGATTATCTGGCCCGCCGGACCGGACTGCCGGCGCGGGTCTTCTGGCCTTATATCCGCTGGTTCCACCGTCCGGCCGAGCGCATCATGGTGGCGACAGAGACGATCCGCGCCTGCTTGCGCGAACAGGGCCTGACACGGCTCATCCACTGGAGCCGCGGGGTCGATCTGGCCAGCTTCTCCCCCGATGCCCCGCCCCCGCACGAATATGCCGCCATCGAAGGCCCGATCCTGCTCTATGTCGGACGGGTGGCGGTCGAGAAGAACATCGAAGCCTTCCTGGCCTGCCCCTATCCCGGCACCAAAGTGGTGGTGGGTGATGGCCCGGCGCGGTCTGCGCTGGAGGCGAAATTTCCTGATGCGCTGTTCCTCGGCAAGAAATCCGGCGCCGAACTCGCAGGCTGCTACGCTGGCGCCGACGTCTTTGTTTTCCCGAGCCGCACTGACACTTTCGGCCTCGTGATCATAGAGGCGCTCGCTTGCGGCACCCCGGTTGCCGCTTTCCCTGTGGCGGGACCGGCCGACATCCTTACCGATAGCGTCGGCGCGATGGCTGAGGACATCAGCCGCGCCATCGACGCCGCACGCTACTGCGACCCCACAGCCTGTATTGCTCATGCCGCCAGCTTCTCATGGGACGTGGCAACCCGGCAGTTTCTCAGCGGCCTCGTGCCGTCCACGCCCGCCGCCGAGATCACAATGCGGCGTACTTAACAGGCTGGGGCTGGACACTAGCTGTGACAGCAAACCACCCAGCCGACCAGCGAACGCCTCGCGCGGATTGCCGGCCAGCCCGGCGATATCACAGGCCGGGCACCGAGGCTGGCGCCTCTCGCCCTGTCTCTGCGCCCAACGCCCGGTAGAGGGCAACGCGATTGCTCGCCTCAACCAGCTGTGTCGTCAGCAGGGTGCGCTGCGCCTGATAGGCAGCGCGCTGCGCATCCAGACTGGCGAGGAAGGAATCGACCCCTCCACGATAGCGCAGGTCGGCGAGCTTGTAGGTGTCCTCTGCCGCATCGAGGAAGGCACGGTTGGCGCGCAGCTGATCGGTGATTGTGCCGCGCCGCGCGAGAGCATCGGCGACATCGCGGAAAGCGGCCTGAATCGCCCGCTCGTAACCTGCCACCGCCGCATCGCGCTGCGCTTCGGTCTGCGCCATACCGGCCCGCGCCGCGCCGCCTGCGAACAGCGAGTAGCGGACGTTGGCGCCGGCCGAATAGTTGAAGGCCGCGCCGGTGAAGAGGCTGGAAAGCGCATTGCTGGCAAGGCCTGCGAGGCCCGTCAACGTGATCCGCGGGAACAGCGCTGCCCGCGCGGCTCCGATTTCGGCATTGGCGGCGCGCAGCTCGTATTCGGCTTGGACTACATCGGGGCGGCGCAGCAGGATCGTCGAATCGAGCCCTGCAGGCAGCGTGCGCACCGCCTCGCCCGCATCATCGAGCGAGCGCGGCAGCAGGGCGGTGTCGACCGGAGCGCCGACGAGCAATTGCAGCGCGTTGGCATCCTGCGCCAGCGCCGTCTTTTGCGCGGCGATGTCGGCCTCGGCCGCGGCAAGGATCTGTTCGGCCTGCCGCAGATCGGAGCGCGGCGCGATCCCGCCGTCAAGGCGCAGGCGGGTGAGCGTCACCTGCTCGCGCGCATTGGCGGCGGTGTCCGCCGCCAGCTTCAGCAGCGAGGCATCCGCGGCATAGGTCAGCCACGCATCGGCAATGTCGCCGATCAGCGTCAGCCGGGTGGCGCGCGCCGCCGCCTCAGTGCCGAAGTAGCGGGCGAGGGCTGCGTCGGAGAGCGCATCGAGCCGCCCGAACAGGTCGATCTCGAACGCGGTGGTGCTGACATCGGCAGTGTAGCGCGTGCCAGCGGTCGAGCGGCTGGCGGCAGGGCTGTTGCCGATGTCGACATCCTGGTTGCGGTTCTGGTTGGCCGTGCCGTTGTCGAACCGCGTGCCGCCCGCCGCAACGCCGACCTGCGGAAGCTGCGCGGCGCTCTGGATGCGGTACTGCGCGCGGGCTGTGCGGATGTTCGCGGCGGCGATCCTGAGATCGCGGTTGTTGGCGAGCCCGCGTTCGATCACCTGCACCAGCCGCGCATCGGCAAAAACATCGCGGTAGCTCATCTCCGGCAGCGCGGCCTCGCTCTGCGCGAGATAGGCATCGCCCACCGGCCATGAGGCGGGGACGGGCAGATCGGGCTGCACATATTTGGGCGCCATCGCGCAACCCGGCAGCAGCGCAAGGGCGATGATCGGGGCAAGCCTCATGCGCCACCTCCTTCGGGCACCGGCGCTTCCGGCGCGCGGCGCAGCTTCTTGAGCGCATCGCGTGTGGAGCGCCGGACGATCACAAAGAACAGTGGAATGAAGAAGATCGCCAGCACCGTCGCGGTCAGCATCCCGCCGATCACCGAGGTGCCGATCGCGATGCGGCTGTTCGCCCCGGCGCCGCTCGACAGGGCGAGCGGCAGCACGCCGAAAATGAAGGCGAGGCTGGTCATCAGGATCGGCCTGAGGCGCAGACGCGCGGCCTCCAGTGCGGCGTCGATAACCCGCGCCCCGCGCTTCTCGGCTTGCTCGGCAAACTCGATCACGAGGATCGCGTTCTTTGCTGCCAGCCCCATGGTGGTGAGCAGGCCAATCTGGAGATAAACGTCGTTCTCCAGTCCTCGCAGCGTCACTGCAAAAACCGCGCCGACCAGCCCCAACGGGATCACCAGCATCACCGCCACCGGGATCGTCCAGCTTTCGTAGAGCGCGGCGAGGCACAGGAAGACAACCAGCAAGGACAGGCCATACAGCAGCGGCGCCTGACCCGAAGACAAACGCTCCTGGAACGACAGGCCAGCCCAAGCGACGCTGACACCGGGGATTTCTGCGGCGAGCGCAGCGATCCGGTCCATCGCCGCGCCGGAGCTCTGACCAGGGGCCGCCTGCCCGTCGAACTGGAAGCTGGGGTAGCCCTGGAAACGCGAGAGTGTCGTCGGGGTGGTCGACCAGCGGGTGCTGGTGAAAGCGGAGAACGGCGCCATCTGGCCATCACTGCCCCGCACGAACCACTGGCCGATATCATCCGGCGTTGCGCGGTAAGGCGCATCGGCCTGCACGAAGACGCGCTTCACCCGGCCGCGGTCGATGAAGTCGTTGACATATTGCCCGCCCCAAGCGGCGGACAGCGTCGTGTTGACGTCTGACTGGTTCAGCCCGAGCGCGGCGAGGCGCGGCTGGTCGATATCGACCTGAAGCGTCTGTGTGTCGGGCAGCTCGCCCAGCCGCACGCCCGACAGCACCGGATCGCGGCTTGCCGCTTCCATCAGCTTGTCGCGCGCGGCAAGGAATTCCTCCCGGCTCATTCCGCTGGTGTTCTGGAGCTGGAGCGTGAAACCGTTGCTCTGCCCCAGCCCGCGGATCGCAGGGGGAACCAGCAGGTTGACCTGCGCATCACGAAAACCGGAAAACGCCTTGGTGGCCCGCTGGGTGATCGCATCCGCGGAATTCTGTGCGCCTTTGCGTTCGGCCCAGTCGACAAAGTTGACGAAACCTTGCCCGGTGTTCTGTCCGGCCGCTCCGCCGCCGCCGCCTGCGACGGTGAGCATCGTGGAGACATTGGCCCCCTCGTCGGTCAGCATGTATTTCTCGACCGCGAGCTGCACCTCGCGGGTGCGCCCTTGCGTTGCGCCCGCGGGAAGGCGGAACTGGACCTGAGCCGCACCCTGATCCTCGGTCGGCAGAAAGCCGGTTGGCAGGCGCAGGAACAGGACTGCAAGCAGCACCAGCACCGCCGCATAAATCGCCAGGAACAGGAACTTGCGATCGACCACACGCTGGACGGAAGCGACATAGCGATTTGTCCCGCGCGCGAAGCTTTTGTTGAACCAGTCCCGCCCGCGCTCCAGCCTGTGCGCTCCCCATGGCCAAAAACGGTGGAGGCCGCCTTCGCGTGGCTCCTCGCCATGTCTTTTCTGACGCAGCAGCGAGGCCGTCAGTGCCGGGCTCAGGATCAGTGCCACCAGCGCCGAGAGCGCCATTGCTGAAATAATCGTGATCGAGAACTGGCGGTAGATGACGCCGGTCGACCCTCCGAAGAAGGCCATCGGCAGGAACACTGCAGACAGCACAATCGCGATCGCGACCAGCGCGACCTGGATTTCTTTCATCGAGCGGATCGTCGCTTCCTTCGGCGTCATCTCGGGGTTCTCTTCGAGCAGGCGCTCGACATTCTCGACCACGACGATCGCGTCATCGACCAGAAGGCCAATAGCCAGCACCAGCCCGAACAGAGTCAGCGTGTTGATGGTGAAGCCCGCAAGATAGAAGATCGCGAAAGTGCCGAGCAGCACCACCGGCACGGCGATCGTCGGGATCAGCGTTGCGCGCCAGCTCTGGAGGAAGACGAACATCACGACCACGACGAGCAGGATCGCCTCGATCAGCGTCTGCACCACTTCCTCGATCGACAGGCGGATAAAGGCCGTGGTGTCGTTGGCATAGGCGACATTATAGCCAGATGGGAAACTTGGCTTTGCCTTGCCGACTGCCGCCTTGACCAGATCGGCGGTAGCGAGTGCGTCAGCGCCGGGCGCGAGGCTGATCGCAAGCCCTGCGCCGGGATGGCCGTTGATACGGCTCGATGCGGCGTAGTTCTCCGCGCCAAGTTCCACCCGGGCAACATCGCCCAGGCGCACCAGCGCGCCGCTTTGGTCAGACTTGAGGATGATCGCCTTGAACTGGTCCGCCGTGCGCAAACGCGATTGGGCGGTGACGACGGCGTTCAGGCGGTTGCTCTCAGGCTGCGGCAAGCCGCCGACTTCGCCAGCGGCGACTTCGGTGTTTTGGTTGCGGATCGCGGTGATGATATCGCCGGGCATCAACCCGACCGAGGCGAGCCGGTTGGGATCGAGCCAGATCCGCATCGCATATTGCGAGCCGTAGACATTGGTTTCGCCCACACCTTCGATCCGCGCCAACTCGTCCTGCAGGGTGGAGACGAGGAAGTCGGAGACATCGATGTTGGTCGCGCGGTCGGTTTCGTCATAGACGCCCACGATCATGAGAAAATCAGGGTTCGACTTGGTGACGCGCAGCCCTTGCTGCTGGACTTGCTGCGGCAGCCGGGTGAGCGCCTGCTGCACCTGGTTCTGCACCTGAACCTGCGCGATATCGGGATCGGTGCCCTTGGCGAAGGTCGCGCTGATCGTGACCTGCCCGCGCGAGGTTGAACTGGAGCTGAAATAAAGCAGCCCGTCGATACCGGTCAGTTGCTGTTCGATGATCTGGGTGACACTGTTCTCCAGCGTTTCTGCCGAAGCACCGGGGAAGGTCGCGCGGATATTGACCTGCGGCGGGGCGACATCGGGATATTGCGCGACGGGCAGGAGAAAAATCGCGCCCACGCCTGCAAGCATGGTGATGATCGCCAGTACCCAGGCAAAGATCGGCCGTTCGATGAAAATGCGCGACATGGCCGCGCCTCAGCCTTTGCCGTCGGTCTTGGGGGCGGCGATCACCTGCGGTTTGCTTGCGGGCACCGGCTTGATGGGCGCGCCCGGCTTCAACCGCGCAAGGCCTTGCACGATCACTTTGTCACCCGGCTTCAGTCCGCTCGTCACCACCCAGTCCGTGCCCAACGCGCGCGGCGCGTTGACCTTGCGCTCGGCCGCCTTGTTGCCGGCATCGACGACGAACACGCTCGCTTCGCCCCGCGCGTTACGGGTCAGGGCCGCCTGCGGGACAAGGATTGCACCCGTGTCCACTGCCTGCTCGAAACGGGCGCGCACAAACATGCCGGGCAACAGCAGTCCTTCGGGATTGGGAAAACGGGCGCGCAGCGTAACCGTGCCGGTTTCGGCATTGGCCATAACCTCGGAGAATTGGATCACGCCGCGCCGGGCATATTCGCTGCCGTCTTCCAGCATTATGCTTACCGAGGTGCTTCCTGGCACCGCTCCGCCCTGCGCCAGCGCGCGGCGCAGGGCGAGAAGCTCGGCGCTCGATTGCTGGACATCTACGAACACCGGATCAACACCCTGGATGACCGCCATCGGCTCGGCCTGATTGCCGGTGACGAGCGCGCCGACCGTGAACAGCGAGCGGCCGATGCGTCCGCTGATCGGTGCAGGAACGCGGGTGAACTGGAGGTTGACCCCGGCGGTTTGCACTTGCGCACGCGCCTGTTTGACGGCGGCAGCCGCCTGTCGCGCAGCGGCCTGCGCGTCGGTGTAGTCCTGAAGCGACACCGCTTGCGCTTCCGCAAGCGGCTTCAAACGCTCGGCCCGCACCCGCGTCGCCTCGGCATTGGCAAGCGCACTTGCAAGGTTCGCCTCTGCCTCGGCGGCGGCTGCACGGTAGAGTCGCGTATCTATCTCGTAGAGGGTCTGGCCTGCACGCACCTCTGCGCCTTCGGTGAACAGGCGGCGGCGCACCAGCCCGGTAACCTGCGGGCGCACCTCGGACATCTCGAAAGCAGAGATCCGTCCGGCGAGTTCGACCGCAATGGGAACGTCAGCCCTCTGGACGACCACATAGCCGACCTCGGTCGGGCCTTTCTGACGCGGATCCTGCGCTTCCTCGGTCGAGCAACCGGCAAGCGCAAAGGCTGCCATTCCGGCAAGAGCAAAACGGGTTTTGGGCATCATTTTCTCTGGAGAGGGAAACAGAAAGGCGGGTTCTTGCTCTTGAACTTCGCGACGTACTTATAGTCGCAGGTACGCAGGTAACGCGGCGTAGGCCTATACAGTTTCGCTCACATTGTCGTGTATTTGGTTCGTCCTGCCCTGATGGGCCAACCAATTGTCCAGATTTGACCGCTTGGTTGAACGGCTCGCGGCAGCCACGTTAAGCCTCGATTGCGGACGCTGGGCCGGCATCGTGGATCACGCGAAAGACCTCACCCGACCCTGCATTGCGCACAAGATCGACCCGTTGACCGTCCCAATGGTAGTCGAGGTGTCGGCCCTGAACCGGGTTCGAAGCAAGGTCAGGATAGAAGAGCGCGACACATTGCCCTTCCGCGTGCCGGACGCTCCCATAAACGAGGCCTTCCGACCCTTCTCGCCTGAGCCTTGCAGCGATGGCCTCGGACCCCGAGTAGCTGTCAGGATCGAGCGCTACCGCGAGGTCACCTGTTGTCTTTCGCAAATCGTGCAGGTCTGCGCTGATCGTCAGGACGATCTCGCGAAATTGCGATGTCCAGCCAGGCACCTCCTTTGTCCTCGCCATGAAGCGTGCATGGTGGTGGATGGTTTCGAACAAAGCCGTCTCGAAGCCGTCAGCGGCATAGAGCACGCCGTAGGTGCCATTGGTAAAACGGCTCGGCCGATCGGGGCTTGCATGGGTAAACGGTGCCATCAGGTAGGTCGCGCCGGTGCCTCCCACCCTGCGATCCGCGCGCACCTGATCGAGAGCGCCGATGGTTGCCATAAGGCGCGGATTGGTCTTCTGCTCGGCAGATATCAGGAGCGGCCAGTCGGCGGGATCGGCAATGTCCTCGAACAGATCGATCGGTGGGAAGGCGCTGCGGATGATCCTTATGGCAGCGTTCCACTCGATCCGCGCAACCGGAAGCTCGTATGGTACGGTCACCAGCCGCCACGCTCCGCATCAAGATATCGGCGCACCCGCATGATGTCGGTAAGCTCGCCGCCCAACATCACGTCGAGCGCGCTTGCTCCGTCAAACACGTCATTGGCAGCCTTGATCCACGCATAGCCGCGTGGGGGCTCGGCGAAGATGATCCGCAAAGCCTTGTGGATCCCCATGAGGTTTGACAGGCGCGCCCGCCCGTCTCGCGAGATTCGCCCGGCTCCCTCCCCCTTCCAACGACGGTAGGAACGCAGCGGCATATCCAGCAGGGTTGCCGCCTGCTCGTCGGTGAGGCTCCACTTGCCAAAGAGGTTAAGGACCGCGCGAAACATCGCGGCAGCTTCTTCCTGCGTGATCGGTGTGGGCCGAAAAGCGGGGACAGCAGTCTCTACAGGTTCCAAAGCCAGCATGGGTCACCTCTAATTTCGGAATATGGTAACGACAATGCCAAATGGCAATATTTCGTTTTAACGATGCCGTTTTACTTACATCCGTGTTCTTCACGCTTGAGGGTTGCGATAGATCCGAGATCGCCGCCTTGCGCGGTTCGGCAGCGGTCACCTGCGTGGCCCGTATGCCGATGCAATCAAAGCAAGCCCATCATTGCCAAGGGTCCTGACCAGGCAAGCAATCCCCGACACGGCTGTTTTCCTGCTTCATCACGGCGCGGATATAGCCTTGCCCGGGCGCAGGCTGCCACGCTTCGGTGGTGACAACGAGATCAGAGGTTGTCGGGGTAAGATTGCCCGTAATCGTTATTCTGCTGGTTCCACTCTCGGGATCTTTGCTGACCGCAGCAAAATCGACTTTGCCGTTCTCGAGCCCGGAGCGGATAACCCGAAATTCGGGCCCAAGGCGGATTGCCTCCTTGAGGCGTGCGCCAAGATCGTCCTTGGCCGCAAACTTGGCATCGAGGCACAGCGGCCCGCCAAATTCCTTCTTCCCGACCGATGCCTGACCCGCCTCGACGAGCTCGGCCATGCCGCCCGCGACGTTTTCCGCGTCAAAAACCATGGTGTAGTGGACCATGGCCCAGCTGCCGGGCTGACGTTTGACAAAAGCAGGCTCTGCAGCGGCCTCTGCTTCCGGCCTTTCACCAGGCTTGTCACTGGCCGATTGACCCGAACAGGCGGCGAGCGCGGCGACGAAGATGAGTGCAGCTTGCAGGCGCATTCGGTCACCTTGTCTACCGCCTGTCCGGGATGCTGAACCTGTCAGCACCCCGGCGACGCATGTACTACTCAGTGGGTGGGGCAATCTGGCGTTGCCCGTTCCGCCTCTGCCTGCAAGGGTTTCTCCCTCCAGCGCCTTGTGTTCATTGTTTCGGCAAGATTGGCAGTGTGCCGCAGCGCGCCGGCTCAATCATGCAATTGCCGAACGTGATGCTTTGGGCATTGCGCCAATAGGCCATGCTGCTGCGCAACACGGTGTAGTATTTGCGTACTTCCACTCGATCCGCTTCGGTTTTCGCCGCTTCGGAGTGGCGTTGTTCTAGTTTGCCGATACCAACAAAGATGTCGCGATCGGTCTTTGCCGAAGAGAGCAAATCAATGACATCGCGCTGGAAAGCGATATCGCGATCACGATGCGGTCCGGTTACGCAGCAATCAGCGTAGAGAGCTGCTTTTTCCTCACCTGAAGAAATTGCCTTGTTCAACTGGTCAACAATTGCAGGGTTTCTTACCAGCTGCCTGCTCAAGCCCATTTCGCGGATGGCAATCTTCAGCAAGGCATCTCGGTTGTAGGTCTGGTTTTCGGCCATATAGGCTCGCACAATCCGGTTATGCCAATAGCCAACATTCTCGTTGCTAATGGGCAAAGGCGCGATGGCGGCCGTACCTTTTATGCAGCCGACAGACTTGGGCAAATTCACCTCAGTGCAGCCACCTTGGCCATTGGGATCCCATACATTACCGACAACGTCCCGGTCGCGGCCGGGATTGGCTATTGCCAGTGATGCGGCCGCAGCACCGAGCGCACAGCCTAAGGGTCCGAATGCAGAAAGCCCCAAACATCCCGCGGAGTCCACCAAAGCGGTTACCCAAGGTTCCCTTGCCTGCACGGCGCTCGGCGAAATTGCTGCAATCATCACTGAAGCGCTAGCCACCAGGTTAACAAATGTCTTCATAACGTTATCCCTTTCTTCAATCGGACTTTCGGCGCGCCCTCACGGCACTCCGTGGTGCGTTGCTTTCGATGGAAGAGGCTATGTCACCGCGACCCGCGCCCATATCCCATGAATAAGGGGAGACCTTGCTAAGTGTCGGGAATGTCCCGATCCTATGGTCTTGAAACGCGGACAAGCGATGGAAGGTTCGGGCAAGGCCGTTTGATTCAGACACAAGAAATCAGTGGTCGGCCCGAGGGCTGGATCGGGGCGGCCTTGTTGGCCGTCGCGCTGCTAACGGCTCTTCTGCTGTGGGGGCCCGATCCCCGGCGTCATGGTCTTGTCCCGGTGGCGGCAAGCACAATCGAAATTTTCGCGCCGGGCGCGATGATGATCCCGATGCAGCCAGCAGCGGTCAGGGGCCGCAGTCCGCTCGATCGCCAGCACGAATGGAGCCCGGATGCAGCGCGGCAATATCACCTGGTGCTGGACAATTCGGCCGAGGCGCTGTTCGTGCCGCGGCTGGGCGCAAAGAGCCGTCTCTGGATCAACGGAATGCCATTCGCCGGTTCCGATCCCCTGCGGATGCAAAGCTTTGCGACAGGGCAGGACATGATCGCCGCCAAGCTTGATACGGCGGCGATGAAATTCACCGACAACCGCATCGATATCGTGACTGAAAGTGATCGCACGAATGCAGGGCTTGACGGGGTCTATGTCGGAAATCTTGCTGCGGTTACCGAGGCCGCGGCGGCGCAGCAGGACCGGTGGGCTAAGCTGGGCTTAGCCGCGCTGCTTGCTGCGAGCATGGGCTTGGGGTGCGGCCTGGCGGGCCTGCTCTTCGGGCGTGACCGCTTGGCCCATGGAAGCACCCTCCTCACGGCGCTTGCAGCCCTGATCATCGGGATGCGGGGTCAGGAGTTCGCCCGGGGACTTGGCGACATGTCCCTCCTGTGGGTGACAGGAGCAGCGCTAGCGGGAGGATTGCTCGCGGTAACGGCGTTGCGCCAGCATCATGGAGCCATGGGCAGCATCTTGCGCGGGTTGGCTTTGACAACGCTGGGCGCCGCGCTGGTATCGTTGGTGGCGTTGCTGGCCCCGGGCGCGCTCACCATGCGAGCCGCCTTCATGGCCACTGGTGGTCTGCTAGCGCTGCCCATGCTGGGCGCTCCTCTACTTCTGCTGGGGGAGGCCCGGTCCTATTTCGGGCAATTGGCGCTCGCCCAGACCGCGATCGCGCAGCAGCGCGCTATCATCAGCCAGCAGCAAGCCGCATTGGAAGAGCAGATCAAGGCCAAGGCGGTAATCGAGGAACGCCAGAGATTTGTTCGCGACATGCACGATGGCGTCGGTGGTCAGTTGCTCTCGCTCCTGATGCGGGTGCGGATGGGCAAGGTGGGATTGAGCGATGTCGAGGACGAGATAGAGCGCGGGATTACCGATCTCAGGCTGGTCGCGGATTCGCTCGATAATGTCGGGAATGATCTGCAAGCGGCGCTCGCTTCATTTCAGACCCGCGCGCGCCAGCAACTTGAGGCAGCGCAGATGGCGCTGGAATGGCACCAGCCTGACCAATTCGGCGTGCCCGGTCTTGATGCCCGCCAGATCCTGAGCCTTTACCGGCTGATGCAGGAAGCGGTGACCAATGCCGCCCGCCATTCCGGCGGGACCAAGGTCGCCATCACGATTTCCGAGCGGGATGCGGGAAGTCTGATGATCTGCGTTGCCGACAATGGCAAGGGTCTGGACGCGGCCCGATTGCAGGCCGGACATGGGCTCGCAAACATGGCAAAACGCGCCGAGGCTTTGGGCGGCAGTCTCACCGTCGGCAGCGGCGATCAGGGGCGTGGCACTTCGGTTTTGCTTACCCTGCCGCTCCGCGCGGCGGGGCTATAGTTCGAGCCAGCCGTTCTGCACCGCTTCAAACACCGCCTCGTTGCGGGAATGCACTTGCATCTTGGCGTAGATCGATTTGACGAAATCGTTGACCGTATGGGCTGACAGACCGAGCGCTATGGCTGTTTCCTTATAACTGAGCCCGCGCGAGAACATGGTCAGCACATCGCGTTCGCGCTGGGTCAGTATGTTTTCGGGCGCGTCGCCGTGGCTCTTGCCGCCAACCAGCGCCAGTAGATGGGTGGCTGCCTGGGGACTGATTGGCGTGCCGCCTTCAACCAGCGCGCGAATATTGGCTACGACTTGATCGGGCCGGGTATCCTTGAGCAGATAACCGCTCGCGCCGAATTCAAAGGCCAGCAGCACGCTTGCTTTGTCGCCGAGGACGGTCAGGATCAACGCCTTCCCGCCGGTTTCGGCTCGGAACGGAGCTATGAAATCAAGCCCAACCCCATCGAGTAGCTTGATATCCACCAGCGCAATATCAGCTTTGCACCCGGCCAGTGATGCGTGCGCGTCTGCCAGCGTTGCAGCAGCAAACACTACTTCGAAACCCGATTCGCGAGCCAACCTGGTCGAAAGGTATTCACGGGTGTTATCATCGTCTTCAAGGATGATGATGCGGATCGTCGAAGGGGTTTGCGACATCGTCAGCGTGCCTTCTCCCGGTCCCAGCAATTGCCATAGCGCTGATCGCGGATATCAACCCAAGCCCGCGATAGCGGCGCGATAGCGCTGCGCGAAATGACATTGCCGCCGCCGCCTTCATGATAGCTCAGGACGCGCCACCCGCTGCCGAACTGCGCAGCGCAATAACGATTGGCCTCACTCAGCGATGCGAACCGATTACCCGCCACCGCCGGCGTCAGCCTGACTTCGCCATCGGCGAAGTATCGGCCGAGATCGCCATCTGCCGAATGGACAGATTTTGGCGGGAGGCCTGAACCTGAATGATAACACGCCAGCGGTATTGCGCCCTCGCAAATCATATCGCCGGACAGTGGATTGCACTGAGCCTGCGTTCGATCCTGACCGCACGACAAAAACGAAATGTCGGCGCCAAAAGGATGGGACCGCGCTTCGCGCAATGTCGTGCCGCGGGCTTCGACGGGGGCCTGACACAAGATCAGCGCAGCGAAATCGATCGCGGTGTCATCCTGAACCAAGAAATCGATCTCTTCGTTGCGATCGGCCGTGTTCAGATAATCAATCAGCTTACCTGCAAACTCGTTGTGAGGATTGGGTTCGAACTTGTTGAATCCAATTACGACCAGCCCTTGCTCGTCGCGCTGCTGTTTCGCCAGCGTGGCCACGAATTCTGAGGTTCGATCGGGCTGAGGAGTGCTCCCATCCTGCTCGATGTCGCCGAGGACTACGTAGTCGTTCTCGCTGCCGTCTTCTGGCTGCGTACGCAGCACCATCACACCCGAAACGATCTTTAGCGGGATGGGGAAGCGATCGATCAGCACCTTGTCGACGCCGATTTCGTCGAAGTTGCGGGCACGCTGTATGGTATTGGACTGATTGTAGATGTCAGCAAAATATTCCATCTTGAGCAACGCATCGCGCTGCACAGTCACTTCGCTGCCTTGGCGCGAGAAGCCATCCTCCACGCCTCGCAATACAACCCGCTTGGTCAGACCACTGCGACAGCGATAGCGATCGACAATGTCCGTTCCAGGCGTGGCCGAGCCAGCCAACCGAGTCACAGGTGCTGATGGGCCCGGGATCGCGATCCATCCACGTGCGATCGCGAATATAACCAGCAGCGCGGCAAGAATACCGGCCGAGAGGCCCACGGCCATAAGTTTGAATAACGACCGCACCGCGCCCCCGGATATCTTCGTGCAAATACGCATATGCGGCATGAAAGCGTGCAAAGCAAATGCCTCAGAGGGCTCACTTTATTTCATTTGATGGGTGGGGTGACCGCAACAGGATTCTGCCCAAATGCTGCCGCTCCGGCGAGCGTCGGCCCGGCTGCACTGCGCGAAACATGATTTTGCATGACCGGGTCGAGGTAAGAGTCGGCGAGGCGTCCGATCTTTGGACAGAGCAGGATAAGGCCGTACCCATCGGACGCGCGATGGCCAAGCGCATCTAATCCAGGACGACACCCAGTTCAGCAAGGCAATCTAGCGGCCAATGGAAAGCTACAGCTTCAAGAGCGTGCCGCTCAGCTATCAGGAATCCCGGATTTACTGGTTCCACCAGCAATGCGACCGGATGATTGGAGGCAGTGGGGTCGCCTTAAGAATTTCCCCTCGGGCCAGAATTCACTGGATCTGTCCTTCAGGTATCAGGATCGCGGTGGGTGCCCGCTCATGACAGTGAATGGGTGATTACCTGCCATTTACTCGGAAGCGCTAGACTGCTGCCGTGTGGGCCATCAAAAACTGTCAGCTAGGTGCACTTGCCGCCTTGTTTGGGTGTGCCATCCTGCTCTCCGGCTGCCAAAGCGATGGCGAGCGTGTTATCGCACGAGCGCAGCGGCTGGATAGTTGCGGCGCGAAGCCCCTGCGCGAATATGTCGGCCGATTTGCTGACCAACCTACGCGAGAAGCAATCCAGCAACGAGTGCCGAACGCCCAGGAGATCCGGTGGATTTCACCGGGATACGAGATTCTGGCAAATCTCAGCACGGGCCGGATCAACATCTCGCTCAATGAAGACGGCACAATCCAACACATTGGATGCTATTGAGTAACCGCCAGCAATCGATCGAGCAGGGCGTCGACGTGCCGGGATGGATGAAGTGAATAACCACCTCGGAATTGTTGATCGTGCATATCCGGGTGCCTGCAATCGCGGCGGCCGACTTTGTCGGCCCTTTTCCCGCTTCAGCACGGCGATCAATGCTGTCAGTTGATACGGGCGCGAAGTTGCAGGGTGAACTGTCCTTCTGGGTCGCCGCTCGGCAGGGTGCCCTTGGGGTTCACGCAGACGTGGCGCACGGCGGGATCATAGCCGGCGGTCGGCGTATAGGTGCATTGCGCCGGCGATGATGGCGCAGCGGCACTGTTTGAGAAGCGGAGATCGGTTCCGGCCGTGAAAGTGAGTGCCGGTGCCGCCGTGGCAAAGCCCGCCACTCCGCCCAGCGCCGAGGTCACATCATTGAAAAAGGCAATGTCCGGACTGATCGCAATGGCAACGAACAGCGAGTCTTCGTCCGTGCTGCCATTGCCGTTATTGCTGACAGTGGTGGTGAGCAGAATGTCATTGTTTGGCGTGGCAAAGGGGTTGCCGACGGACGGATCGAACACCTCAGATGTCATCGACACCGACAGCGTGGCGACCCCGTCAGCCGTGGCCACAGCCGAAAACTCCGAGGTGATGTCCCATGTCCCGCCTGCGGTGCGGCGGGTGGCCGTGGCGGTGATGCTGTCGCCGATGGCGACCGGCTCCGCCGTCGTCAGCGTGCCGCTGAAGCTGCGCGCGCCCCCTGCATGGGCAATATCGACCGCGCCGATCAACCGCTCGCCCTCGCCGAAGCCGCTGGGGTCTGCGGCGGCATTGGCGAAGAATTCGACCCGGTAGCCAGTGGCCGCCGCAGGTGCATCAAGGGTGAAATTGTAGCGTAGCTGGTTTGCGGCGGTGACAACGGCGCGGGTAATCTGCGGGAAATTGAGCAGATCGTTGGAGCCGCTATCGCCATCACCCGCATCGTTTTGCGTCACCCAGTCGTCATTCAGATCGATGCCGATCAGGCCGTTGGCAAAGATGCGATTGCCGACAATCGCGGCGCGGGTGTTATTGAAAATTGCCACCCCGAAGGCCGCATTGTTGCGGATCGTGTTGCCGATGATCTGGATGTTGCTGCCCGTCGATTCCAGCCTGATCCCGGAGTTCGCGCTGTTGGCGATGATGTTGCCCTGTCCGGGCTCAGTGCCGCCAATCAGCACGTTCGAATAGTTGCGCGTTGGTCCGCCGGCAAAGATGATCGGCTCAACTCCGTTGGCCTGCATGATCGAAGCGCCATTCGCTCCCACGCCGAAGCTATTGCCCTGGATGACGACATTGTTGGCGCTGGTGTCCCAGAACTCGATCAGTGCGCCCGCGTGGCCGCCCATGACATTGCCCAGAATGTTGAGCCCGGTGACGTTGCCGAAGCTGAATGTGACCGCATCCCGCGTCCACATGTCCATGCCCTGGGCATTGCCGACCGCGACGTTGCCGCTGGCGTCGGTGCCGATATAATTGCCGTTGATGGCTATCGCGGAATTGGTGTCGGTGCTCTGGATCGCCCGGCGTGCGTTTCCGGCCACGACATTGCGCCCCGCCGCCGTTCCGTTGCCGATCGTGACATTGCTGGTCCGGTCGAGCCAGATCCCGTTGCCGCCATTGGCCAGCGTGCTGCCGAGGATGGTGACTGGCTGGACCAGATTGCCAAGGATCGTGATGTTGGTCGATGTATTCGTCAGGTAGATGCCTTCGCTGCCGTTACCGCCGATGCTATTGCCCTGACCGGCGCTTGATCCGCCGATCTCGACTGCGTTGACATTGTTGAGGTGCACGCCGCGCGCTCCTGACGCGGCGATGGTGTTGCCCCGGATCATGACGTTGCTGGCGGAGCGCAGGTCGATTCCATCCTCATCGCCGGTGATAAAGTTGGCTTCGGACGGGGTGTTTCCGCCGATCAGTACGCCCGTGATACTGCCGGCATCAAAGAACAGCCCGTCGCCTCCGTTGCGCAAGGCTGCGGAGCGGGCGCGGGTGAACCCGATGGTGTTGCCCTGAATGCGGATTTGCCCGTCTGAGGCAGTGATCCGGTCATCGGTGTCCAGCACAATTCCGCCCGGCCAACCATTCGCGGAGATAAGGTTGCGGGTGATGTCGCGCCAGGTGGCGGCACCATCCTGATTGTTGATCGATCGGCCATTGCCCCTTGCAGCCATACCGGTCGCGTCAGTGCCGATGAAGTTGCCGCGAATGGCGGTATCGCTGCTCCCGCCGCGGGTCTGCACCCCGTAGCCCGAGTTGCTGGATATGACGTTGCCCTGTCCGGCATCCACGCCGCCGATGCGTGCGCTCGCGCCAAAAACATGAACCCCGCGCCCCATGTTGGCGCTGCTTGTGCCGTCGGCGAGCAGGCCGATATAGCTGCATTGCACGGTGGCGGTACTGCTCGATGCCAGCAGCTCGACGCCATCATCAAAGCCGGTGATCGAAAGACCACGAATGGTCTGATTGGCTCCGGCCAGACGGAGTCCGTCAAAACCGGAACTGCCGCGTAGATTGATCCTGAGGTCATGCCCGCTCCCCGCCCACAGATCGCGGCACTGGGTGCCGGGCTGGGTCGAGCCGTCGACCGTCAGGCCGTTGGCGGCAAGATCCGGCAGCACGGATGACAGCGTGATCGTATGCGGTCCCGCGCCGGGGATGGCGAAGCTGACGGTTGCTGGGCCTGTCTGCGTGTTGGCAAAGGTAATCGCATTACGCAGCGATCCGGCCCCTGCATCATTGGTGTTGGTGACCACAAGCGGCGTGACGATGGTTGCGTTCTGGTTGAACTCCGATGTCTCGCCATAGGATGCAGCGCCGGTTTTGCGGGTGGCCGTGGCCGATACGAGATCACCTGCGCTCACGCTGGCGAGCGGGGTGAAATTGCCGTTGTAGGCCACAGCGCCGCCGGGATGGGCTGCCGTCTCGATAAAGCCCAACCATACTTCGCCCTCGCCAAAACCAGAAGGGTCAGCGGCGCTGTTGCGATAGAAGTCGATGCGGTAGCCATTGCTTTCCGCGGGCACATCCAGCGTCAGTGCATAAGACAGCGCCCCTCCCGGGCCGACATTGAGCGCCGTGAATACAGGGAAGTTCAACAGATTGTTCGGGCCGCTGTCCCCATCGGCGGCATCATTGGGGGAAACTCCATTTTCGTTCAGATCGATCCCCAAACCGCCATTGGCGAAGATACGATTGCTGAAAATGGCCGCACGGGTGGTGCCCAGCACGGTCAGGCCCCCTTGGCTGTTGTTCCTGATCGTGTTGCCGGACACCTCGATGTTGGTGCCGTTGCTCTGCAGCCCGATCCCCCATTGTCCTCCGAAGGCAATCAGATTGCCCTGGGCGGGTGCCGTGCCTCCGATCAGCACGTTGGAATGGGTTCCGCCGCCGCCCAAAAGGATCATGCCATCGACGTTGCCCGAGACGATGGATGAGGCGCCATCTGCACCAACGCCAAGACTGTTGCCCTGAATGGCCACGCCATTGCTGCTACCGCCCCATAACTCGACCATGGCACCGCTATGGCCGCCTATGACGTTGTTCCGGACCGTCAGGTTGGTGAGGTTCATTGCGAAAAAGGACAATGCATCACCATTCGAACCAAGGCTGTTCTGTGCATTGGTGGTTGCCACGTTGCCACTCGCATCTGTGCCGACGAAGTTCCCGTTTACGGTGATGTTGGAAAGGATCCCGTTGCCGACAATTGCGCGCTGGGCATTCCCGCTGATCACGTTGCGGCCCTGTGCGGTCCCGTCGCCGATGTTGACGCTACTTGCTCCATCGATGAAAACTGCCGATCCGCCGTTGGCGAAGGTTCCGCCAGTGATGGTGACCGGTCGGATCAAGTTGCCTAGCAGCGATATGTTCGAAGAATTAAACCCGATGAAAATGCCGTCGCTGCCATTGCCGCCGATGGCATTGCCCTCGGCTGCGCCAGTGCCACCAATGGTGATGTTGGTGGAATTTTCCACCCAGATGCCTCGCATACCGCTGCGGGCGATGGTGTTTCCCCTGATCCGGATATTTGAAACCTGCTGCATGACAATCCCGTCGCGCGATCCGGCGATCTCATTGCCTTCCGTCGAAGCGGTTCCGCCAATCAGCAAACTGGTGATGCTGCCGGGCATAAACTGGATTGCGGCATTGTTTGCGCCGTTCAGCAGCAGAGCGCCGAGCGTGCGGTTGAAGCCAATGCGATTGCGCTGGATGCGGATCTGATCGGTGGATGCGGATAGCGCGTCATCCGATTCCAGAGCGATGCCCGCCCCGTTTCCGGAAATCAGATTATATGTGATGTCGCGCCATGTGCCCGCTCCGAAGAAATGGTTGATCGCGGTGCCATTGGCCCGCGCTCCGGTGCCGGCGAAATCGGTGCCGATGAAATTGCCCCGGATCGCGGTGTCGGTGCTACCGGAAGTGGTGACGATCCCGGCGATGTTGTTCGATGAAATGACATTGCCTTCACCAGCATTCAGCCCGCCGATACGGACACCTGCGCCAAAGACCTCCACGCCGCGTCCGGCGTTGTTGTTGCTGGCGCCGTTCGCCAGAAGCCCCAGATAACTGCACTGGACGGCGGTATGGCTGCTGGTGGCCTGCGTTACGATGGCGTTGTTGAAGCCGGATAGGGACAGGCCCCTGATCGTCTGGTTCGCGCCGCTTGTGCGCAAGCCGTCAAAACCGGTGCTGCCGCGAATGTTGATGCGCAGGTCATGCCCGGCCCCAGTCCACAGATCGCGGCACTGTGCACCGGGCTGTGTAGTGCCATCGATGCTGTCGCCGTTCCCGGCAAGGACAGGGAGCGCAGATGCCAGCGTAATCGTGTGCGGTCCGGCACCGGGAATGGCGAAAGTGATCGTATTGGCACCGGCATCGGAATTGGCCCACTCGATCGCCGCCCGCAGCGATCCTGCGCCGCTGTCGGCCGTGCTGGTGACAACACCAGCGGCCGGCGCTGGCTGGATGGAAAGGACACCCATCGACCAATCGCTGGCACTCTGGAGCGTGTAGCTCATGGTGGTTGTGGCTGAACCGGTGCGCGTGCTGCCCGCCCCGATGACATCGGCGGTATTCAGCACATTCCATCGGCTGGTCTGCCCGGCGGCCTGGGTCACGGTGTTGGCGGCATCGTTGGCCGCTATTGCTCCAAGAACCAGTTCGCTTGTTGCGCTAGTGACGCTGACCGACGCGGACGATGCGTCTGTTCCGCTGGCGAATTGAGAAGCCGAGATCGGGGTTGTTTGGTGGACATTGGCGAAGGATATCGCAGCTCCGACAACCGCGACTGAACCGTTGAGAGTTACAGAGACCGTATTTGTACCGCTGTTCGGTGCAATCAGCCGCCAGACCTCCACTCTGGTATTGCCGGCAGCATCGAAACTCGTGCCAACGAAGGTCAAAGGCTGCCCAGCATAGGTTATCGCGGTAACCCGGTCATCATCCCGCTCGATCGATACGGATATGATCAGCAACCGGTTTGAGCCGCTGCCGACCGTGTGGCTCCATGTCACCGTGGTGGCGGCAGCCTCGACCGCGCTGGCGGGATCGATGGTGATGGCCTGAGCCTCGGCGCGGGCCGCACCCATCGCGACAACCACGATTGCGCAAACCCACATCGCAAATGTTCGAAGCAAGGCAGGCAAAGGACACTCCACTGCGGGAAAGCCAGCAAGGTCCTTCCCCAGACGCCTCCATCCTGCACCCGAGCGCGCTCAATTGTGGTAAGTGTAGCCCTCCGGACAGTTACTGATGCGGCCCTCATCCAACGAAAATCGTTGTGCTTTTTGGCGCAGTCCCGCGCCTCCAGCCCACAGTCCGACACGTGATCCTCCATCGGGAAGACCACAATGCACCGCTGCCTTAGATGTGCTCTATTTCCTCAAGGCGTTCACCACAAAATCCCTACCAAGGCGCAGGCCGACAGGATCGACGCTGTGAGGGATGCCATAGGATATGTGCGTCGTGACCGAGACGCTAAGCCGTTTCAGCTCGCTTTCGGCCATATGCAATGCGGCGACAGGGACAACCGGATCAGCCGTTCCATGCACCAGCAATACCGGCGGTCTCGAGAAATCAGAGTGCGCCAGCCCTGTCGTTGCGGTGAGCATTCCCGAATAGCCGACCACCGCGGCTACGGTGCGCGGTCGGCGTAGCCCGACATGCAGCGCCATCATTGTGCCCTGGCTGAAGCCAACCAGCGCCAGATCCGCCTCTGTCAGACCGTATTCGGTCAGCTTTCGGTCTATGAAGGCGTCAATGGCAGGCGCGGCCGATGCTGCACCTGCGGCCAGAGCCGATGGCGCAAACCCTGACAGCCCCCACCACTGATAGCCCGTTCCCATCATCCCGCACCGCTGCGGCGCGTGAGGCGCGAGGAACAGCGTATCAGGAAGCGCGTCCTGCCATTGGGGCGCAAGCGAGATCATGTCGGTTCCGCTTGAACCGAAGCCGTGCAGTAACAGCACGATGCTCTTGGGCGGGGCTCCGGAACGCGGCTTCAAGCTGGCACCATTGGTAATTTTCAACATTGAAAGGTTTTCCATATTTTCGGCGAGATAGATGGAGGCGGGGTCGGTTGTTTTCTAGCTGGCACAGGGTAATTCGCGTGGCGCCGGGTTGCTGGGGGGCGCAAATGAGCGATTGGCATTCCGCGCTATCGCTCTCTAATGGAGCGCAATGCTGCGCATCACCGAACTGACCCTGCCGCTCCATCATCCGGACGAAGCCTTGCCTGCCGCCATCTGCAAGCGGTTGAGGATCACTCCGCGCGATCTGGTCCGCTTTGTTATCGCGCGCCGCGGCCATGATGCGCGTGACAAGACGAACATCCAACTGGTCTATTCGGTCGATGTGAACGTGAAGAACGAGGCGGCGGTGCTCCAGCGCTTTCGCAAGGACCGGAATGTCCAGACGGCACCTGACCCCCGCTACCATCTAGTTGCCACAGCCCCCGAAGGCGGCATGTCCAAGCGGCCCGTCGTTATCGGTGCCGGGCCCTGCGGGCTTTTTGCCGGGCTTATCCTTGCCCAGATGGGGTTCCGCCCGATCATCCTCGACCGGGGGAAAGTTGTTCGTGAACGGACCAAGGACACTTGGGGACTTTGGCGGCAAGGCGTCCTCAACCCGGAATCAAACGCCCAGTTCGGCGAAGGCGGCGCCGGCACATTCTCCGACGGAAAGCTCTACAGCCGGATCAAGGACCCCAATAATCGCGACCGCAAGGTGCTGACCGAATTCGTCAAGGCGGGGGCACCAGCCGAAATCCTCACCGAGGCCCATCCGCATATCGGCACCTTCCGGCTGGTGACGATGGTCGAAAGCATGCGGCGAAGCATAGAGGCGCTCGGCGGCGAATACCGCTTCTCGAACCGCGTCGACGGCATCGATGTTACGACCGATGCCAAAGGAGACCGCCGCGTTCGCGGGGTCCATCTGAGCACCGGCGAGTATCTGGAGGCCGATCACGTCGTGCTGGCCATCGGCCACAGTGCGCGCGACACGTTTGCGATGCTCCACGCCGCCGGCGTCCATGTCGAGGCCAAGCCGTTTTCGATCGGTGTGAGGATCGAACACCCGCAATCCTGGATCGACCGATCGCGGTTCGGGATCGACGCTGGCAACAAGATCCTTGGCGCGGCCGAGTATCATATCTCGCACCACTGCAAGAATGACCGGACGGTCTACAGCTTCTGCATGTGCCCCGGCGGCACCGTTGTCGCTGCGACATCCGAGGAAGGCCGCGTCGCCACCAATGGCATGAGCCAGTATTCGCGCAATGAGCGGAACGCGAACTCGGGCCTCGTTGTGGCGATCGATCCGGAGCGCGACTTCCCCGGCGATCCGCTCGCGGGGATCGCGCTGCAACGCCATTGGGAATCGCTGGCCTATGTTGCGGGCGGATCGAGCTACAAGGCCCCCGCGCAAAGATTGGGTGACTTCCTCGCAGGACGCCCCTCCGAGACCTTGGGTTCGGTAATCCCTTCCTACAAGCCGGGTGTGCATCTGACGGATCTGGCGCAATGCCTGCCGGATTACGTGGTGACGGCGATGCGCGAAGCGTTGCCTGTCTTTGGCCGGCAAATTCCGGGCTATGATCACCCCGATGTGCTGATGACCGGAGTTGAAACCCGCACCTCATCACCGATCCGCTTCACCCGCGGCAAGGACTTCCAGAGCCTGAACACGGCGGGACTGTTCCCGGCTGGCGAGGGTGCTGGTTATGCGGGGGGCATCTTATCTGCGGCGGTCGATGGGATCAAAGTTGCCGAAGCAGTCGCGGCAAGCCTCCAAGCCGCCTGAGATCGCCATCGTCGCGGATGGACTTCGCCCTGGAGGAGGCGCACGGTGCGATGCGCGCTGTGATACGGTGGCCGATCCGGGATGCAAAGGTTTCCGCGACAAACTTGCCCGGCTCCCGCATGGCCGGACCGTGCATGGGCAACCGGGCGGCGCGGGCAGGTCAGAAATCTGTGGCAGGTATGGCGATGGTCACCACGCCGTCGCCGGCTTCAACCGGCGGGCCGGTGATGCCGTAGAGTGCGTAGCCGTTGACCGGAGAGACCAACCGCTCGACCTCCCGGCCGGTGTAGTCACGGACGATGCCGATCAGTTCATCCTTTACCAACGGGCGCGGCGCTGCACTGGCGGGGTGAAATACGCCGCTATGGCTGGCGGTGACTGACACAGTGCCTTCGAACAGTCGTACGGCTGATGTGCGCGCGTCGGGCTGCGGCTGATCGGTGATACCGAGTATTACCAGTGCGTTCTTGATGCCGGCAACAATGGCTGCGACATGCGCTTCCTCCCGGCTGCCGTTTTGGCCGATCTCGATCAAAATCGTGGGCTTGCCCATCGCTACACCCTGCCGGTTGAGCGAGCGCCCTCGGTCGATCTGCTCCTGTGTGTCCATGCTGTAACGCACGATGTTGGGGAAGTTGAAACCGCGTGCGACCTTCAACCCCAGCGGGAAGTTGGTCGCCAGCGGCCCGCCATAAACGCCGATGAAAGGGTCCAGAAACTCTGCACCGTCGCCGCTGTGCACGTCCATCAGGAAGTCGCTGCGGGCGACAACTTCGCGGGCGATCAGATCGGCGATGCGTTCGGTCTGGGTGCCTTCCGCTTTGCCCGGAAAGACACGGTTGAGGTTCTTGCGGTCGACCGGATTGACGTTGGGAGAGCGCCCTTCAAAGCCGGGGATGTTGGCGATACGAACCAGCACCAGCGTGCCTGTGAGGGCTGCCGGATTCACTGTCTCGGCAAGCCGCTCGGCCGCAAGGATTGGGGCGAACTCGAAGCCGTGAACGCCCGCGACGACAGCGAGCACCGGGCCGGGCTGGTGGCCGTGAATGACGGTCACCGGGATGAATGTGGCACCATCGCTGCCTGCCGGCACAGCTATCTGGAAATCGGCTCGCGTGCCGGGCGTGATGCGCTGGTCGGCAATCATGAAAGGTGCAGCTTTAGCAGCGGCCATGGCGGGGCTGGTCAGCAGCAGCAGCGCCGCAAGGATCAGGCGGAACAGGATCATGGCGCAGGCCGATAATGCGGAAGTCGCTTGAAGGCGAGCGTATCGTAGGGCTGATCGCGAAACAGGAACGGGTAGTAGAACTCCCGCAGCCGGGCATGGAACCGTCGCACGCTATCCTCGTAAGCCACCGCGGCGCGGCCATCGGTCCCGGCAAGGCGCTCGAACCCGCGCTCCACCAGCGAGGCAGGCGAGAGGAACGCGGCGACCCCGGCTGCCTTATCGCGCGCGAGCCGTCCGCCGCGATAGGCCTGGCTCAGCGGCTCCGCCCTTTGGTCGCCGACCTGCTGGAAGGCATAATACCACCTCCATTCGAACGGCTTGGTCACTGTACCAAACGCGCGCCATTGCGGGTAGCGGGCGAGGAACGGCTCCATCGTCGCAGCTTTGGGCAGGTCCCACGCATCATTTACCGCCTCGCGGTGGAGCATCAGGATTTCTGCGCCGTCCGGCACGGGATGGCTTTCCTCGATAGCTGCCTTTGAGATCGTCGGAACCAGCAGCGCCAGTGCGAGCCAGACCGCCACCAGCGCCGCGAGCAGCACCTCCGGGCTTGCCTGCCGCCGACCTATCGCTTCTACGATCAGCCACCACACGATGAGCGATCCCAGCACCAGCGCGCTCGCTGCCAGAACCTTCGGCAGAGCGGTGCTCTCGATTAGGGCGCCTACCCAGAAGGGCAGCAGCAACGCCAACGCCAGCGCACCGAAACGCACGGCAGCGCGGGGTAGCCACAGTCGACCGCTCGTCGCTGCGGTCGCCAGCAAAAGATCGTGCCGCCCGGCCACCCGCTCGCTCGCCCTCAAGTCATGAAGCAGCAGGATCAGCAGCAGCGGGGCCACGGCGGCGGCAAGGAAGGCGAAATCGAAGCGACCGATCAGGCCAAAATCGGCGTTCCGGGTGTCCGCTTCATGGATCTGGCTTTCAAGGGCAAGCACCCGCACACGGTGCAGCCATGGCGCGGTGTCGCGCTGGCCAAGCGCGGCAAAGGCAAGATCGGAAGGCGGTGCATAGGTGAGGTGGAAAGCGGCATAGGCCGCGCCGCCCCAGTCCGTCTGTCCCTGAAGTGCATCGGCCCGATCCTTGGCGTCCTCGACCAACAACTTGGCGATTGTCGCGCGTTGTTCGCGCACCTCGACTATTCCGAACCCGGTTGCCAATACCGACAGCAGGAAGGCGAGCGCGATCCACAGCAGTGCACCGCGATCGCGCAGAAGAAAGCGGGCTTCGCGCCAAAAGCTGCTCATGGTCGCAGCCTTCGTGCACCGACAATGATCGCACCGCCGAGCAGCGCCAACCAGCCGAGCATCATCGTCAAGGGCAGTGCAGCGCGCGCGGCGCGCTCGTTCGCCGGGTCAGGCACGAACCGGAAGCTGTCGAGCAAACGCCACGCCGAGGCATTGACGCGGGTGCGCCTTTCGGCCTCGGGATCGGAGCTGCGCTTGGCATCGTCAGCGTAACTGAGCGCGGCGGCATGCAGATCGTTCAGGCCCTGCACGAACCCGAAACGCACCGTCTCCGTCTCACGCATAAAGCGGTGATGCGTGGCAAGGTCAGTGCCCGCCAGCGCGCGCGAGGCAGTGCCCACCGCCATGGTCGGGGAGGCAAGGCCGAACAGCGTCACGATCCGCGACTGTTGCACTTCGCGGCCCATGCGGTTCTCGGCGTAGCCGTTCATCAGCTTCGTGAGCTTGGCCTCGGAATAGCCCGCTACCACCCCGCGCCAATTGAGCGGCAGCTGTTCGACGTTCTGGACCCCATATTGTGCGAGCACCTGTTTTTGTAGGGCGTCAAAAGCCGGGTCGGCGGCATTGTGCCCGTCACCCAGCTTGCGCTGCTCGGCGAGCATAGTGAGATCGCTTTCGATCTTGCCGGGCGCATCGACGGCAGCACTGGCGGCATCGATGCCAATGCGCGGCACGACCAGTGCAACCAGCAGCCAGACAAAGACGAGAATGCCGAGCGCAACGCTGCGCTGGCGCAGCCAAAGCGAAACCGCCAGTACCAGGCCACACCAGACACCGAGATAGAGCGCATAGGATCCGACCAGCAGCAGCGCTGTCAGCGCCGGTTCGCCTGCGGCGGTCGCGTAAACCGCGAGCGCGGCGACCGGAAGAAGAAAAAGGCCCGCAAGGCTGGCAAGCGCGAGGGCCTTGCCCGCAGCCAGCGCCAGACCCGACTGGCCCTGTGCCAGCAGCACCGCCAGCGTCCCGCTCTCGCGCTCGCGGAGCATCATGCCGTGGCCGATGATGATCAGCAGCAGCGGCATGAGCAGCTGGTAGATATTGGCCGGGGTAAGCACGGCGAAACCGCCCAGATCGGCACCTGCACGGTTATCGGCGAACATCGCGGTGTTCTGGCGGTGCCCTTCCAGAAAGATTGACTGCCCCGTCACCGAATCCACGCCGGGATCAAAGGCAGCGAGCGGCGGAGGGGTGCGAAAGGCATAATGGCCATAGTGCACCATGCGATGCGGGTGCCGGTCGGGTTGGGCGAAGAAGGTTTGCTCCGCGGCCGCTTGGCGCGCTGAACGACGTTCGGCCTCATCGGCAACGCGCTGCGCCGTGACAATGCTGGTCGCTACAACCAGGACGGCGGCGATAAGTGCAGCGACGAGGACCAGACGTGATCGCCCCCAAAGCCGCCATTCTTCGCGTGCGATGAGAGTGACGGCGCTCATGCCAGCTCTCGCTCCGCAAAGGCGGCATGGACCGTTTCGGTGTCGATCCGCCCGCCCGGCGCCGCCTCGAAACTGCCGACCAGATGGCCGCGCCGCAGCAGGCCGACCCGGTCAGCCACCTGGCAGGCACCATAGACATCGTGGGTGACCATCAGCACGGTTCGCCCGGCATTTGCCAGCGCCTTCACCAAAGCGTGGAACTCGTCGATGGCGACCGGATCCAAGCCGGAGGTCGGCTCGTCAAGCAGCAGGATCGGCGTTTCGCGCAGTAGGGCCAGAGCGATCGCGGTCTTCTGCCGCATTCCCTTGGAATAGGACTGCATCCGCCGTGCGCGCGCGTCAGCCGGCAGCGCGACCTGATCTAGCGCCGCATCAATCGCCGCGCGGGCCACCTTTCGACTTGCAAGCTCGAGGAAATATCCGATGTTTTCATAGGCATCGAGATGCGCATAGAGCGAAGCCGCCTCGGGCAGATAGGCGATCTGCGCGCGCGCCGCCTGCACATCCTCGGCAACCTCGCGTCCATTCACCAGCACGCTCCCCTTCGAGGGCGCGAGAAAGCCGAGGAAGGTCAGCAGCGTCGTCGATTTGCCCGCGCCGTTACCGCCCAGTAGCGCAAAAATCTCTCCGGGAGCGATGGTGAAGGACACATCGTTCAGAACAATCGCGCCATCGCGCACCAGCGACAGCGAGCGGGCTTCGAGCGAGTGGGTCATCATCTGTCCTTGGTGAGCGGTTCAGAACGCGAAACTGGCGGTTACCCGGACATTGCGCGGCGTGCCCGGCTGAACCCAGAGCTGCGAGAAGGAGTTGCTGAACCAATCAGCATCGAACAGGTTGTCGATATCGAGCCGCAGCCGCACGCCTTCCGTCAATTCTGCCTCGGCGAAGACCCTCGCAAGCGTGTAGGCCGGTAGTTCGAAATCCGTACCCACCTCACCGAGCCGCTCGCCAACGTGCAGCACTCCGCCACCTAGGCGAACATCGCGTCCGCCGAGGCTGGAGGAATAGGCGAGTTGGACGTTGAGCGTGTGTTCCGGGATGTTGAGCAATCGGTCTCCGGCTTCGACAGGCAGGCCGAAATCGGGGTCCCGCACTGTGTTCTCGATCTCGGCATCGACATAGGCATAGGATACCCACAGATCGAGGCCCCGTGCGATCTCTCCCTCAAGGTCGAACTCGAAACCGCGACTACGCGCCTCGCCCGCAGCCAGCGTGAAGCCGGCATTGACCGGATCCCCGACAAGGATGTTCGATTGCTGGATTGAAAACACGCTGGCCGTCGCAGTCAGTCGCCCATTCGAGCCGGCATATTTGACCCCGCCTTCGAGGGACTTTGACTGGTTGCTATCGAACGGATTGCCCGCAAAATCCGCGCCAGACAGGGGGCGGAAGTTCTCGCCATAGGTGGCATAGAGCGAAAGCTCCGGTGCCGCCTTCCAGACTGCACCGACTTGCGGGCTGAAACGCTGCTGCGCGGTGCGCACGATACTGCCGTTGGCGCGGTTCGTGAGGCGCTGGTCGTAATCGTCATACCGCCCGCCAAGCCGTAGCTCGAAGCTGTCGGAGAAGCCGATCTGGTATTGCGTGTAAATCCCTGAGGACTGCTGCACCTCGACCCGGTCAGTAAGCGGGCCGGGGTTGGGGAGCGGAAACTGCCCATAAACGGGGGCGAAGATGTCGATTGCCTGCAATTGCTGCAAGCTGGGATTGCTGGCGAGCGAGGGTGAGCGCGCGCGTAGAAATACCTGGTCGTTTTCGAACCTGTCGGAGTCAGCCCCGATCAGCACGCGGTGGGTGATGCTGCCGGTGGTGAAGTTGCCAGCAAGCTCGGCGCGGGCGACAAGATACTGCGCATCGTAATCACGGAATCGTCGCTGGCGGGTCAACGTCCGGCCGTCACGCAGCAGGCGCTGGCGGCTGCCGGTTAGTTCGGCCTCGGTCGAAAAGCCGGAAAGCGTTGTGTCGCGGTAGTTCAACCCGATCAGCGCGCTCCAGTTGTCGGAAAAATCGTGCTGCAATTCGATCTGGTGGCCCAGAACCTCGGCCGTCAGCGGCCCGTCACCAGGTTCGCCAAGGAACCGGCTCTGCGGGATGCGCCCAAGCTGGCCATTCACCGCCACTACGCCGCGATCGAACGGGATTTCCTGGCGCGCATATTCGAGCTCGTAGACCAGCCGGGTTGCCGGCGAAATCTCGACCGCGATCGATGGCATGAAGCCGAACCGCTCAGTCTCGACCGTGTCGCGGAAACTTCCGGCGTCCTCGTAAAAGCCGACAAACCGCACCCCGACATCGCCGCCAAGCGTCGTCTGGAGATCGGCATCGGCCCGGTAGGTGTCGAACGAGCCTGCCAGCAGGCGGATTTCGCCGGCGCTTACAAATCGGGGGCGCTTGGTGACGAGGTTGATCGTGCCGCCCGGCTCGCCGCGCCCGAACAGTGCTGCGCGAGGCCCCTTGAGGATTTCGACTGCCTCCACCCCTGAAAGGTCGCGTGGCCCTGCAAAGCCGCGGCCGGCATTGAAGCCGTTGACGAGATAGGTGCTGGGCAGGTTTTCATCACCCAGGAAGCCACGCACTGCAAAGCTGTTCCACAGCCCGCCGAAATTGTTCTGCCGTGCTACCGATGCGGACAGGTCAAGCGCAGCGTTGAGGTCGAGCGCGTTGACGTCACGGAGCAGCCGCTGGTTGATGACTTGCTCGGCCTGGGGGATATCAAGCGCTTCGAACTCGCCACGATAGGCCGGGCGTGTGGCAGTGATGATGATATCGCCCTGATGCTCACTTTCGGCCGCCGTTTCTTCAACGTTTCCGGCCGAGAGCGGTGCGGGCACGGCAAGGCACGAGGCGCCAGAAAGGCACGCCGCAAAGAAGGCACGATGGCTTGGCATTGGTGATCCGATTGAGAGAGTTGGCCCCGGTTCCGCCACTGTCCGCACGACGAGGAATGCGGGATGGCAGATGTTATATTATCACATTTTGTATTGCCGGCGCTACTGTCTGTCAATGACGGACGGATTATATTTCAGAGACAGGCACATGATCGTGGTCGTGATTCTGTCCCCAAAGCGGAATGGTCGCGCCCGCGGGAATGCCATCGGTGTATCATCGCTCCAAGTGCCAGCTTTCAGTCCGAATGGACCTCCACCACCTTATCGGAGATATGGTCATAGGGATCGCGGCGCTTGAGCTCGATGGTTCTGCCAAGGGCATCTCCAACTGCCGATCCAACAAAGGCAAGCGCGGGTCAGCGCCCTGTCGGACTGATTAGCGCAGACCGGACATGATCAAAGCGGTGTCGGAAGGGCTCGGCTTCCAAGAGGATGCAAGCACGCCCTGCTTTCCGAACAACGCCAGCACCGGCTGCGCGCTTGTCGCTGCTGCCAAAAGATCGGCAGCAAGGGGATCTTCAACCAAGCCGTTCTGCCCGCGGATGTGACCAATCCACGCGGCAATTGCGCGCAGGATGGCCGGGCATTGCTGCTCCGTCTGCTGCCGGATGGCGACCGGTTGGTGACCGGGGAGCCAGTAATGGCATTTCCCAGCTCCGAGATGAGCGTCGTTTGACTGGGGATCTTCGATTGCCCCGATGGCGCTCAGCTGCTCGTTGCTAATACCCTCATCTCCGATGAAGGTGTCACCTGCAGCCAACAGTTGCCGAAAGTCTGCTGGTTAAAGCCAAAATGAAGGTTTGGCTCCTTCGTAGGCGGTTGCAATCATTCAACGATGAACACATTTGCAATCCGGTTTTTTGCCCAACGCACCGACAGTTGAAAGTCGGGTTTTGGCGATAAACCTGTCGATGTACTCGCCGCGCAGAAATGACCGGAAAGTCCCAGACCGGGTCATCGAGGTTGATTGACGGAATGGTCCACACCGAGCCCCATGCACACCGATCACTGACGCTTAGGAAGAGCGGCAACGATTTCTGCGTCATTGTTGCCTCCGACCGATCCTCTGATGGTTGCACTGAGGCTACCCGAGCCTTCGAGCCGCTTGAGCGCAGCATATAGTCCCTGAGGCTTGATCTCGGTTACCGGCAGGCTGGCGATTGGCGCTAGGTGGCTCAACAGCCATGAGGCCTTATCGACGGTAATCGCGTGCCGACAGTAGCTTTGCTTTCTTCTTTTAAGCCACAGGATCAATGCCCGAATGCACGGAAATCCGGGCAGAATCGCGTTTGCGGCGTGCTTCAGCTAAGGGCACCGCGGGATAGCTGCCGAGCGACATAACACGCGGTTTACCGCTGAATTAAAATCGAAAGCGCTACAGCTTTGTGCCAGTCGAGGTGACTTTAAGCGAGACCCTTTTTCGTCCGTCACCGCGTAGCTCGCAGCCTTCGGCTTGAGCCCTTTGATCGACGCATGACTTAATGCCATTACGCGACGCATAAAAGCTGCTGGCTATCGCGCAGCGCCGACGAGTAAGGGCCAAGGGACCTTGTATACTCTATTTGGCCTGTCGGGCGGGATATACGAGTCCCGATACAAGCGATTCGTGGATCAGTGAGGTTCGTCAAGACACTTCCTGACGTGGAACATGTCAGAAAGTGGCAAAATTCCGCCTTTTGTCGACCCAACAAGCTATGATGGAAATCACTGCTGAACGGGTAATTGGTGCCCAGAAGAGGACTCGAACCTCCACGCCCTTGCGAGCGCCGCCACCTGAAGACGGTGCGTCTACCAATTCCGCCATCTGGGCACGGTAGCCTTCGGTCATCGCTGCCGGAGGCTGGGTAGGCGCGGGCCATTAGCTGAGGGTTTGGGGGGGTGTCAATGCAAACCTCCCGGCGGCGCGTATTTCACGTGAAACATCTGCAAAATGGCCCGGAGAGCCGGGGCAAGAGGGGGGCTAGCCGGGGTCTGGAGGGGGTCTGGGCCGTGCCAAACCCGCTTTGGGGCAGGGGCAAGCCTGGACCGGGAAGAGGCGGGTGCGCGGTGAGGGCTGCGGTGGGTCAGGCCGGGCGCGGGCCTGCGCGGCGTGAAGCCTTTCGCCCCCTTGCCACTGGCCTGCGCTTGTCGCAAAGCGATGGCAGCACAGACACAGCCCATCCGAGCGAGCACACCCCCAAAATGCCCCCCTCCTCCCCCTCCCACTCCTCCTCCGCGCTGGCCGGCCAGATGGTCACGATCTTCGGCGGCACCGGCTATATCGGCCACTACGTCGCGCAGAGCCTGCTCAGCCGCGGCGCGCGCGTGCGGCTTGCCAGCCGGGCGCCCTCCAAGGCCCAAAACCTCAAACCGCTCGCCAATCTCGGCCAGCTTCAGCTGATGCCCTGCGACATCACCCGCGAGGACCACGTCGCCGCCGCGCTTGAGGGTGCGAGCCATGTGGTCAACCTCGTCGGCGCGTTCAGCGGAGATCTGGGCAAGCTGATGGGCGAAGCGCCCGGCACCATCGCCCGCCTTGCCGCCGCGCAAAACGTCTCCAGCCTCGTCCATGTCAGCGCGATCGGGGCCGATGCGGCATCGCCCACGGCCTACGCCCGCGGCAAGGCACAGGGCGAGGCGAGCGTGCTGGCCGCCTTCCCCAAGGCGACCATCCTTCGCCCCTCGATCGTGTTCGGCAAGGACGACCAGTTCATCAACCTGTTCGCCGGAATGATCGAGATGCTGCCCGTCCTCCCCGTGTTCGGACCGGAAGCAAAGCTGCAACTGGTCTATGCCGATGACGTGGCCGAGGCGGTCGCGGTCGCGCTCGAACACCCGGAAGCCCACGGCGGCAAGACCTTTGAACTGGGCGGGCCGGAACAGCTCTCCATGATGGAAATCCACCAGCGCATCGCTGCAGCGCAAGGCCGGAAGCGCACGTTCCTCGCCGTGCCCGATGGTCTTTCGGCGACCTTCGCCGCGCTGCCCGGCACCCCCATGAGCCGCGACCAATGGACCCTGCTCAAGCCCGGCAGCACCGTGGCCGAGGGCGCGCTGGGCCTTGCCGATCTGGGGATCGAGGCCAAGCCGCTGGGCCTGTTCCTCGACAAGTGGATGCTGCGTTACCGCAAACACGGCCGCTTCGGCGCGGCGAACGAGCGGGCCAAGGCGCGCAAGGGGTGATGGGAGGCGCGTAAGGCGCGGCTGTATCGGCGCAATGTCTGCTTTGGCGGATATTGAGCCTAGAGCTGCCTTTCGGGAAGCGACCCCGTTCCGGTCGGATTGCTGAGCCCAAGGATTCACATGGCGGAATGTCCCCGCCGCGCTAATAAGTCTCCATGGCCGACCCCGATTTCACCCTTGATCGCGAAGCCCTTATCCGGGCGCTTGAACTCATGGGCGTGCAAAGCGAAGGCGGTGAGGGCGCGCTTTCCTTGCCTGCCGAAATGCCGGAGTTGGGGCTCGGCGGGCTCGCCACGTTGGATTTTCTCGCGCCCGCAGTTCTCGGCAAAGCCAGCGCGCTGGGCAATGCGACCGCATTTGCCCATATGGATCCGCCCACACCTTGGATCACATGGGCGACGACCCTATGGAACGCATCGGTCAACCAGAACCTGCTTCATCCGGCAACCGCCCCGGCAGCGCGTGAGATCGAACACCGGGTCATCGACTGGCTCTCGCCATTCTTCGGAATGAGCGGCGGGCACATGGTGCCGGGATCGACAATCGCCAATCTAACTGCGCTGTGGGCGGCGCGGGAGTGCGCAGGGGTTAAAGAGGTGGCCTATGGGGAATCCGCCCATTTGTCCGTGGGCAAGGCGGCCCACATTCTCGGCCTCGCCGCGCGTCCTCTCCCCTGCGGGCCATCGGGCACGCTGGTGCCGGAGGCGGTGCCTGAGGACCTGCGGCACACGGCTCTGGTGCTGACCGCAGGCACGACCAGCACGGGCGCGGTCGACGATTTGTCACTGTGCGGACGCGCCGCTTGGACCCATGTCGATGCGGCATGGGCTGGGCCCTTGCGGCTCAGCCACGCGCACGCGCATGAGCTCTCCGGCCTCGAAGGGGC
>CALRJK020000003.1:0-465234 GCA_943367535.1 Synechococcus sp. UW140 | reverse complement strand
GATATCAAGGCGCTGATCGGCAAATCGACCGCCCATGTCGGCGACGGGGTGAGCCTGGTGGGCGAAACCGGCACGCTGCTGGCCGAGATCGTCGCGCAGGTCGGTTCGGTCACCGCGCAGGTCAACGAAATCGCCGAAACGGCCGCCGCCCAGGCGACCAATCTGGAACAGGTCAATGTCGCCGTCGGCAGCATCGACCGGATGACCCAGCAGAACGCGGCGATGGTCGAACAGGCGACCGCCGCGACCCGCAGCCTGTCTTCCGAGGCCCAGCGCCTTGGCGATCTGGTCGCGCAGTTCCGGGTGAGCGGTAGCGGGGCGGCGGCATCCTATGCGGCCCCGGCGCAAGCCTATGCTCCGCCGCCGCCCGCACCTCGCCCCACCGCACCGCGCAAGGCACCTGCGCCCGCGCCCACCCCGCGAAAGGCCATCAGCGCACCGCCACCGCCGGTTTGCGGAAACCTCGCCCTCAAACCCGCCTCCCAGCCCGCAGCAAGCCTCGATGAGGACGACTGGAGCGAGTTCTAGAGCCCCTCCAGACCCCTTCCAGACCCCGCCTAGACTGGGCCTAGCCCCGCTCAGACTCCCGTCAGCCCCCCCGAAAGGTGGCCAAAATGATTACCCTGCCCCCCATCTGCGACCGTAGCGCTGCCTCCGCGCTGACCCCCGAATTCGCAGAATCGCTCGGCCCTGCGCCGCTCGGCGTGGATGCTGGACGGGTCGAACGGATCGGGCAAGCGATGCTGCAACTGCTTGTTTCAGCGGCCAGAACCGAAGGCGGCATCGCGATCCACCAACCCAGCCCGGCCTTTACCGCCGCGCTCCAGCTGACCCGCCTCGACCACGTTGTGATGGAGGGAATTGCCGCATGACCGAAGACGATATCCAGCAGATCTTCTTCGTCGAATGCGAAGAATCCCTCGAAGCCACCGAAACCGGTCTTGCCGCCTGCCGTGAAGGAACCCACGACGGGGAAACCATCAACGCGATCTTCCGCGCGGTGCACTCGATCAAGGGCGGCGCCGGGGCTTTCGGCCACACCGCGCTGGCCGCTTATACCCACGGCTTCGAAAACCTGCTGGGCGAAATCCGCGAGGGCAAGGTGCCGCTCGAACCGGCGCTGGTCGACCTGCTGCTGCTGGCGCTCGATTGTCTGCGCGATCATGTGGAAGCCGCGCGCGGAAACGGCAATCCGCCCGACGATGCCGATCTGCTCGCGCGGCTGGAAGCGGCGCAGGCAGGCGGCAGCGGCATCGCGCCCGCCCCAGCACCCGTCGCCGCCCCCGCCGCCGCAGCGCCCGATCCGCTCGACGATCTCGACGCGCTTCTCAACGAACTCGCCGTCCCCGCCCCGGCAGCTGCACCCGCCGCGCCCGCAAGCTGGCTGGTTCATATCCGTCCCCACGCGGGCGCGATGACGAAGGGCAGCGAGCCGCTGTTGTGGCTGCGCGAGCTGACCGATCTGGGCGGCACCTGCGAGCTGTGCGACATCTCGGCCGTCCCTACCTTCGAACGCCTAGCGGTCGAGGAAGGCTATCTCGGCTGGACCTTCCGCATGCCCGGCGATGTCGCGCGCGACGCGGTGACCGAGATCTTCGATTTTGTCGGTGACGAGGTCGCCCTCGCCTTTGATGGTGAGCCGATGCCGCCGCCGTGCATTGCCGGCCCGCAGCCCGCGCTTGCCGCGCCGCACGCCGAGGCACCACAGCCCATCGCCAAACCCGAAGCCAGCAACGCCGCAGCAGCCGCGCCCGCACCGCCTGTCGCCGCCGTGGCGGCGGCTGCAAACGGGGGCGGGACCGCCAACCAATCCGTGCGCATCGACCTCAAGAAGCTCGATATGCTGATCGACGGCGTGGGCGAGCTGGTGATCGCGCAGGCCATGCTTGCCCAGCGGCTCACCAACGAGAACCTTGCCCATATCGAGGAACTTGCCCTGATCGATGGGCTGGTGCGCGACATCCAGGAACACGCCATGGCCTTCCGCGCCCAGCCGATCAGTTCGGTGTTCGGACGCGTGCCGCGGCTGCTGCGCGAACTCGGTGGCTCGACCGGCAAGCACGTGAAACTGGAAGTGGCGGGTGAGACCACCGAGCTCGACAAGACCGTGATCGAGCGCCTCAGCGAACCGATGACACACCTTATCCGCAATGCTGTCGACCACGGGATCGAGCCGCCCGAGGAACGCCGCGCGGCGGGCAAGGACCCTGAAGGCACGCTGACCCTGTCGGCCGAACAGAAGGCGGGCCGGATCATCATCCGCATTGCCGATGACGGGCGCGGGATTGACCGCGACCGGGTGCTGGCCAAGGCCATCGCCAACGGCCTTGTCGCGCCCGAGGCGCAGCTCAGCGATGACGACATCAACCAGCTGATCTTCGCCCCCGGCTTCTCCACCGCCGCGCAGGTTTCGAACATTTCGGGCCGCGGTGTGGGCATGGATGTGGTCAAGCAGAACGTGAAGGAACTGGGCGGGCGCATCACCATAGAAAGCGTGCCCGGCAAGGGCACCACCTTCAGCCTCGCCCTGCCGCTGACACTGGCAATTTCGGACGGAATGATAGTGCAGGTCGGCGACCAGTCGCTGGTGATCCCGCTGACCCACGTGATCGAAAGCCTGCGTCCCACGCCAGATGATGTGAAGGGCATGGGGACCCGCGCGCAAATGCTCAACGCGCGCGGCACCTTCGTGCCGATCGTGCCGCTGGGCGTGCTGACCGGCGCCAACGAGGCGGTCAGCAACCCGTGCGAAGGCGTGCTGGTTCTGGTCGAGACCGAGGGCCACGGCCGCGCCGCGCTGCTGGTCGATGCGATTGCTGACCAACGCCAGTTCGTGATCAAGGCGCTCGACGCGCATTACCGCCAGATCGATAGCGTCGCCGGCGCGACGATCCTTGGCAATGGCAAGGTGGCGCTGATCGTCGATGTCGACTTCATCGCCAGCGCCGCCGCGCGCCATGGTGGCAGCCCCGTGCTGGCAGCGGCCGCCTGATCATGCACACAGCGACCGCGGCTGCGGATACCGGCAGCATGGTGCCCGGGGTCAGCCCGGCGATCTACGGCGAGGCGGATTTTCGCCGCATCGCCGACCTGATCCATGCCGAAACCGGGATCGTCCTGTCCGAGCGCAAGAAAATGCTCGCCTATTCGCGCCTCGCCCCGCTGGTGCGGCGCAGCGGGCTGACCAACTTCGGCACCTTCCTCGATACCTTGGCACATGACGCGCAGGCGATGACCGAGGTCGTCTCGGCGCTCACCACCAACCACACCTATTTCCACCGCGAACCGCACCACTTTGAGCACTTTGCCCAGGTGGTGCGCCCGGATCTTCTGCGCCGCGCCAGCAGCGGGGCGGAGGTGCGGATCTGGTCGGCGGGGTGCTCTACCGGAGAGGAAATCTGGACGCTGCTGATGGTGCTGCTGGGGCCGGACCGCAATGCCGGGCTGAAGCTGGCCCGCGCCAAGCTGCTGGCGCTGGCGAGCGATATCTCGGTCAACGCGCTGGAAGGCGCCCGGGCAGCGAACTATCCGGCAAGCGGACTTGATGCCCTGCCCGAACCGCTGCGCCGTGTCTGGTGTGCGCCCGCCCCGGGCAGCGGCGAGCCGCGCCTCGCGATCGACCCGGCATTGCAGGCGATGGTGCGCTTTCGCGAGCTGAACCTGATGGGCGATTGGCCGATGCAGCGTCCCTTCGACGTGATCTTCTGCCGCAATGTGATGATCTATTTCGACCTGCCTACCAAGGAACGGCTGATCGAGCGCTTCGCGCGCCAGCTGGCTGCGGGGGGCTATCTCTACATTGGCCATTCCGAACGCGTCAGCGGCCCTGCCACGGCGCTGCTCGAACCGGTGGGGCCAACCATCTACCGGCGGAAGGACTGACCATGAGCATCCGGGTTCTGATCGTCGACGATTCGCCGCTGATGCGCGCACTGCTCCAGCACCGCCTCACGCGGGAGCGCGACATTTCCGTGATCGGCACCGCCGCCGATGCGGCCGAGGCGAGGCAGATGATCAAGGCGCTCGATCCCGATGTGGTGACGCTCGACATCGAGATGCCGGGTATGGACGGGCTCTCGTTCCTCGAAAAGATCATGCAACTGCGCCCGACCCCGGTGATCCTTGTCTCGGGCGCGACCGAGGCGGGTGCCAGTGCCACCGCGCGCGGCCTTGCGCTTGGCGCGGTCGGCTGCATTCCCAAGTCGCAGCTGCGCATGTTGCCGGGCGAGGCAGACGCGGTCGATGATTGCCCCTTGGTCGAAATGGTGCGCGAAGCGGCGCGGGTGCACCTGCTGCCCCATCCCCCGCGCCCGGCCGCCCGCCCTCCCGTTCCCGCCGCCGCCCCTGCCGCCGTGGCCGATAAAGGCGTCTCGCAGCCCGAGATCATCGTCATCGGCGCTTCCACCGGCGGGGTCGAGGCGCTGCACACCCTGCTTTCGGATTTCCCCGAGGACTGTCCGCCAACGTTGATTGTCCAGCATATCAACGGCTGCTTTGCCGGGGCAATCGCCCAGTCCTTCGACCGTTCGGCGCGGCCCCGGGTGATGCTGGCCGAAAGCGATATGCCGCTGGAACGCGGCACGGTTTTGCTGGCACCGGGCAATGATCGCCATCTTCAGGTCGCAACAGCCGGTTCGCGCGGCTTGCGCTGCGTATTGCGTGAAAGCGATCCGGTTTCGGGCCATCGCCCCAGCGTAGATCGCTTGTTCGCCTCGCTCGCCACCACGCTTTCGCCTGCCCGCGCGCATCTGGCGCTGGGCGTGCTGCTGACCGGAATGGGGCAGGACGGCGCGCAAGGCATGGCGCAGCTCGCCAGCATGGGGGCGCGCACCATTGCGCAGGATCAGGAAAGCTGCGTTGTCTTCGGGATGCCGCGCGCCGCCATCGAACTGGGCGCCGCGCGCGAGGTGCTGCCGCTTTCGCGCATCGCCTCTGCCATCTTTGCCCCTGCACGGGCCCTCCAGCCATGACCGACATGACCCCCTTCCTCTCCACCGCCGGCGTTGCGCCGTCTCCCGAAGTGGTCCGCGTGACCATCGTACAGGGCGAAGCCAAGGCGAGCACCGATGCGCGGGTCGAGATGAGCACCATTCTGGGTAGCTGCGTGGCCACCTGCCTGTTCGATCCGATCGCCCGGGTCGGCGGGATGAACCATTTCCTGCTCGCCGAGCCCCCTGTCCATGTGCGCAACCAGGCCTTCGACAGTGACTACGGCCTGTTCCTGATGGAGCTGCTGATCAACGAAATGCTGAGCCTTGGCGCAATCAAGAGCCGCCTGCGCGCGCGGCTTTATGGCGGTGCCAATCTCAACCCTGATCTCAGCCCCATCGGCACCGCCAATGCCGCCTTCGCCCGCCAGTTCCTCGAACGCGAGAACATCCCCTGCGTGTTCGAGGATCTCGAGGGCACGCAGGCCCGGCGCATCCAGTTTCGTCCCGTCAGCGGCCAGGTCCGTGCCCGCCTCGTGCCCTCCGATGTTGCCCCTACGGAAAAACCACTGGGTCGGCCGCAATCGGCGCTTGGGACCGTCGAGCTATTCTAGGATCAAACGGAGCATATCATGCAAGCCAGCCAAACTGCCCCCATCCGTGTCCTCACCGTCGACGACAGCGCCTCGATGCGCGCGCTCCTTCTGGGCGCGCTGACCTCGCGCGGCTTTGCCGTGGAACAATGCGAAGACGGTCAGGAAGCGCTCGAATGGCTCGCCTCGAACGAGGTCGACGTGATCATCACCGATATCAATATGCCGCGCCTCGACGGGTTCGGCCTGATCGAGAAGCTGCGCACCAGCGCGCTGCACGCCGAACGGCCGATCCTGGTGCTGACCACCGAAAGCTCGGATGAAAAGAAGCAGCGCGCCCGCAATGCCGGGGCAACGGGCTGGATCGTCAAGCCTTTCGACGCTGACAAGCTTACCGCGGCGCTGCGCCGCGTCATTCACTGATCCCGCCGCCAGCTCGAACGAACGCCCGACCTGAGGAGCCGCCCCCATGCGCCACGAACTCATCACCTTCGGCATCGCCAGCCAGCGCTTCGGCATCGACATCATGACCGTGCGCGAAATCCGCGCCTGGTCGCCCGTCACCCGCCTGCCGCGGGTGCCCGATTATGTCGCAGGGGTCGTCAACCTGCGCGGCGCGGTGCTGCCCGTGATCGACCTTGCCGCGCGGCTCGGCTGGACGCCGACAGAGGCGACGCCGCGCAATCCGATCATCGTGATCGAGCACGACGGCCAGATGCGCGGGCTGATCGTCCACGACGTCGCCGACATCGTCTCGATCGAAGCCGGAACGCTCCAGCAGCCTGACGCGATGGGACACGAAACGATCACGCACTTCCTCGAAGGCATCGCCCCGCTGGGAGACGAGATGGTGATGGTGCTCGATCTGGCGCGGCTGATGGCCGACGAGCCGATCGAGCTGGCCGCCTGAGAATGAGCCACCCTCTCCCGGCCGTGCGCCCCCCCGCGGGTGCCCCTCATTCCCCTGCGCTGCTCGGCGGCATAGCGGCATACCTCGCAGAATTTGCCGAGGATGCCGAAGCCTTCGGGATCGTGCTTTGCAGCGATTACGACGTCGCCTCGCGCTATCTGGTGCAGTTGCAGCAGATCGACCGGCTGGCGCAGTCCCTGCGGGAAATAGCCAATGTACTCGCCGCCGAGGATGCCGATGCTGCCGTCGCGGCGATCCGGCTGGGCGATTTGAGACAGGCGCTGGAAGAGCTTGATGCGCGCTGACCGGCTGCTGCTGGGCCTCCACGGCGCAGGCGTCGTGCTGGCGCTGTGTGCGGCGCTGGTCTGGCCGCGCCCCGGTCAGGCCGCGCTGATGGTGCCGCTGGCCGGAGGCGATGTGCACAAGGTGCTGGGCTGGGCCGCGCAGGAAAACGCGGCATTGCTGGCACTCGATAGCAGCAGCGGGCGCGTTATCGCCCGTATCACCGACAATCGCAGTCTGATCGCTGCGCTCGGTCAGGGCATCGTGCCCCTTGCCGCCCGCGCTCCCGGCTGCCGTCAGGAAGGCGGAAGGTAGGCCGATGAACGTCGATGAAATGAAAGATCTGCGCCAGAACGGGGTGCGGGTGATCGGGCTGCTTGCGGGGGTAATCGGCGCTGCACTCATGGTCTGGGCCATCTTTGCGGGAGCGGTGCTGGTGGCGCTCGCCGCCGCCGGGCTGGTTGCCGCGCCCTTGTGGCTCGCGCAGCAACGCCGCTCCGATCCCGTCGCGCGCCTAATTCTGGCGGTGACCTATCCTCTGCTCGCGGCCCTTTTGGTGGCGATGGCGAGCGGCAGCGGCTGGATCATCGATATGCACATGGTGTTTTTCGCCTTTCTGGCGGTGCTGGCAGCGCTGGCCGACTGGCGGGTGATCGTGGTCGGAACGACGGTGACCGCGTTCCACCACCTCGCGCTGAATTTCATCGCGCCCGCATTGGTCTTCCCCGACGGCGCAGACCTGGCCCGCGTCGTGTTCCATGCGGTCGTCGTGCTGGTCGAGGCGGCGGTGCTCATCCTGCTGTGCCGCCAATTCGAAGCCCTGATCCGCAGCCTGATGACAGTGCGCCAGGCCGAGGCCGCGCTTGATGCAGACCGCAATGCCGAACGCGAGGCACTCGCACACGAACAGCGGCTGGTGCTGTCCGGCCTCAGCGACCGGCTGCGTGCACTGGCAGCGGGCGATCTGAAGTCACGGCTCGATGCCCCCTTCCCCGGCGAATATGATCGCGCCCGCGTGCTGCTGAATGAATCCTGCGCCGAGCTCGATCAGCTTGTCGGCGCCGTGGCACAAACCGCCGATCAGGTGGCAACGGGCGCGCACGAACTGCGCGAGGCCTCCAGCGATCTTGCCGGCAAGACCGAAAGGCAGACTGCCGCAATTGAAAGCGCCGCGCGTAACGCAGGCGATCTGCTCAACGACATCGAAGCCCAGGCGGGACTGTGGTCAGCCACCCGATCGACCGCGCTTGAAGCCAAGGCCGATGCCGACCGCGGGGCCACTGAAATCGCCGCTGCAGCCGAAGCGATCACCCGGATCGAGGCGTCATCCGCCGAGATCGGCGAGATGATCGGCTTCATCGATACCATCGCCTTCCAGACCAATCTTCTTGCCCTGAACGCCGGGGTTGAAGCCGCGCGCGCGGGCGAGGCGGGCAAGGGTTTCGCCGTGGTCGCGGGTGAAGTGCGCGAACTGGCGCAGCGCTCGGCGCAATCGGCAACCGCGATCAAGGCCCTGGTCGCCAATTCAAAAGACGAGGTCGCCATCGGCGTCGCGCGGGTGCAGCAACTGGTCACCCTGCTCGCGTCGCTGGTATCGCGCTTCTCCGACATTGCCGGGCAGGTCGACAAGATCGCGCTGGGATCGGACGGCACACTGGAAGCCCTCCGCCAGATCACCGCCGCCATCACAATGCTTGACCGCGGCATGCAGCAGAACGCAGCCATGGCCGAACAGACCAGCGCGGCCTCGGTCGAACTGCTGCGCAGCGCCGAGGACCTGAGCGGTCAGGTGTCGCGCTTCCAGCGGCAGGGGAACGCCGCGGTGCAGCAGCCCTTCAGCCGCGCCGCCTGACGCCAAGAAAGGGCTGCGCCGGTTACTTCTTGCCCGACATTATCCGCGGCGCGGACGGAACCGGGCCGCCGGTCAGGATCGCACTATCTTCGTTCGCAAGGATGCCGACCACCTGCGTCCACACAGCCACGTTCTGGCGCAGCTGGACGGGATCGATCTTGTCGAGCGTATCGTCAGGGGTGTGGTGCAGGTCGAAATAGCGGGTGCCGTCCTGCTGGAGATCAATGAGCGCGCCCTTCTGGTCGCGCACGATGTTGAGGTCAGCGCCGCCGGTGGCCGGATCGCTCCCAGCCGACACGCCAAAGCGCGCGACAGCCGCGGCGATTTTCTTGTGCAGCGCCGGGTTGGTTTCGCGGAAATTCGAATCGAAGCGCCAGATGCGGTCTGCGCCGAAATCGCTTTCGAGGCCGACGGCGATGGGCTCGTTGATATGCGCCTTGCTATAGGCGGCCGAGCCGAACAGCCCGACTTCCTCCGCGCCCGCGAACAGCACGCGGATTGTGCGCAGCGGTTGGCCGACCATGCTAACATTGCGGGCTGCTGCTGCGATGATCCCGCAGCCGGCGCCATCGTCGATCGCGCCCGTGCCGTTCCACCAGGAATCCAGATGGCAGGCGAGCAGCACCGGAGGGAGCGAAGGATTGCGCCCGGGAATCTCGCCCACCACGTTGCCGCTGGTCGTGTCGCCCAGGAAGCGCGGGGTCAGCACCAGTTTCATGGTGATCGGCTTGCCGCCTGCGCGCTTGAACATCCGTTCGAGGTTTGCCGCATCGGGATTGCTGAGAGCGCCTGCCGGCGTGGGCTTCACGCCTTCGGGAAAATCGGTGCCGCCGGTGTGCGGATTGCGATGGCTGTCGGTGCCGACCGACTTGATGACAGTCGCGACCGCCCCCTTGCTCGCCGCAATGCCAGAGGCGACCCAGCGCGTCGGGCCGGCAAAGCCGTACTGGCTGCCGTCCTGTGTGCGAGTCATCGTGTTGCTGACGAAAGCGATCTTGTCCTTGAGGCTGCCCGCAGGAGCCGCGGCCAGATCGGCGACGGTCTTGAACATCACCACTTCGGCGGTGATCCCCTCCGGCCCAGTCGAAGCGGTGTCACCCAGCGGCGCGATGGCGAAGCTCTGCGGAAAGGGGCTGACGATCTCGGCCGTGCCCGGTCCACCCGGAACCCAGGTCGACATCATGAACGGCTCGTCCGCTACATTCTTGAAGCCGTTTGCCTTGAGCCACTGGACGGCCCAGGCACGCCCGCGCGCCTCGGCCTCGGTCCCGGCCTGTCGCTGGCCGACTTCGGTAGTGATCCCTTCGACAAAATCCCATGCGAGCCGGTCGCTCGCCAAGGCCTCATCGGCTACTTGCGCCAACGGGGGCGGCACCGGCGTGATGTTGGCAGCGGCAGGAACGGCGAGCGAGAGTGCGGCAAGCGCAGGGACAATACGGTTCATGGCGCAAGGTGCTAAGCCTGCCCCGCGTGCCTGTCTAGCCGCTTGCCCTTCCCCGTCCCCTTCCCTATCTGCGCGAGGCATTTTCCCGCTCGATAAGACGAGCCACCAAGGACTGAACCGATGGCCGCGCAATACGCCTATGTCATGAAGGGCATGACCAAGACCTTCCCCGGTGCCCAGAAGCCGGTGCTAAACAATATCTCGCTCCAGTTCTATCAGGGCGCGAAGATCGGTATTGTCGGCCCCAACGGCGCGGGCAAATCGACCCTGATCAAGATCATGGCCGGGATCGACAAGGATTACACCGGCGAGGCATGGCCGGGCGAGAACATCACCGTCGGCTACCTTGAACAGGAACCCGAGCTCGACCCCACCAAGACCGTGCTCGAAAACGTGCGCGAAGGGGCCAAGGAAACCGCCGATCTGGTCGCGCGCTTCAATGAAGTCAGCGCGCTGATGTGCGAACCCGATGCCGATTTCGACACGCTCGGCGCAGAAATGGGAGAGCTTCAGGACAAGATCGACGCGGTCGATGGCTGGACGCTCGACAACCAGCTTGAAGTGGCGATGGAAGCACTGCGCTGCCCGCCCGGCGATTGGCCGGTGAAAGACCTTTCAGGCGGTGAAAAGCGCCGCGTCGCGCTCACCCGTCTGCTGATCCAAAAGCCTTCGATCCTGCTGCTGGACGAGCCGACCAACCACTTGGACGCTGAATCTGTCCAGTGGCTGGAAAACCACCTCAAGGACTATGCCGGCGCGGTGCTGATGATCACCCACGACCGCTACTTCCTCGATAACGTGGTCGAATGGATCCTCGAGCTCGATCGCGGCTCCTACTACCCCTATGAAGGCAACTATTCGACCTACCTCGAAAAGAAGGCCAAGCGTCTGGAGCAGGAAAGCCGCGAGGAAAGCGGCAAGCAGAAGGCGCTGCAACGCGAACTGGAGTGGATCCGCCAGACCCCGGCCGCCCGCCAAACCAAGTCCAAGGCGCGTGTCCGCAAATTCGAGGAATTGCAGAACGCCCAGGATAGCCGCATGGTCGGCAAGGCCCAGATCGTCATCCAGGTGCCCGAGCGCCTTGGTGGCAAGGTGATCGAAGCCAAGAATATCACCAAGGCTTACGGCGACAAGTTATTGTTCGAAAACCTTTCCTTCATCCTGCCCCCGGGCGGGATCGTCGGTGTGATCGGCCCGAACGGCGCAGGCAAGTCCACGCTGTTCAAAATTCTCACCGGCAAGGAAGAGCCTGACAGCGGGACGATCGAGATCGGTTCCACCGTGAGATTGGGCTTTGTCGACCAGAGCCGCGACCATCTCGACCCGAAGAAGAACGTCTGGGAAGAAATCAGCGACGGTCTGGATTACATGACCGTCAACAAGCAGGAAACCTCGACCCGTGCCTATGTCGGCGCGTTCAACTTCAAGGGCGCCGACCAGCAAAAGAACGTCGGCAAGCTTTCGGGCGGTGAACGCAACCGCGTCCACATGGCCAAGATGCTGAAGGCCGGCGGTAACGTGCTGCTGCTGGACGAGCCGACCAACGATCTCGACGTGGAAACGCTGGCGGCCCTCGAAGACGCGATCGAGAACTTTGCAGGCTGCGCCGTGGTAATCAGCCACGACCGCTTCTTCCTTGATCGCCTCGCCACCCACATCCTTGCCTTCGAAGGCAACAGCCATGTCGAATGGTTCGAGGGCAACTTCGAAGCTTACGAAGAAGACAAGCGCCGCCGTCTGGGCGATGCGGCGGACCGCCCGACGCGCCTTGCCTACAAGAAGCTGACGCGCTGATCTGCGGACAAGACAGGGGGTCGGCGATGTGCCGCCCCCCTGTCAAAATCGCTGTTTAACCCACTCTTAATCAGACTTACGCCACTCTCCTTAGCGACAGGAATGATCGCATAAGGGGTTGCGGGGCGTGGTCACCGGAATTGAATTGCCGCTGGAACTGGCGGTGCTGCTTTGCGCGGGCTGCATTGCGGCAGGAGCGTGGGCCGGACGAATGCGCGCGAACCGGCGGCTCGATCCGCGCCGCAGCTTTGGCGGCGATCCGCTCGGCCCGCGGCATCAGCCTGAGGTGCTTGCAAAAGCGATCGATCTTGCGGCACGCCGAAACGCCGTCAGGGCGAATTCAAAGGCAGTGCTGCATGGCCGGATCGATCAGTTCGCCAGCCGCTCCGAAATCTGGAACAGCCAGACCCGCCGCGAAGTGCGCGAGCACGTCGCTGCCGTAATGCGCGCAGGTTTGCGCCGGGATGACCGCATTTCGCTTGGCGATGGCGACAGTTTCACGATCCACATTCCCGGCGCAGACGAACGCGCAGCAATGCGCATCGCCGAACGCCTGCGCCGCAAACTTGCGCAACTGCACCTGCCGCATCTGGGGAGCGAGGCGCCGCTCACCGCAAGTTTCGGGGTCGCCGCCGAACGCGCTGGCGACATGGAAACCGGTCTGGGCCAACGCGCGCGTGCCGCTTTCGATGCGGCCGTGGCGAACGGCCAAGACCATGTCGTGCCTGCAAGCGAGATCGAGGAGATCATGTTGCTGCCCGCGCCCGCGCCCTCGCCTTCCGCTTCAGCCGCCTGACCTTTCCGCTTAGGGAGAAACCCAGCGCCCCTCCCAGGCTGCGCCTTCGCCTGCGCGGACGAACTGCGCACGCACATGGCCCGTATGCGCAAGGTAGAGCCAGTCCAGCGCGGTCAGCGTGATCCTTAGCAGCGCGAAATTCTCGCGCGCGGGGATCAGCTGTGCGTCGTCAGGCTCCACCCCTTCAAAGGCGGCAGGCAGCCCCGATGTCGGTGTTTCCGAAACTGCGCCCGGGCCCTCGCCCAGATAGCAACGCCGCGCAAAGCGGGTGCTTGCCGCCCACGCCGCGTCAACCTCGGCGCCTTCGCGGGCAATTTCCGCTGCCCCTCGGGCACGAATCTGGATCTTGGCGCCCTTGTCGTAGAACAGCACTGCAAGGCGCGGGTCGGCATCGATCACCCCGGCCTTGGGCGCGCGGGTATCGGTGTGGAGCCGCAGCCGCCAGGCGGTCGCATCGAAGGCGCGCAGCACCATGACCCGCGCATCGACATCGGCAGTGACGATCACCGGGGTGTGGAGCGGCGACTTTCGATCACGCGGCGCACGAATCAGGCGGTCACGGCAATCGGTCAGGCAGTCATCCAGCGTCTCGAACATGGTCCGAGCCTTTGGCCGCAACGCTCTCCGCGTCAAGCACCATGCAGAAATGTTCAGCCGAGACGCATTTTTTCTGAACATCGGCCAGCCGGTTCATGCCCGCGACAGTCTGTGCGGCCTATTCCGGCAGCATCACAACAAGCCTGTGGTGGGCTGGCGATACTGGAGGCACTTGCCATGATGACCCTCTTTGCCCCCCTTGCGCGCACCGGTGGATCGCTGGCCGCTCTGGCGGTCGCGCTCGCGCTGGCCGTTCCGGCAGCCCCGGCCGCCGCGCAGGATATCGCCGTCCAGCCTGACGTTTCAGATCCGCCGCCGATGCGCGCCGCTACCCCGCAGCGCGCCGAACGCGCGCCCCGGGCCGAGCGCGTGCAGGCTCCGCGCTTCGAGCGTGCCGCGCCGCGTTACGAAAGCGCCCCGGCCGTTGCACCGGCTGCCGCCTACACGCCCAGACAGAACTACACTCCGCCCACCCGCGTCGATCCTGATCGGGCAGCGGCCGGGGCCGCCTATGCCCCGCCCGAAGGCCGCGGCGAGCGCCGCGGGCGCGGCGGTTTCGGCGGTGATGTGATCGGCCGCGCCCAGGCCGCTCAGCAGGCCGAGCGTCGCGGCGAACAGCGGGCCGAACGCATCGATCGTCGGAGCGAACAGCGCGCCGAGCAGATCGACCGCCGCAGCGAACAGCGGGCGGACCGCGTCGACTGGCGCAGCGAGCAGCGCGCCAACCGCGTCGAACAGCGCGGCGACCAGCGGGCTGACCAGCTCGAATGGCGCGGCCGTGATGCTGCTGCCGGGCGCGTCGACCGCCGCACTGACAACCGCGCCGACCGTATCGAAAATCGCGGCGATGTGCGTGCGGATCGCATCGAGAATCGCGGGGATGCCCGCGCTAATCGGGTCGAGGATCGCGGGGATCGCCGGGCCGATCGCGTCGAGGGCCGCTGGGACCGTGATGGCCGAGGTGGCCGCGAGGGCGACATCCGCGCCCGCGGCGGCAACGGCTGGGGTGACGGCGTGCGCGATCTTGCCCGCGAAGGCCGCCGCGAGGGCTGGAGAGACGGTCGCCGCGACGATTGGCGCGATGGCAATCGGGACGGTTGGCGCGATGGGCGCCGCGATGGCTGGCGCAATGATCGTCGCAACTGGCGGCGTGACGATTGGCGCTGGGGCTGGAACGGCCGTCCGGGCTGGGACAACCGTGATTTCCGTCGCTGGAACCGCAGCTGGCGCAATGATCGCAGCTTCGACTGGTTCGATTTCCGGCGCGGCAACACCTTCATCTTCCGCCCCGGCCCATACTATGCGCCGTTCCGCAGCCACCGCTACAACCGGCTGGACATCGGCTTCTTCCTCGACAGCCTGTTCTTCCAGCCGCGTTTCTTCATCAACGACCCCTTCGCCTATCACCTGCCGCCGGCTTACGGGCCTTACCAGTGGGTCAGGTATTATGACGATGTCGTGCTGGTCGATATCTACACCGGCGAAGTCGTAGACGTGATTCACGACTTCTTCTGGTAAGGTCTCCGCCAGATACAAGAAGCCCCGCCGGAGCGATCCGGCGGGGCTTTTCTGTGTCCGCTGTGCCTAGTGTTCAGCCCCTCGGCGACCCGAAGGGCAGCATCCGGTAGAGCGTGCCGTCCTTGTCCACGAAGGTGTGCTTCAGTGCGGCCGCTGCGTGCAGCGCGATCAGGACCAGCAGAGCAATGCCCGACGCCCCGTGCAGCTCGAAGATCGCCTCGCCCAGATCCGGGTTCTGCGGCACGGGCAAGGCGGGCACCGTGAATAAACCCCACAGTTTGATCGGCTCGCCAAAGCTCGACAGCGCGATCCATCCGGCGATCGGCATCACCAGAAGCAAGGCGTAGAAGGCGAAGTGCACAAGCCTTGCAGCCGCGCGTTCCCACGGGGCGTGGCCTTTCACCGAGGGCGGAGGCGGACTGATCTGCCGCCACGCCAGCCGCACGGCAACACAGGCGAAGATCACTACACCCAGCGCAAAGTGGTTGGCCATGATCGCGCCCCCTTCCTCGCGCGTGGCAGCCCCCTCTGCCGCCTCGCTGATCCGCCATTGCACGATCACCAGCACCGCGATCACCCAATGCAGCAGCATGGCGAAGCCCGAATACCTGTTTCTGGCGTTGAGGCTCATATCCCTTTTCCTCCCGTGATCCCCTGATGCCCGCCAGACTACCACCGCAGCCCCGCCCTGCAAGAGCGGCTTGCACGGGCGCGCGTGCTTGCTAGGTCGTGGCGGGATGACTGCGACCGTCCCTGACAGCCAAGCCCTTGCCACGCTGGGCGAAGCCGTGCGCAGCCGGTTGGCGCAGAATCCGGCGGTCTACCGCGTGCCCGACCATCGTATCGAGCTGTTCGCGATCGGTGACTTCCTCTCCGGCGATGAATGCGCACGCCTTTGCGCGATGATCGACGCCGCAGCGCGCCCCTCCGCGCTCCACGAGCTTGATTACGCCAGCGGCTTTCGCACGTCCTATTCTGGCGATCTCGACCCGGGCGATTCCTTCGTGGCCGGCATCTCGGCCCGGATCGACGCGCTGCTGGGCGTGGCGGCGGAGATTGGCGAGCCGGTGCAGGGCCAGCGCTATCTGCCCGGCCAGCAGTTCAAGCCGCATAATGACTGGTTCTACGTAACCGAAGGCTATTGGCCGCAGGAAGAAGCGCGGGGCGGGCAGAGGAGCTGGACGACGATGGCCTATTGCAGTCCGGTCGAAGCAGGCGGAGCGACCGCCTTCACCCTGCTGGGGATCGAGATCGAGCCCAAGGCGGGCGTGCTGCTCATCTGGAACAATGCCCTGCCCGATGGCCGCCCGAACGAGGCCACGCTCCATGCCGGGCTTCCTGTCGAGGCGGGGGCGAAATACATCATCACCAAGTGGTATCGCACCCGCGCCTTCGGGTGAGGGTCAGGCCTGATCGGCGACGGCATCCTTGCGGGCGATGGTGCGCACATCATCAGCCAGCGCCTCGATCCGGCGGGCGAGCCGCAGGATTTCAAGCTGCGTGCGCAAGTTCACCTCGTAATCGTGGCGCGCGGTGATGCGATCCTTCCGGGCTTGCCGGTTCTGGCTCATCAGGATCACCGGCGCCTGCACCGCAGCCAGCATCGAAAGCATCAGGTTGAGGAAGATGAAGGGATAGGCATCGAAGGGCCTGAAACCCATCGCTTGCAGCACCCCGCTGTTGAGCGCGGCCCACACAACCAGCACCACGCCGAAGCCGATGATGAAGCCCCAACTGCCGCCGATCGCGGCGACCCGGTCAGCCAGGCGGTCGCCCCAGGTGGCGTGCGCCTGCGCCAGTTCATCGGCATCGCGCCCGGTGAAACTGCCCGCTGCAACGTGCTTGAGGACCCGCTGCTCGTCCGATTCAAGATCGTCGAAGTCGCGGCCCAGCAGGTCGCGGGCAAGCTTGTGGGGATCGGCAGCGCGGGTCATGCCCGGCAGCCTACGCCTTCGCCAACGCCTCGGCAATCAGGGCGCGGGTGGGCGCGATGCCGTAGAGCGCGATGAAGCTGCCCATGCGCGGGCCTTGTTCGGAGCCGAGTAGGGTTTCGTAGAGCGCCTTGAACCAGTCACGAAGGCTCTCGAACCCGAATTCCTCGACCTTGCCGATTTCATAGACGATGGTCTGGAGGTCTTCGGCGCTGGTGGCCGGATCCGCCGCTTCGAGCGCGGCATCAAGCGCCTGTAAAGCCGCCACTTCCCCGCCCGCAGGCGCCCGCTTTACCAGTGTCGGCGCAACGAAATCGCGGTTATAGGCCAGCGCGCGGTCCACCAGCGCATCAAGCGCCGGGTGCGCGGCCGGAGCAGCGTTCTCGACATAATTGCCAAGGTAGGACCACACCGCCTCGCGCGTCGCGCCCGCACCCAGCACGCCTACAAGATTGAGCAGCAGGCTGAAGGGCACAGCCAGCGTCTCGCCCTGCCCCTGCGCATCGCCGCCCTCGTGCCGCTCGTTTGCGCGCAGCAGGTGCCACACCGCATTGCCAAGCCGCTTGTCGGCATCCTGCGAAGGGATTGCGGCGCGGAACTGCCAGTAATCATCCACCGCCTTGGGGATGACCCCGCCGTGCAATTGCTTGGCACTCTTCGGATTGGCGAAGATGTAATAACCCAGACTCTCCGGGCTGCCATATTCGAGCCACTGCTCGATCGACAAGCCGTTGCCCTTGGATTTGCTGATCTTTTCACCCTTGGCGTCAAGGAACAGCTCGTAGATCAGGCCTTCGGGCTTGTGCCCGCCGAGCACGCGGGCGATCTTGCCCGACTGGACGCCGCTATCGGTCAGGTCCTTGCCGTACATCTCGTAATCGACGCCCAGCGCGACCCAGCGCATCGCCCAGTCGACCTTCCACTGGCACTTGGCCATGCCGCCCAGCGCGGATTGTTCGACTACGCTGCCGTCCTCGTCGGTGAAGCGAATGATTCCGGCAGCCGGATCAATGACTTCGATCGGCACCTGCAACACCGCGCCGGTGGTGGGGCTGATCGGCATCACGGGGGAATAGGTTTTGCGCCGCTCCTCGCCCAGCGTGGGCAGCATGATGTCCATGATCGCGCCGAAATTCGCCAGCACACCCTTCAGTGCCGCGTCAAACTTGCCGCCATTGTAGCAATCCGACGAGCTGACGAACTCATACTCGAACCCGAAACGATCCAGAAAATCGCGCAGCATCGCATTGTTATGCGCGGCGAAACTTTCAAACTTTTCAAAGGGATCGGGGATGCGCGAGAGCGGCTTGCCGAGATGTGTGCCCAGCATTTCGCGGTTCGGCACGTTGTCGGGCACCTTGCGAAGGCCGTCCATGTCGTCCGAGAATGCCACCAGCCGCGTTGCCGCCCCGCCGGTCAGCGTTTCATAGGCGCGCCGCACGAGGCTGGTGCGCAGAACTTCTTGAAAAGTCCCGATATGCGGCAGGCCCGAGGGGCCGTAACCGGTCTCGAACAGCACGCCGCCGGGCTTGCCTTCAGGCAGGCGCTTGGCGAGGCGCTGGGCCTCCTGAAACGGCCATGCCTTGGAGTTCTGGGCAGCGTTGATGAGGGCTTCGGGGGTGATGGTCATAGCGCCGCTGGCCATTGCCCAAGCCGCGCCGGCTTGCAAGTATCAATGCCGCAGGTGCGAACGTGCGGCGACACTCGCCTGCTGACCCGGCTGCATTGTCCCACGTGAAACCCTGTCGCAAACCTCTTCCAGAGGGGGGTCTGGAGGGGGTCTAACCGGGGTCAAGCAGGGGTCTGGCCCCGCCCTAGCCCTGCCTGAGCCCCGCCTGCGCCGCCGCGCCCGCGCAACTCATGCCCAGCCGACTGCCCGCCCGGCGTTTACTTTGCGCCATGCCCACCCCATCCTTGGCCCCGTGAATCCGCCCGCGCCCCTTCCCGCCCCTGTCCCTTTGGCCGCGCTTCATGCCAGCCACGGCGGGCATTGGTTGCGCAGCCCCGATGGCGCGACGCAGGCCGTGTCCAAGGGCGATGCGATCATGGCCGCCGCCGATACGCCGGTCCTGATGCTCAACGCGCCGCTGGTGGCGAGCCGGCTCGGCTATCCCGACCTTTCGGGCCTCGATCTGCTGGAGGCCTTCGCCTTCATCCACCCAGCGCGCTTCTGCGTGCCAACCTCGCGCGGGCTGGCCGAGGCGCTGGGCCTGCCGGTGCCCGAGGATGACGCCGCCGTGCCCGAAATGCTCCAGCGGGCGGCGGGCGCGCTGATCGCGATGTGCCAGGACCCCGCATGGCCGGAGCGTGAGGGCGCATGGAGCGCGGTGCAAACGCTGGAACGCCTGCGCTGGCCGTGGGCGCAGGTGCTCCGCCCGCACATCGCCAAGCCCGAAAAGGCCGAACGCTGGCTGTTCGCCAAGCTGCCGGAATGGGAGGAGACGGGTGAGCGCCCCGCCCCGCGTCAGGTGGAACTCCCCGCCGAGGCGATTGCCGCGCAGCTTGCCCACCTCACCGGCGAAGGCGCCGAACAGCGCGAGGGCCAGCGCGCCTATGCACAGGACGCCGCCCGCATCTTCGCGCCCCGCTCTGCCCCCGGCCGCCCGCATCTGGCACTGGCGCAGGCGGGCACCGGGATCGGCAAGACGCTGGGCTACCTTGCCCCCGCCTCGCTGTGGTCAGCGCAATCGGGGGGCACGGTGTGGGTGTCGACCTTCACCAAGAACCTGCAACGCCAGCTTCGTGCCGAAAGCCGCCGGGCATGGCCCGCCAAACGCGCCGATGGCACGCCGCCGGTGGTGGTGCGCAAGGGCCGCGAGAATTACCTCTGCCTGCTCAATCTGGAGGACGCGCTGCAAGGCGGCTTTGCGGGCCGTCCGGCGATCCTTGCGCAATTGGTGGCGCGCTGGGGGGCTTACACGCGCGATGGTGACATGATCGGCGGCGATCTGCCCGGCTGGCTCGGCACGCTATTCAGGAAGCGCGGCATTGCGGCGCTTACCGACCAGCGGGGCGAATGCATCTATGCCGGCTGCCCGCATTACCGCAAATGCTTCATCGAGCGCGCGGCGAGGGATAGCGCGCAGGCCGATCTTGTGATCGCCAATCACGCGCTGGTGATGGTCAACGCTGCGCGCGCCCGCGACCCGAACCAGCGCCCCACCCGCCTGATCTTCGATGAAGGCCACCATGTGTTTGACGCGGCGGATTCCACCTTCGCCGCCACCCTGAGCGGGCAGGAAACCATTGAACTGCGGCGCTGGATCATCGGGCCGGAAAAGGAATCGCGCGGCCGCAGGCGCGGGCTTTCGGCGCGGCTGGCTGACATTGCCAGCTATGATGATGCGGGCGCGGAAGCCATCACCGCCGCGTGCAAGGCGGGGCAATTGCTCCCGTCCGATGGCTGGCTGCAACGCCTCGCTGAAAACCAGCCCTTCGGGCCGCTCGAGGCCCTGCTCGCCGCCGTGCGCACCGCTACCTATGCGCGCGATGAAAGCGGCGGGATTGATGCAGGCTACAATATCGAGACAGAGGCCGCGGGCCTGCCGGGCGAAGTGATCGAGGCCGCCAGCAATGCGGCCGAAGCCCTCGCCTCTATCCGTGTGCCGCTGATCCGGCTGGGCGGGCGGCTGGAGGCAATCCTGTCCGAACCGCCCGACTGGCTCGACGCGCAAGGCCGCGCGCGGATTGAAGGCGCGCGCTTTGCGCTTGGCTGGCGGATCGATCTGATCGCGGCGTGGGAAGCCCTGCTCGACCGGTTGGGCGGGCCGGCCGACCCCGAGTTCGTCGATTGGCTCGCGGTTGACCGGTCCGATGCGCGCGAGTTCGACGTGGCGATCCACCGCCGCTGGCTCGATCCGATGAAGCCCTTCGCCCGCGTGGTGCTGGAACCCGCGCACGGCGTGATGCTGACCAGCGCGACCCTGACCGACCGCACCGAAAATGATGACAAATGGGCAAGCGCGGTGGCGCGTTCCGGGGCGGCGCATGTCGAGATTGCTCCGCTGCTTTCCGCCGCCGAAAGCCCCTTCGATTACGCCGCCCGCGCCGAGGTGCTGATCGTCACCGATGTCGCCAAAGGCGATCTGCCTGCGCTGGCGGGCGCCTATGCGCGGATTATCGAGGCGAGCGGCGGCGGCGTGCTGGGCCTGTTCACCGCGATCCGCCGCCTGCGCGCCGTGCATGGCCGCATTGCCGATCGCCTCGCGCGGGCGGGCCTGCCGGTCTATGCCCAGCACGTTGACCCAATCGACACCGGCACGCTGGTGGACATTTTCCGCGATGATCCGCGCGCCAGCCTGATCGGCACCGACGCGCTGCGTGACGGCGTGGATGTGCCCGGCCATTCCTTACGCTGCGTGGTGATGGAGCAGGTGCCCTGGCCGCGCCCTGATATCCTCCACAAGGCGCGGCGGTTGGCGGGGGGCGGGTCTGCCTATGATGATCGCATCATCCGCGCCAAGCTGGCCCAGGCCTTCGGCCGCCTGATCCGCTCCAAGGATGATTGCGGGCATTTCATCATGCTGTCGCCCGCCTTCCCCTCGCGCCTGCTCAGCGCCTTTCCCAAAGGCACGCCGGTGCTGCGCGTAACGCTCGATGAGGCTTTACAACGCGTGCAGGCTGGTGTTCTGGGCAAGGATAGCGTGCACGCGGGAGGAGCCTTGCAGCCATGAAGATTTTGGGTCTCCTGCGCCATGCCAAGTCGGATTGGGATGACACCAACCAGCGCGATTTCGATCGCGGACTGAACGCGCGGGGCCGCAAGGGTGCAGAAGCGATCGGCAAGCATATCCGCGACCACGGGGTGCGCTGGGACAAGGTGCTCGCCAGCCCCGCGGTGCGGGTCAAGCTGACGCTGGAGGGCGCGCTGCCCGATGTGACGCCGATCTATGACCAGCGGCTTTACCTCGCCAGTTTCGATAGCATCGTCGAGGCGATCGAGGCGCACGCCAGATCGGGCGACGGGGAGGCCGGCGCGATCCTGATTTCCGGGCACAATCCGGGCTTGCAGGACGTGCTGCTGGAACTCGTTGCGCCGGGCAAGGAGAACGCGCTGTTCAAGGAAGCGGTCGTGAAGTTCCCGACCGCCGCCTATGCCGTGCTCGAATGCGATATCCAGCACTGGAGCGAGCTGAAGCGTTACTGCGCCGAGCTGGTGCACTTCGCCCGCCCCCGCGATCTTGATCCCGATCTCGGGCCGGAAAGCTAGGGCGGAGGGGGCGGCAAGGCCCTCCCCCTCCCCGCCCGTTAATCCACCGCCACCAGATTATCGTCCGAATCCCGGTCGATGGTGAAGTTGTACGGATCGATCCCGGCAAAGGCGGGCTTCTTGGCCGTCACAATCTCCACCACCTGCTTGCCGCTGCGCACCGGCAAGGCCTGCATGGCGAGCACGTCTGTCTTGGCAAAGGCACCGGTGCCGGGGCGCGCCGTGAAGGCACCGACTTCGATCTTTTCGGCGAGCTTGGCCGGGGTTTCCACGCCCTTGCCGTCAGCGGTGAACTTGCCCGCTTCAATGGTGATGCGGGTCACCCACTTGCCATCCTTGCGGCGGGTAGCGGCGGCATCCTTCGCTTTCAGATCATAGATCGTGATCGTCTCGAACAAGTCGGTGATCAGCGCCTGATCCTCTGGCGTCTTGGCCTCCTTGCGCAGTTCCGCGATGAGATCGAGGCTGCGCGGGTAAGGCGCGCCCTTGAAGCGGTATTTCGCCACCAGCCGCGCCAGCGCGCGGTTGACCGCATCCTCGCCCAGCCGGTGCTGGAGCCGGTACATCACCAGGCTGCCCTTGCGGTAATGGATGTGCTGCTGGTTCTCGACCCGGACCAGCGGCTGTTCGGGCAGGGGATCGCCCTTGCGGCCCGACAGGTAGCGATCCAGCTCGAACTTGAGGAAGCGGCGGATCTTGTCCTCGCCATACAGCTCCTTCATCACCATCAGCGCCGAATATTGCGCCAGCGTTTCCGACAGAAGCGTCTGGCCCTGCATATCGGCCCCGATCACCTGATGCGCCCAGTACTGGTGCCCCAGTTCATGCGCGGTGATGTAGGAGACATAGTCGATCGTCTCCGGATCGCGCACGTCGGCGGCAAAGCCGATGCTTTCGGAATAGGGCATGGTGCCCGCAAACGCCTGCGCGAAGCTGGCATAGCCCGGAAACTCGATGATCCGCGCATAGCCGAACTGGTAGGGGCCGAAATTGCGCTCGTAATAGGCAAGGCTCGTCTTCAGCGCCTTTTGCATCGCGGGCACGTTCCAGGCGTGCTTGGGATCGTAATAGACGCTTAAGCGCACCGGCCCCGCCATCTCCTCGGCCACGGCATAGCGTGCCGATTGCACCGAGAAGAAATTGAGGATCGGCGCAGGAGACTGGAAGGTTGCGGTCCGGCGGCCGTCCTTGACCACGTCGGACAGCTTGTTGCCCGGCGCGATCGGGGTCTGGTCGGCATCGGTGCTGACGGTAATGCGCGAATTGACCCAGTCCGCGCCGACATAGTTGCGCACCTGCGCGCTTGTGTCCTCAAGCTTGGCCATGCGCAGTTCGGCCGGCAAGCCCTGACGCCGGCGCGCGGTGCGGTCTTGCAGCAGGCCCTGACGGCCCATCCCGACAATCGGCGCGAACACCGAATTGTTCACGAAGGTGCCGTTGTCGACAATATCCGTCGCCGCCCCGCTATTGGCAAAGCCGCGCCGCCACGTGTCCGACACAAAATCAAGCCGCGCGGTCGCGCCAGGCGCCAGCGGGGTATCGAAGCGGTAGATGCGATAGGCGTGGCGCTTGTCATGGCTGACCAGCTTGGCCCCGGCAATGTCGAGCCGGGTGAAGACCACCGCATCATCCCCCTGCCGCACATGCAGTTCCCTGATCGGCACCCCGCTATCATTACGCATGGCATAGCCGCCCGTCACCTTCATGCGCTTCTGATCAGGGAAGATGTCGGCCTTGAAAACGACATCGGTGATCACCGGGCGCGGCAGGCTTTCATATTTGAGATATTTGCGCTCGAACTCGGCCGCGCGGGCCTCGCCCTCGTCGGAGGTTTCGTAGGTGTTGAGCACCTTGATGTTGTGATGGATGACAAGGCCCGTGCCGACCATCCCGGCCACCGCAGCCAGCGCGATCCCGCCCGAGGCAAGGCTCATCCGGCGGCCCATGCCCTTGAGGCGCGGGCCCACCGCCACCACTGTGCCGCGCGGCCACAGCCAGTGGGCCAGCACCAGCAGCACCACGCCAAAGCTCGCCCAGTAGCCCCGCGCAATCGCCCCGCCGACCCAGAAGCCGCCGGTGCCGTTCATGTCGCTCAAAGGCTCTGACGGGCTGCCGCCGAAATTGTAGAGCATGTTCGAATAGCCGAGGTTCGACATGAAGATGCGGCTGACGAACCACACCAGAAACAGCCCCCAGCCGACATATTTGTTGGGGCTGAGCACCTGGAAGAACACCGCCAACACCGCCACCAGCAGCAGATCGATGCTTTGCGGGATGACATAGGCCGACAGATACAGGCCGTAATCGATGCTGGGCGCACCCTTGGCCAGCTGGAACAAGACGCCCGTTGCCATCCCTGCCAGCGCCATTGCCAGCAGCACGGCGAAGATCGCGATGATCTTGGGCACGAACATCGTCCATGCGGGCACGGGCGCGGCGTCGATGATTTCGGCCATCTTCACATCACGCTCGCGCCACACCAGCTCGCCGCCGTAGAACACGGCGACGATCAGGCTGAACAGCGAAGCAGAGCCGATCACCGTGGTGATGACATCGGCGGTCAGCGGGTAGGACGGCGTGCCATAGGTCGTCTCGGCAAAGATCAGATTGAGCGCGGCAAAGGCGGTCGCGATCAGCAGCAGGACGATCAGGCCCGGGCTTTTCAGCACGAACATCACCTCGGCCCGCAGGCGCAGGCCGAAGGTGGCAAGCGCGTGGCCGAAGCCGAAATGGCGGGTGACAGGCGCGGTCAGGGTGCGCGGGACGATGCTGCCGGCCTTGGCTGCTTTGGCGGCCTGCTTGGCCAGCCGGCGCAGCGCCCAGCGCGAAGGCGCCCGCTCGGTCATGCTGAAGCGCATCCACGCAAGGCCCAGGAACAGCGCCGAAAGGCCCAGCACAAAGATTCGGTTGAACAGCAGGTTGCCTTCCAGCGGGATGGCGCGCGTGTTCATCTCGGCCGCGGTCCAATAGCGTGAGACCTCGGAGATCGCTCCGGTGCCCAGCGGCTCGTACCGCGCGACCGTATCCTGCCAAGACGGATCGGCCGACAGGATGATGTTGACCGCAAGGTAGCCCATCACCAGCACCAGCACGCCGATATAGCTCGCCAGCATTGACCGGGTGATCGTGGCAAGGCTGAACAACAGCGCGGCCGACAGGATCAGGTTGGGGATGGCGATGATCAGGAACGGCCAGGCATAGGTGGCAAAGGTGTTGGGGCCGACCGTTTCGGGATCCACCCACGGCATCGCCGCGCCCAGCGCAATCCCGGCCGGAATGGCAACATAGCCAAGCACCGCTATACCCAACCCGCCAAGGAAGCGCCCCGCCAGAAAGCTGGAGCGCCCCACCGGGGTCGCGCGGATCATCGGTCCGAATTTGGTCACATCATCGCGCACCACGGCGTTGGCGACAAAGGCGGTGATGACGAACAGGTAGAAGGTGGCGAACACCGCCGTAGCAAGGCTGACGGTGAAGGGCGAATTCTCGTTCACCGCGCCGGGCGAGCCGAAATTCACATTATCGCTGGCGCTGAGGCCGAACCCCAGCAGGAAGAAGATCGCGACCGAAACCCAGAACACCGGGTTCCTGAGCTGGTAACGGATTTCGAACGCGGCAAGGCGGGCGGTCAGCATGGGTCCGGGCCTCCCTTAAGCGGCGTGTGCAGGCGTGCGGCGGGTTTCGGCAAGGGTGGCGAAATAGACGTCCTCCAGCCCCCCGCTGACAGGCGCAAAGCCTTCAGGCTGGGTGTCGGCCAGCACGTGCACCACGATATCGCCGGCAAAGAAGCGGTGCGAAATCACCTCGTAATCGGCCTGCATCTGGGAAAGCTGGGTATGCGGCACCGTCTTCTGCCACACGCGGCCCTTGGTGGACGCGATCAGATCATGCGGCGCGCCTTCCAACCGCAGCTTGCCGCCCGCCAACACCGCCATGCGCGGGCACAGATCGGCCACATCATCGACGATGTGGGTCGACAGGATTACCACCACATTCTCGCCAATCCCGGCGAGCAGGTTGAGGAAACGGTTGCGTTCTTCGGGATCGAGGCCGGCGGTGGGTTCATCGACGATGATCAATTCAGGCTCGCCAATCAGCGCCTGCGCGATGCCGAAGCGTTGGCGCATCCCGCCCGAAAAGCCCGCAATCGCCTTGCCGCGCACGCTCCACAGGTTGGTCTGGTTGAGCAGATGTTCGACCATCGCCTTGCGCTCGCCCGCGCCCGTTACGCCCTTCAGCACCGCCATGTGATCCAGCATCACCTGCGCCGAGACGCGCGGGTAAACGCCGAAATCCTGCGGCAGATAACCCAGCGTGCGGCGCAAGGCATCAGGCTGGGCCAGCACGTCGATATCGCCAAAGCGGATCGAGCCTTGGGTGGGCGCTTGCAGCGTGGCGATGGTGCGCATCAATGTGGATTTGCCCGCGCCATTGGGGCCGAGCAGCCCGAACATCCCCTTGGGGATCGTCAGCGTCACAGCATCCAGCGCATGGGTGCCGTTGGGGTAGGTATGGCTGACGCCGCTGAGTTCGAGCATGTTCGTGCGATCCCCTGAAGTTCAATCCCTTGCAACTTAGCGGCAAGCGTCACGCGATCCAGCCGCCTTGGTGGGAAGACGCGGGCGATTGATCGAGGGGAATGCCGTTCGTCGATGCGGGTAAACGGTTTGGCGCAAGCCCCGCCGCCGGGCAAGCGACATGCGCGTGCTTCAGAACAGGCCGGGTTGCGGCGCGGTGCCTTTTGCCCAAGGCTCGGGCGTGGCGTCGATGGCGAGTGGCCCGCTCCACCCCCGGCACAGGGCGAAAGCATCGCCCGGCGCGCCGCCCAGCCATTTGGCCTGATCCTGCGGCGCGAGCAGCACCGGCATGCGTTCATGCACGGCTGCAGCATCGGTGCCGGCGCTGTCCGTCATCACCATGGAATAGCAATCGCCCCATTCGTCGGACGGCCGCCACACGCCCGCCGCAGCGAACAGCGGAGCGTCGGGGAGGGACAACCCACCCAAGGACAACCACGTTCGGGTCATCCGCCCCTTTTCCCCCTGCGCCTCGGCCCACGCGGTGAGCGGGATCAGGCAGCGGCGATTTTCGAAAGCATGGCGCCAAAAGGGAGTGCCCAGCTTGTCGGTCCGCGCATTATTGACCGGCCTGGGCTTGAGCGGTTGACCCTTCGCGCCCTTGAGCACCAGCGGGAAACCCCAGGTCATCGCCCGCACCGCGCCATCGGCCACCACAAGGCCGGTATAGCCCGGATAGACCTCGGCCGCGAAGTTTGCGCCCGCTGCCCCCTCCACCGCCGCAAACCACGCGGCGACTTCGCTCACGTTCTTGGTCATGCGGTAGAGGTTGCACATCGCGCCTTACGCCCCGGCGTTCCCGACCACGAAACACGCCGCCGCCATCAGCGCGCCCGCCCAGCGGTTCGACCGGAACCGGGCGAGCGGGTTTTCGGGATCCCCGGCGTCAAGCGTTGCCACCTGCCACGCCAGATGCCCCGCCACCGGCACGAGCGCGATCAGCGCCAGCGAGTCCCCGCGGTAGAGCCAGAAGCCGACGGCCCAAAGCGTGATCGCCAGCGCGTAAAAGCCGCCGACGCCCGCCTTCACCCGCGCCCCCATTGCCAGTGCAGACGAACGGATGCCGACCATGGCGTCGTCCTCGCGGTCCTGCAGGGCGTAGATCGTGTCATAGCCGATGACCCAGCAGATCGCGCCCGCATAGAAGCAGGCCAGCACCTCCCAATTGTCCCAGCGCAGCTCGGTCCAGGCGACCGGCAGCCCCCAGGTGAACACCATGCCCAGCCACGCCTGCGGCCACCAGGTGATGCGCTTCATGAAGGGATAGGCGGCGACCAGCGCAAGGCTGCCTAGCGCGACAAGCTGCGCCTGCCAGCGCAGTTGCAGCAGCACGACAAGGCCGACAATGCACAGCGCCAGCAACCAGCCCCAGGCGAGTTTCTTGGACACCCGCCCGCTCGCCACCGGCCGCAGCGCCGTGCGCGCCACCTGCCGGTCCAGATCGGCATCGACGATGTCGTTATAGACGCACCCCGCCCCGCGCATGGCGATGCTGCCGAGCAGCAGCCAGCCGAGCAGCGCGAATTGCGCGCCCGCGCCCGCCAGCCACACGCCCCAGACACAGGGCCAGAACAGCAGCCACCACCCGATCGGCCGATCAAACCGCCCCAGCAGCGCAAGATCGCGCGGAAGCTGCGGCAGGCGCGCGACGAGGCCCTTATGCTCGCTGTCGGGGACGATCTGTGTGCTCATCGCTTGCGCTCTAGCGCCCGCCGCGCTTACTGCAAAGCCATGCCCGCAACGCATGATCCAAGGGTTCCGGCCTGGCCTCCCAAGAGCGCCCCGCGCCTGTTCGTCGCCGACACGCTCGCGGCGGGCGTAAGCGTTCGGATCGAGGGGAACCCTGCCCATTACCTCGCCCGTGTGATGCGGGCCGCGCCCGGCGACGTGGTGATCCTGTGCGACGATGTGACCGGCGAATGGGCCGCGCGCGTGGAGGATGTCGGCAAACGCGATGTGGTGCTGGAGGTGGCCGAACTGCTCCGGCCGCGCGAGGCTGTGCCCGATCTGTGGCTGTGCCCGGCGCTGCTCAAGAAAGACCGCTTCGATCTGGTGCTGGAAAAGGCGACCGAACTGGGCGCCGCCCGGATCCAGCCGCTTGTCACCCGTCGCTGCGTGGCCGACAAATTGAACCTCGAGCGTGCCCGCGCGATCACCACCGAGGCCGCCGAGCAATGCGCCCGCACCGCGCTCCCAGCCTTGGCCGATCCGGTCAGGCTCGATGCGCTGCTGGCCGGCTGGCCCGATGGCCGCGCGCTGTTCTTCGCCGATGAACTGGGAGGCGAGCCTGCCGCTGCCGCCTTCGCCGCCCATTCCGGCCCGGCCGCGATCCTCACCGGCCCCGAAGGCGGCTTCGACGATGCCGAGCGCGCCGCCATCCGCGCCCACCCGGCCGCGCGCGCCATCACCCTCGGCCCGCGCATCCTGCGGGGAGAAACCGCCGCGCTGGCCGCGCTCGCGCTGTGGATGGGTACAGCGGGCGACTGGTAGCCGCCTTCCCCCGCCGCCTCGCCTGCCATAAATCCGGCAAGACAATTCGCTTTGACGTCCATAAAGGCGAATTTGCCTTCCCACGGCCAAACCCGTTTTCTAAAGCAACCGGCACGAGAGGGCCTGCCATGAGCACACGCGAAGCTTCCACCGCTGACGATCCGGTGATCGAAAGCCTCGACCAGCTGATCCTGCCGATGAGCGGCGGCGAAAAGCCGCCCGAACGTTGGCGCATCGGCACCGAGCACGAAAAGCTGGTCTTCAAGCAATCCGACCACAGCGCCCCGTCCTATGACGAGCGCGGCGGTATCCGTGACCTGCTGAAAGGCATGGAGAAGTTCGGCTGGAGCCCGGTCGAGGAAGGCGGACACGTTATCGCTCTGAAAGGCGATGATGGCGCGGTGAGCCTTGAGCCTGCGGGCCAGTTGGAACTGTCGGGCGCGCCGCTGGAAAACCTCCACCAGACCTGCGCGGAAACCGGCCGGCATCTGGTGCAGGTCAAGGACGTGGGCGAAAACTGCGGGGTCGGCTACCTTGGCCTCGGCATGTGGCCCGACAAGACCCGCGCAGAACTGCCGATCATGCCCAAGGGCCGCTATGACATCATGCTGCGCCACATGCCGCGTGTTGGCACGATGGGCCTCGACATGATGCTGCGCACCTGCACCATTCAGGTGAACCTCGATTACCAGTCGGAAGCCGACATGGTGAAGAAGTTCCGCGTCGGCCTGGCGCTGCAACCGCTGGCGACCGCGCTGTTTGCCAATTCGCCCTTCACCGAAGGCAAGCCCAACGGGTTCCTGTCCTACCGCTCGCACATCTGGTCAGACACCGATCCGGCGCGCACGGGGATGCTGCCCTTCGTGTTCGAGGACGGCTTCGGCTATGAACGCTGGGCCAAATATATGCTTGATGTGCCAATGTATTTCGTCTTCCGCGACGGGAAATATATCGACGCTGCCGGGCTTTCGTTCCGCGATTTCCTCGATGGCAAGCTGTCGGTCCTGCCCGGCGAACGCCCGACGCAGAGCGACTGGTGGGATCACCTTTCCACCGCCTTCCCCGAGGTGCGGCTGAAAAGCTTCCTCGAAATGCGCGGCGCTGACGGTGGGCCGTGGAGCCGGATTTGTGCGCTCCCCGCCTTCTGGGTCGGGCTGCTGTATGATCAGACCGCGCTCGATGCGGCGTGGGATCTGGTCAAGGGCTGGACGATGGAAGAACGCGAGGCGCTCCGCTCTGCCGCGCCCAAGCTGGCGCTGGATGCCCCTGTGCCCGGCGGCCATACCCTGCGCGATATCGCCCGCGAGGCATTGAAGATCGCCCATGGCGGGCTTGCTGCCCGCGCACGTCTAAACGCGGCGGGCGATAACGAGACCGGCTATCTCGAAACGCTCGACGAGATCGTGGCCAGCGGCAAGGTTCCCGCCCAGCGCCTGCTCGATGCCTATTATGGCGAGTGGAATGGGGACATCACCCGCGTCTATGAACAGTCTTTCTGAACAGGGAGAGACAGAATGCTGATCGTGCTCGCAAAAGCGCAAGTGGGTGATGATGCGATGGCGGCCGCCAAAGCCGCGATTGCCGATATGGTTGCCGCCTCCAATGCGGAAAGTGGCTGCATTGCCTATGCATTCACGCAGGACGTGCTTCAGCCGAACATCCTGCACATCGTCGAAAAGTGGCAGGACGAAGCGGCGCTGGCCGAACATTTCGCCACGCCGCACATGGCGGCCTTCGGCGCAGCCATCGCCGGGCTTGATTTCAATGTGATCGAGGCGATCAAGTTCCACACCGATGATGGATCGCCGGTGATGTAATCCTACTCGGCCGGGTAAGCGTGGGCCGCTTCAGCGCGCGCCCCGCCCCCGGTGATCCGCTGCTTTAGGCGGGCGAGCGGTGCGGTGATGAACCCGTGGCTCTCCATCCATGCGTGATAATCACGGTATTTCGGATCTTCGGCCAGCAGATGCGCTTCTTCGGTCTTGGCGCGCCAGAAATATATGGCGTTCACCACGAGTAGGAAAATGCAATTGCGCAAAGACTCCAGCCAGCCTTCGCCCGTCACCATGAAGGGCAACACGCTGGCCCACCAGAACAGGTTCTTGGACAGATAGGCCGGGTGGCGGGTGAAGCGATACGGGCCGTTGGTCAGCACGCCGCGATAGGTGAGGTTGGAAAAGCGGATGCCGAACACAACCGTGGCCCAGGCATAGACGCCGGTCAGGAACACCAGCAGCGCGCCCCAGGCCCATAGCAGGGTGGTGCTCCCGCCGAACCAATGCGCCCAGCCCGGCGTTGCATATTCATAGCTCAGGATCTGATCACTCGGCCCGATGATCCCCCACACGAAGGGCGGATAGCACAGCAGCGCGGCCAGCCACCCGGCAAGGAAGGGGTTGCCCGAACGGATGTGCGAATCGAGCGGGCGGAGCGTCAGAAGGTAGCCGACCGTCCCGATCTGCACGTCGATCAGGAACAGCAGCGTCACCAGCAGCATGATGAATTCAGGCGGATTGCCAAGCAGTTGCGCTGGCTGCGCCTCGACCACCATGGCAAAGCCGGGGGGCAGGATCGAGATCATGAAGGCCCCGAAAAAGCCCTTGATCGCCCAAGCCCGCCAATGCTTTGCGATCGCGCCTGCATCCCATTGGTCGCGGCTCGCCAGCCCCCCGCCAGCCACGAAGGCGCCGAAATGGAAGGCCCCGTCGCGCGGCTCCACCAGATAGCGGTCCAGCCAGATAACGTAAGGAACCGAAAGGGTTACGAGCGGGAAGATGGCAAAGCTCAGCACTTCCATCGCGAACAGGTAATTGCCTGACCAGTACCACCGCGCCAGCGCATAGAAGCCCGCCAGCAGCGCCCATGTCGCCCACAGGCCGACCAGCTTGATGACCGCCACCGGCATGACTTCGGGCAACGGGCGCTTTAGGCTCCAGTCGATGCCGGTGGACGGGCGCAGGTGCACCTTGTCGACCAGAACCGACCACAGGGCCATCGGCATAGCGGTGAAAACCATCGCGAACAACGCCGCATAAGGCCCTGAAAGAACGCCCCTTTGCGCAGCCAACGGTCCGCCGAGGTCGAGCATTTCGGCGATCACCGGATAGGAGCGGCAGAACATGATCCACGCCGCCAACCCGGCAAGGCCGGCCAGCCCGACGCCGGTCGAAACATCGCTGCGCGGCAGCGCGGGTTGGGAAGGCTGGGCAAGCGGAATCATCACCGCTTTGCCCTACACCCAAAGGGTTAACAGGCCCGCAAAACGCGTGCAGGCCTGTCCCTGGCGGGGTCTGGAGGGGGTCTGACCGGGGTCTGGCGGGGGTCTAAACCCGCGCAGGGCGCAAAGCGGTGGTTGGAGCCTACTTCCAGGCGTGGATCGTGCCGCTGTCGTCCAACAGGTAGAGCACCCCGTCGGCCACAACCGGCGGCAGGCTGATCGGCTGATCGATCTCGGCAAACAGCGAGGCCGAGCCTTCGCCCGCGCTCACCTTCCACAGCTCGCCGCGCGAACTGGCGACCCACAACTGGCCGCCCGCCAGCACCGGGCCGGTCCAGAAGATCGGGCCTTCCTTGTCTTCCTCGTCCTTGAACCGCTGAAGCTGGGTGATCCACCGCACCCGGCCCGAAGACCGGGCGATGGCGAGCAGGCGCGCATCATCGGTGAGGGTGAAGATCCACTCGCCCGCGATGGCGGGGGTGGAGATGCCGGCGAGGTTCAGTTCCCAGATGCGCTGGCCCGTGACCAGTTCATAGGCGGCCATGCGCCCGCCCTGCCCCAGCGCATAGACGCGGCCCGAATCGATGATCGGATCAGCATCAATATCGGTGATGGTGCCGACCGTGGTGGAGATATTGGTGCGCGCCAGCGCGTCCGACCACAGCGAGCGGCCGTTTTCATAGCGGTAGGCGGTCAGTTCGCCGCTGGAATAGCCGGCCACGATCGTGCCCTGTCCGGCAGCGGGCGCGGCAACGCCGAACACGCCCGATTGGGTGTTCGATCCGCTTTCGTCCCAGACCAGCGAGCCATCCTTGGTGTTGAGCGAAATCAGCTGGTTGTCCTGCGTCATGACGAACAATTCGTCAAAGGCGATGGTGGGCGAACCGCGCAAGGGGCCTGCGGGCTTGACCTTCCAGATGACCTCGCCGGTATCGGCATTGAGCGCCTTGACCTCGCCCACGCCATTGGTGGCGTAAAGCTTGCCCGCTTCAAAGCTGACCCCGCCGCCGAACGCGGACGGCGCCTGATCCTTGGTCATCTCGCCATCGCCGCGTTCCCACAACTTGGCGCCGGTGTTCTTGTCGAAGGCGATGATCACGCCGTCCGTGCCTTCGGCGAACAGCTTGCCGCCGCCGATCACGGGGGCAGCGGCTAGGCGCATCCGGTTGCTCGACCCGGCAACGCGGGCGGTCCAGATCTTGGTGGGGGTTTCGGACAGGGCCAGATGGCCATAGGACTTGCTGGCAGCACCGCCGGGCTGGGCCCATTCGGTGTTAACACGCGCCGGCGGCAGAACCACGCTGATCGCGGCGAGCGCGGGATCGACCTCGGCCCCGCTTTCGATGCGCGAAAGGATAGGCACGCGGTTGCCCACGGTCGGCGTGGTCTTGTCCTTGCCGCCGCCAAACAACCCGCCCTTGCAGCCGGTCAGCCCCGCCGCCAGCACACCGGCAAGCAGCGCGGCGCGCGCGATTTTCGAATACGTCATGACCGTCCTGTTCCCATCCCTCATCTATTCGGCCCCGGCAGCTTGCGGCGCGGCCTGCGCTGCCGGATTGCCTTCTTCCTCGTCGGACGTGACCCCTTCGTCCTTGAGCAGCTTCTTCACATCCACCACCGCATCAACCCCCATCAGCCCGGCCATCTGGCGGGCGCGGCTGCGCAGCGTGTCGGGCTGGCTTTCGTCCTTGGCGATCTCGGCAAACAGCTTGCCAGCCGCGGGCCTGTTGCCCGCTTCAAGATGCGCCATCGCCACCAGTTCGCCCGCCGATCCGAAGAAGGGGTTGCCCTTGGCCGCGATCGGCGAAAGCCGGGCGATCACGTCAGCGGGCTTCATGGTGTCATAATTGATGCTGACCTCGCGGATGCGGGCCAGATCGCGCAGCGCCGGCGGAGCATCGGCATCGGCGGCAATCGTCTTGTAGAGCCCGGCGGCCTTGGCGCGGTCCCCGCCTTCCAGCGCGGCGCTGGCCTGCACGAAGCGCGCCGCAGCGCGGGCGCCGGGGGAATTGCCCTCGGCCAGCAGCGCCTGAACCTTGGCCGAGGCGGTGCCATAATCGCGCTGTTCGGCGTAATCGAGCGCCGAGACCACCGCTTCGGACTGTTCCTCCAGCGCGCGTTCGGCATAGTGATCCCACACCAGATAGCCGCCCAAGGCAGCAATCCCGATGCCGATCACGCCCAGCACTTTGACCCCCTGTTCGCGCAGGAAGGTGTAGAGCGCATCCTCACGCACCGCCTCGTCGATTTCGCGGATCAGGACGTCATCCTCGCGGGTGGAGCCGGGGAGTTCAGGGGTGGTGGTGGGGGTGCGCGCCATGGGGGGCCTTGTGTATCCTCGAAAGTGTCGCGCGCTCTTTAGGCAGGTGCGCGCCTGCGCGCAATGGCGGGGGCGGCGCGGCTGGGGGATGGCCCGGGGCGCTTGAACGGAGGATGAAGGACGCGCAGGCGAGGCAAGGGAGTGCGGGGTATCAGAAAGTGCGGCCCATGGCGCGGGCATAGGCCGCTTCATAGGCATCGCGCATCGCGGCAATATCGAAGGAGGCCCGCGCGCGCGCCGCGTTCGCTTCACCAATCCGCGCGCGCGCCTGGCGATCGGATGCCAAAGCGCCAAGCGCCCGGGCGAGCGCAGGCACATCGCCCGCCGGGGCAATGTAGTCGCGGTTTTCTTCGGCCACCATCGCGCGGATATCCCCCACATCGGGGGCGGCCACGGGGCAGCCCGCGGCCATCGCCTCCACCACCGAGAGCGGGAATTGCTCCGAGGCCGATGACAGCGCGAGGATATCGAACAGCCCGACGACCCTTGCCGGCTCGACATTGCCGGGAAGGTGGACGCGCGTCGCCACCCCGTGCTGCTGGGCCGCGGCAAGGATCGCCGCGCGCTCCGGCCCCTCGCCGCAGATGACAAGGTGCCATTCGGCCGGGAGGGCCGAGAAAGCCTCGACCAGATCCGGCAGGCGCTTGACCGCGCGCAAGCCCGCCAGCGTGCCGACCCAGAACTGCCCTTCCCCCTTGCGGATCGGCAGAGCGGCAGGATCGGGCGCCGCGGCGAAGGCGGCGGTATCGATGCCGTTGGGGATCTGGAGCAGGCGTTCCTCCGGCTGGCACCAGACATCGCGGGCAATATCGGCAAGGCCGCTGGAAGGCACAATCAGCGCCGCCGCCCGGCCAAGGGCAGTGCGGCGGTAAATGTTGCGCGCGGGCTTGAGGCGCACCGCCTCGTCCTCGTTGAAGCCGTCCTCGTGGTGGATCAGGGGGGGGAGATTCCACCGATCGGCAAAGACCCGGTGCGCCATCACCGCATCCATCGCGCCCCAGTTATAGGTGCATACGAGGTCATATCCCTGCATCGCCCGGGCAATCGCCGCCAGCCGCGCAGGCGTGGGCTGGCCCTTCAGCGAAGGGAAGGCTTGCGGGTAATCCACCGGCACATCGGGTTCAACCAGCGCGGCGGCGGCCATCGCCCCCGGTTCGGCAGAGACGATGCTGTGCTGCAATCGCTCTCCCCAGAGGTTCATCAAACGCGTGCAGCGCACCTCCTTGCCGCCGGCAGAGAAGGTGGAATGCAGATGCAGGATGCGGGGCCGGGTTGCGGAACTCGCCCCGGCAGCAGCGTTGGTCACCCGGCCTCGTCCAGCAGAGCGTGGATGGCGGCGCGCACTTCAGGCTCGTCAAGCGTGGGGGCGTGACCGACATCGGGCACGGTGATGGTGCGCATCGCCGGATTGCGCTGGCCCATCTGCGTAACCGTTTCGGCGCTGATCAGGTCGGACAATTGCCCCCGCACCAGCAGCATCGGCACGCCTGCCAGCGCGTCAAAGGCCGGCCACAGATCGGGCGGCGCGGCGTTGCCCGGCTTGGCGAAAGGTTCGGCAATGGCCATGTCGTAATCGAACACGATCCGCCCGTTCTGGCTGACCACCATGGTGCGCTTGGCCATTTCGAGCCACTGGTCGAGATCGAACCCGGGGAAAGCGGCGCCGTGCGCCTCGGCTAACCCGCGCGCGGCGTGGACCCACGTGGGGTAGCTGCGGCCCTGCCCGACATAGCCCGCAATGCGCGCAAGGCCGTGGGTCTGCACTTCGGGGCCAATATCGTTCATCACCACCGCGCTCATCCGGCCGGGCTTGTGGGCGGCCATCAGCATCGTCATCAGCCCGCCCATGGACGTGCCGACCACGGCGAAGCGGGCGATGCCCTGTTCATCCAGCAGCTTTTCGACGTCGCGGACATAGGTCAGCGGCGAGTAGGTATCGGAATCCGGGGCATAATCGCTCATCCCCCGGCCGCGCATTTCCGGCACGATCACGCGGCGCGTGGCCGACAGCGCCTCGGCCAGCGCGGCAAAATCGCGGGCGTTGCGGGTCAGGCCGTGCATGCACAGCACCGGCAGCTTATCCGCACCTTCGGGGCCGGGATAGTTGCGGTAATGCAGGGTCAGGCCATCATCGCTGGTCCAGTAGCGGTCTTCGTAGCTTGCGGCCATGTGCGCGGCTGTGTCCCTTTGATCCGTAAAGCCGCAGCGCCTTGCGCCCGGCTGTGCTTGGCCCCACTATCGCGGGATGAGCTTGGCCATGCAACACCCCGATTTGCCCGCGCCCTATCGCGCCGATCCTGCGATCCTCGCAATAGCGGATTGGCTGGGCGATCCGGTGGCTGCGGCCGATTTCCCCGATGTCCGGCTGCGCTACCGCAATAATGCGGCTGCGGCCAGTGTCGGGCTGGCTGGGCTTTCGGACGCGGCGTGGTGCCAGCATTTCGGGCGGTTCGCGGCCCTTGAGGGCAACCTGCCCCAGCCGCTCGCGCTGCGGTATCACGGGCACCAGTTCCGGGTGTACAATCCCGATCTGGGAGACGGGCGCGGGTTCCTGTTTGCGCAGATGCGCGATGGCGCCGGACGGCTGTTGGACCTCGGCACCAAGGGTTCAGGCACCACCCCGTGGAGCCGCGCTGGCGATGGGCGGCTGACACTGAAGGGCGCGGTGCGAGAGATCCTTGCCACCACCATGCTGGGGGCACTGGGGGTCAACACGTCCAAAACCTTCAGCGTGATCGAAACGGGCGAGCGCCTGTGGCGCAATGACGAGCCAAGCCCCACGCGGTCAGCCGTGATGGTGCGCCTGTCGCACTCGCACATCCGCATCGGCACCTTCCAGCGGCTGCTGGCGCTGGAAGCGGCGGACGAGATGGAGGCGCTGATCGATTACTGCCTCACCCATTTCCCTGCCCCGCCCCCGCCCGAAGACGCGCCTGATCGCGACAATCCCGCGATCCGGCTGATGCACGCGGTGGTGGAACGCATGGCCGATCTCGCCGCGAGCTACATGGTCGCAGGCTTCGTCCACGGGGTGCTCAACACCGATAACATGAACGTGACGGGCGAAAGCTTCGATTATGGCCCGTGGCGCTGGCTGCCGACGTGGGAGCCGGGCTTTACCGCCGCCTATTTCGATCACGCAGGGCTCTACGCTTTCGGCCGCCAGCCCGAGGCGCTGCACTGGAATTGCGGGCAGTTGGCGGTCGCGCTGCGCATGCATGCCGACACCGCGCCGCTGGTCTTCGCTCTCGAACGCTTCGGGCCGCTTTATATGGAGGCGGTCGCGCGGCGCTGGTGCTGGCGGCTGGGGGTAGAGAGCCGCGGCGTGGAGGCCGACACGCAACTGGTCGCCGCCTGCGAGGCGATGATGCGCGAAAATGCCGCGCAGCCAGATGCCTTCTTCTTCAACCATCGCGGCGGGCGCGGCGCTCCTGAAGGCGCGCTGGGCGAGGCGTTGGCGGATTACCGGGCGGTGCCTGACACGCACCCCTATTGGGCAGACCCCGCGCCGCAATCCATGCTGATCGACGAGGTGGAGACGATCTGGGCCGCGATCGATGAAGGCGATGACTGGGGCCCGCTCCACGCCAAACTCGCCGCGCTTGCCCGCATGGGCGAGGCCCACGGCGCGCCGCCCGCTCCTGCGGGCCATGCGTAGCGGGCTGCCCCCTATCTTTTCAGCTCTTTCCGCGATAGGTGCGGGGGCAAGATTTCGGGGCAACTCCAACAAGCGAACCGCGCGGGCGTGACTGACAACACACTCATTTCCTGGGAACCGGCCACCGGAGAGGAATTGTGGCGCGGCCCGCTTGGCGATGTCGACGCAGCCGTTTCTGCCGCGCGGAGCGCCTGGGCGCCGTGGGCGGCGCGCGCTCTGACCGAACGGATCGAGCTGCTGCGCGGCTTTGCCAACGCCGTGCGCCGCGACGCCGATATGTTCGCCGATCTGATCGCGCGCGAGGCGGGTAAGCCCCTGTGGGAAGCCCGCAATGAAGTTGATGCGGTGGTGACCAAGGTCGATATCTCGGTCGGCGCCTATGCCGAACGCACCGGCAAGAAGAAGCTCGATGCCGGTGTCGGCGCCAGCGCGGCGCTGCGGCACAAGCCGCATGGCGTGATGGCGGTGCTGGGGCCGTTCAACTTCCCCGCGCACCTGCCGGGCGGCCACATCATCCCCGCCCTGATCGCGGGCAATGCGGTGGTGTTCAAGCCTTCGGAGAAAACCCCGGCCGTGGGCGAGGCGCTGGTTGCCGCCCTGCACCGCGCAGGCGTGCCCGAAGACGTGATCCAGTGCGTGATCGGCGGGCCGGAGGAAGGCAAGGCGCTGGTCGCGCATCCGGGGGTGGACGGGGTGCTGTTCACAGGCTCGGCGCAAACCGGCATCGCGATCAACCGCAAGCTTGCCGCCAATCCGGGCAAGATCGTCGCCCTGGAGATGGGCGGCAACAACCCGATCGTTGTCACCGACACGCCCAAGCTGGCCGATGCTGCCGCGCTGATCGTGCAGAGCGCCTTTGCCACCGCCGGGCAACGTTGCACCTCGGCACGGCGGCTGATCGTCAAGGAAAGCGTCTATGATCCGCTGATGGCGGAACTGGTGCCTTTGGCGCGGCGGCTGATGGTGGGCGATCCGCTGGGAGAGCCGCAGCCCTTCATGGGTCCGGTGATCGATAATGACACCGCCGAACAGATGATGGAAAGCTTCGTCGCGCTGCTGACCGCAGGGGGCCGCCCGCTCCTGCACATGCGCCGCAGCTTGCCCGACCTGCCCTTCCTCAGCCCCGGCATCATCGATGTGACCGACGTGGCGGGCCGCCCCGATATCGAACTGTTTGGCCCGCTGCTGCAAGTCATCCGCGTCCCCGATTTCGATACCGCCATCACCGAAGCGAACAACACCCGCTTCGGCCTGTCCGCCTCGCTGATCGGCGGCACGCCCGATGATTACGGGCGGTTCTGGGCCAATATCCGGGCCGGGATCATCAACTGGAACGCGGCCACCAACGGGGCTTCGTCCAAGGCACCGTTCGGCGGGATCGGCCTTTCCGGCAACCACCGCCCGGCGGCCTATTACGCGGCCGACAATTGCGCCTATCCCGTCGCCAGCACCGAACTCGATCAGCCGCGCGCCACCATCATGGTGGGCGTGCGCACCTAAGGCGCGCGGTAGACCAGCGTCACGCCGGTCAGGCCATTGGCGGCCTTGCGCAGATGGACCACCAGCCGCTCGGCCCCCGTGCCCGCCGCGATCGAATCGCCGGGCGCGTTGAAGCGTTGCGGCGCAAGCCCTGCGCGGCGGGCGGTGACGAAGTGGAATTGCAGCACATCATCGAACGGTGCAGCCGAAAGATAGCGGACAATCCGCAAGCGGCAGCCCGCAGTTTCAGCCCCGCCCGCCTGCACCACCATAGCGCGCGGCGGGATGGCGGCGGGCGCAGGCAGGCTGGCGGCAAGCGCGAAATCCTCCTTGAGCGCATCTGCGCAAGGGGCCGGTGCGCTGACCGCGGCCAGCAGCGCGCCAGCTTCGGACATCGGCCCCAGCACCGCGCCGCCCTCGCCCGGCTGGGGCGCGGGAAGTTCGGGCAGCGCCCCGTTTTCCAGCAGCGCCAGCCGCATCGCCTCACGCGTGGCCGTGACCTCGGCGGGGGAGCCGCCAAGCACCGGCAGCGCGTTGCTATCGGCAAAACCGATGGCGGCATTGGCCTCGTTACGGCTGGCCAGATCGGGATCGGTCAGCAGCGGATCGTGGAGCGCGCGGGCCATCACCGGGTCCTGCGCGATCAACGCATCCTCGCGCGCCGCATCGCCGCCCGCCATATCGCAGGCAGCCAGAGCCATCAGAGGCAGGAGGGCACAGAGGCGGCGCATTCGGGCTGCCATGCCATGCAGATGGTTAACGTCGCCTTCACCACACCCATGAAAACGCCCCCGGGGCAGGGGCCCCGGAGGCGCTTTCCGCGCAGGCACAAAGGACGTCTGCACGCCGGCGGCCGCTTGGTGGGAGCGTCCGCAAGATCGATTTGTTCATGTATAGAGAGTGCAATCTGAACGAATCGCCATCGAGCGCGAAAGCCGCCGTTCAGCGATGCTCGCTTGCACCGCGCCGCGCCCGCCCCTAACGCCTGCGCAGCATGAGCGCCCCTGCACCCTCCAGCCCGCCCGCATCCGGCCCGCCCCCATCCGGACTGGTCGCCTCCGGATTGGCCCCCGCGCTGGGCGCCTACCTGATCTGGGGCTTCCTGCCGCTCTATCTGATGCTGGTCAAAAGCGTGCCGCCGTTCGAATTCGTCGGCTGGCGGATCATCTGGACGCTGCCGCTGTGCCTGCTGATCGTGGCCTGGCGCCGCCAGTTCCCCGAGCTTTTGGCGGCACTGCGAAGCCCCAGAAGCCTGCTCGCACTGATGGCAAGTTCTGTGCTGATCGCGATCAACTGGTTCGTCTACATCTGGGCGATCATGGCGGGCGAGGTCTATGCGACCTCGATCGGCTATTACCTCAACCCGCTGCTGAACGTGCTGCTGGGCACGCTGGTGCTGGGCGAGAAACTGTCCCGCCGCCAGTGGCTCGCCGTCGCCATTGCCGCGGTGGCGGTGGCTTTGCTGGCGGCAGGCGCGATCACGAGCCTGTGGATCAGCCTGTCACTGGGCCTCAGCTTTGGCCTCTATGGGCTTGTGCGCAAGCAGGTTTCGGTCGGATCGCTGCCGGGCCTGACGATCGAGAGCGCGATCCTGCTCCCCGTCGCTGTCGCTATCGCCGGTTGGTATGCGATGAGCCCGCAAGGGTCGGCCTTCGGGCAGGATGCGGGGATGAGCCTGCTGATCGTCTTTTCCGGCGTGGTCACCGCCGTGCCCCTGCTGATGTTCGCGCTGGCAGCGCGGCGGATGGATTATTCGACGCTGGGCTTCATCCAGTATCTTTCACCCACGATCGTGTTCTTCCTCGGCCTTTTCGTGTTCCACCAACCGCTTGCACCCGCCAAACTGGCGAGCTTCGTGCTGATCTGGGTCGCTGTGGCGATCTTCGTGTGGGACCTGTGGGCGAAGCGCAAAGCGGCTTCAGCCTAGGAAGCGCCACCCGAGCATCTGGCCGCCGTGCCACGGCACGATTTCCTCGCCGGTCACATGAAGGCAGGCAGGCACCGCCACTTCGGCGCGTTCGAGGGTCACGAAATCCTCGTTCACCGGCAGCTTGTAAAAGGCCGGGCCGTGGAGCGAGGCGAAGCCTTCGAACCGGTCGAGCGCGCCCTCCTCGTCAAACACGGTAAGGTAGCTTTCGAGTGCATAGGGCGCGCCGAAAATGCCCGCACAACCGCAGGCGCTTTCCTTGGCGCTGCGCAGGTGCGGCGCGCTGTCCGTGCCGAGGAAGAATTTTTCCGAACCGCCCGTCGCGGCCTTGCGCAGGGCCAGCCGGTGTTCCTCCCGCTTGGCAACCGGCAGGCAGTAATTATGCGGCTGGATGCCGCCCACCAGCATCGCGTTGCGGTTGATGTGGAGGTGCTGCGGGGTGATGGTGGCGGCGACCTGCGGCCCGGCCTCGTTCACGAAATCGACCGCATCACTTGTGGTGATGTGTTCAAACACGATCCGCAGCTTCGGAAAAGCGGCAACAATGCCGCGCAAGTGCCTCTCAATAAACTCTTTCTCGCGGTCGAACACGTCAACGCTGTGATCGGTCACCTCGCCGTGGATGCACAGCACGATATCCTCGGCCTCCATCCGGGCGAGGACGGGATAAAGCTTTTCGACATTGGTGACACCCGCGGCCGAATTGGTCGTGGCGTTGGCGGGATACATCTTGGCGGCGGTGAACACGCCTGTCGCCGCGCCGCGCGCCAGATCATCGGCGTCGGTGGTGTCGGTGAGGTAGCAGGTCATCAGCGGCATGAAGCAGACGCCTTCGGGCACAGCGGCGAGGATCCGGTCGCGATAGGCCGCGCCCAGATCAGTCGTGGTGACCGGCGGGGTGAGATTGGGCATCACGATCGCGCGGGCGAACTGGCGTGCGGTGTAAGGCACCACTTCGCGCATGATGTCGCCATCGCGGAAGTGCAGGTGCCAATCGTCAGGGCGGCGGATCGTGAGGCTGTCGGTCATGGGTGTGCCTTACGCGGGAGACGCACCCGTTTCCAGTGCCCCAATAGCGCCGCCGCTATTGCCCCTTGGCGAGCTTCTTCAACTCGTCCTTGGCGGCCAGGTTGAGCGCAACGCAGGACGCCGTCCCGGTCGTCAGCCCGGCGAGGAACCCGGCCGCCGCGCCCGAAATCGTGCCGATCCCTGGCAGCGCCACGGTGCCCGCCTTGGTTCCGGCCGCCCCGATCGCCACGCCCAGCGGCAGGCCCGAGGTCTTGGCGCAACGCTTGGCCAGTTGGAACATGGTCTCCTGCTCGTTGTGGGAGAGGATCCCGATCTGCAGCATCTGGTTGCGCATATCCTGAGTCAGAAATTCCATCGCGATCTCCATGCCGGAAAGCGCCGATCATGGCACCGGCCGTGGCTTTCGCATTGCACATAACCGTCAGCGTGCAGGCCCGCCCGCCTTGACAGGGCTTAGGGATAGCCCAAGTCTGGAACCGACATGACAACAGCAACCCGCCTCGCCGCGCGCGCGCTTCTGCGCCTTTCTCCCCTCGATGAGGGTGAGGACGTGCCCGGCTTCCTGCAAGGCCTCGTCACCAATGACACGGCCGGTCCCCTGCCCTGCTATGCCGCCCTGCTGAGCGCGCAGGGCAAGCACCTGTTCGACTTTATCGTGTGGGGCGATGGCCGCGATATCCTGCTCGATTGCGAGGCCGCCCATGTGGACGAGCTGGCGAAGCGCCTGTCGATGTATCGCCTGCGCCGCAAGATCGGCATTGCCCGCGATGAAAACCTCGCCGTGCACTGGAGCGCCGCCCCGGATGCCAAAGGCGCTCCCGATCCACGCCTGCCCGATCTCGGCCACCGCTGGCTGGCCGCGCCCGAAGGCGATCCTGCCGACGCAGCATGGCTCGCCCACCGCTTGGCGCTCGGCGTGCCCGAGGGGCGCGGGGAGCTGGGGGATATCCTGTGGCTGGAGACCAATGCGGTCGAACTGAACGGCGTCAGCTTCACCAAGGGCTGCTATGTCGGGCAGGAAAACACCGCGCGGATGAACTGGCGCCAGAAGGTCAATCGCCGGCTGGTGGTGGTGCCGCTCGGCACATCGGACGAAGCGCGGCGCGTGGCGGCCTATCCCGAACACGAGTTGGCGGTGGATCACCTGCGGGTGGAAAATCTCGATGCCGCCCGCCTGCCCGCATGGCAACGCGCGGGCGTGACCGCGGGAGACGCTTAGCCGGGCTGATGTTCGGCAAGGCTCGCTTCAAGCATCGCCGCCGCCCGCTCGCGCGCGGCATCGCGCGGCAAGCCCAGCGACTTTGCCAGCGCCCCGCCAATCAGCGCATCGCCCAGCGCCATCAGCACCAGCGACAGCGTATCGCGGTGGATGTTCTGCGCGCCGCTTTCATGCCCCGCCTCGCCAGGCGCCAGCTCGTCCACCAGATCGTGGATGGTCGAGATGATCGGGTCCAGCGCGTCCTCGTTGCCGGTCAGAAGCATCCAGCTGGTGAGCGCGCCCGCGCCTTCGCGGTCAAAGGCGTCGAACGCCAGATCGACCACCTCGCGCGGGCGGCCAAGCCCGGCGCGGCTGGCGTGGACCGCTTCGAGGATCGTTTCGCACACGGTGCGCGCCAGATGCTCGGCCAGCGCCTTCTGCAAGCCCGAGGCCGAGCCGAAATGGTGCAGCAGATTGGCGTGGGTGCGCCCGATCCGCGCCGACACCGCCTTCAGCGTCACCGCTTGCGGCCCGGTTTCGATCAGCAGCGCACGCGCGGCTTCCAGCGCGGAGCTGCGCGATTCCTCGGGGGTTAACCTTTTGCGGACGACCATGGCGGCGTGCCTAGGGCTTTTTGCAGAGACGAACAAGCCGCGCGCCGCGCAAGAATCAGGCCGCGCGCTGGCTCACACCCGCATCATGGCCCAGCAGCCTGCGATAGAGCGCCGTATCGGCCATCGCCCCGCGCCCGCACGACCAGCGCGGCTCGGTCCGTCCGGTCGGCTCGAAGCCGAGCTTGCGCAGCACCCGGCCCGAGGCGGGATTGTCGAGGAAGTGCGAGGCGACCATTTCCGTGTGGCCCAGCAGCTCGGCCATCGCCAGCACCGCCGCGCCCGCTTCGGTGGCATAGCCCTGCCCCCAATGCGGCCGGGCGATCCAGTAACCGAGCTCCAGCGCGCCGCCATCATTGCTGGCATCATTACCGGCATCGCCCATCGGGCCGAAACCGATGCTGCCCACGACTTGCGCGTCCGCAGCGCGGGTGATGAGGAAGCGGGGGTGAAGCGGATCGGCTGGCTGCGCGGCAAAATCGCGCGCGTCCTGTTCGCGGTAGGGCCAGGGCGCACGCGCAAGGTTGCGCACCACGCCTTCATCGGCGATCCCCGCCAGCAAGGCCTGCCAGTCTTCGGGCCAGATCGGCCGTAGCAGCAATCTTTGGCTACGATGGAACACGAGACTTCTCCCTTCCTCGCCCCGCACCGCCGCTAGGGCAGGCGCGTGACAATTTTAAGGCCGCGAAACATCATGTTTTCGCAGGCTTTCGAGGGAGAACGAAAAAGGGAGACGGACCCCCTCGGCTAGAGGATGGTCCTGTCTCCCTCAATCGCTGGTTGCCTTTGTTGCCCTACTGCATTGCAGCTTGAGAGCGAGGCACCTGCCGGGACCATCCTTGTCGGACGATCCCTTTAGCGAATCGTCCGCTTATTCGGCGGCTTCAGCCATGACGTCTACCGAGACGTATTTGCGGCCGAGTTTGCCGGCGTGGAATCGCACCACACCTTCAGCGAGCGAGTAGAGGGTGTGGTCCTTGCCCATGCCCACGTTCACGCCCGGGTACACGCGGGTGCCGCGCTGGCGGATGATAATGTTGCCGCCGATCACTTCCTGACCGCCGAACTTCTTCACGCCGAGGCGACGACCGGCCGAATCACGACCGTTACGCGACGAACCGCCTGCTTTCTTGTGTGCCATGGTTCAGTCGCTCCTTATTCTGCCGAGGCCGCCGCAGGGGCGTCTTCGGTCTTGGTCTTCTTGGCGGCCGCCTTCTTCGCAGGCTTGGCGTCTTCGCCAGCGCCCACGGCGGTGATGCGCAGCAGGGTCATCTGCTGGCGGTGGCCGTTCTTGCGGCGATAATTGTGGCGGCGACGCTTCTTGAAGACGATCACCTTCTCGCTCTTGGCTTGGGCGATGATCTCTGCCGAGACGACCACCGACTTGGCATCGGCGATAGTCTCGCCTTCACCAGCCAGCAGGACGTCACCCAGGGTGATCGTGTCGCCGGCTTCGCCTGCGAGCTTTTCAACGGCAATCTTGTCTCCGGCGGCAACCCGATATTGCTTGCCGCCCGTGCGCACTACAGCGAACATGGCTCTAAACTCTCTAAATGTGCGGTGTCCGGCAAAAGCAGCTTGCGCCCGAAGGTTCAAACCACGCCGACCGAACGGCAATGCGAGGCCTGCGAAGGTGCAGCCCCGGAAAGAGGCACGCCGTTAGGTGAAAGGCGGCCCCAAGTCAACGCCTGCGCACGCATCCCCTCAGCAAAAAGTCGGACGAACCGAACTGTGAGGACACTTTGCCAGCCTGACGTGTCATGGTAACAGGACATGGGATCATTATGCACGCGAAACTGACAAAAACCGCCATTCTTGCCACACTTTTCGTAAGCGCCAGCGCCTGCGCAGGGGGAAGTGATGCCTATCCCTCGCTGGCGATGCGCCCTTTCGAGAATGGCACCGCCGCGCAGGCACCCGCGCCCGCCCCGCTCCCGATTCGCCCCGCCACGCCGCCAGCCCGCATTGCCGAACTGCGCGCGGCTGCTGCTGCCGCTGACAGCGCCTTTACCGCGCGCTCGGACGAAGCGGCGCGACTCGCACGGGCTGCGGCTGGCCAGCCGTTTGAAAGCAACGCCCGCGCCGCCGCGATCATCGCTTTGGCCGAACTCGATACCCAGCGCGGCAAGACCGCAGGCGCGCTCGCCGCGCTCGATAGCCTCGCCGCCGAGGCTGCGGGCGCGCTCAGCCCCGATCCGGCGCTGGCGCAGGCACAGGGCGATATTGCCGCCACGCTCGCCCGTCAGGATGCGAGCATCGCGCGGCTATGGGGAACGATGGGATCATGAACCTTGCGTGCAGCACCTGCCCGGTGAAGGAAACCGCCGCCTGCGCGGTGCTCACCCCCGAAGAACGCGATGCGATGGCCGCAGCCGGGCGCACCCGGGTGCTCAAGCGCGGCGAGATGCTGTTTGCCGCGGGCGACGAGGAAGCCGCCTGCGCGACCTTGCTGACGGGCGCGCTGAAGGTCTCTGCGGTCGATATTGACGGCAACGAACAAATCCTCGCGCTGGTCCACCCGGCCGGCTTCATCGGGGAATTGTTCGCGCCCTTTGCGCACCATGATGTGGTGGCGCTGACCGAAAGCCGGCTGTGCACCTTCGCCAAAGCCGATATCGAGCGGGCGATCGAGGATTATCCGGCGCTCGCCCGCGCGCTGCTGCGCCGCAGTCAGGCCGATTTGCTGGCGACGCGCAATCTGCTGGAATTGACCGGCCATGCCAGCGCCGAGGCGCGGCTGGCCGCCCTGCTCCACGATTTCGCGGCCTCGGCCAGCGAAAGCTCGTGCCACCTCGCCAGCCATTTCGAACTGCCCCTGACCCGCGGCGAGATCGGCAATATGCTCGGCCTGACGATCGAGACGGTGAGCCGCAAGCTGGGCGAGCTAGAAGACATGGGAGCGATCAAGCGAGAGGGCAAACGCGGCATCGCGCTGCTGGATGCAGCGATGCTTCAGGATATTTCGGGCAGGTAAGTTTTCGGAGCAGCGGCTTGGGAGAGGGCCGCTGCTCCGAGGGGAGCTTTGCAGGCTCAGGCCACCACCGCCGCGATCACCGCGATGGCAAGGCCCCAGCACACCAGCAGGACGGGCAGGATCAGCACCTGAATGGCCGCATCCTTGGCGGCCAGCCGCCCGGTGTTGGTCATGATACCCTTGAGCGCGAATTCGCCCATCGTCTGCGGCTCGCTGGTGTTGCCGGCAAGGCGCGTCCACACGGCCGGCACGCCGAAGCCGGCGACGATGAACACGACGAAGATCGCCATCGGGATCGCCAGCACCGGATTGGCAAAGGCGCTGCCGACCACCAGCAGAAACCCGAGATAACCCGCGACGGTGCCCGCGTAGAGCGCGGTGGGCAGGCCGAAATTGCGGTCGGCTTCGACCTGATGGCGCACCTGTGCGGGCGCCTTGGGCTGCTCGACAATCCGCGCGTCACCGCGGGCGAGGAGATCGTGGACGATGTGGCTCATGGTGTGATCCTTTCCGTTGTTGGAAAGGCAATTACCGCCGCGCGAAAGCCCCGGCTTTGATCCCGGTCAAATCATCCCTGCCAGCGGGCAAGATCGCTGTGGTCCGCCTCGCGCGGCTCGATCCAGTGCCATGTCCCGCCGCGCAGTTCGCGTTTCCAGAACCATGCGGCGCTTTTGAGGTGGTCCATGCAGAAATCCACCGCGTCGATGCAATCGCGGCGGTGGAGCGCGGCGGCCGAGACGCAGACGATCGGCTCGCCCGGGCGCATCATGCCGGTGCGGTGGACCATCAGCAGGCCCATCAGGGTGAAACGTTCGAAGGCGCGGTCGGCCAGCGCGTGCATTCCGGGCAGGGTGAGCGGTTCGTAATGGCTGAGTTCAAGCGCCTCGACGCCCTCGTCATAGCGCACCTCGCCCACAAAGGTGCACACGCCGCCAAGCCCGGGATTGGCCTGCGTGAAGGGGCCGATCAGCGTGCCGGGGATGAACATGCGGTCGAGCAGGCGGATATCGCGCATCACCCCCCCGACACCGGCGGGAGCAGCGCGATTTCATCGCCGTGCTTCGCGACGAGATAGGTCTTGTCGGCCAGCAGTTCGCCATTCACGGCGACGCGGGTTCGGCTGTCTTCGACGGCCTCGGAAATCTCGGGGTTCACGTGGTTGCGAAGCACTTCGACCAGATCGGGCCAATCGAGTTCGCCGTCGCTGGAGCCGAACTGCGATTCCGGCCTACCGGCAATGTCTGCCAGCTTGCCGAGGTATACGACACGGATCACGGCCCTACCCCCCCGTCATCGACATATGCCGCGCCAGCGCCGGGGCCGCGCCGCGGGCGTCCATGCGGAAATTGTGTTTTTCAGGCTTGATCCGCAGCGCCTCGTCCAGCGCGGCGGCGAGGTTGGCTTCGGCATCGTCCGAACGCAGCGCGGCGCGCAGATCGACCTGCTCGCCCCCGCCCAGACAGGGATAGAGCTGGCCCGTCGCGGTCACCCGCAGCCGGTTGCACCCCGAACAGAAATTGCTGGTGTGCGGCGTGATGAAACCCAGCCTGCCGCCGGTTTCGGCAATATCGACATAGGCTGACGGCCCGCCGGTCTTGTGCGCCGATTCGGTCAGCGTCCAGCGTGCTGCCAGTCTTGCACGCACGGTATCGAGCGGGAGATACTGGTCGAGCCGTTCTTCCTCGACATCGCCCAGCGGCATGACCTCGATCAGGGTCACGTCATGGCCTTGCGTGTGGCCCCAGGCGATAAGGTCGGGCAGTTCGTCCTCGTTCACGCCTTTCAGCGCCACCGCGTTCAGTTTCACCTTCAGCCCGGCCGCCTTGGCCGCCGCGATCCCTTCCAGGACCTGCGGCAGACTGTCGCGCCGGGTCAGCTCGGCAAACTTTGCCCGGTCAAGCGTGTCGAGCGAGACATTCACCCGCCGAACCCCGGCGCGTGCCAGCGCCTCGGCATGGGCGGCCAACTGCGTGCCGTTGGTGGTCAGCGTCAGTTCTTCCAGATCATGCCCGATGCGGCGGCCAAGCGCGCTGAACAGGTCGATGATGTCACGCCGCACCAGTGGCTCCCCCCCGGTGATGCGGATCTTGGTCACCCCCCGCGCGATGAAGCCGGTGGCGAGGTCATACAGCTCCTCAAGGCTGAGCACCTCCTTCTTGGGAAGGAAGGTCATGCGTTCGGGCATGCAGTAGGAACAGCGCAGATCGCAGCGGTCGGTGACCGAAAGGCGCAGATAGGTGATGCGGCGCATAAAGCCATCCACCAGCGGGCGCGGTTTGCCGCCGACGAGGATCAGGTCCGGCTTGCGGAGCTGCGAAGGGCTTGGGGGCGGCGACACGGCATCATTCATGGCACAGGCAATACTGCCCTGTCACCCCGGGCGCATTTGCCAAAAATCCTAAGATTGCATCGCGCGCATCACCCGGCCGCCCGGCGACGATGTTGACCCGGGCCGGAACATCCCTGCGCGCCGCCTCGCGCGCCAGATCGCGGGCGAGCGCGAGGCGCCAGTCGCGGTGGTCATGCCCGGCGGGCGGCAGAGTGATCGCCAACGCGGTGGTCAGCGGATCGGCAAGGATCGCGCGCGCGGCTTCAAGGTGGAGCGCCATGAAGGCCATCGCCGCATCCAGCGGTGCTTCAGGCAGCAGGCCGATATCGATCTGCCGTTGCACGCGCCTCAGCCTGCGTGTTCGGGGCGGCGCTTGCGGTGCAAGGTGATGCCGATCTGCTCGCCCGCTTCGGCAATGGCGAGCTTGACGATCTTCACCGTTACCGCCTGCACGCGGACATCCTGCACGAACAGGCTTTCGCAAATGTGGTCCGCAACCGCTTCGATCAGCTTGAAGTGCACGCCTTTGGGCAAGCCTTCGGAGGCGGCGAATTTGAGGTCCATGTAATTCTTGGACGCCTCCAGCGGCGTGTCGGGATCATAGCGATCCGCCACCTCATAAGCCGCCGCGATCGAGATGCGCAGCGGCTGGGGCTGGCCGGTCTCCTCCGAATAGATGCCGGTCAGGACATCGACGACGAGATCATTGACTTCAAGGGTAAGGGTATCGGTCATCGCGAGGCGCGTTGGCAGGATGGGGGGCGTAAGTCCAGTGCCAGCGGTTAACGCCAGTCAGCCGTTTGACCAGCGCGCGAAGATGGCGGTTGGGAGCAACCTTCCGCCCTCCCCTTCCTCGCGCACCGCCAGATCGCCGTGTTCGATCACGCCGGGCAGTTGCCCGAGCGCCTCTTCCAGCAGGCCGGCAATCGCAAGGCTGCTCATGCGCACGGCATAGACGGTGAGGAACAGAAACCGGCTGTCGCTGTCCAGCAGCTTGGCGCAATCGGCGACGAGACTTGGGAGATGTTCCTCCAGCCGCCACACCTCGCCTTCGGGGCCGCGTCCGAATTTCGGGGGATCGAGGATGATCCCGTCATAACGCCTACCCCGCCGCACTTCGCGCGCGGTGAATTTGGCGGCGTCATCGGTCAGCCAGCGGATCGGGCGATCCGCCATGCCGGAAAGCGCCGCATTCTCGCGCGCCTGCGCGACGGATTTCTTCGAGGCATCGACATGGGTGACCTTGCCATGCTGCGACAGCGCCAGCGTGCCAAGGCCGGTATAGCCGAACAGGTTCATCGTCTCGGCCTCGGTCATGCCGTCCAGTGCCCCGCGCATCCAGTCCCACACGGGGGCCATGTCGGGGAAGAATTGCAGGTGACGGAACGGGGTCGGGCGGGCGGTGAAGCGCACCTCGTTCCAGGCCAGCTCCCAGCCATCATCGGGCAGGCGGCCGGTGAACTGGCCCGAGAATTGCCCCGAAAATTGCCAACGCCCCCCGCCATCCTCGTCCGAACCGGGGATGAACTCGCCATCGGCCTGCCAGTTGTCGACGCGCGGCTGCCACAGCGCCTGCGGTTCGGGGCGGATGAACGAATGGGGGCCAAAACTCTCCCACTTTCGCCCAGCCCCGCTATCGAGCAGGCGATAGGAATCCCAGCCTGCGCATTCCATCACCAGCGCCTGCTGGACAAGGCGCGCCATCAGGCGTTCCCGGCGTGGCCGAGCACGTAATCGCGGGTGGCGGCGTAATCGCCGGGGATCTCGACCAGGCTTTCCTCGCGCCCGAACAGATCGCCCACACGCGCCGGTAGCGCTGGGCGCATGCCCACCGCCCGTTCGGCCGCGTCGGGGAACTTGGCGGGGTGCGCGGTCGCCAGTGTGACGAGCGGGATATGGGCGGGCACGATGCCGCTTTCGGCCAGTGCGCGCGCGGCATGGAGGCCGACACCGGTGTGCGGATCGATCACCTGCCCCGCCGCGCGCCACGCCCATTGCATCGCACGCGCGGTTTCAACCTGATCGGCGCGCGCGCTGGCGAACAATGCGCTCGCCCCTTGCGCCTGCGCGTTGGTGAGCTGCATCGCCTTGGTCGCTTCAAAGGCGTGCATCTGTTCGGCCAGCGCCGCGCCGTCACGTCCGCCCGCATCGAACAGCAGGCGTTCGAAGTTGGAGGACACCTGAATGTCCATCGAGGGCGTGATCGTGGGGGTGACGCCGCCCGCCGAATAGTCGCCGCTGGCGAGCGCGCGGTGGAGGATGTCGTTGATATTGGTGGCGACGATCAGCTTTTCGATCGGCAGGCCCATCTTTGCCGCGACATAGCCGGCGAACACATCACCGAAATTGCCGGTCGGCACGCTGTAAGCCACCGTCCGGTCAGGCGCGCCCAGTTGCAAGGCAGACGCGAAGTAATAGACCACCTGCGCCATCAGCCGCGCCCAGTTGATCGAATTGACCGCGCCAAGATTGAGCACCTTGGTCACATCCCCATCATTAAACATCCGCTTCACATGCGCCTGCGCATCATCGAAGCTGCCTTCAATGGCGAGGTTGTGGACGTTGGGGCTGAGCACCGTGGTCATCTGGCGGCGCTGCACATCGCTCACCCGGCCCTTGGGGTGGAGCATGAAAATCTCGACCCGCTCCAGCCCGGCGACGGCCTGAATGGCGGCGGAACCCGTGTCCCCGCTGGTCGCGCCGACGATGGTGAGGCGTTCATCGCGGCGGGCGAGGAAGGTCTCGAACAGGCGCCCGAGCAATTGCAGGGCGACGTCCTTGAAGGCGAGCGTCGGGCCGTGGAACAGCTCGAGCAGCCAGTGCTGCGCGTCCAATTGCACCAGCGGAGCGACCGCCGCGTGGCCGAAATCGCCGTAGACCGCGTGGCAGATCGCCAGCAATTCATCGTCCGTCAGGCTGCCCGCCACAAACGGCGCCATGACGCGCGCAGCGAGATCGGGATAGGCAAGCCCGCGCATATCGCGAATCTCGGCCTCGCTGAAGCGTGGCCATTCGGCGGGCAGATACAGCCCCCCGTCGCTGGCGAGGCCTGCGAGTGTTACCCCTTCGAAGTCGAGCGCCGGTGCGCTGCCGCGTGTCGAGACGTATTGCATATGCGAACAGCGCCTAGCTGCGGCGGCGCTTTAATGCCAGCACGTAGATGATGAGTGCGGTCAGCGCGAAGAAGAACCACTGCCCGGCATAGGCGAGGTGGTTGTTGGGCAAGTCGCCCGGATCGGGCTTGGCGAGCGGCTGGAAGCCTGCCACCGGCGGGTCGGCCACAAGGCGCGGTCCCGGCGCGATCACGCCGGTGACCTCGCCGCCCACCCATTTCGGGGTGACCATCTCGCGCGTGAAGCCGAGGTCGACCGTCAGCGGCTGTCCGAAAGCGCCCTCGGTGCAGTAGGCGCGCACTGCGAGGCCTTTCTGCCCCGAAGCCGCGGTGCCCGATACGGTGGTGAGCGACAGTACCCGCCCGCAGGTCACGCGGCTGCGGCGGAACCAATTGCCTTGTGCATTATCATCGGTCGGGAACGGCACTTCGGCCTGTGCGCTGGCCGCCGCCTGATAGCGCGCAATCAACGCCTCCTTCTCGGCCCTGCGATCAAGCTGCCAGAAGCCGAGGCCGATCATCGTCAGCACAGCCGCGACCACCACGATGGTCGAGAATATCGGAATGCGGCGGGCGGTCATGGCTGGCTCTCTTCGTATTGGTGATAGACCCACATGGTCTTGTAGAACCTGAGCGCGCCGATCACCGTTGCCACCGTGACCGGCCCCCAGAACAGGAACGAGGCCCAAAGCGGCGGCCTCAGCCATTCGTCAACCGAAAGCGCGGCGAGGATCAGCGCCAGCGCCAGCAGCATTGTCACCACGCCCACAAACCGCCCACCCCGCTCCAGACCGGTGATGTCCAGCCCGCAGGCCTCGCAATCATGCGCCAGCGCGGCGGGCGCGGCAAACAGCGTCTTCGCGCCGCAACGAGGGCACAAACCGGAAAGGGCAGCCGAGACTAATCCCGGCTGCCCCTTTTGTTTCGTCGGACTTTCGTCCGGAATCATCAATGGAATTCGGCGCCCCAGCCGCCCCACACGTAGATGGCGACAAACAGGAACAACCACACCACGTCCACGAAGTGCCAATACCACGCGGCCGCTTCAAAGCCGAAGTGCTGGCGCGGGGTGAAGTGGCCCTTGTAAGCGCGGAACAGGCACACGGCGAGGAAGATGGTCCCCACCAGCACGTGGAAGCCGTGGAAGCCGGTAGCCATGTAGAAGGCCGAGGAGTAGGTGTTGCCGCCGAAGCCAAAGGGCGCTGCGGCATATTCATAGGCCTGAATGCAGCTGAACAGCGCGCCCAGTGCGATGGTCGCCCACAGGCCCTGCTTGAGGCCCTGACGGTCACCATGGATCAGCGCGTGGTGCGCCCAGGTCACCGTGGTGCCCGAACACAGCAGGATCAGCGTGTTGAGCAGCGGCAGCGCGAAGGGATCGAGCACCTCCATGCCTTCGGGAATGAAGGCCGCCACTGCGCCTTCCGTGCCGAACAGGCTGGTGGTCGCCCCAGTCGCATGGTCGTATTCGAGAGCGGTCGGGAACAGCGCGAAATCGAAGAAGCTCCAGAACCAGCCGACAAAGAACATCACTTCCGAAGCGATGAACAGGATCATGCCGTAGCGCATGTGCAGCTGCACCACCGGGGTGTGATCGCCGCGCTCGGCTTCGACGACGATGTTCTTGAACCACATGAAGAAGGTGGCGATCAGACCCGCAAGGCCCGCCCACATGACGATGCCCGAGGCCGAGCCGAACACATCGGGGTGCATATGCAGCACCAGCCCGCTGGTGAAGGTGAGCGCCGAGATTGAGCCGACCAGCGGCCAGATATCGGGTTCAAGAATGTGGTAATCGTGGTTTGCCTTGCCAGCCATGTGGAAGTTCCCGTCCCTGGGTTTAGCGGATCAATTGGAGCGCGTCGGAGCCGGATTGCCCGGCGCCTCGGCGCGGTGGAAAGTGTAGCTCAGCGTGATTTGCTCGACACCCTTCATGTTGGGATCGTCAAGCATCGCCGGATCGACGAAGTAGAGCACGGGCATGGTGACTTCCTGCCCGGGCTGCAATGTCTGCTCGGTAAAGCAGAAGCACTGGATCTTGTTGAAATATTTGCCCGCCTGCTCCGGCTCCACGTTGAAGGTGGCCATGCCGGTGATCGGCTGCTCGCTATCGTTGCGCGCGACATAGGTGGCGATGTCGCGCTCACCGATGGTGATGGTGTCGGTCGCCTGCGTGGGCGCAAAGGTCCACGGCATCCCCATCGCGGTCGTGGCATCGAAGCGGATCGAGATTTTCTGCCCCGTCGCCGCCGCAGCGGCGCGCGCCGCATCGCTCTCGGTCGCGCTCATGGTGGTGCCGCCAAAGCCGGTGACCTGACAGAACAGGCGGTAAAGCGGGACCGAGGCATAGCCCAGCCCGAGCATCGCGAGCGCGCCGGCAAAGGCCAGCGCACCGGTGCGCAGATTGCGCCGGTCGCTACCCTGGGAAAGAGGCGCGATGCTCGCCATCAGCCGGTCTGCCCGCCGATCCGCACAATGGTGATCGCGTAAAACAGCACGACAAAAAACACGAGCGTGCCGAACACCACCCAGTTGCGCGCCTTGCGACGGCGCAGGAATTCACGTTCTTCCTCGGGCGTCATGCGATCCATCCTTGATAGGCTGCCACGCGGTCCGCCACCAGCGCGGCGAACAGCACGAAGAGGTAGACGATCGAGTACTTGAACAGGGTCTTTTCCGGCGTCATCGCGTCAACTTCTGCGCGCATGCGGGTGAAGACCGGCACGGCCAGCACCACGAACAGCACCGAAAGCACCACCGCGACCGAGCCGTAAATCCAGCTGGTGCCGCCGATATACCATGGCGCAACCGTGATGGGGGCGAGCAGCAGGGTGTAGAGCATGATCTGGCGACGCGTCGCCTTCTCTCCCGCGACCACGGGCAGCATCGGAATGCCGACCTTGGCGTAATCGCTCTGCACGAACAGCGCGAGCGCCCAGAAGTGCGGCGGGGTCCAGAAGAAGATGATCGCGAACAGCAGGATCGGCATGGCGGTGATGTCGCCCGTCACGGCCACCCAGCCAATCAGCGGCGGAAACGCGCCCGCGCCGCCCCCGATGACGATGTTTTGCGGGGTGCGGGGCTTGAGCCAGATGGTGTAGATCACGGCATAATAGATGATCGCGCCCAGCAGCAGCGATGCCGCCAGCCAGCCCACGGCAAGTCCCATGAGGACGACCGACACGGCCGAGAGGAAAATCCCGAAATCGCGCGCATCCTCGGGCCGCATCCGGCCACCGGGCAGCGGGCGGTTCATGGTGCGCTTCATGCCTGCGTCGAGATCGGCTTCCCACCACATATTGAGAACCGCCGAGCCGCCAGCGCCCATGGCGATGGCGAGGATCGCGGTGAAGCCGATCACCGGGTGGATCGTGCCGGGCGCAGCGATCAGGCCGCAAATCGCGGTGAAGATCACCAGCGTCATCACCCGCGGCTTGGTGAGCGCGAAGAAATCACGCCACTCTGCAGGCATCATCGCTGTGGTCTGGGATGCGGTGCTGGCCATTGTCACTATCGGTTCCATTGCGAAGGAGCGCGGACCCATGTCCGCGCTCCCTCTTGTCCTATGCTCCGGCGAGGGAGCCGATCACGCCGTCACCGGACGGTGATCGTGGTAGTCGTGCGCATCCGTGATCACGGGGAGCGTTTCGAACTGGTGGTAAGGCGGCGGGCTCGGCAGGGTCCATTCGAGCGTCGTCGCGCCTTCACCCCAGGGGTTGGCAGCGGCCTTCTTGCCGGCAGCCAGCGCGTAGAGGATGTTGACGAAGAAGAAGATCATCGAACCGGCCATGATGTAGTACCCGAAGGTGCTGATCTGGTGCCAGAAGGTGTAGGCTTCCGCATAGTCCGGATAGCGGCGCGGCATACCCTGCATCCCGAGGAAGTGCTGCGGGAAGAAGATCACGTTCACGCCGATGAAGAAGGTCCAGAAGTGCAGGTGCGAGAGCAGCTCGGAATGCATCCGCCCGCTCATCTTCGGGAACCAGTAGTAGAAGCCGGCGAACATCGAGAACACGGCGCCCATCGACAGCACGTAGTGGAAGTGAGCCACCACGTAGTAAGTGTCGTGCAGGTTGTCGTCGATCCCGCCATTGGCCAGCACCACGCCGGTCACGCCGCCCACGGTGAACAGGAAGATGAAGCCCATCGACCACACCATCGGCGACTTGAAGCTGATGCTGCCGCCCCACATCGTCGCGATCCACGAGAAGATCTTAACGCCGGTGGGAACAGCGATCACCATGGTGGCCGCGGTGAAGTACATCTTCGTGTTCACGTCGAGGCCCACGGTGTACATGTGGTGCGCCCAGACGATGAAGCCGACCACGCCGATCGCGACCATGGCGTAGGCCATGCCGAGGTAACCGAACACCGGCTTCTTCGAGAAGGTGGCAACGATCTGCGAGATCATGCCGAAGCCCGGCAGGATCATGATGTAGACTTCCGGGTGGCCGAAGAACCAGAACAGGTGCTGGTAAAGCACCGGATCACCGCCGCCGGCCGGATTGAAGAAGGTGGTGCCGAAGTTGCGGTCGGTCAGCAGCATGGTGATGGCAGCAGCCAGCACCGGCAGCGCCAGCAGCAGCAGGAAAGCGGTAACCAGCACCGACCACACGAACAGCGGCATCTTGTGCAGGGTCATGCCCGGCGCGCGCATGTTGAAGATGGTGGTGATGAAGTTGGTCGCCCCCAGGATCGAGCCTGCGCCCGCAAGGTGGAGCGAGAAGATCGCGAAATCGACCGCAGGGCCAACCGAACCGGTGGTCGAAAGCGGCGCATAGACCGTCCAGCCGGTGCCTGCACCAGGGCCGGTGCCGCCAGGGACGAACAGCGAGAACAGCAGGCTGAAGAAGCCGGCCACCGTCAGCCAGAAGCTGACATTGTTCATGCGCGGGAAGGCCATGTCCGGCGCGCCAATCATCAGCGGCACGAACCAGTTGCCAAAGCCGCCGATCATCGCCGGCATGACCATGAAGAACACCATGATCAGACCGTGCGCGGTGATGAACACGTTCCACATGTGGAGCGCGGTGTTCAGATCATTGGCACCGCCCATGAACTGGGCCCACCATTGCAGGTACTGGATGCCGGGCTCGGCGAGCTCGACCCGCATGATGCCTGAAATCGCGCCACCCACGATCCCCGCGATGATCGCGAAGATCAGGTACATCGTGCCGATGTCCTTGTGGTTGGTCGACATGAACCAGCGGGCAAAGAAGCCCGGCTTATGGTCCGCATGATCATGCGCGTCGTGGCTATGGTCGCTATGGACGTCGAAGCCTTCTGCGGTGGTTGCCATGGTCAGATACTCTCTGCGTTATATTCGTTCATCAGGCTTAGTTCGCGGCAGCGGGGGCCGCGGCAGCATCGGCGGCAGGAGCGGCCGCAGCAGCCGGAGCCGCCGCTTCTTCCGCTCCGGGCATCTCGCCGCCCTGCGACTTCACCCAAGCGGCGAATTCGGCAGGCGGAAGCGCCTCGACCACAATCGGCATATAGCCGTGGCGCGCGCCGCACAGTTCGGAGCACTGGCCGTAATAGACGCCCGGCTCCTTGATGGTCAGCAGCTTTTCATTCAGGCGGCCCGGAACGGCATCCATCTTGAACCACAGCGAAGGCACGGCGAAGGCATGGATCACGTCCGAAGCCGTGGTCTGGATGCGCAGCGGCACGCCCGCGGGCACCACCATGCGCTTGTCCACCGCCAGCTGGTGCGGCTCACCCGCCTTCAGCGCGGCAGCTTCATCCAGCATGTTCGAGATCACTTCGATCCCGCCGTGATCGGGGTATTCATAGCCCCAGTACCACTGGTAGCCGGTCGCCTTGATGGTGACGGCATTGGCGGGCGGCGTTTCATATTGCCGCGCCAGCAGCGTAATCGAGGGCACGGCGATGATCACAAGGATGATCACCGGCACAATCGTCCACACCACTTCGATCAGGGTGTTGTGCGTGGTCTTGGACGCTTCCGGATTGCGGCGGCGGTTGAAGCGCACCACGACATAAAGCAGCAGGCCGAGCACGAGCAGGCTGATCGCAGTGATCACCGGCATCAGGATCACGTCGTGCATCCACAGGGCGTATTCGCCATTGGCGGAATACTGGTCCTGGAAGGTGAGGCTCTTCATCGCATCATCTTCATACGATGTCGGCATCCCCTTGCCCTTGGTCGGGGCCATCGGGGTGTAGGTGCTGGCCGCATCGGCAGCGGGCGCGGCGGCGTCAGCCGGAGCGGGGGCCGCAGCAGCAGGTGCCGCAGCAGCTTCCACCGCAACGGGTGCAGCGGGGGCGGCGTCCTGCGCCGCAACGCTCAGCGGCGCAAATGCCGCGAGCCCGGCAGCAACTGCTGCCAGGAATACCTTTTTCATACGGGTGTCCCTCTGACCCATGAGAATGTGTCCAAGTGGTTCGAATCTGATCCCATACTGCCCGCAAGTCTGGCCCGCTTGGGACCACTTGGCGACAGCGTCTGGCAAACCCGGGGGTCAGCCTTATCGTCGCCCTTAGCGATGCTTGCCGAGGGCCTCAAGCGCTTCTAGGGAGAAAATTATGCACGCGCCCATGCCGCACGCGCAAGTGGGTGCCAATCCCTATCAATTCCAAGGAGTTCGTCCATGAATCAAGATCAAGTTCTGGCCGAGTTCCGCAGCTCTGGCGCGCTGCTCGAAGGGCATTTCAAGCTCTCGTCGGGCCGGCACAGCGGGCATTATCTGCAATGCGCCCGGGTGCTGATGAACCCCGCACGCGCTGCCCGCCTTGCCGAAGCGGTGGTCGCTGGCATCCCCGCCGAAGTGCGCGCACAGATCGATGTGGTGGTCTCGCCCGCGATGGGCGGCATCATCATCGGCCATGAAATCGGCCGCGCGCTGGGCCTTGACGCCTTGTTCCTCGAACGCCCCGAGGGCGTGTTTCACCTGCGCCGCGGCTTTGCCCTCGCGCCGGGCGCCAGGGTGCTGATGGTGGAAGATGTCGTCACCACCGGCCTATCGAGCCGCGAAGCCATCGCCGCTGTGCTGCGCGAAGGGGGCGAGGTGATTGCCGAATGCGCCATCATCGACCGTTCTTGCGGGTCGGTCGATCTGGGCGTGCCGTTCTACCCGCTGCTCGCCATCGATTTTCCCACCTATGACGAGAATGACATCCCTGCAGCGCTGGCGAGCGTAGAGGTAACGAAACCCGGCAGCCGGAAGGAATAGACGCACATGATTAGGCTCCTTGGATCTGCAATACTGCTGACGCTTGGAGCCATTCCTGCGGGCGCGCAGACGGGCGCTCCGCCGGCGCTGGATACCGCCGCCGTCGCCGCGGCGCTCAATCCTGACACTGCCCCCGGCACAGTACTGATCGCGCGCGGCGACAATATCGTGTACGAAAGCACGGTTGGCACCATCGCGCCCGGCGGCGCTACGCTGCACCAGCTGGGCGCGGTGTGGCGCTGGGCCTCGGTCACCAAACAGATCACCGCCACCATCGCGATGCAGGAAGTCGCAGCAGGCCGCCTCGATCTCGACGCGCCGATCACCCGCTACCTGCCCGATAGCAAGGCGCCCCATGCCAGCCGCATCACCTCGCGGATGCTGATGCAGCACGTCTCGGGCCTGCCGCGCACCGAGGAAGGCCCGGAGGGGCGTGACGGTTGGTCGACCTTCTACGCGGTCGAGCTCGACAGCCCCGCGACCGGGCGGACATGGTGCGAAGGGCCGACGACGCGCGAACCGCTGTCCGAGTTCTTCTACGGCGACTGCGATTTCATCATGATGGCCGCCGTGATCGAGAAGACCAGCGGCAAGCCTTACGCGACCCTCATTGAAGAGCGCGTCGCCCAGCCGCTTGGCCTGACCAGCGTTGGTGTGTTCCCGCGCACCGAAGCAACGGTGGCGGGCTTCAGCGAGGGCAAGACCGAATCCACCGCCTTTCGGCTCGAGAATTTCGGCGGCGCGGGCGCGCTCTATGGCACGACCCACGATCTCCTCGCCTTCGATCGCGCGCTGATGACCGGCAAGCTGATCCCCGAAGCGCAGCGCGCGCAAATGTGGGACGGCAAGCCTGAATATGGTTTTGCCGCGCTCGGCCAATGGTCGTTCAGCGTGCCTCTCAAAGACTGCGGCGATGCCCCGGTCCGGATCGTGGAGCGGCGCGGCTTTATTGGCGGCGTGGTGCTGCGCAATATCATCCTTCCCGATCACGACATGGTGATCATCATGACATCGAACCGCGCCGAGGCCGAAGCGGCCTTTGGCGAAATCTGGCAGCAGGCCGGCATCACCCATGATGTGATGCGCGCCGCGCTGTGCACGACAGGAACCCCGCTTTGAACCTGACCCCCGCCCACCTCAGACTCGGCGTCAACATTGATCACGTCGCCACCATCCGCAACGCGCGCGGCGGGGACCATCCCGATCCGGTGCGCGCGGCAGAGATTGTCGCGGCTGTTGGCGGGGACGGCATCACCGCGCACCTGCGCGAAGACCGCCGCCATATCCGCGACGAGGATCTGGCGCGCATTCAGGCGGCGACCAATCTGCCGCTGAACCTCGAAATGGCCGCCACGGCGGAAATGCTCGCCATCGCCCTGCGCCACAAGCCCCACGCTGCCTGCATCGTCCCCGAAAAGCGCGAGGAGCGCACCACGGAAGGCGGGCTGGACGCGGCAGGGATGCACAACACGCTGGTGCCCATCTGCGAGGAACTGCGCAGCGCGGGCATCCGCGTCTCGCTGTTTATCGAGGCGGATGAACGGCAATTGGACGCAGCCCTGCGTCTGGGTGCGCCGGTGGTGGAATTCCACACCGGCGAATATGCCCACGCCTTCCTTGATGGAGACCGCGAACGGGTGGAGCGCGAATTGCGCCGCATCTCAGATATGGCGGCGCTGGCTGCCAAGAACGGGATCGAGCCGCACGCAGGCCACGGCCTCACCTTCGAAAACGTGCAACCCATCGCCGCCATCCCGCAGATTGCGGAACTCAATATCGGCCACTACCTGATCGGCGAGGCGGTGTTCGTCGGTCTTGAAAATGCGATCCGGCGGATGCGCGATTTGATGGATGAGGCGCGTTGAGCGAACCTGACCTCCCCACCCTTACCGGAGAACAGAAGCGCTGGGCCTTCGGTGCCGCCGCGCTGTTCCTTCTGGCCATCGGATTTCTGGGCTTTGCGCTCAATACCGGCGTGATGCGGGTCTTCGCGGTCGGCTGGGTGGCACTGATGATCTTCGGCTTTGTCGGCGCAGGCCGCGTCGCCAAAGGAGACTTCGCGCACCCGCTGTTCAAGGCGCAGGTGATGCTGCACGTCGTTGCTGTCGGCCTGCTGGTGGCGGTGATCATAAGGGCGCTTTCTTGATTACGCTCGCCCTCCGGCGAGCGATATCCTCGCTCATGCGACCTGGAGGTCGCGTCGCTGCGGGCGGCCAGTCGGCCTTGCGGTCTCTGCGCGCCCGATCCAGTGCTTTCATCGGAGTTATGTCGTGATCATCGGCATGGGCAGCGATCTTTGCAATATCGAGCGGATCGGCAATTCACTGGCCCGCTATGGCGAGCGGTTCGAGAACCGGGTGTTCACCGATATCGAAATCGCCAAGGCGCGCCGCCGCCCGTTCACCATCGCCGGCACCTACGCCAAGCGCTTCGCGGCCAAGGAGGCGTTCTCCAAGGCGGTCGGCACCGGGTTCAAGCGCGGCGTGTTCATGAAGGACATCGGCGTAGTCAATGCGCCCTCGGGTGCGCCCACGCTGGCGCTGACCGGCGGGGCGGCTTTGCGGCTTGAAGAATTGACGCCGGACGGGCATGAGGCGCGCATCCATCTCACCCTCACCGATGATCACCCCTGGGCGCAGGCCTTCGTGATCATCGAAGCCATCCCCTTGCGCTAGGCCCTGCCCCGGCGACCCCCTTGGCAAAAATCGAAAGCCCGCCCGTGACCGACAGCGAAACGTCTGAAAAGATCAACTGGTTCGCGGAAATCCGCGGCCTTGCGCTGATGCTGCTGGCGGTGCTGGCGTTTCACAGCCTTGTCGCCAAGCCGTTCTACATCCCCTCCACCTCGATGATGCCGAGCTTGTGGGTGGGCGACCGGCTGGTGGTGAGCAAATATCCCTATGGCTGGTCATGGGCCTCGGCGAGCTTCCACCTGCTGCCGCGCTCGGGCACCCGCATCTTGGCGGCAACCCCGGAATATGGCGACATCGTCATCCCCGTCCACCCGCAGCGTGACGAGGATTACATCAAGCGTGTGGTCGCGCTGCCGGGCGATACGATCGAAGTGCGCGCAGGCCAGATCATCCTCAACGGCACGCCCGTCAAGCGCGAGGTTGTGCCCCCGGTGCGCCTGCCGTTCGAGCCTGAGCTGATGTGCGAGGACAGCGCGGGCGAACACCCCTGCCTTGATGCCTACGAACAGTTCCGCCGCGTGGACAAGGACGGGCGCGAATATTTCGATCCGCCGACCTGGCGCGAAACCTTCCCCAACGGCGCGACCTTCCTGACCATCGATTACATGAACCAGGAGCTCGACAATTTCGGGCCTTACGAGGTTCCGGCCGATTCTGTCTTCGTGATGGGCGACAACCGCGATCTTTCCGCCGATAGCCGCGCGCCGCTGCCCCGCGGGCTTGGCGGCGCGGTGCCGCTGGCCAATATTGGCGGCCGGGCTGAATTCATCACCTTCAGCCTCGACGGTTCAACCACCTGGAACCCGGCAACGTGGTTCTCCAGCCTGCGCGGCGACCGCGCGTGGACCACCCTGCGCCCTGCTTTGGCCGAAGGACAGGCGGCCAAGTAGAACGGTAAGGACTCGGCAAGCATGGCCCGCAAGTTCCTCTATCTCGTCGCATTCTGCATCATTCTGGTGATCGCGGGCGGTTTTGCGCTGGCGCTGTTTCCCACGCAATTGACCAAGTGGGCCAGCGTGCCCTCGGTCGCCTTTGCGCCGGTCAAGCCGCTGGAGGCGAACGCCTATGAAGACCCCAAGCTGTGGTATTCGCGCCCCGGCATCGGGGTAAGCGATCCGGCACGCTGGCAGCCGGCCTATGCGGGGGACCGCGGCGTGCTGCCAACCCCTGCCGAACCCAAGGGCGATTTTGCGGTCTTCTTCGTCCACCCGACCAGCTACCTCAGCCGCGCAGGCTGGAACGCCCCGCTCGAAAACGGCGGCGATCCGGACGCGGAGCGCATTGCCCGCATCTATCTGCGCGGCATGGCCAGCCCCTTCAACGCCGCGTCCGAAATCTGGGCGCCGCGTTACCGGCAGGCGACGATGGGCGCTTTCCTGACCGACGCGCCCGAGGGCAGGCAGGCCATCAATGCCGCCTATGCCGATGTGCGCGAGGCGTTCCGCTTTTTCCTCTCCTCGGTCGATCCCAAAACCCCGATCGTGCTTGCAGGCCATTCCCAAGGCGCGCTGCACCTGAAGCGCCTGCTGGCAGAGGAGGTCAAAGGCACGCCCATCGCCGCGCGGCTGGTGGCGGCCTATGTGATGGGCTGGCCGGTCTCGACCTTGCATGATCTGCCCGCCATGGGCCTGCCCGCCTGCGCCGCGCCCGACCAGACGGGCTGTGTGCTGAGCTGGTCAAGCTTTGCCGAACCGGCCGATCCTGCGCTGGTGCTGGATGCCTATTCCGTCACCCCCGCGCTCGATGGCAAGGCCCCCGGCACCGACCCGATGCTCTGCACCAACCCGCTCACCGGCACGCCCGGCGGCACGGCGCCCGCCAGCGCCAATCTTGGCACGCTGGTGCCCGAAGGCTCGCTGGAGAAAGGCACGCTCCAGCCCGGTCTCGTCCCCGCACGGTGCGACAAGCGGGGCCTCTTGCTGATCGGGCCTCCGCCGGAAATGGGCTCCTATGTGCTGCCGGGGAACAATTACCACGTCTACGACATCCCTCTGTTCTGGGCGAACACCAAGGCGGACGTGGACCGCCGGGTGGACGCGTGGAAGCCGCAAGCGTGATCTTCGAGGACGCAGGCGGATTTGGCGATGCCGTGGGGGAGGCTGGCGGCGTGCTGCTCGGCCTCGATCTTGGCACCAAGACGCTGGGCACGGCCACCTGCGATGCCGGCTGGCGCTTTGCCACCAATGGCACCACCATTAGCCGAGGCAAGTGGGGCAAGGACCGCGAGACGCTGGCGGCGCTGATCAAGGCCCGCAGCGTCAAGGGCATCGTGCTTGGCCTGCCCCGCAACATGGACGGCACCGAAGGCCCGCGCGCGCAGGCCAGCCGCGCCTATGCCAGAAACTGCGCCGAGGCTTTCGCGCTCCCCATCCTGCTGTGGGACGAACGCTGGTCGACCCAGGCCGCCGAGGCCGCGATGATCGGGCAGGACATGAGCCGCGCGAAGCGTGCCGCGGCGATTGATGCCCATGCCGCAGCGGTCATTCTGCAAGGCGCGATCGACCGGCTGGCAGGCGGCGTGCTGTAAATGGCCGAAGAGGCGATTGGCGAGGTGGTGATCGGCGTGGCCGAGGCCTTGGGGGAACTCGCCTCGCTCGGGGATAGCTCACCACGACGGCGGCGGCGCAGGGGTTGCGGGTGGTTTGCCCTGATCGGCCTCGTGGTCATTGTGATCGCGGTCGGTGTGGCCCTGCTGAACAGCTAAGGTGCGTGCGCGCCCCACTGCCCGGCCCGTAAAATAAACGATTGTGCGCCCTGCACCCCTGCCCCTATGCCCCCGTCCATGAATACCCCACCCCCCCGGCCCACGCCCAGGTTCGACGCGCGCGAGGCGTCCAAGTGGTTCTTCCGCCATGGCCACACCGGCTGGTTGGGCCTGCGCTTCACTGATCAGGGCGAAAACTGGGTGGAGCTTGAACTGCCGTGGCGCGAGGATCTGCTGGGGGACCGCGCCCGGCCCGTGCTCGCTTCCGGCCCGATCATCAGCCTGATGGACATGGCCAGCGGCATGGCGATCTGGCAGACGCGCGGCACCTTCGCGCCAGTCGCCACGCTTGATCTGCGCGTTGATTACCAGCGCCCCGCGCGCGAGCGGGCGAGCGTCAAGGGGCGGGTGGAATGCTACCGCATTACGCGCTCGGCCGCCTTTGTGCGCGGGGTCGCCTATGACGACGAACTGGCAGACCCTATCGCCCATGTCGCAGGCTGCTTCATGACCATCGGTGCGGACCCGCGCGAGGAAAATCCGGCGCTCAAGGGAGCGCTTGGCGATGGCTGACACCCAGTTGGAACTGCCCGCATATGCCCGCTCGCTCGGCGTGACGCTGACCGGCGAGAGCGAGGGCGGGATGCCCGTCCTGACAGTCGATTTCGGCCCGATGGTCGAAGGCCGCCCGGCCCATTTCCACGGCGGCGCGACAGCGGGCCTGCTGGAAAACGCGGGCTACGCGGCCCTTCGCACCGCGCTGATCGCGGCGGGGCGCGATCCGCTGCTGAAGCCCATCAACATCACCGTCCAATACCTCGCCGCGGGCAAATCGCAGACGAGTTTCGCGGTGGGGCGCATCACCCGGCTGGGGCGGCGCAATGCCAATGTGACGGTGGAGGCCTGGCAATCGGACCGCACGCGCCCGATTGCCACGGCGGTGATGAATATCCTGATGGTCTGACCTAGGAAGGCGGCGTTGGGGCTGGCGCGGGCTGGACCACCACCCCGCCCCCTTCGACCCGCACTTCCACCGGTACGCCATCCTGCCGCAAGGTAACCCCGCCCTCGTCAACCTTCAGACTCGCGCCGTCCTGCCCGAGCGGGATTTCTCCGCCTTCCAGCACATCAAGCGGCTGGACCGGGCCTTCGGGATCGGGCGTGTCGCTGGCCACGGGCGCGGGCGCAGCTTCGATCTTGAGCGCCGCGCTCATGAAGTCGCGCCAGATGCGCGCCGGCAGGCTGCCCCCGGTGACCTTGGCGAGCGGCGTGTTGTCATCCTTGCCCACCCACACGCCGACCACCAGATCGCCCGCATAGCCGACGAACAGGGCATCGCGGTAATCCTGCGTGGTGCCGGTCTTGCCGTAATTGGCAATCGGCAAAGCAGCATTGCGCCCGGTGCCGCGGTTGATCGCGGCGCGCAGCATCCCTTCGAGATCCTCATGCGCGCCCGATGACATGCTGTCGGTGCGCGTGGTCAGCCAGTCCCACCAGCTGCGATCCCCGCGCGGGAAGGCGTGCGGCTCGACCGGATATTCATTGGCCGCAATCCCGGCATAGGCCGCCGTCAGCTCCATCAGCGTCATCGAGGTGGTGCCCAGCGCGAGGCTCGGATCGCCCTCGGCCATGGGGGCCGTGATGCCGAGGCGGCGGGCGGTGCGGATCACCTTTTCGCTGCCGACCGCCTGAAACAGGCGCACGGCTGCGACATTGCTGGACGAGGCAAAGGCATCCTCCAGCGTGATCTGGGGCGAATACTGCTCGCGCGCGTTCTTGGGGCGGTAGCTGCCTTGCGTGATGGGCGTGTTGGGGATGGTGTCGTCCGGCTCCCAGCCTTCTTCCAGCGCGGTGAGGTAGACGATGGTCTTGAAGGTCGATCCCGGCTGGCGGCGGGCCTGCGTGGCGCGGTTGAAGGGCGATTTGCCGTAATCGCGCCCGCCTACCATCGCCACCACCTCGCCATTGCGGCGCATGGCGACCAGCGCGACCTGCGCACCGCCCAACGGGGCGCGCGCCACGATCCGGCTGGCGAGGGCCTGAAGCCGCGAATCGAGCGTGGTGGTCAGCGCCGCCTTGGAATAGCCCGCCTCCATCCCCTCACGCGCCAACGGCAGCGCCCAATCGGCAAAATAGGTGCCGGTCGGCAGGTTATCATCCCGCGTGCGCACATCGATGCGCGGATCGGGCAGCGCCTTGGCCTCGGCAGCGGTGAGATAGCCGACCTCGACCATCGACTTCACGACCAGGTCCATGCGCTTTCTGGCCTTGTCGTAATGCTTCGTCGGCGCATAGCGCGAGGGCGCTTGCAACAAACCCGCCAGCATCGCCGCCTGTTCGGGGCGCAGCTTTTCGGGCTGGCGGTAGAAATAGTGCAAGGACGCGGCGCGCAACCCATACTGGTTATCGCCGAAATAGGCGTTGGAAAGATACCGTTCGAGGATCTCGTCCTTGGTCAGCCAGCCCTCCAGCCACAGCGCGATCAGCGCCTCGCGCGCCTTGCGGGTGAGCGATTGTTCGGGGGTGAGGAAGGTGAACTTGGCGAGCTGCTGGGTGATGGTCGATCCCCCGCCATAGCCCGTCCACGCCGCCCGGGCGATGCCGCGCGGATCGATCCCCCAGTGGGTGTAGAACCGCCGGTCCTCGATCGCGATGAAGGCCTGCACCACATGGGGCGGCAGGTCCTTGACCCTGACCGGAGCCTCCACCACCGCGCCCTGCCGGGCAATCGGCGTGCCATCGCTGGCGAGCAGCGTGACCTGCGGCGGGGCGATGGGTTCAAGGCTTTTGGAGAGCGGCGCGGTGAAGGTCAGCCAGCCGACCAGCAGGGCGAAGGTGGCGAGAAAGGCGAGGATGCCCCGCCCCGTCCACCACCACTTGCTGCGCGCCCGCCAGTAATCGCGCTGCCACCAGCGGCGGCGGCGCTTTTCCTCGGTCGCCAGCGCCTCGTCGACAAGGCCGAGTTTCGCGTCCCATACGTCAAACGCCGGCTGGCCCGAGACGCGCGGGCCGGAAACGGACGGGCCAGAAACGGGCGGACGCGGCAGATCGTCGTCATCATCATCGATGGGGCGGGAGGATTCGTAGAGCGGGAAGAAGCCCGACGGCGTGCCTGCACCCTCGGATGCGCGGCCCCGCGAGCCTTTCCAGAATCGGTCGAAGAACGCCATGAGGGGGCTGTGTTATCAGCCTAGGACACTTGCAGGCAAGCGGTCAGTATCCGTCCATCAGCCGGCGATAGATGTCAGGGTAATCGACGAGGTCGAGCATCAGCCGCTCGGGCGTTTTTCGGCAGTCAGCCAGCAGGACGTCCCACAGCGCATCGCGTTGTTCCAACTCGGCTTCTATGGTTGCCTTTCCGATGGCAGCACCCGCTTCGATGCCTGCAACCGTGGCAACAGTGTAGAAGACCGCCTTGGGCGCAAACGGGAACGGCTTGCCTGCATTGGCCCCGGCAAACCAGTCATGCTCGCGCACCAAATCCCCGCAGGTATAGGCCGCAATCCCGCCGCCGGGGCTGTTCGCGTCCCATCGCGCATAGGACATGCGGCCAATGGCGGAACCTCTAACCGGATTACCGTCCACATCGCGCGCGGGTTTGAAAACAAGGGTCTGCGCCCGCGCAAGCACCGCTTCGTCTATGGCGGACGATCCGCTGCTTTGGGAAATCCTCAGCGATATCAGCCGCCCGTCGGCATCGATCTGCGCGATGTAGGTGGCACCGCCATTATGGCCTGCATCCTTGGCCCAGTGGGGGATGTCGACCGCCCTCACCCGCTCGGCAGGATGGCCGAACGCCGCGCGCGAAGCGGGCGCCGGAGCGACGGTTACGGCCGGGCGTGTGGGTGGCTCGGGCGATGCCGGAACCGGCGCGGCCTGTTGTCCTGCGGCAGGCACGGCGAAAGCCAGCGCGAGCAGGAACAGCGCCCGCCGCATCACCATCAGCGCTTCTTCGCAGCACCTTCCGGCAGGTCTTCACCAAACACGCGCTGGTAGTATTCGGCCACCAGCGTGCGCTCTGCCTCGTCGCACTTGTTGAGGAAGCTGAGGCGGAAGGCGAAACCGGTGGAACCGAAGATCGCGGCGTTCTGCGCCCAGGTGATCACGGTGCGCGGGCTCATCACGGTCGAGATATCGCCGTTCATGAAGCCCTGACGGGTCAGTTCGGCAACCTTGACCATGTCGGCGATCAGCTTGTCGTCGGACTTGGGCGTCTTGGACTTGACGATCTGCTGTTCCACCTCGGGCTTGAGGTAGTTGAGCGCCACGACGATGTTCCAGCGGTCCATCTGCGCCTGATTGATCGCCTGCGTGCCGTGATAGAGGCCCGAGGTGTCGCCAAGGCCGACCGTGTTGGTCGTCGCGAACAGGCGGAACCACGGGTTGGGCGTGATCACCCGGTTCTGGTCGAGCAGGGTCAGGCGGCCATCGAATTCGAGCACGCGCTGGATCACGAACATCACGTCCGGGCGGCCCGCGTCATATTCGTCGAAGGTCAGCGCGACCGGGTGCTGGAGCGCCCAAGGCAGGATGCCTTCCTTGAACTCGGTCACCTGCAACCCGTCCTTCAGCACGATCGCATCGCGCCCGATCAGGTCGATACGGCTGATATGGGCATCAAGGTTGACGCGGATGCTCGGCCAGCCAAGCCTTGCAGCGACCTGTTCGATATGGGTCGATTTGCCCGTGCCGTGATAGCCCTGCACCATCACGCGGCGGTTGTGCGCAAAGCCCGCCAGAATCGCCAGCGTGGTGTCCGGATCGAACACATAGGCGCCATCCGTTTCGGGCACGTGTTCGTCGCGGTGCGAAAAGGCGGGAACCTGCCAATCGACATCGATCCCGAAGACCTCGCGGACGTCGATGGTGGTGTCGGGCTGGGTGGGCATGGCGCTGGCGCCGGAAGGGATGGAAGAGGTCATTGGGCGGGACGGTTAAACGGCAAGGCGCGAGGCTGCAAGCGGTGGTTTGAACGCTTGGCCTCGCAAATTAACGAGCGCGCCTTTCGCGCACCCCAATCCTCCCTATATCTGCCCCATGCCCGATCCGGTCGAATCGCTGCGCCTCAAGCTGGTTTCGCAAGTGCGCGGCGTGTTCCACGATGCCAGCGCCGGGCAGACGCCCACTCCGCCTTCGGATGAGGCGCTGTTCGCCCGCGATACGCCGATCCGGCAGGTGCACGCCGATATCGTCGGCATGATGACCGGCGGGGTGCGCGCGCTGCTGCTCCAGATGCTCCACCCCCACGCGCTGCAAGGCGTGCTCGATCATTCGAACTTCCGCGAGGACATGCACGGGCGGCTGCGGCGCACGGCGCGTTTCATTGCGGTGACGACCTTTGGCCACCGTGACGAGGCAATGAAGGCGATCGAGCGGGTCAACCGCATCCACGCCAAGGTTGGCGGCACTCTGCCCGACGGCACCCATTACGAAGCGACCAACCCGCGCACCCTCGCCTGGGTCCACGTGACCGAAGCGCAGAGCTTCCTTGCAGGCTATATCCGCCATGTCCGCCCATCCATGCCGGTGGCCGAGCAGGACGAATATTACCGCCAGTTCGCCGTGATCGCCCGGATGCTGGGGGCCGATCCGGTGCCGGAAACCCGCGCCGAGGCGGACAGGATTTTCAAAACCCTGCGCCACGATCTGGTCACATCGAAGGAAGCACGCGAGGTTGCGCAACTGGTGCTGAGCCAGCGCCCGCAAGGCACGCCGCTGGCCGTGCAGACCATGCTCACCGCCGATGCCGTCGCCATGCTGCCCGATTGGGCGCGCGCGATGCTGGGGCTGCAACGTCCGGTGCTGACCGCATTTCCGGCACGCGCGGCGACATGGGGCATGGGCCGCACCTTGCGCTGGGCGTTCCGGCAAACCTAAGCCGCTTCAAGGGAGAGAGAAGCATGGCCGAATTCACCTTCTACACCGTCGCCATGAGCCGTGGGCAGATATCGCGCTGGGCGCTGCACGAGGCGGGCGCGGATTACGAGCACGTGGTGTTCGACTGGGCGACCCGTCCCGCCACGTTCAAGGACATCAACCCGATGAACAAGGTGCCCGCACTGGTGCACCATCATGGCGGCCACGATCACGTCATCACCGAATGTGCAGCGATCAACCACTACCTCGCCGAAACCCACCCGGACAAAGGCCTGCTGCCTGACGTTCACGAGAAAGCCGCCTATTTCCGCTGGCTGTTCTTTGCCGCCGGGCCGCTGGAACAGGCGATCATCGCGCGCTCGCTGGGCTGGGAAGTGCCCGAGGGCAAACAGGGGCAGGCCGGCTTCGGCAGCCTTGATCTCACGATCAACGCGCTCGACGGCTGGCTTTCGCAGAACGATTTCATCGCCGGAAACCGCTTTACCATGGCCGACACCTACGTGGGCAGCCAGTTCGTGTGGGGCCTGCGCTTCGGCTCGATCCCGGAACGGCCGAGTTTCCGCGCCTATGCCGAACGCGTCACCCAGCGCCCCGCCTATGCCGAAGCGAACGCGATTGATGCGGCGATCATCAAGGGCGCGCAACCGTCAGGCACCTGATCAGCCAAAGAGCTTGGTATCGGCCCGCCAGCGGACGGGCCGCGAGCGCACGCGCGCGAGCCGCAGGCGATCCGGCGCGTAGCGACGGAGACTCGCCGAGGATGTGCCCGCGGAGGCGGGCACGCGAACAAGAAAACCTCACGCCAGCGCCGCGCTCTTCTTCAAAAGCTGATAGGCGTCGACCACTGCGGTGAGCTTCGCCTCATACCGCCGGTCCCCGCCGTTGCGGTCGGGGTGGTAGCGGCGGACGAGTTCGGAATAACGCCGCCGCAGCCGCGCGGCGTCGGTATCGGAGCCGAGGCCCATCACCTCCAGCGCCGCCGCTTCCTCGCGGCTGAAACCGGCGCGCGCGGATTGCGCCGCCGCCCTTGCGTCGCGCTCGGCGCGTGATTTGATGCCGCGCGCGCGGGCGGAGATCGCCTCCAGCGGGTCGGAATAATCGGCCCAGCGCGGGGCATCGGCGATCCCGGCTGTGGGGCGGAACACCCGGCTTTCGGTTTGCCAGCCGGCAATCGGCGATTGGGCGCGCAGGATTTCTTCGGCGCTCATGCCCTCGAACCAGTCATAGCCAGCGTTGAACTCACGCACGTGCTGCAAACAGAACCAGCGCCATTCGCCCGGCCCGTCAAAGCCGTGCGGACGGCGGCCGGGCGCGCGGAATTCGCCGTCCTCGCGGCAACCGGGGCGCTCGCAGCCTTGCCCTGCGCTCTCGACGCGGCCGTGGAATCGTGGTGAAGGCATAGGCTTGTCAGAATGGCGATTGGGCTGCCGAGTTCCAAGCCCGAATTGACCTTGTCCGATTGCAAAGAAGGAAAGACCCGATGCCCGTCGCCGAGGAAATGCATGCGCTTCTGACCGAGGCTTTTGCCCCCACCCGCCTCGCGATCATCAATGATAGCGGCAAGCATTCGGGCCATATGGGCGATGACGGATCGGGCGAATCGCATTTCACCATCGAGATCGAAGCGCCGGCCTTCGCGCCGATGAACCGCCTCGCCCGCCAGCGCGCGGTGATTGCGGCGCTGGGCGACATCGTCGGCCAGCGGGTCCACGCGGTGGCGATCAAGGCGAGCGTACCGGCTGAATGAGCCTCAATCCCAACCTCCGCCTGCGTCCTGCGGCGCGGCTGATCGTGCTCGATCCTGCGGGCCGCGCACTGATGTTCCGCTATGATGTGCCGGGCCGCGATCCGTTCTGGGTGACGGCGGGGGGCGAGGTCGATCCCGGCGAAAGCTTTGAAGATGCGGCGCGGCGCGAATTGCTGGAGGAGACCGGCATCACCGCCGAACCCGGGCCGCAGATTGCGCGCATGACACCCGAGTTTATCACCGTTCAGGGCGAGCCGGTGCAGGCGGACGAACGCTTTTTCCTCGTGCGGGTTGCCGAGGCGCGGATCGATACGGCGGGGCACACCGAGACCGAGCAGGCGCTGATGACGCAGCACCGCTGGTTCACTCTGGCGGAGCTGGAGAATTGGCATGAAGCGGTGTTTCCGGTGGAACTCGCCGACATGATCCGGTCTGCAATCGCAACTTGATTGCCCTCCTCCGCGCGGCTCGCTACCTCTCGCCAAAAGGGAGAGAGGCATGGACTATACGGGCAAGGTCGCTTGGATCACCGGCGCATCATCGGGCATCGGAGCAGGCCTGGCGCGCGAATTGGCGGCGCGGGGTGCCCATGTCGTGCTTTCGGGCCGCGATGAAGCGCGGCTGGCGGAGGTTGCGGCAGATTGCGGCGAGACCCTGATCCTCGCTTTCGACGTGCGTGATGATGCCGCGCTGGCCGATGCGACCGCCAAGGCGATAGCGTGGAAGGGCGGCGTTGATATCGCCTTTGCCAATGCCGGCATCTCGCAGCGCAGCCGCGCGCTGAAAACCTCGATGCAGGTCTATCGCGACATTATCGACGTCGATCTCGTCGCCCAGATCGCCTTTACCCAAGGCCTGATCGGCCACATGGCGGAGCGGGGATCGGGCGCGCTCGGGTTCATTTCATCGATCGCGGGCAAGGTCGGCGTGCCGATGCGCACGGCTTACTGTGCCGCCAAGTTCGGGCTGGCAGGCTATGCCGATGCGCTGCGGGGCGAGCTTTCGCAGACCGGCGTGACGGTGCACACCATCTACCCCGGCTCGGTCGCCACCAATGTCTCGCGCAATGCACTGACCGCGGAAGGCACGCGGCGCGGGACGTCCGATCCGGCGATCGACAACGGCATCCCCGCCGATGTCGCCGCGCGCCAAATGCTCGATGAAATCGCCGCCGGAACGCGCGAGATCATCGTCGCCGAGGGCGGCGAGAAGGCGATGGGCGAGCTGCGCCGCACGCCCGACGCGCTGTTCGATCAGGTCGCGGGCATGGTCGCCAAGGGTTATATGGAAAAGCTGGAGGCAGCCGAATGAGCTTTGATCTGAAGCGGGTGCATCTGCCCAACGGCAACCACCTCAACATCGTCGATGAAGGGCCGGTCGATGCGCCGGTGCTGATCTTCCTCCACGGCTTTCCCGAAAGCCACCGCACCTGGCGCCACCAGATCGCGCATTTCAGCGACAGGTTTCGCTGCATCGCGCCCGACCAGCGCGGCTATCGCGGGTCGTCCAAACCGCAGGCGGTGGAGGCTTACACGCCCGACAAGCTGATCGGCGATGTGTTCATGCTCGCCGATGCCTTGGGAATCGCGCATTTCACCATCGTCGGCCATGACTGGGGCGGCGCGATTGCCTGGGGCGTGGCGCTGGGCGGCCAGCACGCACGGGTGACGCGCGCGGTGATCGCCAATGCGCCGCATCCGGTGACCTTCCAGAAGCTGCTCTACACCCACCCCGGCCAGCGCGAGGCGAGCCAGTATATCCGCGGCTTCCGCGACACGGCGAACGACGCGCTGGTGAAGGAGCACGGCCTCACCGGCCTGCTGCTGAAAGAGGTCAAGTGGGACCGCCCCTCAGCGATGGAGCCAGACGAGCGCGACGCGCTGCTGCTCGACTGGCAGAACCGCGATGCCGCCTTCGGGATGCTCAACTACTACCGCGCCAGCCCGATCGACGTGCCGGACATGGATGCGCCTTTCGCCATCCCCGAAGGCTGGACGCCCCCTGTCCTGCCCAAACTGACCATCCCGACACTGGTGATCTGGGCGCTGGACGACCTTGCCCTTCCGCCAGAGAACCTAGACGGGCTGGAGGACATCATCGACCCGCTCACCATCGTGCGCGTGCCGGACTGCGGGCATTTCGTCCCGTGGGAAGCGCCCGATGCGGTCAATGCGGCGATGGAGGCGTTTCTGGCGGGCTAACCCGCCAGCCACTCCACCCAGGCCCCATGCGGGTGCGCGTGGGACAGCAGGTGTTCCTCGCCGTGATGCGCGTCGCCGTCCCACAGGCGCACGCGCAGTTCGTGGCGGAAGGTGGCAGGGTCAGTCTCCAGCGCGATCCAGCCGAGCAGGGTTTCGGGCGTGGCCGCAGCACCCGCTACTTCAAACGCGGCGGTGATCCGCGCCTGCGTGGCGGCGGGCAGATATTGCCACATGATCGAGTGAAACATCACGCGCGCGCTGCCCGGCTGCGGCGGGCGCGACAGCATGGCGTCCACGAAATCGCCCGCATCGGCAGCGACCAGATCGGGCGGCTGCACCCCTGCGAGCGCAATCGCCGCATCGATCCGCGCCAGCCGCTCACCCGCGTCGGGCCAGACATAGGCCTTCAATCGCAGCGCGCTGTCCGCATCAGCAAGATCGATCGGCGCGATATCGCACGCCTTTACGCCAGCAATCGCAAACCCTGCGGGCGGCGCGGGCGGCGAGGCACCGCGCCATTCGGGCACGATCCGCATCGGTGAGGCGGCAGGGCCAACCTCGACCTCGCCGAGCCGGAAGATATAACGATCCAGCATCGTATTGACCCCGGCGCTTGCCCCGATCTCGAACAGGTCGAAGCGCGCCGCCCGCACGCGCTGCGCCAGCCACAGCAGGCCGGCCATGATGCTGGCCGCCCGCCCCGCCTCGTTGGTCTGCGGCGGGCCATCAAGCCACGGCAGCAGCCGTGCATCGAAGCGGTGCGTCAGATCCAGCACAAGCGCATCCACCGCCGCCTGATCGGTGATGACGCCGGAATAGACCTGCGCCAGCCGGTCATCCGCGCCCGTCAGCAACAGGTGGTGGAATCCGCCCGCAATCCGCAGCGGCATCGCATCTTTCAGCGTCAGCCCCGGCCAGTTCGCGATCCGCTGGCCGGTGGCGGTATCGCTCGCCCGCACGCCTGCCAGCGCCCGGATCACCCGCGCCGTGGCAGGCGCGCCGTTTTCCTCGGCATGGCGGGCCTGCCATTCCAGCGCGGCGGTAAAGTCTTCCAGACCCATGATTCCCGCCTTGCCCGAAGCCATTCCCATTGCCCTTTTCCGCCCGCGCCCTTAAGTGCGCGGCCAATCATGACCAGCATTGGCACCCACGACAATCCCGGACAGCTGACCTTCGCTATCCCCAAGGGGCGCATTCTTGATGAAGCGCTGCCCGTGATGGCGCGCGCGGGGCTCGAGCCGGATGCCGACTTCCACAATCCCAAAAGCCGCGCGCTCGCCTTCGGCACCAACCGGGCCGACATGCGCCTGATCCGCGTGCGCGCCTTCGATGTGGCGACCTTTGTCGCCCACGGCGCGGCGCAGGTGGGGATCGTCGGATCGGACGTGATCGAGGAATTCGACTACGCCGATCTTTATGCCCCCGTCGATCTGGGCATCGGCTTGTGCCGCTTGTCCGTGGCCCGCATGGCGAGCGACAGTGACGAGGCGGGGAGCGTCAGCCACCTGCGCGTTGCCACCAAATATCCCAGCCTCACCCGCCGCCATTTCGAAGCGGCGGGCGTGCAGGCCGAATGCGTCAAGCTCAACGGCGCGATGGAGCTGGCCCCGTCTTTGGGCCTTGCGCGCCAGATCGTCGATCTGGTGTCCACCGGCACCACCTTGCGCGAAAACGGCCTCGCGGAAACCTCGGTGATCCTCGAGATTTCCGCGCGCCTGATCGTCAACCGCACCGCGCTGAAGACCGATGCCCGCGTCGCCGCGCTGGTCGATGCTTTCCGCCGCGAGGCCGAGGAACGCGAACAGAAGGCCGCCGTTCAATGACCGTGTCGCTCCTTTCCACCCTCGATCCCGATTTCGAAACGCGCTTTGCCCGCATCGTCGATGCGCGGCGCGAATCCGATAGCGATGTTGCAGGGCAAGTCTCCTCGATCCTTCAGGCGGTGAAGGGGCGCGGTGATGCCGCGCTGATGGAATATACCCAGCGGTTCGATGGCTATGCGCTGGTCGAGGATGCCGACTGGCTGATCACCCGCGAGCGGTGCGAGCAGGCCTATAATGACCTTGCCCCCGATCTGCGGGACGCGCTGGAACTCGCCGCCGCGCGCATCCGCGCCTATCACGAAGCCCAGCTTCCGGCTGACCGCGATTATGTCGATGCCGCAGGCGTCAGGCTGGGCGCGATCTGGCGGCCGGTGGATGCGGCGGGGCTTTACGTTCCGGGCGGGCGCGCGGCCTATCCCTCCTCGCTGCTGATGAACGCCATTCCGGCGCGGGTTGCGGGTGTTGAGCGGCTCGTGGTCGTCACCCCCACGCCCAAGGGCCAGTCGAACCCGATGGTGCTGGCCGCAGCGCACATCGCCGGCGTGGACGAAATCTGGCGCGTCGGCGGGGCGCAGGCGGTGGGCGCGCTTGCCTATGGCACGCAGCGCATCAAGCCGGTCGATGTCATCACCGGCCCCGGCAATGCCTGGGTGGCAGAGGCCAAGCGCCAGCTTTACGGCGTGGTCGGCATCGACATGGTGGCAGGGCCTTCGGAGATCCTCGTCATTGCCGATGGCAAGAACGATCCCGACTGGATCGCCGCCGATCTGCTTTCGCAGGCCGAACATGACCCGACCTCGCAATCGATTCTGATCACCGATGATGCGGGCTTTGCGCGGCAGGTGGAGGATTGCATCGACCTCCAGATCACCCAGCTTTCCACCGCCAAAACGGCGCGGGCCAGCTGGGACGCTCATGGCGTGATGATCGTGGTCAATGATCTGCTGGCCGAAGCGCCGGCGCTCGCCAACCGTCTTGCTGCCGAACACGTTGAAATCGCGGTCGATGACCCCGAGCCTTACCTGAAGGCGATCCGCCATGCGGGCAGCATCTTCCTTGGCCGTATGACGCCCGAAGCCGTGGGCGATTACGTCGCTGGCCCCAACCACGTGCTGCCAACAGGCCGCCGCGCGCGGTTTTCGAGCGGGCTTTCGGTGCTCGATTTCATGAAGCGCACCAGTTTTCTGGGGCTTGATGCGGCGTCCTTTGCCGCCATCGGCCCTGCCGCCGCAACCCTCGCCCATGCCGAGGGGCTGCCTGCCCACGCCAAGTCCGTGGAACTGAGGATCAAATGAACCAACCCGCCCGTTCCAAAGCCCGTTCGGCTGCGCGCCTTGCCGCCGTGCAGGCGCTTTACCAGCAGCACATGGAGGGCACCGCGCTCAACAAGCTGCTCGATGAATTCCACCAGCACCGGCTGGGGCGCACCATCGACGACGACGACTTCGACGATGCCGAATATGCCGAAGCCGAGGTGCCGTTCTTCGATGACGTGGTGCGCGGCGTGGACGCCCGCAAGGACGAGATCGATGCCTTGGTAGCGAGCAAGCTGGCGAGCGGGTGGAGCCTCGCGCGGCTCGACAAGGCGATGCTGCAAGTGCTGCGCGCCGGCACCTATGAACTGCTCGCCCGCGCCGATGTGCCCAGCGCGGTGGTGATCAACGAATATGTCGAAGTCGCCAAGGCGTTCTTCGATGATGGTCAGGCCAAGTTCGTCAACGGCATTCTGGACGCGGCGGCCAAAGAGGCACGGGCCTGACCCGCGTTCGCGGGGTGCCAGACTCCGCTTAGACCCCCTCCAGACCCCCCTTAGCCCCCGGTCAGACCCCCTTTTAAAGCGGGTTTGCAGCGCGGTTTCACGTGAAACATCGCAGGCTTCGACAAGCTGGTGGCGATTGGCTAGGCAAAGGGGCAAATGAACGAACCCGATTTCATCGCTGCCCTGCGCGCCCTGCCGCTCCATGCCGGAGCGCGCGGGTTGATGGATGATTGCGCGGTCATCACGATCGGCGCCGAAACCCTTGTCATCACCCACGACATGATGGCCGAAGGCACGCATTTCCGCGAGGGAGCCGACATGGCCGATGTGGCGTGGAAGCTGGTCGCCACCAACCTCTCGGATCTGGCCGCCAAGGGTGCCGAGCCGGTGGGAGTACTGCTGGGGCACATGCTCGGGCGCGACGATGCACGGTTTATCAGTGGCTTGCATGAGGCGCTGGAGGCTTTCGGCACGCCCTTGCTGGGCGGCGACACCATCGCGGGGCGCGGGATGCGCACAGTCGGCCTGACGGCGATCGGGCGGGCGACCCATACTCCCGTGCCCGCACGCAGCGGGGCGCAGGCGGGGGACGCGATCTGGATCACCGGCCCTGTCGGCCGCGCGATGCTGGGGTTCGAGGGTGATCCTGCGCACCTTGCCACCTTCAACCGCCCCGTCCCCCGCCTTGCCGAGGGACGCGCGCTCGCCCCCCAAGTCACTGCAATGATGGATATTTCGGACGGGCTGCTGCTGGACGCCTTCCGCATGGCCGAGGCAAGCGGCGTCACCCTCGCGCTTGACCGCGAGGCGATCCCTGTGGCCGATCCCGAATACCGCGATGCCTGCATGCGCTGGGGCGATGATTACGAGCTGCTGTTCACCGCGCCGCCTGCCGCGTCCCTGCCCGTGCCGGCGTACAGGATCGGCACCGTCACCGCGCGCGCAGCGGCACCGCTGCTGCTTGGCGACACCGCGCTCACCGATCCCGCAAGGCTCGGCTACCGCCACGGTTAGGCGGCGATTTGCCCCGCCGGGACAGGCCACCCCTCCCTGCCAAAACTGCTGAAACCGCCCGAAAACGGGGACTGGCACCCCTTCGGAGACTTGCCAGCCTTCCCGTTGTGCCTATGACTGTGCCCCCTGCGCCCGAGGGATCAAACGAGGCGCACGCCTTCTTCACAGAAGGTTATAAAAATAACGAGAGGGGATTGCTCGTGAATCTATTGCTCATTTCGATTGGGCTGGGGGTGCTTGCCATTGTATATGGCTTCGTCACCAGCCGTCAGGTGCTCGGCGCGGATGCCGGCAATGACAAGATGCAGGAAATCGCCGCCGCCATTCAGGAAGGCGCGCAAGCTTACCTCAAGCGCCAATATACCGCGATTGCCATTGTCGGCGTGATCGTCGCAGTGATCGTTGCCATCACGCTGGGCGCGATCCCGGCGGTTGGCTTCGTGCTGGGCGCGGTGCTTTCGGGCGTGGCCGGGTTCATCGGCATGAACGTGTCGGTGCGCTCCAACGTGCGCACCGCGGCGGCCGCGATGAAGGGCTTGCAGGAGGGCCTGACGCTGGCCTTCCGCGCAGGGGCCATCACCGGGATGCTGGTGGCAGGCCTCGCGCTGCTCGCGATTGCGTGCTTCTTCTGGTACCTCACCGGTCCGGCAGGCCTTGCGCCCGATAGCCGTCCGGTTGTCATCGGCCTGACCTCGCTGGCGCTGGGTGCCTCACTGGTCTCGATCTTCGCGCGTCTGGGCGGCGGGATCTTCACCAAGGCGGCCGACGTCGGTGCCGACCTCGTCGGCAAGGTCGAGGCCGGCATCCCCGAGGATGACCCGCGCAACCCGGCCGTGATCGCGGACAACGTGGGCGACAACGTGGGCGACTGCGCCGGCATGGCCGCCGACCTGTTCGAAACCTATGTCGTCACCGTCGGCGCCACCATGGTCCTGACCGCACTACTGCTAAAGGGCGCCGAGAACCTCATGGCTCTGATGGTGCTGCCGCTGCTGATCGGAGGCGTGTGCATCGTCACCTCGATCATCGGCACCTACTTCGTGCGTCTGGGCGGCGGAAAGAACATCATGGGCGCGATGTACAAGGGCTTCCTTGTCACCGCCGTGCTGTCGGTTCCGGCGATCTGGTTCGCCATCAGCGCCACGCTGGGTGACATGGAAACCGCCATTGCAGGGCAGGCCTATAATGGCCGCACCCTGTTCTATTGCGGGTTCCTGGGCCTCGTCATCACCGGCCTGATCATCTGGATCACCGAGTATTACACCGGCACCAACTATCGCCCGGTCCGCTCGATCGCCAAGGCTTCGGAAACGGGCCACGGCACCAACGTGATTCAGGGTCTCGCCATCAGCATGGAAGCCACCGCGCTTCCGACGCTGGTGATCTGTGCCGGCATCATCATCGCCTTCCAGCTCGCAGGGCTTATGGGCATTGCCTATGCCGCCACCGCGATGCTGGCGCTTGCCGGGATGGTCGTTGCGCTGGATGCTTACGGCCCGGTCACCGACAACGCCGGCGGCATTGCCGAAATGGCGGGCCTCGATGACTCTGTCCGCGAGAAGACCGATGCGCTCGACGCCGTGGGCAACACCACCAAGGCCGTGACCAAGGGCTATGCCATCGGTTCGGCCGGTCTTGCCGCACTGGTGCTGTTTGCCACCTACACCGCTGACCTGCGCGAGCTGTTCAGCGGCATCACGGTCGATTTCAGCCTTGAAAACCCCTACGTCATTGTCGGGCTGCTGCTTGGCGCGTTGCTGCCCTATCTGTTCGGCGCAATGGGCATGACCGCAGTGGGCCGCGCGGCGGGCGAAGTGGTGAAGGACGTGCGTGACCAGTTCGCCAAGAACCCGGGCATCATGACCTACGAAACCAAGCCCGACTATGCCCGCACCGTCGACCTCGTCACCAAGGCTGCGATCAAGGAGATGATCCTTCCGTCGTTGCTGCCGGTGCTGGCGCCGATCGCGGTCTACTTCGTGATCACCGCTGTGGCTGGGCAGGCTAATGGCTTTGCCGCGCTTGGTGCGCTGCTGCTGGGCGTGATCGTGGGCGGGCTGTTCGTCGCGCTCTCGATGACCTCGGGCGGCGGCGCGTGGGACAACGCCAAGAAGTACATCGAGGATGGCCATCACGGCGGCAAGGGTAGCGAAGCCCACAAGGCTGCGGTGACGGGCGATACGGTCGGCGATCCTTACAAGGACACCGCTGGCCCGGCGGTCAACCCGATGATCAAGATCACCAACATCGTCGCCCTGCTGCTGCTCGCGGCGCTGGCGGCGGGTGCTGCCTGATCCGAACCATGGCCCTCAAGCAGCGAAGCGGTAGGGCCGCAAAAACGCCCTCAAGTAGCGACGCGGTAGGGCGGCAAAAACGCCCTCCAATAGCGAAGCGGTAGGGCCGCAAAGACTCACCCCGCCGGGAGCGATCCCGGCGGGGTTTATCTTTGCCCCCGCCCCTGTCCCCCGACCGGACATGGGCGAGCGAGGCAGAGGCTTTCTTAACAGCTATGTGTCATTGCAGCTTCGCAAAGACGCGAAGGGCCGCGTCCGGACGGGGTTAAGCGCAATGGACATGGCACGTGCGGACAGTTTTCGCACCAGCACCCGGCACGCTTCGGTCGAAACCGGTGAACTGCGCCTGCTGACCCTCGCCGAGCTGGAAGAACCCGCCATCCTTGCCGCATGGGAGCGGCTGGTGGCCCGCGCGGCCGAGCCCAATCCCTTCTTCGAGCCGTGGTATCTGCTGCCCTCGCTGCACCAGTGGGGCGCGGCCGAGGGGGTGGTCACGGCGGCCTGGTTCCTGCAGGGCCGTCTTGCCGGGTTGCTGCCGCTGGCGCGCCGATCACGCTATTATGGACACCCGGTGCCCCATGCGAGCGGCTGGCTTCACGCCAACGCCTTCTGCGGCGTCCCGCTGATCGCGGCGGGGCACGAGGCGGCGTTCTGGCAGGCGCTGATCGCCCATATGGACCGCCATCCCGCCCGCGCGCTGTTTCTGCACCTGCCGCAGCTTCCCGCCGATGGCCCGGCCTATGTCGCGCTCGAAGGCGTGCTCGCCGCCCGCGCACGCAGCCATTACACCGCCGCGCACGAAACCCGCGCAATGCTGGCGGGCGAGACAACGGCGGCGGCCTATCTGGACGCCGCGATGAGCGCCAAGAAGCGCAAGGAATTGCGCCGCCAGCACAATCGCCTTGGCGAAGAAGGCACGCTGACCTTTGATCGGGTCGAGGGCGGCGATGGGCTGGCCGGATGGACAGCCGAATTCCTCGCGCTGGAAGCCGCCGGGTGGAAGGGCGAGGCCGGATCGGCGCTTGCCTCATTGCCCGGCACCCGCGCCATGTTCGAACAAGCGCTGGCGGGCGCGGTTGCTGCAGGACGGCTCGAACGCCTTGCGCTCAGGCTGGATGGCCGCGCCATTGCCATGCTGGTCAACTTCATCACCGCGCCGGGGGCCTATAGCTACAAGACCGCTTTTGACGAGGCCTATGCGCGCTTCTCGCCGGGGATGCTGCTGCAACTGGAAAACCTTGCGCTGCTGGAGCGCGGCGATGTCCAGTGGGCCGATAGCTGCGCGGTGGAAGGCCACCCCATGATCGAACGCCTGTGGCGCGGCGGACGCCGCATGGTGGGCTGCAACATCGCCATCGGAGGCACCGCCCGCCGCGCCGCCTTCCGCCTGCTCAAGGCCTATGAAACCCGCCCCCGAAACCGTGGACAAACGAGCAAGAAATGAACGCACCAGCCCGCTTCACCGATGCCCTGTCGCAAGCCGTCTTTGCTGCGCCCGCACGCGCGAAATTCGCCGCGCACTACCCGGAAAAAGCCCATATCCTCGGCCATAGCCTCACCAGCCACCCGCTGCTTGAGATCGAGGCGCTGGCGCAGCTGGCCGAAGCGCTCCCGCTCAGTTCGGTCGAATACAACCGCGGCGATCTGCCCATCGGGGTGGACGGCAAGCCCGGATCGAACGGCCTGACCATCGCCGAAACCATCCGCCGCGTGGCCGATGCGGAAAGCTGGGCGGTGCTCAAAAACATCGAACAGGTGCCGCAATATCGCGACCTGCTGATGGGTCTGCTTGAAGAAATCCGTCCTGAAATCGAAGCCGCAACCGGCGCGATGCTGAAGCCGCAGGGGTTTATCTTCGTCTCCAGCCCCAATTCGATGACGCCCTACCACTTCGATCCGGAGCACAATATCCTGCTCCAGATCCGGGGCACCAAGGTGATGACCCAGTTCCCGGCGGGCGACACCCGTTTCGTGCCTGACGAAGCGCACGAGACCTATCACACAGGCGGCCCGCGCGAATTGAAGTGGGATGATGCGATGCTGGCCCACGGCACCGAGTTCCCCCTTGCACCGGGCGAGGCACTGTTCGTGCCGGTGATGGCCCCGCATTTCGTCAGGAACGGCACGGCGCCGTCCGTCTCGCTTTCGATCACGTGGCGAAGCGAATGGAGTTACCGTGAAAGCGATGCGCGCACCTTCAATGCGATCCTGCGCGAGCGGGGCCTCACCCCCCGGGCACCGGGCCGCTTCCCGCAGCAGAATTATGCGAAAGCCTATGCCTATCGCGTGATGCGCAAGCTGGGCTTGACCGGAAACTGACCGCCCCGCATGGCGGCAAGCCATGAGTGACACGTCCACAAACGCAGAACTGGTCGCCGGTCTGATCCGGCTGCTGACAGTCGAAAAGCGCGCCGCCGATGTCTATGCCGGCGCTGCCCAGGCCGACGGGATCGGCCGCGTGTTCGGCGGGCAGGTGCTGGCGCAGGCCTTGCAGGCGGCGCAGGCGAGCGTGACCGATGGCAAATGCGCCCATTCGCTCCACGCCTATTTCCTGCGCGGCGGGCGCGAAGGCGCGCCTATCGAATACCGCATCGAACGCGATTTCGAAGGGCGCAGCTTTGCCAACCGCCGGGTCGTCGCAGCGCAGCAGAACGAGGAAGGGATCGCGGTCCCCATCCTCAACCTCACCGCCAGCTTCCAGCAGCCCGAAGCGGGGTTGGAACATCTCGATTCCCCGATGCCCGATGTCCCCCGCCCCGATGATCTGCGCCCCGACATGGAGCAGCGCCGGGAAATCGCCGCACAATGGGGTGACAAGCTCTCCGACCAGCAGCGCCGCATGATGCTGCGCCCGCGCCCGATCGAGATGCGCACCTGCGATGCGCTGCACTGGATGAGCCAGGCCCCGCGCGAGCCGCGCGCGCATAGCTGGTTCCGCGTCTGCGCACCGATCACCGGCAGCGACGACACGCCCGAACTCCACCGCGCGATCATCACCTATGCCAGCGATTACACCCTGCTCGGCACCAGCGCGCTCCCGCACGGTCTTAGCTGGATGCGGGACGAGATCGTCGGCGCGAGCCTCGACCATGCCCTGTGGTTCCACCGCGATGCGCGGGCGGACGAATGGCTGCTCTATGCCACCGACGCGCCGTGGTCAGGCGGCGGACGCGGGTTCAACCGCGGGCGCATCTTCAACCTCGCCGGCGAGCTGGTGGCCAGCGTCGCGCAGGAAGGGATGATGCGGAAGCGGGTGAAGGGTTAACCCGCCCCTTCACCCTATTGCGCAAGGATCGGTGCCGCAGGCACCGCAAGGCCGAACGGCCGCCGCGCCCTATGGCGCGAAAGCCAAGGCGGACGGACGTCCGCCGCCCGGCGCCTGAGGGCGCAATATATTAATGCGCGAGCAACACCGGCATCTGCGGCGCGCTCAGCATCGAACGCGTGACCCCGCCCAGCACCAGTTCCGCCAGCCGCGCATGGCCATAGGCGCCCATCACCACCAGCCCGCAATCGCGCATCTGCGCGGCGGCAAACAGCGTGTCGGCAATCGGCGCCGAGCCGCGCGGAAGCTCCACCATCTCGCAGGCGATGCCGTGCCGGGCGAGGTATTTCGCCCCTTCGGTCGATGGCAGATCGAACCCGGCCTTGGCATCATCATCCGGGTCCACCACGCAGGCGAGGATCACCTTGCACGAACAGGCCAGCAACGGCACCGCAGCGCGCAAGGCGTGGGCGCTTTCGGCCGAACCGTTCCACGCCACCATCATTGGCGCGCCGACATCAAAGCTGGTGCAGGTCTCGGGCACCACCAGCACCGGCACAGCCGCGCGGGTTACCACGTCCCCTACCAAGGCTGACGGCCCGCTTGCATCCATCCCCGCCTCGGCAGGGCCGAGGAGGACGACATCGGCCAGGGGCGAGGCTGCAATCAAGCGCTGGGCGGGCATCCCGTATTCGAAGCGCCAATCGAAGGAGACGCCTTCATGCTCCATCGCGCTTTCGATGCGCGCCCGCAGCTTGTCGGCGTTCTCGCGGATCACCGGCATCGCGGCAGCGATTGCCGATCCGTAGAAGTCCCCCGGCATGAACACGTTGTAATTCACCGCCTGAAGGCAGGTGATGTGGCCGTTGCTGGCCCGCGCCAAATCAAGCGCCACTTGCAGCCGGGCCGGCAGCGCGGAATCGTGGTCAATGTGCAGCAAGATCGATTTCATCGCGTGTCTCCCATTCATGACGAGGATGATCGGCCCGAATGGCGTGACTGGCTTTGACGCGGATCAATTTTGAAGCAGCAGCGTGCGGCGTGCATAGCATCTTGCCAGCGGCAAGGCGCAGGCTCATTCTGGCGCGAGGGAGACAGACTTATGCAGATCACGCGCCACCCGCCGGTCAGGACCTCGCTGGAACCGTCAAACCACCCCTACCTCACCGGGCCCTGGACGCCGTGCCATGAGGAAGTGGATGTGGCCGAGCTGCGGGTGATCGAAGGCGCAATCCCTGCCGACATCGATGGCATCTACCTGCGCAACACCGAAAATCAGGTGCACCAGCCGCTGGGCCGCCACCATCCCTTTGATGGCGATGCGATGATCCATCAGGTCAACATCTCCGGCGGCAAGGCGAGCTATCGCAACCGCTTCGTGCGCACCCATTGCTTCGAGGCAGAGCAGATCGCGGGGCGCAGCCTGTGGGGCGGGCTGATGGACCCGTGGGGCACGTCCTCACGCCCCGGTTTCGGCGCGCATGGGGGGCTGAAGGATACCGGCTCCACCGACATCATCGTCCACGCCGGCACGGCCTACGCCACGCTATACCAATGCGGCGAGGCGTGGATGCTCGATCCGGTCACACTCGGCAGCCGCGGCAAGGCGCCGTGGGTGCCGTTGGACGGCATCTCCGCCCACCCCAAGGTCGACGAGGGGACGGGCGAGATGATGTTTTTCAACTATTCGAAGCACGCCCCTTTCATGCATTATGGCGTGGTCGACCGCACCGGCACATTGGTGCACCATGTCCCCATCCGCCTGCCCGGCCCGCGCCTGCCGCATGACATGGCGATCACGCCGAACTGGTCGATCCTCAACGATATGCCGCTGTTCTGGGACGAAGAGCTGCTAGGCCGCAACATCCACGCCGCGCGCATCCATGACGGCGTGCCGACCCGCTTCGCCCTGATCCCGCGCCATGGTCAGCCCGAAGACATCCGCTGGTTCGAGGCGGAGCCCACCTATGTGCTCCACTGGACCAATGCGTGGGAAGAGGGGGATGAAGTCATCCTCGAAGGCTATCATCAGGCTAAGCCCATGCCCGATCCGCTGGAGGAAATGGGCCGTTACAGCCACATGATGGCCTATGTGGACGAACACAGCTTCCAGTCGCGCCTGCACCGCTGGCGGTTCAACCTCAAGACCGGCGAGACCCGCGAGGAGCGCTTATCCGATTGCATCGTGGAATTCGGGATGATCAACCCACGCTTCGCCATGCACAAAAGCCGTTACGTCTGGTCGACCACCACCCGCCCCGGCTGGTTCCTGTTCAACGGCTATGTCCGTCACGATACGCTTACGGGCGAGGAACAGGTCTACCGCCTGCCCGAAGGCGTCTATGCCAGCGAAAGCCCGATGATCCCGAGGAAACCCGCCTCAAGCAGCGAAGCGATAGGCGGACAAAAAACGCCCTCAAGCAGCGAAGCGGTAGGGCGCGAAGACTCAGGCTATCTCGTCACCTTCCTGATCGACGAGAACACCGGCACCTCCGAATGCGCGATCCTCGACGCTTCGGACATCGCCAAAGGCCCGGTCTGCCGCCTCGCCCTGCCGCACAAGATCTGTTCGGGCACCCATTCGGTGTGGGTCGAGCATGATCAACTGCGCAAGGATGCGGCGTTCCGCGCACAGGCCTTCGCCGCCGCCTGACGCCGGTCGAGGCGGCAGCGCGGCTCGTCCATGTGCGTGGTTGCGCGCTGGCGGCGTGCGGCCTAGCGCGGGGGCTTACTCTATCCCGGGACCAGCCATGACACTCCGCTTCGCCCTTGCCGCTTCGGCCGCGATCCTCTGCTTTGCGCCGCCCGCACTCGCGCGCGCGGAGACGCCGCACGCCGACATCGCCCAGACGCCTGAGGCGGCCGAGCATCACAAGCTGTTCAACCTGTTCGAGGACGCCGACCGGCGCGAGCTGGCGCTCAACCCGATGAACAGCCTTTACCGCGGCGATGGCGAGCGGGCCGACCGGCTGGGCGATCTGCTCACCGATGCGGCGTTTCTGGCGAACCGCACTGATACCCGCCTCAACCTTGCGCTGCTGGCCGGGATCGACCGTGCCAAGCTGTCCCAGACCGACAAGCTGGCCTATGACGTGTTCCGCTACACCCAGGAAACCGCGCTTGAAGGCATGAGCGATGAATTGCGCGCGCTCGGCTCGGTGCGCCCGCTCAACCACTTCTTCGGGATGCACAATTCCTACCCCAACCTTGCCAGCGGCAAGGGGGTGGCACCCTTCCGCACCCTCGCCCATTACGAAGACAATCTGGCGCGCCACGATGATTACATCGCCTATCTCGGCCGCGCGATCGGGCGGTTCCGGCAAGGCATGGAAAGCGGAGTGCTGGAGACAAAGCTGACCGTGGGCATCATGGTCACCCAGCTTGGCACTCAGCTTGATACCCCGCTGGCAGATTCGCCCTTCATGGGGCCGGTCAAAGCCTTCCCCGAAGGCTTTTCGGAAGACGACAAGGCGCGGCTGACCAAGGCCTATGCCGCCAAGACGGCCGAAATCTACACCGCCACCGCGCAGCTTCGCGATTTCCTGCGGGACGAATATCTGCCCGCCGCGCGCGACAGCATCGGCCTTTCCCAGATGAAGGGGGGTGACAGGCTTTACGCCTACCTCGCACGCGAATCGACCACGCTCGATCTCGAACCCGATGCGATCCACCAGCTGGGCCTGACCGAAGTCGCGCGAATCAAGGCGGATATGGAACAGCTGAAGCGCGAAGTGGGCTTCAAGGGCACGCTGAACCAGTTCTTCGATTACGTGCGCACCGATCCCAAGTTCAAACCCAAGAGCCGCGAGGAACTGACGCAGGCCTATTACCGCGTGGGCAAGGAAGTCGACGCCAAGATCGGCGCCTATTTCTCGACCCTGCCGGCATCAAAGCTGGAAATCCGGCCCTATGATCCGGCGACCGAACAGTTCGAGGCGGGCGGCTCCTACGAATCCGGCACGCCCGATGGCACCCGGCCCGGCGTATTCTATTTCAACGCCTATGACCTGCCGAGCCGCCTCACGCCGGGGATCGTGACGCTCTACCTCCACGAAGGCGCGCCGGGGCACCACTTCCAGGTCAGCCTCGCGCAGGAAAACGAGGCGCTGCCGCCGTTCATGCGCTTCGGCGGCACCACGGCCTTCGTGGAAGGCTGGGCGCTCTATGCCGAGACACTCGGATACGAGATGGGCTACTTCAAGGACCCGTGGAACCGCTACGGCACCTTGCAGGACGAACAGCTGCGGGCGATGCGGCTGGTGGTCGATACCGGTATCCACACCAAGGGCTGGAGCCGCGATCAGGCGATCGCCTATATGCTCGACAACTCCGGCATGACCCGCACCGATGTGGTCGCCGAAGTCGATCGCTACATTGCCATTCCGGGTCAGGCGCTGGCCTACAAGATCGGCGCGCTGAAGATCCAGGAGCTGCGCAAGCGGGCCGAGGCAAAGCTTGGCAAGCGGTTCGACATCCGCGCCTTCCATGAACAGGTGCTCGATACCGGAGGCCTGCCGCTGACCGTGCTGGAAGCCAAGATCGATCGCTGGATTGCAGCGCAAGCAGCGCGCTGACGAACCTTCCGCGCGCGGGCCACCGGCTCGGCTCGTCTTGTCCTTTGCCCCGATTGCCCGCTCCGGGCAGGGTGGAGGCATGGACGTTCATCGGGGCGCAAGGTAAAGGCCAACACCCACACGTCGCGCACAAACCTTGAAGGGCCCAACCGGGATCGTGGGCCCACAACACAGGAGCATGACACCGTGACAACCACCTTTCGCATTCCCCGCAGCTTTGCGCTGATCGCCCTCGCTGGCGCCGCAACCGCATCGGGCTTGGCAGCACAGACTTACCCGGCCACCTCCTCGGCACCCGCCCCCGCAAGCGGCGAACAGGGCGAGGTGCTGACCACCGTTTACGGCACCCTCCCCCCGCTCGCAGAAATGGAAGCCGGCCCGCGTGTCAGCGGGATCATTTCGGCGCGCAAGGGCTCGCGCCTGCAGATCACCGCCGATGACGGCACCGTGCAGATGGTGACGCTTCACAGCGAGACCGAGATCCGCTCACGCGGCGGGTTCCTCGGGATCGGCAACAAGACCTTCGATCAAAGCGCGCTCATGAACGGCCTGCCGGTCAGCGTGAAGACCATGCAATATGGTCAGGGACTGGTGGCGAGCGAAGTCCGCTTCACCAGCGATGATCGCCAGATCGCGGCGATGATCCGCGGCGGCACCCAGCAGCAGTTCGGCGAACAGGGCGCCGCCATCCAGGCCAACGCCGCCGCCACCGAAGCGCTGCGCGGGCGCCTTGGCGATATCGACAAGTACAACCTCAAGAGCACCACCAACGTCTATTTCGATACCGGCAAGGCGATGCTCACTCCGGCCGCCAAGAACGAACTGTGCGCTGCGGCGCAAACCGCCAACGCGAACGAGAATTCGCTGATGCTGGTGCTCGGCTACACCGACATCACCGGTTCGCAGGAGTTCAACCAGACCCTGTCGGAAAAGCGTGCGGCTGCCGTGGTCAATCACTTGCAGCAGGTGTGCAAGTGGAAGCCCTACCGGATGCTGACCCCGACCGGCATGGCGACCGCCGATCCGGCGGCCGACAACACCACCCCTGCCGGCCGCGCGCAGAACCGCCGCGTTTCGGTCAATGTGCTGGTGAGCAAGGCGCTCGACGGGCAGCAGTAAACGGCGTGAACGGGGGCGGGCCGCAACATGGCCTGCCCCCGCCAATGTTTCACGTGAAACCCGCCGGCAAGGCCGCTCCGGGAGGGGTCTGGAGGGGGTCTAGCCGGGGTCTGGCGCGGGTCTAACCGCCTCTGGAGCGCGGTCTGGCACTTCTGCCCGAACCGCCAGCAATCACCCGCCGGCGTGGTAAAAATCATAGACCTTGCGCGCCACCGTGGCGCTGACGCCGGGCGCGCGTTGCAAGTCTTCCAGCGCCGCCGCCCTCACCTTTGACGCGGTCCCGAAATGCAGCAGCAGCGCGCGCTTCCTTGCCGGGCCGATGCCGGGAATCTCGTCCAGCGGAGACGCCGTGATCGCCTTGGACCGCTTGGCCCGGTGCGCGCCGATGACATAGCGGTGCACTTCATCGCGCAGGTTCTGCAAATGGAACAACAACGGCGATCCTGCGGGGAGCATCTTTTCGCGCCCGTCGGGGAAGTGGAACACCTCGCGCCCGTCACGTCCGTGGTGCGGCCCCTTGGCAACGCCGATCACGGCAATATCGTCGGCAATACCGATGTCTTCCAGCACCCGCATCACGCTGGATAGCTGGCCCTTGCCGCCATCGATCAGGATCAGATCGGGCAGGATGGTTTCGTGGCCTCCAGCCTTGGCCTCCGGGTTTTCCTCCCCTTCGGCAAAGTTGCGGAACCGCCGCGCCATCACTTCGCGCATCATCGCAAAGTCATCGTTCGATTGCGCCTCGCGGATGTTGAATTTGCGATACTGGCCCTTCTCGAAGCCCTCAGGCCCGGCCACCACCATCGCGCCGACCGCCTTGGTGCCCTGAATGTGGCTGTTGTCATAGACCTCGATCCGCTGCGGCGGGGTGTCCATTTCCAGAAACTCGGCCAGCTCGCGGTTGAGCCGCGCCTTGGTGCCGGTTTCGGCCAGCCGCCGTTCCAGCGCCTCGACCGCATTGCGCTGCGCCTGTGCCATCAGCTTGCGCCGGTCACCGCGTTCGGGGATCGATAGCCGCACCTTGCGCCCGGCCAGTTCGGACAGCGCCGCTTCGATCAGCTCGGCCTCGGGCAGTTCGCGGTCGACCAGAATGGTCGGCGGCGGCGGCACTTCCTCGTAGAATTGCAGCATCACATCGGCCAGCACCTGCGCCTCGTCCACATCGGCCGTGTGGCGCGGGAACAGCGCGCGGTGGCCCCAGTTCTGCCCGCCCCGGATGAAGAAGGACTGCACGCTCATCTGGCCCTTGCTGGCCGCCAGCGCAAACACGTCCGCATCCCCCAGCCCGGCGGCATTGATCGCCTGTGACCCTTGAATGAAGGTCGCCGCGCGCAGCCGGTCACGCAGCATCGCCGCTGTCTCGAAATCGAGGTTTTGCGCCGCCTGCGCCATCTGCCGCTCCAGATCGGCCTGCACCGCGCCCGATTTGCCCGACAGGAAATCCTTCGCCTGCCGCACCAGCGCATCATAGCCGCTCTCGTCGATCCGCCCCACGCACGGCGCGGAACACCGCTTGATCTGGTAAAGCAGGCACGGGCGGTCACGGTTGTTGAAGAAGCTATCGGTGCAGGACCGCAGCAGGAACAGCTTTTGCAGCGCATTGAGCGTCGTGTTGACGCTGCCCGCGCTGGCAAACGGCCCGTAATAATTGCCCTTGGCCCGCCGTGCGCCGCGATGCTTCTGGATGCGCGGGAAGGCGTGATCGGCGCGCAGCAGGATGAAGGGGAAGCTCTTGTCATCGCGCAGCAGCACGTTGAACGGCGGGCGGAACCGCTTGATCAGCTGCGCTTCCAGCAGCAGCGCCTCGGCCTCGGAATTGGTGGTGATGATCTCCATGCTGCGGGTCTGGCTGACCATGCGCAAGATCCGCCCCGAAAGGCCGACAATCTGGGTGTAATTCGCCACCCGCGCCTTCAGGCTGCGCGCCTTGCCCACATACAGCACCTCGCCCCGGGCATCGAGCATCCGGTAGACGCCGGGAACGGGCTTCAGCACCTTCACCGTCTCGCGGATTGCCTGAAGGCCGCCTTCCAGATCGGGCTGGGCGCTGGACACGGTATAGGCGGCGCGCTCCTCGTTGAAGCGTTCCGCACCGCGGGGGTCATTGGGGGTGCCGGCGGGGGTTCGGGCCATGGGGTGCAGATAGGGACGACAGGGGGCGATTGGCAATTGCCGCAAGCACGCCTATCCGCGCCTCAATGGATCAGTATGACGTCATCATCCTCGGCGCGGGCGCGGCCGGGCTTTATTGTGCCGGACAGGCCGGGCAGCGCGGCTTGCGCGCGGCGCTGCTGGAAAAGGCCGATGCGCCGGGCAAGAAGATCCTGATTTCGGGCGGGGGGCGCTGCAACTTCACCAATCTGGGCGCAGAGCCGGGCAATTACCTCAGCGCCAACCCCCATTTCGCCAAGAGCGCGCTGGCGCGATATACGCCGGCCGATTTCATCGCGCTGGTCGAGCGGTACGGTATCGCATGGCACGAAAAGACGCTGGGGCAATTGTTCTGCGATGGTTCGGCGCGCCAGATCGTCGATATGTTGCTGGACGAATGTCCGCCGGACCGGGTGGACCTGACCTGCGGCGTGGAGGTAACGGGCGCGGCGCGGGGGGGCGACGGCGCCTTCACCGTCACCGCCGCCGATGGCCGCACCTGGAGCGCGCCCGCGCTGGTGATCGCCACCGGCGGGCCTTCGATCCCCAAGATGGGCGCGAGCGATTTTGCCTATAAGCTGGCGCGGCAATTCGGGCTGAAGGTGGTGGAGCCGCGCCCTGCCCTCGTGCCGCTGACGCTGGGGGGCGAGGATGCCTTGTTCCGCGAGCTTTCAGGCGTCGCCGCGCCGGTGCTGGCCCGCGCCGGCAAGAGCGAATTCGCCGAGGCTGCGCTTTTCACCCACAAAGGCCTCTCCGGCCCGGCGATCCTGCAAGTTTCAAGTTACTGGCGGCATGGCGAGCCGGTCGGCATCACCTTCCTGCCCGATGCGGCGAGTGACTGGCTGCTGGAGGCCAAGCGCGACCGCCCCCGCACGCATCTGCGCACCCTGCTGCGCGAACGTCTGCCCGCGCGCCTCGCCGATGCGCTGGCGGACCGGTTGGGCCTTGAACGCGAGCTCGGGAATTGCGCGGACAAGGACCTGCGCGCCGCACAAGGCAGGCTGGCCGACTGGCGCTTCGCTCCCAACGGAACGGAAGGCTATGCCAAGGCCGAGGTGACCGCAGGCGGCATTGCCACCGCGGAACTGTCCAGCCGGACGATGGAGGCAGCCAAGGTGCCCGGCCTCTACGCCATCGGCGAGGCGGTGGACGTGACCGGCTGGCTCGGCGGCTACAACTTCCAATGGGCCTGGGCGAGCGGCCATGCCGCCGCCGAGGCTTTGGCCGAGGCCGCCACATGAGGCGCGCCGAGGCGTTGGCCGACCGCTCCCCTCCCCTTGGGGAGGGGGGAGAAGGTCAGAACAGCTTTCTCAGGTCAATCCCCAGGTAAAGCCCCAGCGGATCGATCACGAAGGGGTTGTAGTTGATCGGCGTGTTGCCTGCCCCGTCGCGCACCTTGCGCTGCGCGTCGAACATGTTGTCGGCAACAAGGCTCACACGGAAGTCCTTGAGGAAGCCTTCGTTCTTGCCCGCGATCTCGCCGACATTGGCGAAGATGCGCAGGTTGAAGGTGACGATGTCATCGAAGAACAGGTCGCTGGTGCCCACCGTGCCATCAAGCCGGGTCTCGCCGGTGTAGATGCCTGACAGGCGGAAGCCCATGCCCTTGCCGAACAGGCCCGCTTCAAGGCGGCTGGAGTGGCGCGGCTGGCCGAAGGCGCCGGTCGCCTGCCCGTCAAGCTGGTCGAGCGGGGCAAAGCCGGGCGCGATCAGGATCTCGTTGGCAAGCTCGATCGTGTGGGTGAGGTTGGCGAAGTAACGCCAGCCCTGCATCTGGCGTCCGCCCGCAAGCGGGTTGAACGCCGGGCCGCCCGCAGGAGGGCCGCCCGCCGGTGCCCCCGCGCCCGCCGGAGCGCCGCCCGCAGCCGCAGGCGGGGTTGCCGCGCAGAAACGGTCCTTGAAGCGGGTGATCGCCTCGGGCGGCAGCGTGCCATCGGGCAGGCGTGACCGGTCGAGCGCCATCTTGATGAAGGCAGGATCAATCCCCGGCAGTTCAGCCGAGACATCCTGTCCGGCGTCGATCTTGGCGATCAACGCGCGGATCGCGGCATCGCCATCGGGCCCGCAGGCGCGGTCACGGAAGGCGGCAATCTGCGGCGGCATCCCCTGAGCCGGTGCGCCCGGTGCGCCCGGTGCGCCCGGTGCGCCGCCAGCGGGAGCGCCGCCCATCATCGCCGGGTCAATCGCACAGATCCGGGTGCGGAACGTCGCAAGCCGCGCCGGGTCCACCTTGCCGTCCGCCCCGCGCAGCCGCGAGAGCATCGGCGCAAGGCGGGCCGGGTCAATCCCGGGAAACTCGGCCGAGATATCCGCGCCGCTATCGATCGCGGCGACCAGCTTTTCGAGGAAGGCTTGCCCGTCATCGGCGCATAGCCGCGTGCGGAAGGCCATGAACTGCTGAACCTGTTCGGGCGAAGGCGGTCCACCTGCACCAAAGCCGCCGCCGAAGCCGCCTGAAGGCCGCCCCCCTGCGCCTGCCTGCGGAGCCGCAGGTGCCGGGCCTGTGGTGGGGGGCGCTGGCTGCTGGGGCGCAGCCGCAGCCGGTGGGCCGCCGCCGGGACGGCCACCGCCGCCGCCAAAACCGCCGCCCGGGCCGCCAAAGCCGCCGCCCGCAGGCGCGCCGATGCTGCCATTGGTCGAAAGCGTGAACTGCAACCGGTCAGCGCGCGTTTCGGCAAAGCTCACCGCGCGCCGGTCAACCCGCACCACGCGGCCACCCGCATCGCGCGTCACCCGGCCGGGGAAGGCTGCCTCTGTCGCGGCGGTGATCTGCGGGAAACCGCCCACCACATTGTCCGAACGGTTGCGGATATAATCAACCTGAAGCCGCGAATTCTCCCAGAAGGGCAGCTCCCAGTTGGCCGAGAACTTCCAGTCGCGCTGGGTTTCGGCCGGCAGGTTCGGGTTGCCGCCGGTCAGCACTTCAGCCAGCACCGTCTCGCCGCGGACGAAATCGAACACCGGCACGTTGAGATTGACGATCTGCGGATTGCCCAGCGCGCCAAGCCCCGGCGCGACTTCGCGCCAGATATAGGTCGCCGACAGGTCGAGCCCGGCGACCGGCTTCCAGGTCACCCCTGCGTTCCAATCGCCCAGCACACCGAAATCGCTGAGGTCTTCCACCCCAGCCTGAAGGTTGAGCGTGAAGTCGCCCAGCGCGCCAAGAAACTCGTCGCGGCTGCTGGTCAGCGGCACCACAAGGTTCGCGCCGGTCGAAAGGTTGCGCCGGGTCAGCGCCGCATCCGTGGCCGAACGTGTGTCGGAGCTTTCGATGCGCTGCCAGTTCAGGCCCATATCAAAAGTTGCGCGCACCTCGCCCGCGGGCAATTCGGCAAGGCCCCCTTCAAGCGTGGTCAGCGTGCTGGCAAAGATGTTGCGGCTGCGCGCGGTGTCGAAGCCGTTGGCAGTATCGCTTGGCAGCGGCCCGGTGATCGCCAGCGTGCCGGCCGCCGCCGCGTTGCGGAACACCTGAAGCTGCGCGGATGACAGCCGCCGGTCAATCTCCGTCTCGCTTTCGGCGAAGGAGGCATCGAAGGTGGTGGTCAGGCGGAAGGCGTTCACCGGCTTGGTGATCGAACCTGCGGTCGAGACCGTATCGGAAGAGGTGCGCCGCGCCAGCGGGGTGTCCCCCCCGAAGGTGCGCAGCGCGCTCGCATTGGCGGGGCTGGTCAGCACCACCGTGTTGAGGCCATCAAGGCTGCGGGCTTCATTGCGCGCATAATTGAGGTTGGCGCTGACAGACGTGCCGCTGCCGATGAAGGCCTTGGCCCATGACACATTGGCATCCACCCCGAAGGTATCGGCCAGAAGGCTGCGGAATTCGGCCTGCGCCGGATCGCCGGGCACTGCCGAGACCGAACCCGGCGTCTGCGGCACATCGCGCTCCGCCTCGGTCAGGATGTTGGAATCTTCGACCTGGATATTGGCGTTGATCCGTCCGCCATTGGCGATCTTGAGGATGCCGACCTGCTGTTCGTTGCGGCTGTAGCCCCCGCGCGAAGGCGCCTCGAATTCCAGATCGACCTGACGGTTGGAATAATTGTCCTTGAGGATCAGGTTGATCACCCGGCGATCAGGCGGAAAGCCGAAACGCTGGGCGACTTCTTCGGGGAACACCTCGACGCGTGCGAGGGCTTCGGGCGGGTAATTGGCGAATTCGCGGAAAGACCCGATGCGGATGCCGTTGACCAGAATCACCGGCCCGCCGCCGCCGCGCCCGCGCGCAGAGCCGGTGCGCGCGCTGATCTGGGCGATGAGATCGGTGATCGAGGTCACGCCCTCGGCCGCGATCGCGGTTTCATCGAGCTGGAGCAGCGGCGCCTGTTCCACGAACAACTGGCCCTTGATCCGGCCCGAGCGCACGATGATCTCGTTGCCGACCACGCCTGTATCGCTGGCGCTTTCCGGTTCTTCCTCGGCGGGCTGGACGGGTGCTTCGGTCTGCGGCTGAGCAACAGTCGAAGTCGCGGTCACGGTCGCCGTGTCGGTGACACCGGCAGCAAGCGGCAGGGCGACCCCCATGGCGAAGGCACAGGTACCGGCGCGCAGGGCGGCGCGGAAAAGCGGGGAGAGGTTCATTATGTCCCTTCGGTTGCAAACATGGTCGTCAGGGCGGCTATTACCGCTCGCTGCAGGCGCCGGATAACGCACACGGCAGGGGCGGAGATGCGCTTTGCGCCCCCGTCCCGGCCGGCGCATTTTGTCGCCGATCATGCCTCTAACGCACGAGCCTTCCCTTTTGGTTCCCGCATCGCTAAAGCGCAGGCCCACATCGACGGGCGTATTGTGCGCCGCAAAACGGATAAAGGAATTTCATGGCCAAGGAAGAACTCCTCGAAATGCGCGGGCGCGTGGTTGAGTTGCTGCCCAATGCGATGTTCCGGGTGGAGCTTGAAAACGGCCATGAAGTGCTCGGCCACACGGCAGGCAAGATGCGCAAGAACCGCATCCGGGTGCTGGTGGGCGACGAAGTGCTGTGCGAGCTGACCCCCTATGACCTCACCAAGGCGCGCATCACCTATCGCTTCATGCCGGGTCGCGGCGGCCCCGGCCCGCAGTAATTGCCTGCGGCCCTGATGGGCGCGCCTCATCTCACGCTGGCTTCGGCCTCCCCCCGGCGGCGCGAATTGCTCAGCCGGCTGGGCCTTGCGCCCGATGCTGTCACCCCTGCCGACATCGACGAGACGCCCGGCAAAACCGAGCTTCCGCGCGCCTATGCCCTGCGCATGGGCCGCGAAAAGGCGCTCGGCGTGGACTCGCCCGGCTTTGTGCTGGCGGGCGATACCGTGGTGGCGGTGGGCCGCCGCATCCTGCCCAAGACCGAAACCGAATCCGAAGCGCGGGCCTGCCTCGAACTGATGAGCGGGCGGCGCCATCAGGTGCTCTCCAGCGTCGTCCTGCGCGCGCCCGACGGCACTTTGCGCGAACGGCTGGACGAGACTGTGGTGTGCTTCAAACGTCTGTCGGCGGAGGAAATCGCGGCCTATCTCGCGGGCGGCGAATGGCAGGGCAAGGCGGGCGGCTATGCCATCCAGGGCGCGGCCGAGGGTCTGATTGCCTGGATCAGGGGCAGCCATTCGGGCGTGATGGGCCTGCCGCTCTATCACACGCGGGCGCTTTTGAAGGCAGCGGGTTTCCCGATTGCCTAGTCCTGAAGCCGCGTGGCTGATCGAGGAAGGCATCGCGGAAACGCGTGCCTTGCTGATCGAAGGCGAGCGGGTGCTGGCGGCCAAACTGTTGTGGCCGGGTGAACTGGCCGCGGGCGTGCAGGTTACCGGCAAGCTCGCCGCCAAGCTCAAGGGCACGCGCCGGGGGGTTGCGATGCTTGATAATGGCACCGAGGCGCTGGTCGATCACCTGCCTCCGCACATCACCGAGGGCCAGAGCATCGATCTCGTCATCACCCGCGCGGCCCTTGCCGAGCGCGGGCGGTTGAAGCGGGCGCAGGCGCGTGTGGCAGCGGCTGATGCGGGGCTGCCCGCCCCCTCCTTCCCCGCAGGCCGCACGGTCCGGCGCTTGCCTGCGGGCCTGTGGGAGGATGTGTGGCACGCTGCTTCTTGCGCCAGTCTCGACTTTCCGGGCGGCGCGATTCTCGTCAGCGTCACGCCCGCGATGACCGTGATCGACATCGACGGGGTCGGCGCGCCGCGTGACGTCGCGCTCGCCGCTGTTCCGGCCATCGCACGCGCGTTGGTGTGGTTCGATCTGGGCGGGAATATCGGCATCGACTTTCCCACCCTTGCCACCAAGGATGATCGCCGCGCGGTGGATGGGGCGCTGGACGCGGCGCTGGCGCACTGGCCGCATGAACGCACCGCGATGAACGGCTTCGGCTTTGTGCAGCTGGTCGCGCGGCTCACCGGCCCCTCGCTGCTGCACCGATTCGCGGCTCACCGCCTCGGGATGGCTGCGCGCATGGCCTTACGCCGGGCGGAGCTGGCGGCGGACGAGGGAACGGGGCGCGCGCTCGAATTGCGGGTCCATCCTGCGCTAAAGGCCAAGCTCAAACCGGCGTGGCTGGAAGAACTGGCGCGGCGAACAGGGCGCGAGGTGCGGATCATCGCCGATCCGGCCCTTGCCATCGAAGCGGGCAATGCCCAGCTTCTGGCTGTATGACCATGTCTTCGAAGCCCTGCCCGATCTGCCGCAAGCCGCGTCATCCCGAGCATCACCCTTTTTGCTCAGAGCGTTGCCGTGACCGCGATCTGGCGCGCTGGTTCTCCGATTCCTACGCTGTCCCCGGCCCTGCGGCAGACCCCGAGGAGCTATCGCGCGAGGATTGGCGCGATCAGGACTAGCCGCGCCCGCAATATTCCTGCGATGCTGTGGACAAAACCCCCTTGCCAAGCTTCACGCCCTTCGCCATAGGCGCGCTCTCATTTGCTCGCCGGGGTAGCCGAATGGCTTTTCTCCGTCGCTCGCAGCGAATGCCCGGGTAGCTCAGGGGTAGAGCAGCGGATTGAAAATCCGCGTGTCGGTGGTTCAAATCCGCCCCCGGGCACCATTCGCTGGAAAGGGAAACTGTTGATGTCCCGCCGCACCAAGATCTACGAAGGCAAGGCCAAGATCCTCTACGAGGGTCCCGAACCCGGCACGCTGATCCAGTATTTCAAGGATGATGCGACCGCCTTCAACGCGGAGAAAAAGGGCACCATCAACGGCAAGGGCGTGATCAATAATCGCATCAGCGAACACGTCTTCACCCGCCTTGCCCATATCGGCATCCCCACCCACTTCATCCGCCGCCTCAACATGCGCGAGCAGTTGATCCGGCAGGTCGATATCATCCCCTTGGAAGTGGTGCTGCGCAACGTCGCGGCCGGATCGATCAGCAAGCGCCTCGGCATCCCTGAAGGCGAGCCGCTGCCCCACACCCTGATCGAATATTACTACAAGGACGATGCACTGGGCGATCCGCTGGTCGCTGAAGAACACATCGCCTGCTTCAACTGGGCCTCGAACGAGGAGATGCACGACATTTCCTCGATGGCGATCCGCATCAACGATTTCCTGTGCGGGATGTTCGCCGCGATCGACATCCGCCTGGTCGATTTCAAGCTCGAGTTCGGGCGGCTTTACGATGGCGATTACAGCCGCGTGATCCTTGCTGACGAGATCAGCCCCGATGGTTGCCGCCTGTGGGACATGGCGACGGGCGAAAAGCTCGACAAGGACCGCTTCCGCCGCGATCTGGGCGGTGAGGAAGAAGCCTACCGCGAAGTGGCCCGCCGGCTGGGCCTCCTCAACGAGGAAGACAATGGCCCGGGTGAGGTGTTCGACCTGTCGCACGCCCGTTCGCGCCTGCGCGGCCCGCCGCCTCTCAAGAAGTAAGCGCCGCCAAGAAATAGGCTGACAGGCCGGTTTCTTGCGCTAGTCTCGGTCGGGTTTTATCCGATCCGAGAGGCTTCTGAAATCCATGCGGAATTTCCCCCTTGCTGCCAGCCTGCTGCTGGCGCTGTCGCCGCTCGCCTTCACCACCGCGCTCGCCGCGCAGGATGCGCCCGCCACCCGGGTGACCGAGGCTGCGGCAACCCCCGCCCCCGTCTGGGCCTTCGAGGACAGCGATCTTCCGGTCGATCCCGGCTTCACCTTCGGCCAGCTTCCCAACGGCATGCGCTATGTCATCCGCCGCAATGCTACTCCGGCGGGCACGGCGCTGGTGCGGATGCGGATCAACTCCGGCGCGCTGGAGGAAACCGATACCGAACGCGGCCTGTCGCACTTCCTTGAACACATGGCCTTCAACGGGTCCAAGGGCATCCCCGAAGGCGAGATGATCAAGCTGCTCGAACGCGAGGGGCTGGCCTTTGGCGCGGACACCAATGCCTCGACCGGATACGAGGCGATCACCTATATGCTCAACCTGCCGCGCAATGATGAAGCGCTGCTGGGCACGGCGCTGATGCTGATGCGCGAAACGGCGAGCGAGCTCACCATCTCGCAGGAAGCCGTGGCGCGCGAACGCGGGGTGATCCTTGCCGAGCGGCGTGACCGGGCAGGCTTCGGCCTGCGCAATTACGAGGACAACGTCGCCTTCCTCGCGCCGCAAGCCCGCTATGGCCATCGCCTGCCGATCGGGACGCTGGAAACGCTGGAGGCCGCGAACGCGCAAACCATCCGCGGGCTGTATGAACGCACCTATCGCCCAGCCAACACCGTGCTGGTGGTGGTCGGCGATTACCCGGTGGAAGTGGTCGAAGCCGCGATCCGCGCCCGTTTTGCCGATTGGACTCCCGCCGGCCCGGCCCCGGCCGAGCCCGAGGCTGGCCCGGTTGACACCGCCGCAAGGGGCCTCACCGATATCCATGTCGATCCGGCGCTGGCCGAAGGCGTGACCATCACGCAGCTTGCCCCGTGGCGCGACGAGCCCGACACCATCGCCGCCCGCCGCAGTCAGCTATTGCGCGGCATCGGCTATGGCATGGTCAATCGCCGCCTTGCCCGCCTTGCCCGCGGGGAAGATGCACCGTTCAAGGGCGCCAGCTTCGGCTCGGGCGACCTGTTCGAAGAAGCGCGCATAACCAGCCTTTCCGTCAGCACCGCCGATGGCGAATGGCAAAAGGGCGTGCCCGCGGCGATCCGCGAGGTCAATCAGGCGCTCACCTACGGCTTCACCCGCGCCGAACTGGACGAACAGCTCGCCAATCTGCGCACCGCGCTGGAGAACGCGGTCAAATCGGCCGATACCCGCAGCAATGCCGTGTTCGTGAGCGCGGCGCTGGCGCTCGCCAGCGATGAACGCGTTCCGGTGACGCCCGAATGGCAGCTCGCCGAATTCGAACGCCTCGCCCCCGCGATCACGCCTGAGGCCGTGTGGCAGGCGGTGCGCGCCGATGCTGCCCCCCTCACCGATCCGCTGATCCGCTTCGAAGGCCGCCAAGCGCCCGCAGGCGGCGAGGCAGCCCTGCGCGCCGCCTTCACCGATGGCATGGCGCTCGCAATCGCCGCGCAGGTCGATAACGGGCCGCTCGCCTTTGCCTATAGCGATTTCGGCCCGGCCGGAACGGTGGTTTCCGACACGGCCGAACCACGCCTCGGCCTGCGCCAGATCCGCTTTGCCAATGGTGTGCGGCTGACACTCAAGAAAACCGATGTGCGCAAGGACCGCATCGCTTTCGCGCTGGCGGTTGATGGCGGGGAACTGATGAATACGAGCGAGGCGCCGCTTGCCGTCGCGCTGGCCGGATCGCTTGCCGCAGGCGGGCTTGGCAAGCACAGTCAGGACGAACTGGCGAGCGTGCTGGCCGGGCGCAGCGTCAGCTTTGAACTGGATAGCGACGCGGATGCCTTTACCGCCTCGGCCACCACCACTCCGCGCGATCTGGCGCTGCAATTGCAGGTGCTGGCCGCCACCCTGACCGATCCCGGCTACCGCCCGGAAGGCGTGGAGCGGTTCCGCAAGAACATCGACAACTTCTTCGACACGCTGGATTCCACCCCCGGCCGCGCGCTTTCGGCGGCGAGCGGCGCAATCCTTTCGGACAATGATCCCCGCTTCAGCCTGCAACCGCGCGAGGCCTACTTCGCGCTCGATTACGCCCGGCTCAAGGCCACCATGGGTGACCGGCTGGCACGCGGCGCAATCGAGATCGCGCTGACCGGCGATCTTGATGAAGACGCCGCCATCGCCGCTGTCGCTGCCACGCTGGGCGCGCTGCCGCCGCGCGAAGAAGCCTTTAACCCGCGCGCGGACAATCGCACCCGCAGCTTCACCGCCGCCCGCGGCGAACATCGCATTACTCACAAGGGCGAACCCGATCAGGCGCTGCTGCAATGGATCTGGCCGACCACCGATGACAGTGACCAGACCGAAGACCAGCGGCTCGACCTGCTGGCCCGTATCGTCAGGCTGGAACTGACCGACCGCCTGCGCGAGGAATTGGGGCAGGCCTATTCGCCGTCCGCCGGATCGAACACCAGCCATACCTATCCCGGCTATGGCACATTTGCGATTTCAGCCTCGGTCGCGGCGGACAAGCGCGATGCCACCCGCACCGCGGTGGACAAGCTGATTGCCGACCTGCGCGCCGCCCCGCTCGATGCCGATGTGATCGAGCGTGCGCGCAAGCCGTGGCTGGAGGAATATGGCAATGCGCTGAAGGATCTGGGCGGCTGGCTGGCGCTTTCGGCGCGCGCGCAGTCAGAGCCTGACCGGATCGACCGCTTCCTTGCCGCCCCTGCGATCATGAGCGCGATCACGCCCGAGGACATCCATCAGGCGGCGCTCAAATATCTTACGCCAGATGGTGCAGTCGCCTTCGTGGTGCTGCCCGAAGCCAGTCCCAAGCAATAGGCAACGAAAAAGCCGGCAGGTCGCCCCCTGCCGGCTTTCCCCTTTGGTTCACCTTCCCGAAGGAAGGCCCTCCCTTAGTACTTGACGCTGATCATCGCCCCGATCACGCGCGGATCGTTGACGAAAGCGGTGTTGTTGTTGAAGTCGACCACGCCGAGGATGTTATCCTCGTCGGTGATATTGCGCGCAAACGCAGCGACTTCCCACTGGCCGTCATCACCCGAATAGCCGACCTTCAGGCCGCCCTCGATCCGGCTGCCGGCGTTGAATTCGGCGCTTTCATAGAGCAGGAAGTTGGTCTCGCCGAGGAAGGTCCAGTCGGTGAAGATGAAGAACTCGCCCGAATTGCCCACCGGTACGCTGTAGCGGGCGGTGAAGTCACCGCTCCATTCCGGCGCGTTGGGGAAGGGATTGCCATCGATGAAGGCGCGGCGGTTGCCGGCGATCACGCGGGTCGGGTCGGTCACGGTGCACTGCGCGCAGATGCCGACTGCAAGGTTGGCGTCCTGGATCTCGGTGCTGTTATAGGCCACGCCGAGCGTGACGAGGAACTGCGACGAAATCTGGAACGCGCCGTCGAACTCGACCCCGTAGGCCTCGCCCTTGTTGGCATTGACGAGCTGCACGAGGTTGGCAGCGCCGCCCACCGCGGTGAACTGCGGATCGCTGACGGTGTAGTAATAGACCGCACCGTTCAACCGCACGCGGCGATCGGCCAGCTCGCTTTTGAAGCCGACTTCGTAGGAGGTGATGTTCTCCGACTGGGCGACCGAAGGCGCGCTGAAGAAGGCCACGTCGCGGCCCTGAATGGTCGGCCCGCGGAACGAGTTGGCGATCTTGGCATAGACGCTCGCATCATCCGAGACATCCGCGAACAGGCTGAGATCCCAGTCAACATTCTTGTCGCCCACGCTGCGCGGCTGGGCCGCGGCGCCCGAACGTACGAAGAAGTCCTTCTGGTCGTCGGTGTAGCGGATGCCGCCGGTGGCGCGCAGGGTGTCGGTCAGCTGGTACGAAAGCTGGCCGAACAGCGCCCAGGCTTCGTTGGTGTGGTTGACGGTGACCGGCGGCGGGAAGCTGAAGCCGACAGTGCGCACATCGAAGTCGCTGCTGAAATAGAAGCCGCCGACCTGCCAGCCGAGCGGGCCGTCACCCGTCGAGGCGAGGCGCACTTCCTGCGTGGTCTGTTCAAGATCGAGCGAATCCTGCGTGTCCGACGGGAACGGGATGAAGCCCGGGCCAGTAACCATGTTGCCGCCATCAATATCGCCGCGGCTGGAGCCTTCGCTGGTCCAGTGGCTGGTGATCGAAGTCAGCGTTGCGCCGTCGAATTCGTAGGACGCGGTCAGCGTTGCGCCGAACTGGTTGTAATCGGCCTGATTGCCGCCGCCGGCGTCATAGAACACCGTGTTGCGATCATAATTGGCGTTGAGCTTGTTGCTGCCGCGGCTCAGCACGTTGGCGCGGAAGAAGGTCGAGGAACCATCGAGGTCGCGGTAATTGACCGCCGCAAGGATGCTCGCCCGCTCGGTCGGGGTGAACAGCAATTGCCCGCGCATGGCGATGTCGGCAAAGCCGCCGAGAACGTTCTGGCGATTGGTGAAGCCGTTATCGATCCACTCGCCGCGCTTCTGGAGCTGGGCCGAGGCACGGAAGGCCAGCACGTCCTTGGCGATCGAGCCGCCGACCGCGCCGTTCATCGAAATCGTGTCGAGGCTGGCAAAGGACAGCGAAGCGGCGACCGAGGTATCGTGGCTGGGCTTGATCGAATCGACCTTGACCATGCCGGCCGGGGTGTTGCGGCCAAACAGCGTGCCCTGCGGCCCGCGCAGCACTTCGACGCGCTGGACATCGAATATGGGGAAGCTCTTGAGGGTGACGTTTTCCATCACCACGTCATCAAGAATGACCGAGACCGGCTGCGAAGCGGCAAGGTCGAAATCGGTGTTGCCGAGCCCGCGAATGTAGAAGCGCGGGGCGACCCGGCCATTCGAGCTTTCGACATTGAGGCCGGGCGCGGTGCCGGCCAGCGCGGTGATATCGCCCGCGCCGCTGAAGATTGCGGACACACGCTCCTGATCAAGGATATCGGCCGAAACGGCGACGTCCTGAAGGTTTTCCGCCCGGCGGTTGGCGGTCACGATGATGGTGGCAAGCTGGCCATCGGCCTCGCTTGCGGCCGCATCGTCCTGCGCAGCGGCAGGGGCGGCAAAGCCGAAGGCGGCAGCGGCGAGCGCGGTGGAACCGGCCCATGCGGCACGAAATGCGGAGAAGCGGTGAGACATCGGCAATACCCCTGTGTTCTGGCCCTGCGTTCTGGCTGGAACGCGGCCGTTTCGCGCCGGCCGTTGGCACTTTCGGGCGATTCGCGCGAGGTTTCCGGCAGCGAAACCTGCGCAAGGGCGTGCGTTTTCTGCAAATCTCCGCATTCTTGTGGCAACTGGGTTACAATCGGCAACCGCCTGTGACCGCATTATGACCCGCGCATGACATCCTGCGCCGTGCAGAAGCGGCATCAGCGTGATTGCGCCTGCGCTGCGGGACGCTATAGCGGCGGCGCGAAAAAGCGGCTCGGCAGCGGGCCACCGGAAGAATGGAGCATCAGGCCATGCAAGTGCGCGTCCTCGTCAGATTGAAGCCCGGCGTGCTCGATCCCCAGGGCCGCGCTGTGCACCACGCACTTGAAGGCATGGGCTTCGAAGGCGTTGCCGATGTCCGCATCGGCCGGCTGATCGAGCTCGATCTGGCTGACGGCACCGGTGAAGCAAGCATCCGCCAGATGTGCGAAAAGCTGCTCGCCAACACGGTGATCGAAAGCTTCACGATTGAAGGCGCGGGCTGATGGCATTCCGGGCAGCAGTCATCACCTTCCCGGGTTCCAACTGCGACCGGGACATGGCCACGGGTCTGGAAGCGGTCTCGGGCACGCCGGCTATCCGGGTGTGGCACGGCGATGCCGAGCTTCCCGACCGGCTTGACCTGATCGCCCTGCCCGGCGGCTTTTCTTACGGCGATTATCTGCGTTCGGGCGCGATGGCGGCCACCAGCCGGATCATGCGCGCGGTCATCGCTGCGGCGGAGCGCGGTGTGCCGGTGCTGGGCGTGTGCAACGGCTTTCAGGTGCTGACGGAAGCGCGGCTTCTGCCGGGCGCGCTGCTGCGCAATGCGGGGCAACGCTTCGTGTGCCGCACCGCCGCACTCACTGTGGAGAACGCCGCGTCGCCCTTCACCGCAGCCTATGCCGCGGGCGAGACGATCCGCATTCCCGTCGCGCATCATGATGGCAATTATTACGCCGATGCCGAAACGCTGGACCGCCTCGAAGGCGAAGGCCGCGTCGCGTTCCGTTATGGCGAGCCGGTCAATGGCTCGGCGCGCGATATTGCCGGGGTGCTGAGCGCCAATGGCCGCGTGCTCGGCATGATGCCGCACCCGGAACGCGCGATCGAGCCTGCCGCCCACGCATCACTGGGCGGTGCGGATGGTCGGCGGCTGTTCGAGAGCGTGCTGGCAAGCTTCGCCACTGCCTGACCCGGGCGCCTGAATTAGGCGCCTGACGCGGCGACCCGCCAGGTTCAGGCGCGGCGTTCGCGGATCACGCCGAACAGGCTGCGGGCATCCTTGGCGGTCATCGGGCGGCCAAAATAGTACCCCTGGATCTTGTCGCAGCCGAGACGGCGGATCAGCTCGGCCTCCTCTGCTGTTTCAACGCCTTCGGCCGTGGTGGTCATCTTCAGGCTCTTGGCCATCGCCACCACCGCATTGATGATCGCAAGGCTTTCGGCGCTGTCCTGCGCGGCGCCCTGCACAAAGGTGCGATCGACCTTGATGGTCGAGAACTTGAGCTTCCTCAGGTAGCCGAGCGAGGAATAACCCGTCCCGAAATCGTCAAGCGCCACCGAACAGCCGAGCGCCATCACCTGTTCCAGCGCATTGCGGGCAATGCTCGCATCGCGCAGGAAGATGCTTTCGGTCACTTCGATCTCCAGCCGTTCCGGGCGCAGGCCCGTGGCCGCAAGCGCCTGCACCACCTCGTCATGGAAACCCGGTTCAAGCAGCTGTTCGGGCGAGACGTTGACGTTGACCTTGACGTGTTCGGGCCAATGGCGCGCCTCCTCGCAGGCCTTGCGCATCACCCATTGGCCGATCGGCACGATCAGGCGGGTGTCTTCGGCCAGCGGGATGAACTTGCCGGGGCTGACAAAGCCGTGTTCGGCGCTGTTCCAGCGGATCAGCGCCTCGAAGCTGACCACGCTTTCGCTGTGGGCATCAACCACCGGCTGATAATGCAGCATCATCTCGTCACGGCCCAGCGCCTTGCGCAAGGAAGCCTCAAGCTGGCGCCGTTCCTCGGCCGAGGCATGGAGCGCCGGTTCAAAGCGGCAATGCTCTCCCCCGCCATTATCCTTGGCGCGGTAGAGGGCAAGGTCGGCGTTGCGCATCATCTCTTCGACGCTGTTGCCATCGCGCGGGCCTTCGGCAGACCCGACGCTGGCGCCGACATAAAGTGTGTGGTGATCGACCTGATAGGGTTCCGAAAGGCGATGAATCACCTTGTGCGCCAGATCGCTCACCGCGCCGGACGAACTGGCTTCGCGCACCACGATCGCGAATTCGTCACCCCCCAGGCGCCCGACCATCTGGTTCTCGCCCATCAGCGATTGCAGCCGTGCCGACACCTGCGCCAGCAGCTTGTCGCCGGTCATGTGCCCGAGCGAATCATTGACTGCCTTGAACCGGTCGAGATCCACCATCAGCAGCGCGCAGCGCGTGCGCCACTGCGCGGCATAGCGCAGCGCCTCGCCCAGCGCCTCGGTCAGTTGCAGGCGGTTGGGTAACTGGGTGAGGGTATCGTAGCGCGCAAGGTAGGCGATCTTTTCGGACGACTTGCGCTGTTCGGTCACATCGGAGCCGACGCCGCGAAAACCGGTAAAGCGCCCCTGCTCGTCGCGCATCGGGGTGCCCGAAAGCTCCCACCAGCGTTCCTCGCCAAGGATCGAGACCTGCACCAGCATATTGGAGAAGTTCTCGCGGTTCTTCAGGCGTTCGGCCAGATCGTGAAGGCTGGCCGGGAACTGCCCGCTGGACCACAGGCTGCCCGCGATCATTTCGAGCAGCGGCTTACCCTCGATATCGTCCTGCACCCGGCCGAGCGCGAAGGCAAAGCGGGGGGACACCGAACGCAGGCGGCGTGCCGGGTCCACTTCCCACAGCCAATCGGCCTCGTTTTCCTCGAACTCGCGCAACAGCAGCGAGACAACCGCATCCTTCTCGATCACGGCAGCCTCGGCCAGCCGCGCTTTGACGAAGGTGGTGCGCACCTCGATGGTGGCGACAAGGCAGGCGATCGTGCACAGGATTGCGCCGCCCATCGCCTGCCAATCGCCCGCCAAGGCCAGCGACAGGCTGGCTCCCGCACCAACCGCGCCGATATAGATTAGGACGCTGAGCGGGCTGGTGGAAAAGACGAAGGTGGATGACACCATCAGCGCAAGCGCGATCAGCAACAGGGCCTGTTTTTGCACCCCGCCCGACAGCCAGGGAAAGACAAGCAGAGCCCCCACCCAGCACCCGGCAAGCGCGAGGGAGTTGAGATTCTGCGCCCGTTCGAGCGCGGCCGGGCCGATCCGGTGACCGGGGTCGATCAGCATCAGGTCGGTCTGACGTGACCGGTAGAGCATGAAGGTGAGCACCGCCGCCCACGGCCCGACGATCAGAAGCCCGATCAGCGGCGCAAAGATCGCGGCGGCAAAGGCGGCGACCAGCGCGTTGGCAAGCATCCGGTTGCGGCTGGCCTGCACCAGGTCGGCCTGCTCGTCCCCCCGCAGGCGCATGGGATCAAACGCGGGATTGCGCGTCAATCCGAGCACGTCAGAAAGCGGCAATTCGCCTGAAAGCGCCGGTTGCGGGGAGGAAAGCTGCTTGGCCACGCGCACAGATTAACCGCGATTGGTTATCCTCCGGTAAAGTTCCGAGGGAAATCGCCACGGCAAAATGGTTAAGCGGGGGCGCCTGCGGGCGCACGTGGTGGCGGCCCTATTCGACCGTCACCGACTTGGCGAGATTGCGCGGCTGATCGACATCGGTGCCCTTTACCACGGCGACGTGATAGGCCAGCAATTGCACCGGCACGGCATAGACCAGCGGCACGATCAGCGGGTGGACGACCGGCATTTCGATCGTGGCAATGCAGCCCTCGCCCGCCTGTGCGATGCCTTCCGCGTCCGAAATCAGCACCACCTGGCCGCCGCGCGCGCGGACCTCCTCCATGTTGGAGACGGTCTTTTCAAACAAGGGACCAGACGGCGCGATCACCACCACCGGCACGGCATCGTCAATCAGCGCGATAGGTCCGTGCTTCATTTCGCCGGCAGCATAGCCTTCGGCGTGGATGTAGCTGATTTCCTTCAGCTTCAATGCGCCTTCAAGCGCCAGCGGGTAATCCTGCCCGCGCCCCAGATACAGCACATCGCGCGCCGGAGCGATCAGGTGCGCCATCGCGGCGATATCATCATCATGGGCCAGCGCGGCGTTAAGCGCGGCGGGCGTTTCAAGCAGATGCCGCACGATCTCGGCCTCGGCCTCGCGGTCCAGGCGGCCCTTCTTCACCGCCATATGCGCGGCCAGCGCGGCCAGCACGGCCAGCTGGCAGGTGAACGCCTTGGTCGAGGCGACGCCGATTTCCGGGCCTGCATGGGTCGGCAGCAGCAAATCGGCTTCGCGCGCCATGGTGCTGGTCGGCACGTTGACGACCACGCCGATGGTCTGCCCGTTCGCCTTGCAATGCCTGAGCGCCGCCAGCGTATCCGCCGTCTCGCCGCTTTGCGAGATGAACAGGGCAAGCCCGCCCGGCTCCAGCACGGGATCGCGGTAACGGAATTCAGAGGCCACATCGATATCGACCGGCACGCGCGCGAATTGCTCGAACCAGTATTTCGCCACCATCCCGGCATAGAAGGACGTGCCGCAAGCGACAATCGTCAACCGGCGCACCGCCGACAGGTCAAAATCGATCTGCGGCAGCGCCACAGAATTGTCAGAGCGGCGCAGATAGGAGCCGAGCGTCTGCGCCACCACGGTGGGCTGCTCGTAGATCTCCTTGAGCATGAAGTGCCGGTAATTGCCCTTCTCGACCATCGCGGCTGACGCGCCCGAGGTCTGGATCTCGCGGGTCACAGGGTTGTTTGCCGCATCGAAAATCTCGGCCGAGCCGCGGCGGATCACCACCCAGTCGCCTTCTTCGAGATAGGCGATGCGCTGGGTCAGCGGTGCGAGCGCGAGCGCATCGGAGCCGAGATACATCTCCTCGCCCTGCGCGCCCGAACCATAGCCCACCACCAGCGGAGAGCCGAGGCGCGCGCCGATCAGAAGGTCGGGATGCTGGCGGAAAGCGATGGCAAGCGCGAAGGCCCCGCGCAGGCGCGGCAGCACGGCCCGCACGGCGGTGACCGGATCGGCCCCGGCCTCAACCTCGGCAGAAATGAGGTGCGCGACGATTTCTGTATCGGTCTCGCTCTCGAAGGTGCGGCCCTTGGCGGTCAATTCGGCGCGCAGGTCCTTGTAATTCTCGATGATGCCATTGTGCACGATCGCCACTTCACCCGTCGCGTGCGGGTGCGCGTTGGATGCAGTGGGCGCGCCGTGGGTGGCCCAGCGGGTGTGGGCAATGCCGACATCGCCCGGTGCAGGGTCACCCGCCAGCACAGTCACCAGGTTCGCCAACCGCCCTTCAGCGCGGCGGCGCACCAGCGCGCCATCATGCAGGGTGCAGATGCCCGCGCTGTCATAGCCGCGATATTCCATGCGCTTCAGCCCATCGACCAGGCGATCCGCAACGCTGCTTGTCCCGACGATCCCGATAATTCCGCACATTCTTTTGGGTATTCCCTTGCTGCCTTATCCGTTGCTCTAGCCGCACGGTCCTTAACGGCAAGCCCCACGATGAGGCTGGTCAAAGATGCTTAGGAAAAAAACAACCATTCCACCCTATTCACCATTTCTCGTGACGCAGCCTTCGCTTTTCAGAGGGAAGGCAGGCGCAATTGATTTGAGACCCTTGGGGGCTGGGAATGAGCGCATTCGGCAAAAAGGGCAATGCAGGCGGAATGAAGCCGGGCGCGCGGCCCGCTTTCGGTGTTGCACGGCCCATGAAAGGCGCGGGCGTTGCCCCGCGCGGCGGAGAGCAGTTCCCGCCGATCCCCGGCGAAGCGGCCGCACCTGCGCGCCCTGCGCCTGCACCCACGCCTTCTCCGAGCCGTCCGGCCACCACTTCGGAGGCGATCGACCGCCTCAATGAACGCATGGCCGCGGTCAACGAGGCCAATTCCGAAGTCGGCGGCTTTGAAGCCAGCGTCCACAAGATCAAGGAACAGGTGCTCCCGCGCCTGCTCGAACGGGTCGATCCCGAAGCGGCGGCAACCCTGTCCAAGGAGGAACTCTCCGAGGAATTCCGCCCGATCATCATGGAAGTGCTGGCCGAGCTCAAGGTCACGCTGAACCGGCGCGAACAATTCGCGCTGGAAAAGGTGCTGATCGACGAACTGCTCGGCTTCGGCCCCTTGGAAGAGCTGCTGAACGATCCCGACGTGTCCGATATCATGGTCAACGGCCCAGACCAGACCTACATCGAAAAGAAGGGCAAGCTGCAACTCGCCCCGATCCGCTTCCGCGATGAACAGCACCTGTTCCAGATCGCCCAGCGAATCGTGAACCAGGTCGGCCGCCGCGTCGACCAGACCACGCCGCTGGCTGACGCCCGTCTGAAAGACGGGTCGCGTGTGAACGTGATCGTGCCCCCGCTGTCGCTGCGCGGCACCGCGATCTCCATTCGTAAGTTCTCCGAAAAGCCGATCACCATCGATATGCTGCGCGACTTCGGGTCGATGTCGGACAAGATGGCGACCGCATTGAAGATCGCTGGCGCGTGCCGGATGAACATCGTTATCTCGGGCGGTACGGGTTCGGGTAAAACCACAATGCTCAACGCCCTGTCGAAGATGATCGATCCGGGCGAGCGCGTGCTGACCATCGAAGACGCGGCTGAACTTCGCCTGCAACAGCCGCACTGGCTGCCGCTGGAAACGCGTCCGCCGAACCTTGAAGGCCAGGGCGCGATCACCATCGGTGACCTTGTGAAGAACGCCCTGCGTATGCGCCCGGACCGCATCATCCTCGGGGAAATTCGTGGCTCGGAGTGTTTCGACCTTCTGGCCGCGATGAACACCGGCCACGATGGCTCGATGTGCACGCTTCACGCCAACAGCCCGCGCGAATGCCTTGGCCGTATGGAAAACATGATCCTGATGGGCGACATCAAGATCCCCAAGGAAGCCATCAGCCGCCAGATCGCCGAATCGGTCGATCTGATCGTGCAGGTAAAGCGTCTGCGCGATGGTTCGCGCCGAACCACCAACATCACCGAGGTGATCGGGATGGAAGGCGACGTGATCGTAACGCAGGAGCTGTTCAAGTTCGAATATCTGGACGAGAGCGAGGACGGCAAAATCCTCGGCGAGTTCCGCTCGTCCGGCCTCCGCCCCTACACGCTGGAAAAGGCGCGCCAGTTCGGCTTCGATCAGGCGTATCTTGAGGCCTGCCTCTAAGCATCAGGGCCGACCGGTGCCGATCCCCGCGATAGGCGATGACGCAGCGGCCTTCCTGAGCCGGCGCAGTCCGGCCGAACGGCATGCCATCGCGCGAATCCTCGCGCCCGACGGGGAAGGTCTCGCCTGCCTGGCGTGGATCATCGCCCAGCCGGACTCCGATCCCGCCACGCTGGCCATGGTGTTCTGGCGGCTGCGCTGCGTCCCTCCGGAATATCCCAAGGCATTCGCCGCAAGGAAGCGTAGCGCTGTACTGGCCGACATCGCGCAGCAGCTTGCCGCCCGTGACGCGGCGCCCGCGCTGCTGGCGTGGGACGGGCGCGAGGCATGGACGCTTGCGCCGCTGATCGGCGCAGCACCCCTCCCCGGCATCACCGACCAACCTGAAGCCGCCGCGCGCTTGCAGGGCCCGTTCGGCACGCATCAGCCTGAACCGGCGCTGTTTGCCTTCCTCGACGAGCCCTATGCCAAGGACGACATTTTCGATCCGCTCTGGCTCTACCACTACGATGCCGCCGCCATCGTCGACCTGCTCGATGCCATGCCGGCAGAGGCATGGCTGGCAGCGATCAAGGCGCTGTGCGCATCCCATCCCGGCGAAGCCTTCGAGTGGATGATCGATAATCCGCGCTGCACCGATGCGGTCGCGGCGATGGCCTTCCGGATGTGCGATGATTACGCGCTGCGCTGCAAGATCGCCGCGCGCTGGCATGAAGGGCATTTCGGCCTGTCGGGGCTGGATTACAGTGCCTGGGCTTGGCCGGTCGATCCGGATCACGACAACCTGCCCGCCGCGCTCCATTCATCGCCGCCGGGGCGCAAGCCCGATCTCGACATGCGGCTCGATCACGATTTCGCATGGTGGGTTGCCTGCGGGCACTACAGCGGGCTAGTCCCCCGTCCCCGCGCCGAGGCCCTCAAAAGCTGGCAGCAGACACAAGCGCCGGCGCAAGCCGGTTCCGCAGCGGACGCCGGTGACCGGCAGGATGGGAAAGCGGGAAGGAAACCGGGCCCGGATATTGAAACGCAAAACCGCAATTTCCTGCGGCTCAACCTTTTGACCCTGCTCTGCGCAGTGTTGACGTTCGGGTTGTGGCGGCTGGGCCTCGACAAGCCCGCCGCGATCGCCTTCTTCGCCGCGCTCCTCGGCATTCCGGCCTATCTTGCCTTCGTGCCGGTCGGGAGCGCGCGGCGGCAGGCCGCATGGTTTGCCAGCCTTGCCGGACTGGGGATGGCGTTCGCCTTTGTCATGCGCTTCATCGACAAGGGCGCGATCTAGGCGGCTAGCCTTTCATCAGCGCGGGCAGGCTCATCGCCAGCAGTCCTGCGCCCAGCATCGCCATCAGCACGAACACCGTCGTCCAGGGTACCCAGCCGACCTTGCCGAGGTCCGCGACATCGCGCATTCGCGGACGGCGGCGTTCCATTACCGTGGCGAATACCGCCACCAGCCAGCAGCCACCGCCCAGCATCGCCAGCTGCGCGGCATCGCTCATCAGTTCGAATTGCGCGATCAGGTCCATTGCGCGCCCATTTAGGGCGATGCGCGGCTTGCGCAATCCTTGGGGCTGGGCCAAGCCCGCTGGCGATGGATGGCTCGATCGCCCGCCCCCGCCCGCTGCTTGCGCTGTTCGTGCGTCTGCTTGCCGCCTTCGCGCTGGCAACGATGGGCATGCTGGTGAAGCTGGCCGGATCGCGCGGCGCGCACCTGGTGGAGCTGATTTTCTGGCGGCAGCTGCTCACGATCGTGCTGCTGGGCGCGGGGCTGGCTCTGACCGGGCGACTCGCCCTGCTGAAAACGCAGCGCCTGCCCGCGCACGCCCGGCGCGCCGCCAGCGGCCTGTTCGGCATGGTCTTCACCTATGGCGCGGTGCTGCTGCTCCCCCTCGCCGAGGCGACGACTTTGGGCTTCACCGCTCCCCTGTTTGCCGTGCTGCTGGCCATCGTGCTGCTGGGCGAGCGGATCGGCCCCTATCGCTGGAGCGCGGTGGCAATCGGTTTTGCGGGCGTGATTGTGGTGATGCAGCCGTTTTCGGGCCTGCACGAAGGCGTGACGCTGGCGGGCATTGCTGTCGGCCTGGTTGCGCCCTTCATGGTGGCGCTGATCAGTTTCCAGTTGCAGGACCTCAACACCACCGAAAACCCGTGGAGCATCGTGTTCTGGTTTGCTGCCCTGTCCACGCCGGTGGCGGCGCTGGCACTGCCCTTCGTTGCGGCGGCGCATGATCCGCTGACCTGGGCGCTGATCCTCGGCATGGGCGTTGTCGGTGCGGCGGCGCAGATGCTGCTGACCACCTCGCTGCGCTTCGGGTCGGCGGCGGTGATCCTGCTGATGGATTACACCGCGTTGCTGTGGGCGAGCCTGTATGGTTACACCATCTTTGACCGCGCAGCCCCCGCCAACCTGTGGCTTGGCGCGCCGCTGATTATCGGCGCAGGGCTACTGATTGCATGGCGCGAACGGCAGCTTGCCCGATCCCGGGTGCATTCCGGCGAATAGGATGGACCTTGTGCGGCCTCGCTGCGGTTAGCCGCGCAGGGACGACAACCAAGGAGCACCCTGCCATGACCACCCGCACTCTGCTGGCCGCCACCGCGCTCGCCGCGATCACCCTTTCCACCGCCGCCTGCAACACTGTCGAAGGTGCGGGTGAGGACCTGCAATCGGCCTCGCGCGAGGTGAAGAAGGAAATCTGACCTCTTTGCGTCCGGCGAGGGCGGCGATTCATCGCATTGTCAGGAAATTTTCAGGTATATGCTGCTTTTACTCGGTCAAACGACCGACAGGAGCTGCCTGATGATCCGCACCATGCTTACCGCCGCCGCCCTCGCCGCCTTCGCTTTCACCACTGCCGGATGTAACACGGTGGAAGGCGTGGGGGATGACATCAAGTCGGTCGGCCGCGCGGGCAAGCGCGCCATCGACTAGGCGGTACGATACACCAGCATGATATTGTTCGCCGGCAGCGCATATCGCGCGCTGCGGGCCATGTCGTGCTGCGCGGCAAGCGCATCCAGCGCCTTGGCCTCGCGCAGGCCCCAGAGCGGATTGCGCGCCTTCAGACTGGCATCGAAATCGAGGTTGGAGGGGGCGGTTTCGACCCCATCCTCAATGTATGGCCCATAAAGGATCAGCGGCCCGCCGCCCGCGCTGCGCAATAAGCGGGCAGCCCCGCGAAAAAGCCCTTGGGTCGCCTCCCACGGGCTGATGTGGACCATGTTGATGCACACCAGCGCATCTGCCTCGGCGATCCCCCAGCCGTCAGGCGCGGCAGCGTCGAGCAGGATGGGGGCGGCAAGGTTGGTGCCGGCATATTCCTCCCGATAGGCCGCAATCGACGCCAGCGCCTCTGGCGAGGGATCGCTCGGCTGCCAATCAAGCGCCGCAAAGCGCCCGGCGAAGAACACCGCGTGTTCCCCGGTCCCTGCCGCAATTTCGAGCACCGTGCCGCGCGCCGGCAATTCGCGCCCGAGCACATCGGCGATGGGATCGCGGTTGCGCAAGGTGGCGGGGGCGTGCTGTTTCACCTTAAGAGACCTGCCGCTCCTGCCCTTCCCAATAGGGTGCGCGCAATTCGCGGCGCAGGATCTTGCCGCTGGCATTGCGCGGCATGAGCGGGATGACCTCGACGCTTTTGGGTGCCTTGAAGGCGGCGATCCGTTCCCGCGCCCAGGCGATCACGTCAGCTTCGTCCACTTCGCAGCCCGGCTTGGCGACGACGCAGGCCTTCACCTCCTCGCCCCACTTGGCGGATGGCACGCCGATCACTGCGACTTCGGCGATGGCGGGGTGGCCATAGATCGCGCTTTCGACTTCTGCCGGGTAGACGTTCTCTCCGCCCGAGATGATCATGTCCTTGATGCGGTCCTGAATGTAGACATAGCCATCCGCATCCATCACGCCCGCATCGCCGGTGTGGAGCCAGCCGTCGGGATCGATGGTCTTGGCGGTGGCCTCGGGCAGCTTCCAGTAGCCCGCCGTGTTGGAAGGCGATCGGATGCAGACCTCGCCGATTTCGCCGCGCGGCACCTCCACGTTGTCGGCGCTGCGCACTTCGATCTCGACGCCGGGGCAGGCCTTGCCCGCCGAACGCATCCGCTGGTTGCCTTCAAGGCTGTGATCTTCAGGCGGAAGGATCGAGATCGTGCCGCTGGTCTCGGTCATGCCATAGGCTTGCAGGAACTTGGTGGTGGGCATGGTGCGCACCGCTTCCTTGAGCAGCTCCAGGGGCATGGGCGCAGCGCCATACATCAGGTATTTGAGATTGCTGAAATCCGTGGTCGCGGCGCGCGGGTGCTGGACGACCATCTGGAGCGCGGCCGGCACGATGAACATGTGCGTCGCCCCCGCCTCGATCGCTTCGAGCACCCCGACCGGCGTGAATTCCGCCTGCACAAGGCTTCTCACCCCGTTGGCAATGGCGATGTTCACCAGCCCCGTCCCCCCGATATGGGCGCATGGCATGGCGACCAGCATGCAATCGTCGGCCTCGTAGAACTGCCAGTCCAGCCCCGCCTCGTTGCCCGCATTGCGCAGGCCCAGAAGGTTGGTGTTCGACAGCATCGCCCCCTTGGGATTGCCCGTCGTGCCCGAGGTGTAGAGCTGGAGCACCGGATCATGCGGGCCCGGCGGCGTGTAGTCTGCCGGCTCGAAGCCGCCCGCCGCAGTACGCGCGGCTTCGGCCTCGATCACTTCGGGATGGGCCGGAACTTCGCCCGCGACGCTGTGCGCGGTATCGACGAAATCGGCATCGGCAAACAGCAGCTTCGCCTCGGTGTCGGTGAGGATATAGGCGATCTCGCGCGGGGCCAGCCGCCAGCCGATCGGCACCATCACCGCCCCCATGCGGGCCGCCGCAATATAGAGCAGGAAGTAGGTATCGCGGTTCTTGCCCAGCCACGCCACCCGGTCACCCTTGTCCACCCCGCGCGCCTGCATCAGCGCGATCATCTGGCGGGTGAGGACGTCCGCCTGCGCATAGGACGTTGCCCGCCCTTCCTGATCAAAGGCCGGCCCTTCGGGGCGCTCCTTCGCCCAGAAATGCATGATTTCATCGAAGGTGTGGAATGCGTGATAGGCATTGCGCGCCATGGCTGTGCTCTCTCCCAAAAGCTGTTTGGGAGAATTAAGCGCAAGCGCGCGCGCCGGTCTAGCGAAACCGCCCTTGCCGGCGTGCGGCAGGCTCACGCAGAAGCAGCCACAGGCCCAGCCCCAGCGGCCCCGCCATGAACGTGGCCAGCAAAATCGGCGCCTGAATAAAGCGCGAGATGTTTTTGGCGTCCGCATCGCGCGCGATCCACAGACCGACGAACAGATCGAAGGCAAGGTAATGCGTCCAGCCGATCGTCACCCCGGCATCCGTGACAAAGATCGCGCGGATGCCCGCAATCGTGGTGAAATCCATGCCCCCGCCGCCCGGATTGGGGATCATGCCGCTCACCACGCCGATCAGGCAGGCGGCATAGATCAGGCACAACACGCCAATGCCGAGATAGAGGATCGCCGAAAGCAGCGCCGGCCAGCGCGGCAGCAGGATCAGCGCCGTCCATGCGACCAGCGCGAGCAAATTGACCGCTCCGAACAATGCTGCCCACGCCATTACGCCGCCCCTGCCGTTTCGCCCACACGCCGCCATTCGCGCGCGGCGCGGCGCATTGCCTCGTTGTCATGCGTGAACCGCCCGCCAGACCGGCGCAGCGCGAGGCCGAGCGCGGCTTCGGCCACCAGCCCGGCATCGATCGAACGATACTGCTCCCACTTGCCCGACAAGAGCGGATCGATCAGCGGCGCGGCAATGATCGCGGCGCGTTCAGCAAAGCGCAGATCACCCTGACGCTCGCCGCGCAGCAGGCCGGGATGGAGGATATCGAGCCGTTTGAAGCCGACCCGGGTCAGCGCCTCCTCGGTCTCGCCCTTCACGCGCATATACAGCGCCTTGGCGCGGGCATCGGCCCCCGCAGCGCTGACCAGCACCATGTTGGGCACGCCCGCGCGCTTGGCCGCTTCGGCCGTGGCGAGCACCAGATCGTGATCGACGGCGCGAAAGGCTGCCTCGTCGCGCCCGGCCTTCTTCCATGTGGTGCCCAGCGCGCAGATCAGCGCGCGCGGGCGCACCGCGTCCAGCACATCGCCCCACTTGTCAGGCTCGGCCACGAACATTTCCATCCGTGCACCGGGGGGCAGCGGAGCCTCACGCCGGGCGATGCCAAGGATGCGCACATCATCGCCCGCACTGGCAATCTCGATCGCGCGGCGCCCGACAAGGCCCGTCGCTCCGACCAGCGCGATGCGCACCGGCCCGGTCGTGCGCGGCTCATACATTGATCAGGCCCACCGGCTTTTCGCCATAGATCCTTGCGACCGATTGCATCGCGAAACGATCGCTCATGCCGGCGATGAAATCGGCGATGACGCGGGGCCGCTGCGGCTCGTGCTGCGGCAGCCGCGCGAGCCAATCGTCCGGCATCAGCGTTGCATCCTGCGCATAGGCGGCAAACAACCGCGCGACCACATCGCGCGCTTTCTCGGCCGCGGCGATCTGTTCGGGGTGGTAATAGAGCCGTTCATACATGAAGCTTTTCAAACGCCGTTCCTGCGCCGCCATCGCGAGCGAGAATCCGGCCAACTGGCGCCCGGCGGCGCGCACTTCGGCGACAGAACCGCACCCTTTCGCGCCTTGCGCCGTGTGCGCGATCACGTCGTTCACCATCATGCCGATCTGGTCGCGTATCATCTCGCGCAGCAGACGCTCACGCGGGGCGTGAGGAAAGCGTTTTTCGACGCTACGCCACTGGTCTGCGAGGAAATCCAGCGTCAGCAGGTCATCCAGTTCGAGGAATCCTGCGCGTAAGCCATCATCAATGTCGTGATTGTCATAGGCGATATCGTCCGCAACCGCCGCGACCTGCGCTTCGAGGCTGGGCCAGCTATCAAGCTCCAGCGGGAAAGCGGCATCAAGCTCGGCCAGCGCCCAGTTCGGCGCAGCCACGGGGCCATTGTGCTTGGCGAGGCCTTCCAGCAGATCCCAGCTGAGGTTGAGGCCATCATGTTCGGGATAAGGACACTCGATACGCATCACCGTGCGCAGCGCCTGGGCATTGTGATCGAACCCGCCGTGGCGCTCCATCGCATCGGACAGCGCCGCTTCGCCCGCGTGGCCGAAAGGCGGGTGGCCGAGATCATGGGCAAGGCACAGCGCCTCGGTCAGGTCCTCGTCCAGCCCCAGAGCGCGGGCGATCACGCGGCCGATCTGCGCGACTTCGAGGCTGTGGGTCAGGCGGGTGCGGTAATGATCGCCGTCAGGCGCGATGAACACCTGCGTCTTGGACTTCAACCGGCGGAAGCTCATCGAATGGATGATACGGTCGCGGTCACGCTGGAAGGCGCTGCGGGGTCCGCGCTGTTCGCCGCCCGAGGTGCGGGCAAATTCGCGAACGGGGCCCGCATCGGGATCGGCGGCATAGGGGGCGCGGGTCATCACGGCTGCGGGCGTTAGGCCAGAGGCCCGCGCCGCTCAAGCGGAACGGGGCGGGAACGCGGCAAGAATAATGAGATATCAGCCACTTCGCGGCCGAGAAAATATGGGACCGCTCCCCGGTGATTGGGGGGAGGGGAGCGGCCCCAAGGGCCTGCGGTGCGACCCGAAGACCCGGATAATGCCGATACGAGTTCGTACAAAATCCGCGCGCCCCTTAGGTGCAATGCATTGCAGATGCACCCCGTACATGACTTTCGCAGGACGAAACGACGCATATCAGGGACGAGCGGAGTATTAGTGCACCATTTCCTGCTCGAGGATCCAGTCCGCAGCGGCTTCGCAGTGGATCCGGCAGCTATCGAAAATCGGCAGCACATTGGCATCCACGTCCACCACCATGTCGAGTTCGGTGCAAGCCAGCACCACCGCTTCGGCGCCTTCTTGCGCGGTGTTGGTGATGATCGTCTTCAACGTGCGCTCCGCCTCGCGGGTGACCTTGCCGACCATCAGCTCGTCATAGATGATCCGGTCGAGCTGTTCGACATAGGCGAGGTTGGGCGGCAGCAGATCGATCCCGTGGGCAACGAGGCGTTTGCGATAGAAGCTTTCGGTCATGACATTGCGCGTGCCCAGCAGCGCCGCGCTGGTCTTGCCCGCGCGCTTCATGGCGAGGCCAACGTGTTCGGCGATGTGGATGATCGGGATGTTCACCGATGCGGCAACGTCATCGTAAAGGCGGTGCATCGAATTGGCACTGATGATCAGCGCGCCTGCCCCTGCTCCTTCCAGCCGGCGCGCGCTTTCGATCAGCACGCTTGCCGCGCGCTGCCAGTCCCGTTCGGCGGTGAGCGCATAGAGCTGACAGAAATCAAGGCTCTCGATCAGCAGCGGCGCGCTCGCCATCGGGGCGGCGCGTTTCTGGACGATGCGGTTGATGCTCTCGTAATAGGTGGCGGTCGACACCCAGCTCATGCCGCCGATGATCCCGAGTTTGCGCAAAGGCCGGTGCCCCTTTCGTTTCGATGTGCAAGTGCGAAGGGCTTAGGGCGCGGGCGGGCGGCGCGTCCAGTGGTCACGCGGCAGGTTGCAAACTTAACGCTGTTTTGGCGGCAATGCGTGCTCGGCAAGCCACGGTTCCAGATCGCCCAGAGTGGCGGCGGGCGCCTCTTCATGCGGCAGGTGGCCGATGCCGGAATAGGTGTGCAGGCGGTTGTCGGGCAGGGTCTTGGCCAGCCAGCGCCCCGCTTCGACCGGGATGAGCCGGTCCTCCTCGCCCCACAGGATCAGCGTGGGCGTTTTCATCCCGGCGATCGCCGCCTCGGTCAGCGGGTCATAGGGCAGGCTGAAACGCGCCAGCGTGGCACGGCGGTTGCCGGGGTAGCGCAGCAGTTCCCAATAGCGGTCAACCGCGGCCGGACTGGCCACCGATTTGACCGAGACCGATTGTTCAAGGCTCTGCTGGATCAGCGCACGCGGCGTGATTTGCTCGGCAATCAGGTTGACCCCGGGCATGCGGGCAATCTTGAACCCGATATTGCCGCTGTCCTTCTTGGCCGCCTCCCTTTCCGCGGGCGTCATCCTCAGCATCGGCCCGCCGCTGCCATCGACCAGCACCAGTCCGGTGAGGCGTTCGGGGTGCTGGATGGCATAGGCCAGCGCGTGCTTGCCCCCCATCGAATTGCCGCCGAGGGTGAATTGCTTGAGGCCGAGCTGGTCCGCCACCTCGCCGATATCGGCAACGAAATTGGCGGTGGAATAATCGCTCTTGGGATCAGGCCCGGTCAGACCATGACCGACCTGATCGAAACGGATCACGCGGTAACGGCCCTTAAGCGCCTGCACCCACGGCTCCCAGGTGTGCAGATCGGCGTTCGATCCGTGGAGCAGGATGATTGCGGGCCGATCTTTCGGCCCCTCGTCACGCAGGTGCACGCTGACCCCGCCGCCGATCGCCAAGAATTGAGAAGGCGGCGCGCCATACTTGGCCCGCATTGCCGCCGGATCGGTATCGGGCGTGCGGAAAATCAGGAAGGCGATCACCAACACCGCAACCAGCGCAATCAATCCGCGCCCCAGCCATTTGCCCAAACGCTTCATTGACGCTTCATCTCCGCAATCCAGCGCCGCACAACCGCAACGCCTTCCTTGTCGACGCTCGCCTTGCCGAGTTCGGGCATGGCGATGCCGGGCTCGGCGCTGTTCATGCGGTAGAGCAGGATCGATTCGTCGGGGTGCCCTGCGACAATCGCGAAGTCATATTCCCCCGCCCCGCGCCCTGCCGCGACCGGGCGCTTGCCGATGCCGAAAGCCGCCGCGTCATGCTGTTCCCAGCGCAGATCAAGGCCGGAGTTGGATGCCCCCCCGCCCGGCTGGTGGCAATGGGCACAGTTCACATCGAGATAGGCGCGCGCCAACGGCTCGGCAGGGTCCTTCGCCTTGCGCGCCGCCCAGACCGGCAACCGCTGCGACACGGCAGGCACCGTGTCCAGCGCGCCCTGCTTCGCCATTTGCCCCAACCACGCCGCCGAAAGATTGCGCGCCTTGGGGCCGATGGGCACGACCTTGTTGTCGATCGAATGGCAGGTCTTGCACTGGTTCTTGTTGGGGATGGCATACGAAATCGCCTCGCCCGCCGGGGTGGTCAGGTCCACGCGCCCGCCCGCCAGTGCCAGCGTCGCCTCGGTCTGCTCGGCGTTCCAGCGATAGGGGAGCGCCACCCAGCCATCCTTGCGGTGCAGCAGCACGCGGGTTTCGATCAGGCGGCGCGCCTTGCCCTGCCCGAAGGCAAAGGTCTTGATGATCGCCGCGCCGACGGGGAATTGCAGCAGGCCTTCTCCGTCCGCCTTCATCTGCGTGCCGCCGGGCAGGTAGATGAAGCGCAGCTTGTCCGCCCCGTCGGACCACAGCGGGGTGCCCAGCGCATAGGCGTGAACCCCCGCCGCCGGACGCTGGCTTGCGCCATCAGCGAAGAAACCGAAGTCGGACAGCTTGGCCGGAAAGGCGGGATCGCGCACCGCCTTGTCGCTCACCCGCACAGCCTCGCCCGCGGCAGCACCATGTGCGAAAGCCGCGCCCAGACTGGCGCAAGCGAGCAGGAGCAGGGCTGCGCCGTACCTCACTTCAGCCGTGCCTCCAGCGCCGCAGGCGCGCCCACCACGGGGACGATCCAAAGCTCGGTCGGGGTCAGGGTGAGCGGCCCGGGCGATGCTTCGGCGAGGCTTTGGCCAACTTTCGCTAGGTTGAGCGACCAGCCCGTTACGCCAGGTGCGATTTTCAGCGCATTGTCAGGGCTTTCGGAAAGGCCGTCCCACATCACCGGCGGGAGCGCCCCGCCGAAGGCCGTGAGCAATTGCTCCTTGCCGTCAATCTGCGGATCGTCCCCGCCGCGCCCGAAAGCGTTGCGGCCAACAATCACATTGCGGGCATGGGGGTTGTAGCGCGCATCGTCGAAGGGCTGGACATAGGCAATCACCATCACATGCGCGGTCGGGTTGTTTTCGAAGGCGTTGCCTTCGATCACCACGCCGTCATTGGCCATCACCAGCACCCCCGTGCCGCGCCGCACAGAGGCAACGATATTGCCCGGCGGCGCGAAGTTGGGCGTGTCGTTGTCCTTCACGACATTGTCGCGCAGGATCACATTGCCCCCGCCCATGACGGGCAGGCCGGGCAGATCGAACACCAGCAGCCCGCCGGTGTTGCGGCTGGCGATGTTGTTGGTGACCAACGCATTGCGGCTGTTCTCGATCTCGATGCCCGCCACGTTGAAGGTGACGATGTTCTCGCTCACCGTGATGTCACGGCTCTGGCCGACATAGATCCCGGCGTCCGAAGCGCCGGAAACCTTCGAGTTCGTCACCAGCACGCCCACGCTTTCGACCGGGTAAATGCCGTAAGCGCCGTTGCTTTCCTTTGGCCCGCCGGTCCATTCGACCCGGATGCCGCTGTAAACAATATTGTCCGCGCCCTTGGACTTGATCCCGTCACCCTTGGGGTTTTCGACCGCGAAATCGCGCAAGGTGACATTGTCCGAGGTGACCAGCAGGCCCTCGCCTGCGCCTTCCTGCCCGGTGAAATCGAGCACCGTCTTGTCCATGCCCATGCCCCGCACGGTCACGCCATCAGCATCAAGGCTGAGCCCGTCGGTGAGAGAGAAGCGCCCTTCGCCCAGTTCGATCACATCGCCCGGCGCAGCGAGGATCAACGCCTCCTGCAAACGGGTTGCCCCGCCCTCGCCCGGTTCGACCCGGCGGGTTTCGGCAGCAAGCGGTGCGGCCCCCAATGCGCCAGTGGTCGCCAGCAGCGCGGCGGCAAGTGCCAGTCGGTTCATGATAGTCTCCCTCTCCGGCGCGCACCTTGGCGCAAGCGGGGGAGAAAAGGCAAGCGTCAGGCGATCCGGGTTACCCGATGCCGATCGCGCAGAGCCCGGCCGAGGTGGTCAGCACCGCCACCGCCTCGCCATCATCGACGCGGCGAAGGCGCTTGATCAGTTCGCCGAGGCCGTAGCCTTCTTCGGGCTCGCCTTCCTGCGCGGCCATGCCCTGGCGCAGCTTCCACAGCTGGCCGATGGTGAGGCGGCTCACCATCCGCTCCGCCATGCAGGCAGCGCGCTTTTCACCGATGCCGGATTCGACCAGTGCGCCCTTGACCTGCATTTCCACAAGCGGGTTGGCGAGGCCGGTAAACACCGCCCCCGCCCCCAGAACCACGATCAGCAGAAATCCGAGGATCAGCTTCTTCATAGAGAGTCTCGTTGTTGGCGCATCACCTTATCCGAAAACCGGTGCCCACTTTTCGGGGCGATGCGTCAGTCCAGCGACTTGACGATTTCCTCGACCATCTTCTTGGCGTCGGCCAGCAGCATGACGGTCTGGTTCATGTAGAACACGTCGTTATCGACCCCGGCATAGCCGACCCCGCCCATCGACCGCTTGATGAAGAACACCTGCTTGGCCTTGTCGACATCGAACACCGGCATCCCGTAGATGGGCGATGACTTGTCGGTCTTGGCCGCAGGGTTCACCACGTCGTTCGCGCCGATGATGAAGGCAACGTCGCACTGGGCGAACTCGGAGTTGATGTCTTCAAGCTCGAAGACTTCATCGTAGGGCACGCTGGCTTCGGCGAGGAGCACGTTCATGTGCCCCGGCATACGGCCCGCGACGGGGTGGATGGCATACTTCACCTCCACGCCCTTTTCCTTGAGCTTGTCGCCCATTTCGCGCAGCGCGTGCTGGGCCTGGGCAACCGCCATCCCGTAGCCAGGGATGATGATGACCTTCTCGGCCTGTTCGAGCATGTAGGCCGCGTCTTCCGCAGAGCCCTGCTTGTAGGGACGCTGTTCACGCGCTCCGCCAGCGCCGCCCGCTTCCGGAGCCGCACCAAAGCCGCCCGCGATCACCGAGATGAAGCTGCGGTTCATCGCGCGGCACATGATGTAGCTGAGGATCGCACCCGACGAACCCACCAGCGCCCCGGTGATGATCATCGCCGAGTTGCCGAGGGTGAACCCCATCGCCGCAGCCGCCCAGCCGGAGTAGCTGTTCAGCATCGAGACGACCACCGGCATATCCGCGCCGCCGATCGGGATAATCAGCAGGAAGCCGATGATGAAGGCGAGCACCGCAACCGCGATGACCATCCAGCCCTCACCCGCCCCGCCAACCGGCGAGATGGTGTAAGCGGCGATCAGGCCAAGGATCGCAGCCAGCGTGCCGAGATTGATGACATGGCGACCCGGCAGCATGATCGGCGAGCCGCTCATCCGGCCCGAAAGCTTGAGGAAGGCGATGACCGAACCCGAGAAGGTGATCGCCCCAATGGCGATACCAAGGCCCAGTTCCACGCGGCTGACCGCAAGGATCTGCCCGGCCTCGTCGACAATCCCGAAGGAGAGCGGATCGAGCCACGCGCCAAAGCCCACCACGACTGCGGCAAGGCCGACGAGGCTGTGGAAGCCAGCGACCAGTTCCGGCATCGCGGTCATGGCGATGCGGCGAGCAATCACCACGCCAACAGCGCCCCCGATGCCGATGGCGATCAGGATCTCGGTGATATTGGCCAGCTTGTGGGTCACCAGCGTCGTCACGAGCGCAATGCCCATCCCGATCATGCCATTGCGGTTACCCGCCTGGCTGGTGGCCGGGCTGGAAAGCCCGCGCAGCGCGAGGATGAAGAACACGCCCGCAGCGAGATAGGCGAGCATCGCCCAGGCCGGCGTTCCGCCTCCGTGGGCAGCGCCCGCGGCAAGAATGGAGAAGCTCATCTCTTACTTGCCCTTCTTCTTGTACATCGCGAGCATGCGCTGCGTGACGGCGAACCCGCCGAAAATGTTGATGCTGGCGAGCACCACCCCGAACAGGCCGAGATACTTGGCAATCGGGCTGTTCGCCTCCGCCGAAGCAATCAGCGCGCCGACGATGATCACCGAGGAGATCGCGTTGGTCACCGCCATCAGCGGGGTGTGAAGCGCCGGGGTCACCGACCAGACAACGTAATAGCCCACAAAACAGGCCAGCACGAAGATGCTGAGAATTGAAATGAAGTCCATTATTCGGTCCCCTGAACCATGGCCGATCCGCGAGTATTGTCGCGCAGCGCCATGTCCTTGCCGTAGCTGTATCCAAACACGATCACGCAGACGAACGCCGCAAGCCAGCGATACTCGCGCAGCCAGTCGCCCGCCTGCCGCAGGCTCAACCCAGCAGCCTTTCGTTCACAACCTTGCCGCCCTGCGTAAGCCGGATCGCATTGCCGATTTCCTCGTCGAGCACGGGCTTGCCCGTCTCCTTGTCCCAGAAGGCGCTGAGGAAATTGTAGTGGTTGCGCGAGAACAGCGCCGAGGCGTCAGCCGGAAGCGCCGCTGGCGTGTTGGCGTAGCCGATGATCTTGACGCCGTGGCGAACTACGACCTCGTCCGCCACCGAGCCTTCGACATTCCCGCCCTGCGCCACCGCGAGATCAAAGATCACGCTGCCGGGCTTCATTGTCGCAATCTGCGCATCGGTAATCAGGCGCGGGGCGGCGCGGCCCGGGATCAGCGCGGTGGTGATCACGATATCCTGCTTGGCGATGTGCGAGCTGACCAGTTCGGCCTGCGCCCTCTGGTATTCCTCGCTCATCTCGGTGGCATAGCCGCCCGAGCCTTCGCCTTCGATCCCGGCGACATTCTCGACGAAGATCGCCTTGGCACCGAGCGACTGGATCTGCTCCTTGGTCGCAGAGCGAACGTCGGTCGCAGAAACCTGCGCGCCCAGACGGCGCGCGGTCGCAATCGCCTGAAGACCGGCAACGCCCACGCCCATGATGAAGGCGCGCGCGGCCTGCACGGTGCCGGCCGCGGTCATCATCATCGGGAAGGCGCGGCCATAGGCGTCCGCTGCTGCCAGCACCGCCTTGTACCCTGCAAGGTTCGACTGCGAGGAGAGCACATCCATGCTCTGCGCGCGGGTGATGCGCGGCATGAACTCCATGCTCAACGCCTCGAAACCGGCGGCGGCATAGGCGTCCACCCGCTCACGCGCGGTGAAGGGATCGAACAGAGCCGCCACCCATGCACCCGGCGCAGCCCCCTTCAGCATGGCCACATCGGGCGCCTGAATGCCGAGCACAATGTCGGCATCCTTCACCGTTGCAGCAGCATCACCAAGCGTGGCGCCGGCTTCGGCATAGGCTTCGTCGGTGATCGACGCGACCACCCCGGCCCCCGCCTCCACCGCGACCGAACAGCCCAGCGCAGCAAACTTCTTGACCGTTTCCGGCGTGGCGGCGACGCGCGTCTCGCCCGAGGCGCGCTCTTTCAGGATGGCGATTTTCACTGTTGCGCGCGCTTAGCTTGCAATCATCGCGACAACCGCGAAGGCGATCACCGCAACAACCGGCACAGCCCATTTCAGCGTGGCCATGAAGCCCCCGTAGGTTGCTTCGGCCTTTTCCATGTCGTGAACACTCATCTGGTATCTTCCCCTTGGGCCGTTCAATGCTCGGGCGAGCAATTGGTTGCCGAATGGTTGCAAAAAACCGGACCGAATGGCCCAAGCCTTTCCCGTATCGAAGCAAGGCTTCTATCTCAAGTCACCTTTAGTGAGAGGCTGCGCGCCATCCCCCGTGCCCCAAGGCCATCACCAATCTGTCCCGTCACGGCACAGCCTTAATCACGTCTTTACCTCCCCGCGCTATCCACAAGTCCGAATTGTGCTTTCGGGTTTCGTGCCCGGGCCAGCGAGGGAGCCGAGCGGCAGGACTGATGGCGGAAATGGATTGCCTTCCCCAGGCGCAGGAAGATGCGCGAATCGTGATGCTCATCGATGATGAGCCGGCACAATCGCGCCTCATCACTGCAATTGCCGCGCGTGACGGCTGGCGCACGATTGTCGCCTCGGATGCGGAAACCGCAATCGCCATGCTTGGCACGCGCGAGGGAATGCAATTGTCCGCCATCCTGCTCGATCAATGGGTGCCGGGCGATGATGCCTGCCAATTGATCGCGGAACTTAAATCGCGCCGTCCGGCCCTGCCGATCCTGATGCTCACCACCAGCGCATCACCGCTGCTGGCGGTCGAGGCGATGCGCGCGGGCGCATCCGATTATCTCGTCAAGCCGGTCTCCCCTGACCGCTTGATGGAGGCGCTTCGCAGCGTCACCACCCGCCAGTCCCCGCGTGACGAGCTGGCCCCGCTGACCGAGAAAATGTCGGCCAGCCTCGATTTCGATGCCATGATCGGCACAGCCCCGTCTTTCCGCGCGGCGCTTGCGCAGGCCGCCAAGGCCGCGCGCGGGCATGGCCATGTGCTGATCGAAGGCGAAACCGGCACCGGCAAGGAAATGCTGATGCGCGCGATGCACGGAGCATCCCCGCGCGCGAAAGACAGCTTGCGCATCATCAACCTCGCTTCGGTTCCCCCCGGCTCGATCGATTCGGTGCTGTTCGGCCATGAACCCGGCAGCTTCCCCGGCGCGTTTGATCGCCAGATCGGCGCCTTCCAGCATTGCGACGGCGGCACGCTGATCCTCGACGAGATCGACCGCCTCACCCCCGCCCTGCAGCTTCGCCTTGCCGAGGCGCTGGAGAGCGGCATTATCCGGCCGGTCGGCGCCACCTACGGCTTCCGGGTCGATGTGCGCCTGCTGGTGACCAGCAATATCGGGCTCGACCGCATGGTGGAGGCTGGGCAGTTCGATGCCGGGCTTGCCGCGCGGCTGGGGGCAACCCGCATCCACCTGCCCCCCTTGCGTGAACGCACCGGCGATATCCCTGCCCTGTCGCGCCACTTCATGGCCCGCATCGGCGAACAGCCGGGCCTTAACCACCTTTCGGTCAGCGATTCGGCGCTGGCGCTGCTGGCCGCATATGACTGGCCGGGCAATGTCCGCCAGTTGCAATCGGTGCTGTTCCGCGCGGCGGTCTATTGCGAGGACAATTCGCTCACCGCAGACAGCTTCCCGCAGCTTTCGGAAATGCTGGGCGAACAGGGCAGCGTCACGCTGGCCAGCGCGCACGAGGGCGTGGGCATCATGCTCTACACCCCCGATGGCAACCTGCGCCCGCTGGAGGAGATCGAGGCTGACGTGATCCGCCTCGCCATCGGCCATTACCGCGGCCGCATGACCGAAGTGGCGCGGCGACTGGGGATCGGACGCTCGACGCTGTATCGCAAGCTTAGCGATCTCGGGATCGACAACGCGGCTTGATCGGGGCCGCGTGATCGGCGCTGCTTGATCGGAGCGTGCTTCGGGCCTAGCGGGCTGGCATGACACAAGTTCAGGATTTTGCAGGGCGCTCGGCGCTCGTCACGGGGGCGGCTTCGGGGATCGGGGCCGCTTGTGCAAAGGCTTTGGCTGCGCGCGGGGCTGCCAAGCTGGTGCTGGTCGATGTCGATGCGGCCGGGATGGAGGCGCTCGACCTTGGCGATTGCGAAGTGCACCGCATCGTGGGCAGCGTCGCTGACGAGGCGCTTTGGGTGGGCCTAGACCCCCTCTTGACCGGCCTTGACCATGCTGTGGTCAATGCTGGCATAGGGTCAGGGGGGCCTTTGGCAGAGGTTTTGCTGGCCGAATGGCGGCGGGTGATGGCGGTCAATCTGGATGGCGCGTTCCTGACCCTTGCCCATTCGCTGCGGGCCATGGCGGGCAAGACCGGTAGCGTGGTGGTGGTCGCCTCGACCACCGGGCTGAAGCCGGTGCCGGGGATCGGGCCTTACGGAGTCTCCAAGGCGGCGGTCGCCCACATGGCCCGCATTGCTGCTGCCGAAAACGCCAAAAACGGCATCCGTGTCAATGCGATAGCCCCCGGCGGCGTGGATACGGCGATCTGGGAATCGGGCGAGGACTTCAAGGCCGCAGTCGCCGCCATCGGCCGCGAGGCGACGATTGCGCGCATGGCGAAAACCACCCCGCTGGGCCGCTTTGCCTCCGCTGAAGAGATGGCCGACAGCATCCTCTATCTGCTGAGCGATGCCGCTTCCAACATTACCGGCCATGTGATGGTGTCGGACGGCGGATTTACCCTCTGATTTCGATAGGGAAATCCGCCCTTTTCCAACCCGCCCCAAAATGTTTCACGTGAAACACAAGGGGAACATCACCAGCCGAACGCCTGCTCTGCAAGCGTGGCGCTGGTGTTGCCCTTGAGCGTCATGGTCAGCGTCTTCGCCTTCCAGTCGATGTCGATCAGCCCATAGTTCTCTTCAGAGAAGAACTTGGTCACCCGCGCCGCGTCCGGTTCGCGCGCGGTGCTGCGGTCATTGTCGCTGCCGAACGAGAGGTTGAGCGAGGAGCTGGTCAGCTCCCACATGGTCTCGCCCTGATGTTCGGCCTTGTAGACGCCCGCTGCGTGGCGATCGCCCGACAGGATCACCAGACCGCTCGCCTCGCGCGCCTTCAGCATGGTCAGCAGCCGGTCACGTTCGGCAGGGAAATTGGTCCAGCCCTCGAACTGGTGCGCGGTGGTGATGACCTGCGTCGAGGAAACCACAATCCGCAGATCGGCAGGCTTGGCCAGCTCCTGCGCAAGCCAGGCCCATTGCTCGGCGCCCAGCACGGTCTTGTCCGGGCTGGCATCGGGCACATAGCCGCCCAGCGGCGGGCGATCCTTGGTCCATTCGGCGCGCTTGAGATCGGAACGGAAGAAGCGCGTATCGAGCAGGATCACCTGCACGCGCTTGCCCTCCGGCCCGGTGATGGTGCTTTCATAAATGCCGGGGCGCGATTTGACCGCCTCGGACGATCCCCAGAAGGTCTCGAACAGGGTTTCGGCCCAGCGCCGCATCGGGAAGTTGCCACCGGCATCATTCAGCCCGAAATCATGGTCGTCCCACGTCGCCATCATCGGCACCTTGGCGCGCAATCCGGTGAATTCGGGGTAGGAGGCCTGCAAGGCATAGGCGCTGCGCAAGCTCTCCAGCCCGGCATCGGCATCCCAGCCGGCATCGCCATACACATTGTCGCCGATCATCAGGAACAGCTGCGGATTTTGTGCCGCGATCTGCGCCCACATATGCTGCGAGGCATTCTGGTGGTTGCAACTGCCAAACGCGATGCGGGTGAGCGTGGTGGCCGGGGCGAGCGCGGGATTGGGCCCGGCCTCGGGCATGGTGACCTTGCTCCGCAGCGCATCGTAATAGGGCTGGAGCAGCTGATCGGGGGTGAGGCTGACCGGCACCGGGGTCTGGGCCAGCGCGGGACTGGCGATGGCGAGAACGGCAGCGGTGGCGGCAAGCAGGGACAGGCGCATCGGACAGGCTCCGTGATGGGTCGGTGTAACGGGGTGTTGCAGCCCTGCGTGACACAGGCGTGGCAACAAGAAAAGCCGGTTCAGAGCATCGGAAGCGTGCTGAAATCGGTCAGCGCCGCATCGCGCAAGCCGCGCCACACATTGCGCGCCTGCACCGTCTCGGCCACATCATGGACGCGCAGCAGGTGGACGCCCGCCTCCATTCCCTTGAGCGCCAGCGCCAGCGATCCCGCCAGCCGCGCGCCCGCTTCCTCCTCGCGTGACAGCGCCCCGATCATGCGCTTGCGGCTCGCCCCCAGCATCAGCGGACTGCCGAGTGCATGGAACAGCGGCAGCGCGTTCATCAGGGCAAGATTTTCAGCCAGCGACTTGCCGAAGCCGATGCCAGGATCAAGGATGATGCGGTCCTCGCCCACCCCGGCGGCCATCGCCTTTTCGCGGGCCTGCTTGAGGAAATCGAACACCTCGCTGACCACATCGACATAGCCCGGCCCCTTGTGCAGATCCTCGCCTGCGCCGGGCGCGTGCATCAGCACCACCGGACAGCCCGCCCCGGCCACCACCTCGACCGAGCGAGGATCATAGCGCAGCGCCGAGACATCGTTCGCCATATGCGCGCCCGCCGCCAGCCCTGCCGCCAGCACGCCTGCGCGCCTTGTATCAAGGCTGATCGCGGCGCCCATGCCGGCGCAGTATTCCACGGCGGGCACGACCCGGCGGATCTCCTCGTCCTCGAAGGTCGCCGCCGCACCCGGACGGGTGCTTTCGCCGCCGATGTCGATGATCGCTGCGCCCGCTTCGAGCATGGCGGCGGCGTGGGCGCGGCCGGCCTCGATGCTGTCATTCTGGCCGCCGTCGGAAAAGCTGTCCGGCGTGACGTTGAGGATGCCCATCACCTGCGGCTGGTCGATCCGCACCGTGCGCGCACCAAGCTGCAAGGGCGCGTGCACCTTGGCAAGGTTGGCCCATTGCTCTGCCGCGTCATCGGCCAGAAGGCCCGTAAGGCCCGCAATCGCTGCCTCGATCTCGCGCGGGGTGCCAACGATCCGTTCCGCCACCTGGCGGCCATCGCGCAGCACCAGCGCAAATTCGCGGGCATAGGCCATCGACCCGCCCAGCCGCACCGCCGCCCCGTCGACAGCCTGCGGGCCGGAAACGAGGGTCAGGGGGTGGATATAGACCGAATCAGCCACGGCGCAGCGTCAGTCCTCCGCAGCCAGCAGGTAAAGCTGGCGGGCAGCGTCGATCGGCTGCACATCGCCGCCGTTCTCGTAATGCCAGAACGACCAGCCGTTGCATGACGGCGCCTCTTGCAGGTCCTTGCCAAGGCCGTGGATCGAGCCGGTCTTGCCGTTCCACTCCAGCGAGCCATCGGCGCGCACGGTCGCCACCCAGCGGCGCTTCTTGTCGAACACCTGACTGCCCGGCGGGATCAGCCCTGCTTCCACCACCGCGCCGAACGCCACCTTGGGCGCGCTGCGGGGGGACTGCATCGTGGTGAGCGCGCTTTCATCCAGCGGCAGTTCGCGGGCGATGCGCTTTTCGGCGACACCGCGGTAGAAATCCTCGCGCTCGCAGCCGATCCACTGCCGGCCCAGACGCTTGGCGACTGCGCCCGTGGTGCCGGTGCCGAAGAAGGGATCAAGCACCACGTCGCCCTTTTCGGTGGTCGCCAGCAGCACGCGGTAAAGCAGCGCCTCGGGCTTCTGGGTGGGATGCGCCTTCTTGCCGTTTTCCTTGAGCCGCTCTCCGCCCGAACAGATCGGCAGCACCCAGTCAGAGCGCATCTGGAGCTCGTCATTGAGGGTCTTCATCGCGCGGTAATTGAAGTGGTAACGCGACTTTTCGCCCATGCTCGCCCAGATCAGCGTTTCATGCGCGTTGGTGAAGCGGGTGCCCTTGAAATTGGGCATGGGGTTGGTCTTGCGCCAGACGATGTCGTTAAGGATCCAGAAGCCCAGATCCTGCAGGATCGAGCCGACACGGAAGATGTTGTGGTAACTGCCGATCACCCACAGCGCGCCATCGGGCTTGAGCACCCGGCGCGCCTCGGTCAGCCATTCGCGGGTGAACTTGTCGTACACCGCCATGCTATCGAACTGGTCCCAGTGGTCGGTCACCGCATCGACATGGCTGCCATCGGGCCGAGCCAGATCGCCGCCCAATTGCAGATTATAGGGCGGATCGGCGAAGACGAGATCGACGCTGGCCGTGGGCAGCGAGCGCATCGCTTCGATGCAGTCGCCCGGCAGGATGCGCCCGAGCGGAAGATCGGGCGCACGCACGATTTCTTGCGTCTTTTGAACGCTTTTCGCGCGCGACTTCACCTTTTCTATTACGCCTGCCACTTGGCCCTCACCTGTCATGTCTGGAACTTATCCACAGGCATGAGTCTTTGAAGAGTCCGCGTCAAGCACCTAATTTTACGCAGCTTGTCGGGGGCGTTGTGCCTTAAAGGCGGAACGAAACGAGTCCGGCACAAGATGTTGAGTCCCCCGCGGCAAGCGGGACTCCAGATGCAGCGGTGTGGCGGGGAGGACTCACCTGCCCGCGAAGGCAACAATCAGATCAGCACCAACTGCGCGACCGGCGCAAAGCTGCGTCGGTGCAGCGGGCTCGGGCCGTGCAGGCGCAAGGCCTCCAGATGTTCAGCCGTGCCGTAACCCTTGTTGCGCTCCCACCCGTAATGCGGGTGCGCGGCGGCGGCTTCGCACATCATCCGGTCGCGCCATTCCTTGGCAATGATCGAGGCGGCAGAGATGGCCGGCTCGATCCCGTCCCCGCCCACGATCGCGCGGGCAGGCCAGCACCAATCGGCGCAGCGGCCATGCGGGGTCATGTTGCCATCGATCAGCACCTCGCGCGTTTCGCAGGCGAGCGCACCCGTCAGTGCGGCCACGGCGCGGGTCATCGCCAACATCGTCGCCATGAAGATATTGACCCGGTCGATCTCCTCGGGATCGACCACCGCCACGGCCCAGCCGCATCCCTGCCGGATCGCTTTGTCGAGCACAGCGCGGCGGGTGGGCGAAAGGCGCTTGGAATCGTCGAGCCCCGCAGGTATCGCCCGGCCCAGAACCACAGCCGCCGCCACCACCGGCCCGGCGAGCGGCCCACGGCCAGCCTCGTCGACGCCAATCACCAGCGGCTGGCCCGATGCTGTCAAATCCGGAGTGACCCCAAGCATGATCCGTTCCGCGCCCTTGTTCGCCGCTATTTCCACCTCTGCGCTGATGCTGGCAAGCTGCGCCAATGCCGAGACCGGGGAAACCGCGCAGGCGAACGGCGAGATCGTCGCCACCACCGGCCCCGCCTTCCCGTTCAAGACCGCCGAGGTCGCCGATCTCGAAGAGCCGTGGGCGTTGGCTTTCGCGCCCGGCACCGCCACGCTGTTCGTCACGGAAAAAGCGGGCGCGGTGAAGCTGATCGACACGAAGACCGGCGAAACCGCAACTGTCCCCGGCGCGCCGCAGGTGGCCTATGGCGGTCAGGGCGGGCTTGGCGACATTGCTTTCCTTCCCGCCGAAGCGTCGGACAAGCTGGGCACCCGCACGATCTATCTGAGCTGGGCCGAGGCCGGAGAGGGTGACACTCGCGGCGCAGTGGTCGGCAAGGGCAAGCTGGTCTGCACTGCGCCCACGGCCTGCGCGATTGAGGGCCTCAGTGTGATCTGGCGCCAAACCCCGAAGGTAACGGGGCGCGGGCATTATTCACACCGCCTGACCTTCTCGCCCGATGGCAAATATCTCTACGTCGCCAGCGGAGAGCGGCAGAAGATGCAGCCGGCGCAGGACACGGGCGTGACGCTCGGCAAGATCGTGCGCCTCAACCTTGATGGCACGCCTGCCGCGGGCAATCCGATGGCGGATAAAGGCGGCGTCACCGCGGAAATCTGGTCGATGGGCCACCGCAACATCCTCGGCATTGATTGGGATGCGCAAGGGCGCCTGTGGGAGGTCGAGCATGGCCCGGCGGGCGGGGACGAGCTGAACCTCGTCAAGCCCGGCGCCAATTATGGCTGGCCGCTGCGTTCCAACGGCAATCATTACAACGGCGACCCCATCCCCGATCACGCCGCCGACGATGGCTTTGCCCAGCCTGCGCTAAGCTGGAGCCCGGTGATCGCGCCGGGCGACATGCTGTTCTACACTGGTGACCAGTTCCCCGCATGGAAGGGCCATGCGCTAATGCCCGGTCTCGGCAGCCAGGCGCTCGTCGATGTCGCCATCGACGGGGAAACGGCCCGCGAAGTCACCCGCCACGGTTTCGAGGGCCGCCTGCGCGCCATTGCGCAGGGGCCGGACGGGGCGATCTGGCTGGCGGAAGATGGCAAGGGCGCCAAGCTGCTCAAGCTCACCGCGCGCTGATGGCCAGTGCAACCGCAACCTTGATCCCGCTTGAGGCGGTCGATCCCGCCATGATCGAGGAGGTGCTTGATCGTGCCTTCGGGCCGGACAGGCACGCGCGCACCGCCTACCGGATCCGCGAAGGCATGGACTGGCTGCCCGGCCTGAGCCTCGCCGCGCTGGACGAGAACGATATGCTGGTCGGCACGATCCAGTGCTGGCCAATCGGGCTCCAGACCAAGCAGGGGCAAGTGCCGCTGGTAATGGTAGGGCCGGTTGCGGTCGTGCCAGAACGGCAGGGCGAAGGCTTTGGTGTCGGCCTCATGAGCGCGATGATCGCCGAGGACGCGCGGCTTGCCGCAGGCATGGGACCCGCGCTTCCTCAGGTGCTGATCGGAGACGCGGCCTATTACGGGCGCTGGGGCTTTTCCGCAGCGATGACGGGCGGTTGGCGCTGCCCCGGCCCCTATGAACAGGACCGCTTGCTCGCCCGTGGCAACGGCCTTGCCGCAATGCCGGCGGAAGGTATCCTCGGCCCGTGGGAAGGATAGGGGCGCTTACCCCCTTCACCTTGCGCCCCCCATCTGCCATCCCCTTGCGGCCATGCCTTACGAACCACCCCCTCACCTCGCCGGCCTGAACCTTGCGCAGATTGCCGCGCTGGTGGAGGCCCGCAAGCTGCCCCCGGTGGAAAGCTGGTCGCCAGCGCAGATCGGTGAGAGCCACATGGTGATCGCCGCTGACGGGACATGGTTCCACGAAGGCGGCCCGATCCGCCGTGAAGCGATGGTGCGTGCGTTTGCCGGGCTGCTGACCCGTGACGAGGCGGGGCATCACTGGCTTGTCACCCCCTTCGAAAAGCTCAGCATCGAGGTGGAGGACGCGGCTTTCATCGCCACGGATTGCGTGCGGGCGGAGGACGCGCTGGCGTTCCGGCTCAACACCGATGATCTCGTCATTGCCGGGCCTGACCACCCGTTGCGCGCGGCGGGCACGCCTGATGAGCCCGCGCTGTATCTCCAAGTGCGGCGCGGGTGCGAGGCGCGATTGAACCGATCAACCTGGGCGCAGCTCGCCGAAATCGCACTGGCCGAAGGGGCGGAGCAAAACGGCTGGCAGGTCACCAGCGGCGGCCAGAGTTTCAGCCTGCTGCCATGAGCCTGTTCGATCCCCTCGCCCGCGCCTATGCGGAAGGCCACGCGCGCGATATTCCCGATCTGCTCTGCGATGCGCATTTCGCCCGTGATGGCCGTGCGACCCCGGCCGCGGTGCTGATCGCAATCACCGATGTGCCCCATGATCCGCAGGTGATCCTCACCCAGCGGCCCCGCGCGATGCGCGATCATCCCGGGCAGGTCGCCTTTCCCGGCGGCAAGATCGATCCCGGCGAGGATGCCGTGACCGCCGCCCTGCGCGAGGCCGAGGAGGAGCTTGCCCTCCCCCGCTCGGCTGTCCGCGTGATCGGCACCAGCGACATCTACCACACCGGCACCGGCTTTCTGGTAACGCCGGTGGTGGGCCTCGTCCCGCCCGGTCTGGCACTCACCCCAAACCCGCAGGAGGTCGAGGCGTGGTTTGAGGCGCCGCTCGCCCTGCTGCTCGATCCCGCCAGCTGGACGAGCAACGATGTGGTCTGGCGCGGGGCGAACCGGCGCTATCTCGAACTCGAGTGGCAGGGCTTCCGCATCTGGGGCGTGACTGCGGCGATCATCGCCAACTTTTCGCGGCGGATCAGCCGGGAGGCATTGTTTGATGCTGTGTGATCTGCGCGAGGCCGATTGGACGAGGCGCGAGGGCCTCGCCGCCCTAACGCGCGCGCTGGGCGCAGAAAACATCCGCTGGGTTGGCGGCGCGGTGCGTGATGGCCTGCTGGGCGTCGCCGTTCACGATGTCGACTGCGCGTGCTTGCTGCCGCCTGCCGAAGTTATCGCGGCGTGCGGCCGCGCCGGGATCCGCACCGTGCCGACTGGGATCGAACACGGCACTGTAACCGCGATCCTCAAGGACGGGCCGGTGGAGGTCACCACCCTCAGGCGCGATGTCGCCACCGATGGCCGGCGCGCGACCATCGCCTTTGCGCAGGACTGGCCGGAGGACGCCGCCCGCCGCGATTTCACCATCAACGCGCTCTACGCCCATCCCGAAACGCTGGAGATTGCCGACTGGTTCGGCGGCATGGACGATCTGCGCGAAGGCCGGGTCCGCTTCATCGGTGACGCACGTCAGCGGATCGCCGAGGATCACCTGCGCATCCTGCGTTACTACCGCTTCCAGACCCGCTTCGGCGCGGCACTGGACGAGGCGGCAGAGGATGCCTGCGCAGATCTGGCGCACACGCTGAAGGGCCTCAGCCGCGAGCGGATTGCCGCCGAATTGCTGGCGCTGCTCGCCCTTGCCGACCCGCATCCCACGATTGCCCGGATGCGCGAGCGCGGCGTGCTTCCGGTGATCCTGCCCGAGGCCTGCCCGCCGCAGGTTGCAGCCCTTGCCCGCCTGATCGCCGCCGAAACCGCACAATGTGTTGCGCCCGATCCGGTCCGGCGGCTGGCGGCGCTGCTCCCGCCTTCGCCCGATGTGGCCGAGACCGTCGCTGCCCGCCTCAGGCTCTCCAAGGCCCAGCGCGCCCGGCTGGTGAGCGCCGCCGAGCGCAAGGCCGATGACGCCGCCAGCCCCTTCGCCCTTGCCTATCGCCTGTCGCTGCCGGTGGCGACCGACCGGCTGCTGCTTGCAGGGGGCGATGCGCAGGGCTTGCAAGGGTGGAGCCCGCCCGTCTTCCCGCTCAAGGGCGGTGCGATTGTCGCGCGCGGGATCACGGCCGGGCCTGCTGTGGCGCGCCTGCTTCAGGCGGTCGAGGCGCGCTGGGTGGCAGAGGGCTTCCCCGATGCCGCCCGGATCGACATCCTGATCGCCGAAGAGCTCGCGCGCGCTGCCCCGTGATGCGCACGGCCCGGCGCTAACAGCGCAATTTGCGCGGCGAGCGGCTCCGCCATTCGTCCCGCAGCGATTGTCCCGCCGGTCCCGCACGGGCTAGAATTGCCTCTGCGGGTCACCCCTTTCCGGGCCAGTTTCGGCCCCATCGCCGCGGCATCGCCATGTTCCGAGCCGCTTGCGCCCGCGCCCTTTGCGGCCGTGCCTTCCCTTGGGCATGGACCGGTAATGTGAATAGGGAGCCTAATGATGACAAATCTCAAGCTGGCGCTGCTTGCCGGCGCTCTGGCCGTCACCCCGGCAGCAGCCTTCGCGCAAGAAGTAGGCGCGACGATCTACGGCAATGATGGCAATGCGGTCGGCACTGTTGCCGAAGTGAGCGAGCAGGTGATCGTGATCGACACCGGCAAGCACAAGGCTCCGGTGCCCGTCAGCATGGTGTTTGACGGGGACAAGGGCAAAAGCGTCAATGCCACGAAGGACCAAGTCGACACCATGATGGACCAGCGGACCGCCGAGGCCAACACCAAGCGCGATGCCGCGCTGGTGCAGGGCGCGGCGGTGGTCTCCGCCGGCGGGCGCGCGGTGGGCAAGCTGGGGACGGTGGATCTTGCCGCCGATACCATCCTGCTCGAAGCCCAGCAGGGCACGCTGAAGCTCAAGAAGGAGCACTTCGCCGTAAACCCGCAAGGTCAGTTGACCGTGCTCTACAGCGCCGAACAGATCGCCAGCGCGGCCTCGGGCAAGCCCGCAACGACCGGCGGCGGGGCGCGCTAGGCTTAAGAACCTTGTAAGGGTCGCAGTCGGGCTGCGGGAGCAAACCGCTTCCGCAGCCCTTTTCCAGTCGTCAGAAACTCAGTTGAACTTGCCCGATTTGGGGAAGCCCTGCGGCGGCATCCGCCCGGCCGCGCCGCGCGCGACCTTCCACATCCGAATTTCGGTCTCGGTGCGAGTGCGCTCGCCCGAACCGCCCATCTGCCAGCTCAGCCCTTCGGTGAGCACGAAGGTTGTCGCGTCGGACAGCCCCCCATCGCGGTAACGTTGCAGTTGCACCCCCTGCCCGCGCGTCATCACCGGCATTTCCTCAAGGTTGAAGACCACCAGTTTGCGGTTGTCGCCCACCACCGCGACGTGATCATGGGTATCGCCGATCGGGCGGATCACAGCGAGCTTGGCACCATCCTTCAGGTTCACCACCTGCCGGCCCTTGCGGGTTTCGGCCAGAAGCTCGTTCAGTTCGGCAACGAAGCCCTTGCCATGGCTGGAGGCCAGCAGCAGGCGGCCACCGGGCTTGTGCACCATCATCGCCGAGATCGACGCTTCGCTTTCGAGATCGATCATGGTGCGTACCGGCTCGCCAAATCCGCGTGCGCCGGGCAACTTGTCGCAGCCCAGCGTGTAGAAGCGCCCGTCACTGGCGGCGAGCAGCAGCTTGTCGGTGGTCTGCGCGTGGAGGATGAAGGCGAGGCTGTCGCCCTCCTTGTATTTGAACTCCTGATCCAGCGGCACGTGGCCGCTTGCCGCCCTGATCCAGCCTTTCTGGCTGAGGATCACGGTAACGGGCGCTTTCTCGATCATCGCGTCCATGCTGAAGGCGATGGTCGGCGCGGCCTCGGCGATCAGCGTGCGGCGGCGGCCGAGCGGGGTGTCCTCGCCATAGGCCTTGCGCAGCGCACGTAGATCGCGCTTCAGCCGGGTGCGCTGCTTGGCCGGGCTTTCGAGCAGGGCATTGAGGTCCGCTTCCTCGGCCAGCAGTTCGTCCTGCTCCTTCCTGAGCTGCATTTCCTCCAGCTTGCGCAAGGAGCGCAGCCGCATATTGAGGATCGCCTCGGCCTGCCGGTCGGTCAGTTCGAATTCGGCTATCATCACCGGCTTGGGTTCATCCTCGGTGCGGATGATCTCGATCACGCGGTCAAGGTTGAGATAGGCGATGATGTAGCCGCGCACCAGTTCCAGCCGGTTCGCAATCTGGTCAAGCCGGTGGCGTGCGCGGCGCTGAAGGATGTCGATCTGGGCGAGGGTCCAGCTTTCCAGCAGTTCCTTCAGCCCCATCACCATCGGCGTGCGCCCGAAGCCCGGCCGCGCGTCGAGCACGTTCAGGTTGAGGCTGAAACGGGTTTCAAGGTCCGTCAGCTTGAACAGGCTCTCTTTCAGCAGCTCCGGATCGACATTGCGGCTTTTGGGCACCAGCACGATGCGGATCGCGGTGTCGCTTTCATCGCGCACATCTTCAAGGATCGGCAGCTTGCGATCGGCAATGGCCTGCGCGATCTGTTCGATCAGCTTGCCCTTGGGCACCTGATAGGGGATTTCCGAGATAACGAGCTGCCATTGCCCGCCGCCCAGCCGCTCGATCCCGGCAGCGATATCATCCGCTTCCTTGGCTTCAGGCGCCAGAAACCGACCGCGCAGGCGGAACGCGCCGCGCCCGGTGCGATAGGCTTCAGTGATCGCGGCCTTGCTGTCGACCACCTGACCGCCGGTGGCGAAATCGGGGCCGTGGAACAGTTCCATCAGCTCTTCATGGGCAACCGCGGGATTGTCGATCAGCGCCAGCGTCGCATCGATGATCTCTGCGACATTGTGGCTGGGGATGCTGGTCGCCATGCCGACCGCGATGCCGCTGGAACCATTGGCGAGCAGGTTGGGGAACAGGCCGGGGAAGATCTCGGGCTCGATCTCCTCGCCGTTATAGGTGGGGATGAAGTCGACCGTGCCCTCGTCAAGGCCGCTCATCAGTTCCAGCGCGGTGCGGGTCAGGCGGGCTTCGGTGTAACGGTAGGCAGCCGCATTATCGCCGTCGACATTGCCGAAATTGCCCTGCCCGTCGACCAGCGGGTAACGCAGGCTGAAGTCCTGAGCGAGGCGCACCATCGCGTCATAAACAGACTGGTCGCCATGCGGGTGATACTTGCCGATCACGTCGCCAACCACGCGCGCCGATTTCTTGTAGGCATCGCTGGGATTGAGCTTCAGTTGCCTCATCGCCCACAGCAGGCGGCGGTGCACCGGCTTCAACCCGTCCCGCAGGTCCGGGAGCGAGCGCGCGGTGATCGTCGAGAGCGCATAGACAAGGTAACGCTCGGACAGCGCGGCATCGAAGGGCGCATCGACGATGGCATCGAAGCCGTCATCAGGTTCGTCGGTGGTTGTGGGCGCGGCCATGCCCCCCCTTTAACAACCCGCGCGCCTGCGAGGGAGAGGGGTTTCCACAGGGAAAGCGACTTGCCGCAAGGTTCCGCCACCCTGCCTCGGGCCGGGGAACAGCAGCATGGGCGCGGGGCTATGCCTGTGACACATGATCACAGGAGAACCTTCATGCAGCGTGTCCTCATCATCGCCACCGACGGTTTTGAACAGTCCGAACTGATGGAGCCCAAGCGGCTGCTGGAAGAAGCGGGAGCCGAGGTTACCGTCGCCAGCCTCAAGCCGGGCGAGATCCGCGGGTGGGACCAGAAGGACTGGGGCAGAAGCGTCGCGGTCGATTGCACCATCGACCGGGTCAATGCCGAGGATTATGACGCGCTGCTGCTCCCCGGCGGGCAGATGAACCCCGATATTCTGCGCACCGAACACGCCGTGATCGAGATGGTGCGCGCCTTCGACGCCGCGGAAAAGCCGATCGCCGCGATCTGCCACGCCCCGTGGCTGCTGGCCGAGGCCGACGTGATCGAGGGGCGAACGGTGACCGGCTGGCCCTCGATCCGCACCGATCTCGCCAATGCCGGCGCAGCGGTGGTGGACGAGGAAGTGGTGGTCGACGGCAACCTCATCACCAGCCGCAAGCCCGATGACATCCCCGCCTTTACCGAGGCGCTGATGGCCGCGCTCAATATGGACGATGCCGAGGTCTAGATTACATCCGCCGCGCGTCGGCGTGGCTTGCGGGGATGCTGACGGTCAACCCGTCCATCTCCGCCGTCAATTCGATCTGGCACGACAGGCGCGAGGTGCGGCGCGCCCCGGCGGCAAAATCGAGCATGTCCTCCTCTTCCTCCGCAGCCTGAGGCAGGCGGTCGAACCAGTCGGCAGCGACGATCACGTGGCAGGTGGAACACGCCATCTGCCCCTCGCAGGTGCCCTCCAGCGGCAGTCCTGCCGCCTGCCCGACGCGCAGCAGATTGTCGCCCGGTTCCGCTTGTGTTTCAACGGCTTTGCCGCGCGGATCGATGAAGGTGATGGTGATCGTCACAGGCCCTGCTCCTTCGCGGCGGCGTTCAACATGGCGGCAGCGGATTCGATCTCCGCTGCGCTCGTATAGCGCCCGAAACCGAGGCGGATAGAGGACTTTGCCGCGGCCTCGGACAGGCCGATAGCGCGCAGGACATGGCTCGGGCGGCCCGACCCGCTGGCGCAGGCGCTCCCGGCGGAAAACATCACCTGCCGGCAATCGCTCATCAGCCGGGCGACATCCAGCCCCTCGCGCCGCAGGTTGAGATTGCCGTGCCAACGATGGTCTGCGCTGCCGTTCAGTTCCCAATCGCTGAGCAGATCGCGGGCCAAGTTCCACAAATGTTCCACGTGAAACATTTGCGCCTCCATGCCCCCCGCAGCCACCCGGCAAGCGGCCCCTAAACCGGCGCAAAGGGCAGGCGAGAGGGTGCCTGAACGCAGGGAAGCCTCCTGTCCGCCGCCATGAACCAGCGGCCGGACGGGCGCTCCGTCAGCCATCCACAGCGCCCCCACCCCCTTCGGCCCGTGGATTTTGTGCGCCGAGACCGCCACGAAGTCGGGGGTAAAGGGGGTCAAGGAGAGCCTACCGAGGGCCTGGACGGCATCAACCAGCACCCTGACCCCGGCTGAGCGCGCCATTGCAATCGCCTCGGCCAGCGGGTGCACCACCCCGATCTCGTTATTGACCGCCATGATCGCGACCAGCCCCGTCTGCGGGGTGATCGCGGCTTTCAGCGCTTCGAGGTCGGCCCGGCCATCGGGCAGCACGGGCAGCACCGTGAAACGCCGCCCCTGCGCTTCCACCGCGCGCGCGCAATCGAGCACCGCGGCGTGTTCCGTGGCGAAGGTCAGGACATCGCCCGATGTGCCGAGCAGCACCATGTTGAGCGCCTCGGTCGCGCCGGAGGTGAAGATCACCTTTCCGCCCGCAGGCATGAGCGCGGCGACATTGTCGCGCGCAACCTCAATGGCGGCGGCGGCCATGCGGCCCATGCGGTGGGGGGAATGGGGATTGCCGAAAGTCTCGCTCTCCGGCCCGCCGAGCCAGCGCAGCATCGCCTCGCGCGCTTCGGGGGCGAGCGGCGTGGTAGCCTGATAGTCGAGGTAGATCATGCGAGCGACGCCCATGCCTCGCTGAACCGCTCCAGTTCCTCGGGCGTTGTGTTCCACCCGAGGCTCACCCGGATCGTGCGCGCGGCCGCATCATCCGGCACCCCGAAGGCATCGAGCACGCGGCTTTTCTTCAAGGTGCCCGAAGAGCACGCGCTCCCCGCCGAGACAGCAATGCCCATGGCATCCAGCCGGATCAGCAGCGCCTGCGCGCTCATGCTGGGGTGGGCGATGGCGATGATGTGCGAGGCCTGCTCGCCCGGCGCGATCAGGTTACCCGCTCCGGCCAAGGCATCACGAAACGCCAGCCGTTCAGCCTCGGTGGTGGCCCAGCTTTCTGTCCCGCCCGCCTCCAGCGCCGCTGCCATTCCCAAGGCACCGGGCAGATTTTCCGTGCCCTGCCGATAACCGCGTTCATGCCCGCCAGTAGGCTCCAGCAGGTTGAAGTCGCGAACCAGCAGCGCGCCAATGCCAATTGGCCCGCCAAACTTGTGCGCCGAAATCACCACCATATCGGCGGCGGGCAGCGCCATCTTGCCTGCGCTTTGGGCGCAATCGGACAGCAGCAGCGCGCCTGCTTCGCCCATCGCCGCAGCCATCTCGTTCACAGGATTGATCGTGCCGGTTTCGGAATTGACGTGCTGGACCGCAAGCAAGGCATCCGGCCCAAGCGCCTCCTCGCCCGTGAAGACAGCCGCATCCGGCGCCGCCCGGAACACTGCGTCATGCTCCACCGCGCTGACGATCCGGCGCTTGGCCTTGGTGCGATTGAGCGCGATCCACAGGGCCTCGCTCGCCCCGCTCGTAAAAACCAGCTCGCCTTCCCAACCCAGCATCCGCTTCACCCGCTCGCGCGCGTCCTCCAGCGCGGCGCGGGCCTTTCGGCCTTCCGCGTGGGGACTGGAGGGGTTCGCCCAGATCGCAAAGCCTTCTTCCATCGCCGCGCGCGCTTGCGCGCGCAGGGGCGAGGTGGCGGCGTGGTCGAGATAGATCCGCTGCGGGATAGGGTTTTCCTCACAATAATTGCGATTTTCGCGTTGGGCCCTATATAGGCCGCGCGATTTCCAGCGCCACCCGGTGCTGCGACACAGATCTTGTCAGGGTTCCACGATGCCGTCCGTGATCTTTCCCGGCCCCGAAGGCCGCCTCGAAGGCCGTTTCTCCCCCCCGCCGCGCCCGCGCGCGCCGGTGGCGATGATCCTCCACCCGCACCCTGAAGGCGGGGGCACGATGAATGACCGCATCGTGCAGCGGATGTACAAGACTTTTGCGGACCGCGGCTTTGCCACGCTGCGTTTCAACTTCCGCGGCGTGGGCCGTTCGCAAGGGTCGTTCGATTCCGGCATCGGCGAGCTTTCGGATGCCGCTTCGGCGCTCGATTGGGTGCAGTCGATCCACCCCGAAGCGCAGAGCACGTGGATTGCAGGCTACAGCTTTGGCGCCCTGATCGGGATGCAATTGTTGATGCGTCGCCCCGAAGTGCGCGGCTTCATCTCGGTCGCGCCGCCGGCCAACATGTATGATTTCAGCTTCCTTGCCCCTTGCCCCGCCAGCGGCATCTTTGTGCAGGGCGCGGCCGATACGGTGGTGCAGCCGGGCGCGGTGCAGAAGCTGGTCGACAAGCTGCGCACCCAGAAGCACATCACCATCCACCACGAGGAAATTCCGCGTGCCAACCATTTCTTCGAGAACGAGATGGATGATCTGATGCGCTCGGTGGACAATTATCTGGACTTCCGCCTCTCGCCGGATTGCCCGATCAAGTAATTTCGTCCCCGTCCCGGGCCTGACCCGGGATCCCGCTCCCTTTCTTACAGCCGCAAGAAAGCTGGGGCCCGGGTCAAGCCCGGGCCGGGGGACGGTGTGGCCGCAATCCTGTCCGCCCCATGAACGGCTTGGCCATGGCCGAGAGCGGGCCGCTTGTTTTTCCTCGCCTTTCTCTACTGAATTGGTTGCAAAAAATACAGTATTGAAAAGCAACGCGAAATCTCTTCGCGCCTAGCAAAAGTCATAGTACCTTCGCAGGTGAGCGGGGCCGGAGGGCCAGCTTGCAATAAGGTGCTCCGGCCACCGCTCCCACGATGATGGAGAGAGGAGCTTCGCGCATGACTTACGCTTCTGCCAATCGCCGCCCCAACGCTGCCGCCCTTGTCGGGGCACTGGGTATTCCCGGTGCTTTCGGGGCACTTCTGGTCGTCGGCCTTGCCGTGACCGTGGTGACCGTGCCCAAGGCCCCTAACCCCAAAGCCCGCGACATTCCCGAAATCCCCCTGCCCCCGCCGCCGCCAACACCGGATGTGCCGCAGACCGACCGGAAGGTGGAAACCACCCCCGTCACCCCCGTCCCCGACGCGCCCCCGCGCCCGCCGATCACTGATCCGTTTGTGCTGGACGGGCCGATCGACTTCCCCACCGGGCCTGTCGGAACCGGCACGGGCACCGGCCCGATCGATCTCGGCATCCCCGGCCCCTCGCCCAGCGCCTCGCCCTTCGATCCTGTGGGCGCGCGGCCCAAGGGCAATGCGGGCAAGTGGGTGACCAATGACGATTACCGCTCGCGCTGGATCATGGAGGAGATGGCGGGCACGGCGCGCTTCACCCTCGGCATTGATGCGCGCGGCAAGGTGACGGGGTGCACCATCACCCGCTCCACCGGCCACGCCCCGCTTGACGCTGCGACCTGCGACCTCGTGACCAAGCGCGCCCGCTTCGATGCGGCGCGCGATGGCAACGGCAAGGCTGTGGCGGGGAGCTATAGCGGCTCGGTCACCTGGAGGATCCCCTGATTTGAGGCGGCGCGCCCCTCCGGGCGCGCCGTTCCTCGCTCATGCGACCTGAAGGTCGCATCGCTGCGGGCGGCCGGTCGGCCTTGCGACACCTGCGGCGTCGATGATTTCCTGCTTTCCGCCGGGGGAGGCTTCCCCCTAGCCTTCTCCGGCGGCCTCTTTGATCTGTTCGATGGGCGCATCGCCGCTTGTCGTCGGCACGGTCCAGATCAGCACGTTGATCACCGCGATCACCGCCAGCAGCACCATCAGCGCCGGGTTCTTCGCCTCGCCCGTGCGGCGCCACAGGACAAAGGCGCCCGCAACCAGCGCAAGCGCGGCGAGCATCACAATCGCGAGCACGATATCGGTCATCCCTGTGGCTCTAGCCTCACCTCGCCTTGCGGTGCAATTGACTTGGAGGAATCGCCCCGCCAAACCTTGCCGCATGAGAGAGAACACCACCCAGATCACCCGCCGCCAGACCCTTGCGGGACTTGGCGGCGTTTCCGCCATCGCCCTGCTGCCCGCCTGCGCCGCGACCACCGCCGCGCCCGCGCCCGCCAGTGCCTCGCTCAAGGGGCTTGATCCCGATGCGGCGCTGGAGCGGGTCGCCTACCGGATGCTCGCGCATGAACCGGGCCGCGCCACCGGGCTTGGCATCGATACGGGCGAATATGCCGCGTGGCGTTCCACCTTCGGAACCGGTGGCGAGGAAGGCCGCGCGGCCTATGCCGCAACGCTCAAGGAACTGGTTGCCGAAGTGAAGGCCTATCCCAAGGCCGGTCTTACCAGCGACCAGCAGATCGGCTTCGAGGTGGTAGAAACCGCCTTTGCCAGCGCGCTGGAAGGCATGGCCCAGCCCTATGGCGATGTGGCCGTGGGCAGCTGGCGCAATGCGCCCTATGTCGTGATCCAGAACGTTGGCGGCTATATCGACATGCCGCGCTTCTTCAGCTCGGGCCAGCCGCTCAAGACGAATGAGGACATCGGCCCCTATATGAGCCGCCTCGCCGAAGTCCCGGCGCTGCTCGATGGCGAGCTTGACCGCATCAAGAACGCGCGCGGACAGGGCGTGGTGCCGCCGGCCTTTCTGCTCGACAAGGCGATCAAGCAGATGGAGGCGAGCATTGCCGCGGCAAAGGAGACTTATGCCGAGCCTCTCGCCGTCTCGCGCATCACCGGCGCTGACACGGCGGCCGCGCAGGCAGAACGGATTGCGGGCAGCGGTATCATCCCCGCCCTCGAACGCCAGCTTGCCGAACTGAAAGTCCAGCGCGGCATCGCCAAGGACGCGGCAGGCATGTGGGCGCAGCCCGGCGGCGAGAAATATTACGACTGGGCGATCCGCGCCTCCACCACCACAAAGCTCACGCCCGACGAGATCCACCAGCAGGGCCTCGACGAATTGAAGACCCTGCACGGCCGCATGGACCCGATCCTGCGCGAGATCGGCTATACCCAAGGCAGCGTCGGCGAACGGATGCGCGCCCTGTCGGCCGATCCGCGTTACCACTTCACCGAGGGGGACAAGGGCCGCGAGGAAATCTTCGCCTTCATCAATGAACGCCTCGGCTGGATCAAATCGCAGATGCCGCGCGCCTTCAACTCGCTGGTCGATCCCAACATGGAAGTGCGCCGCCTGCCGCTGGCCGAGGAACCGGGTGCGCCCGGCGCCTATGGCGGGGCGGGCAGCAAGGATGGCAGCATCCCGGGCCGCATGTGGATCAACCTGCGCACCACCGATCTGCACCGCAAATATGATCTTGCCGATCTCACCTTCCATGAAGCGATCCCGGGCCACGTGTGGGAAGGCGAGTTTTCCAACCGCCTGCCGCTGATCCGCTCGATCCTCGCCTTCAACGCCTTTTCCGAAGGCTGGGCGCTTTACGCCGAACAGCTTGCCGACGAGCTGGGCGCCTATGACGAATTCAAGGTGGGCCGCCTCGGATACCTCCAGTCGCTCGCCTTCCGCGCCTGCCGCTTGGTGGTCGACACAGGCATGCACCACAAGCGCTGGACGCGCGAACAGGGGCGGCAGTTCTTCGTCGAGGAGAACGGATCGAAGGTCGAGGAAGTCGCCTCGGAGGTTGATCGTTATTGTTCGTGGCCGGGGCAAGCCTGCGGCTACAAGATCGGCCACAGCGAAATCGTCAAGAACCGCGCCCGCGCACAAAAGGAACTTGGCGGCGCCTATGATCTCAAGGCCTTCAACACCGCCGTGGTGCTGGGCGGCAATGCGCCGCTGAGCGTGATGGCGAACACGGTCAGCCGCTATATTGCGGGGGCCAAGGGGTAAAAGACAGCCCTTCCCTTCCTGCTGCCCTGCCCCCATCTTGTCATTGGCGCATGACAAGAGGGCGGCATGGAAACACTCGGACAAGATCTTGAAACCATGCGCCGGGTGCCGCTCGCGCCCGAACACGTGGATGCGATCTGCGCGATCGGCGGGGAGAAATTCTACCCCGCCGGCAGCATCATCATGGACATCGGAGAGCCGCTCGATCGCTTCGTCTATGTGCTCGAAGGCGAGGTCGAGGTGGTCAATCCCTACACCGATGCGCGCATGTTCGCCTCAACGCTCGGGGCCACGCAGTTCATGGGTGAAATCGGCTTCCTGAGCGGCGCGACCAATTACCTCAGGATGCGCGCCAGCATCGACACCCGCGTGATCGAGGCCCCGCGCCAAGGCGTGCTCGACCTGATGAGCCGCGTGCCCGAATTGTCCGATCACCTCATCACCGTCTTCGCCGCGCGCCGCCGCAAGCAGTTTGAACTCGGCAATGCGGCGGTCAAGGTGATCGGCGCGGACCGCGATCCGGCGGTGCAGGCGGTCGAACGGTTTCTGTCGCGCAACCGCATCCCGTTCCAGTCCTATGACCTTGACGGGGCCGATCCCGAAACGGTCAAGGTCTGCACGCTGATCCGCCACGAACCGGCGGTGATCCTCGGCGTCGATACCCGGCTGGATGACCCGACGCCGCGCAAGGTGGCGCAGTATCTCGGGCTCGATCTCGATATCCTTTCGCAGCACACCTATGATCTGGTGATCGTCGGCGGCGGCCCGGCAGGCGTGGCGGCGGCGGTCTATGCCGGCTCCGAAGGCATCGCGGCACTGGTGGTCGAGGATACGGCTGTCGGCGGGCAGGCCGGCACATCGAGCCGGATCGAGAATTACATGGGCTTTCCCACCGGCATCAGCGGCACCGATCTGACCTGGCGGGGGCAGGTGCAGGCAATGAAATTCGGCACGCGCTTTGTCATGCCCCGCCGGGTCGAAGCCATGTCACGCCGCGATGACGGGGCCTATTGCCTGACGCTCGATGACGGCGACGAGCTTTGCGCCCGCGCCGTGCTGGTGGCGACCGGCGTGCAATACCGCCGCCTGCCGCTCGCCAACTTGGAGGCGCTGGAAGGGGCGGGGATTTTCTACTCAGCGACCGACATGGAAGCGCGCTTTTGTGCGCGCACCGAAGCGGTGGTGATCGGCGGGGGCAATTCGGCCGGGCAGGCCGCGATGTTCCTCAGCCGCGCGGCGGCGCATGTGCATCTGGTGGTGCGGTCAGGCAGCCTCGCTGAATCGATGTCGAGTTACCTGATGCAGCGGCTGGAGGCCGATCCGCGCGTCACCATCCATTACCACTCTCAGGTCACCGCGCTGCATGGCGAGACATGGTTGGAGGGTATCACGCTTAAAACGGGCGAGACTGAGCGCCGGATCGATACCCGCGCGTTGTTCATCATGATTGGCGCTGCGCCCAATACCGGCTGGCTTTCGGGCCTTGCCGAAACCGATGCCAAGGGCTTTGTCCTGACCGGTGCGGGCGCGGGGCAAGGCGATGATTACGCCACCACTGCACCCGGCATCTTCGCGGTGGGCGATGTGCGCGCAGGATCGGTCAAGCGCGTGGCAAGCGCGGTAGGCGAAGGATCGGTGGTGGTCAGCCGCATCTGGCAATATCTCGAAGATACGCGCCCCGCGGCTTGACCACCCCCCGATCTTTCCCGGATCAGCTCTTGCCGAACAGGCCCTTGGCCATGTCCATCACGTCATCGATGGGATTGCCGTCCCCGTCCTTGTCGAGCATCGAGGCGAAGTTGGACAGCGAGCCTTCGCCGCCGATCGCGCTGACGACCTGATTGAGAATGTCAGGGCTGATGCCGGTCTTTTCCGCCGCCAGTTGCACCGTATCGCCATCAAGCTGATGGGTCTTGCCGAGCGCGCCGATGGCGGTTTCCACCATCGCAGGATCAATGCCGATTTGCTTGGCAAGGTTTACCACATCATCCGGCGCGCCGCCGATGTTCTTCAGAATGCCGTCAAGAATGCTCATGGGATCCCTCCTTTGTGTCGAGTCGGGGGGAGTGTGCCGCAAACCCGCGACAATTCAAATAAAAAGCCCCGCTCCGATCTTACGCCGGGCGGGGCTTTCCTCTCCAAATTGTAAATAGTTATTTCAGGCAGCGACCGGCGCAGGTGCGGCCATTCGCACGCCTTCATCAACATGGGCTTCGAATTGCGCGAAGTTATCGATGAACAATTGCACCAGTTTCTTGGCAGTCGCATCATACTCGGCCCCGTCAGCCCAAGTGCTGCGCGGATCGAGGATCGTCTGATCGAGACCCGCTTCGGCCAGCGCCGGCACGAACACGGGGACATCGAAGCCGAAGTTGGGATCCTTGCGGAACTCCACCTCGTCCATCTTGCCATCGAGCACCGCGTTGAGCAGCGCGCGGGTCGCCTTGATCGGCATGCGGTGGCCGGTGCCATACTTGCCGCCGGTCCAGCCGGTGTTGACCAGCCAGCAATCCACACCGCCCTTGGCGATGCGCTCCTTCAGCAGGTTGCCATAGACGCTGGGGTGGCGCGGCATGAAGGCAGCGCCGAAGCAGGTGCTGAAAGTGGCTTCCGGCTCGGTCACACCGATTTCGGTGCCGGCGACCTTGGCGGTGTAGCCGCTGAGGAAGTAATACATCGCCTGATCCGCAGTCAGCCGCGCAATCGGAGGCAGCACGCCAAATGCGTCAGCGGTGAGCATGATGGCGTTGGACGGCGCGGGGCCGAGGTTCTTTTCCGACGTGTTCGGGATGAACTCGATCGGATAGGCACCGCGGGTGTTTTCCGTCTTGCTGCCGTCGGTGAAATCAAGCTCGCGGGTGGCCTCGTCCATCGTCACGTTTTCGAGGATCGTGCCGAACATCCGGGTGGTGGCGAAAATCTCGGGCTCGCCCTCGGCCGAGAGGTTGATCATCTTGGCGTAGCAGCCGCCTTCGAAGTTGAACACGGCGGTGTCCGACCAGCCATGCTCGTCGTCGCCGATCAGCGTGCGGCTGGCGTCAGCCGAAAGCGTGGTCTTGCCGGTGCCCGACAGGCCGAAGAAGATCGCGGATCTGCCGTCAGCGCCGATATTGGCCGAGCAGTGCATCGGCATGACGCCCTGCGCGGGCAGGAGGTAATTGAGAAGGCCGAACACGCCCTTCTTCATCTCGCCCGAGTACTCGGTATTGCCGATCAGGATCAGCTTTTCGGTGATGCTCACCGCGATCACGGTATCGCTGCGGCAGCCGTGGCGTTCCGGGTCCGCCTTGAAGCTGGGCAGGTTGATGATGGTGTATTCGGGCGCAAAGCTCGCCAGTTCTTCCGCCGTGGGGCGCACCAGCAGCGTGCGGATGAACAGGTTGTGCCACGCCATCTGGGTGATGACGCGCACGTTCAAGCGATATTCGGGCTGCGAGCCGCCGAACAGGTCAGCGACGTAAAGTTCTTCCTGCCCCTCCAGCGCGGCGAGGAAATCCGCCTTGAGGTTAGCGAAATGCTCTTCGCTCATGGGCTGGTTGACGGTGCCCCAGTTGATCGTGCTTTCCGTCTCGGCATCGCGGACGATATACTTGTCCTTGACGCTGCGGCCGGTGAAGCGGCCGGTATCCACCAGCAGCGCGCCATGCTTGGTCAGCTTGCCCTCGCCCTTCTTCAGCGCGTGTTCGACCAGCGCCGACGTGCCGAGATTGGCGTGGATGATGGCGTTGGTTTTGAGGTTCTGGGCGGCCAGCGGGGTTGCGAGCGAGGTCAACTTACGTCTCCTGGGCGAGGCAGCGTGAAAAGGGTTCGCGAAGGGATCGACCACAGGAAACAGCGAATCCCTCGGCCTTTCATCGCATCCCGTAGCAGTTACGCATACGTATGCAACATCGGGCGAGAGGACACTGTAAGCAGCACCGATCCCATGACTTGCGCCATAATCGGCGATGCCACGGGCGTCAAACCGCGAGCGCCATAGCAATTGTGACACCAGCCAAAGCAGTGCTTGCCGCTCCCCGCCCCGGACACCCCGGCTCACGCCAGCCCGAGACGCCATCTTCCGACGATTGCGGCGCGCACGCGTTGGCGCTAACCCATGCAGCATGGATGCAAGGGAGCAGAAATGATGGGAAGCGAGGCTGGCAGCACCCCCGATCCCACCGCGCTGCCCCACGAAGGCGCAGGAGATGCGGCGCGCGGGCTGCAGATCGCGCTGGTCGATGATGATCGCAACATCCTCACCACCGTCTCGATCGCGCTGCAGGCCGAAGGCTTTGCCACCCGCCTGTATTCCGATGGCGAAACCGCGCTGAAGGCACTGCTCGACAATCCGCCCGACCTCGCCGTGTTCGATATCAAGATGCCCAAGATGGACGGGATGGAACTGCTGCGCCGCCTGCGCGAGAATTCTCCCCTCCCCGTCATCTTCCTCACCAGCAAGGATGACGAAAGCGACGAGGAAGCCGGGCTGGAACTGGGCGCGGATGATTACATCGCCAAGCCGTTCAGCCTGCGCCTGCTGATCGCCCGCATCCGCGCGATCCTGCGCCGGGCCGAGCCGCTGGCCGCAGGCGCCATCCCCGCCACCTCGCCCGAGCCTGCACCGCCCACGCTGACCCGCGGGCGCTTGTTCATGGACCCGTCCCGCCATCAGGTGACATGGGATGGGCAGGCGGTTAGCCTCACCGTTACCGAATTCCTGATCCTCGAAGCCCTCGCCATCCGCCCCGGCGTGATCAAGAGCCGCAACCAGTTGATGGACGCGGCCTATCCCGACGATGTGTTCGTCGATGATCGCACGGTCGATAGCCACATCAAGCGGATGCGGCGCAAGTTCAAGCTGGTTGATACGCGCTTCGATGCGATCGATACGCTCTATGGCGCGGGCTACAGCTTCACCGATGGCTGACACCAGACGCGCGGGCGCAAAGGCCAGCGAGCCGCCGGGCACCACCGGTCGGCTCGGGCTCACGGGGCGCATTCTGGCGGTCAACATCCTGCCGTTGCTGGTGCTGGGCGGGGGGCTGTTCTACCTCGATTCTTATCGCACGCAGCTGATCAATGAACGCTTCAAGCTTGCCCGCATCGAAGCCCAGATCACCGCCGAGGCGCTGGCCGGCGCCACCCGCGAGCGGCAGGAGGCGCTGCTGGTGCAGATCGGCAAGGAGCAGCGGATGCGGCTGCGCACCTTCGATGCCAAGGGCAAGCTCACCGCCGACAGTTTCGCGCTGGCCGATCCCGCCTTCCGCTTCAACGACATCTCGGATGATGACTGGGAGCAACGCTTCGCGGTCTGGCTTGATCGCACCATCGACACCATCGTTTCCGCGCAGGCCGTGCAGGACTATGTCGAGCCCGAGGGCGAGGAGGCCAACGCCTGGCCCGAACTCGCCCGCGCGCGCGAATTGGGCCTGTCACAGGTGCGGCTGTATGATTGGCAGGACGGAACGCCGGTCATCACCGCCGCCGTGCCGGTGGGCCTGCAAGGCGCCACCCTGCTGACGGTGCGCAACGCGGTCGACATCACCGAAAGCGTGCGCGCGGCGCGCACCACGCTGTTTGTGGCGATGCTGCTGGTGATGGCAGCCTCGGCGGCGCTCTCGCTGTTCCTTGCGCGCACCATCGTCACGCCGCTGCGACTGCTGGCGCGCGCGGCGGTGCGGGTGAAGCAGGGGCGCGACCGCGAGGTTGAAGTGCCGCGCCTGCCCCAGCGCAGCGACGAAATCGGCCTGCTCGCCCGCGCCGTATCGGACATGACCGGCGCCCTGCGCCAGCGGATCGACGCGGTTGACAGTTTCGCCGCGGACGTGGCGCACGAGATCAAGAACCCGCTCGCCAGCTTGCGCAACGCCATCGATACCCTGCCGCGCGTGGAAGACCCCGATTTGCGGGGACAGTTGATCGGGATCGCCGCGCATGATGTGCGCCGCATTGATCGCCTCGTCACCGAAATCGCTGCCGCCAGCCGGGTCGAAGCCGAAATCAGCCGCGCGACACTGGAGCGGGTCGATATGGCCGAACTTTTTGCCAACCTCATCCGCAGCCGCGAGGATCGCGGGATGAACCGTGGGCGGCTTCTGGAGCTTGATCTGCCGGGGCGCGGGCCATTGAAGGTGATGGGCGTCCCGACCCAGCTTGAACGGGTGGCGGAAAACCTGATCGACAATGCCGTATCCTTCTCGCCCGAGGGCGGCGCAGTGCGGGTCGCGATCCGCGCGGCGGCACGCCAGATCGTTACCGAAGTCACCGACGAAGGCCCGGGCATTGCTGCTGACGCGCGCGAGGCGGTGTTCCGGCGCTTCCATTCCGACCGGCCTGAAGGAGATGGCTTCGGCAATCATTCCGGCCTCGGCCTCGCCATTGGCCGCGCCATCGCCGAAGCGCATGACGGCGCGCTGGTCGCCGACGCGCGGCCCGATGGTGCCCCCGGCGCGTGCCTGCGCCTGACCCTGCCCGCCGCGCCATGACCGCAATCGTGCATCAGGCCAGCGCGGTGGTGATCGAGGGGCGCGCGGTGCTGATCGAAGGCCCGCCGGGCAGCGGCAAATCGAGCCTCGCGCTGGCGCTGATCGCGCGCGGGGCAGGACTGATCGGCGATGATGCCGTGACGCTGAGCGCCAAGGCGGGCCGGCTGATCGCCAGCGCGCCGCCCAATATTGCCGGCCTGCTGGAGGTGCGCGGCGTGGGCCTTGCCACCCTTCCCCTAGCCCCGCCCGCCCCTGTCGCGCTGATCCTCACCCTCGGTGGCCCGCCGGCCGAGCGCCTGCCCGAAATGCCCCTGCCCAGGCGCATGATCGCTGGGCTTGGCGTGCCGGTGCTCGCCTTCGATCCAGGCACCATTGCACCCGCTGAACGTGCGACATGGGCGCTGCGCCTCCACGGCCATGTGTTAGGCGCATCTTCCCTTTGCGACGCCGCCGCGCCACATTGCACCCCATGACCGCGCCCGACGCCCTTCCCTCCGAACCCCGCCAGCTGCTGCTGGTGACCGGCCTTGCCGGCGCGGGCAAATCGACTGCGCTGGATGTGCTGGAGGATCTGGGTTGGGAGACAATCGACAACTTCCCGGTGCGGATGCTCAAGCGGCTCGTCACCATGCCCGACGATGCCCGCGGGCCGCTTGCCATCGGCGTCGATTCGCGCACCCGCGGCTTTGTGCCGGCCGATATCATCGCGCTGGTGAAGGACCTCGGCACCCGCCCCGATCTGGCGCTGACCTCGCTGTTTCTCGACTGCGGCGGGGGCGAGCTGGAGCGCCGCTTCAACGAAACCCGCCGCCGCCACCCGATGGCTGCGGGCCGCCCGGTGCTCGAAGGCATCGCCGCCGAACGCGAGCTGCTCGAACCCTTGCGCCGCTGGGCCGAGGTGCTGATCGATACCTCGAACATGACCAGCAATGATCTGCAAACCCGAATGCGCGAACTGTTCGCCGCGCCCGAGGCCGAAGCCGCGCTCACTTTGACGATCTCCAGTTTCGGCTTTGCCAGGGGGATGCCGCCGCTGGCTGATCTGGTGTTCGATATGCGCTTTCTGGATAACCCGCACTGGGTGCCGGGTCTGAAGGAACAGACCGGGCAGGATGCAGCCGTGGGCAAACATATCGAACAAGACCCCGCCTTTGCGGAAAGCTTCGCCCGGATCCGCGACCTGCTGCTGCTGCTGCTCCCGCGCTATGCGGCGCAGGGCAAGCCCTATGTCCACGTCGCCTTTGGCTGCACCGGCGGGAGACATCGCTCGGTCTACACCGCCGAGACCATGGCTGAGGCCTTGCGCGGCGCAGGATTTTCGCCCACGGTGCAACACCGCAACCTCGGGTCACGCGCTGCAGACGCGATCGAAGGCGATCGCCGCTAGGCCCGGCTTACGGAAATTGGCGAGACCATGCTCCCCGTGCATTGTCCCGCAAGGCAAAAACGCGTAAAGCAGCCCCACGGGCGGGCAGTTAACGGACCCTTTTTCACACATGATCGGCTTGATCCTGGTAACCCATGGCCGCCTCGCGGACCAATTCGTCGAGGCGATGGAGCACGTGGTCGGCCCGCAAGAGGCGATCGTCACGGTCTGCATCGGCCCCAATGACGATATGGAACAGCGCCGCGCCGATATCGCCGGGGCCATCGCTTCGGTTGACACCGGCAAGGGCGCGATCATCCTCACCGACCTGTTCGGCGGCACCCCTTCCAACCTCGCGATATCACTGCTGGACGCAGGCCATGTTGAAGTAATCGCGGGCATCAATCTGCCGATGCTGATCCGCCTTGCCGGAGCGCGCAAGTCGATGGACGTGACCGCCGCGGTCCACGCCGCGCAGATGGCGGGGCGCAACTACATCACCATAGCCAGCGAATTGCTGGGCGCGGGCGCTGCTCCTGCGGCGCGGGCCAAGGCTTGAGGTCAGACGCCGTGGGGGAAGCAAGGCAGAGCGTCACCATTGTCAACCGCCGCGGCCTGCACGCGCGGGCCAGCGCGAAGTTCGTGGGCGCAGTCGCCGCCCTGCCCGATGGCGTGAAGGTGACCGTGTCCAAAGCACCGCACAGCGCGGCGGGCGGATCGATCCTCGGCCTGATGATGCTGGGCGCTGCCAAAGGCGACACCGTGGAAGTCATGGTCGAGGGCGATGATGCTGAAACCGTTCTGGCCGCTCTGATCGCGCTGATCGCCGATGGCTTCGGCGAAGATTGATTGAGGCCCGCGGCCTGAACGGCTAGCGGCACTGCCATGCGCAAGCACATCACCGGCTTTTCCAACCCCACGGTTAAAACCTTGCGCAGCCTGCGCGACAAGAAGCACCGCAAGCGTGCGGGTCAGTTTCTGGTCGAAGGCCTGCGCCTGCTCGAAGACGCGCGCGCCTCGGGCCGGGTTCCCCGGACGCTCGTGATGGCGGCGGGGCGCGAACATCCGCTGCTGGCGCGGCTTGAGGCCGACGTTATGGCGACGGGCGGCGAAGTGATTGAAACCACGCCTGACATTCTCTCCAAGATTACCGGCAAAGACAACGCCCAGAGCGTGGCCGGGGTGTTCGACGAATGGGACACGTCGCTTGAGCGTCTGGACCGCACCGCCACTCCGATCTGGCTTGCCGCGCAGGCTCTGCGCGATCCCGGGAACCTCGGCACAATTCTGCGCACCTGCGACGCGGTGGGCGCAGGCGGGTTGATCCTGATCGACGATTGCGCCGATCCCTTCAGCGCCGAGGCCGTTCGCGCGAGCATGGGTGCGGTGTTCACCGTGGGCCTTGCGCAGGCGCGGTGGGAAGATTTCCTGCCATGGCTGCGGGCGGGAGAGGGACAGCTGGTCGCCGCCAGCTTGCGCGATGCCGTGCCGTATCGCGGCGCGCCCTATCAGGCGCCGTGCTTCATCCTGGTGGGCAACGAATCGCAAGGGTTGCCGGAAGGATACGAGGCGGCCTGCGACCTGCGCGTGACCATGCCGATGAAGGGCCGCGCGGATTCATTGAACGCCGCTGTGGCCGGGGCGGTGCTGGCTTACGAGGTGCTGGCAACGCTCGGCGATTAATCGCCTGCACCTATTCCGCCGCATCGTTGTCCACTGCCAGCGCCGGATAATCGACCTCGACTGCATCGCCGTCCGCGGCATTGTAACGGGGGGCGCTTTCGACCAGCGGCACATCTTCGATCGCGCGCTTGCCGATCTCGACACCCTTTTCCGCCAAGCGCCGCCCGGAAGAGAGGACATTGCGTTCAAAACTGCCGACGAATTTGTTGTAATTGTTGACCGCACTTTCCAGCCCGCCGCCAACGCGCTTGAGATGCTCGGCCGCTGTGGCGAGGCGTTCGTACAACTCTGCGCCCATCCGCCCGATCTCCGCCGCCTCGCTCGCCATCTTGTCCTGCCGCCACACCTGCGCGACCGTGCGGGCAATCGCGACGAGGTTGGTGGGCGTCGCCAGCAGCACCTTGTTGCGGAAGGCGAAGTCCCACAATTCGGGATCATGTTCGAGCGCGGCGGCCACGAAATGCTCGCCCGGCACGAACATCACCACATAATCGGGCGCGTCATCGAACTGGCTCTGGTAACTTTTCGAGCCGAGCGTCTGCACATGGCCGCGCATCGACTTGGCGTGCAGATCAAGGTGGCGCTTGCGCTCACCCTCGTCATCGGCCTCGAAAGCGGCCTGATAGGCGTTCAGGGACACCTTGGCGTCGATCACCAGCTTCTTCTGCCCCGGCACGTTGACGATAGCGTCAGGCCGCAACCGGCCTTCATCGGTATCCAGCGATTGTTCGAGATGGAAATCGGTATGCTCGGCCAGCCCGCATTGTTCGAGCACGTTCTGCAGCGCCCGCTCTCCCCAGCGCCCACGCGCCTTGGGGGCGTTAGTGAGAGAATTACCGAGCCGCCGCGCTTCCTTGCGGATTTCCTCCTGCCCTTCGCGCATCGATTGGATCACGCCGGTCAATTGCCCGAAGGCATCGGTGCGCTTGGCCTCCAGTTCGGCGACCTGCTTCTCATAACTTGCCAGCCGTTCGCCCACGGGGGACAGCAGCGCCTTGATCTTGGCCTCACCCGCTTCCTCGGACTGGCGGAAGCGCGCGTCGGCCCGTTCAAGGAACGCCTTCTGCGCCTGTTCAAGCACCCGGCTGCCGGCGTTCTCGAATTCTTTTTTCAGCGATTCCTGTGCGGACAGCAGCGTTGCCTTCTGTTCCGCAAAAGCCTTCTCACGCTCTGCCGAGGCGCTTTCCAGCGCGGCGAGGCGCTGGGCGAGCGCCGCACGTTCCACCTGCACGCCATCAAGCCGCGCAAGCAAGCTGTCGGCCTGAGCCGCACGCTCCTTCAACCCTGCAACCTCGATCCGCGCTTCGCCCAGTTCGGCAATGGCGCGGGCAAACTTGGCCTCCCCTTCCGCCCCCGCAGCCTCGGCCGCAGTGAGCCGTGCGCGCAGGTCCGTGAGCGGGCGCGAGGCCAGAAACCAGCCGAGCGCGGCGCCGGCGAGGAGGGCAATGATCGAGAGAATCGCGGGGTCCATGGGGCGATGCTACACGGAACGAATGGAGAACGCCAGAGCGGCCAACGATTTTCCAACACAAAAGCGGGGCCCCGGATCAAGTCCGGGGAGGCAAGATGGTCGCAACCCTCGGCGCGCAGCACCGCAAGGCCACGCGGCCGCGCCGCAGTCGCTCTGCCTCAGAGCGGCAGAAACAGCGCCGAGAACGAACCCGCGGAGGCGGGTTCGAAACAAATCACGCCGCGCGGCGGATCTTTTCCAGCTTCTTTAACACCATCGCGCGCTTCAACCGCGAGAGGTGGTCGATGAACAGGATGCCTTCGAGGTGGTCCATCTCGTGCTGCAGGCAGGTCGCCATCAGGCCTTCGAGTGCCTCTTCGTGGGTGTTGCCCTTGAGGTCCTGATAACGCACGCGGCAAGTGGCAGGACGATCGACGTCGGCGTAGATTTCGGGGACTGACAGGCAGCCTTCCTGATAGGTCGAAAGCTCGGCTGCCGGATCGAGGATCACGGGGTTGATGAACACCCGCGGTTCATTTTTGGTGGCGGGATGCGTGTGCTTGTGCCCGTCATGGCTGCACTCGACCGGAGGCGCATCGGGATCGTCGGGCTGGAGATCGATCACCAGCACGCGCTTGGGCACGCCGACCTGGATCGCGGCGAGGCCGATGCCGGGGGCATCGTACATCGTCTCGAACATGTCTTCGACCAGTTGATCAAGCTCGGGGCCGAACTCGTGGGGTTCGACCGGGGTCGAGACGGTTTTGAGCCGGTTGTCCGGCACCTCAAGGATTTCGCGAATAGCCATGGGCTGCAAAATAGGGGCCTCGCCCGCAAGGCGCAAGCGCGATGCTCCAATCAGGGTGATCGGCGCAACCAGCGCTTGCCGACATGGCCGCAGGCAGGGCAGCGCCCGAGGTACGACTTTTCCGCATTGGCCTTGTAGCGGATGCCGCCCATGTCCCACACGCTTTCGCCGTGGCCGCACTGGCCGCATTCGTACTTCCACTCGCGGGATTCGCGTTCAACGCCGGGGCCCAGCAGCCACGTGAAGAAGCGTTGCGTGCGGTTCATCCCACCGGCCGCCGCGCGCGCAGGGCCTGGGCCAGCGTGCCTTCATCGAGATAATCGAGTTCGCCGCCGACCGGCAGGCCGTGGGCAAGCTGGGTGACGCGCACGGCGGAAGGTTCCAGCCGTTCGGCGAGGTAATGCGCGGTGGTCTGGCCTTCCAATGTGGCGTTCATGGCAAGCACCACTTCATCGATGCCGCCCGCCTCGACCCGCGCAAGCAGGCTGGCGATGTTGAGGTCTTCCGGACCGATGCCGTCAAGCGCCGAAAGCCTGCCGCCGAGCACGTGGTAGCGCCCCGGGAACAGCCGCGCGCGGTCCAGCGCCCAGACGTCCGAGACTTCTTCCACCACGCACAGTGCGCGCGCATCGCGGCGTTGGTCGGCGCAGATGCCGCAAGGGTCGCGGGTGTCGACATTGCCGCAGGTCTGGCATTCGATCAGCGTCTCGGCGACGCCCGCCAGCGCCTCAAGCAAGGCGGGAAGCGCAGATTCGCGGTGCTTCACCAGCCACAGGACGGCGCGGCGCGCGGAACGCGGCCCCAGGCCCGGCAGGCGGGCCAGCGCCGAACTCAGCGCCTCGATCTCTTGCGATGCCATGGGGGGAGAGATAGGGGCTGCGCATCGCTTCACAAAGGCCGCGGGCAAAGCTTATGCGCATCATCTTCATGGGGACGCCCGAATTCGCGGTGCCGGCGCTGGCGGCGTTGCACGCGGCGGGGCACGAGATTGCCTGCGTCTACACCCAGCCGCCCCGTCCGGCGGGGCGGGGAAAGAAGCTTTCGCCATCGCCGGTGCAGGTCGAGGCTGAGCGGCTGGGCGTGCCGGTTCGCTCGCCGGTCTCGCTCAGGAACGCCGAGGCGCAGGCGGAGTTTGCCGCGCTTGGTGCCGATGTGGCGGTGGTGGCGGCTTATGGGCTGATCCTGCCGCAAGCGGTGCTGGATGCGCCCGCGCATGGCTGCCTCAACATCCACGCCAGCCTGTTGCCGCGCTGGCGCGGGGCGGCACCGATCCACCGTGCGGTAATGGCGGGCGATGCCGAGACGGGCGTGACGATCATGCAGATGGAAGCGGGGCTTGATACCGGGCCAATGCTGCACAAGGTAACGGTGCCGGTAGCGCGCAAGACCACGGGCGAGCTGTTCGGGGAATTGGGCACGGTCGGCGCGGCGGCGATGGTGGAAGTGCTGGCAAATCTCGCCGCCTTCCCGCCTGAAGTGCAGGACGATGCCGCGGCGATCTACGCGCCGAAAATCGACAAGGCCGAAGCGAAGATCGATTGGGCGCAGGATGCTGAGGTTATCGAGCGCCTGATGCGCGGACTCGCCCCCTTCCCCGGCGCTTGGTTCGAACTGGAAGGGGAGCGCGTCAAGCTGCTGCTAGCCGAGGTGGCCGCAAGTTCGGGCGCTGCCGGCACAGTGCTGGATGACGATTTTACCATCGCTTGCGGGAATGGCGCGATCCGTCCGCTCAGGCTCCAGCGCGCGGGCAAGCCGGTGCTGGACCGCGCCGAATTCCTGCGCGGGCGGCCGGTGCCGGCGGGGACGATCCTGACGTGACGGTGCTCGCTTGACCCGCTTCGCCCTCACCCTCGAATTCGACGGCACCCCCTTTTTCGGGCTGCAACGCCAGTCCCATGGGCCGAGCGTGCAGCAATCGGTGGAGGACGCGCTTGGGCGGATCACGGGGGAGACGGTTGTCATGCACTCGGCAGGACGCACCGATGCGGGCGTTCACGCGCTGGCGATGCGCAGCCATGTGGACATCGCCAAGCCGTTTGATCCGTTCCGGCTCGCAGCGGCGCTCAATGCCCAGCTTCGTCCCGATCCCATCGCTGTGACCCATTGCGAGGTGGTGCCGGATGACTGGCACGCGCGCTTTTCCTGCACCGGACGGCGCTATGTTTATCGCATCGCCAACCGCCGCGCGCCGCTGACCCTGATGCGGAACAAGGCGTGGCACGTGCCCCAGCCGCTTGATGCAGACGCGATGCACCGCGCCGCGCAGGCGCTGGTGGGCCGGCATGACTTCACCACCTTTCGCTCGGTCCATTGCCAGGCCGCCGATCCGGTGAAATCGCTCGATCTGCTGGATGTCGAAAAGGTCGAATCCCAATGGGGTGGGGAGATCCACATCCACGCCGCCGCACGTTCTTTCCTCCACCATCAGGTGCGCAGCATGGTAGGCTGCCTCAAGCTGGTGGGCGCAGGCACATGGCCGGAAAGCCGCATGGCCGAAGCGCTGGCCGCGCGTGACCGCAACGCATTGGGGCTTAACGCGCCCCCTCATGGCCTCTACTTCGTCGAGGCAACCTACCCGGATTCGCGAGAGGAACCACAATGACCACCACCGGAAAGCAGCTCTTCACCACCCTTAACCCCGACGGCAAGCTGACGCTGGAAGTCGCGGAAAGCACTTTCCCCGCGCCCACCGGCAATCAGGTGCTGGTCAAGATGGAAGCCGCGCCGATCAACCCGTCCGATCTCGCGATCCTCACCAGCGCCGCCGATTTCGAGACCGCCGAATACACCCCCGGCAAGGTCGTCGCCACTATGCCCGAGCCGTTCTTGACCGGGAACAAGGCGCGTCACGGCCAACGCCTGCCTGCGGGCAACGAAGGCGCGGGCACTGTGATCGCCACCGGTGACAGCGATATGGCGAAGGCCTTGATGGGCCAGCGCGTCGCCTGTGTGCCGGGCAATGCCTTCAGCCAGTATGCCATTGCCGATGCGATGATGTGCCTGCCGCTGGGCGAGCATTCCTCGGAAGTTGGCGCCTCCAGCTTCGTCAATCCGATGACGGCGCTGGGCTTTGTCGAGACCGCCAAGATGGAAGGCCACTCGGCCATCATCCACCTCGCCGCCGCTTCCAACCTTGGCCAGATGCTCAACCGGATCTGCATCGAGGACGGGATGAAGCTGGTCAACATCGTCCGCAAGCCCGAGCACGTCGCGATGCTGAAGGAGCAGGGCGCGACCTATGTGGTCGACAGTTCGGCCCCCACCTACATGGCCGACCTGCGCGCTGCGATTGCTGAAACCGGCGCGTTCCTCGGCTTCGATCCGATCGGCGGCGGGCAGGCCTCGGACGGCGTGCTGAAGGCGATGGAACAGGTCGCGGTCACCCAGATGAGCGAGTTCTCACGCTATGGCTCGAACCAGCAGAAGAAGATGTATATCTACGGCCGGCTCGATCTCCAGAACCCGACCATCCTGACGCCGTCCTATGGCCTCCAGTGGAGCATCGCCGGCTGGCTGCTGACGCCGTTCCTCGCCCGCGCAGGGATGGAGACCGTGGTGCGGATGCGCAGCCGCGTGCAGGCCAACCTCACCACCACCTTTGCCAGCCACTACAAGGCCAAGGTGACGTTGGAAGGGATGCTGGAGAAGGACGCGATCTGCGATTACCGCCAGATGAAGACCGGCGAGAAGTACCTGGTCACGCCCTGGGGGTGAGGCTGCTTTTCGTTCTTGTGTGATGGCAGGGGGTGGGCGCTCGCCCGCAGCGGAAAAGCGGGCGAAGCTCCTCCCCGGCCACTGCCGTGATGCAGTCTTTGGGCGACGCTCAGTGACCGGCAATGGTCCCGGTCAGTTGCGCCCCACCTCGGGCAACGCCCCCGAAGCAAGATGGCGAAGAATGCGTTGCAGTGCTGCAATGTTGTTCTGATCTTCTGCTGTCTCCAGCGCGTCTTCCAGCACTTCGCGGATGTCGCTGGCCTCGACCTGCTCCATATCCCAGTGCGGATAGAGGCGCTCGCGCAATTCAACGCTCTGATCAAGCGTCACGATATCGTGGTGCCGGCTATCACCATGCAGGTTCAAGATCAGGCTGCGCACTTCGGCAGGCGGCCCTTCAATCCATTGGAAGAACACTCCGCTGCCGAAGACCAGCACGCCGGTGATGTTGCGTGCGACATTGCGTTGTTGCGAAAACTCGACGAGCCGGCTGACTTCCGCAGCGTCCACACCTTCGGCAGCGCGGCTGCAATAGACGAAGGTTTCGAGCATGATCGCTTCAGGTTCCAGGTCGGTGCCGCCTGAAAAGCCGGGTTCGTCGAACATCGGTAAACTCACTTTGTCTAGACCGGGTGGGTTGTGCCGCCCGGTTGCAAGAAGGCGGAGTAGCGCATCTGGCTGGTATTGGTAAGGAACACCGCGTGCCCGCGCGGGCGCACGTCATCCCCCGTCAAACGCCGCCTGCACTTGGCCTGCATCGGTAATCCCGTTCGCGACCAGCACCATCAGCAGAACCCGCGCCTTGGCCGGGCCGAGGGCGCGCGCGGCGACCAATCCCAGCGCATCGTCATCCACCTCGACATTGCGATCGACCAGCCCTTCATCCACCCGGCTGGCGCGCACCACGGGAACGCCGCTCGCCGCAGCGCGAGCGAGGGCCGCCAGCACCACGGCGGGCGCATTGCCCTGTCCCATCCCCGCCAACACGATACCGCGCGCGCCGATGCCGAGCAGCGCCTCGACCGGCTTTTCGTCCATCCCCGCCCCTGCGGTCAGGATCGCCACCCGCGGCAGTTCCTGCGGGAAAGGGTAGCGGGCAGGTTCATTCAGACGGTGCGGCGGGCCGAACCAGTCGAGGCTTGCGGGGGTCACCCGCGCCAGGGGCCCGCGCGGGAAGGTGCGGAAGGCGTCAATGGCCGAGGTCGCCGCCTTTCTCGCATCGCGCGCGCCCAGCACCGCATCGCCCATCACCAGAATCACCCCGCGCCCGGCGGCGGCAGGATCGCTCGCCACCTTCACCGCGTTGGCAAAGTTGCGCATCCCGTCCGCCCCCACCGCGTCCGCAGGCCGCATCGCGCCGACGAGGATCACAGGTTTGGTCGTGGGCAGGGTCAGATCGAGCAGCAGGCCGGTCTCCTCTGCCGTGTCGGTGCCATGCGTAATGATCACCGCATCGACTGCGGGATCGTCAATCGCGCCTGTGCAAGCCGCGTGGAGCGCCTGCCACTCGGCAAAACCGATATCCTGCGAACCGATCCGCGCGATTTCCTGCGGCACCAGATCGGCCGCGAGCCCGAGCGCCGCGAGGTGCGAGACCAGCACCTCCAGCGACAGCCCGCCAGGGCGATAGGCAGCTCCCGTCCCGCCCGAACCTGCGCCTGAAATCGTGCCGCCAGTTCCGAGGACGAGGATGCGCGGGGGAGTGGTCATGCCCCGCCCCTAGCCGCCCCCGCCGCCCTCGCCTAGCGGCTCGTTGCCGAACTGGTCGAACACGTCGGCAAGCCCCGGCACGTCGGTCTCGGCACGCAGGGCAGCAAGCGCCTCGGCAATGTCGATGGCGAGCACCGACACGCCGCCCTCGTGCCCGACCCCTTCGGCCCCCAAGGAGCGCGCCAGCGCCAGCGCCGGGCGGTTTTCGGGGAGGATGTTGACGGTGAACATCTCATACCCCTCGCGCGCGCAATCGAGCAGCAGCACCGCTGTCAGCAGACGCGCAAGGCCGCGCCCGTGATATTCGTCGACCACCGCGACAGAAAATTCGGCCGTGTCCGGATCCTCCTTGTCGCGGAAGGCATGGACGACGCCGAGTGCCGGCGTATCGGGCAGGTCGCTTCTGAGCGCACCCCAGGCGAGGTGATCGTGACCGTCGGCCGATGCCAGCGCGCGCAGCACCTGCGGCGGCGCCTCGCGCATACCGGAGAAGAACCGCAGGTAACGCGATTGCGGCGAAAGCCGCGCGATCCCCTCGCGCAGCCGCGCCTCGTCCTCTCGGCGCACCCGGCGAATGCACACCGGCGTTCCGTCATTGAGCTGCGTATGGATCGTCACCGCTCCTGCCTCGCGCTTTCTGCTCCCTGTGGCCAGCCTAGCGACTTGACCGCCGCCGCAACACCGCTAAACGCGCACACCACGCCGTGGGGCGGTTAGCTCAGTTGGTAGAGCATCTCGTTTACACCGAGAGGGTCAGCGGTTCGAGCCCGTTACCGCCCACCAGTTTTGACCGGAGAAAACCATCCGGGGGATGGTCTTCCGTCAAAACTGCCGAGCGCAGCGACGGGCTGCCTGCCGCTCGCGCTCTTCCCCCCGCCGAATTGATCAGGCGCGCTGGCCGTGTCACTGGTGCAAGCGGATGTGACGCGGTTGCGGGAGGACGATATGGATCTTCAACTTCAGGGCAAAACGGCGCTGGTGCTGGGCGCGAGCAAGGGTCTGGGACGCGCGGTGGCCGAGGCGCTGGCGGCCGAGGGTGCCGGGGTGATGACCGTGGCACGTTCGGGCGCAGGGCTCCCCGGGCGGCGGCACATCCTCGCCGATCTCGACGATCCCGCCGCCCCTCAGGCGATCATCGATGCGGTGCGTGCGGGCGGTGCCTCGCCCGATATCCTCGTGCTCAACGCGGGCGGCCCGCCGATGGCGGCTGCCGCCACCGCCACCGCGGCCGATTTTGCCGCCGTGCTGCCGCGGATGTTCAGCGCGCAGCTTGCGCTTGCCCAGGCCTTTCTGCCGGAGATGCGGGCGCGCGGCTTCGGGCGGATCCTCGCGGTCGCCTCGACCAGCCTGATCACCCCGATCCCCGGCCTCGTGCTGTCCAACGCAGTGCGCGCCATGCTGGCATCGTGGTGCAAGACGCTCGCGAGCGAAGTCGCCGCTGACGGGGTGACGGTGAACCTGCTGCTGCCCGGCCAGATCGCCACCGACCGACTCACGAGCCTCCATGCCGGCATGGCGGCAAGCTCCGGCGCGCCGCCCGAACAGGTCACCGCCCGCGCCATTGCCGCGATCCCGGCAGGGCGTTTGGGGCGGCCCGAGGAATTCGGCGATATCGCCGCCTTCCTCGCCTCCCCCCGCGCCAGCTTCATCACCGGCAGCGCGATCAAGGTGGATGGCGGGCAGACCGTTACGCTTTAAGCTGCCACGTCCTGACGCCGCGCCGCTTGCGCCCGCGCCCGCAGGCTCCTAGCGCTGCGGCCATGTCCTCGGCTTTCATCGCGCTCCAGCACCTCGTCCCGCAACACGCTCTCTCGCGCCTTGCCGGGAGCCTCGCTTCGAGCGAAGCGCCATGGCTGCGTGACCGCATGATCCGCCGCTTTGCCGCAGCCTACGGCGTCGACCTGTCCGAAGCCGCGCGCGGGATCGGGCAATTCAGCAGCTTCAACGACTTTTTCACCCGCGAGTTGAAGCCGGGCGCCCGCCCGCTGGCGGACGCGACGCAGTTCATCCTTTCGCCCGCCGATGGCGCAGTCAGCCAACTCGGCCCGGTCAGCGGCGGACGCATCATCCAGGCCAAGGGGCGCGATTATTCCGTCGCCGAAATCCTGGACTGCGGCGCTGACGAGGCGGACCGCTTCGAGGGCGGCAGCTTCATCACGATCTATCTCAGCCCCAAGGATTACCACCGCGTCCATATGCCAGCCGCCGGCACGCTGGCGCAAACCACCTACATCCCGGGCGACCTGTTTTCGGTCAACACCGCCACCGCTGCCGGGGTCGACCGGCTGTTTGCCCGCAACGAGCGCCTGTCGTGCCGCTTTGACGGGCCGGACGGGCATTTCGCCAGCATCATGGTGGGCGCAATGATCGTTGCGGGGATTGACACGGTGTGGCCGAACACCTTCCGCACCCACGCTTCAGCCCCGGTGCACGAGGATTTCACGGCAGCCGGCCACGCCTTTGCCGCTGGCGACGAAATGGGCCGGTTCTACCTCGGCTCTACCGTGGTGCTGTTGTTCGAACAGGGCCGGGCCGATTGGCGCGAAGACCTGAAGCCGGGCGATCCGCTGCGCATGGGCGAGGCCATCGCCCGCCGCCGCGCCTAGCTTACTTCGCCGCAAGGCTCTCGCGGATCAGCGCGGCGGCCTCCGAGCTGTCCCATTCATAACCGCCCGTCACCCGCAGCACTTCCTTGCCGCGCGCGTCGAACAGGATCGTCAGCGGCAGCGCGCCTTCCGGCGTGAACTGCGCGGAAAGCCCGGCCTCGGGATCGAGCCACGGTTCGAGCCGCTTGAGCCCGGCCTTGGCGAAGAACGGCGTCACCACCTCGCCGCCGCGCACATCCTGACTGACGGTGATAACCCGCACCTCGCCCTCCAGCGTGCCCGCCAGCGCATCAAGCTGCGGCATTTCCTTGACGCAAGGGCCGCACCATGTCGCCCACAGATTGAGCAGCACTGGCCCGTCTTGCGCGGCCAGATCGAGCGCCTTGCCCGCCGGGTCGGCAAACTGCATCGCCGGGATCGGCGTACCGGCAAACTTGCGCTCCACCACCCCCGCCGCCGCCTTCGCTTCGCCTTGCGCGGCAAGCGGTTGCGCCGGAGCCTCGGCCGCCCTATCGCAAGCCCCCAGCAGCAGGAGCGGTAGTGCAAGGATGAGCGGCGAGCGGGACATGACAAGCTCCGGAGAAGGGGGCGTTGCGACCAACGCCATGTGGGGCGGGCGCTTCGCCGACGGCCCTAGCGCGATCATGCGCGAAATCAACGCCTCGATCCCGTTCGACAAGGCGCTGTGGCGGCAGGACATCGCCGCGAGCAAGGCCCATGTAGCAATGCTGGGCACCGCCGGTATCATCGCGGCCGAGGATGCTCTGGTGATCGCGAGCGGCCTCGATGCCGTGGCGGCCGAATACGAACGCGACGGCGTGCCCGTGGATTGGGACCGCGAAGACATCCATATGACCACCGAGGCGCGCCTTGCCGAGCTGATCGGGCCGGTCGCAGGACGCCTCCACACCGCCCGCAGCCGCAATGATCAGGTGGCGACCGATTTCCGCCTGTGGGTGCGCGATGCCTTTGCGGAATTGGACGCAGGCCTCGCCGCCTTGCAGCGCGCGCTCGTTACCCGCGCGGGCGAGCACGCCGCCAGCATCATGCCCGGCTTCACCCACCTGCAGACCGCGCAGCCCGTGACGCTGGGCCACCACCTGCTGGCCTATTACGAGATGTTCCGGCGGGACCGCGCCCGCATCAACGACGCGGCACAGCGCATGAATGAATGCCCGCTCGGTTCTGCGGCGCTGGCGGGCACGGGCTTCCCGATTGACCGCGAGGCGACAGCCCATGCGCTCGGCTTCGACCGGCCGACAGCGAACTCGCTCGATGCCGTGTCCGACCGTGACTTCGCGCTCGATTTCCTGTGGAGTTGCTCGGCCACCGCGTTGCACCTGTCGCGGCTGGCGGAGGAACTGATCCTGTGGGCCAGCCAGCCCTTCGGCTTCATCCGCCTGCCTGACAGCCTTTCGACCGGCTCCTCGATAATGCCGCAGAAAAAGAACCCTGATGCGGCCGAACTGGTGCGCGGGCATTCGGGGCGGGTGATCGGGGCGCTCACCAGCCTGATGATCACCATGAAGGGCCTGCCGCTCGCTTATTCCAAGGATATGCAGGACGATAAGCCCCCCGTGTTCGAGGCCGCCTCGCTGATGGCCCTGAGCATCGCCGCCATGACAGGCATGATTGAAGGCGCGACCTTCAACACCGCCCGGATGCGCGCCGCGGCCGAACTCGGCTATGCCACCGCGACCGACCTTGCGGACTGGCTGGTGCGCGCGCGCGGCATCCCCTTCCGCGAGGCGCACCACATCACCGGCGCGGCCGTAAAGCTGGCGGAAAGCCGCGGCATCGCGCTCGACCAATTGCCGCTTGCAGACTTGCAAGCCATCGATGCGCGGATCGACGAAAGCGTTTACGCGGCGCTTTCGGTCGATGCCTCGGTTGCCGCGCGCTCATCCTATGGGGGAACCGCGCCCGATCAGGTGCGTATGCAGGTGGCAGCAGCACGCGCGGTGCTGGGAATGGAGGAATGATGCGCAAGCTCGTTGCCCTTGGCTGTGCGGCGCTGCTCGCCGGCTGCGGCACCACCACCCCGCTCACCCCGCCCAAAGGCGCCAGCCTTCCGACCGCCCCCTACGGCGCCACGGATAAGCCGGCCGCAGAGGAACTGCTGCGCCGCGAGGCTCTCGCCGCACCCGAACGCAGCGTGGAACTGCGCCGCCGCTCCGAGGAACGCCAGGACGATCCCTTCGATCTCCCGCCCGAATAGAAACGATACAAGCATGGACCATTTCACCTATCGCGGCGGCGTGATGCACGCCGAAGATGTGCCTCTGCCGCTGATTGCGGACCAAGTCGGCACGCCCGTCTATGTCTATTCCCGCGCCACGCTGGAACGCCACGCGCGGGTGTTCCGTGAGGCTTTGGCCGATGTGCCGGACAAGCTGATTGCCTTTGCGGTGAAATCGAACCCCAACCTTGCCGTGCTCAAGGTGCTGGGCGCGGCCGGCATGGGCGCTGACGTCGTATCGGTGGGCGAGATGCGCCGCGCTCTGGCGGCCGGTATCGCGCCGGAGATGATCGTATTCTCGGGCGTGGGCAAGACCGCTGCCGAAATGGTCGCGGCGCTTGATGCGGGCATTGGCCAATTCAATATCGAGAGCGAGGAAGAGGGCCTCGAGCTCGCCGAAATCGCTGCCGCCAAGGGCATGACGGCGCAATGCACGCTGCGGATCAACCCCGATGTCGATGCGGGCACGCATGACAAGATCTCGACCGGCAAGGCCGATAACAAGTTCGGCGTGCCGATCAGCGAGGCGGGGCAGATTTTCGGCAAGCTGGCGGGCCTGCCGAGCGTGAACTTGCGCGGCGTAGCGGTGCATATTGGCAGCCAACTTGCTGATCTTGCACCGCTTGAAGCCGCTTTTGAAAAGCTGGGCGCGCTGGTTGCCGCATTGCGCGGGGCGGGACACACGGTGACCCATGTGGACCTCGGCGGCGGCCTTGGCGTGCCCTATCGGGTGGGCGAGGTGCTGCCTCAGCCGGCCGAATATGGCGCGATGGTGGCGCGCGTGACGAAGGATTGGGGCGTCAAGCTGATCTTCGAGCCCGGCCGGGTGATCGCGGGCAATGCGGGCGTGCTGCTCACCCGCGTGGTGCGGGTCAAGCGCGGGATCAAGGACCCCTTCGTTATCGTCGATGCGGCGATGAACGATCTGGCGCGCCCGGCGCTTTACGGGGCCTATCACCACTTCGAGGCGGTGGAGCCCAAGGGCGCCCAGATGACCGCCAATATCGTTGGCCCGATCTGCGAGACGGGGGACACCTTCGCCATGGGCCGGACGTGTGACGCGTTGGAAGCCGGCGACCTTGCGGTGTTCCGCACCGCGGGGGCATATGGCGCGACCATGGCGTCGTCCTACAATTCGCGCGGGTTCGTGGCCGAAGTGCTGGTCGACGGTGACCGGTTCGCTGTGGTCGCTGACCGGATCGAGGCGGGTGCGATCATGGATGCCGAACGCGTGCCGGAATGGCTCGCCTGAGCGGGCGATGAGCCGGATTTCCAGCCTTCCGCTGTTCCATCAGGTCGCGGGCCAACAGGTACTGGTGCTCGGCGATGGCCCTGCGGCGGAGCCCAGGCGGCGGCTGGTCGAGCGTGCCGGGGGTGTGATCGTTGATGACTTCGCACGCGCGGTCGACGAAGGGGTGCGGCTGGCCTTCATCGCCTTTGAAAACGCGCAGGCCTGCGAGGTTGCGGCGATCAATGCGCGCTGTGCCGGGATGCTGGTCAATGTCGTGGACCGGCCAGAATTATGCGACTTTACAACGCCCTCCATCCTTGATCGTGAGCCTCTTCTGGTCGCCATCGGGACGGGTGGGGCTTCGGCCGGGCTGGCCAAACATGTCCGCTTGCGGCTGGAGCGGGTCCTGCCCGAGACGCTGGGCGCGCTCGCCCGCGCGCTTGAGGCTGCGCGGCCGGTGCTGCGGCGGCGGTTGCCGGACGGGGCCGACCGGCGCCGTGCGGTGGATGCGGCCTTGCGGGAGGGCGGCGCGCTTGATCCGATGAAGCCTGATGCATTTGAACAGGTTGCGGCCTGGGCCGAAGGCACTTTGGCGCCGGGCGCAGGGGCGCTGGCGGAGCTTGTGCTGACCAGCCCCGATCCCGAAGATCTGACCTTGCGGCAAGCGCGCCTGTTGGGAGAGGCTGATCTGTTGCTGCTGGACGGCGACGTGCCCCCGGCAATCCTCGCAAGAGCCCGCGCCGATGCCGCAAGGCAGATGTTTCACGTGAAACCGCAGGTGCAAGCGGGGGGCAAGCAGGGGTCTGGAGGGGGTCTGGAGGAGGTCAAGCCGGGGTCTGTCGCTGGCAAGGGGGGTGCTGGCGCAGGCATTGATCCCGCGCCTGACGCGCAGGCCGACGCAGAACCCGCCGGTCTCACTCTCATCCTGCGTTGGCGGCCCGCCGGGGCCTGAGCGTCAGGCGGCTTGCAGCACGCCTGTGCGCAGGCTGGCGAAATAGCCCGACATCGCGGCAATCGCCTTTTCGCTGAGGCCGATGAAGGCACGGCGGCGGTCGGCGGGGTCGGGCACACGCACAAAGATGCCGCTTTCCACCATCTGGGTCAGCCAGCGTAGCGCCGTGGTCGCCGGAACGCCCGCGGCAATGCACAGCGAGGTCACCGAGACCCGCGCGCCTTCTCCATGCGCGGCGGTCAGATCGAGCAGCATATCCCATGCCGGATCGCCGAACAGGTCAGGATCGAAAAAGCGGCTCCGAGCCTGCCGGTTGGCGATCATCTGGCGCACGGCGTGCGGATCAGGCAGCGGCAGGCTGCCCGCAGGAGCGGCGCCAAAGCTGGCGAACACGCTGGGTTCTGGCGCGGAGTAATCCCGCTTGAGCTCGCCCAGCGCGCCACCTTCACGCAAGGGCGCCTGACCCAGCCGGTCGAGCGAATGGGCGATTGCTTCGACCTGCTGCGAGAGGCGCAGCAACGCCACGCGATCTTCCTCGCCCATTTCGCGCAGGCGGGCAGCGCCCGCTTCGCCCATTACCCGGCCCACCGCGATCACCCGTTCCGCGCGGCTGGGGGACACAAGGATCTGCGGTGATGACTGATCGAGCACCGCAAACACATCATCAAGGCCTTCAAGGTTCGTCGCCACGATCAGCTTCGCCCCCGAACGCGCCACCCGCATATCCAGCCGCGCAAGGCCTGCCAGCATCATCCCGTCCAGCCCGCGGCTGCCGGTGACAGCGCAATCGACCACCACCACATCGCCCAGCAGCGCAATCGGCCCTTCGAGCAGGGCGCCAAGGCTCCCCCCGTCAATGCTGCGGAACCCCGCCCCGCCAAGATCGGCAGCGATCTGGCGGCGCAAACCTTCATCCGAACCGAAAATCGCGACGCGGGCGGGTAATCCGGCCCCGTCCTGCGCGGTGTCATAGGTGAAATCGGCTTGGGGATGGGCATCGGTCAACATAGGTGCGACTCCAACAATGTTGGAACACTTATGGAACAAAACGCGATCAGGTCAAGTAAATCTGCATTGCGACTGTCCGAGCGGCACTCTGTCACGCCTCGTCCGCCAGGCCCCCCGCCCCTTAACCGCACCCCTTTGGGTAGGTTGTTCGTAATGCCGAACACGATAAATCATACTAATGTATCCAATCGAAAGCCAATAGGCGTGAAAGTTAAACTTTCCCGCTACTTACGTGCGCGCCGAGACAAGGTTCTGCGCGACCTCATTGCCAAATGCCCGCGACGCGGCGAGACGCTGGAGATCCTCGATCTGGGCGGACGCGTGGACTACTGGCAGCGTGTCGGGCTCGATTTCCTCACAGCGCACAAGGTCCGCGTCACGCTCGTCAACCTGAACGACTTCGAAATCGGCGACAGCGGCGAGGCCGAAGGAATGTTCTTGACCGCGATCGGTGATGCGCGCGCGCTCGATTTTGCCGATAATGCCTTTGACCTGTGCCATTCCAACTCGGTGATCGAACATGTCGGCCTGTGGGGCGACATGATCCGCTTTGCACAGGAGATGCGGCGGGTTGCGCCGTCCTACTATTGTCAGAGCCCGAATTTCTGGTTTCCGATCGATCCACACTTCCCGCTCGTGCCCTTCAACCACTGGCTGCCACGACCGCTGCGTGTGCGGCTGATGCGTTGGCTCCCCATCGCGCATAGCGGGCGTGCCGATGATCTTTCGCAGGCGGCCTCCATGGTTGACAGCTCGCGGATGATAACGGGTTGGCAGATGAAGCTGCTGTTCCCTGACGCAAGGATGCAGGCAGAGCGGATCGCGACGCTGGCCAAGTCCTACACTGCGGTGCGCCTCGCCGCGGGGTGAGTGCTGCAAGGGCATGGGGCCCGAGGTAACCGTTTGCGTCTGTTATTCCCCGTTCAGGGCGGATCAGGGCCTGATCTCGATCGCCGTGCCATCGGGAACGATCCGCCACAGTTCCTCGATCTCGGCATTGGACAGGGCGATGCAGCCATCGGTCCAGTCACCCGGCATCCGGCCGAAAGGCAGATTGTTCGGCTGGCCGTGGAGGAAGATATCGCCCCCGGGCGACCGGCCCTGCCCGCGCGCGAAGGCGCGGTCGGCGGGGTTGGGATAGGAAACCTTGAGGCTGAGGTGATAGGCGCTGCCGGGGTTGCGGCCTTCGATGTAATAGCGCCCCTCGGGCGTGCGTTCGTCCCCTTCGAACTGCTTGTGGCCTTCAGGCGCGTCCCCCAGCTGCAACCCCCGCCACGCCTTGACCGGCTGCCCGCCGGCATAGGCGACCATCAGCCGTTCGGACTTGTCGACGATGAGGTAATCGACCGCGGAGAAACGACGCTCCGGCACGATCCGCGCGGCCTCACGCGCCAGCAGCGGCTGATCGGATGGCCCCTGCGTCTGCCCCTGCGAATGGGGGTGCGGCGGGGGCGCGGCGCAGGCAGCAAGGGCCAGCAACGACAGGATTATGAAGCGTTTCACGGATGCGAGGATAACCCCGCCCCCGCCCTTCGATCAATCCACGAAAGGCCTAGTCTACAAAGGGATCGCGCATCAGGATCGTGTCGTCCCGTTCCGGCGAGGTTGAAACCAGCGCCACGGGGCATTCGATCAGTTCCTGGATGCGCTGGATATACTTGATCGCGTTGGCGGGCAGATCGGCATAGGAGCGCGCGCCGGCGGTGCTTTCGTGCCAGCCGGGCATTTCTTCATAGATAGGCTCGCACGCAGCCTGATCGGCGGCGTGGCTGGGGAGGTAGTCATAAACCTTCCCGCCCAGACGGTATCCGGTGCAGATGGCGACCTTCTCCAGCCCGTCCAGCACATCGATCTTGGTGAGTGCGATGCCGGTGACGCCGCTGATCGCGCAGGACTGGCGCACCAGCACGGCATCGAACCAGCCGACGCGGCGCTTGCGCCCCGTGACGGTGCCGAATTCATGGCCGCGTTCGCCCAGACGCTGGCCGATCTCGTCCTCGAGTTCCGTGGGGAACGGGCCGGAGCCGACGCGGGTGGTGTAGGCCTTGACGATGCCGAGCACGAAGCCGGTCGAATTGGGGCCGAGGCCGGAGCCGCTCGCCGCCGTGCCGCTGACCGTGTTGGAGGAGGTGACAAAGGGATAGGTGCCGTGATCGACATCGAGCAGCACGCCCTGCGCGCCTTCAAACAGGATCTTGGCGCCCGCGCGGCGAACCTTCTTCAACCGCTTCCAGACCGGCTGGGCGAATTTCAGCACGAAGGGCGCGATGGCGCGCAGTTCTTCGAGCAGCGCGGCGCGGTCCACCGGCGGCTGGCCGAAGCCCGCCCGCAGCGCATCATGGTGCGCGCAGAGGCGGTCAAGCTGCGGCTCCAGCGTGTCGAGATGCGCCAGATCGCACACGCGGATTGCGCGGCGGCCGACCTTGTCTTCGTAAGCCGGACCGATGCCGCGGCCCGTGGTGCCGATCTTGCCCTTGCCCGCAGCTGTCTCGCGCAGGCCGTCCAGATCGCGGTGGAGCGGCAGGATCAGCGGGCAGTTATCCGCAATGGCGAGGTTTTCATCGGTGATGGTGACGCCCTGCCCTTCGACCTTGGCGACCTCGTCACGCAAGGCCCAGGGATCGAGCACCACGCCATTGCCGATCACCGACAGCGTGCCCGACACGATGCCCGATGGCAGCAGGCTGAGCTTGTAGGTCTTGCCGTCGATCACCAGCGTGTGGCCGGCATTGTGCCCGCCCTGGAAGCGCACGACCACATCGGCGCGGCTTGCCAGCCAGTCGACGATCTTGCCCTTGCCCTCATCGCCCCACTGGGCGCCGATCACGGTGACGTTGGCCATTTCAATCCTTATCCGGTGACGGGAAAAACCGCGCTGGCCGCCTAGGCGTTTGGGCGCTTGAGGGCAAGGGCAAGGCGAAGCGGGTGAGCGAAGGGTTTTGGCCGACCGCACGTTGCAGCGGAGAAACAGACTATCCGCTGAAGGAGCCGCAAGCCATGAAAACCACTGCCAAAGCCTTGATTGCCGCCGGTGCGCTGGCCGCGCTGGCCAGTCCGATCCTTGCCCAGCAGCGCGGGCCGGGCGGCGGGCGTGCTGCCCCGGCGTGCCGTGCGGAAATCGTCAAGCTGTGCGGCGGAGCGGGCCGCGAAGGTTTGCGCACCTGCCTTGCCGAAAAGGCCAGCCAGCTTTCGGACGAATGCCGCAGCCAGTTGCGCGCCCGGATGGAGCAGCGCCGCGGTCAGGGCGGGATGCGCCAGCAGGGCCCGAGAATCGCCCCGCCGCAGACGTTGTATTATGGCAATGACAGCCTCCAGGCGCTCGACCTGTGGGTGCCCGAGGGCGCAAAGAACGCCCCGCTCGTCCTGTTCGTCCACGGCGGCGGGTGGAAGCGCGGGAGCAAGAACAACGCCACGGGCCGCGCGCTGCCCGCGCATATGCTGGCGCAGGGCTATGCCTTTGCCTCGATCGATTACCGGCTGGTGCCGAAGAACACGGTCGAGGAGCAGGCCGGCGATGTCGCCGCTGCGCTGGCCCATGTGCTGAAGCGCGCGGGCGAATTGGGCATCGACCGCAGCCGGGTGGTGATCACCGGGCACAGCGCCGGCGCGCATCTGGTGGCGCTGGTGGGGACGGACGAACGCTATCTGAAGAAGGCAGGCCTCAGCTTTGCCGATATCGACGGGGTGATGCCCAATGACGGCGCGGCCTATGATGTGACGGCGCAGATCGCGGGCGCCGGGCCGATGATGCTGGAGACCTACAAACAGGCGTTCGGCACCGACCCGGCCCGCCAGCAGGCGCTTTCACCGATCGCGCAGGCGGCAGGCCCCAATGCGCCCGCCTTCCTGCTGCTCCACGTGCAACGCCCCGATGCGGCGGCACAATCCAAGGCGCTGGCCGAGGCGCTGAAGAAGAGCGGATCGCAGGCCGAAGTCGCAGGCTTCCCGGGCAAGGGACTGCGCGGCCACATGGAAATCAACCGCCGCCTCGGCCGGGCCGACTACGCGGCGACCGTGGTGATGGACAACTGGCTGAAGACAGTGCTGCGCTAAGCCCTGCCTTTCCCCCTCCTCCCCGCGGGGAGGGGGAAAGGGCCTGCTTACAGCGCGGCGATAACGTCGATCTCGACCATCAGTTCGGGCAGCGCGAGGCCCTTCACCTCCACCGTGGTGTCGGCGGGATAAGGCGGCGTGAACCACCGCCGCCGCGCTTCAAGGATGCTGGGGAAGTTCGCCATGTCGGTGAGGTAGATCGTCACCTTCACCACCCTGGAAAGATCGCTCCCGCCCGCCGCCAGCACACGTTCGATATTGGCGAAGGTCTGCGCGATCTGCGCCTCGATATCGCCAGCGCCCACGATTGCCCCATCCGCGCCGATGCTCGCCTGACCCGAAAGGAACAGCAAGCCGCCCGCAGACCACGCGGGCGCGATCATATAGGGGGCAAGCGGATCATCGGGCAGCGTGACGGGCTTCGGCTGGTCGGTCATCGGCGGTTCTCCAGTTCGGCGGCCACGCCATCCTTGAGAATGTGCGTGCAACCCAGTGCCGCGGGGTCTTCGCCCTCGGCCAATTGCGCGAGGGTCCGCGCACCATCGGCACGCAAGTCCGCGGCCCTGTCCCGGTCGTAGCCGAGCGGCAGCCAGATCAGGGACTTTGCCTCGGGCTGGGGCGCGATATCGGCGAGGCGATCAAGATAGAGCGTGAAGCCGGTCGCGGCCTCCTGGCTGCCAGCAATCCGGTAGGTGCCGCCCCGCCCTGCTGCCCGCCGCATCCCTTCGGCATAAAGAGTGAAGCCGAACCACGACTGATATTCGAACCCGTGCCGCTCGGTCGGGTCGAGCGTGATGCGCGCCGCATCCCCGATATGGGCGGCAATCGCCTCCAGCCCGTCAAGCCGCGATTTCAGCGCCCCGCCGGCATCGACCGCGCGCAAGGCTGCAAGCGCGCTCTCGAACGGCCCGGTGGCATAAAGCAGCGGCAGATAGGCCGCCCCGCCCGCCGCCTTCAATCCGCCGGCGTCCTTGGTATCAAGCTCGCGCCGCACCGCCTCGCGGGCCTCGGGGACGAGCGGGAAGGTCTTTTCGGCGAGCGTATCGACTAGATCGGGCAGCGTGAAATCGACCGAGATGCCGGTCAGGCCCGCAGCCTTCAGCGCCTCGATCGCCAGCATCACCACCTCGCTTGCCGCCGCGACGCTATCGGCCCCGATCAGCTCGGCGCCCAGTTGCAGGCGTTCGCGCGCGGGATCGAGCTGGCTGGCCTTGATCACCACCGTATCGCCGCAATAGGCAAGGCGCAGCGGACGCGGGGCAGCAGCAAGGCTGGTGGCGGCGATGCGGCCGATCTGCGGGGTCATGTCCGAACGCAGCGCCAGCGTGCGCAGGCTCGCCGGATCGACAAAGCGGAACATCGAACTGCTCTCGCCCACGGTGACGCCTGCCATGCGGCCCGCCAGCGAGGCTTCGAATTCCAGCAGCGGCGGGCGCACGCGGTCATAACCATGCGCGCCAAGCACATCGAGGCAGGAACGCATGGCAGCCGTGATCCGCGCCGCTTCCAGCGGCAAACGGTCTTCAAGGCCTTCGGGGAGGAGATCGTTGGGCTTTGTCATATGCCCTCGCGCTTAGCGGGTGATCGGCGCGGGGTGAAGGGGCAAGCGGCGAAGGTGGCTACTCCCGCCCCCTCGGCGCAGGAGACTGGCGCAGCCAGCCTCCCGCGAGAGATTAAAACGAAAGCGCCTTGACCAGCTTCACGCCTTCCAGCTTCTCGGCCTCGGCCACCACGTCGGGGGACAGGGCTTCGTCGAGGCTCAGCAGCAGCACCGCTTCCCCGCCTGCTTCGCGGCGTCCGAGGTTGAAGGTGCCGATGTTGATGCCGCGCGCGCCCAGCAGCGTCCCGATGCGGCCGATGAAGCCCGGCTTATCATCGTTGACGATGTAGAGCATGTGGCCGGACAGTTCGGCTTCGATGCCGATGCCGAAGATTTCCACCAGACGCGGTGCCTCGGTGCCGAACAGCGTGCCGGCGACCGAACGCGGGCCTTGTGCGGTTTCCACCGTCACGCGCACCAGCGTGTTGAACGCGCCTTCGCGCTGGTGGCGCACTTCGGCAACCTCCAGCCCGCGCTCCTTGGCGAGGAATGGCGCGTTGACCATGTTCACCGTGTCGGAATAGCGGCGCATGAAGCCCGCCAGCACCGCAGCGGTGATCGGCTTGCCGTTCAGTTCAGCCGCCGCGCCCTCGCGCTCGATGCTGATGCGGGCAAGGTTGCCATGGGCAAGCTGGCCCACCAGCGATCCCAGCCGTTCGGCCAGCGCCATGTAGGGCTTGAGCTTGGGGGCTTCCTCTGCCGACAGGCTCGGCACGTTCAGCGCATTGGTGACGCCGCCGTTGACGAGGTAATCGGCCAGCTGTTCAGCCACCTGAAGCGCGACATTGACCTGCGCTTCGGTGGTCGAGGCGCCGAGGTGCGGGGTGCAGATGAAATTGGGCGCACCGAACAGCGGGTGATCGGCGGCGGGCGGCTCGGTCTCGAACACGTCGAGCGCGGCGCCTGCCACTTGACCGCTTTCGAGGCATTCCTTCAGGGCCGCTTCGTCAATCAGCCCGCCGCGCGCGCAGTTGATGATGCGGATGCCCTTCTTGGCATTCTCCAGCCGTTCGCGGCTGAGGATGTTGCGGGTTTCATCCGTCAGTGGGGTGTGCAGCGTGACGAAATCGGCGCGGCTCAGCAGCGTGTCGAGATCGACCTTCTCGATGCCGAGTTCAATTGCACGGTCTTCAGTCAGGAAGGGATCATAGGCGATCACCTTCATGCGCAGGCCGAGCGCGCGCGATGCGACGATCGAGCCGATATTGCCCGCGCCGATCAGGCCGAGGGTCTTGGCGGTGAGCTCCACGCCCATGAACCCGCTCTTGGGCCATTGGCCGGCCTGCGTCTGGGCGTTGGCTTCAGGGATCTGGCGCGCCAACGCGAACATCAGCGCGATAGCGTGCTCGGCGGTGGTGATCGAGTTGCCGAACGGGGTGTTCATCACCACCACGCCCTTGGACGAGGCATAGGGGATGTCGACATTGTCCACGCCGATACCGGCGCGGCCAATCACCTTGAGGTTGGTGGCGGCATCAAGGATCGCCTTGGTCACCTTGGTCGAGGAACGGATGGCGAGGCCATCATATTCGCCGATGCGGGCGATCAGCTGTTCGGGCGTTTCGCCGGTGATGACGTCGACATCGCAGCCGCGCTCCTGAAAGATGCGCGCGGCGTTGGGGTCCATCTTGTCGGAAATGAGAACTTTAGGACGGGTCATTTTGAATACCTTCCACTCATCGTCCCGGGCCTAACCCGGGATCGCGCGCAAAATCGCGCATTGGGAATAGGGGAGAGCGGCCCCGGCTCGGCGGCCGGGGCGACGCTAAATCAACGGCAGATCAGCCGTTCTTGACCTTCTCGTAGGCCCATTCGATCCACGGCAGCAGGCGCTTGAGATCTTCCTGCTCGACGGTCGAGCCGCACCAGATGCGCAAGCTCGGCGGCGCATCGCGGTAGCCGTTGAAGTCGAAACCGACCGCACGTTCTTCAAGCAGCTTGACGATCTTCTTGGGCACAGCGGCCTGATCGTCGGCCGAGAGGCTGTCATACCAATCGCCCTGGAACACCATGCAGACGCCGGTATTGGTCTGCAGCGCCGGATCGGTCGCCATATTGCGCAGCCACGGCGTGGCCTCGATCCAGTCCTTGACGATCTTGGCGTTGGCATCGGCGCGTTCGATCAACGCCTTGCGCCCGCCGATCGCCTTGCCCCATTCGAGCGCGGCGATGTAATCCTCGGTCGCCAGCATCGAAGGGGTATTGATCGTCTCGCCTTCAAAGATGCCGCGGTTGAGCTTGGCACCCTTCTTCATGCGGAACAGCTTGGGCAGCGGCCATGCCGGATCATAGCTTTCAATCCGTTCAACCGCCTTGGGGCTGAGGATCAGCATCCCGTGCTGGGCTTCCGAGCCCATCACCTTCTGCCACGAATAGGTGGTGGCATCGAGCTTGGCCCAATCCATCTCCATCGCGAAGATCGCGCTGGTGGCGTCATTGATCGTCACACCTTCGCGCCCGGCTTCGAGCCAGTCGGTGTTGGGGATCTTCGCGCCGCTGGTCGTGCCGTTCCAGGTGAACACCACGTCATTGCGCTGGGGAATGGTGGTGAGATCGGGGATCTGGCCGTAATCGGCGGTCAGCACCTGCAGGTTGGGAAGCTTCAATTGCTTCACCGCGTCCTGAATCCAGATGTTGCCAAAGCTCTCCCACGCAGCGACCGTCACCGGGCGCGCAGGATCCAGCATCGACCACATCGCGGCCTCGATCGCCCCGGTGTCCGAGGCGGGCATGATGCCAATCAGATAATCATCGGGGATGCCAAGCAGTTCACGCGACAGGTCGAGCGCATACTTCAGCCGGTTCTTGCCCAGCGCCGAACGGTGCGAGCGGCCAAGGACATCGGTCTTGAGCTTATCCAGCGACCAGCCGGGGAATTTTGCCGTGGGGCCCGAGGAAAAAAACGGGCGCTCAGGCTTCAGCGTAGGCTCGTGTGCGAGCCCGCGGGTGTACTCAGTCATGTATTCTCTCCTTGCAGAGAGCTCGCGCGGCGTTGGGACCGCGTGGCCCGCGGGCGGCTTTAGAGGCGCGAGGGGAGGAGTCAATGAAGAAAGGGGGTTAGTCGGGAATTCTGGCGACAGTATGGGGCATCCTCCCTCTCGCAAAATCCGCAAGGCTCGCTTAAGGGGTCCATTCGATGGACATTTCCGATCTTCGCATTGCCCTGTTCAGTGGCAACTACAACTACACGCGCGACGGGGCCAACCAGGCGCTGAACCGGCTCGTGGGCTCGCTGCTTTCGCGCGGCGCGAAGGTCCGCGTCTATTCGCCCAAGGTCGCCAATCCCGATTTTCCCGCGACCGGCGATCTGGTCGGCCTGCCCAATGTGCCCATGCCGGTGAAGGGCCGGGGCGAATACCGGATGCCGACTCACCTGGGCGCAAGCGTCAAGCGCGATCTGGACGCCTTTGCGCCCAACATCGTCCACCTCTCCTCGCCCGATCCCTCGGCCCACGCTGCCCTGCGCTGGGCGCGGGCGAAGCGCCTGCCGGTGCTCGCCAGCGTCCACACCCGGTTCGAAACCTATCCGCGCTATTACAACATGGCCTTCCTTGAACCACTGATCGTCAAGGGCCTCCAGCGGTTCTACAACCGGTGCGATGCGCTGGTGGCGCCGTCGCAGTCGATGATCGACGAGCTCAAGGCGATGGGCATGCACAGCCGCATCGGGTTGTGGAGCCGGGGCGTGGACCGCACGATCTTCTCCTCCGCCCGCCGCGATCCCGCATGGCGCCGCAGCCTTGGCCTTGCCGAGGATGACGTGGCGATCGTCTTCCTCGGGCGGCTGGTGATGGAAAAGGGCCTTGATGTCTTTGCCGAGAGCATCGCGGGCCTGCGCGCCGCGGGCGTGCCCCACAAGGTGCTGGTGATTGGCGATGGCCCGGCGCGGGGCTGGTTCGAAACCAACCTGCCGGGCGGTATCTTTGCCGGCTTCAAGACCGGCGAGGCGCTGGGGCAGGCGCTCGCCAGCGGGGACGTGTTCTTCAACCCCAGTGTCACCGAAACCTTCGGCAATGTCACATTGGAAGCGATGGCGAGCGGGCTTCCCGTGGTCGCCGCCGGGGCGACCGGCAGCGCCAGCCTTGTCGCGGACGGCGTGACCGGGCGGCTGGTGGCGCCGGCGGGCACCATGAAGGCCGATGCGGCCGCCTTTGCCGCCGCGCTTGCGCCCTATTGCACCGACCCGGCCCTGCGCGCTGCCCACGGATCGGCGGGCGAAACGCGGGCCTGCGAATATAGCTGGGAAGCGATCAACGCCGTCGTGGCCGAAACCTATGTCCAGCTGGTCGAGGAACGACGCGAGTCCTAGCCGCCCTACCGCTACGCTGCTTGAGGGAGTTAGGCTAGCCGCCCTACCGCTGCGCTGCTTGAGGGCGTTAGGCTAGCCGCCCTACCGCTGCGCTACTTAAGGGCGCTAGGTAAGCACCCCCGCCTTCACCATGCGGCGGCAATAGAACAGCCCGAACAGCGTCACCGCCCAAATCGCTATGTCGAGCGCCGGGGCCTGCATGGCAGCAGGCACATCAAGCATCACATAATTGCCAAGCGTCGTGCCGATCAGGCCGATCATCGCCGCCGCCATGGCCCAAACAGCCCATTTCGAGCGCGCCAGCAGCAACACCGATCCGGCAAAAGCGCCCCACACGCCCAGCGCCCACAGGCCGCTCACCCAGGCGGGATAGCTTTCCATGAAGGCGATCTGTTCAGGTGTCAGGCCCATCTGTTCGAGCATCCCGAACTTGGTCGTCAGATAGCTGACAATGCCCATCATGTTGAACAAAAGCGTCAAGACCCCCACCAGCCAAAGGTGCACCGGCGCAGGGCTGCGCTCTAAAACCGTCGTCATGGGCTTCCCCTCCCCCATCCGTGCGACCCGGACGGGGGAGAGATTATGCCTTTATTGCACGCGCTGCAACAACGCGCGCTGCAAGGTCAGAGGCGCTCGATGCGCTTGGCCATCTCGTCGATCATGTCGACGATTTCATTGATGGTCGCCTCGTCAAGCTTGCCCGCCTTGGCGCGGTTCTTGAGCACGCTGCCAAGATTGCCCATCGCCCGGAACACATCATGCGAACGGACCGTGCTGGTGCGCTCCCCATGACGGCCGAGCCGGTGAAGCAGCGCCTTGACCTCGTCCTTGCGGTCCTCAAGCTCCTCGAGACCCTGAGCGGTTGCGGCAAAGGGCTTCTTGGCACCATCTGCCTCGGCTTCCTCGATCGCGCCTTCATCTTCCAGCAGTTGCAACGTCGGATAGACCGCGCCGGGGCTGGGCGCGTAATCGCCGCCGGTCATTTCCTCGATGCCCTTGATCAGCTCATAGCCGTGCGAGGGGTTTTCCGCGATCAGCGCCAGCAGCGCGAGGCGCAGTTCGCCCGATGCGAACATCCGTCCGCGGCGGCCACGGCGAGCCGGGCCACCATCTTCGCCATCAGCCTCACGGCCGCGCGGGAAATCCTCGTCAAAACGGGCGCGTGCCTTCCAGCCGGGGCCGCCAAAGTTCATGTTTCCGCTCATCGCCATCGTCGCCATTGCCTCGGCGAGCTTTTCCCAGCCGCCACTGCGGCCATACCGGTTCCAGGTCATATCATTCCTCCTCGCTATATCTGCGATACACCCAAGATATATCTTAGACCTATCGTTTCAAGCGGCCTACCGCTGGACGGTTCCCTTTTCCGCCCGATGTCTTATCACGCCCGACGAATGGCTGACCTGTTCGGACAAGACGCCCCCGAGGCTTTTTCGCAGGGCGATGCGCCCGCCCCCGATGCGCCGCTGGCGGACCGCCTGCGCCCGCAGACCCTCGCCGATGTGGTGGGGCAGGAACACCTGACCGGCGCGCAAGGCGCGATCGGGCGGATGGTGGCGGCGGGCAAGCTTTCCAGCATGATCCTGTGGGGGCCGCCCGGCACCGGCAAGACCAGCATCGCGCGCCTGCTCGCCGATAGTGTGGGGATGCGCTACGCCGCAATCAGCGCGGTGTTTTCGGGCGTGGCAGACCTCAAGCAGGCCTTCGCCGAGGCCGAGAAAATGGCCAAGGCGGGCCGCAAGACCCTGCTGTTCGTGGACGAGATCCACCGCTTCAACCGCGCCCAGCAGGACGGTTTCCTGCCATTTGTCGAGCGCGGCGTGGTGACGCTGGTGGGTGCGACCACCGAGAACCCGAGCTTTGCATTGAACGCTGCGCTTCTCAGCCGCGCTCAGGTGCTGGTGCTGAACCGGCTGGACGAGGCTGCGCTGACGGCGTTGCTGGCGAAAGCGGAAAGCCTGGAAGGCCCCCTCCCCCTCACCCCCGAAGCGCGCACCGCCTTGCTCGCGCAGGCTGATGGCGACGGGCGGTTTCTGCTGGGTCAGGCCGAGACGCTCTATTCGGCAGGTCTGACGCAAGACCTTGATCCCGCCGCCCTCGGCACCTTCCTCCAGCGCCGCGTTGCCGTTTATGACAAGGACCGCGACGGGCATTACAACCTCATCTCGGCGCTGCATAAATCGGTGCGCGGTTCTGATCCGCAGGCGGCGCTTTACTGGCTGGCGCGGATGCTGGTGGCGGGCGAGGAGCCTTTGTTCCTCGCCCGGCGGCTGGTGCGCATGGCGGTGGAGGATATCGGCATGGCCGATCCCCAGGCGCTCCCGCAATGCATGGCGGCGATGGAGGCGTATCGCTTCCTCGGCAGCCCCGAAGGCGAATTGGCGCTTGCGCAGGCCTGCCTCTATCTGGCCACCGCCCCCAAATCCAACGCGGTGTATGTGGCGCAAAAGGCGGCGTGGAAAAGCGCCAAAGACACCGGCAGCCTCGCCCCGCCCGCCAATATCCTCAACGCGCCGACCAAGCTGATGAAGGATATCGGTTACGGCGCGGGCTACACCTATGACCACAACGCCGAGGAAGGCTTCTCGGGCGACAATTACTGGCCCGAGGGCATGGCGGGCGAGCAATTCTATACCCCCGTCGAACGCGGGTTCGAGCGCGAGGTGAAAAAGCGCCTCGATTACTGGGACAAGCTGAGGGTCGAGCGGCAGGGATGAGCCGATTCGCCCAGTTTCTGGCGATCGACTGGTCGGGCGCAAAAGGCCCGCGCCAGAAGGGTATCGCAGTGGCGCTCGCCAAGGCCGCAGGCGGCGCGCCGGTGTTGCTGCCGCCGCCCGATCCCAAAGGCTGGGCACGCGCGGAAGTTCTGGCCTTGTTGCAGGGGCTGAAGGTGCCGACCCTCGTCGGGCTTGATCTGGGCATTTCGCTGCCGTTCCATGATGCGGGCGCGTTCTTCCCCGGCTGGGATGCCTCGCCCGCTGATGCGCGCGGGCTGTGGGCGCTGGTCGATGCGCTGTGCGGCGATGGCCCGCATCTGGAGGCCGGCGGTTTCCTCAGGCATGGCGAGATCGCGCGTTACTTCCGCCATGGTGCGGGCTTGGAAGGCGACCGCTTCCTGCTCCCCGGCGCCGCCACCCGCGAAGGCCGGTTCCGCATCGCCGAGGCTGCACAGCGCAAGCAAGGCGTGCGGCCGGTGAGCAATTTCAACCTCGTGGGCGCAGCGCAGGTTGGCAAATCAAGCCTGACGGGGATGCGGATGCTCCACCGTTTGGGCGCTGGGCTGCCGGTCTGGCCGGTCGACCCGCTGCCGGAAGAAGGCTCGGTGGTGACCGAGATCTACACCTCGATGGCCGCGCGGCTCGGGGGAGTGACGGGCTTGGCGACCAAAATCCGCACCTATGCCGCACTGGGCGATGCGCTGGATGCGCTCGGCTCGGCCCCGGTCAAGGGCACAGGCGCGATCGATGACCATTCCTCCGACGCGCTGCTGACCGCCGCGTGGCTGCGCCGCGTCCATGCACTGCGCGAATTGTGGCACCCGCCCGCGCTCACCCCCGACGTGGCGCGCACCGAAGGCTGGACCTTCGGCGCGATCTAGCCTTGCGCTGCTGTGCATAAATAACGGTCACATTTGTCACCGAAGTGACATGTAAGCGCCATAAATGCGCCGTGCCGGTCGCCCCAACGGGCGGTCTTTTTTGCAAAGGCACGATCATGTCCTTCGTTTCGGGGCGATGCTCCACCACCATCATCGCTCTTGCTCTGATCGCGGGTCTGGGCGTCGCGGCCCCGGCAGCGGCCCAATCGGCACCCGCCCCCGCTGGCACGGCGGGCGAAGATCAGCGCACCATCGCCGATCTCCAGCGCCAGATTGACGAGTTGAAGGCAATCGTTGCCGGGCTTCAGGCGCATCAGGCCGCTCCCGCACCGGCGGCTGCCCCGGCAGCAGCGCCTGCGCCGATGGTGGCCCAGTCGTCCACTCCGGCTCCCGCGCCGGTGACCTCGCCCGCCACCGCGCCCGGCGATCCGCGCCTTGCCGCTGCAACGCCGCCCAAGCCCAAGTCGAAGCCGTGGTACGAAAAGCTGCGCCTGCGCGGCTACACCCAGATGCGCTTCAACCAGATCGTTTCCGGTCCGGCCGATGCCCCCGCCGGCATTTCGCGCCTTCGCACCATGCATGACGGCGACGTGCGCGGCGATAACAACTTCAGCTTCCGCCGGATGCGCCTGATCCTGCAGGGCGATCTCAATGATCACGTCTCGCTCTATTTCCAGCCCGATTTTGCCGCTGCCGTCTCCAACCAGTCGGTCGGCGAGCGGCGCGAAAACTCGGTCTCGCTGCGCGACATGTATGCCGATGTCTTCCCCTTCGATGACAAGTCGTTCCGCGTCCGACTCGGCCAGTCCAAGGTGCCCTATGGCTGGGAGAACATGCAATCCTCGTCCAACCGCCTCGCGCTTGACCGGACCGACGCGATCAACTCGGCCGCCCCGGGCGAACGCGATCTTGGCGTGGTCGCCTATTACACGCCTCCAAAGGTCCAGAAGATCTGGGACCGCCTGACCGCTGACGGGCAGAAGCTTTTCGGCAATTACGGCGCCTTCGGCTTCGGCGCGTTCAACGGGCAGGGGCTCAATCGCACCGAGGGCAATGACGGCGTGATGCTGGTCGGCCTGGCGACCTGGCCGTTCGAACTCGACGGGCTGGGTCTGGACGGCCAGGTGTTCGAAATCGGCGGGCAGGTGATGCGCAACCGCGTGCGTCCCGAAATCCGCACCGGCGGCCTTAGCGCGGCGTCCTTCAAGGACGACCGTGTCGGCATCCACGCGATCCTCTATCCCAACCCTGTCGGCGTGCAGGCCGAATGGAACTGGGGCACCGGTCCCGAATTTGTGCCCGCCACGGGCCGGATCGAGGAACGCCCGCTCGATGGCGGATATGTGCAGGTGATGGGCAAGGTGGACGATTCGCCGATCGGCCCGTTCTATCCCTTCGCCCGCTGGCAATATTACCGCGGGGGCCTGAAAACCGCGATCAACGCCGCGCGGCTGGAAACCGAGGAGCTGGAACTGGGCTTCGAATTCCAGCTCGATCCGGCGCTGGAGATCACCACCACTTACGGCTTTGCCAAGCGCAAGGAAGCCGACGAGCGCCGCTTCGGCCAGGCCGAGGGCCAGATCCTGCGCATTCAGGCCCAGTGGAACTACTGAGCCTTTCTGCGAAACACACACCGGCCTGCCCTCTTGAGGGCGGGCCGGATTGCGGTTAGGGGCGGATCACAACGGAGCGCCGGCTTAGCTCAGATGGTAGAGCACCTGATTTGTAATCAGGGGGTCACGAGTTCGAATCTTGTAGCCGGCACCATTTTTCAATGACTTATTACGACCGGTGGACGAGATGGCTCACCTTTGGGTCCCGCTGGGGCATCAGGCCGCTCCGCATATCGGGTTATAAAATTCCCGAGTCGCGACCTAAGCGAGCGATCCATAATGGTAGTGCACGCTTCATGATCTCTCCTCCTCCATCTAGGGGTAGCCGCAAGACTCCTGCAAAGCGGTCCTCATACCTAATGGCATCATAAGATCGGTTGCCACTGTATTCAGGAGCAATTCCCAACCCGAAATAAGGTGAAAGGCCCAAATTTTCCCTATACCCAAGCATCTTATATAATATTTCGGAATTGCTGTTTAGCGTCCGATTTTTTGCGTCGAGCAGGACACTTAATGTCTGCTTTGTGTCACTGCATTCTAGGATGAAGTCTGGTATTGCACGGAGACTTTTTCCATTTTTTGGTCTAAAGTATCTCGCTGACTTGCTAATGTACCCGGCTTGGTAGAATAATTTTATGCTGAATTGGCTGCTTGATCCGGAAAAAATCGGACCACTTGCCCGCAAATTTTTGGTGTGAATCGAGCCGTCTGGATCCCAAATCTTCAGTGCTCCCAATAGCCAACCGAGGCAAACTAGCTCGAAAAGCCTGTCTTCGAATCGCGGATCTTTCGATACGAGAAAAGCTATCGGACCTGCTGCCTCATTTACAGCCTTCGAACCGTCAAGCATCGCATCGGCTAACCTGTCTATCGGTGATCCGGGGGTGTTCCAGCCAGCGATCGTTCTGCTCTTCACACTCGCCGCAATTGATTTCAGTATGGGGCGCGACTTGGACCTTAATATGGACCAAGGCGGGCGCGCCTCGATAGCGAGCAATCTATGGGCCAAGCTGTTGGCTAGGTTTCCCTCGGCACCACCCCGCCTCTTCCACGCTGACGTAATCCCACGCGATACACGCAGACTTTCGCTCACCAACAAGGCTTCCGGAGTTTCAGTAAACCGAGCAGCGCGCAAAACTGGGATTCGTGTGATCCGCCCTGCAGCACGTTCCCTCACCAGGCGCGGTATGAGAAGGCTTCCATCGATGCGGTCTTCGCAATAATGTACATGATGGCGGTATGTGTGCGGTAGTTCGCCCCCGATCTCTTCGATAAGCTGTACTACATTTGTTACTCGCGCCAAATCTAGACGATTGTCTATTTCTGACTGAAATTCCTGATCTATATTTTTTTTGGAACTCAGGCCTATCGCCGAGAGGCCATAGTTTTCTGGCGTCAGGTAAGCCGAGAGCGGGCCGAGCGCAGATCGAACTGCAGCATGCCAAAGGCGCTGCCTGTCGTCAGCTTCCTCAATCAAGTCCATGTAAAAATGCTTCTAAGCGGTCAGGAAAGCGAGCTAGGAACGGGAAGCTCTGCCTGAGCTTTTCCATATAGCCCAGAGTCAGGCGAGCGCGCGTACTATCTGTTTCGAGCCCCGGTAAGAGACGGGCCACTAGCGCGCGATCAATGGTCGCCCAAGTATCCAATTCACCATCGTCCTCTGCGATGGAACTATAGATGAGAATATATTCGGCAACGTCAATTAGCTGGGCTGTTCCGACTGGGATGTTGCCATCTTCCGACGACCTTAAAAAGCCGAAAACACCGCGAATGGCTTGGGCACCAGTAAGGAGCTTTTCGTGTGCGTATTCAGGTACAGATTTGTTTAAAACCCGCTCAGCTCTGCCTAAGGCTGCCTTGCAAGCGCTATTCCACTCCCCGCCAGATGATAGGCCGTCAGTGTCGTTCGAAGGTGGCAATATGGCTATTTTTGAGAAGCGTCGCCTGAGTGCCCCCGACATGGCATTGACAAATCGGGTGTCATACTCGTTGACGGTAGCAATAATTCGGAAGCGTGCAGGCAGAGCCAATGATGGTCTGCCTTCCATGTAATCAAGCACCATCCCCGCCTCGTCTCCGCCCGCAAGCGCAGTAAATAGCGGACCAAACGCCCGGTCGATGTCAGCTCGGTTCATTTCATCGATCAAAAGCCATTTTGCTTGTGGCCCCTCACCGTTATCTAACTGATCGATCATGACGGTGGCGCAAGCAAGGATCGCGTTAGTCACCAATCCATGGCGGGGTGCGGCTTCGCCCCCTGCCCGGAGTGTCTGAGTGCCCACCGTATCGAAGACCGACCATTCAGGATTGGCAGTCTCAACAACTAAATCAGCGTTGAATGCTGACGCGAGTGCCCGGGCGAGACTAGTTTTGCCTGTTCCTGGAGGTCCAGCAAGGATCACGTGCCCCATACACAATGCGGCAATGGCTTCCTCAACAGCCCTTCGATCGAAGAAGCCGCAAGCCGATACTGTATCAGTCGCGGGGCCAAAAGGCGGCAAATCGAGTGGTAGCTGTGCGATCTCAGCAACGCGGTGCGGTGCGTCTCCAAAGTCTCGGGGCGGCAAAGCCCCCGCCGTCGCTAGACCGCTCACACTAGCAGCGCTCTCAGTCATAATTGCTCCCTAGCGCCTGCTGTAGGACCGATAAGTTTACGATGGGACGCCCGAGCCCCAGTTGTAGCTCGATTGAGCCGTCCGCGTGCTGCTCCTTGGAGTCGATACGCAACAGCCGAGTTGGTGAAATTGGATGAAAGCAAGGCATCTTTAGCGCCAGCTGGCAGAGTGCAGGACCACCGGTGAGGTGATAGCTGGTATTATGCAACGACGCAGAAAACGCACTTAGGTCCGCAAGATTTTGACCTTCGAAGATAGTTACCATGGGACTGCCACTTGCCAAAAAGGGTGGGCATGCGGCTCCGGCGACCTTCATGAAATAATCCTCGGCGGTCGACCACGGAACTGCTCGTATCGCACGCGTCTGATCACCAGCGCAACCGGCTTGAAATTTTAAGGCCGCCACTACCACGGACCAGTTTTCAGGGTGAGCACTAAACTGGTTCGATTTGTCGTCCCATTCCAGGATCTGCTCTGCGCACGAGAGGTGGGATTTCCAATAGATCCGATAATTCATGAGCGCCCCGCCGCTCATCTCTGCCGGGGTCGCGAGTTGCCTACCAAGCGTACGGGCCTCCTTGATTGCATCGATCACCGCCTCATAGTTCGACGCGATATGTAGCCGCCGGAGTGGTCCCATGAATTCATCGAGGCTGAGTACGCCGTTCAAGTCTCTTACCGCCATCCACGCGGCGGCATAAGGTCGGATGTCACAACTCCGCCAATCCACTTCGCTCGGAGCCGGAACCCCTCGCGACTGGGGGCGGCTGATCTGACTTCGGCACATCGACCAAATAATCAAAGCTGTGGCCTGTCGTGCTGTCGCAGAATCAAGCTTTGACAGATCCTTGCCATCGAGCAGCTCAAAAAGCTGAGTGCCCAAAGGAGTCAAAATTATCCGATTTGAACGATAAGGCACGTAAAGCAGAGCGAGCTCTTCAAAGAACGACTTACGAGTTTCAGCTTGGTTCTTCCCAACCGACAGGAGGGGCTTTGCATCCTTATAAGTTAAGCCTTCCTGCGACGCTCGCGCGAACATCATGAAATCTTCGGTAATCGCTCGTGCTTTATGCCCGCCCGCCGGATGCATCATCCCAACATGACCGGTCGGCCAGACAAACATAAATCCCTCTCATTGATGGCTCAGTGTGCCACCGAATCTGGCGAAAGCTGTCCATCAATTAAAGGGAGTCGGTGCGGAACTCCAGCAGGAGGCTCACCTTTCCTCAAGGTTATGACCCAATCCATTAGAATGATGCCGCCCCGGCCCTTCCTCGGGAACTTCATATAATGCCGTCGGATCCTATAACCGAAAGCGTGTTCCATTTGTAGGCCAGCCGTCCTCGCTAAGGCAATTAGTCCATCATGAATAGGAAGCATGCCCTCTTGTGTTCGGCTGTTTCCTACGACCAAGACATATCGGCCGCCGTCTTTCAGTACGCGCTGAGCTTCATGGAAATGTTCTAGCATACCTACGAAGTACGGCGCAGCGACATCTCGGCGATATTTTGGCAACTGCTCAGGCTTAATCAGATGACGAATTGATTCTGGTAGAGTGGCCCCGTTCTTTGGGCTCTTGGAACCGACAAACCCTTTACGCAGATCATTGAATTCAGAACGCGACCCAACACCTAAGTACTCCCCAAGCCAGAAATATTCCAACATCAGGTTGTACATGTAGTCGACGGAATCGAGATAGGGCGGGCTCGTGACTATCATGTCTATCGAACTGCTTGCGACGGGCAAAGAAGTCGCCGACGCTCTGTGTACTGCACTTTTGCCACGGTTGGGGATTGCATTTAAAGCCTTCACACCATCTAAAGATTTTCGGAATTTCTTCTCAAAAGATTCGTATACCGAAGGAGGTGTCTTTCGTAGCGTGCCCGAGACATACGTTTTTTGGCTTTGATCATCAGCATTGCTTACCGCCCGCAGTATCGAGCTAAAGATCACTAGCAGAAATTTATATTCCTGGGGCGACGTTGAGACGGCCTCAATTGCCATCCGAAGTGATTGAAGATCTGCCCAGGCAGCATCCGTAAACCAGTGGCCAAAGTTTGCCACACCGGGAAGCGGCGTGATTAACTCCCCTTGATGCATTCCTCTAGATCGCATCAGAGTCGGAAGTGACGTTTCCAAGCTCGCTACATCGAACGAAGTGATTTTCGCCTCAGCTATGAGGCAAGCTAATGGATCGAGATCTACCCCAACGCAGCCGCGTCCTGCTGCGAGCGCTTCTACCAATGTTGTGCCTGAACCGGAGAAAGGATCGAGGACTGTTTCACCCGGCGAGGAATACTCCCGGATCGCCCATCGGGGTATTTGCGGTATATATTTCGCGGGGTAACGGTGAAGCCCATGAGTTAATTCATTCGTTGACGCACTTAAGCTGATACCCACTACCTCTCCGAAAGGGATAAGCTGCGGGGAAGGGATCTCGTCATAGGAGTGCTGAGGTATAACTAGGTCGTCCAATGTTAGGGCCTCATGACCACTATCGACTCTCGCATGTACTGCTCATATCCGCTCAGTTTTGCGCGCTGCTGGGGCGATACTGTCAAATGCCGAGTGACCCATATTTCTACGTCGCTAAAACCTGCCATATGAGCGGCCAAAGCGGTTAAGCTATCGGAGGGGATTATGACCCCACCGAATGCCGAATTGCCAACGACGACGTGGCATGCACCACTTTCGAGCCGTCCTCGGCATTGGCGCAAAACCTCAACGATATCGGAAAAATATCCGCGCAAAAGCTCGGGAACCCCCATGCGCCAACTACTTGATTCTTTATCCATTTCGTCAATCAGCTCTTCAAGAATATCGAATCTTGCTTTTGGTCGGCCCATGTCGGCCGATAGGTGAGATCGAAGGGATGCTTTGCGCAAACGGCGCATGTCGGCTGCGCTGTCAACAAATCCTCCGAACCACAATTCGACCTTCATAGATTCGAAATAATCAAATCTATTTGCGTAGGGCGGACTGAATATAATTGAGTCGTAATAACCTTCGGTCAGGTCGAAAAGATCGAGGGCGTTGCCCTCAATGACGTCAGTGGATTTCCAATCATTGGTCCACAGCGCCGTATCGGCGAGCATGACGCGCAGGTGAGAACTGAAAGAATCAAAAACGAAGGCTTCTTGGTCATGACCGAACCGTTTAAGCTGCCAATCACCATCTTGCCGCTTTACATATCCACCAGCTCGCCGAAGATTGTTACGATACTTGATCCCATTGCCTTCTTTGAAATAATTTCCGACTGTTTCCAGAATGGAAATCCAGCATAATTTCAAGAAATCGCGACTCTTTTCACTGATCTGCGCACTAGAAATTGCGGACCGTATCCTTAAAATACTTCGTAGGACATTAGGCTCAAATACCTTGGCCGCAATTGACAGGTCGGGAAGCCAAGTATCGCATTCGTCGCAGGCTAATTGCCTCAGATTGTTGCAGAATCTGCGAATGTCCTCAATCTCAGCGGATGAAAGAGGTGTTGTTTTTACACGCGCTGTGAAGGCTGCTAGCGGATTGATGTCTATGCCAGTCGCACTTCGGCCACGCAAAGCAGCCCCGACAAGAATTGAGCCGCACCCGCAAAACGGGTCGAGTATCCTTTGACCCAAATCGAGCGCGTCGATGAGATCTGCCGAGTACCCCTCGCGGTATCGAATCCATCGATGGATCGGGGCGTTTCGGGTCGACGACCAGTTGACCAGCTCCCGAAACTGAGGCTTTTCGACAAACCTCCAGCCCTCGTCCGCCTCCCTGAGGATACGCGTTAAGGAGCTCCGAGACGAATCATTCTCGGCGCTAGGCCGCCGAAGAGCGGCCCCAGATCTCGTCGCCGACATAGCAAATTTCCCATTCAGTTGTCGCGCCTTCCCGAAGGCGCAAGCGATATCGTCACCCTTGTGATGAAGGAACATCTCGTATGAGGTAGGCGGCGCCATCACTCAACAGAAAGCGCGCTTGGCGCTCCTCAATCCACAGTTTTTCGCAGCAAGCGCAGTTTCTGAGACGCACAGAGCGGCTGAACGAGCGCCCATAGACTGGCTCTGCGCGACTGCCTCCATTACTCATCACATTCCTCATGTCTGAACGTGCCATAGTTTTGGCCGATCGGGTGCAACCGATTGAAAATGCGTCTCGATCAAGTAAATGCTTCAGTAAGCGCTTCCCAATTCCGCCGACCTTGGATTAAGCACGTAGCGGATGAAAGCCGCGCTCGCTGCAGCACCGAGGGGGAAAGATTGCTAAATCACTTTCAATGCAGGGTGGCAGCATGGTGAGACTTCCGGATCTTGGAATTGACGAAAAGGGGCGTGGCCGTGAGGCTGTGTCAATGCTTGTAGGGCCGAACGGGTCGGGTAAGAGCCGTGTTCTGCTGGGGATCGCCGAGCGATATCGGTTCGAACGAAACGTTACAGTTATCTGCAACACACCGCATGACCGGTTTGCCGGACTGCGAGGCCCAAAGCGGATGTCCGTGGGTAGGGCCGACCAGTCTCCCAAGGCGATCGTAAAGCGCGCGGTCTCCGATGCGCTCAACGCTGGCTCAGAATTCCACCAAATCTCCTCAATCTTAGAGCACTGCGGCTATCGGCCGAGCTTTGGATTTCGGATCGTTCCGGGGCGTCGATACGGGATTTCGTTCAACGAACTCCATGACGCCATAGAGTGGGGGCCAGCTTTCGGCGTGCCGGAGGATGACGAGCAGCTTCATATAGCTCTTGAGTTCCTTCAAAGACATGATCCTCGGGCGCCTATCTGGATCGACGCGACCGACACTGTTCTGAGCTTCAGTCGATCACGCGAGTTCGGTTCGGTCCTAAAGCATGAGAAGAGGCTCCGAGGGTGGGGGATTATCAAGGGAGTAGACGTATTCCTGAGACGCAACGATGGTGTTGATATTGAGATGGAGCACGCGAGCTCTGGGCAACTCACGCTTATCTCGTCCTTGCTCTTCCTCATCACGAGTGCTGGCGAGAACCCCCTGATCATCATCGACGAGCCGGAGAATAGCCTGCATCCTAAATGGCAACAGGAATACGTCGAGAAGGTGCTGGCCGCGATGACCTATCGCGGTGCGAACCTGCTCATTGCAACCCATGCCCCGCTGGTGGTGACCGGAGCAATGGCGGACTTTCCAGATATGGTCTCAATATACGAGGTCAGGGACGGGATCGCTCGGCGCCTTGAACTGGAATCCAAGTTTTCCCCAAGCAGCATTGAGGAGGTCCTCTGGCGAGCTTTTGACGTCGTGACGCCCGCGAACCATTTCGTTAGCGAGCAGGTCGTTGCGGCGATATCGCGGTTCGAGAAGCGAGAGATCGAAAAAGAGGAAGTCCTGGACTTCGTCAACCGGCTCGACGGCGAGAGCTTTGATGATAAGCAGAAGCGCTTTTTTGAGGCAATAAGGGAGCTGATCGACAAGGTCGAGGCAGCGCGGGACGGTCGCTCGGCCGATGAAACGAGCGGCGACGTGGAGCTGCGTGACGATGACTGATCGCTACCAGCCCGCCCTGACAAGCGTCGCTTTCAACGAAGCCGAGCAGGCTGCGATCGTTGCGGCCCTGAAAACAGCGAAGCCGTGGGATTGGAATCCCGGCGGTGCACAGGGCGCTGCGATCGCTTCGGTAAAGACGAAGATCCGCGACCTGCACATGGCCCGCCATAATGAGCGCTGCTGCTACTGCCGCAAGAACCTTCACGGCGGCGGTCATTTTGTGATCGATAGAGAGCACGTGCTTCCGAAGGCGCGGGCAGCTTTCAAGCTCCTTGCTTATGAAATGTGGAATCTTGGCACCGCCTGTAAGAGGTGCAACATGCAGTACAAGAAAAACAAGGTCGACTTCGTAGTGGACGAGGTGAACCCCGCAGCACTCCAGACGAGCGCGAACTATCGCATCATCCACCCAAATTTCGACCTCTACAAGGAACACATTTTGATATCGGTGATGCAGAACGACGACGTCACCGTCGTGAAGTATACAAAGCAAGGGACGCCAAAGGGCGATTACACTTTCGACTACTTCAAGCTGGAAGAGCTTGAAGTTGGTAGCTTCGACGTCTCGCAAGGTAGGCTTGACCTTGACGACCTTGGAGAAGGAGCGCTCGAAGCAAGGTTACTTGCAACTGAATTCGAGCAATGAGGCGGCTTAGGGGAGAGCGCAGGAATGACCGCAAAGACCACTAATGACCTGCTGAAAATGTTCGACGATGACGCGCGGGCTGCTAAATTCGCGCGCTCGTTCCTGCGCTCGTATCTCGTTCCGGCGCTCGGCGTTTTACCCAAGACTGAAATTGATCTGAGGGTATTCTCGCTACTCGTAGGAGCGGGAGCGATCGATCCAAACGGCTCGATATTCACGCTCGCCCGGTCGCTGAACATCACTCCATCTAAAGCCCGTTCGCTCATCTTCCAGTATCAGCTTAGGCACGTCAGCGAGGCCGACACCGACAAGGAGGTTCTCAAGACTATTGCTGGCGCGCGATACTGGAAGGATGGCAGCAACCTTGCATTCGGGGTGGAGTCACCGCTTGTCCGCGCCGCGATTGCAGCGAAGATGCGAGAGCGGGGGGTCTTTTCCGATGTCTCGCTCAGCGGCGACATCCTCAAAGTCTCGCCCGAGCAGTTCGGCGAGGTTCTTGCCGTGTTACTTCCGGCCGAGGTTGCCAAGTCACTCGCGAAGAAGCTGTCAAAAGAAGGCGTAAGCGAGAGTACGGTTCGACGCGCTATCAAAAAATACGGTTCCAGCGTCGCAGAAGAGTTCATCAAGGACGAGGGGAAGACGGCCTTACAGGATCTACTGAAGTATGTTTGGAATGGAGCCATTGAGCAGGGACCGGATGCAATCGAATACCTTTCGAACGTGATCAATGGCTTCATGTAATGAGGAATTCGACCGACATCCATTCTGGTTCACATTCTCCCAATCATGCTGGCCGCAAATGGCTCAGCGAGAGCTACTCCATCTAAACCTAGACGCTGTGCTTTGTTTCTCGGCTCTAGTGCAAGATTCAAATCTCAAATGTGATCTTCACATTGCTAGGATCAACGCCAAATGTCTCGGCAAGCTGACGCCTTGCTTCCGATATTGAGAGCGGTGCATTTTTGAGACTGCAAGCGCTCCTTGCGTGGCTGTTGGCTCGCTCCCTTCCTCGCCCGCGTCGAATAAGGGGATGGTCGCAACGGGCGGGTGCATTAGCCCTGCGCCCGCGCCAACTTGAGAAGGAATGTCGATTTGTTCTGACTCGTAAAGTCCGAGCCACATACCGCGTCCCGTTCCTATCGTTTGAAGGGCGCAATCCTTCAATTGGAAAAGGGCGCTACAGTATGGGGGATCTCCGCAGACCGACTGCTCAATTGCGCCTGCATGAAACCGCAGGATTTCGGAGAAACAGGATCTTCTGAGACGCTCAGACGGGGTTGGACGAGCGTCCGAAGACCTGCCCTGAGACGCGGCCCATTTTGCTGTATCATGTTGCTACGAACGCAGGAGGCTGGCGTGGGTGGCATAGGATCAGGTGCAAGGCGATCGGCGCTCGTGGCTGATGTAGAGGAAATGCTGGCTCTCGACATTCGCGCCCTACGGCGATTAGGCGCGCTTCAGGCCGGTGAATGTATCATCGACACGGTGCACTGGTCACAACGCGGCCTGAGGGATGCCAGCGCACGTCTACGCAGCGATCTGAGCGCTATGGAGCGTGGTGGGGTGATGACGATCACCGGGGTGATGCCAGATGACCCTATCAGGCAGGATATCAGCATCGAGCCAGTACCAGCAGGGTTTGGCGGCTACCGCCTCTATTTCATTTGCCCGGTGACCGCCGATCGATGCGAGGTGATTTACTATGCCAGCGGCAGATTCGCGTCCCGTCGCGCCCATCGCCTAAGCTACATGAGCCAGAACCTCACCGACCTCTCCCGCGCAAGGCGCAAGGTCGCCAAACTAACCGCACGCCTTGAAGGTCGAGCAGGGTTTCGCTGCCCGCGTGGCGGCAACCGGGTGGCAATTGTTGATAGGCTCGGACAGGCAAAAGCTGCCGCTCGAAGCATGTACCTTGATCGACTACGCGGCCAATTGGACGAATTTGGGTTGGGAGAGTGACGCGCTGCAATCGTAGGTTTAGATCTCAGCAGTAGGCGAGACAGGGGTGCGTCGTTCACAAATTTGGTTGGGTGGCAATGACAACGGACGACGTTTGGAAGCTGGAAACAAGCAGTAGGCACGTCACGCTGTATAGCGCGCACCGAATGCCTCATTCGTCGCGAAAGGGTCCGATGGACTCGGCGCGCAAGGCACTGCGTGCAGCCGTGGAATGTTTAGTCCCATCACCCGGTGAAATTCTGGAAGGCGTTTATTCGAGTCAGATCGATGGGTATTTCGATGTTGAGAACGTCGTCTACTACAACGTCGAAACGGCGACGTTCAGGAATGCAGCCCAACATGGCTTGAGGGCGCGCAGGTGCCGAGCCCATAGTGAAGCGCAAACTCCTGGATTCGCTCACCGAATGGATTACCGCTTTATTCCCTTGCCCCGCATCCCAGAAAATCCGCAGGTTCACCTTCAATTCGATCCAGTGGGTTTCCGGAATGTTTTCGATGTTTGGTGGGCGGCAAGCAATGGCAAGGCGACCAGCGCGGGCACCGTTTCCAGCAAGTTTGGTCTGCATGTTGAACTGGGCAAACAGCACCGTAATCCCGCAGCAAAAATGAAGATTCTGCTCGATGGGATTATCTCTGCTCTTCAACAGGACGTCGCGCCTGACCCCGTTGCGGTATCGCGACTTTCACAAAAGCATGGCGTTGGCAGTGCGCTGATTGAGAGGTGGCTTGCCGATCCGATCTTGTCGGCAATTCCACAGTCGAGACCGACCCGGCTTGTTCGGCAGTTTGGCGCGGGAGTGCAATGGCACCCTGCGGACGATCTTTGTGAGGAGTGGACTATTGCCCTCACCGATGAGGATCGGCGGAACTGCAATGCTTATGTTTACGCCTTGCCTGAAGTTTCAGGCTAGATTGTAGGTCTGGTACCCGATCGTGACCCAGCAACCACCGTCAGGTGTCCGAGACCTCGGAAAAGGGTGAGGTACGCGCCCGGCTAAGCCTCATTGTATATCAGCGGGTCGTAACGGAGATTCAAAGACTTAAGCTGTGAAGACCGACCGTATCATCGTCCGAGTTGGCGTCAGGCGATTGTTTTCGCTTCAGAAAATGCAAGCTTTGCCGCTGATGCCCCACTGGGACCCCGCGACCCTCATCAATGTTCTGTGCGCGCCGACTTCATCGTGAACTATCGCGCCATTTGCGATATTCCGGAATGCAGGAATAGGCCGCCTCGACGTTCCCTAGGGGAATGCGATGAGTTCGAACCATGAGCCGTTTGATCATATTTAGCTGAGTGATCAGCTCTGCATCCGATTGCTCAGCCCACCACGAATAAGACGCGCCATCGGTCATGTGGTACGCCAGCTCTCCAAGGTCGCGTGGTCGAAATATTGCAACATCTCCGGGTGCAGCACCGTCTGGACTACGAGGACAGCAATGAGGTTGCCAAGCAATGACGGCTAAGTTGATCGGAATGTCGATGAGCGATGACTGAGGTTTCATGAGCACAATCCTAACCGAATGTTTTGAAGAGAAATCTCAGGTTTCCAGGATTTTGCCTGACAGTCTTCCCGAACCCGTCTTAATGGGTCTGTCGTTACAACAACCAAGGAGTGAACGACATGACCAATCCTTCGACCAACCCTGTAGCCAAGGTGCAGACCAAGACCGAGCGAGCCGACAATGGTGCGCCCGACATGTTCACGCTGGAGCAGCTTGCCCGCGAGGTGGGGGTTTCGCCTCGCGATGCCCGGATGCTGCTTCGCCTCGCCGCGAAGCAGACGAAGCAGTACCCGAACCTCGGCAAAGATCACGTCGCCCGTCAGCCGTGGCAGTGGGTGCCCGGATCGAAGGGGTTGGAAGAGGCGCGCAAGGCGCTGGCAACCGCCCAACCAGCCTGAAGCAAGCATCCCTTGCGCCCACACTGGTCGAAACGCTTTTCGGGATGCCCCGACTAGTTCGAATGTGCTCCGCCAGTTCGAAAGAGCGCCAACGTCGTATATATGCACGCTTGGCGCTCTTTCAGTCTGGCAGCTTCCAATTCGCGCCCGGTCCCTTGCCACTGATGACACCCAATTTCTTCTTGGCCCGGTCCAGCGTGCGCTCCTGCATTCCCTTCTTTTTCATGGCTGCGATGACGTCCCGCGCCTTGGCTGGTCCGGGAGTGAGATAATCCTCCAATGCTCGCACTGCCCGGTCGAGAACCGAGTCCTGCACCGATGATTGTGCTACCAGTTCGTTTGCGGACATTTCGACCGGCCCTTGCCAGATGACCCGCGCCGCGCCGCCCTTTGGGGGTGTAGAAATCTCGAACGCCTGCGATCCCGCCTCCTTCGCATAGCTGCTCTTGTAATGCGCCAGGACGCGCCAATCGGCCTGCGTGGGGTGCGGCGTGACGATCATGCCGGAGCGAACGGCTCCGCCAAAGGCCATCGATCCCTGCCCCATGTGCATCGCATTGTCGGACGCCTGCTTGCGCAAATGGCGGGCGATAAGGATTGCAATGTCGAACTCCTTCGCCAGACGGTGCAGCGGGCGCATGAATGCGTTTGCCTCATTGGGGCGGTACATATCGACACCGCCACCCATGAAGTTTGTGAGCGGGTCAATGACGACCAATGTTGGATCGTGGCTGCGGATTTCCCGGCGCAGAATATCGACGCCCTCCTCATCCAGAGTGAAGGCACTATCGATCACCCTGATCTTATCGATATCCGCGCCGATTGCTTCAAGTCTCGGCCGCAACACACGGCTGGGGTCATCCTCGTCGTTCAGCAACAGGACGCGGCCTTTCCGGGCAACCGACATATTGCCAAACTTGCCTGTCCTCGTGACCCCAGCCGCCATACCAAGGCTGAGAAACGACTTGCCCATGCCCGGATTGCCATCGATGATCGAAGTGACGCCGACTGGCACGATAGGCTCAATCAGATATTCAACTGGCAGCGTTTCGAAATCTGCAAGGTCCTTGAAATGCTCTTCCTTCTCGATCTGTCGGACCTCAGACCAAGCTTCTTCGATTGCTTCGGTAAATTCCTCATTCGTGAGGGGCGGTGCGTTCGCAGCTTTGTCGAATGATATGGCCAATTCTTTGACTTGAGCCTTCGACATGCCCAACAAACCCCATTCCATGATGGCGGATCGCAATTCCCGTCTGCGCTCTTTACCAGTCAGGCGAAGGCGCTTCTTTTTCGGATTCGCACTCATCGTCCGCCCTCCAGCCGCGCGCGGATGCGGAGTATTTGTTCTTCTGCATTGGCGAGATCGGTACCCCATTTGGAATTGAAGTAAGGGTTTACCAGCAACACGGCGGCAATTTCGCAATCCTCTGCGCCCGCCTCAATCATGCCGATGACGATGAGATAGACCGCGCCGGAACGGTCAGGTCGCATGACGCGCGTGGCGGTCATCAACGTGCCCGCCTGAAGCCCCATTTTGCGCCGATACCTCCGCATAATCCTGACGGGGTCAAGGCCGGTGATTTCGATATCCCCTGCGCCTATCTGGATCGCATCCGCCAAACCGGGAAGTATCGTTCGAGGCAGCTTTTGCGGGCGAGGATCATAAACCCGGAGGGTGACGACGGGCTTATGATATTGCGGCTTGTGGCTGATAGTGCCGGGAGCCCGCAGCATTTTGGTGATCGACCATCCACCCTTGTCGCCGCCATCCTTGTAGACGAGGGCGTGCGAATACTGCTCCGCGATGCTTCTGTCGGCAGCTTCGTCCCATATCCAGATGCCTTGGAAGCGCCCCGGAGATGTCTCCCAAAGAATGTTGGGCAGCGGATCGTAGCCCAACGGGTCGGCCTGATCGATATCGCAATGGGCATAGCGGCTGGGCAGCGCGTGTTCTGCACGCCGATGCGGTTCTGAAAAGGCATTGGGGCAGAAATAGATATCAAACCGATCGGGACTGTGCTTTTCGAAGATCCTCATGATCTGACCTAGTCTGTCATCGCCCCTGATCGCATGATCGCGCCATCGTTCGCCCCGGCGAGTGCCGATGAAGGTGTAGGCATCGGAACCGTAGTCAGCCCAAAGGTCCACAACGAACTCGCCTGCCTCCTCCATCGCCGCGCGGCTGTTCCTTCCGGTCGTCAACGATCGATAGCGCGTCGGGGTCACCGATTGGCCTTCATGCTTACGATGAACTCGTCGATCTCCTCCGCCAGCCAATAGGTGCTCGCGCCGACCTTCACTCGTTTCGGCCACTGGCCTTTCTTTTCGAGCTTCAGCAGCGTCGAATTGTGAAGCTTTACGCCGCGCCGACGAAGCTCGGCGTGATCGATGAGAATTGGATTTGTCATTCATAAAAGCCCTCTCTGTCTGAAAGAGCCTTCCAAGTATGCGCAGGGCATGGCGGCGCACTACAATTCTCTCAGCGGCGCAATTCTCAAAAGTCAGCCGACTTTACGCGCCTCCACACGTGCATTCTCAACGATCCGATACCGCGTAGAAGTTGGTACGGTCTCATCCAGATCAGGCCTATGAGTCCTGATGTGCTCAATTACGACGCCGGGTTTCATTAATCCCGAGTTTGCTTCCCAGAATGCTTTTGCTGCGAAGAAATAGTCGGCATACTTTTGGGGGCGTCCCATCGGCGGCAACTGGGGGTGGTCAGCCTCATAAACCCTCTTGAAAAGGGTAATGTCAGCAACCGCCTCAATCATTGATCCGTCGACCAATTCTACCAGCCCGCGACCTCGTGATGTTTGCTTAGATGAAGGGTATAGCGGGTAGATCAACCACACAAGTGCTGGTGAAATCCGCTCCGGAGCCTCAACACGGTTGGCGGGGTACAAAGGTAACGTTCCCTCGCGGGCGTACTGAGAAAGCTCGAATAGAATTTGCCAAGCTTCACTATGCACCTTGCGCGGATGGTAACGTCGTCGGCCGGGAAGCGCTGCCAAAACGTGCTCAGGGGACCAGCCGCGAACCTTGCGACGACCAAGCTTTTCAAAAGGGTCGATCAGGTTTACCGGGCCGTCAGTTTCCGAGGTCATCGAGAAAGGCCCCCCACTTGTCCAATGCATCGCGCCGTTCAGCATCGTAACCATACCGATTATATACCGCCGCAACGCCGGAAATTGCGCCTGAAATATGGTTCAGGACTTTCTCGACAACGTAGGGCGCGATCCCTGCCCTCGCCATCCCCGACGCCGCAGTTCGCCTTAGATCGTGGAACCGCCACCCTGACGTCCCGGAGTGTGTATGGATTTTCCGCAATGCTTTACTAAACCCACTGATTGGTACGCGCCGTGTCGTGGTGAACACCCAATTGCAGCCCGGAAATCGCGGGACCTCACCAATCAACCGAAGCGCCATCTCGCTTAGGGGCACCACGTGCGGCTTGCCATTTTTGGATGATTCCGTCGGGATAACCCAAACCTTAGCTTCAAGATCGATTTCGCTCCATCGCATCTTTGACACTTCGCCCCGCCGTTGTGCAGTCGCCAGCAGCAGCGGGACAAACTGCCGATAAGGATAAGGTTCTTCGGCACAGGCGCGAAGCACTGCGCGGATTTCGTCATCGTTCAACACACGGTCGCGAGCATGTTCGCGTGTGGGCGGTTTGATCCCAACAACGGGGGACATTTCGACGATGCCGCGTTCCACGCACCAGTTGAAAAATTTACGCAGATTCGAGTGAATGCGGTTGGCCTGATAGGCCGCGCCACGTTCAATGGCTCCGTCCATCAATTCGAGAATATCGGCTCGCTTAACTTCCCGAATGTCGCGCTGGCCGTGTACGGCGACGAATTCGCGTTGCAGAATCCGTTCGGCCTCCTTCCAGCTTCGATTACGCGGTCGCGCATATTGGCGTATGAAATCTGAACAAATGGCCTCGACAGACATGCCAAGTTGACGTCGACGCGCTGCGGGATCGATCCCCTCATCAACCAGCCGCAAAGCCTCGAACGCTTTGGCGCGGGCATCGGCAAGGGAAATGCGGGGGTGAACGCCGATCGGTAACCGGCGCTGTTTCAAGCCGTAGCGGTACTTCAATGAGTAGACTTTCCGACCAGTCGGAAACACTCGCAAGCTAAAGCCGGGGCACAAGACATCATGGACCTCATACCGCTTCGTTTGGGGTCGAAACGCTTCTACTGCCTTGACGCTCAGTGATTTACGCATGTGCCGTTCCTTTCAACGGCACCTCAATAATCACGGAAATCCCGATATCTCAAAGAGAATCCTAATCCCGCAACAGATCGCAACGGAAAACTACAGAACGCAAAGATTGATGACCCATGACCGGGGGTCAAAAGAACCGAATCACTAGGAGAGATGTCGCACAAAGTGCTGCGCGCTAGACCTTGGGATTTGGGACCTAACGAAATTACGTGATCCGGCAGCTACGGCCGGAACAAACCATGTTTCTTGATGCGTCCGTTAGGCTCTTTCTGAGCGACTGGGCTCGCCACGAGACATTGCCTACATGAAGATGAAAACTTAAAGTGCTGCCGATTTCCTGACTAAGGCTGGACACCCAGTAAGGGTGCATTGCGCCTTAAGGAGTTGCTTTTCTACAACCATATCGACGGTGCCAGACTGACATTATCTTGAAGGGAGGCCCGAATATTCGCCGTTGTTTCCGCTTGCAGAGAAGTACGGAGTCAGCCAGCAAAGTATGAAGCATTTTCCATACCATATCAGCGATCAAAGATACCCATGATATCTACTAAAGCAAATCGGCATCTCTGAAAAAAAACCTTATTAGGCACCCTTCGTCACGAGAAATGAACATGCTTGATCAAATTGCCAATCTCACCTTGTTCAAGATAATGAGCGTCGCAACGATGGGGTCTTTTATTGATTTAATATTAAATTCAAGAATAAAAGAGAAATTTTCAGGTTACATTTTTGGAAAACCTGGCACAGTACGGCATGAACATGATTTCATCATAATAACATCATATGTATCATTGTTTTGCAAGCGCAGTAAGATAGAAGAATTATCTTTATCGAAGATTTTGCTTTTTTCATTTCTCGAGCTGATTTTATTTTATATAATCCTATTATTTTACAGTTATGATGTATTTTATCTACAATTTATACAAATCAAAAACTTCCTAAAGGTAGCACTCCTAATTTTACCATCAATTTATTTGCTTAATATAATAATATTATCCATATTTAAGAAATATTTCTATTTTGAAGTTTACCATGGTTTTGAAAAAATAACTCAGCCAGTTCTTTGTCTATTTTACATATCTGCAGCCATATGCGCTGCAATATGGGTAGGTTTGATTTTTGGTATTTTCATGGGAGACTATGGAGTCTGCTTTTTTTTGGAAAGCTCTATAATCGAAACAAGCGAGATCTGTTTCGGACAAAAATTTGAGCAATTTAGACAGGCGGACCTCATTGATGACCTAGTCGCTTCAATTATGTTTTCATCTTATCTGTCAATGATATTCTCATCATTACTTGTGGCATTTGTTTATATATCAATGATATTTGCATTTATTGTAAAGTCTTTTTGCAAGTTTTCTTGGATTAGTGATATTTGCGAAAATGGAGTATTTTACAATAATCCATTCTTTTTATTATTTTTTATTACATCCGCCTGTTTGTATTATTTTGCTCCAACTCAATTATTTGAGTTCATTTTTTCGTTAGACGCACTTTTTTATTTTCTGAATTCAATAGATGAGATTTTGAAATTTTCGTCCATAGTTATTTTAATTGTACTTCTTATTGTAGTTGTCGAATTTCTGGAGAAAAAGTGGGATGGGCGTTGGAAACGATTTTTTGACTAGATGTATGATTACTGTATCGTGACAAACCGGAAATCATAAGACGAAATACAGGTGCTCATGATTTGGATGCTGATGCGAGAATTGGATAACAAAATATCTGTAGGGTCCCATCGGGGCATCAGGCGCGAGCAACAGGCTGCTATGGATCAAAACGGCCTGCAACGCATCGCAAAGGCTCGGATTGCAAAAATCCGCGTCTGCGGCATCGAACTGCAACAGATTGCAACAGAAATCTATCGGGTTAAGCCCAGTTTGTAATCAGGGGGCCGCGGGTTCGATCCCTGCAGCCGGCACCAGCTTCCTCATCACCCTTCCGCGCGGAGCGGACGGTTTACCCCAAATGCAGGAAGAACTCCTCCCGCTCGCGCCGCAATTCATCCGGCGTCATGGCGGCAAGGGCGTTCAATTCGGCGCGCAAGGCCAGCGTCAGGCGTTTGGCGGCTTCCGCGTGGTCGCGATGCGCGCCGCCGCGCGGTTCGTAGACGATGCGGTGGATCACGCCGAGTTTGAGCAGATCGGTCGCCGTCACCCGCATCGCTTCGGCAGCGGCCGGACTTTGCGCAGCGCTGCGCCACAGGATCGAGGCGCAGCCTTCGGGGCTGATCACCGAATAGACCGCGTGTTCGAACATCAGCACCCGGTTTGCCGCCGCCAGCGCCACCGCCCCGCCCGATCCGCCCTCGCCAATGATCACCGCAATCAGCGGCACGCCCAGCCCCAGACACGCCTCGGTTGACCGGGCGATGGCTTCCGCCTGCCCGCGCGCTTCGGCATCAACGCCGGGAAAGGCGCCCGGGGTGTCGACCAGCGTCACCACCGGCAGGCCGAAGCGGTCGGCCAGTTCCATCAGCCGGATCGCCTTGCGGTAGCCTTCGGGCCGGGCCATGCCGAAATTATGCCTGAGGCGTCCCGGCGTGTCCTCACCCTTCACATGGCCGATCACCACCACCTTGCGCCCTTCGAAGCGCGCAAAGCCGCCGATGATCGCCTGATCATCGCCAAAGGTGCGATCGCCTGCGACCGGCAGGAAATCGGTGAACAGCGAGGCCACCAGCTTTTCAAACCGGGGGCGCTGGGGATGGCGCGCCACCAGCGTGCGCTCCCATGGGGTGAGGCGCGCATAGGTATCGGCGAGCAGCTTGTCCGCCCGCTCGGCCAGCATCCGCGCTTCGGCCAGGCCTTCGGGCAAAGCGGAAAGCTCCGCCACGTGCTTGTCGAGCGCCTCGATCGGCTTTTCGAAGGGCAGGTACTGGATCACGCCTGTCCGGTCCTCAGACAGTCATCGACATGCCGCGATAGATCCGCGCACGATAGCGCGAGTCCTCCGCATCGGGCAGCGGCGCGCCGACCAGCAACACCGCACGGGCAAAGCGCCGCACCTCTTCCAGATGTTCGTCGAGATCGCGCGGTTCTTCGGATTGCACGCGCCGGGTGAGGTTGATCTGGTTGACCGGCACATCATGGACCAATCGCTCGTTCTCCACCGCCAGCGTGGCGGTGAAGGCGTGGAGCGTGGTCTTGATGAAGTTCGCCAGCGCAAAGGCAGGCGACTTATCGCCCATCGGCACATCGGGCGAGGTCAGCACCAGCTGGCAATCATCATAGAGTGACGCGCGGCGCGATACGCGGAAGTGGTGGGTGAGGTTATCGGCCACCACGGTGCGAAATTCCTCCGGATCAAGCGGATCGTCCTTGCCGAACAGCTTGCCCGGAAGCGCGGCAAACGGGGTGGAGAGGATCGTGGTCGGCTTGCCCCACAGGGTCAGCGCCTCGTCCATCGCGGCTTCGATGTCGGTTGTCTTCACCAGCGAGGTCAATGATGCGGCAATGTCCGCATCGAGCTGGGACTTGATCGCCTCGAAGCCCTCGGCGGTGCGGGTGATCAGCACCACGTTGGCGACATGCGCATCCTCGATAAAGGCGCGCGCGGTTTCCGCGAGATAATCGGTCAGATGCTCGCCGATCATCCACACGGTACGCCCGCGCATCTGGTCAAGCCGCTCCTGTTTGGGGCTGCCGAACAATTCGCGTTCGGTGGTCGAGCGTTCCACAGAGAGGCCGCCCGAGGGCATGAAGGTCTCGCCCGAAACCGCACGGTCGGCGAGGAAGAACACGGTGGCCTGCGCGACGTCATGTTCGGTCGGCATCTTGCCGAGGTAGAGCTTGGACAGCACGCCGGTGCCGACCTTGTTCGCCTCGACCGCGATCTTGTCGGCGGGGAGGAAGGGCGCATCCTGAGGCGGCACGCGCAGCAGCCAGTCGGCATCGCTTTCCGGCGTTGCCGGGCGGTCGTTCCACTCGGGCGCATCAAGGAACAGGCCAGCTTGTCTGAGGCGCGAGACCAGCGCGGCAGCGATGGTCGGCGTGAGCAGGTACTGGTCCCAGGTGCAGGCCCCGTCACCCTCGCGCGCGCAAGCCAGTGCCAGATCGCGCAACTCGCGCGGGTTGTTGGTATCGTGGCTCATCTTGACCGTGTCATTGCGGGCGAGCCGCGCCAGCACCGCCTCGACCCGCACCCCGCGCCGGATCGCCTTGATCGCGGCGGCGTGGACGGCGTTGAGGCGCTTGTTTTCAAGGATCAGCTTGCCGCGCCGTTCGAACAATCCGGGTTTGCCGCCGGTGCCCGAGAGGCGATCACCATCGACCGGCCCCGGCGCAATCGCGTTGAACTGCACTTCCGGCCCGAGATAGCGCGCCATGCTTTCCACCATCGCGCGCTGCCCGGCCTTGGACACGGCGTAATCGGCGCGGTTGGGATAGGCGACCGCAAGGTACTTCTCCCCGCCGAAATAGGACGAGACGTTGAGGATGTAGCCCGAGCCTTGCGCCTTCATCAGCGGCGCGACGTGGTGCATCAGGAAGTAGTTCGACACGAGGTTGGCATCGAGCGTGTAGTTCCACGCATCAACCCCCATGTCGACGACCATATCCTCTGCGCCCGCAACCCCTGCGTTGTTGATGAGATAGTCGATCCGGCCGAAGGCTTTCAGCGTCGCATCGACGGCGCCCTTGAGGCTCTCGAAATTGCTGACATCGACATTGGCAAGGGTCTGCACGCGGCGCTCGACCCCGGCAAAGCCGATGTCCTCCAGTTCAGATACGATCCGCGCGCGCGCCACTGCCAGCTCGCTTTCGCGGCGGGCGACCATCATCACCTTGCCGCCAGCCAGTGCCAGAAGCCGCGCGACCTGTCCGCCGATCCCGGCCGAACCGCCGGTGATCAGCGCGACCTTGCCGAGATGCAGGCCGGTGATGTTCTCCGAGAAGCCGGGCATGGCTTTCCGAGCGCCCGTCGCCTCGCCGATGTTCGACGGGACATAGAGGGTGATTTCGCCGAGCTTGCTTTCCTTAAGCAGGATGCGCGCGGCATGGCCTGCGGTGAAGCGGATGTTCTCGGCTTCGGTGTTGGTGAAGCGGACAATCTGGTTGCCCCATTCCGCTTGCCGGCGGCGGCCATGGGCGGTGTCGATCTCTGATTCGTCGCGCCAGATGCGGATCAGCTGTTCGGTCGCGGCGCGCAGGATGTGGCCATAGATATCGCCCTTCCCATCGCTCGCATGGCTGACGAACACGAAGCGCGGCGGCTGCAGCAGGTTGTCATGCCGCTTCCAGTACCGGCTCATGGTGCGCGCCAAGGCCATGTTGCCCGCCAGTTCGGCGTCCATCAGCGCCTCGACCACGCTGTCATCAGCCGTGGTGATAGCCCCGGCCAGTTCGCCTGCGCTGAGGGCAGGCAGGAACAGCGCGCCGCTGACGGGGGTGCCGCCCTTGGTGTAATCCTCCAGCGCCTCTTCCATCCCCGCCGGGTCCTTGCGGCTGAAGCGGATGATCGCGAGCTTGTCCGACAGGCCCAGCGCCGCACAACGCTTCTCGGCAATGGCAACGTCGGCCGCGCGCGGAAGGCCGAGTACGACCTCGGCTCCGCAGGCAAGCTGCACCTGCGCGATTTCCAGCGCCTCTTCGAAATTGTCGCCAGCCGCGATCAGCACGGCAAGGCCGGTGCCGTCCATCGAGCGCATCGTGGGCCGCGCGAGATAGGTCGAACGTTGCTCCTTGCGCACGGACATGCCGTGGGTGACTTCGAAATCATGGCCGTTGTAAGCTGCGCTTTCGTCCGAGCCGAGGAAGACGCAGGTCGTGGCGATATCGGTGGGCGTCGGGAAGGTCTTGGCCTTGTCATTGCCGCCGGTGGCGCGTTCAAGGCTCATCATGTCGAAGAACTGCGTCGCGGTTGTCCCGCCCGCGTCGCCGCGCGCGGTGTCCATCGCGGCAAACACGTTGCGGATGCGTTCGCTCTCGATCGGGCCGGGGTAGACGAGGTTGACGCGAATGCCCTTGGGGCCAAGCTCGAGGCTGAGTTCGCGGCTCCACGCGTTCATCGCCGCCTTGGGGACGACATAGGCCGCCCGCGCATAATAGGGCGTGCGGCTGAAAATGGTCGAGACGTTGATGATCGAGCCGCCCTCGGGGATATGCGGCGCAGCGGTGCGCGCGACATTCCAGGCGACGCCGAAGATGTTGCGCAGCGCGTCAGCTACGGTCTCGCCATCGGTCGAGCCTTGCTTCTGGAGCGCGGCCAGTTCTTCCGCCGAAAGCGGCAGGTTCTCGATCGGCTGCTTGGGCCCGGCGCTTCCGGCATTGTTGACGAGAATGTCGATCCGGCCGAACTGCTTCACCACTTCATCGATTGCAGCGCGGACCGAGGCGATGTCTCCGCCATCGAGCGCAACGGTGGCAAGCCGCGCGGGATCGGCCCCGGTGGCCTTCAACAGCGCCTCGGCCGCGGCCTTGGTGCGATCAGGCGTGCGGCCCGTCATTACCACGGTCGCGCCTTCGGCAAGGTAGTGGGTGACGATATGCCCGCCCAGATTGCCCGCCGCGCCGGTGACGACCGCGATCTTGCCAGCGAGACGGCCCGGGACATCGCCTTGCAAGGCGGGAGCGGCAGCAGCGGTTTTCGATTTGGCCATAAGCCCTCTCCTCACAGAATTACGGCGAAGCCGCGCTTCGCTTTATGTTTCGTTCAATTCTCTGGGGAGGAGAGCGAAGAACGTTTCAAAAACTGCAACGCGCGTGTCAGCCGTCCGGTTCCCCGGAGGCGGCAGCAGCCCACGCTTCAAGCAGCGCATCACGGCTGCGCAGGCCCATTTCGGGGAGCGCGTGGTTGACCACATAGGTCGATCCCGTGTGCCGGTTGTCCCACATCGCCTGATGCGCTTCGGGCAGGCCATCCCACGGCACGACTTCCGGCTCGGTCACTTCGAGCAAGCCGGCCGCGATCATGTCGTTCATCCGCGCAACTTCATAGGCGTTGCACAGGTGCGTGCCGAAGATCTGCGCAGTCGGCATGAAGATGCGGCGCTGACGGGTCCACACCTGCGGCGCGTAGAAAGTGAAGCGGCAGCCGGTCAGATCCTCGGCGAAGATCACGCGGCCCGTGAAGGGCTTCACCAGCGAGGTCGAAATGCCGAGCGTGTCCTGCCCGGCGCGCTCGAACACCAGATCGGGGCTGCCGCGCGGATTGTCGGGCGAGCGCAGGATCTTGCCCACGGCCGAACCGAAAGGCTTCATCACCCGGTCCTGATAATCGCGCACCGCCGCCTTGAAGACCTCGATATCGGCCTTGGCATCGGGCAGGCGCGGCATGGTGTCCGGCCAGTAGAAGTTCGCGCCCTCACGCCTGCGAATGCTTTCGAGGCTGACAATGCCCTCGATCGCGTCTTCCAGCCCCAGCGATTGCAGAAACTCGCGCTGGCCGTCGGTGGTGGTGGCGATGACGGAACGGGCGTTGAACCGGCGCGCGGCCTCGATCATCTCAAGGCCCGTCTCGTCGAGCAGTTCAGCGGAGCCCGGCCCGTAGAAGATCAGCACCGCCTCGCCCCCGCGCAGGGCTGCACGGCGGAGCATTTCCTCAGGGCTGGCCGTGCCCGGCTTGCCCATGAAGCTGAAGTGATAGCCCGATGACGCGCCGTAGAAGGCGAGCGTTCCGCCTTCTGCGAGCAACTGGAACGAGCGCGGGAAGGCCGTCTCGCCCGCGTGGCTGACGACATAATCGGCGAGCTTGCCGCCGTTCAGCGCCTTGAATTCCTCGACCAGCGATGCGCCCGCGGCTTCCCACGCCTGCGCCTCGGCGGCGTTTTCCGGCACCACGCTGTAGAGACCGGCGAAGCGCGCATCCTTGCGGTTGATCGCCCCGACCGCACCCTGCACCTGCGTGATGAAGTCCGCGCGTTCCGGGGAGGACACCAGCCCCGTCACCTGCAAGCCCGTGCGCACCGAAGAACGCAGCGCATCCAGCCCCGTACCCGTCGCCGCACCTTCAACGAACAGCGTCCGCCCGGGTGCGATCTGCAAGGTGGTAAACAGGCAGCGCGCAATCGTGCCGAGGTTCAGCACATAGCTGCCCGCCTGCTCCAGCGTCAGATCGGGCGGCACCTTGTGCATCTGCGGCGCCTGCACGGTCAGGAACTGGGCGTGGCTGCCGGTCTCGGTCTCGTAGCCCTGAATGGAGAAATCAGCATACATCGGATCATTGCCGACCAGCGGGCTGAGCAGATCATTGGTGCCGGAATAGACCGTAACCAGATCGCCAACCTTGATGCGCCCTTGCGCCCGCGTTTCAGAGCCCAGCGCGGCGACCAGAGCGATCCCGCCAGATCCCGTGATCTGCACGTCTTCCTCATGCGCATCGAAGGGGGAAACGGGGATTCCCGTCAGCGCCCAGATGTCGTTGAAGTTGACCTCGCTGGTCAGCATGTAGAGCAGCGCCTCGTTGGGCGCAGGCTCGGGCGTCTTGACGATCAGCTCCTTCTCGTGGCTTGCCGGAGGACCAAAGCGGGGCTGGCCGGTGTCGGGATCGCGGGCAATGCCAAAAGCATATTGGTGACGCGGGATCGGGGTCACGCCGGGATAGAACGGCGCTCCCACGGGAAGCAGATCGCCTGCTGCTTCCAAGCCTTGCGCACGCATTTCGTGCTCGGCATCGATCCACACGCCATCGCGCCGCACCGGCAGCGGTGGCGCAACCTTGTCCATAAATTGCCGGATACCGGTCTTGCCGCCTTCGGGATCGACGATGGCTTCTGCAAACAGCTTGGCTTCGCGCGCCAAGCCTTGCGTCATGCCCTGTTCGAGCCCGGTCCGCACCGCATCCAAGGCCCGCGCGCCCGCAACATCGCGGCCCGCCCATGCAAGCTGCCTCAGGATGCGCTGGAGGAAATCATCCTCCAGCACCGCATCGAGATCGATGTCGGCGCCGCCTTCCCAACGCGCCGTCGCGGCCTGCCGTTCGGCAAAGGCAAAGCCAAGCGCGCTGCCGGGGCCATTTTTCACGAAATCGCGCACCGCGGCGTGGGCTGCCGAAAGCGCATCTTCTGCGCCATCAACCATTTGATCAACGACGCCGATTGCGTGCGCCTGTTCGGCCGTGATGCTCCGCCCGCCCAGAACGAGATCGAGCGCATCGCGCAATCCCTCCGCCCCGCGCCGGTCGGCCAGCAGGCGCGGCAGGCGCTGCGTGCCGCCATAGCCCGGCAGCAACCGCAGCCGGATTTCGGGCTGGCCAAAGCGCGCCACGGGTTCTGCAATCCGGTAGTGGCAGGCGAGCGCGAACTCCATCCCGCCGCCCAGCGCCACACCCTGCACAGCCGCGATGCAAGGCTTGTTCATGCTCTCGATGGTGCGGAACGCGAGATGCGCGTTGTTGGGCAGCACCATCGCTTCATCGACGGTGTGGATTTCCTCCAGCATCTGGCGGATATCCGCCCCGGCAACGAAGGACGAAGTGCCCTCGCCCGTGAACACCACCGCCACCACGGAATCGTCGCGCGCCAAAGTCGAGGTGACCAGCACCAGCTCGTCAATCGCGCGTTCGTTCAATGCGTTGACGGGCGCATTGGTGACGGTGACGGTCGCGACCTGTTTGCCGGGGGCGACCATGTTGTATTGCACGAGGAAGTAGCGATGCCGGTCGAACAAGACCTGTTCATCGCTCATGCGCTGCTTGCGCTGCCATTCGGTGATGACCTTGGAGAGCTCGTCCAGCGCCTCGGGGTTGCGCAGCGTCGTCACGTCGCCGACATCCTCGCCCACCACCAGCGCGCGCACCATGCGGCGCATATATTTGCCCGATCGCGTTTCGGGGAACTGGCTGACCTCGATAAAGTCCGCCGGAACCGCGACTGCGCCCTTTTCGGTGCGCACGAGGTCGAACAGGCGGCGCTTGTCCTCATGGGTCAGCTTGCGGCCCGCAACGGGCACGACGAACGCGAGCGGGGTCAACCCCTTCTCGCGGTGCGGCGCGCCGACCACCAGCACATTGCCGACCGGCGAGTCCGGCGCCAGCGCCTTGTCGCGCAGCACCGCGCCCTCGATCTCCTCGGTCCCCATCCGGTGGCCCGAGACGTTGATGACGTCGTCAGACCGCCCGTGGAGCGAGAAGGAACCATCGGCGTGCTGGATCGCGAAATCGCCCTGGGTGTAGGCCCATGCGCCCTTCCAGCGCCGCCAGTAACCTTCTTCCCAGCGCGCCGCATCGCCGCGCCAGGCGGGATCGACGCGGCCATCATCGACCTTGAAGCCGGCAATGTCGCCCCAGATGGTGCGCGCGAGATAGGGATAGGGCGCGGCGATCACGATCTCGCCCTTTTCGCCGATATCGGCCTTGCGCCACGGCACGCCGCCCTCGCCCACGCGGGCAAAAGGCGCATCGCCCCCTGCCGCAGTATCATCCTCGACCCACACATCGCCCACGATCCACGGCAGCGGATAGGCGTGCGCGTCGGGGCGCAGCGGGAAATCGTCATTGGCGAACATGTGCGTCCACGCGATCCCGCCGTGCTCGGTCGCCCAGTAGCTATTGATATAGCGCGGGGTGACGTGCTCCATCCCGAAGGCCTGCACGCTAGGACTGACCGGCTCGGCGCAGAAGGTCGCGACGCGAAGGCCGCTCATGTCATACCGTTCAAGCTCGGCAAGGTTGGCCGGGTCCGACATGATCGCCTTGAGGAAGGTCACGCCGGCCTTGAAGATGCGCACATTATGCCGCTCGATCATCGAGGCGAAGCGGCCCGCGTGCGGGAACACCGGCGAGCCTTCGGACACCAGCGTAGTCACCCGTGTCATCAGCGGCGCGCAGATGAGGTAGCTTTGCCCCGTGATCCAGCCCGGATCGGCGACCACGAACAGTGTATCGCCGGGGCGCGCATCGAAGCTTGTCGCCATCGTCTCGGCCACGCCTGCGGCATAGCCGTGACTATGGACGATGCCCTTGGGCTTGCCGGTGCTGCCCGAGGTGTAGATGAAGAACATCGGGTAATCGGCATCGACCGGCATCGGCTTCGACGAGGCCCAGATCGCGCGGACGAAATCCGTGTCGGGGAGCGCGAGAAGGTCCGCTTCGCTCTGCACCGCAAAGCCTGCCGCACGGGCTTTCTCCAGCACGATAACAAGCGCGCTATCTGTGAGTTCATGGCTCCAGCGATCGCGCTCCTCGCGCCAGATCACATCGGGCTGGTGCGTGTGGCGACACACGATCACCGCTTCTACGCGCGGCGGCAGGGTGACGAGGCTGGAGGCAATCGCGATCCGGACCCGCGCAGCATCCGCGCTGGTGATGCGGCCTTCGGCACCAAGGTTGATCAGCGCCCGGCCCACGCCGCGCATTACGTCCGAACGGTCGACCGTGATCTCGCCCGCCAGCGCCTCGCGCACGGTATCGAGGATCGCCGCGTGACCACCCTCGGGCAGTTGCAGATCAAGCCCGCCGAGAATCTCGAGCGCCGTCGTCACCGGCACGAAATTGTCGAGCGCGGGATCGGTATAGGCGTTCTTGAAGGCCGCGACCTGCGCGTTGCGGTAGCTGCCGTCGCTGGTCACGATCACCCGCGCGCCGGTATCGGCGATGCGGTCCGACAGGGTCTTGTCCGAAAAGCCCCCGAACACCGCCGTGTAAACCACGCCCATCCGCTTGGCGGCCTCGGTCCAGTAGATTTGCGGCACGATGCTCGGCATGTTCAATGCCATGCGATCGCCGGGCTTAAGCCCCAGCGTATCGAGCGCCACGGCGCATTTGGCGACTTCGAGCAGCAGTTGCTTGCGGCTGACCGCAAAGCAATCGATCGGCGCGCCCTTGCCGCCGCCTGCCGACATATCCCAGCGATCGCCTTCGAAGATCAGCGCAGACTCATCGCCGTGGCCGGCCAGCACGTGGCGATCAAGTTCGGAGAAAGCCGCATTGGTGCGTCCACCCACGAACCAGCGCCAGTGCGGCGGATTGCTACCGTCAAAACCGGTGTGCCACGGGGTGAACCCGGCGGGAAGATCGGGGCTGAGCGACGCTGCGGTGGCCGCGTCCCAGCCGTGCCAGCGACCATCGGCGTGCCTCGCGATCCACGCGCCGGCGGCGCCGATATCGGCGACAAACCAATGCATATTGCGGGCCGCGATTGCACCATGGAAGGCTCCCGGATCGGCCAGCGCGGCCGCGCGCATGGCATCCCAGTCGGCGCGGGTGCGCACAGGATTGGTCAGCGCTTCGGGCGCGCGGGCCAGCAGAGTATCGACAGAAATGGCGTCATCCCCCGTTTGTCGCAAAAACTGATAGCAAAACTTGCAAGGGCGCGATCCCGAACGCCCGCAGTCATGCACCAAAATTACACATCACAGCCCACGCAGGAAATAATATGCCACGCCGACTGCTCATGCGGATAACGCGATTGCCGGAAAAGAGTTCCACGCCGTTCGCCGCGCCCCTGCGTCTGCCTGTCGCTCGGCTACGATCCACAGCGTAACTCTTTTTCAAGACCGCAAGGCTATGGCGATGATCAGGTGTGCCCAAGCTGCCCGCCGAAACAAGGACGAGCTATGCCGCTAGGCTTTCGCAGAACCACGCGCGTCAACAAGGAAGCGCAAGCCGAAGCGCCGCAGACCGAGCGCCGGTCTGCGTCCGATCGCGCCATGGTGCTGGGCGAGGTCGAAGAGCTTGGCGTCGGGATGTTCTGGGCGACCGATGCCGAGGGCAACCTCAGCTTTCTTTCGCAGCGCGCGCTGGCGGATCTGGGATCGGGCAGCGATGAATTGATCGGCAAGCCGCTGACCGGCGTCTTCAGCGATGTCGAAGCGGAGTCTGGCGCGCCCACCCAGCGCAGCCTCGCCTTCAAGCTGCGGTCCCGCTCCAAGCTGGACGAACAGATCGTCGGCGTGTCGGACGGGCGCGGATCGGCGCGCTGGTGGCGGCTCAATGGCCGCCCGTTGATCGATGCCGCGGGCACCTTCCACGGCTATCGCGGCAGCGCGGTCGATATTTCGGCGCAATATGCCTACGAAACCCAGGTCGCCCGCGCGAGCCAGGTGGACGAGCTGACCGGGTTGGCCAACCGCCGCAAGCTCAATGAACGCCTGTCGGCCATGCTCGCCGCCTTCCGCATCAGCCAGCGCAGCTGTGCGCTGATGATGCTCGATCTCGACCGCTTCAAGCAGGTCAACGACACGATGGGCCACCCGGCCGGGGACGAATTGCTCAAGCAGGTCGGCCAGCGGCTGATTTCGATCGTCGGCAATCACGGCGAAGTCGGGCGGTTGGGCGGAGACGAATTCCAGGTGCTGCTGCCGGACATGGACGACCGCGGCACGCTGGGCGAACTGGCCAATCGCATCGTCCAGTCGGTCTCGCAGCCTTACCAGATCAATGGCCGGCGGGCGATCATCGGCACATCGGTGGGCATCGCGATCGCGCCCTATGACGGGGTCGAAGCCGACGAACTGACCCGCGCCGCCGACATGGCGCTATATTCCGCCAAGGAAACCCGCGGCGGCACATTCTGCTTCTTCACCAGCGAGTTGCGCGACGCAGCGTCCAAGACCGCGATGCTCGGTGACCGTCTGCGCGATGCGGTCGACAAGGGCGAGCTGAAGCTGGCCTACCAGCCGCTCGTCGATCCTGAAACCAACGCGGTCAAGTGCTTCGAGGCGCTGCTGCGCTGGCATGACAGCGAACAGGGCGACATCAGCCCCGCCCAGTTCATCCCGGTGGCCGAGAACGACGATCTCATCATCCGCATCGGCGAGATGGCCTTGCGGCAGGCTTGCATCGATGCGCTTGCCTGGCCGGACACGATCCGGGTGGCGGTCAATGTGTCGGCCAAGCAATTCATCCGCCCCGGCTATCGCAAGGCGGTCGCCGCCGCGCTTGCCGCTTCCGGGCTGCCACCCCAACGGCTCGAACTGGAGATCACAGAGAGCGTGTTCGTCGGCGATCTGGAGACGGTCGACGCGATTTTCCGCGATCTGAAGAAGCTGGGCGTGCGCCTTGCGCTTGACGATTTCGGGACCGGCTATTCATCGCTCGGCTATCTCAAGCACGGCCATTTCGACAAGATCAAGATCGACCAGAGCTTCGTGCGCGGCTGCACCGAGAATGGCGACATCAACCCTGCGATCATCGCCGCGATCGTGGCGCTGGCCAAGGCGCTGGGGATGGAAACGGTCGCCGAAGGGGTCGAGGCGATGGACGAGCTGGCGCTGGTCAAGGAACGCGGAGCGGATCTGGTGCAGGGCTACATCTTCTCCAAGCCAATCACGCAGGAACAGGTGCTGGAGCAGTTCGCGCAAGGCAATGCGCTGTTCCGCCCCAGCGGCCCGCCGCGTCACCGCGCGGAACGCATCACCATCTTCCGCAAGGTCGGCCTGATCCACGAGGACCACTATTACGACGTGATCCTGCGCAACCTGTCCAAAACCGGTGCGCGGATCACCGGGCTGGCGGGTGTGCCGGTGGGGACGGACGTGGTGCTCGATCTGGGCCACGGGCAGCTGGTGGTCAGCAAGGTCGTGAACGCCTCGGAAAACAGCCAGGGCCTGCAGTTCGAAACCTCGATGATCTCGGACGGCAGTGGCGGGTTCATGACCCGGCACCGCATCTCGCCCTATTCGCTGGCCGAGGCGGGGATCCCGCTGGCCGCGCTGGGTGCTGGTGCCTTCCCGCTCGCCAAATGGCGCGAGGCCAACAAGACCATCCCGAAGTTCGTGCAGCTGGAACTGAGCGTTCCGAACTGACCCGCCGCACCCGCCGCTCCTTGCGCCAATGTTTCACGCGAAACATCGCGCCAGCGGGGGACTAAAGGGGGTGTAACCGGGGTCTGGAGGGGGTATGGCCGGGGTCAAGCAGTGGCCAGAGCGCGACCTGCGCAGCCTTGCCCCGCTTTACGCCTTACCCCCGCCCGCGATAGCCCGGCACGCCCTGATCGGGCAGCCACAGGCCTTCAGGCGGCGTGCCCGATTGCCAGAACACATCGATCGGAATGCCCCCGCGCGGATACCAGTAGCCGCCGATGCGCAGCCATTGCGGGCGCATTTCTTCAAACAGGCGCACCCCGATGCCCACGGTCACATCCTCGTGGAAGCCGTTGTGGTTGCGGAAGCTCCCCAGAAACAGCTTGAGGCTTTTGCTCTCCACGATCGTCTCGCCCGGCACATAATCGATCACCAGATGCGCAAAATCGGGCTGGCTGGTCACCGGGCACAGCGAGGTGAATTCCGGCGAGACGAAGCGCACCAGATAGGTCAGGCCAGGGCGCGGATTGGGGACATAGTCCAGCACCGCTTCTTCAGGCGAGGACGGCAGTGGCGTGTCCTTGCCAAGAAATTGCGGGGCGGACGTGTTCGGGGAGGGTGTGCTTTCCATGCCGCGCTGTTGCCCCGATCCGCGATGCTACGCAAGCGTAGAACTGGACGCGGCCCCCTTGCCCTTTCTATGGGAGAAAGCACCGGTTCACCTATGGCCCGGCAAAGCACTTTTCCCATCCTGAGCCGCTTACCGGTGCCCATCATCCCATGATCCGTCTGCCTGCCCGTTTTGCCGCCTACTCGCTCGCTGGTGCCGCCGCCTTGCTGGCCTGCGCCGCGCCGCTTGCCGCGCAGCAGACCTTCGAATTGCCGCCCGCCACCCCTTCCCCGAGTGCGACGCCGACACCTGCTCCGGCCCCTGCTGGCCCGGCGGACGAGCGCGCCGGCGTTGCCATCCCCCCACGCGCCCTGCCGACCACCACGCCGAGCGAGAGCGCAGCCCCCGCGCCGACCGCGACGCCGGTCATCCAGCCGCTTCCCGCGCCCACCGCGCGCCAGACGCCGCAGGTGCGCCAGCCCGCGCCCACCGCAACTCCGGCACCCGGCCCCACGCCCCTTCCGGCCCCCACGGCCGGGGAAGCGGTTGCCGCAGCGCCCTCTCAAACGCCCGCACCACCGCTGGCGAACGCCCCCGCCTTGCCTGAAGCGCCAGCGGGCGACCCCGCCACCGCGCTACCGCCCCTGCCCGCATGGTGGCCCTATGCCGCAGGGGCGCTGGCCGCGCTGCTGTTGCTGGGCGGCGGCGCGTTCCTGTGGCGGCGGCGTCGCAAGCCTGCGCCCCTGCGCCTCGCCGCGCCGGTCGCTGGCGCTTCGGGAGAGCCTGCGGGCGAACCTGCAGGTGTGGGCGAGACGCCGCGGGTCGACCTCACGCTCGATATCATGGCCGCCACCCGCAGCGTGATGATGTTCACGCTGCACTACCGCCTCACCATCGCCAACCGGTCAGGCCGCGCGGTCAATGATTGCAACGCGGCTGCCAAGCTGGTCTGTGCGCGCGGCAATGCAGGAGCCGCAGCGGGCGCGGCGCAGGCACTGGAGAGCATCGCGCGGATCGGCCCGCATCAGGCGCGCAGCCTCACCGGCACGCTGCAATTGCCGATTTCGGCCATCAGCCCGCTCAGGCAGGGTCAGACCCCGCTGTTCATCCCGCTGGTTCACGTGACGCTGGAGGGCGAAGGCCTGCCCGCCGATACCAAAACCTTCGTGATCGGCACCCCATCGCCCAGCGGGCGCATCCACCCGATCCCGCTTGACCAGCCGCCCGGCGGCATCGCCGGGCTGGTGGCGCAGGCGGTGGTGGTTCCGGCTGCTTCTGCCGCCTGAGCAAGCGGCGGGTTTATCTGCGCCGCTTGGCCTTTGCGCCGCCGCGCTCACCGCGCTAGGGTTGCGGGCATGACCACGCTTCCCGCCTCGCTCGTTTCGCCCGAGTGGCTCGCCGCGAACCTTGATGCACCCGGCCTTGCGGTGCTCGACGCTTCCTATCACCTGCCCGCAGCCGCGCGCGATGCGGGCGGCGAATTTGCCGCCGCGCATATTCCGGGCGCGCGGTTTCTCGGGCTGGCCAGCCTGTTCGATGCCGGTTCCCCTGTCCCCTATGCCTTCCCCACCCCTGCGCAACTGGCCGATCGCCTTGCCAGCCTTGGCGTGGCGGCAGGCGATGCCATCGTAATCTATGATGACAGTGCGATCCGCACCGCGGCGCGCGCGTGGTTCGTGCTGACGGCCAGCGGGCGCGCGAATGTCGCGATCCTTGATGGCGGGCTGGCGAGGTGGCGCGAGCAAGGCGGCGCGCTGCAGAGCGGCGCGGCAGACATCGCCCCTGCCGCCCCCGCCCCCTTCACCGCCTCTGACCGCGTGCGCACCAAGGCCGATATGCTCGCCAATCTGGGCACCCGCGCCGCGCAGGTGCTCGATGCCCGCAGCGCCGACCGGGTCTATGGCAGCGGCATTGATCCCGTCCACGGCGGGCAGAACGGGCGCATTCCCGGCGCGCTGAACTTGCCCTTCACCGCCGTGCTCAACGCCGACGGCACCTACAAGACACCCGCCGAACTGCGTGCCGCTTTCGAGGGCGCAGGGGTTGATCTGTCCTCACCCCTCACCGCCACCTGCGGCAGCGGCGTGACCGCCAGTGTGCTGTTGTTCGCGCTGCATCTGATCGGGGTTAAGGATGCCGCGCTGTATGATGGTAGCTGGAGCGAATGGAGCGCCGATCCCGCTACGCCCAAGCAGCAGGGGCCGGAGACCGGGGGGCCTTCCGCATGAGCGGCGGCGGCGATGACAAGCATCTGAAGCCCGCCACCCGCGTTGTGCGCGGCGGGCGGCGTCCGGAATGGACCGGGCCGGTGGTCAACCCGCCCGTCTGGCGCGCCTCAACGCACCTCTATGACAAGGACGTCGACCGGCAGGCAGCGGGCGGCAATAATACCGACGGGCAGTTCTTCTATGGCAGGCGCGGCGCGCCAACCCAGTGGGCGCTGGCCGAGGCCTTGACCCAGCTTGAAGCGGGGGCGGCGGGCACGGTGCTGTTCCCCAGCGGCGTGGCGGCGATTGCGGGTGCGATGCTCGCGGTGTTGAAACCGGGCGACCTGCTGCTGATGAGCGACAACGCCTATGACCCCACCCGCAGCATGGCGACCGGCCTGCTGGCGCGGCTGGGCGTGGCGACGGAGTTTTTCGATCCGCGTGATGTGGATGCCTATGCCGCGCTGCTCGCCGATGGCGCCAAGGCGGTGTGGCTGGAAGCGCCGGGCAGCCTCACCTTTGAAATGACCGATGTGCCGCTCCTCGCGAAAATCGCGCGCGAACATGGCGCGGTGGTGATGGTCGATAACACCTGGGCCAGCCCGCTCGGCTTTGCCGCGCTGGAGCATGGCTGCGATATCGTGACGATGAGCCTGTCAAAGCATGTCGGCGGCCATTCCGACCTGATGATGGGCAGCGCGAGCGCCGGCAAACGCTGGTATGCGGCGCTGCGCCGCGTCAGCCAGGAACTGGGGCAGGTGGTCTCGCCCGATGATGCGGCGCTGGCCGCGCGGGGCCTGCGCACCATGGGCGTGCGGCTGGCAGCGCAGACCCGCTCGGCCTTGCAGGTGGCTGAGTGGCTGGAGGCGCAGCCGCAGGTTGCCAGGGTGCTGTGCCCGCTCCTGCCCTCGGACCCGGGCCATGCCTTGTGGAAGCGCGATTTCACCGGCGGGTGCGGCCTGTTCAGCTTTGTGCTGGCGAGCGATGATCCGGCGGCCTCGGCGCGGGTTGCCGATGCGCTGGAGCTGTTCGGGATCGGCTATTCATGGGGCGGCTATGAAAGCCTTGCGCTGCCCATCACCCCGCGCACCTATCGCAGCATCATGCCCTGCCCCACGCTTGGGGCGCCTGCGCTGCGCCTGTCGATCGGGCTTGAGGATGCAGACGACCTGATCGCCGACCTCGCCCGGGCGCTGGCGCAAGTGTGATGGCGGCGGCCGCGCCTTCCTCTGGCGACGGGGTCAGCGGCGCGGACGTGGTGCGCGAGGATCTGGCCGAACGCTCGCAAACTATCGGCGGCATCGCCAACCGGCTCGATAGCTTCGCGGTGGAGCTGGGCGACTGGCGTATTTCGGCCTTCGACATCATGTTCTCCGTGGGCGCGATCCTGCTGGTGCTCGCCTTCGCGATGCTCGCCACGCGGCTGACCCGCAGCGCCTTGCGGCGGATGACCCGGCTTGACGGGACGCAGGCGGTGCTGGCCGAGAAGATCGCGACGATCCTGATCTGGACGGCGACGTTCCTGATCGGGGTCGACCTCATCGGCATCGATCTGACCGCGCTGACGGTGTTTTCGGGCGCCTTCGGGCTTGCCATCGGCTTCGGCTTGCAGAAGACCTTCGGCAACCTGATCGCGGGCATCATCCTGCTGATGGACAAGTCGATCAAGCCGGGCGATGTGATCGCGGTGGCCGACCAGACCGGCCAGCAGACCTTCGGCCAGATCCGCCGCATCGGCATCCGCGCCGTCTCCGTCACCACCCGGGACGAACGCGAATATCTGATCCCGAACGAGAACCTGATGGTCAATCAGGTCGAAAACTGGTCCTATTCTTCGCGCAATGTGCGGGTGCAGGTGCAGGTCGGGGTGGGCTATGATGCCGATATGGCGCTCGCGGAAAAGCTGATGCTGGAGGCCGCCGCCAAGGCCCGCCGCGTGCTCGCCACCCCGCCGCCAAGCGTGTGGTGGAGCGGGTTCGGCGACAATGCGGTGAACTTCACCATCCATTGCTGGATCAACGACCCCGAAGAGGGCGTCGGCAATGTGCGTTCGGATGTGCTCAAGCACCTTTGGGGCCTGTTCAAGGAGGCCGGGATCAGCCTGCCCTTCCCCCAGCGCGACCTCAACCTGAAGCAGAGCGAGGCGCTGGACCGGATGATTGCCGCCGTGGAGGCGCGCGAGGTGCCCCGCTAGTTCCGGCACGATAGTTCCACTTCGCCGCCGCCAAACCATTCTCGCTGGAACAGTCGCCTGCGGTGGCCCATTTGCGCTGGCATGACACAGACTGGCACCATCTATCTTGTCGGCGCAGGACCGGGTCCGGTGGACCTTTTGACCCTGCGCGCCGCCCGCCTTATCGAAGCGGCGCGGGTGATCGTCCATGACGGGCTGATCGGCCCCGACATCCTCGGCCTTGCCCGTGCTGATGCGCGCCTCATCTCGGTCGCCAAGCAGCGTGCTCGCCACACCATGCCGCAGGACGAGATCAACGCCCTGCTGGTGCGCGAGGCGCTGGCCGGGCATGACGTCGTGCGGCTGAAAGGCGGCGATCCCTTCATCTTCGGGCGCGGCGGCGAGGAAGCCGAAACCGCGCGCGCAGCAGGCGTTTCGGTCGAGGTCGTCCCCGGCATCAGCGCCGCCAATGGTGCCGCCGCCGCCAGCGGGATCGCGCTGACCCACCGTGACGCCTCCAGCATCGTCAGCTTCGTTGCGGGCCAGTGCAAGGGCCTCAGCGAACAGGACTGGTCGGGCCTCGCAGGCAAGGGCCGCACGCTGGTGATCTACATGGGCGTCTCCACCGCCGCGCAGATTGCCGAGAAGCTGATGGCCGACGGCCTTGCCCCCGATATGCCCGTCGCCGTGATCGAGAACGCCGCGCGCCCGGAAATGCGGGTGCTGCGCGGGCTGCTCGCCGCCTTGCCCGATCTGGTCCAGGTGCACGCCGTCAAAAGCCCCGCGCTGATCGTGATCGGCGATGTCACCGCGCGCCTTCACCGTCATCCTGACGAAAGTCAGGATTGGTCAGAAGCACGTGCCTTGCTTCAAGCGGTCCCGGGTCAAGCCCGGGATGACGGAGATTTTGCATGAAAATCCTCACCGGCAATGATCTGCGCTCGGGCGCGGTGACATGGTGGAACGGCACCGGCTGGTCGCTGTTTGTCGATGATGCCGTGGATGTGGGCGACGAGGCAGAGGAAATCCTCGCCCGCGAACAGGCCGCGCGCCGGGTCAATGTGCCCTATGCCATTGCCGCCAGCATCGATGCGGCGGGCCATGTGCGCCCCGCGCATATCAAGGACCGCGTGCGCGCACTCGGCCCGACCGTGCGGCGCGATCTTGCCGTGCCGACTGCCAACAAGACCGGCTGGGACTGGGTGATCTGATGTATAAATATGACCAATACGACCAGGCCATGGTCGATGCCCGCGTCGAGGAATTCCGCGACCAGGCCCGCCGCCGCATCGAAGGCAAGCTGACCGAAGACCAGTTCAAGCCGCTGCGGCTGATGAACGGGCTCTATTTGCAGCTCCACGCCTATATGCTGCGCGTCGCGATCCCCTATGGCACGCTCGATGCGCGGCAGATGGAGATGCTGGCCGACATCGCCGACAAGTATGACCGCGGCTATGGCCATTTCACCACCCGCCAGAACATCCAGTACAACTGGATCAAGCTGGAGGATTGCGCCGATGCGCTCGCCGATCTGGCGACGGTCGAGATGCATGCGATCCAGACCAGCGGGAACTGCATCCGCAACATCAGTTCCGATCACTTCGCGGGCGCTGCCGCTGACGAGGTCGTGGACCCCCGCCCCTATGCCGAGCTGATGCGCCAGTGGTCGAGCTTCCACCCGGAATTCACCTACCTGCCGCGCAAGTTCAAGATCGCGGTGATCGCGTCCGAAAAGGACCGCGCAGCGATGCGGCTCCATGATATCGGCGTGCGGATCGTTTCGCGTAATGGTGAAATAGGCGCGCAGTTCTATGCCGGCGGCGGGATGGGCCGCACCCCGATGATCGCGCCCCTCATTCGCGATTTCGTGCCGATCGACCAGTTCATCACCTATGCCGAGGCCTGTCTGCGGGTCTACAACCGCTACGGCCGGCGCGATAACAAGTACAAGGCGCGGATCAAGATCCTCGTCCATGAACTCGGCGCTGCGGAATATATCCGTCAGGTCGAGGAGGAATTCGCCCACTTGCTCAGCGTCGGCGTCGAGCCGCCGCGTGAGGAGCTGGCGCGGATCACCGCGTATTTCGCCCCGCCCGCTTTCGTCGATGGCCCCAAGACGCTCGACCGCTCGGATCCCGATTTCGCCTTGTGGGTGGATCGCAACACGCACCGCCACAAGCACGATGCCTATGTCTCGGCCGTCATCAGCCTGAAGCCCGCAGGCGGCATCCCGGGCGATGCTACGTCCGATCAGATGCGCGTCGTGGCGAAGCTCGCGCGGGATTACAGCTTCGACGAATTGCGGGTGATGCACACGCAGAACCTGCTGCTGCCCCATGTGCGCATAGCCGATCTGCAGACCGTGTGGACCGCGCTCGACGAAGCCGGGCTCGGCAGCCCCAACATGGACACGATCGAGGACATCATCGCCTGCCCGGGCCTCGATTACTGCAGCCTCGCCAATGCCCGCTCGATCCCGCTGGCCCAGCGCATTTCAGAACGTTTCGCCGAAAGCGGCCGCACCGAAGTGGTGGGCGAATTGAAGCTCAAGATCTCCGGCTGCATCAATGCCTGCGGGCACCACCACGCGGGCCACATCGGCATCCTCGGCGTCGACAAGAAGGGCAAGGAGAACTTCCAGCTCTCGCTTGGCGGATCGGAGGCGGAAGACGTGAGCCTCGCCAAGATCACTGGCCCCGGCTTCGACGAGGACGGCGTTGTCGCCGCGGTCGAGAAGGTGACGGACGTGTATCTCGCAACCCGTGCCAATGGGGAACGCTTCCTCGATACCTACCGCCGCATCGGCATGGAGCCGTTCAAGGAGGCATTGTATGGTTGATACCAGCAATCTCGGCACCTCGCCCGACGAGGTGCAGTTCCGCTTCCGCGATGACGAGCCGGTGGATCACGCCGCCGTCACCGTGGATTCATGCTGCGACCAGACAAACGCAGCGGCTGTGCGGATCGAGCCGGGTGACGATGCGCGGGTGCTGCTGCCCTTCCTCGAACGCCTCGCGCTGGTGGAGGTCAACTTCCCCAGCTTCGGCGACGGGCGCGGCTATTCGGCGGCCCGAATTCTGCGTGAGGCGGGCTATACTGGCGAATTGCGGGCCGTCGGCCAGGTGTTGATCGACCAGCTCAGCCACATGCGCCGCTGCGGGTTTGACAGTTTCGCCCCCGACCAGCGGCTCGACGAGGAAGACGCCGCCCGCGCCTTTGCGACGTGGGAGAACGTGTATCAGCGCGCCGCTGATGCCCGCCGGACGATTGCGGACAAGCGCCATGAAGCCTGAACTGCGCATCGCGGAAGAGACCCGCACCCGTGACGCGCTTGATCTTGCCCCGCGCTTTACCGAGCATGATGCGGTGCGGCTCAACAATCTGTTCCGGGGCAGCAGCACGCAGGAGATGCTTGAAAGCGTCATCCGCGATGGCCTTGCAGGTGATCTGGCGGTGGTCTCCAGCTTCGGCGCGGAAAGCGCGGTGCTGCTGCATCTGGTCGCCAGCGTTGATGCCCGCGTGCCGGTGCTGTTCCTCGACACGGGCAAGCATTTTGCCGAGACTTTGGCCTACCGCGACACGCTGGCAGAGCGCCTTGGCCTTAACCTCGTGATCCTCACCCCCGACGCGGAAGATCTCGCCAAGCGCGACAAAACCGGCCTTAGGTGGTCCTATGACCCCGATGGCTGCTGCGAGATCCGCAAGGTCAAGCCGCTGGAGAAGGCGCTCAGCGGTTATGACGCGAGCTTCACGGGCCGCAAATCGTTCCAGGCCAAGACCCGCGCCAACCTGCCGCGCTTTGAACTCGACACCTCGGACGCGGCCGGGCGGCTCAAGATCAACCCGCTGATCGATTGGGATGCGGGCCAGATCGAGGCCTATTTCATCCAGCATGACCTTCCCCGCCACCCGCTGATCGCGCAGGGCTACCCTTCGATTGGCTGCTCCCCCTGCACCACGCAGGTCGCGCCGGGGGAAGACCCGCGCTCGGGCCGGTGGAAGGGCTGGGACAAGACCGAATGCGGCATCCACAAGCCGGGCGAGGAACCGTTCCTCTAGGGTCTCAGACCCAGCGTTCGCGCTTGTACCACGCGGCGGTCGCGCGCAGCCCGTCCTCGCCTGCGATCCTTGGCTCCCACAATCCCGGAGGCGGCTTGCGGTCGAAGCGGGCGACCCAGTTAGGGTGGCACATATAGCCCACCCGGTCGGCGGTGAGTTTCGCCTTGTCCCCGCGCAAGGCTCGGTCAGCGGCAGCGGCGGCATTAAGCACGGTGCGGGGCAGATGCGGGGCGAACACCGCGCGCCGCCCTATCGCCCGGCCAATCGCGGCGGCCAGTTCCTTGTGGCTCCACCCGCCCTCGCGGCCGTCGTCGGGTTCATAAGTCTTGTGGCGGGTCGGCGCGGCATTTGTTGCGGCAAGTGTGACAAGCAAGCTTGCCAGATCGTCCGCATGGATGATCGAGGTCGCGCCCCCCGGCGGCAGCGGCACTACGCCCCATTTGGCGGCGCGGAACAGATCGAGCATGTCGATATCGCGCGGGCCATAGACGGCGGGCGGGCGCACCGTCGTCCAGTCCAGACCCGAAGCCTCAACCAGCGTCTCGGCCTTGGCTTTGGACGCGCCATAGACCGACAATCCGGGCATCCGCGCCGAGAGCGAGGAGACAAACACCAGCCGCCCAGCGCCCGCGCCTGTCATCGCGGCCAGCACATTGGCGGTGCCAGTGACGTTGGCAACATCGAACTCGGCCGGATCGGGCGTGTTGGTGAGGCCCGCGACATGGATCACCGCGTCCGCGCCTGCCACCAGCGCGGCCAGCGCCGCCTTGTCACCCAGATCGCCGCGCACCCATTCAACCCCGGCACGCGGCGGCTGATCGCGGCGGGCAAGTGCGCGCACCTGATGCCCCTGCGCCAGCGCCTCGGCCAGCACAGCAGAGCCGACAAATCCGGTCGCGCCGGTGATCGCCAACAGGCTCACAGCAACACCATATGGTCGCGGTGGATCACGCAGGAGCGCGGCGCATAGCCCAGCCGCTCGGCCTGATCCTCGGCGCGGCGGCCTGCGATCAGCTGCATTTCGGCCACGTCATATTCGGCGAGGCCCTGCGCCAGCCGCTCACCCTTGAGGCTCAGCACGCTGACCAGATCGCCGCGCCGGAACTGGCCGGAAACACCGACGACGCCCGCCGCCAGCAGGCTTGCGCCGCCGCGCAATGCCTCGGCACAGCCCTTGTCGACGCGCAATTCGCCCGCCGGCGCGAGCCGCCCGCCGAGCCACGCCTTGCGGGCGCTATCGGCGCGCACAGGCAGGAACAGCGTCCCCGTGCCTGCGCGCAGGGCATGGGTGATCGGCGCATCATGCGTGCCGTTAAGAATGCCGAGCGCGATGCCTGCGCGCGTCGCAATCTGTGCGGCCTGCAGCTTGGAGACCATCCCGCCCGATCCAAGCCCCGATGACGAAGCCCCGCTCGCCATGGCCATCACCTCCGGCGTCACGGCGTCGACCACCGGCACCAGCGCCGCGCCTTCTTCGCGCGGGTCACGGTCATAGAGCCCGTCAACGTCCGAAAGCAGCAGCACCACATCGGCATTGGCAGCCTGCGCCACACGCGCGGCCAAACGGTCATTGTCGCCGAAGCGGATTTCCTCGGTGGCGACCGAATCGTTCTCGTTGATGACGGGGATCACGCCCGCCTCCAGCAGCCGGTCGAGCGTCGCCGAGGCGTTGAGATAGCGGCGGCGGTCTTCCAGATCGCCCAGTGTGAGCAACATTTGCGCCGCGGTGATGCCATGCTCGGCCAGCGCGCGGCTCCACAGGTCGGCGAGCTGGATCTGGCCCACGGCGGCGGCGGCCTGCGCATCGGCAAGGCTTCCGCGACCGCCCTTGGCAAGCCCCAGCCGCGCCGCGCCCAGCGCAATCGCGCCCGAGCTGACCACGATCACCTGCGGGCCTTCAGCGCGCAAGGCCGCAAGGTCCTGCGCAAGGCTACCCAGCCACGAAACCCCCGCCTCCCCGCCCCGCACCAGCAGCGCAGAGCCGATCTTGACCACGATCCGCCGCGCGGCGGTGATGTCGGACAGGCGGGTCAGCATCGCACGCGGGTTACAGGGGCGACCACTCGGGTTCGTCATCCTCGTCTTCGATCTCGACCGTCTTGGTTTCGGTCGAGGTCGAGGCAGGCAGGTAGCCGAGCACCGCGTCCAGCAGTTCGGGAATGCCGGCACCGGTCGCGCCGGACACGGCAAACACCTTGTCCGCGCCTGCCGCCATCAGCTCCTCGCGGAAGCCTTCGACCAGTTCCGCGTCCGCCAGATCGAGCTTGTTCAGCACCACCAGCCGCGCCTTGTCCTCAAGGCCTGCGCCATAAGCGGCGAGTTCTTCCTCGACGATGCGCATCGCTTCGGCCGGATCGGTTTCCTTGGTGCCGGTGATGTCGATCAGGTGGATCAGCACCCGGCACCGCTCGATATGGCCAAGGAAGCGGTCACCAATGCCGGCGCCCTCTGCCGCGCCCTCGATCAGGCCCGGAATGTCGGCGAGCACGAATTCGCGGCCCTTGTGGCGCACCACGCCAAGCTTGGGAACGAGCGTGGTGAAGGCGTAATCGCCGACCTTCGCCTGCGCGTTGCTGACCGCATTGATGAAGGTCGATTTGCCCGCGTTGGGCATGCCGACAAGGCCAACATCGGCGAGCAGCTTCAGCCGCAGCCACAACCACGCCTCCACGCCCGGAATACCATCCTGGTGCTGGCGCGGGGCGCGATTGGTGGAGGTTTTGTAGGAGGCATTGCCGCGCCCGCCCAGCCCGCCTTCAAGGAAGGTGATGCGCTGGCCGACCTCGGTGAAGTCGGCGAGCACTTCTTCCTTGTCCTCGGACAGGATCTGCGTGCCAACCGGCACCTTGATGACGAGCGGCTTGGCCGAGGCGCCGGTGCGGTCCTTGCCCATGCCGTGCTGGCCGCGCGGGGCCTTGAAGTGCTGCGAATAGCGGAAGTCGATCAGCGTGTTGAGGCCGGCGACGGCTTCGAACACAATGTCGCCGCCGCGCCCGCCATTGCCGCCGTCAGGGCCGCCATATTCGACGTACATCTCACGCCGGAACGAGACGGCACCGGGGCCACCTCCGCCGGACTTCACATAGATTTTGGCTTGGTCGAGAAAATGCATGGCGCCCCATAGGCATTTCTTGCTGCGATTGCGAGAGCTTTGGGCGGCCGCTCTTCGGCCCGCAGGGCCGCAAGGCTGACCAGCCGCCCGCAGCGACGCGACCTTCAGGTCGCATGAGCGAGGATTTCGCACCCTGGGCGGGGTGCGGAACTCAAAAACGCGCCTCCACGCCAACCGCTGCCGAACGCCCCGGCGAGACGAAGCTGAACACCTGCTCATAGCGTTCGCCCAGCAGATTCTCGACGCGGGCAAAGGCGTTGAGGCTGTCGGTCAGCTTCACCTGCGCGTTGAAATTGACGAGGGTATAGTCGTCCAGCGTGACCCGCACCGGGCGGAAGCTGGGGTCGATGAAGGCTACATCGGGCGTCTCGCCATTATAGCGCACCACCAGCGTGGCCGAGGCTGCATCACCCGGCGCGGTCCAATTGAGCGCCATGCTGGCGATATGATCGGGGCGGCGCACTTCCTCCACGCCGTTTTCCTCGGCATCAAGGTAGCTGTAAGCCGCATCGAGGCTCCACTGATCGGCGATGCGGGCGTTCAGCGCGACCTCGACCCCGCGCTGATCGCTTTGCGTGGTGCGATTGGCGGGGGTGGCGATGAAGGCGGGGGCCGGGAAGGTGGTGAAGATCTCGCCCTCCAGCGTGCTGTCGAACCAGGTCACCGCCAGGCTCGCGCTGTCGCCAAGCTGCTGGTCGAGGCCCACTTCCCACCCCGTCGACTTTTCGGGCCGCAGCGCCGCATTGCCGATGAAGCGCCCGTCGACAAAGCCGTAAAGCTCGAAGAAGCCGGGGTTCTTGACGCCGCTGCCCGCCGCTGCGCGCAGGCGGGTGGTGTCGGTGAGGCGGTAGCCTGCGCCAACGCGGAAAGTGGTCGCATCGCGGAACAGATCGTTGATGTCGTGGCGGATCGCCGCCGACAGATCGAAGGCCTCGCCGCTGTAACGATATTCCCCGACAAAGCCGGTCTGCTCCACCGCGCGCCGCCCCGTGAACCCGCCGCTGGCGGCGAGCGCGTTGCGGAAGCTTTCGCGCTCCCAATCGGCGGCGAAGGTCAGGCTGTGTTCGTCCGCCAGCCGGAACGCTGTGACATAGGACGCCTTGACCCGGTCGCCCTCGCTGGCCGAGGTGAGGCCGAAGGGACTGTCCGTTTCGCGGTCGACTGCGGCGACCTGGGCGGACAGATCATGCGTCCAGCGCCCGTCCAGCACCTCGGCCCGCGCGCCGACGAGGGCGTAGATGGCTTCGTTGGTGAAGGTCACGCCGGGGCTGTCGATGGTGAAGCCGAAGGTGGGGCTGGTGCGGTTGAAGTCGCTGTCGTTGGTTTGTCCTTCGGTTCGGATCAGCCGCGCGGCGGAGCGCAGGGTGAGCGTCTCCGTCACGTCCACGCTGCCCTTGCCCGCGAGGGTGTAACTGTCGCGGCCGATATCGCGCGTGCCGCCCCGCGCATTGGGCTGGCCGTCGGTGCTGACCACCACGGCGGAAAGCGCCGCGTCCCAGCCTGTGCCGAAAGCGCCGTAACGCAGCGCGCCGTTGACGGTGCCTTGCGTGCCGCCTTCGAGCCTTGTGGCAAAGCCCGGCTCAGCGCGGCCGCGTGCGCTTTCATAAGCGATCACCCCGCCGATCGCGTCGGGGCCATAGAGCGCCGATTGCGGCCCGCGCAGCACCTCGAGCCGCGCGCCGATATCGGCTTGCAGGGTGCCAATGTCGAACTCGCCCGCGAATGGATCGGAGACCTCGATCCCGTCGACCAGCACGAGCACGTGGTTGGCTTCGGATCCGCGCAGTCGGATCTGGGTCTGGCCCGCGATGCCTGCGACTGCCACGCCAGGGATGTCGCGCAGGATATCGGCAATGTCGCGGGTCTGGCGCTGGTCGAGGTCTTCGGGGGTGATGACAGTGACGGAGCCGGTGTAGTCGCGCAACTCGGTCAGGCTGTTGCGGCTCGCGCTGACAAGGATGGCGGGGCGCGGCGGGCCGAAAAGGACTTGGCTACCGTCTTCCTCGTCGCCCTGCTCCTGAGCCACCACAGGCACAGCCCAAACCAGCGCCGCCCCAGCGACGCTGCACAGTAATTTCAAATTTCTCACGGATTCCTCCCGTCATCAGCAACATGGTCGCCGCGAGGGGTTTGCGTCCCTCACAGCCCAGCGATGTCGCTCACAACAGAAGTGTTTTTTCCGCGCCTGACCAATCCCTGAGCCAAGCAAAGAGCGACACGCCCCGGTCGGTCTCCTGGCTCACGGATCAGCGCATGGGGTGCTCGCCTTCCCGGAAGCGTTGCTGCTTCCAGTGGCTGCCCCTTTCAGGGCGCGCACCGCATACTCACCGCTTACAGTTGCAGGGACAGCTGCGGAATCGAACCGCATTCCCGTTACCAAAACGCGGTGAGACGGATAGCGTCAGGCCAAGCTGACGGCAAGAGGTGTAAAGAAAAGCAAGTTTGATAGGCCCCTCGGCCCAAAGGGCCGCAAGCGCGACCGCGCGCCGCGCCTTATGGCGCGAAAGCCAAGCGGCCCGGACGGGCCGCGCCCGGCGCCTGAGCGCAAAAACAAATAGCGTCTAACTGGTGGAGCCGAGGGGGATCGAACCCCTGACCTCGTCATTGCGAACGACGCGCTCTCCCATCTGAGCTACGGCCCCGTCCCAGTTTTCGCGCGCCGCTATCCTCGCAGAGAGCGGGCGAGCGCGCGCATTAGCGCCAAGATAACAGGCTTGCAACGCGATTTTGCGCGGCAGCCGCCCGCCATCCCGCCCGTCTTTCCCAGCGCCTTGCCTACTTGCCCGGTGCCTTTCCCGGGACAGGCCCGATCGGCTGCACCACGGGCTGCGAGGTCACGCCTTCGGTGACCGGAATGACCGGCACCGGCAGCCCGGTGACCGGATCGATCACGGTCTGCGCTGCGCCTTGCGCCGGATCAGCCATGCGGCCCGCGCGCGCTTCCTGCACCGCCACCCAGCCGGGCTGCGAGGCGCCGTACATCACGCCCCACTTGGCGTCCCATTCGGCCGAGGCGCGCTGGTAGGCTTCGTATTCTTCGAAAAACTGCTCGAAGGGTTGCAGCAACCCGTCAAAATTGCCCTGCGCAAAGGCGAGCGGATCGGCCGGCGGAGCGGCCAGTGCGCGGTTCGCCATATCCAGCGCCGCGCGGCAGAACCCAGCCCGCGCGGCCGGCTCTGCGAAGAAGTTGTAGACCTGCGTGGTATAGGCATCGCGTGCCACGATCGCATCGCGCTTGACGCGGAAACGGCTGGTGTAGGTCTTCTCGATCCGGTCATTGACCGCCTTCAGGCCTTTGACGTTCTGCGTTAGGAAAGCGCGGTAGCCATCGAGGATCGGCTGGTATTCGGGCGCGAGGCAATTGAGCGCGGCGACATTCCAAGCCGAGCGCAGGTTCCAGACCTGCTGATCGTTCGAAAGGTTGGAATTGACGGTGATGCGCCGCCCGTCAGGCCCGCGGGCCGGCAGGTTCATCACGTAATGCGCGCCCCCGGGCGGCAGCGGGCGGTAGGGCACAGCCTCGACCACCACCGGCGGCGGCGGGGGCGGAGGGGGCGGCGGCGGCGGCGGCGCGGGCGTGGCGCAGGCACCAAGCAGCGTCGCTCCGGCCACCAGCGTGGTGATGGCAAGGCCGAAAGGCGTGCGCGACACCGCGCGGGACGGAACAGAAGACGTGTGCGAAGCCGCGCTCATCGGGGGGTATCTCTCTCCTGGGTTGGTCGGAGCCTGCGCCTGGCACGCAAGAGTGCGCGCGATTGGATTGCTCCAGCCTGAAGGCCCGCGATAGCCGCGCCGGTTAACAAAGCAAATGCCCGGAGCCTGTGTCTGGCTCCGGGCATTCAAGATTTCAACACCTGTGCGGCGGGCCGTGGCCTGCCGCAGCCTTCAGGCTTACTCGCGGTTGCCGAGGAAGCTGAGCAGGAACTGGAACATGTTGATGAAGTCCAGATAGAGGCTCAGCGCGCCAAGGACCACGGCCTTGCCGGCAAATTCGGTGCCGCGCAGATACTGATACTCGTTCTTCAGGCGCTGCGTGTCATAGGCGGTGAGGCCCGCGAAGATCAGCACGCCGATGAAGCTGATCGCGTAGTGGAACGCAGGCGACTGCAGGAACATGTTGATGACCATCGCCACCAGCAGGCCGACCACACCCATGATCAGGAAGCTGCCCATGCCGGACAGGTTCTTCTTGGTGGTGTAGCCGAACAGCGACAGGCCGGCGAAGGCCGCCGCCGTGGCGAAGAAGGTCGTCGCGATCGAACCGCCGGTGTAAACTAGGAAGATCGACGAGAGCGAAAGGCCCATCAGCGCGGCAAAGCCCCAGAACATCACCTGCAAGGTGCCGGTGCTGAAGCGGTTGGCGCCAAAGCTCATCGCAAAGACGATGGCGAGCGGCGACAGGGCCACGATCCAGCGCAGGATGCCGCCGGTGAAGATCGTTTCAGCCACACCGCTGGTGAAGGCCAGCAGCGCGACGATCCCGGTCAGGAGGATGCCCGAAGTCATGTAGTTGTAGATCGAGAGCATGTGCTTGCGCAGGCCCTCGTCGAAGGTAACGCGGCCGTCGACATCGCCTCCGGCGCGGGGCACGGAGCCGAAGCGCTGCGCATTGCGCGAGGGGTCATTCCAGTCAGCCATTGTGAAACCCTTAGCCTTTCATCATGGAGCGCGGAAAAAGCCCGCGCTCGCCAGTTGTGCGAATATCGGGCTTTCCATGCCGCTTTTCAAGCGAAACCGGATTGCAAAGGGCGCAATCTGTTCAGATTAACGCACGTTAATGTTAACTGCCCTTGGAAAGCGCCGCGCCCTTGTCCCGCGTGGCGGCCAGCGTTGCCGCCAGCAACCGGCGCAGGGCCGCGCCTTCATCGAGCACGTTCAGCCCTTCGCGGGTCATGCCGCCGGGGCTGGCGACACGGTCGGCGAGGGTCGCAGGGCTGGCATCGGAGGCGGCCGCCAGCGCAGCCGCGCCTTCCACCGTGGCCAGCGCCAGCCGCGCGGCAGTGGGCGCATCCAGCCCAAGATCGACCGCCGCGCCCGCCAGCGCATCAATGAAGCGATAAACAAAGCCCGGCCCTGATCCTGCCAGCGCCGTGACGAGATCGAATTGCGCCTCGTCCTCCAGCCACACCGCGCTGCCGAGAGCATCGAACAGCGCGAAGGCGGCATCGCGCGCGCCGGTGTCCAACCCGCATTCGGCGAGGATCACCGGCGATTTGTTGATCCGCGCAGCGAGATTGGGCATCACCCGGATATGCGCGGCGGCAAGCGGGAAGGCCTCGGCCAGTTGCGCACAGGTGATCCCGGCCAGCAGCGAGCAGACCGTGCGGCCATCAGTCAGCGCCTGAAGGCCCGGCCCCAGCATCGCCAATTGCTGCGGCTTGAACCCGAGCAGCACCGCATCATGCGCGCCCGGCACATCACCGGCATCACGGTAAAGCAAGACGCCTTCTGGCGCGGCGGCCAGAGCGGGATCAAGGACGCTGAAACGCGCCGGACTCTCGCCCGCAGCCAGCCATCCGGCGAGCATAGCCCCGCCCATGTTGCCGCAGCCGATGATAAGGAGGTGGTTCATGCGCCCCGGCAGGCTCTCACGCCTCACCCGCCGCGTCCACCATTGCCGCTTCCAGCGCCGCGCGCGGGGTCTTGCCGCCCCACAGCACGAACTGGAAGGCGGGGTAGAAGCGGTCGCATTCGTCGATCGCGCTTTCCACCAGCGCCTGCGCCATATCGAGGCTGAGGCGGCCGTGATCGCCCAGCAATGCGCCATGGCGATACAGCAGCACGTCACCATTCGACCAGATGTCGAAATGCCCCAGCCACATCTGTTCGTTGACCAGGCAGAGCAGCTCATAGGCTGCGGCGCGCTTGTCCTCGGTCACGCGGATATCGGGCAGGCACAGGAACTGGAGCACGCCATCCTCGGGCCGCCAGATCGCGCGCAGCTGGTAATTGGCCCAGCTGCCCTGCACTTCGCCGGTCATCTCGTCTTCCGAGACCAGCTCGCACGGCCATCCGCGCGCCGCAAACAGGCTGGTGAGCATGTCGACGGGGGCGGCATCGTCCTCGGCGGAATAGTCCATTTCTTGCGCTCTCATGGCCGGGCTTTCGCGGGGTGGAGGGGTTGTTTCACCATTGCGAGGAGGGATGGACGCGATGGGGGGCGATTGGCAATCGCGCCTGATCGACCGTCTGGGGAGAACCAGATAAGCCTGTGCAAAGCCTGTGCACAGAAACCCGTGGACACTATTTAAGCGGCTGAACTTGCTCGCCTTCGTCGCTCAACCACAGGAACACGTCGAGCCCCTTCTTCTTGAGCTCGCGCACCAGCGCCTCGGCCTTGTCGCGGCTGGCGACAGGGCCGATCACGAGGCGGTTGGTCTGCCCCCAGCGCGCGGTGTGGGGCTTGTAGGGCGCGGCCGGTTTGCCCGCTTCCTTGGCAATGCGCTTCCAGTCGAAGGCGAGCGCATCGACCTTCCGGCCGGTGGCCACCTGCACCCAGACGCGGCTGGGGTGGACCGGCTTTGGCGGGGTCTTGGGCTTGGGCTTTTCAGCCTTCTTCTCGGCCAACTTAGTGACCGGCGCGGCAGATGGGGCCGCAGACAGGGCTGGTGCCCCTTCGCGCTTCACGGCGATTCGCGAGATATCGACCGCATCCCCGCTCACCTGCGCATCGGCCGATGGCGCGCCGAGATCGGCAAAGGCATCGGCCACGCGCAACGGTGCAAGCGGTGGTGGCGCAGGTGGCAGCGGGGGCGCAGCGGCAGCGGCGGGCGCGGTGGTGACCGCCACCGGGGTGACTGTCGCCGCCCGTGCAGGTGCCGGAACGGGCACAGTGACGGGCACGGGAACCGGCGCGGGGGCCGAGCCAATCATCTCGGCAGCGACCGGTTGGGTATAGACCGTTGTCGTCGGAGGCGGTGCGGGCACCGGTGCGGGCGCGGATGCGGCACGCGAACCGAGCGCCGGGCCGGCAGGCGCAAGGCGGCTATAGGCGCGTTCCTCGGCGGCAAAGCGGGCCAGACGCGGATCATCACGCCCAATATCCGCCGCCCGCGGGAATATGCCGAGGTTGGCCGCCGCCGCCTGCTGCTGCCTGGTCAGGCGCGGCATATAGGCAAGGTAGGGCACCAGCCGCATGGCCATATCGCGCGGCATCACCTGTTCCACGATGGCCCCTGCCCGCTCGTTTTCGCCCATGATCGCAAGGCCAAAGGCGCGCGCGCGCTGCGCGGCCATGTCGCGCCGGTCGAGCAGCGGGCGCAATGTGTCCTCGAACCGCGCGCGGTTGCCGGCAATGGCAAAGCTGATCGCAAGCCGCCGCCGCGCCTCGTCATTGGCGGGATCGAGTTCGAGTGCGCGGGTATAGGCGACCTGCGCCGCCGGGTGCTCGCCGACCAGATCGAGCGTCAGCGCCCGGTCGGTCAGCACGGAACGCTCGTCCGCCCCGGCTGCCAGTGCGCGGTCAAACTGCACCAGCGCCTCGCCTGCACGGCCCGCGCGGAGATAGACCGCGCCCAGCCCGGCGGCGACACCGGGGTGCCCCGGATCGACATCCGCCGCGCGGCCGAAAAAGCCGATTGCCGCTTCGAGATCCTCGACCCCGAGCGCAGCCTGCCCCGCTTCGACCAAGGTATCGCGGTCGCGCGGCGCCTTGGCGAGCGCCACCAGCGCGCGATTGAGCCGCTGCACTTCGGCGGAAGGCAGCGCCTGTACCACCGGCTGAGCGACAACATCCTGTGCCGCCGCCGCGCCCGCAGGCAGCAAGGCGGCGCAGAGCGTCAGAGACCAAAGACGGGTAAGACGCGGCACCATCATCAAGGTCCTAAAGCGCGGCGGGCCGCACCGCAGCACGGCTGCGATACGGCGCGCCGTGCACGCGGTTACTGGTTGTTTTGACGACCGAGGAAACGCGGAATGCTGAGCGCCGGGCCATCATCGCCCTCGTCATCTTCCTCATCGTCGCGGGCACTGCTGCGCGAGAGGTTGGCCATGCGTTCGAACAGCGTGCTGCCGCCGCCCGAGCTACCGCCGCCGCCGCTGTCGGCGCCGCCCGCAGCGCCGCCCAGCAGCGCACGCCGACGACCGCCGCCCAGACGCGCCTCTACCGGGCGGTCCTCGGCAGCCAGCCGGTCAGCACTTGCGAGCAGATCATCCTGCGCCGAGCCATCACCGTCTTCGACGTCCTCGTATGCGGTATAGCCTGCCCCGAGGTCGAGCGCGTCTTCCGAAGTAGCGGGAGCAGGCGCAGTGCCTGCGTCCAAACCATAGTGTGCCGGCTCTTCCGTGCCGCGCAGGCCGGCGAGCGGGTCAACGATCCCGTCAACGTCGTCCTCGTATTCCTCGCCGTAATCGTCGCCTGCCTGCATCCCGGTCAGTTCGAACGGAGCGGCAGCCGTGTAGCCGACATCGTCCCCGTCCTCATCGCCATCCTCGTCCGCGACTTGTTCGGCGAGACCGAGCACATCGCCCTCATCATCATAACCGCCGTTCCCGTCACTTTCGTGACCGCCAAGATCGAAGGCCGGAGCCGGAGCGGCAGCGGGGGGAGCAACAACCGGCGGCAGCTCGGTCAGACCCTCGTCATCCGACAATTCCAGCACCGGCCGTTTGGGCGCGCGCGATCCGCCGAGCGAGACGGTCTGGCTGCGATCATAGGAGCCGACCGCGCTCTGTTCGATCCCGGTGGCCACCACCGAGACGCGGATCTTGCCCTTGAGATCGGGGTTGAAGGCCGAACCCCAGATGATGTTCGCATCTTCATCCACCAACTCGCGGATGTGGTTGGCCGCTTCGTCGACTTCGAGCAGGCGCATGTCATCGCCGCCGATGATCGAGATAATCACGCCGCGTGCGCCGGCCATGCTAACACCGTCGAGCAGCGGGTTGGCGATCGCCTGTTCGGCCGCGTCAAGCGCGCGGTTTTCACCCTCGCCCTCGCCCGTGCCCATCATCGCCTTGCCCATCTCGGACATGACCGAACGGACGTCGGCAAAGTCGAGGTTGATGAGGCCCGGCATCACCATCAGATCGGTGATCGAACGCACGCCCTGCTGGAGCACTTCGTCGGCAAGCTGGAAGGCTTCCTTGAAGGTGGTTTCCGCTTTGGCGACCAGGAACAGGTTCTGGTTCGGAATGACGATCAGCGTGTCGACATGAGCCTGAAGCTCCTCGATCCCGGCTTCGGCCGCACGCATGCGGCGGGTGCCTTCGAACAGGAACGGCTTGGTGACGACACCCACGGTCAGCACGCCCATGCGGCGCGCGGCTTCCGCGATCACGGGCGCAGCGCCGGTGCCGGTGCCCCCGCCCATGCCTGCGGCGATGAAGCACATGTTGACGCCTTCGAGCGCCTTTTCGATTTCGGCGACGGTTTCTTCAGCGGCAGCCTTGCCCACTTCAGGGCGTGCACCCGCTCCGAGGCCGCCGGTGATATCCGGTCCGAGCTGGATGCGGCGCTCTGCCGGCGAAGTAGCCAGCGCCTGCGCATCGGTGTTGGCAACGATGAACTCGACACCCTCGATTTCGGCCGCGATCATGTTGGCGATCGCGTTGCCACCGGCTCCGCCGATGCCGATCACGGTAATGCGCGGGCGCAGATCGTCGCTCGCTGCCGGTCCGATATTGATGCTCATCAGCTGATCCTCCAGGGGCGAGGGCGGAATATTTTCACCTTTCCTTCGCGCATTTACCGTCTCTGACATAATCGCCGCACAGATTTTATAGCGGCAGAACCCTTATCCACAGCATCGGGACAGCTAAATGGCCGCGATGCCGCTGCGTCAACCGGGCCACGCGGGCTCAGAAATACTCCTTCAGCGCCCGGAACAGCCGCTGGATCAGCGCCATGATTCCGGCCTCGCGCGTGAAGGCCTTGTACACCCCGCCGCGCCCCGCGCCCACCGCGCGGATATCAACCGGATCGTCGGCGGCATAAAGGCACAGGCCCGCCAGCGTCGCAAAACCGGGCGCATGGTGCGCCTCGGGCATACCGGCAAGCTGCGGCGGTCGGCCGAGCCGGACCGGCTGCCCCAGCGCACCCTGCATGAAATCGGCCATCCCGGCAAGCTCGGCTCCGCCGCCGGTCAGCACAACCTGCCCCGCCCGCGGCCCGGCGAAGCCCATCATCTTCAACGCCTTGCCGACTTCGCCGGTCAGGAGCCCAAGCTGCTGGGTCACCACCGCGACCAGTTCGGCGCGCACGATGCGGTTCTTGTCATCAGCCCCGCGTGCGAGCGGGCCGGCAGCAGCAGCGCCCTCCCCGCCCTCGCCGCCCGCTTCCGTGGGGCCGGTGACGGGGATCAGCTCGCGGTGATCAGCGGGGCTGGCAACGGCCGAGCCGGCGACGCATTTCAGCCGTTCGGCCTGACTGCGGCGAATGCCGAAACTCGATGCGATCGCATCGGTGATCGACCCCGATCCCATCGGTACCGCGTGCAGCCCCAACAGCATCCCGCCGGCAAACACCGCAACATTGGTGATATCGGCCCCGATCTCGACCAGCGCGACACCCAGTTCGCGCTCTTCGGGCGTGAGGCAGGCATGGCCCGCCGCCAGGGGCGCGGCGACCACGCCTTCGACTTCGAGATGCGCGTTCTGCACCGCTTCGGTGAGGTTCCTGACCGGCGCCCCATCCGCGAGCATCACGTGAATATCGACCCCGAGCCGTTCGGCGTGAAGCCCGCGCGGATTGGCGACGCCGTGGGCGCCATCCAGCGTGTAATGCGCAGGCTGGGCATGCAGCACCTTGCGACCATCGGGCTGGATCATGTCCTGCGCCTCGATCAGCAGAGCTTCAACGTCCTCGTCCTCGATCCGGCGGCCGCCGATCTCGATATCGACCGACACGACATGGCTGGCCAGCCCCGCCCCGGCGCAGGCGATCCACACGCTGCGAACCGGTGTGCCCGCGCTCTTTTCGGCCCGCTCCACCGCATCGCGGATCGCATGGGCGGCGGCGGCCATGTCGGTGACATAGCCGCGCTTGACCCCGGCGCTGGCGCGGTGGCCCGAACCAAGCACCTGCAAATCACCGCTCTCGGTCTCGCCCATGATCATGGCGCTGATGCGGAACGAGCCGATATTGACCGCGGCATAGGTGCGGGCGAGGCGGCGCAGCGCACCGGACGGTTTGGCGGGAGCGCGGGTTGCCATCAGGTGGCCTCCCCCTCGTTCTTCGGCTTCGCCTTGACCTCGGACGCAGCATCGTCTTGCGGCCCGGCGACGACCTTGGGCTGGCCGACCGCTTCGGGCAGACGCATGTAAAGCCGCGGCGGGGTGCGCATGTCGAAGGCCAGCACCTTGCCGCCCAGCAGCCGGTTCTTGCCATCCAGCCGCGCGAACTTGACCAGCGCCGTCGCCCCCTCGACCTCGCCTTCGGGCAGGGCGAGCAATTGCCCGGTGGTGAAGGTGAGGTTCCAGCGGCGGTTGCCGACCCACTCGGCAGCCTCGACCTTGGGGGCCAGCGCGGGGGCGGCGGCCAGCAGGGTTTCCAGCGCCTTGGCCTGGCGCCCGGCACCTGGCCCGGCAAGGCGCAGCATTCCCTTGGCCTTGTCGGCGGCAACCGGTTCCAGCTCCACGCCGGTCGCATCGATCAGCACCAGCCGATCGGGCTTTTCCAGCACCGCGTGGGGCGTGCGTTCAACGATGTCGATGGCGAGGGTGTGCGGCAGCTGGATCGAAACCCGCGCGTCCTTGACCCATGGCAGAGCGCGCAGATCCTCACGCAAGGCCGCAATATCAACATCGGGCATCGGCTGATCGCGGGTGGCGAGCGCGCGGGCATAGACCTGCTGTTCGTCCATGCGCTTGGTGCCGGTGACGCGCACATTCTGCACCGTGAAACCGGCATCCCCCGCGATAAGCGCGACCTGCGTCTGTGCGAGCGCGGGCAGGCCTGCAAGGCTGGCGATGACGAAAGCAATACCCACCCCGCCGCCGATGATCATGGCCAGCCAGATGCGGCTCCACTGTTCCTCGGTGAAGGGAAGAATGCCCATAATCCGGTCGAGCACGCCGGTGGCCGATCCGCGCGCCTTGCGCACAGTCACAGCGCGGCTCTGCGCCGCAGCTGCACGGCGGACGCCGGAATTGCCGTTACGCCGGATCTGCTGAGCCACCGCTGCCTCCCTTCTTGAGGCCGTGCACCCTGAGCGCCTCGGCCACCAGCATCTCGACCAGATCGGCGTAAGCGATCCCGCAGCCCGCCGCCTGTTCGGGCACAAGGCTGAGCGGGGTCATGCCCGGCTGGGTGTTGGTTTCGAGCACGAACAACCCGTCCTCGCCCGCATCCTCGTCCCAGCGGAAATCGGTGCGGCTGGTGCCGTGGCAGCCGAGCACCTGATGCGCCTTGACCGCATAGGCTTCGCACAGGGCGGTGATTTCGGGTGGCAGCTTTGCGGGGAAGATGTGTTCCGTCCGCCCGGCGGTGTACTTGTTCTCGTAATCGTAAAAGCCGTTGGCGACCACCAACTCGGTAACGCCCAGCGCCCGCGGGCCATCCGGGCCGTCAAGCACGGCGGCGGTGAGTTCGCGGCCCTTGATGAAGGGTTCTGCCAACAATTCGGCAAATTCCTGCCACGGGCCTTTGGCGTCCGGGCTGATCGGGTTGCCCACATTGCTATCGGCCGTGACAATGGCAACGCCGACCGACGAGCCTTCGTTGACAGGCTTCAGCACATAGGGCCGCGGCAGCGGATCGCGCTGGTAAAGCTCCTCGCGCGTCACGATCCGCCCGCCCGGCATGGGGATGCCGTGGGGCACCAGCGCCTGTTTGGTCAGCTGCTTGTCGATCGCAATCACCGAGGTGGCGAGGCCCGAATGGGTATAGGGCAGGCCCATCAGGTCGAGCATCCCCTGCACCGTGCCATCTTCACCCGGGACGCCGTGGAGCGCGTTGAAGACCACATCGGGCTTGGCCTCGTGCAGCCGCAGGGCAACATCGCGGCCCATATCGATCCGCGTGACCCGGTGCCCGCGCGATTCCAGCGCATCGGCAACACCCGCACCACTGGTCAGCGAGACCGGGCGCTCATTGGCCCAGCCGCCCATCAGGACTGCAACGTGCAAGGGTTTGGCAAAAGTCACGGACGTCCCACTCTCTGAATTTCCCACTCGAGGCTTACGCCCGTCTGAGCGTAGACCTTGTCGCGCACCATTTCGCCCAAGCCTTCAATATCGGCGCTGGTGGCGGTGCCGGTGTTGATGAGGAAGTTGGTGTGCTTTTCGCTCACCTGCGCGCCGCCAAGCGTCAGGCCGCGGCAGCCCGCCTGATCCACCAACTGCCACGCCTTGTGGCCTTCAGGGTTCTTGAAGGTCGAGCCACCGGTCTTGGTGCGCAAGGGCTGGCTGGCCTCGCGCGCGGCGGCGATGCGGTCCATTTCCGCGCCGATCTCGGCAGGCTCGCCGGGGTGACCCCGGAACCGCGCCGAGACGACAATCGCACCATCCGGCAGGGCCGAATGGCGGTAGGAATAATCCAGCTCCTCGCCTGTCAGCGTGATGAAGCTGCCGTCATGCAGGATCACCGCGCAGTCGATCAGCACATCGGCGACCTCGCGCCCGTATGCCCCGCCGTTCATGCGCACGAAGCCGCCGACCGTGCCGGGGATACCGCGCAAGAATTCGAGGCCCGCAATGCCGAGATCGCGCGCGGTGGAGGCGACCAGAATGCCGCTCGCCCCGCCGCCGCAGGTCAGTTCCATTTCGCCCGAATGCTCGACCCGCGCGAAAGCCTTGCCCAGCCGCACCACCACGCCCGGAACCCCGCCATCGCGCACGATCATGTTGGAGCCGAGGCCCAGCGCCATCACCGGAATCTCGCCATCGAGCCGTTCAAGGAAGGCCTTGAGATCGTCCATGTCGGCAGGCTCGAACAGCCAGTCGGCCGGCCCGCCGGTCTTGAACCAGGTGTAGGGCGCCAACGGAGCCTTGCAGGTGAGCTTGCCGCGAATATTGTCGAGCGGCACGGGCGCGCCCACCGCTGCGCCGACCGCGCAGGTCGGGGCCGATCCGTCGTCCCAGATGAAGGTATCGTCCGGCTGGTTCATGCCGCCGTGCCGCCCCGCTTGGCGGTGATGGCAGGCGCAAGCCCCGATGCCCACTTGGTGATATCGCCCGCGCCAAGGCACACGACCATGTCGCCGGGCGCGATCTCTGCTGCCAGCACATCGGCCAGCGCATCGGCTCCGGCGATCTCGCGTGCGGCACGGTGCCCGCGCGCCTTCATCCCGGCGACCAGCGCGGCATGATCGACACCGGGTAGCGGCTCTTCGCCCGCGGGATAGACCGGGGCGACATAGGCGATATCGGCATCATCGAAGCACGACTGGAAGTCGTTCATCAAATCATTGAGGCGCGAATAGCGATGCGGCTGTGCGACCGCGATGACGCGGCCGCCGGCTGCCACAGCTTCGCGCGCGGCGGAAAGCACAGCGCGGATTTCGACCGGGTGGTGGGCGTAGTCGTCGATCACCGTGACGGTGCCGCCTGCCAGATCGACGCTACCGACCTTGGTGAACCGCCGCCGCACGCCGCCGAAGCGGGCAAAGCCGGTGCGGATCACGTCATCGGAACAACCCATCTCGATCGCAACGGCAATGGCGGCCAATGCGTTCTGGACGTTGTGGCGGCCCGGCATGGGCAGGTGCACGCCCTCGATCCGGCGGTCTCCGAGGCCGCGCTGGCGCACGATCACATCAAAGGTGTTGCCGCCGTCTTCGCTGCGCACATTCACGCCGCAGATATCGGCCTGAAGCGAGAATCCGTAAGTCACCACCTTTCGGTCACGCACATCGCCGATCACGGCCTGCACCACCGGATGATCCACGCACAGCACCGCCGCGCCGTAGAACGGCACATTGTGGATGAACTCCACAAAGGCGCGCTTCACCCCGTCAAAATCGCCGTAGTGATCCAGATGCTCGGGATCGATATTGGTGACGACCGCGATGGTGCCATCCAGACGCAGGAAGCTGCCGTCGCTTTCGTCGGCTTCAACGACCATCCAGTCGCTATCGCCCAGACGTGCGTTGGAGCCATACTGCTCGATGATGCCGCCGTTGATGACGGTGGGGTCGATCCCGCCGGCATCCAGCAGCGTGGCGATCATGCTGGTGGTGGTGGTCTTGCCGTGGGTGCCCGCCACCGCGACGGTGGACTTCAAACGCATCAGCTCGGCCAGCATTTCTGCGCGGCGCACCACGGGGACGCGGGCTTCCAGCGCAGCGGCGACTTCGGGGTTGGAGCGGCGCACCGCCGTGGAGGTGACCACCACCGCAACGCCAGCGACGTTCTCGGCCTTGTGCCCGATATGCACCACCATGCCGCGCGCGCGGAGCCGCTCGACACTCGGGCCTTCGGCAATATCACTGCCCTGCACCTTGTAGCCGAGATTGTGCATCACCTCGGCAATGCCCGACATCCCGATCCCGCCGATGCCGACGAAATGGATGATGCCGATATCGGTGCCTACGCCCTTCATGATGTAATGCTGTCCTTGGCTGCCTTGCGCGGAGCGGTCTGCGGGCGGGTCGTGGCGTGGGCGGCGCGGGGGGCCGCCTCGCCCACGCGGATCACGTCCATCAGATCGATCCCGCTCATGCTCTCGACCAGATCGGCCAGCGCCTGCGCCGCTTCGGGCCGCCCGCAATTGAAGGCGCAGTGCGCGGCATTGGCGAGGCTTTGCGGGTTCATCGCCATGGCCTGAATTTGCTTGGCAAGTTCCTTGGGGACGAAAGCATCCTGCCGGATCATGCGCGCGCCGCCCGCGCGCGCCATCTCGCGGGTGTTGGCCGCCTGATGATCGTCGGTCGCAATCGGCAGTGGCACGAGGATCGCCGGGCGGCCCACCGCGGTCAGTTCCGCAATGGTCGATGCGCCCGCCCGCCCGATGAACAGATGCGCATCGGCAAGGCGTTCGTGCATGTCTTCGAAATAGGTGCCGAGTTCGGCGGGGATATCATGCTCGGCATAGCGTTTACGCACCGCTTCCAGATCTTCAGGCCGCGCTTGCTGGGTGACCTGCAACCGCTGGCGCAAGGCAGGCGGGAGCATGGCGAGCCCATCGGGCACCACTTGCGACAGGATGCTGGCCCCCTGCGATCCGCCGGTCACGAGGATGCGCAGCAGGCTTTCTTCCGAGAAGGCGGGGAAATCCTGTTCGCGCAAAGCCAGCACCTCGGCCCGCACCGGGTTGCCGACAAGGTGCACCTTGTGCGCGTGCTTGGGCGAAAGGCGGTCAACCACATCATAGGAGGTGGCGATGGCATCCACGCGGCCCGCCAGCAGCCGGTTGACCCGGCCCAGCACGGCGTTCTGTTCATGGACGATGCTCGGCAGGCCCGCCGACGTCGCGGCGAGCAGCGCGGGCAGCGCCGGGTATCCGCCGAAGCCGACGATGGCCGATGGGGCAAAGCTTTCAAACAGGCGCAGCGCCATCGCCCGGCCTTCCAGCACCGCGCGCGCGCCTCCGATCCAGCCCAGCGGGTTCTTGCCGAAGCGGCCTGCGGGCAGCACGTGAGCGGGCATGAAGTCAGGCTTGCCCGGGATGTTGGCCCCGCGCGCATCAGTGATCAGCGCGACATGATGCCCGCGCGCATGCAGTTCAGTCGCCAGGGCGAAAGCTGGGATCAGGTGCCCGCCCGTGCCGCCTGCGGCCAGCACGAAGTGGCGCGATGCACCTGTGGGAGTGTGACTGGTCATAGGCCACTATCCTTGCGTTCGATCAAGTCGCGCAAGGACCCTCCCTCGCGGGCGAGGAAGGGATTGCGCCGGGTGATCGCGAGCAATAGCCCAAGCGTGAAGCACACCGCCAGTGTCGATGAACCGCCGTAGGAAATCAGCGGCAAGGTCATCCCCTTGGACGGGAACAGCTTGAGGTTGACGAGAATGTTGATGAAGGCCTGCCCGCCGAACTGGGTTATCAGGCCCGCGCCCGCCAGCAGCGCGAACAGGTTGTCCTCCCCCGTCAGCCGCAGCAGCGCGCGCAGCACCAGCCCGCAATAGAGCACCACGATCATGGCGCAGATGATCAGCCCGAATTCCTCGCCGATGACCGAGAAGATGTAATCGGTATGGGCCTCGGGCAGGTTCATCTTGCGGATGCCAAGCCACAGGCCAGTGCCTGTCCAGCCGCCCGCGGTGATCGTGCGCTGGGCCAGATCGACCTGATCGAACGCCGTGCCGCCGCCCAGAAACCCGTCGATGCGGTGGCGGGCGTTGTCATAGAACAGATAGGCCATCGTCAGGCTAACCACGCCCAGCCCGCCAAGGCCGGCAATCCGCTGCCACGGCATCCCAGCCAGCAACACCATCACCAGCCAGATCCCGCCAAACAGGATCGCATCGCCCAGATTGGGCTGGAGCATCAGCAGGCCTGCAATCAGGACAAAGAAACCGGTTACAAATGCGATCACCGGCAAGCCCGGATCGCGCAGCCGCCAGCTCAAAATCCACGCACATATGATCGCAAAGCCGGGCTTGAGGAATTCGGACGGCTGCAAGCTCATGCCGACATTGATCCAGCGCTTGGCGCCGTTCTTTTCCTCGCCGATTACCGGCACCACGAACAACAGCGCGAGCATGATCGCGCCGACCAGAATGCCCAGTCGCCTCGCGGAATCGCGGTCAAGAAAGCTGAGGCCGATCATCAGCACCAGGCCCATGGCCTGAAACACGATGTGGCGCTTGAAGAACATGAAATCGGCCACCCGCTCCTTGCCGGTGGAAAGCTGATCGGCGCTGGCGGGCGAGGCGGCGGCAACCGCGACGATGCCGATTGCCATCAGCAGCATGATCAGCAGCAGCAGAACCTTGTCGATCTCGCGCCACCAGATGCGCAACGTCTCGCGCCAACGGCGCTGGACGGGCACGGGGGGCAGGTAGTTGCCGCTGGTCCGGGTGATCGGGGTATAGGCCGGTGCGGTCATGGCGTGATGCTCCGGCTGATGGTGAGGCCTGGCGTATCGAGGCAGGTGTCACACCCGGTGATCGCGCCGACCATCTGGCGGAAGTGGTGCCCGCGCTTTTCGTAATCGCGGAACTGGTCATAGGAGGCGCAGGCCGGGCTCAGCAATACGACATCGCCCGGACGGGCCGCCTCGACCGCGCGGCGCACCGCCTCGCTGATAAGCTCGCAGCGTTCAACCTTGACCTGTCCCTCGAGCAGATCGGCAAACATCGGCCCGGCCTCGCCCACGGTATAGGCGGCTGCGATATTGGCGACATGGTCGGCGCAGGCGCCAAGGCCATCATCCTTGGGCAGGCCGCCGACGATCCAGTGAATGCGCGGGGCACCCGCGTTGATGGCAGGATCGGGCGGAAACGCCGCCAGCGCGGGCGCGGCAGACGCGGCATTGGTCGCCTTGCTATCGTTGATGAAGGCGACGCCATCGATCTCGCACACCCGCTCCATTCGGTGCGGCAAGCCGCGATAGCTGGCAAGGCCCGCGGCGATCTGCGCGTCGTCAAGGCCAAGCTGGCGGCAGATGGCAACCGCAACAGCGGCGTTCTGGGCATTGTGCGGCCCAGCCAGCGAAGGCGAGCGGCCTTCGGCCAGCCCAGCCGCATCCAGATCGGTCGTCTTGACCCGCACCAGCGGCTTGTCTTCAGCAGCCAGCCTGTCGGCAATGGCGGTGCTGGGCGCGTCTTCATCGCAAATGATCGCCGTGCCGGTTGCCTGCATCTGGAACAGGCGCTCCTTGGATGCCGCATAGGCGACAAAATCGGCATAGCGATCCAGATGATCGGGCGTGATGTTGGTCAGCGCGGCGACATCGCAATCGAGGGTGAAGGTGAGGTCGATCTGGAAGCTCGACAGTTCGAGCACATAGACGCCGCCTTCAGGCAAAGGCTCCTGCCCGAGGATCGGATCGCCGATATTGCCACCCATCACCGTGGGAACGCCCGCCTGACCAAGGATATGGTGGACGAGTGCGGTGGTGGTCGATTTGCCGTTGGTGCCGGTAATACCGACCACGCGGTGGGCCGGCAGGCTGCTGCGCGCGGCAACGAACAGTTCGATATCGCCGATCACCGGCAGGCCATATTGCCACACATGCGGCCCGATGGGATGCGTGTTCAAGGGTACGCCGGGCGAAACGACCACGCCTGCAAAGCCGGTGAGATCAAGCTCCAGCGGATCGATCAGCCGGCAGCGGCCTTCAAAGGGTTCGCGCGCGTGCGGCTGCCGGTCCCAGGCGATCACCTCCGCCCCGCTCGCAATCAGCGCCTCAGCCGCCGCCGCGCCCGACCGTGCGAGGCCGAGCACCGCGTAACGCTTGCCCTTGAAAGCGGGGGAGGTGATCACGCCTTGCGCCCCTCCCCTATCGCAGCTTCAGGGTGGACAGCCCGATCAGCGCCAGCACGATGGCGATGATCCAGAAGCGGATCACGACCTTGCTCTCGCTCCAGCCGAGCTGTTCGAAATGGTGGTGGATCGGGGCCATGCGGAACACGCGGCGGCCGGTGCGCTTGAACCAGAATACCTGCACGATCACGCTGACCGCTTCGAGCACGAACAGCCCGCCGACAATGCCCAGCACGACTTCATGGTGCGATGCCACCGCAATCGCGCCCAAAGCGCCGCCCAGCGCAAGGCTGCCGGTATCGCCCATGAACACCGCAGCCGGCGGCGCATTGAACCACAGGAAGGCAAGACCTGCCCCCATGATCGCGGCGCAGAAAATCGCCAATTCTCCAGCGCCTGGCACATGCGGGATGCCGAGATAGGCCGAAAAATCCGCGCGCCCCGCCAGATAGCAGATGATCGCGAAAGTCCCCGCCGCGATGATTACCGGCATGATCGCAAGGCCATCCAGCCCGTCGGTCAGGTTCACCGCATTGCCCGCGCCTACGATCACGAAGGCGGCAAACACGTAATAGGCCGGCCCCAGCGGGATGCTGACGCCGGTCAGGAAGGGAAGATAGAGGTTGGTGTTGATCTGGCTGACGATCAGCCACGCCGCAATGCCGGCAACAATGAATTCGCCCAGCAAACGCACCCGCGCCGAAACGCCCGCGTGGCTGTTCTTGGAAACCTTGTCGTAATCATCAAGGAAGCCGATGATCCCGAAGCCGATCGTCACCGCAAGGCACGCCCAGACAAACGGGCTGGTGAGGTTCATCCACAAGAGCAGCGAAAGCGTCAGCGAGACGAGGATCATCAGCCCGCCCATGGTCGGCGTGCCGCGCTTTGCGAGGTGCGATTGCGGCCCGTCCTCGCGGATCGGCTGGCCCTTGCCCTGCCGCACGCGGAGCAGGTTGATGAAGCGCGGGCCGATGATCAGGCCGATCACCAGCGCCGTCATCAGCGTCGCGCCCGCGCGGAAGCTCTGGTAACGCACCAGATTGAGGATGCCTTCGAAGCCAAGCCACTCGGCAAGCAGATAGAGCATTCAGTCGTCCTCTGGCGCGCACCGCCCTGGCGGTTGGGCGGGAATTCTTACGTTAAATGTGACACCAGCCTGCCGAGCCCCACCGAGTTGGAGCCCTTGACCAGCACCGCATCCCCATCTTTGAGGCCGAACGCCCCGAGCATCGCAATCGCCTCGGCAGGGCTTTCGCAATGGGCGAAGGTTACGGCCTTGCCAAGCGAGCCGCCCGCACCTTTCCCCAGTTCCTCGGCCAGCGCGCCCATCTCTGCGCCCACAAGGATCGCATGGATCACGCCCGCTTCGGCAATCGGCTCGGCCAGCTGGCGGTGGAAGGCATCGGAAAAGTCGCCCAGTTCCTTCATCGATCCCAGCACCGCGATACGGCGCTTGGCAGGCGTTGCGGCCAGCGACTTGAGCGTGGCGCGCATCGAGGCGGGGTTGGCGTTGTAGCTTTCGTCGATCAGCAGCGCGGTGCCGCCGGGGACATTGAGCGTGTGGCGCGCGCCGCGGCCCTTCATCCCGCCCAACTCGGCCAGCGCCAGCCCTGCGCTTGCCAGATCGCCGCCCGCCGCGCGCACGGCGGCCATGACGCCCAGTGAATTGACAATCCAGTGCTCGCCCGGCTCGGCAATGGTATAGCAGATGCGCCGGTCACCCAGATCGGCGGTGACAAGCGAGCCGCCACCCGGCGCAGCAATCGCATCAAGCAGGCGCACATCGGCATCGGCGGCGCGGCCGAAGGTCACGACCTTGGCCCCGCAGGCCTTGGCATGGCCGATCATCCGCTCGGCCCACTCGCTATCCGCCGGAATGACCGCCACCCCGCCGGGCACCAGGCCGGTAAAGATCCGCGACTTCTCGTCGGCGATGGCCTCAAGGCTGCCGAGGTTTTCGATATGGGCGGGCGCGATCGTGGTGATCAAGGCGACGTGCGGGCGGGCATGGCCGCTCAAGGGAGCGATCTCGCCCTCGTGGTTCATGCCCATTTCGAACACGCCGAACTTGCTGCGCGCCGGCATCCGGGCGAGCGACAGCGGCACGCCGACATGGTTGTTGTAGCTGCGCACAGAACGATGCGCCGCGCCGCGGCTGGCGCGGTCGAGGCAGGCGAAGATCGCCTCTTTCACGCCGGTCTTGCCGACCGACCCGGTGATCCCGATCCGCACCGCCTCTGCCGCACGGTCACGCGCGGCGTGGGCAAGGTCGTGCAGGGCCTGCGTGGTGTCCTTGACCAAAACGTGAGGGTAATCGACCGGGCGATCAACGATCGCGGCGACTGCGCCTTTGGTGAAAGCGCCCTCGATGAACTTGTGGCCGTCCATCGCTTCGCCCTTCAAGGCGATGAAAACATCCCCCGATTTGACATCGCGGGAGTCCATTTCCACGCCCGAAGCCTGAAAATCATGGCTGGCGATGCCGCCCGTCGCGGCCTCGATCTCGGCGGCGCTCCACAGCGCGAGGGGCAGCGCATCGCGGGCGGTAACCGGCCATTGATGGAGCATCGGGTGGGCAAGCGGCATGTTCATCTAGCACTGCCCTCCGGCGCATTCACGCGCCACTTCGACATCGTCGAACGCTTCGATCCGCATATTATCTCCAGACCCGAATATTTGACCCTGCTCGTGGCCTTTGCCCGCAATCAGCACAATATCGCGCGAACCGGCTTCCCCAATTGCGACAGCAATGGCGGCGCGGCGGCCCTCTATCTCGCGGGTGTTGCTCCCCGCTCCCGCCATGATCGCGGCACGGATGGCGGCGGGATCTTCGCTGCGCGGGTTGTCATCGGTGACGATCGCGACATCAGCGGCGCGCGCGGCGACTTCGCCCATCTGCGGACGCTTGCCCGCATCGCGGTCACCGCCTGCGCCGAACACCACGATCAGCTTGCCGCCGGGCGCAACATGGGGGCGCAGCGCGGCGATGGCCGCTTCGAGCGCATCGGGCGTGTGGGCATAATCGACATAGGCCGGCGCGCCCGCGGCATTGAGCGCGGCGCGTTCCAGCCGCCCGCGCACGGGTTGCAACCGGGCGAGCGCATCAAACACTGCAGAGGCCGAAACGCCGGTCCCCAGCGCAAGGCCCGCCGATACCAGCGCGTTGGCCGCCTGATAGGCTCCGATCAGCGGCAGATTGACCTTCCGCACCGCGCCTTCATGTTCGATGTGAAGAAGCTGCCCCAACTGCCCGGGTTCGCGCGCGACGAGCTTGAGGAAATCCCCGCCCTCGCCCACCGTCATCACCTTGAGGCCGCGCGCATTGGCATCGTCAATCGCCTTGGCCGTCCACTCCGAACCTTCACCCGCATCATGGATGATGGCCGGGCTGCCGGGCGCGGCGACTTCAGTGAACAGCCGCATCTTGGCCGCGAAATAGGCCTCCATCGTGCCGTGGTAATCGAGATGGTCGCGGCTGAAATTGGTGAAGGCCGAGGCCGAAACCTTCGGCCCTTCGCCGCGATACTGGTCAAGCCCGTGGCTGGATGCCTCATAGGCGACATGGCTCACGCCCTCGCGCGCGAGGCCTGCCATGTTGGCGAGAAATGTGACGATATCGGGGGTGGTGAGACCGGTGGAGACGCTGCCGTCCGGCGTGGTCACCCCCAGCGTCCCGATGCTCGCCGCGCGCTCGCCCGCCATGCGCCAGATCTGGCGGGTCATCTCGACAGTGGAAGTTTTGCCGTTGGTGCCCGTCACCGCCACGATGGTGCCGGGATAAGGCGCGAAGAACCCGGCGGCGAGGCGCGCAAAGGCGCGGCGCGGATTGCTGTCAGCGATGTGCAGCGCGCCGGTGACGATAGCCTCGGGCCGGGCAACAATGGCGACCGCACCGGCCTCGATGGCGGCCGCGATGAAATCCTCGCCATTGACGCTCGCGCCCTGGAACGCGCCGAACACCGTGCCCGGCGCAACCTTGCGGTGATCGATGGCAAAGCCGGTAACAGCCTGATCGCTTTCCCCCGCAAGGCCGGCAAGGCGGAGCAGTGCGCCCAGTCTCACTTCTCTTTCCCCACCAGATAGCGCAGGTCGGAGATGTCGACATCGCGGCTGTCATCGGGCTGCACGCCCAGCATCGGGCCGATGCGCGGCACCAGCTTGCCCACGATCGGGGCCGAGGTGAAGGCGGCGGTGCGCTGGAAGCTCGACGCCATCGTGCCCTTGGGCTCGTCCACCACCACCACCACCACATAACGCGGCGCATCCATCGGGAAGGCGGCCGCGAAGGAGGAAACCAGCGCGGTCTTGTTATACCCGCCCACGCCCGCCTTTTCAGCCGAACCGGTCTTGCCGCCCACGCGGTAACCGGGCGCATCGGCGCTCTTGCCGGTGCCGTAGAGCGAGATCATCCGCAGCAATTGCCGCATCCGCGACGAGGTGGATTCCTTGAACACCCGCCGCCCGCCCGGCACATTGGCAGGATCGAGCTTCATCAGCGTCGCCGGACGCCAGATCCCGCCATTGACCATCGCGGCATAGGCCGATGCGAGGTGCAGCGGGGTCACAGCCAGCCCGTGGCCGAAGCCGACCGTCATGTTGGTGACGCGGCTCCAATCGCCCTGCGGCCACAGCGGCTTGCCCCTTGCGGGAAGTTCGATGAAGGGGCGGCGGTCCATGCCCAGATCGATCATGGCACGGCGCAAGCGAACCGCCCCCATCTCGTCCGCGACCCGCGCAGTGACGGTGTTGGAGGAGTGGACCAGCGCCTGCGGCACGTTGAGGGTGGCCCCCATCGGGTGCGAATCCTTGATCGTGCGGCTGCCCACCGGCACCGGTGCAGCATTCCACGGGCGGCCCAGATCGCGCACCACGCCCGCATCGATTGCGGCGGCGATCGTCAGCGGCTTGAAGGTCGAACCGAGTTCGTAGACGCCATTGGTGGCACGGTTGAAGACATTGACCGCGCCCGCCGCGCCTGCCGTGTTGGGATCGAATTCGGGCAAGCTGGCCATCGCCATCACCTCGCCCGTATCGACATCCAGCACGATCCCCGCCGCGCCCAGCGCATTGGTGGCGAGCATCCCGCGGCGCAGTTCATCCTCCAGCGCGCCCTGCACCCGCACATCGATCGACAGCGCCACCGGCGCGGTGCGCTGATCGGGGTGGCTGAGGCGCTTTTCGAGCACCTGTTCCATGCCGATCTGGCCGCCCTTGTCCTCGACCACATAGCCCAGAACATGCGCCGCCAGCGTGCCTTGCGGGTAATAGCGATCGGTCTCGCGCGGGATTTCCAGCGCGATTTCGCCCAGCGCGAAGACGCGGTTGGCCTCTTCCGGCAAGATGCGGCGGCGCAGATAGCCCGATTGGCCCGAGGCGAGGCGCTTGGTCATGCGCGCCTCGTCAATATCGGGAAAAATGCCCCTGAGCGCGCGGGCGACCTCTGCCGGGCTGCGCACCAGCGGGGCGCCATCATCGCCCATCGCCTTGGGATCGAACCACAGGGCATAGGCCGGGAAGGCCCGCGCGAGCGGCGCGCCGTGGCGATCGGTGATCTCGCCGCGCGGGGGCAGCAGCGCCTCTTCCAGGCTGGTGCGTTGCGGGGCGTTGCCGCCAAACCCGAGCGTCGCGATCCGCAACAAGGCGATCAGCGCGACCACGGCAAAGCCGGCCAGCAGCCACAGCAAACGCAGCCGCGCCGTCCACAGCGTGTAAGCGCGCAGGCCCGCGCTGGGCAAGCGCCCGGCGGGAATCACGGGGGTTGCAGCATGGATCGTCAGCGGGGCAGCCATGCGGGCCGCCAGCGAGCTCATTCGCCGATTCCCTTAGCGGCAGTCGCCTTTGCAGACCGGGCAGGCGTTTCAGCGCGGGCCGGACGGATCGGCGAGGCTTCGATCAGGAAATCCCCGAAGGCATCGGCAAACACCGATCCCGCATCCTTTTCCGCCGCAGCCGAGGCCAGCGTCACCTTGGCACCCGACACCGGCGAGCGCATCGGCGCATCGGCGGCCGCGGCCGCTGCGGCAGTATCCTCGGCATCATTGCTGGCGAGGCGGATCGGCGAGGGGCCACCCGGCGCGCGCACTTCGCCAAGGCTGGCCAACTGCCGCTCGCCATCAAGGAACTGCCCGGCGCGCGGGGCACCGTAGCCGAATTCGACCGTGTTCCATTCGGCAAGCTGGCGCTGGCTGGCGCGGGTCTGGAACTCGGTTTCCAAAAGCAGCGTCTCGCGCTCGAGCGCGATCAACTGGCGCTCGGCCAGCAGCACTTGGCTGCGCACGGCATGGACCTTGAAGCTCAGCACCACCACAGCGGCAAAACACATCGCGAGGACAGCGGCCCAACCCAGCGATCGGACCTGTTGACTGGTCATCATGCGGCGAGACTCCTTGGCGGTGCGTCAGTGCGGGTCGCATGGCGCAAGGTGGACGAACGGGCGCGCGGGTTGCGGGCGATCTCGGCCTCCGAGGGACGAATAGCCTTCGAAACCTGCACGAAGGTGGGCGGCGGCCCCGGGATTTCCCCGGGCAGGTGGCGCGAAACCGAGCGGCCCGCGCCGCTGGCAGCCTTCAGGAACTGCTTGCAGATGCGGTCTTCAAGGCTGTGGAAGCTGACCACGGCCAGCACCCCGCCCTCGCCCAGCAGCGCCTCGGCCGCGGCAAGGCCCGCTTCAAGCTCGCCCAGCTCGTCGTTCACATGGATGCGCACCGCCTGGAAGGTGCGGGTCGCCGGGTCTTTCTTGTCATGCGGCTTGTGCCCCAGCGCGCGGCGCACCACGCGCGCAAGCTCACCGGTGGTGCTGAGCGGGCGCGCGGCCACGATCGCGCGGGCGACGCGGCGCGACTGGCGCTCCTCGCCGTAGTTATACAGCACGTTGGCAATCGCTTCATCGTCGGCGGTGTTGAGGAAATCGGCCGCGCTCTCGCCGTCCTGGCTCATGCGCATGTCCAGCGGGCCGTCATGCATGAAGGCAAAGCCGCGCGCGCCCTGATCAAGCTGCATCGAGGACACGCCGATATCCATCACCACCGCATCAACGCGGGCGACGCCGATGGCCGCTAGTTCCTCGCGCATCGCCGAAAAGCGCGCGGGGTGGAGCGCAAGGCGGCCTTCGTAGCGGGCGACGAGCGCGGCGCCCGCGGCAATCGCGTCGGGATCGCGGTCAAAGGCGTGGACCGTCGCGCCGGCTTCCAGCAGCGCGGTGGTGTAACCGCCTGCACCGAAGGTGGCATCGACAATGGTCATGCCCGGGCGCGGCGCAATCGCGGCGATCACTTCATCAAGCAGCACGGGGATGTGGGGTGCATCGGCCATCATTCGCCGCCCCCCTTCTTCGCGCCAGCCACCAGCTTTTCGCAAGCCGCCTGCGCGCTTTTCCATTCCGGGCCCATCAGCTGCAATTGCTGCGGCGCCCAGACGAAGAAGAAATCGCCCGCTGCCTGAAAATACAGCCCGTCCTCGACCTTGCCGAGTTCCTTGAGGTGCTCGGGCATGACGAAGCGGCCGGAATCGTCGAACGGCAATTGTTCAAAGCCGAACAGCTGGGCAGCGCGCACTTCGCGGTCGAAATCATGGAGACCAAGGCGGATCGCGCGCTCTTCCTCGCGGTCAAGCTGGGCGTCCAGCTTGTCGGTGCGCGAGAGGCCAAAGCCGATCAGACAATCGAAGCGATCATGCGCAGCCAGACACAGGGTGCGGTTGCCGCCCGAGCTTTCCTTCACCGCCTTGCGGAAGGCCGGAGGGAGCACAAAACGGCCCTTCTCGCCCGCAGGCGAGTAAGCTTGGCCGTTATATCCTCCAAATGCAGACACGTGCCTGCGATCCCCTCATAACCCCGGCGACACACCGCATCGGTGTGCCGCGCAATGACGCGTTCGAACTCCCCCGGACATGCCTTCCCCGTCCCGGCCGCACGCGTGCGGCACGGTTTGCGCCAGCCCCACCGGCTGACAGCACGACATACAGGCATGTCTGATGGACCCCGGTCATATCGGGGAAGGTGCGGGGATGGAAGGGATTTTTCGGGGATTTTACGGGAAAACTTGGTAAGTCACTGCTTTAGCTATTTTTTGTAAAAGCCCGTAAGCTTTTCAACATGGCTCCTGCCCCCGCCAAAACCCCGGTTTTGGCGGAACAAATCGAGCACTTCCCGCAATTTCCCCGACCAGCGCGGCGACTCCATCGGGGCTTTCCCGTGTTTTCCCGTGGAGTCTCATCCCAGCACCGATTCCATCAGCGCGCGCAGCACCGCGCCGCCTTCGCCCGCGGCTTCGGGATGTTCGAACACCGCCGCATCGGCGAGCAGCGTGACCCGGCCCTTGCCGATCCGGCAGGTCGCCATGATGTCGTACCCGTTGGCAAGCGCACACCGGCTTGCACCGTCCGGCAGGATCGTGACGAGGCCGGGCTGGGCAAAGGGCAGCGCGACGCCGCCGGGCAGATCGCGCGTGCCGTAGTAATTCTCCGGCGTCTCGGCGACGGTGAAGCTGACCTTCAGCCCCCAGCGCGCCACCACCGGCGGGATCAGCGCGGTATCGGCCGGGCGGCGCGGATCGCCCAGCGGCAGGTCGTAGTCGCCCGTCAGCGCCGGATCGAGCACCAGCAGCAGGTGGCCCCCGCGCCGCACCCATTCATCCAGCGCGACATTATCGGCCGGGGAAAGCCCGCGCGGCTGGATCACCGCCAGCCGGGTGAGGCCCGCCAGCGGGTCAATTTCGGGCGCATCGGCGGTCAGGCCGGGGATGCGGCTGAGGGTGTCGAGCGGTTCCAGCACAAAGACTTGCTCCAGCACAGTGCGCTGCCACGGCGCGGCTGCCGTGCCGCTGGCGATGTCGGCCACGCCCGCACCCAGCGGCCAATAGAGCGGCAGGCTGGTCATCAGCCCGAGTTTTTGTGTGGGCGCTGCGCTTTCCTGCGCCGCTGACACTGCAGGAGCGCGGTCGCAGCCTCCCGTCAGCAGTGCCAGCAGAGCCAGCAGCGCGGTCGCCTTACCGGGCGGGCGCGGCATTGGCCGGGGGGCGCTGGCCCGGCGGGGGCAGGTCGAGCGGCTTGGGGCTCGGGGAAGGACTTGGCTCGGCCGCGATATCGGGCACCACGCCTGCATCTGCCAGCGGATTGGCCTGCGCGGGCGCGGCGCTCGGTTCGGTGGTGGGCGCGGCCTCGGGCACGGCGAGCTTGTCGTTGCGGTCAACCTGACCGCCGATGATGCTCGCCAGCCCCACCAGCAGCACCATCGCCCCGATCCCGGCGACACCCACCTGCAAGCGTTGCATCGCCTCCGCCCGCTCGGTCACGGCGGGCGGAATATCGCCGGGCTGCGCTTCGGCATCATCCGTGCTGATCGCCGGGCTGAACAGGCTGCGCTGGTTCATCCGCCGCATCCGCTCGCGCCATGAAAGCCGGCTCATGCCGCGCCTCCGGCGGTCAGCCAGTCGAACGCCGGCAGGCCTTTGGCGGCCAGCCATTCGGGGTTGTAGAGCGTGGAGAGATAGCGGAAGCCCGTGTCGCACAGGATCGTTACCACCTGCGGATCGGGGCGCCCCTCGGCCACCAACTCGCGGCCCAGCGCCACCGCGCCCGCCACATTGATGCCTGACGACAGGCCGAGGCACAGGCCTTCCTCGCGCAGCAGCCGGGCGACCCAATCGAGGCCTTCCTCGTCGCTGATGCGATATTGCGTGTCGATGGCTGCGCCTTCCAGATTGGCGGTGATGCGCCCCTGCCCGATCCCTTCGGCCACCGATGACCCTTCGGCGCGCAGCTCTCCGTGGGCGTAGTAATGATACAGCGCCGCACCGTGCGGATCGGTGAGCGCGATGCGGATGTTCTCGTCAAAGGCTTTAAGGCCGAGGCCCACGCCCGCAATCGTCCCGCCGGTGCCCGCTGCGCAGGTGAACCCGTCAATCCGGCCGCCGGTCTGCTCCCAGATTTCCGGCGCAGTGCCCTCGATATGGGCGCGGCGGTTGGCGATATTGTCGAACTGGTTGGCCCAGACCGCGCCCGGTGTTTCTTCGGCCAGGCGGCGCGAAGTGTGGACGAAGTGGCCGGCATCGGCAAACTTGGTCGGCGGCACCAGCACCAGCTCCGCGCCCAAGGCCCGCAGCGTGTCCATCTTTTCCTTGGACTGGTTGTCCGGCATGACGATGATCGTCTTGTAGCCGCGCGCATTGGCGACCAGCGCAATGCCGATGCCGGTATTGCCCGCCGTACCTTCGACCACCGTGCCGCCGGGCTTCAACTCGCCGCTGGCTTCGGCATCGCGGATGATCCACAAGGCCGCGCGGTCCTTCACCGAGGAACCGGGGTTGGCAAATTCGCACTTGCCGTAAATGTCGCAGCCCGCAGCCTCGCTGGGGCCGGCAAGGCGCACCAGCGGCGTATTGCCGATCAGGGCGAGCGTATCGCCGAAGGGTCGGGTGATGTTCATGCCTGCTGGAATAGGCACTCGGGAAGCGCGGGGCAAGCAAGCTCGATCAGGCGAGGCGCAGTTCAGCCTCCACCATTGTCCCCTCGGCGAGCTTCTCGGCCTTTCGCACCGCGGCTTTCAGCGGGAGCAGCCAGCCGCCGACCTGTTTGGAAGGGAACAGCGAGGTGCGCCAGGTGCTCCTCCCGATGGTCGCCTCGACATAGACCGAACCCCAGGCGGCGGCATTAACCGCATTGGCGCGGATCGCGTTTGCCGTGTCGCCATCAATGGTGAGGAAATACCACGATCCCTTGGTGGGCGCGCCGTCGCTGCCCTGCCACAGCCACACGGGGCCGCTGACCATCCACGGGCCAGCCGTGCTGCCACCGGGCGCGACCCCTAGTTCGTCACGCAGGAAACGGGCGAGGTCAGCGTCCAAGGTGCACGCTCTTGGCCCCGCCCCGCTTCGGAACTCAGTCTTCCGGGGCAATCGTCACGTGCAGCCCGTCCAGTTCCGCGGTGAAGGGGATCTGGCACGACAGGCGGCTGGTGGCGCTGCGGTGATCGCTCGATTCCAGCAGATCATCCTCGTCTTCGCTGATCTTGGGCAGCTTGTCGGCGAAGGCCGGATCCACATGGATGTGGCAGGTCGCGCATGAACAGCACCCGCCGCACAGCGCCAGCAGCTCGTCAAAGCCATTGTCGCGGATCGCTTCCATCACAGTCAGGCCATCGCTGACCTCGATTTCGCTGGTGGCGCCTTCGCGGTTGGTGACGACCAGTCTGGGCATGGATCGGTGTTCCTTCATGAAAATTGAGCGCAAGGCTTCGCGCTGTGAGAATGCGCCGGTGCTGCTATGATACTTGCAGGGCCAAGGCAAGATAAGGAAAATGGGAGTGGGATTGAGCGCCGAAAAATTGCGCGACGACCTTGATGCGGTGGCGCTGCGCGAGCCGCGGTTGGCGGTGCAGCTCGCCCGCATCGGCTACCCCGAGCCGCGCCTGCGCCCGCGCGGGTTCACCACCCTTCTGCGCACCATTGTCGGCCAGCAGGTCTCGGTCGCGGCGGCGGCTTCGATGTGGGGCAAGCTTGAGGCGGAACTTGGCCCGGATTTCACCCCCGCCTGCCTGCTGGCCCGCGATTTCGACACCCTGCGCGCCTGCGGCCTCTCGCGCCAGAAACAGGGCTATGCCCGGTCCTTGTGCGAATTGATGGAGGCAGGCGAGCTCGATTTCGGCAGCCTGCCCGCCGATGACGAGGAAGCCATCACCGTCCTCACCCGCATCAAGGGCATCGGGCGCTGGTCGGCGGAAATCTACCTGCTGTTTGCCGAAGGCCGCCCCGATATCTGGCCAGCCGGCGACCTTGCCGTGCAGGAAGGCGTGAAGCGGCTGCTGAACCTCGACGAACGCCCCGCCGAGAAGGCCACCCGCGCGCTGGCGGAAAGCTGGTCGCCGCAGCGCGGGAGCATGGCGATCTTCACCTGGCACTTCTACGCCAACCCTGCCCTGTAACGCGGCGTCCGCTATCCGCAGGATTGCCGCAAGACTGCCGCGCGATTAACCATATCTTTTCCGGCGTGTTTTAATGCAGCTTGCGTCGTGGCTTCGGTCAGGAAGCCTGCAAGACATCTGTTGCGCCGCGCTTCGGGTCAATAAGGCAGCACGGGAGGGGACCTATGCTTCAGTTTCTTGGTGCCCTGGCCGGAGAAACCCTGTCACTCTCGTTTCGTCCCTCGCGCGAATACCGCGTCTGGATCGTCGAGCGGCCCGGCGCCAGCCTCGCCCCGCCCGCGCTGGCCCGGCTCAAGCAGGATTGCGAAACCGTGGTGCGCGCCTGCCTTGGCGGGCAGAGCCTTGATTACGGGTTGTTTGCGCAAGGCAGCACGGCGTGGGATCGCAGCGTCATCACGCTGGTCACACGGATTGCCGATGACCGCCCGGTTGCCTTCAACGCGATGCCGCAGCTTGATGTGATCCGCGGCGGTGCCGGGGACAGAGTGCTCCACCTCGGGCTGGTGATGGTCGATCCCGAGGAACGCAGCGGCGGCTTGTCATGGATCCTCTACGGCCTCACCTGCTTTGCGCTGTTTCTGCGGCAGGGCCTCAGGCCCTTGTGGGTGAGCAGCGTCACCCAGGTGCCCGCCGTGGTCGGCATGGTGGCCGAAACCTTTAGCGATGTGTTCCCCGCACAAGGCGCCACCCCGCAAAGCTTCACCCACCGCCACCTTGCCCACCAGATCATGCGCCGCCACCGCGATGCCTTCGGGGTGGGGGAGGATGCGGGCTATGATGCCGACCGGCAGGTGATCACCAATGCCTATACCGGCGGGTCGGACAACCTGAAGAAGACCTTCGCCATCGCCGCCAAGCACCGGAACGACGACTACAACACCTTCTGCGAGCGCGAGCTTGATTACGCGCGCGGCGATGATGTGCTGCAGATCGGCACAATCGATCTGGCCGCCGGCCAACGCTTTCTGGCGCGCAGCGTGCCGCGCAGCGCCTTGCCGCAACTGGCGGTGCAGGCGGCAATGGTGCTGGCCGGCGCGGTGCTGGCCCCGCTTATCCAGTGGCTTGACCCTTCCCGACCATACAACCGCCTGAGGCCAATTTCATGACCGCCTTCGATTATGCCGAAATGACCACCCGCAACCGCGGCTTCGTGACCGAGGCCGAGCAGGCGCGGCTGCGCGAGGCCCGCGCCTTCATCCCCGGTGTGGGCGGGATGGGCGGCGCGGCCTTCATGGCGCTGGTCCGCGCGGGCGTGGGCAAATTCATCATCGCCGATCTTGACGGTTTCGAGGTGTCGAACCTCAACCGCCAGCTGTTCGCCCGCTCGGACACCATTGGCCAGCACAAGGCGGAGGCTGCCGCGCGGCTGGCGCTGGAGATCAATCCCGAACTTCAGATCGAGGTGCTGGGCCGCGAGTGGACCGAGCGGCTGCCGGATATCCTCCCGCGCGTCGATGTTGCGATCAACGGCACCGATGATGCGGCGGCGGGCGCCGAATATTACCGCCAGTGCCGCCAGCACGGGCGCACGCTGATCGATGCCTATGCCTCGCCCCTGCCGTCTGTCACCGTGGTGCGCCCCGGCGATCCCCGGCTGGAAGAGCGGCTCGGCTATCCCACGCTTGGCGTGCCGTGGCAGGCGATCACGAAAGAGATGGGCGTGAAATGCCTGATGAAGGAGATCGAGTATGTCCTCGTCCATTCCTCCAGCCACAAATATGTCGATCTGGATGTCGCGGGCGAAGTCGCGGCCGGCAAGCGGTCACGCTTCAGCTTTTCGACGATGGTAACGATGGCGGGCACGCTAATGGCGGAAGAGGCGATCCGGGTGATCCTGAAGCGGCCCGGCGGCACCGATTATCGCGGCTATTTCTTCAACGCCCATGCCATGCGCGTTGAACGCCCGCTGGCCGCGCCGCTGGCTTTCGCCAAGCGGGCGCTGGTGCGGCGCTTCATGGCGAAGCTGCTGGCGGCATGACGGCAATCGGCGCCCTGCTGACCGGCATCGGCCTGCTGGCCGCGCTGGTGGCGCGCTCGGGCGTGGCTGCGGCAGCGCGCGGGCGCGGCGTGGCGGGATATCTCGCGCGGCTGCTGACCCTGATCGCGCTGCTGCTGTCGCTGCGGCTGGCGGGGCTGGCGCTGCCTTCGCCGGTTGTGACGGCGCTGACGATGGTGGTTGCCGCATGGCTGCCGCTGGTCACCCTGCGCCTTGCCGAAGAGCTGGTGCGTCGCCATGCGCCGCGCTGGCTCAAGCTGCTGGCGCTGGCGGGCGCAGGCGCTTTCTCGCTGCTGGCGGTGACCTTCGGACTGGTGTGGACCGGCCCGGCGCTGATGGCGCTCGGGGCGTTTCAGGCAGCGGTGGTGGTGGCGATCCTGTTCCACCTGCTGCGCCAGCGCGCTTCCGTTTCGCTGGCAGAGCGGCGCGCGGCCGATATGCTCGCGCTCGCTTTCGCGCTGGCGCTGCCGCTGCTGGCGACCGATTTTGCCTGGGCCTTCCCTGACCTGCCGTTTCGCGGCGGGCCGTTTGCCGCGCTGGTGTTCGTACTCGCCTGTTCGCGCCTTGCCGGCACGGCGAGCCGTCCGCTGCGGCTGCTGGGCGACCTTGCCCTGATCGCGGGCGCGGGCGGGCTGACCGCGCTGGCCGCCCAGCTTGCCGCCGCGCCCGCCGCTCTCACCCTCGCGATGGCCGCTACGGCGAGTGCGGCTGCCGCGCTGGTGCTGCTGGCCGAACGCTTTGCCGATCCTTCCGCGCGCGGTGAGGGCCTGCTGCTCCCCATCGCCCGCGCCGCGCCCGATGAAGCCGCGATCCTTGCTGCCCACCCGCTGCTTGCCAATGCCGTGCCCGTAACGCCTGAGGCGCTGGCCGATCTGCCAGCCGATCTGGTCAGCGCGCTGGCTGCTCGCTCTGTGGTGACCGCAGTCCGCGATCCTGCGAGCGAAACGCTGACAGGCGCCGCGCGCGAACTGCTCGCCCGCTACGGCGCCAGCCACCTGCTGCGCCTTGCCCCTGCCCCTGCGCCGCGCTTCCTCGCCATATCGGGCGGCGCGCTGGATGAGGCGCGGCTGACGCAGGAGCTTACCATCGTCGCCCGCCTGCTGGAGCGTGCCCCATGACCCTGACCTTGCGCGAAGGGGACGCCCGGGCCTTCTTCGAAGCGCCCTTCCACGCCTATCCGCCCGAAATCGGCTATGTCTCGCCGATGCGGGGGGACATCATGCGGATGCTCGATCCGGCGAAGAACCCGCTGTGGACCTCGGGCAATCCCTATCGCTTCTGGACGGTGCACCGCGCCGATAAACCAATCGGCCGGATCATCGCCCACCTCCACCGCCAATCCAACACCCGCTGGGGCTGGGACCGCGCGCAATTCGGCTTCTTCGACTGCGCCAATGATCCCGAGGCCGCCCGCCTGCTGCTGGACGCTGCCGAGGGCTTCGCCCGCGACGAGGGCGCGTCCGAATTGGTCGGCAACTTCAATCTCACCGCCATGCAGCAATGCGGCGTGATGACCGGCGGCTTCGATCAGGCCGCCTATACCGATATGATCGTCGGTCCGCCGTGGCTGCCCGGCATGCTGGAGGCCAGCGGCTTTGCGCCCTTCTTCCCCATGACCACCTTCGAGATCGATCTGGCCGCCGCCGCGCCTGCGCCCGCCACGCTTGATCCTGCGCACTTCACCTTCGCCCCGATCCGCAAATCGACCTTCCCCGAACGGATGGAGGAAGCCCGCCTGCTGCTGAATGACGGGTTCGCCGACAACCCGATGTTCGTGCCGCTGACGGCGGAGGAGTTCCAGTTTCAGGCAGGCGAGCTGAGCACGATCCTCGATCCGCGCCTGTCATCGGTGGTAAAGCATGACGGGGTGCCGGTGGGCGTGATCATCGCCATCCCCGACCTCAACGGCTTCCTCAAGGCCACCCGCTCGCGCATTGGACTGATGACGCCGTGGCACTTCCTGCGCTACCGGATGAACCGCAAGCGCGCCGTGATCATCTTCTATTCAGTCGCGCGGGCGGCGCATGGACAGGGGATCATGAGCGCGATGCTGATCGAGACGCTCGGGCGGGTGCGCGCGGCAGGTTACGAGACAGTCGGCGGCACATGGATCGCGGACGAGAACCCGGCGAGCCTCAGGCAGGTCGAGAAAATGAACGGCCGGTGGCTCCACAAGCTGCACCTGTTCCGGAAAGGCATCGCATGAACGCCGATCTGCTCCGATCAATAGTGTCGGCCGCAATAGCCTCGCCCAGCGTCCACAACGTCCAGCCGGCGCGCTGGCGGATTGATGGTGAGGCACTGGTGCTGCTGGAGGATACATCGCGGCGGCTGACGGTAGGCGATCCGCGCGGAAATGACGCGGCCATCAGCCTTGGCGCGGCGGCAGAGGGCGCGGCGATTGCCGCCTCGGGCGCGGGGGTGGCGGTGCAGATCGAGCGGCTTTGCGAAGAAAGCGCGGGCGGTTTGCGGCCCATCGCTCGCCTGACCTTCACGCCCGGCGCAGCGCCCGATCCGCTGCTGGCTGTGCTGGAGACGCGGGCTTCATGGCGCGGCGCGTTCCTGCCGCCATCGCCGCAAGACCGCGCGGCGGCGCAGGCCTTGGCCGGAAAAGACCGGGCGATCATCGCCGATCCGGCCGCCATTGCCAAGGCCGCCGCCCTCTACGACCGCGCCAGCTACGGCATCATGCGGGGCGATGCCTTCCGCGCCGAACTGCGCCACTGGATGCGGCTGCGGCGCAGCCATCCCGGTTGGGCGCGTGACGGGCTGAACGCTGCCGCCATGCAACTGTCGGGGATCGAGGCGACCGGCGCTGGCGCAGTGCTGGGGCCGCTGTTCCGCCCGCTCGCCGCGCTGGGCCTTGCGCCTGCCCTGCTCGCCGAAGCCAAGGGCTTTGCCAAGGCCGCGGCCGTGGTGCTGTTCCACCGCCCGGCAAGCGAAGACCCGTTCGAAAGCGGCCGCGCCTTCCACCGCCTGTGGCTGGAGGTTGATGCAGGCGGGCTAGGCGGCAATGTCCTCGCCGCACTTGCCGATGACCCTGCGGCAGCAGGGGCCTTGTGCAATGCGCATGGCATCGGGCCGGACCGACGATTGGTCAGCGCCCTGCGCATCGGCCGCCGAGACGGCGCGCCCTTCCCCCGCGCGCGTCTTCCGCTGGCCGAGGTGCTGCTGCCCTAAAGCAGCTTCAGGAATTCGATCAGCGCCCGCCGCTCCTCCGCGGTCAACGCGCTGCCATAGCCGTGCCCGCCATTGCCCAGCCCCGGCTGCGCAGTATCGACCCATTGCGGCACCGCGAAAGGCCGATAGCCCGCCGGATAGCGCCCCTCGCCCGTCAGCCGCAGCCCCATGCTCTGCCAATCGAGCGCGTGCCCGCCGACCATGAACAGGCGCGGACGCAGGCGCGGATCGAGCAGCGCGGCAAGGCTGGGCACGGAACCATTGTGAAGATAAGGCGCCGAAGCCCAGACCCCGGCAAGCGGCGGGGCGGCATAGCCCTCGCCGGGTTTGACCGAAATCGCGCTGCCATAAGCGGACTTGCCGATGGCCTCGGCCAGTTGCCGATCGAGCACCTTGCCCCGCAGCCCATCGGTGCCAACATCGCCGATCCAGTCCGGGAAAGAGGCAAGCCGGGGCGCGCCGCCGTTCCAGTCGAACCCGCCGTGGCACGATGCACAGCCTTCCGCGTAAAGCCCCGCCCCCCGCTGCGCCGCCGCTATATCGACCGGCCCGGGAAAGGGTTGCGGGCGATAATCGGCAAGCCAGGCGAAAATGGCCTCGGCCTCGGGGATGTGCCGCTGCGCCTGTTCGGGCTTTACCCCCATGCTCGGCACGGTGAAGAAGCTGGTGATCGCCGCCAGTTCGCGCGCGTCGGCCTTGCCCGAGGGCGCGGCATAGGCCCCGTCCGCCAGCAACCGGCTGCGGCGGTGGCGCAGGGCAAGATCGGGGATGGACACAAAGCCGCGATCCTCTGGCCCGCCCTCCAGCAATGCCGTGCCCGTCTGGAGCTTCAAGGCCGCAACCCCGTTGGTTGCGCCCGGCAAGCCATTGGGGAACGGCAAGGCCCGCGCAGCGCCCGCCAGTTCCTCCAGCCGGCTGCGGGCGAGCGGCACCACGATCCAGCGCAGCGAAGCACGCTCCTGCCAGCCCATGTCAGGGAACAGCGTGTCCGCCATCGCCAACAGCGCCGGATCATCGCCATGGGCCTGTAGCGCGGTGAAAATCGCTTGGGTGTAGCGCTCCAGATCAAGCGAGGTGTTGGGCATTCCCAGCACCGCGCGCCCCGGCTGCGGCGTGCCATCGGACGCATAGGACACCCCGGCATGGCAGGCCGCGCAGCCGAGATTGGCGACCTCCACCCGCGATCCCCCCACAGGGGCGATAAAACCGTGGGTCATGCCCAAGGGCTTGCCCGTGACCGGCAGCCGCATCCCGGCAGGCAAGCCGATGACCTGTTCAGGATAAAGGAAGCCGAACCGCCCCAGCACCTGTCGCAGCGTTGCCAGATCGGCAGGCGCGGCAGGATTGCGGGCGCGCTCGTCCAGCACCAGTGCCGCGGCAACCAGCTTGAACGGCACCGCGTTCGTTTCCAGCGCGGTCTGCGAAATCCCGCCGAACGCGCCACCGGCAAAGGCCGAAGCGCCCTTTGTGGCGGGCGATGCCGTGGGACTGACTGGCGGAACCGCCAGCGAATCGCCCTCAGGCTGCGCGGCCAGCAGCGCAAATCCCGCAAGGCCGATGGCGCAAGCCGCTGCGGCCAGTGTTACGGTCTTGAACCTCATACGTTGCGGGCCGCGAGCATTGCTAAAGGCATGAACCGCAATAGACCCCGCCTTGCAGCGATAGGCAAGACCCGGACACCGCCAAAACTTGCCTGCGAGAGCCTACTGACAAGCGTGTGAGTTCGCTCTAGATGGGTTGCAAACAGCAATCGGGAGGGATCCATGGCAGTTCAAGGTTCGGGGCAACGCAGCATCTTCATCACCGGCGGCGGATCGGGCATCGGCCGCGCCGCTGCGCTGCATTTTGCCGCCAGGGGCTGGTTTGTCGGGGTGGCCGACATCAACGAAGCCGGGATGGCCGAAACGCTCGGGCTGATTGCGGGCGATGCCAAGTGGTCGGGCCGGCTCGACGTGCGCGACCGGACGGCGTGGGGCGAGGCGCTGACCGCCTTTGCCGCGGCTGCCGGGGGGCGGATCGATGCGCTGGTCAACAATGCCGGGATCGGCGCAGGCGGCCCGATCCACGAGTTGGAGCCGGAAGAGATCGACCGCTGCCTCGACATCAATCTGAAGGGCGTGCTCTACGGCGCGCAGGCGATCTATCCCTATCTCAAGGCGACCGCGCCGGGATCCGCGCTGGTCAATATCGCGAGCGCGGCCGGCATCGTCGGCTCGGCAGGGATGAGCGTCTATTGCGCCACCAAGTTCGGCGTGCGCGCGGTGACCGAAAGCCTCGATGCCGAATGGTCGCCCGAAGGGATCACCGTGGCTTCGGTGTGCCCCGCCTTCATCGACACGCCGCTGCTGAACGGCACCGGCAACCGCAAGTCGAACGTGGCGATCCGCGAAACGGTGCGCGCCGCGGGGCTGGAGATCAGCCCGGTGGAACTGGTGGCCGAGGCGATCTGGGACGCGGTCCACGGCGACAAGCTCGATTACTTCGTCGGTGCGACATCGAAGCGCATGGCGTTCTACAAGCGCTGGATGCCGGGCAAGGTGCGCAAGCAACTGCGCGCAAGTTCGGGGCCGCTGGGGCGGTAGGGGTTTAGCGAAAGCTGTCCATCACCGCGCGGCCCTTGGCGGAGAGGAACGGGCGTGCGTCTTCCCACGGCAGCACGATCTCCTCTGTGCAGGCGAAGGCTACGTGGGGGAGTTGGGGGACGAACACCGGGCCTTCGCGGGTCAGGCCGATCTGCCAGCCGGAACCATCGCGGATAATGTCGGCACACTCCCCGGTATCTTCGGCGCCCCCGTCCTCGCGCGCCGGATAGCGTGCAAGCAACGCGCGCAGCAGCGCCGGCGACAGCCCGGCAATGCTGCGCCGCCAACCCGCCGCGACGGTGTCGAACTCGTAGAACTGCAGCACGCCCGGCTTGAACCATGCCGCCGTATCGACCTCGGCCCCGCTGTGGCGGTCATAGGTCGTCATCAGGATGAAGTGATTGGGATGCGCTCCGCCGCAGTAATCCGAACCCGAATGGCGCAGGCCGAGCCAGCGCGGGGTGATGGTGAGCGGCACCAGCGCGCTATCCTGATAGCCGCCCATCCCGCTGCGAAGGGCTGAACCGAAGCACTCGCCCATTGCGCTCGCCGCCGTGCCATCCGGCAGAGCCGTGGCCAGCGCGGCGTTGATCGCCGCATCGCCCGGCCGCACCGGATCGAGCGCGAAGGAGGACAGGCTGTAATCCTCAAGCCCCGCCCGCTTCGGCCCTGCATATTGCAGCACCGTATAGGCCGTGCCCGCCATGCTCTCGCGCCCGGCGGTGACAGTGCCGCCTGCCAGCAGCGGATCGAGAAACGCGCCCGTCTCGCACGCTGTGCCATATTCGGAGAGCGTCACAGCTTGCGCGGCGAGGCGGATCGGCAGCACCTCGCCCTCGGTCCGCCATTCGCCCGTGATCCGGTCTTCACCGACCGTCAGCGACCACAAGGCGCCGGTCGGATCGTCATAGGCGCGCATCTCGCGCAAGGGCGAGGGAGCAGCCTCCCCCGCTGCTTCAAGCCGCACCGGCTCCAGCATCGCATCGCGGTAGAACACGCCCTCGCGGCCATCCTCGTCGAAGAAGCACGCGGTGATCGCCGAGCCGCCCAGCGTGCCCTTCCAGATGCGGCCCTGCTGCGGCTGCGGCTCCTGCGTGGCGGCAGGGGCAGCGACCAGCGCAAGGCCCGCGAGAAAGGCAGGCCTGCGCATCACACCAGCGCGTCGATGGCGCTCGCCAGTTTCGCATCGCGCGCCGAAAGCCCGCCGCTTTCCCCCGCATCATGGGTGGTCAGCGTCACCTCGACCCGGTTGTAGACGTTGAACCATTCCGGATGGTGATCCTGCACCTCGGCCAGCAGCGCGACACGGCTCATGAAGCCCCAGCTTTCCGAAAAATCCTTGAACCGGAAGGTGCGCGCAATCGCCTTGCCCTCGCGCGCCAGCTCCCATGCGGGATGCGCCGCCAGCAGCGCGGTGGTTTCATCGGGGGTAAGTTCAGGGACGGACATGGGGAATTCCTTGAAGGGCGTCGCTTGTTTGCGCGCCCCCTTTTCCCTAACGCATGAGCCCGATGCAAGCCATGCCGCCCTCCCTCACCGCCGAAAACATCGCCTGCCGGGCGGGCGAGCGATTGCTGTTCCGGCGGCTGTCGTTCAGCCTCGGCGCGGGCGCTGCGTGCCATGTGACGGGGGCCAATGGCGCGGGCAAGACCACGCTGATCCGGGTGCTGGCGGGCCTCACCAGCCCCTATGCCGGAAGCGTGATGCGCGAGGGCGCGCTAGCCTTGCTTGATGAACGCACCGGGCTTGATCCCGATCTCCCGCTGGCCCGCGCGCTCGCCTTCTGGTTTGCAGTTGATGGCGTGGGCGACAGCGCGGCGATCATGGCCCGGCTGCGCCTGAACCCGCTGGCCGAGGTGCCGGTGCGCTACCTTTCCACGGGACAGAAGAAACGCGCCGCGCTCGCCCGCGTGCTGGGGCAGGCCGCGCCCGTGTGGCTGCTGGACGAGCCGCTTTCCGGCCTCGATACCGCCAGCCAAGACCTCGTCAGCGCGTTGGTGCGTGACCATTGCGCAGGCGGCGGGATTGCCCTGATCGCCTCGCACCAGCCGCTGGAGGTGCCGGGCATGACCAGCTTCGCCATCGAGGATTTTGCGCCCGAAGACGAGGAACCCGAGGCATGATCGCCGCCCTCCTCCGCCGCGATCTGGCGCAGTTCTTCCCCTTCACCGGCAGCGGCGCGGCGCTGCCCACGGTGTTCTTCGTCGCGGTCGCCATGCTGTTTCCCTTCGCGGTCGGGCCGGACGCCAACCTGATGGCGAAAACCGGCGGCGGCGTGGTATGGATCGCGGCGCTGCTGGCGGCGATCCTGCCGCTGGAAAAGCTGGTCGCGCGTGACATTCAACTGGGCTTTTTCGATCAGCTGCGCCTGCGCGGGATGGCGGAGGAAGCGATGATGGCGGTGCGCCTGATCGCCCACTGGCTCAGCTTCGGCCCGCCGCTGCTGATCGCCACCTTCCCCGCCGCAGCCCTGCTCAAGATCGAGGGCGAGACGTTCGAGATTCTGCTGCTCGGCCTGCTGGCGGGCACGCCTGGCCTTGCTGCCATCGGCTTGATGATCGCCGCGCTCACCGCGTCCCTGCGGGCAGGGGCGGCGCTTTCGGGCCTGCTGCTGATCCCGCTGGCGCTGCCGATCCTCATTTTCGGCGCCGGCGCGCTTGCGAGGGCGGATCATATCAGCCTCGGCTTCGTTGGAGCGATAAGCCTCGGGCTGGTGGCACTCGCGCCATTTGCTGCCGGAGCCGCGATCCGCGCTGCACGAGAGAATTAGTGAGAGCACCCGAAAGCCACGTTCGCGCAAATGAGTTGATGGGCAAGATCGCGCTGGGGCTGCTGGCCTTCACGCTGTTCGCCTTCGCCCTGAAAGCCGTGGCCCATCCCGCAGTGCAGGCGCGCTATACCTCGCTGGTGGTGTTCCACGCCGGGAGCATGATCGCATGGCTGATCCTGCTGGCGAGCCAGAGCTTTCTTGCCGCCCGCTTCAAACTCGCCGCCCACCGCGCGACGGGGCGTGCCTCGATCGCGCTGGTGGCGGCGATGCTGGTGAGCGGCGGGGTGATTTCATGGCGTATCGGGCTGGAGCTGGGCCGCCCCGAGGTGACCGTGGTAAACCTCGCCGCCTTTGCGACCTTCGTGCCGCTCTATTTCCTCGCCCTGCACTTCGCTCGCCGCCGCGACATTGCCGCGCACCGTCAGGCAATGCTGATTGCCACGCTGGCGCTGATGACCCCGGCCTATGCCCGCGTGGTGCAGGTGCTGGGCCTGCCCGATCCGGTCGCGATTGCGGTGCAGGTGCCGATCACGATCCTGATCGCCTGCGGATATGACTGGGTGCTGCACGGGCGGTTGACGAAGCCGGTGCTGGCGATGCTGGGGTTCTCTGTCGGGCTGGTGGTGGTGATGAGCGCGGTGCTGGCGGTTTTGTTTTTGTGATCGCAAAGTGAGCTGGGTCCCGGGTCAAGCCCGGGACGGGGGAAGTTCAATCCTGCAGATCACCAATCGGCGGCAGCGCCGCGCCGCAGAAGGGACAGAACCCGATTTCGATCACGCTCGACGCATACCCCGCCCGCCCGTCACGCACCGCAAGGCCGTAGCCGCCCCGGGCCTCGAGGATCATCGCATCGGGGCAGGCCTTGCGGTCAGGGTGCATGTCGCAAACGGTCGTCTGGTCGAGCTCGAACCGTTCGCAACAATATTCACACATAAGGCGGGCAGTCCCGACCGGTCGGGCTCTTGGTGAAAATCTCGTTCCCCGTTTCCGTAATCGCTATCGAGTGTTCGAACTGCGCCGAAAGCGATTTGTCGCGGGTCACCGCCGTCCAGCCGTCGCCCAGCACCTTCGCCCAGGGCTTGCCGAGGTTGATCATCGGCTCGATGGTGAAGAACATGCCGGGCTTCAGCTCCGGCCCGGTGCCAGCGCGGGCGGCGTGGACCACTTCGGGGGCGTCGTGGAACAGGCGGCCGAGGCCATGCCCGCAGAACTCGCGCACCACGCCGTAACGGTAGGTGCTGGCGTGGGCTTCGATCGCCGCGCCGATATCGCCCAGCCGTGCGCCGGGCTGTGCCGCCGCGATGCCGAGCATCAGGCATTCATAGGTCACTTCGACCAGCTTGCGCGCCTTCAACGAAGGTTCGCCTGCATAGAACATCCGGCTGGTGTCGCCGTGCCAGCCGTCCACCAGCGGGGTCACATCGATGTTGAGGATATCGCCATCCTTCAGCACCTTGTCACCCGGAATCCCGTGGCAGATCACATGGTTGATCGAGATGCAGGAACTATGCGCATAGCCGCGATAGCCGAGCGTTGCAGGGATCGCGCCGGCATCCAGCATCATGCCGCGGATCGCATCGTCAAGCTGGCCGGTGGTCACCCCGGGCTTCACCATTTCGGCAAGCGCATCGAGGATTTCTGCGGCAAGGCGTCCGGCCTTCCTCATGCCCTCATACCCCGCAGGGGTGTGGAGCTTGATGGAGCCATCGCGGTAGACGGTCTGATCGCCGTCGACGAGTTGATAATCGTGCATGGCGCTTACATAGCGCGTGCGGGCGCGGAATGCTACTTCGCAGCCACGCTAGCCGCCCTGCCGCCCTGTCACCCTGACGCCCTGCCGCTGGACCGGCTGCGCAAATTGGGGCGCGGCGGCGGCCAGCGCCATTTCCCACAGCAGCCTGCCCCAGTCCCGCCGAATGTGCCGCTTGCATGGCGCCAGAGCGGGCTTGCCCCCCTCCAGACCCCTCCTAGCCCCCCGTTTGCCCGGGCTTTGCGGCGTGTTTCATGTGGAACATTGCGGCTGGCATCGCCCTGTCCTTCACGCAGCCGCCGAATCCGCTGGTGACATTGCGCGGCGCGCGATTATGGAACGGACATGCATGAAGCCAAAGCCCTGATCCGGCCCGACCGCGGCGAAGACGCCATCGCCATCCACCTCGTGAACAAGGACGGCTTCGAAGCCTTCGCCAAGGGCCTGACAGCAGGCCAGCGGGCGGCGCTGGCGGCCCAGAAATTCGAGGGCGGCGGCTATCAACTCGCGATCATTCCCGAGGGCGACGGATGGTTCGCCGTGGGCGGAGTGGCGAACCCTGAAAGCCTATCGGCCTGGTGCCTTGCCAAGCTGGCCGAGGAACTGCCTGAGGGGGTATACCGCCTCGCCAATACCGAAGCCGGCCCTGCGATGTTCGGCTGGGTGACAGGGCAGCACCGCTTCACCCGCTACAAGAGCGAGGACAAGAGCGTGGGCGCGCGGGTGCTGCTGACCGGGCAGGTCGGGCAGATCGACGGCTATATTGCTGAAGCACAAGCCGAATTGCTGGTGCGCGATCTTGTCAATGCGCCGCCCGAGGACATGGGGCCAGCCGCTCTGGAAGCAGAATGCGAAAGGCTCGCCAAGGCGCACAAGGCAGAGCTGACCGTGGTGCGCGGCGAGCGCCTCGAGCAGGACTATCCGATGGTCCATGCCGTGGGCCGGGCAGCGGCACGGCATCATGCACCGCGATTGATGCATCTGGTCTGGGGAGATCCAACCCATCCGGTGCTGGCCGTGGTCGGCAAGGGGGTGTGCTTCGACAGCGGCGGGCTCGACATCAAGCCGGGCAGCGGGATGCGGCTGATGAAGAAGGACATGGGGGGTGCGGCCCATGCGCTGGCGCTGGCCGGGCTGATCATGGGCGCGCGGCTGAAGGTGCGGCTGCATCTCCTTGTTCCAGCGGTCGAAAATGCCATCGCCGGAAACGCCTTCCGCCCCGGTGATGTGCTAAAAACGCGCAAAGGGCTGACGGTCGAAATCGACAATACCGATGCCGAGGGGCGCTTGATCCTTGGCGATGCGCTGACCCGCGCGAGCGAGGAAAGCCCTGATCTGATTGTCGATTTTGCCACCCTGACGGGCGCTGCTCGGGTTGCGCTCGGGCCGGATCTGCCCGCCCTGTTCGCCCGCCGCGACGAGACCGCCGAGGCCTTCCTCGCCGCGGGCCGCGCGCATGATGACGCCGCATGGCGATTGCCGCTGCACGAGGCCTACCGCGAATACCTCGCCTCGGATGTGGCCGATATGGCGAACTCGTCCGCCACGCCCTTTGCAGGTGCGAGCGTGGCGGGGCTGTTCCTTGATCGCTTCGTGGGAGAGGGGATCGACTGGGTGCACTTTGACACCTTCGCCTGGATGCCGGCGGGCAAGCCCGGCCGCGCGCGCGGCGGACGCGGGCTGGGCCTCAGGGCCTCATGGCACGCGATCCGCGCCCGTTACGGCGGCTAAGCTTGCTCCTGGGCCGACTTGGCGCTAACGGGCCTGCCACGCCGCGCCCCGGGGAGAGGTCGCGGGGGTTTGACCAAAGGCTTGTGACACACCGATGAGCGGCGCGACGCGCGACAACCCCGATTATGCCGTGCCTCAGGGCGTGCTGGGTCTTAAGGGCCCGGTGGAAAAGCCGGCGCCCGGCACGCTGCCCTTGCGCGGCGATCTGGCGCATATGGCGCTGGCCGGCACGCATCTTGCCGCGCATTATGTCATCCCGCATGTTCATGCCGTAGGCGCGGCGGGTGCCGGGCTGCGGCTCACCCCCCGCGCCGATGCCGAGGTGTTCGTGCAACTTGCCGCCGAAAGCCGGTTCGAACTGCTCGATGTTGCAGGCGAATGGGTGTGGGGCTGCCCGGGGCCGCAGGGGCCATCCGGCTGGTGCCGGGCGAGCGAACTCGCTCCTGCCGAGGCCTGACGCGCGGTGACGATCCGCCTGTTCATCGACGGTGCGGCAGGCACCACGGGCCTTGAAATCCGTGAACGTTTGCAAGGGCGTAGCGAATTCGAGCTGCTGCTGCTCGACAATGCCCAGCGCAAGGACGAAGCCGCCCGCCGGGACGCGCTCCATGCGGCCGATATCGCGATCCTGTGCCTGCCTGACGAAGCCGCGAAAGAGGCGGTGAAGCTGGCCGCAGGCTCCGACACCCGCATCATCGACGCCTCCAGCGCGCACCGCGTGGCGGAGGGCTGGACCTATGGTTTTCCCGAAATCATCGGGCGTGACGCGATCGCCAATGCGCGGTTCGTCAGCAACCCGGGCTGCTACCCGACCGGCTTCCTCGCCCTCATCGCGCCGCTGGTGCGCGACGGGCTGTTGCCCGCAGAATGGCCCTACAGCGTCAACGCCGTGAGCGGTTATTCCGGCGGCGGCAATGCGCTGATCGACCGCTTCGAAGCTGATCACGATATCGCGTTTCGCGCCTATGGCTTGCAGCTGGGGCACAAGCATCTGGCCGAGATGCAGGCCTATGCCGGCCTTTCCCACCAGCCGGTGTTCTCCCCCAGCGTGATCCCTGCACATCGCGGGATGGTGGTGGACGTACCGCTGCCGCTCGCCGCGCTGCCCGGACAGCCGCGCGCCGAGGCGCTCGATGCCGCGCTGGCGGCGCATTTCACGGGCAGCCCGTTCGTCACGGTCGAGCCGCTCGCGCCCGCGCCTGCCGAGTTGCTGCTGCTGCGTTCTGCCGCGCCGTGGGACGGGCTTGCGCTGCATGTCTGCCCCAGCGCCGACGGCACGCAGGCGCGCCTGATCGCCCGCCTCGACAACCTCGGCAAAGGTGCGTCCGGGGCCGCAATCCAGAACCTCAATATCATGTGCGGATTGCCCGAGACTACGGGTCTTCGCTTATAATCTTCGCAGATTTGCTTAAAATTTAGGCAAGTCCCGATCAGATGCTGTGCACCCATTGCGCGGTGCACCATTATGTTGCTAACCGAGCCCCACCGGCGAAAGACATCCGTCCCCTTGAGTCTCCAAGCGGCAAGGATCGTTCGCAGCCACCAATTACACAGCTTGGCACGGTTCTTGTTACGAATTGGCCAGCAATCAGCCAGGCGCGGACGGGCCAACCGGATGGGAACGACGTGAAAAAGATCGAAGCGATCATCAAACCCTTCAAGCTCGACGAGGTGAAGGAGGCGCTGCACGAAATCGGCGTGTCCGGCATCACCGTGACCGAGGCCAAGGGCTTCGGCCGTCAGAAGGGCCATACCGAACTATACCGCGGCGCAGAATATGTCGTCGACTTCCTGCCCAAGGTGAAGCTCGAAGTGGTCGTGGCTGACGATCAGGCTGAACGCGTGGTCGAAGCGATCGCGTCCGCCGCCCAGACCGGCCGCATCGGCGATGGCAAAATCTTTGTCACCGCGATTGAAAGCGCACTGCGGATCCGCACCGGCGAAACCAACGACGACGCGATCTGATTTCCCACCCTCTCCTGCCTGCCCCGAACACAGTCAAATCGGGCGGGCTGACAACAGATAATCTTGGAGGCAATACCGAATGTCGAAAGCGAAAGACGTCCTGAAGAAGATCAAGGACGAGGAAATCGAGTGGGTCGATCTGCGCTTCACCGATCCCAAGGGCAAGTGGCAGCACCTCACCATGGTCGCCAGCGTCATGGGCGAGGACGAGCTTGAAGACGGCCTAATGTTCGACGGTTCGTCGATTGCCGGCTGGAAGGTCATCAACGAATCCGACATGATCCTGAAGCCCGACCTCACGGAAACCTGGGTCGATCCGTTCAGCGCCACGCCGATGCTGATTATCAACTGCGACATCGTCGAGCCTTCGACCGGTGACTGGTATTCGCGCGACCCGCGCACCACCGCCAAGCGCGCGGAGGCCTATCTCAAGTCGACCGGCCTTGGTGACACGGTCTATGTCGGCCCCGAAGCCGAGTTCTTCATGTTCGATGACGTGCGCTTTGAAGACGGCTATGCCGGTTCGGGCTTCGCGATTGACGATATCGAACTGCCGGGCAACACCAGCAAGGAATACGAAGGCGGCAACATGGGCCACCGCCCGCGTGCCAAGGGCGGTTACTTCCCGGTCGCGCCGGTCGACTCTGCCGTCGACATCCGCGGCGAGATGGTCACCACCATGCTCGAAATGGGCCTGCCCTGCGACAAGCACCACCACGAAGTCGCCGCTGCCCAGCACGAACTGGGTCTGACCTTCGGGACGCTGGTGCAAACCGCTGACCGGATGCAGATCTACAAGTATGTCGTGCACCAGGTCGCCCATGCCTACGGCAAGACCGCGACCTTCATGCCCAAGCCGATCAAGGCCGATAACGGCTCGGGGATGCACACGCACATCTCGATCTGGAAGGAAGGCAAGCCGATGTTTGCCGGCAATGAATATGCCGGTCTTTCGGAAATGTGCCTCTACTTCATCGGCGGCGTCATCAAGCACGCCAAGGCGCTGAACGCCTTCACCAACCCGACCACCAACAGCTACAAGCGTCTGGTGCCGGGCTTCGAAGCGCCTGTGCTGCTGGCCTATTCGGCCCGCAACCGTTCGGCCTCTTGCCGCATTCCTTACGGTGCGGGCGACAAGGCCAAGCGCGTCGAGTTCCGCTTCCCCGATGCCATGGCCAACCCCTATCTGTGCTACTCGGCGCTGCTGATGGCGGGTCTCGACGGGATCGAGAACAAGATCCACCCGGGCGAAGCGATGGACAAGAACCTCTACGATCTGCCGCCGGCCGAACTCGCCGAAGTGCCAACCGTTTGCGGCTCGCTGCGTGAGGCGCTGGATTCGCTGGCTGCCGATTACGAATTCCTGCTCAAGGGTGACGTGTTCACCAAGGATCAGATCGATTCCTATTGCGAGCTGAAGTGGGAAGAGGTGATTCGCACCGAAACCACGCCGTGCCCGGTCGAATTCGATATGTATTACTCGATGTAATCCGGCCTCACAGCCAAACCGAGCAAAGGGGCGGGAGGAGCAATCCTCTCGCCCCTTTTCCATTGTGGGGGTCCATTGACGGGAAGAGGCTTACTGCGAACCGGATGGCGGGAGGCCGATGGAGCGGCAAGGAGACCCCGTTCAGCGTTGTTGTTGTTGCGATATGAGGCATTTGCGCAACGCTTGCCGCACTTTTCAAGAACCGGGGCTGATCCCAATTGATATAACGTCTTATGCGGCTAATCTGCTCCACCTTGGCCGACCCTCTCGGCCGATCCCAATGGAGAGAAACACAGATGAGCATCTCGCTTGCTCCGCGCCGCCTCCTGCTGGCCGGCACGGGCCTCGCCGCCCTTTCGATGGCCGTGGCCGCAACTCCCGCACTCGCGGTGATCCCGAACGAAAACCGGACGCCTGCCGATATCGTCGACAATGCCGATACCTTCCGCGGCGTCGGCGTGATCGTGACCAATACGGTCGGCCAGGGCGGCGTGGGCATCTGCACCGCGACGCTGATCAATCCGCGCACGGTCCTGTTTGCCGCGCACTGCGTCAACACCCGCCCCCAAACCGCCTATGACGGCACCACCGTGCGTGCGGCAGTCTCGTTCAACGTCAACAGCCTGCCGGGCGTGCAGAACTGGTTCACCAATAACCGGACCAACACTGCGCTGTCGGTGTTCAACGTCAACAGCATCGCCTGGGATAGCCGCTCGGTGCAGAACCCGGGCGCTCTCGGCTTCATCGAGGCCGACATCGCGATCGCCACGCTGGATACCCCTGCCGCCCGCATCCCGACCTGGGCCATGCTGTTCAGCACCCTTCCGGCGCCCGCAACGATCGATCCTGTGCTGGGCACCGGATACCACGTCAACATCGTGGGCTATGGCAACACCGGCAGCGCGCTGACCGGCCCGACCGGCGTCGACTGGCGCCGCCGCTCGGCAGAGAACATGCTCGGCGGCTTCATGTCGCTGGCGGATCGCAATGCCGTGCTGTTCAACAATCCCGGCACGCTGACGCAGAACCTCTACCAGATCGACTTCGATTCGCAGCGCCGTCAGGCGCAGTTCGACATCAACGTCCACCGCGACAATGCGCTGCCGAACGAAGGCACCACCGCGCCGGGCGATTCGGGCGGTCCGCTGGTGCTGACCGGTGGCGGGCGCAACCCCATCACCAATGAAAACCTCGTGATCGGCGTGCTTTCGGGCGGTTCGCGCTTCTTCGGCCCCCAGCCGTTCGGCACGCTCGGCACCACCAGCTTCTACCAGCCGCTGTCGCTGTTCTGGCAGTATGTTGTTGCGAACAACCCGTATCGTTACGTCACCGCCAACGCCGGTGATGGCAACTGGGAAGATGCGACCCGCTGGCAGACCACGCTTGATCCCAATTACCGGGTGATCGACAGCACCGGCCGGATCGTCAACGGCCTGCCGACCACGCCCGAACTCGGCCTGAATGGCACGGGCGGCGATTGGGGCGCTGTTTGCGTAGAGTTTGAAGCACCGGGCGATGTTTGCGTCGACACCCGCACTGGCGTGGTGACCGACACCAGCCCGCGACCGGCGGTAGCCACGAGCGTGGACAACATGGCCGGCTTCGCGGTGGTTCCGCAGGCCGGCGAGGACACCGAAGCGGGTGCAGCCTCAGCGGGCCGCAGCGGGCTGTCCGTGCAGGACGCCGCAGTTCCGGGTGTTGCCACCTTTGACCTGACCGCCGAAGATGCTTCGGCTCCCGGTGTTGCCACCTTCGATCTGGCCGTCGGCACCGCCAACTCGCTCGGCACGGCTGAAGACGTGGCCATCAGCGGGACCGCGATGATTTCGGAAGAAGCACCGCAGAACGTCGCCCCGGCCCTGCCTGCCGCAACGCTGGCAAACGGACTGGTCGGCGCCACGGGCTTCGTGCCGAACAACGTCAACCCCGTCGTCAGCGCCGATCCGGCGCGGCGCGTGGCGGCCCGTTACTTCGACGTGACGCTGGCCAACGCAGGCACGACGACGCTCAGCAGCAACGTCACCATCGACCGGCTGACCGTGCGCGGCACCGCCGGCCTGACGGTCGGCGCGGCTGGCAGGCTGAACTCGCTGATCGACATCAACCAGTTCGGCGGCCGGGTGAACGTCAATGGCGCCATCACCTCGATCGGTGATTACTCGCTGTTCTCCGGGATGCTCGAAGGCACGGGCAGCATCACTGCGCCGTTCCTCACCAGCATCGCCGGGACCATCTCGCCGGCCACCATGGGCACGACCGGCACGTTGACCATCAATGGCAACGCGGTTCTGGCATCGGGCACGAACTTCCTCGTCGACCTCGGCACCGGCACGGCAGCCGACCGGATCGCGGTGAATGGCCTTGCCAATGTTGGCGGCATCGTGAGCCTCGGCACCGGTGTCACCCAGCGCGTCAACGGTCTGGGTGAACGCTACACCATCGTGACCGCCACCGGCGGCGTCACCGGCACCTTCACCGCCCGTACGATCTCGCCGATCCTCTCGCAGAGCTTCATCTACCAGCCCAACGCGGTGCTGATGCAGGTCAATGCGGCGAGCTACACGACGGTGATCGACCGCGCCGATACGACCCAGGTGGCCTATGCCCAGCTGTTCGACCAGAACCGCTCCACGGCGGCGCTGGCCGGGCTTTACGGGCTCGACTTCGCGACGACGGACGTCATCCGCAACACCTTCAGCGGTCTGGCGCCGGTCAACGAACAGGCCGTGCGCTCGCTCGCGGGACAGGCGGTCAACGTGCTCCAGAACTTCAACGCCGCGCGCCTGCGCGAAGCGGACAAGTCGCGGGCCGGGGGCAAGATCGCGATCACTGGCCGTCCGCTCGAAATGGCTCAGATGAGCATGACGCCCGGTATGCAGCCGATGGGCGGCAATATGATGGGCATGGCCGAAGGTCAGGGCGAAACCGAGATCAAGGAAGCCAACCTGCCCGATAACGTCGCGATCTTCGCGGCCGGCGGTCTGGTGTTCGGCGATGTCGCTTCGATGCCGGGCTACACCCGCGGGACCACCGTGGCCGGCCAGCTGATCACGACCCCCACCGCGGTTGACGGCTTCTACCTGACCAGCGGCCTCGAGTTCTATCCCGACGACAACACCATGATCGGGATTTCGGGCTTCTTCAGCTCGCTCGATGCCAGCACGCCGCTTGACCAGCGGGTTGAAAGCGACACCTATGCTGCCTCGCTCTATGTGCGCCACGCGATCACCAACGGTCCGGTGATCGATGGCCAGATCAGCATGGGCAGCATGGGCTTTGACACCGTGCGCCGCGTGCAGTTCCTGAACGGCGGCCAGATGCTCCAGTCCAACTCGGACGATCGTCTGGTTTCTGGTGCTCTGGGTCTCTCCTACGATCTGACCAGCAGCATCGGCACGATCTCGCCGGGCATCGAGGCACGCTATGCGAGCGTCAACCTGTCGACCGTGCGCGAAACCGGGGGCACCCTCGGTCTGGCAATGCAGCGCGACACCTTCGAGAGCAAGCAGGCCCGCTTCGGCTTTGGCTACGAGAAGCAGGGCAAGTCGGTTGCGATCAACGCCAACGCCCAGTTCGTGTGGGAGTTCGAGGACGGCCCGCAGCTGCTCGGCGCCAACTTCGTACAAGGCACGGGCCCGAGCGCCAACTTCGTGCTCGACAAGGCGGATCACACCTGGGGCGAAGTCGGCGTGAATGCGACCTTTGGCACCGGGCCGCTGCAGATGAACGTGGCGGTCGACACCACTATCGGCCGCACCAGTGCCGATGCGCAGGTCGTCCGCGCCGGGGCCACCTGGCGCTTCTGATCGCTGCTGAAAGGCACAAGAAAGGGGGCGCTCGCCAGCCGGCGGGCGCCCCCTTTTCGTTACCCGCTTTGCACAAGGCTTAACGCGGCTTCAGCATCCCGCGCCGGCCGACCACAATGAAGCTGGCGAGCAACACCAGCACATAGAACAGGCTCAGCCAGTCGAGCGGGACAGGTGCATCAGCAAAGCCAAGGTGCGCAAGCAGCGCCCAGCCGCCACCCACCAGCACCACCAACCCGTAACTCAGCGATCCGGCCTCAAGGTTGATCGCCCGCATCAACTCGTCAGAGGCGCGGTGGGCCCAAACCGACAATACGCCGCCAATCGCCAGACCGGTCACGGCCGCCACAAGCGCGGCCGTTTGCGGCAACGGCCCTTCTGGCGCGGCCAGCGCGAGGGCGAACAGGCTCACCCCCCATAGCGTCATCGCCGCGCCCGACAGGGTCAACACCTTCTTCTGCTCGCTCAGTTCGTCCGCATCCTCGACATTCAGGAACCGCGCCCCCGCCTTGGGGCTGGCTGCTCCCAGCCCGACACCGATGCCGACAACCGCATAAAGCACCGCTATCAGCGCGGCGATCGTAGCGGATTTGCCTAGCCCGCCAACCGTGCTGCTGTCGATGAAGCGCATCATGGCCATGCTTGCGGCAAAGCCCGCCACCGCGCCGATCAGGCCCGGGATCAAGAGCTTGCGCACCCAGCGCGGGGCCGCGGGGGAATTGTCTTGCGTCATCAGTCTTCCGGCTCCCAATGATCGATGAACAGATCCGGCACCGCCACCTTGAACAGCCGCGCCATGCGCAGCGCGAGGGGCAACGAGGGATCATACTTGTCGGTCTCGACCGCGTTGATCGTCTGCCGCGACACGCCCAGCCGCCGGGCCAGTTCGCCCTGGCTCCAGCCCTGTTCCTCGCGATAATGTTTCAGACGGTTTTCCAACGGGGCTTCCCATGAATGCAGCTTCGCCAGCGAGTCAGGCAAACTGCGCTTCTGACAAGAGCTCTTTACAGACAAGAACTCTTGTCAGTCAAGAATGCTTGTCACCCTGCGAGAATCCGTTTTCCTACTCACGCAAATCCTGCTCAATCGCCGCGCCTCACCTGCCACACGGAGGCCGCCCCATGACCACCCAGCCATCGACCTCGCTGCTTACGATTATGCGGCGGCTTGCCGTCCTGCCGGGCAGCGCGCGCCCATCTACGCCGCGCCAGATCGGCGCTGCGGGGATTGCGCTCATCAAACGTTTCGAGGGCTGCGCGCGGCTGCGGCCTGACGGACTGATCGAGGCCTATCCCGATCCCGGCACGGGCGGTGCGCCGTGGACAATCGGCTGGGGTGCAACCGGCGCGGACCGTTTCAACGGCGGCATGATTAGCCCCGGCACCCGCTGGACGCAGGCGCAATGCGACGCGCGGTTGGCCGAGGATCTCGTCCGCTACGCCGCCGACGTCGCCGCCGCCATCGGCGGCGCGCTGACCACGCAGAGCCAGTTCGATGCGATGGTCAGCTTCCACTACAACACCGGAGCGATTGCCCGCGCGACCCTGACGCGGCGGCACGTGGCGGGCGATCACGCCGGGGCCGCGCGCGAATTCGCCCGTTGGAATCGGGCCGGAGGGCGTGTTTTGCAGGGTCTGGTGCGCCGGCGAGCGGCGGAGACGGAGCTATATCTCGCTTAGTCAGTAGTCGCGCGACACCTGCACCAGCACCGAATCGCGCCCGATGGTCGATACCGTGCCGAGCAGCGCGAGCCAGCTCGTGATCCGGTATTCGACCTGCGTTGCGCTGTAGCCGCGTCCGTCGGTCACCAGTTCGACATAGATATTGCGCGTGATGTTCTTGCCGATCGCGATACCCGTCTGCCGCCCCGTCAGCGGATCGGCGCTGACGATGCGCAGCTGGTCGAGCCCGATTGACCGCCGCAGGGTGCCGATCGGATCGAGCCCCCCGCCCCCGCCTTGCAGGGCTGCCAACGCCGCCGCCAGCTGCACCGCATCGGTCGCCGAAAGCGAGGTGACCGACCCGCCGAACAGCAGCCGGGCGAGGATCTCCTCCTCTGGCAAGGCCGGATCGCTGGAGAAGGCAATGCTGGGCGACTGCGCGTTGCCGGTGATCGCAATGTCGACATTGGTGCCGTTCTTCGATGTCTCGGCAAGCACATCGAGCCGCGGATTGATCGGTTCGCCGACATCAAACAGGATGCGCCCGCGGGTCAGCTCGAAACGGGTGCCAGCGAAGGTATAATCGCCCCGCACCAGCCGGGCGGTGCCGCCGATCCGGGGGTCAGCAACTGTGCCGCGCAGGGCGATATCTATGCCCCATTCGCTCTCCAGTCCCAGCCCTTCCACCGCCACCCGGTTCGGCGCGGAGGCGTTGACGAGGTACCGCCACGCCGTGTCGCGCGCGGACACCTGCGTGCGGGCGCTGCGATCCTCGCCATTGATCTCGCGCGTGGCGATGCGCGGCAGGGCATTGTCTTCGGCCGCCCGCCCTAGCGCCCATCGCGCACGGTCAATTGTGACCCGGCCCGCAATCGTGCCGCCAAGGCCGCTGGAGATGATCCGCAAGGGCCCCGTGATCGTCGCAGCCAAACCATTGGCATCGAGCAGCCGCGCGCCTTTCACCGCAGCGCGCAGATCGACCGAGGGGCCGCGCCCGCCGCCCATCTGCGCCAGATCGACCGTGCCGCTGCCGCTCACAGTGCCGCCGCCCGCCGTCTGCCCGGCAAAGCTCACCAGTTCGAGCCGCGATCCGGCAAACCTCCCGCGCGCCTTGACCTTGGTGATACGCGTGCCGGTGAGCGCGCTCTGCACTGTCAGATCATCGCTGGCGACCGTTCCGGTGATGCGCGGATCGGCGAGCGTGCCGGTGGCGCGGGCCGCGATCCTGACCGGGCCAGCGAGATCGAAGGCTTCGACCGCCGCGAGCCGCCACAGGGTCTCAGCTGCGCCATCAAAGGCCAGCCGCGCCCCGAGCCGACCGCGCGACAAACGCTCGCCCACCGCGCCATCAGGAGCAAGGCCGGTAATCGCCAATGACACATCGCCGCGCCGCGCATCACCTTCGAACAGGCGCGCGGCGGCGGTCATGCGGTCAGCGCGCAGATCGACAACGCCGACCACATTGATGGGCTTGGACGACAGCACCAGCCCGGCCCGGCTGAAGCGATCGATCCGTCCGCGGGCGCGCGCTGTCGGAGGCGCGCGGCCGGTCTGGCGGTAATCGATAATCCCTGTCAGCCGCCCGCCCAAACCCAGGTCCGCGCCCGCCAGATCGAGCAATCTGAGCGGCATTCTGGCAAGCTTCAGTTCCAGCGCAGTGCTGCCTGCGCCAAAGCTGCCGCGGGCGATGGCAAAGCCGCCGCCGAAACCGATCTGCGTGGGCGCAAGGTTCCAGCCGCCGCCGCTCTCGTTGGCGGTCAGCACCGCGCGGCGCGGCATGGTAATTTGGGCATTGCCATATTGCCCGCGCGCCACGGCAGCGATCTGCGAGGGCGAAACATTGGCGTCAAAATTGAGCGCGAAGCGGTCAGCCCGGCGGCCCGAGACTGTTCCCGTGACCTTCCCCCGCCCGCCGGCGATGGCCGCCTTGGCAGAGAGGTTGGCCAAGCTGAGCCCGCCATATTCGAAGCCGGATGCAGTGATATCGGCATCGAGGCTGGCGCTGCCATCGGCATAGCGCCCGGTGGCGGTGATATCCGCGCGGGCAATGGTGATCGGGGTTGCCCCGCCAAAGCTCGCATCGCGCGCCGCCAGATCCACCGCAAAGCCGATTTCACCGTTCTGCTGCGGGCGGAAGGCCAGCGTGCCATTGACCCCGCCACCCGCCAGCCTGAGATCACCTGCGATGCCTTCATCGCGCAGCGTCACCTCGCCTGTCACGTTGGTCTTGTAGACGTCGAGGCGATTGATCGCGATCCGGGTCGGCGCGTTCTCGGGCAGGAACAGCTCCAGCGCGCCGTCGAACGGCCCGAGCAAGGATTGCCCTTCGACATCCAGCCCGAAGCCTTCCTTGCTGGGGGCGAGCGCGATGCGCACGTCCTTGAGGCCGGCCGCCGGATAGGGATCCGCCAGCACCAGCACCGCGCGCGGGCCATCGCCGGCGATCTCGGCATCGAAGCGGAAGGGGCCATATTGTGCCTGCCGCCCGCTGCCGGCCAGCACGGTGCGCAACCCACCGCCGCCGGTCACTACCTTGCTGTCGAGCCGCGCGGTGAGGCGCGGGGCAGTGATCGTGGTGTTGCGGAAAATGATCGGCTGGCCTGCGCCCATCCCAAGCTCGCCCTTGAAGCGTATCTGTTCGCCTGCAAGGTTGACGATCGTGGCATTGCCGATCCGGCTCAGCACACCGGCAAGATTGGCGCGCAGGCTCCACGGCACCTGGGGGCCGAACTTGGCGAGGATCTTGGCGTTGGCAGTAACCTCGCCCGCGCCATCGACCTTGAGCCGCTGCGCCGTAACAGGCCCGGCGATGGCATAGGCCCCGGCGGGGATATCGCCCTGCAAGGAAAGCGTCGCCTCAAGGCCCGGGAAGGTGATCGCGGCGCGATCAGCCGCCAGCCAGCCGCGCGCGAAGTCATAGGTGAGGAGGCCGGTGGCCCGCCCCTTGACCAGCCGCGGATCGGCCTGCGCTATGCCGGTCGTGAGGCGCTCGGCAGTCAGGGCGAGCGGCAGGCTTAGCACCGCGCCGTCCAGCCGGGCGCTGCCTTGCTGGGCGAGGCCCGTAGCGGTGACCCCCGAAGCGGTCAGCCGGGCGACTGCGATTTCATGCTTGATGCCAAGATCATCGAAGGCTCCGGTAAGGCTCGCCGCCAGCGTCCCGCCCTCGATCTTGAGGCTGGGCCCGAACAGGTCCGGATCGCGCAGGCCCAAGCGCACCCGCGCGCCGTCAACAATGTTGTCGGCCAGATCGGCGCTTCCGGCCGCGCGCAGATCGAGCGCGCGCGACACGGCGGCAGCGCGGCCCTCGATCACACTGCTTTCCAGCGTGAAGCTGGCGGCCAGAGAGGTCGTCTCGCCCAACGCGCGGCCGAGGATGGTCTCTTGCTCCAGACCGCTGCGCAATTGGCCGAGCACTCCGTATTTCCCGGCGTCATTGGCGATGCGGAAGGCGGCAACAGGACGCTCGCCCGGCGCGCCGATCCGCCGCGCCACGGCTGCCCCGCGCCACTTCGCCCACGTCCCGTCGCCCACGATCCGCGCCGCATAGCCCTGATCTAGCCCCGCCAGCCCTGCCAGCACGCCGCCAGCCGGCGCCAGCGCATCGCCTGCCAGTTCGAACCGGTCGCCATCAGGTTCGGCATCGAGCAGCAGCGTGAAGCGATCGCGCGCGCCCAGCCGCCCCTTGGCGTCAATCAGCGCACGGCCTTCACGAATATCAACCTTGGCGGTGAGGTTCGCCCGCTCGTCCCGCGGCGTGGCGAGGCCCTTGGCGATCACCAGATCCTCGATCACCAGCTTGTCGATGCGGATATCGAAATCGGGCAGCAGGGGCGCATCGGGATCGCCGGGCAGCAATTCGGGCAACCGCGTCAGCCGCCCGCGCCGCGCGGTGAGTTCGCGGATATCGAGCCCGCTCGACAGCCAGTTCAGCGGGCGCCAATCGAGCCGCACTTCGGGGATCGTGAGGAAAGCGCCCTTCGGGTCGCTGACCGTGACGCTGCGCAGCACCGCCTGCCCGTAGATATCGCCCTCGATCCGGCCAACGGTGAACCGCAGGCCCGAAGCCGGGGCCGCCGCCGCGATTTGATCGGTGATGAAGCGTTTGCCGATCGGGGTGGCGAAGAACAGTGCGGCCAGCAGGAAAGGCGCAAGCAGCAGCCCGAGCGCCCAGCCGGCCCACTTGCCCCCCCGCTTGCTCCATCGCCGCCCGGCGGGCGCGCGTGGCGCGACGTTGCTCTGCGCCCCCTCCGCCATCAGAACGCCTGACCCAGGCTGACATAGACCACCACCGGACTATCAAAGGCGGTCGGGTTCAGCGGCGCGGCGACATCGACGCGGATCGGGCCAAAGGTGGTCTTGTAGCGGATGCCCACGCCTGCCCCGAAGCGGATCTCGTCAAAATCGGGGGTGGAGCCGCGCGCCACCGAGCCGCCATCGATGAAGGGCACGACCTCAATCGCACCATCGAACAGCGGGGTCGGAATGCGGGCTTCGAGCGCGAATTCGACCAGCGAGGCCCCGCCCGTCGGGTTGCCAAGCGTATCGCGCGGGCCGACACCCTGAAAGCCGTAGCCGCGCACCGATGCGCCGCCGCCGCCATAGAGCCTGCGGGATGGCGCGATGGCGTCAATCCCGGCTCCCTGAATTGTCGCGGCGCGCACCCGGCCCGCCAAGGTCAGCTCGCCAAAGGATTGGTAGTAACTCGCATCGGCCTGGGCGCGCAGATAGAAGCTCTGCGCCCCGCCCTGCCGCGAAACCTCCGGCGCGAGGAACAAGGTGGTGCGCCAGCCCTCGGACGGGTCGAGCAGATCGTCGCTCGCATCGAGGGTGACGCTGCCGAACAGCCCGCCGATCAGATAGGCCCTGCGCGGCAAAACCGCGCCCGGTGCAATGCGGACATTTCGGTTGCGTTCGTCGGTATAGAGCAGCTCGCCGCCGATCTGCCAGCTGACCGGCTTCTGGAACAGGATGTTGGACACTTTCTCGAACGTCGCCCGCATCCCGCCGCCGCGCGAATCCACCGCCTGCGTGGTGATATCGCTGGCGAACAGATCGACAGTGAGCACCTGATCGCGCCCGAGGAAGTTGTTACGCCGCACGCCGACGCTGCCAAGCACCTCGCGCGTGCCGAGGATGCCGCGCAAGCGCAGCGCGCCCTCGGGCGGGAAGAGGTTGCGGTGTTCCCAGCGGCCCTCCACCTTGAAGCCGTCCTCGGTGCCGTAGCCGATGGCGCCCGCGATGGTCCTGAGCGGCGCGCGCTCCATCTCGACATCGAGCGCGACCTCGCCCGGGCGGCCGTCCTGCGGCGCACGGGTTTCGCGCGGGGTGACAGTGACGCTGGAAACAAGGCCGGTGGCGATCACCGCCCGGCGCAGGTCGGTCTCAAGGCTCTGCTGGAAGGTGTCGCCGCGCTCGAACCGGGCGATCTCGGCAAGGTGCCGGCCCGACAGGAAGCGCGGATCACCGCTGACGACTTCGCCGAAGACATATTTGCCCTTGGGTTCAACGTCGAGCGAGAGGTCACCCTCTTCGCGGGCATGATCGATCAGCAGTTCCGGTTCGGCCACCGCGGCAAAGGGATAGCCGCTTTCGCCCAGCGCCACGCGCAGTTCCAGCTCGCGTTCCACGATCCGGTCGGCATAGAGCGGATCGCCCGGCTGGATGCCGAAAGCGGCGATCAAGCGGCTGGCGTCAGGCTCGGGCAGCGCAGGCAGCGCGCCCAGATCGATCCGTCCAAACCTGTAACGCGGCCCCGGCAGGATATCGAAGCGCACACTCGGCTCGCGCGAGGCGGCCTGTGCGGCGTCCTCGGCTTCGGCCTCGTTGGCATCGCCGGCGCGGCGGCCACCCGAAAGCTGGCGCACCACTTCGCCGCTGTAATAGCCGTAGTTTCGCAGAATATCGCCGAGCAATTCCTGATCGGCCCGTGCGCGGGCGGCGACCTGCGGGGCGGATTCCTCGCCATCATCGAGCGCGCGCAGGGTGGAGAGATCCTTGAAGCGCCCGACAAACTCATCCTTTTCGGGGAAGGCATCGGGCGCAGCGGGAAGCGCGAGCACCAGTGTGCTGCCGATCCGCGTTTCAGCGAGTTCGGGCAACGCAGCCATGGTTGGCGCCGCAATGCTGGCAAGGGCTTCAAGTTCGGGATCAGGGGCAAGCGGCTCGGGTTCGGCAATGGCGAGATCGGCCAAGGCACCAAGCTCGTCGTCCGCCACCCCTTCGCCGCCCAGCCCTGCAAAAGCCGCGTCGAACACGGGATCGGGCGTGGCGGCGAGCAGGTCTTCAGGCTCCACCACCGGCGACGAATCCGCCACTCCGCCCGCTGCCCACCCTTCCGGATCGGCAAGCGCGGCCTCGGGAACGAGTTCATCGAGCGAGTCCGGTACCGGCTCGGGTTCGGGCGGGGTTACAGGCGGAGCCGCCGGCGCAGGCGCTGCGACCGCATCTGCCTCACCACCTTGCTTGTCCTGTGCGGGCGGCGCCTGCACCAAGGCAGCGGCGGCGGCCGGAGTGCCGGTCAGCGCCAGCGCGGTCTGACTCAATCCTGCGGCAATGGCGAGCCCGAGCGGAAGCCGCCGTTCAGGTCGCGGGAAACTTGACAGGCTGGCCATCCTTGCCCCGCGCACCGGCAAGGCTTTCCTCAGCCACCCGGCGCGGCGCCGTTGCGGCGGCGATCAGGCCGTGCTGCTCGCGCTCTTCCATCAACTGCCAGCCTTCGCGCGTCAGCCGCTCCAGCGGGCGATAGCGAACCTTGTATTGCATGCGCGGACTGCCTTCGACCCAGTAACCGAGATAGACGTAAGGCAATGCCTCAGCCGCGGCGCGGCGGATATGATCGAGGATAATAAAGTTACCCAAGCCAACACGGGTCGGGTGGTCAGGATCGTAGAAGGAATAGATCATCGACAGGCCATCAGCCTGGCGGTCGGTCAGGCAGGCACCGATCAGGCGGCCCGGCTGGCCGTTCGGGCCGGGTTCGCGATATTCTGTCACCACCGTGCTGACCGGGGTATGTTCGATCATGTCGGCATAATCGAGCTCGTCCATGGCCGACATCCCGCCATCGGGGTGGCGCTGGCCGAGATAGCGGGCGAGCAGTTCGAACTGCTCATCCGTCGCCCACGGGCGGCATTCGGTGACAATGATATCGCTGCCCCGCTTCAGCTCGCGCTTCTGCGTCGATGAAGGCTGGAACTTGCCAGCCACCACCCGCACCGACACACAGGCCTGACAATCGAGGCAGGACGGACGATAGGCGACCGTCTGGCTGCGGCGGAAACCGATGCGGCCGAGCGCCTCGTTCAACTGGTCAGCATGCGGCCCCTTGAGTTCGGTGAACACCTTGCGCTCGCTCCGGCCCGGCAGATAGGGGCACGGCGCGGGGCTGGTCACGAAGAAACGGGGGAAGCGGATCGGTGCCGTCACGGGTGGGGCCTGTCCTTCGTGCGCCTAAGAAGACGGGTGAGTCGCGGGGGTGGGCTAAGTGTTAAGAAAATCTTATGCCTACACCTTCGCTCCGGTAAAAGTCCCTTAACCATGAAAATGACGCGAAATCGACGCAGCCCTGCGCAGCCCGCCGCAAAAGCGCGCCCGCAATGGTGCAAAGCGGGACAAATGCCCCGCCTTGCGTCACGAAATGTCGCGGAAAATCAGCCCAGTTCGACCAGCTGCACCGAATAGCCATTGGCGCGCAGGCCCTCGACCAGCCGATCGACCTGCTCGGCGTCGCGGGCCTCGCATTCGATATCGGTGATCAGCCCCTTGGCCGGCAGCGTGGTGAAGATGCGCTGGTGATAGATTTCGATGATGTTGACGTTGTGCTCGTCAAACAGGCGCATCACCCGGAACAGGGCGCCGGGGCGGTCCTGCAGCGTGATGCGCAGCCGCGCGAGGCGGCCTTGCCGGGCCAGATCGCGCAGCAGCACATTGGCGAGCAACCGCGTGTCGATATTGCCGCCGCACAGCGCCAGGCCAATGGTCTTGCCCGCAAACCGCGCCGGATTGCGCAGCACCGCCGCCAGCCCCGCCGCGCCCGCGCCTTCAACCACGGTCTTTTCAATCTGCAACAGCAGCGCCACCGCCTTTTCCAGCGCAGGCTCATCAACCAGCAGAATGTCGTCAACCTTCTCGGCGATCACCTTGGAGGTGAAATCGCCCGGCACCTTGACCGCGATGCCCTCAGCCAGCGTATCCCCGCCGCAAGGCAGGTTGGCACCCTTGATGCGGTCGAACATGCTCGGGAAAAGCCCGGCCTGCACGCCCACCACTTCGATCGCAGGGTTGATCGCCTTGGCGACGGTCGCCATCCCCGAGATCAGCCCGCCCCCGCCAATCGGCGTCACGATGCAATCGAGATCGGGCTTCACGGCCAGCATTTCCAGCGCCACCGTGCCGGCCCCTGCCGCGACATGAGGATCATCGAAGGGGTGGACGAAGGTCAGCCCCAATTCGCCTTCAAGCTTGCGGGCATGGGCATAGGCTTCATCGAAGGTCTCGCCTTCCAGCACCACCTTGCCGCCGACGCTTTCGGTTTGCATCACCTTCACCGTCGGTGTGGGTTTGGGCATGACGATGGTGACCGGCACGCCAAGGCGCGTGCCGTGGTAGCTGAGGCCCTGGCTGTGGTTGCCCGCCGAGGCCGCGATCACGCCGCGGCTGCGCTGTTCCTCGGTGAGCAGCAGCAGCGCATTCAGCGCCCCCCGTTCTTTGTAGGCGGCCGTGAACTGGAGGTTCTCGAACTTCAGCCAGATATCCGCGCCGGTAATCTCCGACAGGGTGATCGAGTGCATCATCGGGGTGTTGACCACCGAACCGGCAATCCGCGCAGCGGCGGCGCGGACGTCGTCGAGGGTAAGGTCGGCCGGGGTGGCGGCGGCGCCCTTGGGGTTCGATGCGGCAAGCTGTGTCGACATAATGCCGAGGCGATTAGAGCCTCGGACGCATAAGGGCAATCTTCCTCGGCATTTGTGCGGGAAAGGATTTCTGTGCCGGGGCGAACGTTGGCAATCGGGCGCGAAGGCGATAGGCACGCGGCCTGCCCTGTTCTGCCCGAGGATAGCCATGCGCATTGCCCTTGCCTCTGTTTTCGCTCTCGCCATGGCGACCCCCGCTCTTGCCGATACACTGGTCGACAATGTCGATGGTGTGACGATCGACGAAAGTGGCAAGGTCAAGCGGTTCAACGGCCTCGTGTTCGATGACAATGGCACAATCACGCAGGTCCTGACCCGCAGCGACAAACGCCCGCAAGTTGATTACCGCCTCGACGCAGAGGGCCGGGTGATGCTGCCGGGCATGATCGATGCGCACGTCCATGTGATGGACATGGGCTTTGCCGCGCTGACGCTGGACCTTTCGGGCACCACCTCGCTCGAAGATGCGCTCGGCAAGATCAAGGCCTTTGCCGAAGCGAACCCCGGCCGCCCGTGGATCATCGGGCGCGGCTGGAATCAGGAGAAGTGGGGCCTCGGGCGCTTCCCGACCGCGGCCGAGCTTGATGCGGTGGTATCCGACCGTCCGGTGTGGCTCGAACGCGCGGATAATCACGCGCAGTGGGCCAACACGATGGCAATCACCGCTGCGGGGGTCACCGCCAAGACGCCGGACCCGGCAGGCGGCAAGATCATCCGCGATGCCAAGGGCGCGCCTGCCGGTGTGTTCGTCGACAATGCGCAGCAATTGGTGGGCAAGGTCGTCCCCGCCCCGCGCCCCGAGGACCGCGATCTCGCCTTCGCCGCTGCGCAGGAGGTCATGCTGGCCAAGGGCGTCACCGCCGTCGCCGACATGGGCACCAAGCCTGCGGACTGGACCACCTTCCGCCGCGCGGGCGACGAGGGGCGCTTGCAGGTCCGCATCATGTCCTATGCCGATTCGGTCGAGACGCTGGAACTGATGGCCGGGCCGGAACCGACCGGCTGGCTCTATGGCGACCGCCTGCGGATGGGCGGGATCAAGCTGTTCCTTGATGGCGCGCTGGGATCGCGCGGGGCGAGCCTCAAGGCGCCCTATGCCGATGATCACGGCACCCGCGGGCTGCCGCTGCTCTCGCCCTCGCAACTGCGCAACCTGATGAGCCGCGCGGCGATGGACAATTTCCAGACCGCCATCCACGCCATCGGCGATGCCGCCAATGCCGAAGTGCTGGCCGCGATCGAGGAGCTATCGACCAGCTACAAGGGTGATCGCCGCTGGCGGATCGAACACGCGCAAATCGTCGATCCGGCCGATATTGCCCGGCTTGGCCAGCACGGCGTGATCGCCTCGATGCAGCCGCTCCACCAGACCTCGGACCGGCTGATGGCCGAGGCGCGGCTGGGGCCGGACCGGCTGGCGGGCGCCTATCCGTGGCGTTCTGTGCTGAAGGCGGGCGGCAGGCTGGCTTTCGGCTCGGATTCGCCGGTGGAACCTGCCGACCCCTGGGCAGGCATGGCCGCCGCCATCAGCCGCACCGATGCCGCCGGACAACCTTTCGGCGGGTGGTTGCCGCAAGAAACCGTGACCCGCGAACAGGCGCTTGCCGGCTTCACCTCGGATGCGGCATTTGCCGGTTTCGCCGAAGGCCGCTTTGGCCGCCTGCTGCCGGGTGAACGGGCTGACTTCCTGCTGGTCGACCGCGACCCGCTATTCGCCTCGCCCGAGGCCCTGCGCGAGACGAAGATTCTGCAAGTCTGGATCGGCGGGGTGAAGGTGCGCGGGGAGTAACTACTCCGCCGCCGCAGCTTCCGCAGCTTCTTCCGCCTCGCGCGCCAGCTTGTCGGCGGCGACGGCTTTCTCTTGCAGGCGCATCAGCACCAGCGAGACTTCGAACAGGAGCCACAGCGGCACAGCGAGCACGATCTGCGAGCCCGGATCAGGCGGCGTCACGACCGCAGCGATAACGAAGATGCCGACGATCACATAGCGCCGCGCCGCCACCATTTGCGCGCGGCTGACGATCCCTGCGCGGTGCAGCAACAGCAGCAGCACCGGCAACAGGAAGGTCAGCCCGAAAGCGAGGATGAACTGCATCACCAGGCTGAGGTAATCGCCAGCGCTCGGCAAAGCCTGCACGCTCATGCCGCCGGTCATCCCGCCGAACCCGAGGAAAAACGTGAAAGCGACCGGCATCACAACAAAATAAGCCAGCGAAGCGCCCGCGCCGAACAACACCGGGGTGGCGAACAGGAAGGGCAGGAAAGCCTTCTTTTCGCGCGCGTAAAGCCCCGGCGCGACGAACGCCCAGAGCTGGTTGGCGATCACCGGGAAGCTCACCATGAAGCCCGCGAACAGCGCCACTTTCAACTCGACAAAGAACACTTCCGGCAGCTTGGTGAAGATCAGCTGGCCCTGCCCCTCGGGAAAGGCCTGCTTGAGCGGCCGGATCAAAAGACCAAGTATCTCGTCAGCGAAATAAAGGCAGATCGCAAAGCCGACGCCCAGCGCCAGCAGCGCGCGGACAATGCGGGTGCGCAGTTCGATCAGGTGATCGAGCAAAGGCGCACGGCTCTCGTCGAGGTCCCTGATGTTAAACATCGGCGCTGCCCTTGGCTTCCGCTTCGGGCGCTGGCGGCGGCGGCGTAAGCGTCGGCGTCGGCGTCGGCACGGCTGCGGGGGCGGCTGCGGCTGGCCCGGTCATCACCGGCGCATCGCTGACGGGCTTGGCCTCGGCTTCATGCGCCTGTGTCGTCAGAGCGGCGGAACGGCGCATGATTTCCTCGTTCTGCGCCTTCCACTTCTTTTCCATTTCTTCCAGCTCGGCCTCACGCACCATGGCGTCGATGCCTGATCGGAAATGCGCGGACATGCGCCGCATCTTCCCGATCCAGCGGCCCGCCGTGCGCATCGCGAGCGGTAAGTCCTTAGGCCCGATCACCACCACCGCGACGATCAGGATGACCAGCAGCTCTCCCGCGCCGACATCAAACATAGGGGCTGCCTTGCGCTACCGAGGTCAGCAAGCCGTGCGATCAGGCACCGGTGGTGTCGGTCTTGTCGGCCGGAGCAGGCGCTGCGGTTTCAACCGGGGTAGCGGGTGGTTCGATCCGGGCAGCCTTGGCAACGGTCTCATCCGTTTCGTTGAGGCCCTTCTTGAAGCTCGAAATGCCCTTGCCGAAGTCGCCCATCATCTCGGAGATGCGGCCGCGTCCGAACAGGACCAGCACGATCAGCAGAACGATGATCCAGTGCCACAGCGAACCAATACCCATTGTCTCAACTCCTGAACTGCGGCGGGGGCATGGGGTGCCGCATGGCCGGGACCCGGCCCGGCGTTCGTTACGCGTCCATTTAGGCCGACTTCACGCGAATTGCGAGTCAGTCTGCCAGATTCTCGTCGTCTGATGTGTCATCCTCGTCGGGTTCTTCATCGGGCGCAAAGCGCCCCAAGCGATCCAGCTCGGCATCCATGGCTTCGTCCACCGGATCAAGCAGGCCTGCCGCGCGCAATTCATCGATGCCGGGCAGGTCGCGGCGGGACGCGAGGCCGAAGTGATCGAGGAAGTCGGGCGTGGTCGCATAGATCACTGGACGCCCCGGCACCTCGCGGCGGCCCGCCGGCTTTACCCAGCCTGCCTCCATCAGCACGTCCAATGTGCCCGCGCTGGTCTGCACGCCGCGGATCGATTCAATCTCGGCGCGGCTGACCGGTTCGTGATAGGCGATGATCGCAAGCACCTCGGTCGCGGCGCGGCTGAGGCGGCGCACCTGCTCCTTTTCGCGGCGCAGCAGATGAGCGAGATCGGGCGCGGTTTCGAAATGCCAGCGGCCCGCACGCTCCACCAGATGCACCCCGCGCGCGCGGTAGCGGGCTTCGAGCAGCCCCAGCGTTTCGCGCACTTCGCGCGGTTCAAGCCCGCCCAGATGCGCCGAGATCGCCTCAATCCCCATCGGCGTTTCAGCCGCGAACAAGGTGGCCTCGACGGCGCGTTCGAGCGTGCCCGGTTCGTCGCCCTCGTCGCTCACGCCGGCGCGCCTTCCTTGAGGCGGCGAATGCGCAATGGCGCAAAAGCGCCGTCCTGATCAAGCTCCGCCTTGCCGCGCTTGGTCAATTCGAGCGCCGCAACGAAGCTGGAGGCAAGCGCCGACCGCTTCAATGCGGGCGAGGCGTGGGGCGGCAGGAAATCGCGGATTTCCATCCATTCAAGCGTCACGCCGAGCATCGAGGACACGCGTTCCAGCGCCGAATCAAGCGTCATCACCGGGCGATTGGCAACGTGGTAAATGCGCGGCGCGGTGCGCGCCTTGACCTGCCCATAGGCCTGAATGAGGCTGAACAGATCAGAGCGCCACACCGTCTTGCGGTCGGTGCGCAGACCTTCAGGCGCGCCCCGCAGGAACACGTCGCGCCCGATCCGGTCGCGCCCCATCAGCCTTGCGGCCGCCTCACGCATCGCGCCAAGGCGCTGGAGGCGCAGTTGCAGGCGGAGCGCCAGTTCCTCAGGGCTGGGGTCTTCCTGCTCGGCCTTGGGCAGCAGCATCGCGGATTTGAGATAGGCGAGCCACGCTGCCATCACGAGGTAATCGGCGGCCAGTTCTAGCTTCATCGCGCCCGCGCGTTCGATATAGGTCAGGTATTGATCGACCAGCGCGAGGATCGAAATCTGGAGCAGGTCGACCTTTTGCCGCCGCGCCAGATCGAGCAGCAGGTCGAGCGGGCCTTCCCAGCCATCGAGTTCGAGATAAAGCGCGTCCTCACCAGCCTTCGCAGAGCCGGGCGGGAACATGAAAGGCTGGTCGCCGGCGTTCACGCAAGGCTTCCCGCAAGCGCCAGCAACGCGTCGCGTTTGGCAAGAAGTTCAGCGGCTTGCGGCGCAAGTTCCGGCGCAATACGAGTGCCCGCCAGCGCCCGGTCGAGCCGCGCGGCGGTGGCTTCGGACATAGATGGCAGAACGTTACAGATGCCCTGCATATCATCCATCTTGGCCCAGCAGTTGAGGACAATATCGCACCCCGCGCGGTGCGCAAGCGCGGCGCGTTCAGGGATTGCGCCGCCCAGCGCCTCCATGTCGATATCGTCAGTCAGCAGCAGACCATCAAAGCCGATGCGCCCGCGGATCACGTCGCGGATCACGGTTTCGGACAGAGTGACGGGATTCTCTGCATCCCAAGCGGTGAAAACGAGGTGCCCAGTCATGCCGATAAGCGCCTGATTCAATGTGCAGAAGGGCGCAAGGTCAGCCTCCAGCTCGTCAGCCGAAGCAGTGACCGTGGGGAGCGCCTTGTGGGTGTCGACATCGCTGCGGCCGTGGCCGGGCATGTGCTTGACGCAACCGGTGACGCCGCCTGCGCCGAGCCCTTCGAGCACCGCGCGCCCCAAGGCTGCAACCTGCATCGGATCGCTGCCGAAAGCACGGTCGCCGATCACGTCATGCGCGCCGGGCACGCGCAGGTCGAGCGGGGGGTAGTAATCGACCGTGATGCCCATCGCCGACAGTTCCAGCGCCATCGCGGTGGCATTGACCCGCGCCGCCTCGATCGCGCTGGCTGGCGCGATTTCATAAAGCTTCTCAAATTCTTGTCCGGCAGGATAGGCCGCCCAATGCGGCGGACGCAGACGCGCGACCCGGCCGCCTTCCTGATCGATCGAGACCAGCAGACGCTCGCGCCCATGGATGCTCCGCAGATCATCGGTGAGCGCGCGCAGTTGTTCGGGATCGAGGCAGTTGCGGCCGAACAGAATGTAGCCCGCCGGATCGCAATCGCGGAAGAAGGCGCGTTCGTCCGCGGTCAGCACGGGGCCGGAAATGCCGAAAATTGCCGGAATCATGGCGCTAAAGTCGCACTCTACCGGGGGTCTAGCAAGGGCTGGCGGGGGTCAAGGCAGGGTTTAGCCCCTGCCAATCCCCACCTATTTCGCCCCTACTTGACCTGACAATCAACCCCGTCAGACTTGAGCGCGGCGCACAGGCGTGTCGCCTCGGCGCGGCTGCCGGCCACCGCCTGCAAGCGGTACACCGTGCCGATATCGACCTTGCCTTCGATGATGCGGAATTTGACGCCGGAAAGCTTGTCGGTGCGGCGCTGGGCATCGGCCCAGCCCTGTTCGGCGCGGGCGCGGGTGCCATAGGCGGCAAGCTGGACGCCGGTGCCCGGCACGACCGGGGCGGCAGAAGCAGCAGCGGGCGACGCAGCGGGCGCAGGCTTGGTCGCCCCGGCCGACGGTGCTGCCGCAGGCGCAGGCTTGGCGCCGGGGGTGCCGCCAGGCAGCGGCGGCATGGGCGCATCGGCAACGACCGCCGGGCGCGAGCCGCCCTCGCCCACCACGGGCGCAACAGAGCCGGTGCCATCGAAGGTCTTGCCGCCCGGATCGTCGGGGCGCTGCTTGATCGGGCCTGCGGGCGCAGCAATCACGCTGCCATCGGCCACCACCTCGGCATTGGACGTGCGGTTCGAGACCCACCACACCCCGCCGACCACCGCGCCAAGCAGGGCCACCAGTCCGGCGGCGAACAGTATGATCTGGCTGGTGTCGATCCCGCCTGCGTCCTCGTCCGCCTCGTCGGATTCGAGCCACGGCAGGCTATCGGTGTCGGCCAGCCCCAAATCGCCAGCCAGATCATCTCCGCCTTCGTTCAACTCTTCATACTCCGCATCGACCATCACGATTTTCATTGCCCCCCAAAGGCGAATTCACATGCTCTCGACAGCCTCGACGCCGAGCACGCCAAGACCGCCCTTGATCACTTGCCCGATCGCGGCGGCAAGGAAAAGCCTCGCGCCGGTCACTTCCGCATCCTGTTCCACGATGAACCGCTTTTCAGGCCGGTCATTACCCAGGTTCCAATAGGAATGAAGATCGGCCGCCAGATCATAGAGATAGAAGGCAATCCGGTGCGGCTCGCGCGCGCGGGCCGCCGCTTCGATCTCGCGCGGGAATTGCGCGGCGCGGGCGACCAGCGCCAGCTCCTCGGTGCCCAGCCGTTCAAGCGCCGCATCAGACGGCGTCAGCCCCATGTCAGCGGCCTTGCGCAAGCTCGAACGGATGCGCGCATGGGCATATTGCACGTAGAACACCGGATTGTCCTTCGAGGCTTCGACCACCTTGTCGAAATCGAAATCCATCTGCGCATCGGGCTTGCGGGTCAGCATGGTGAAGCGCACCACATCCTTGCCGACCATCTCGACGACGTCCGCCAGAGTGACGAAATTGCCCGCGCGCTTGGACATCTTGAACGGCTGGCCACCCTTCATCAGCTGCACCATCTGGACCAGCTTGACCTCGAAGGGCTGCGGGGAAACGCCGTCGGCACTGGTCAGCGCGGCCACAGCGGCCTTGATCCGCTTGACCGTGCCAGCGTGGTCGGCACCCCAGATGTCCACCAGCGCATCGGCGGCCTGCGCCTTCTGGAAGTGGTAGGCCAAGTCCGCGCCGAAATAGGTCCATGCCCCGTTCGACTTCTTGATCGGGCGATCCTGATCATCCCCGAACTTCGTCGAGCGGAACAGCGGCAGTTGCACCGGCTCCCAATCTTCGGGCGGGGCCTTGCCCTTGGGCGCTTCGAGCACGCCGTCATAAACAAGGTCATGCGCGCGCAGCCACGCCTCGGCCGCATCGACCTTGCCCGAGGCTTGCAGTTCCGCCTCTGACGAGAACAGATCATGCTTGATCCCGAGCGTGGCGAGATCATCGCGGATCATGTCCATCATCGCGGCAACGGCGCGGGTGCGGAACAGGATCAGCCAGTCGGCTTCCGGCGCGGCGGCATATCTGTCACCGAATTCGGCAGCGAGGCTCGTGCCGATATCGACGAGGTAATCGCCGGGATACAGACCTTCAGGGATGGTGATCGTCTGCCCAAGCGCCTCAAGGTAACGCAGGTGCACCGAGCGGGCGAGGACATCGACCTGCGCGCCGGCATCATTGACGTAATATTCGCGCGTGACCTTATGCCCGGCAAATTCGAGCAAGGATGACAGCGCATCGCCGACCACCGCGCCGCGGCAATGGCCCATGTGCATCGGGCCGGTGGGATTGGCCGAAACATATTCGACGTTGACGACCTTGCCCCCGCCCATGACCGAACGCCCGTAATCCGCGCCTAGGGCGGCAATCGCGGCCAGTTCATCGCGCCAGGCTTGCGGGGCGAGGCGCAGGTTGATGAAGCCCGGCCCGGCAATGTCGGCGCTGGTGATGGTGGGCTGCGCGGCGAGCTTGGCCGTGATCGCCTCGGCCAGCGCGCGCGGGTTCATGCCCGCCCCCTTGGCCAGCACCATCGCGGCGTTGGTGGCAAGATCGCCGTGGCTCGCATCACGCGGCGGCTCCAGCGTGACATTGGCGAAGCTGGTGCCGGCCGGCAGCGTGCCTTCGGCGACCAGCTCGGTCAGCACCGTTTCAATCAGCGCGGTGTAAGCGGCGTAGAGGGTTTTGGTCATCGGTTTCTCGTGCGGTCAGCGCGATTGCTCGCGCGTGCAAAGAAGGAAGCAGGGTCCCGGGTCAAGCCCGGGAAGACGAAAGTGACGCCGTTTCTGACGCTGCCCGGCGCTGAAAGCGTCGCGAGCGCACGCGCGCGAGCCGCAGGTGCCCGGAGCGAAGCGGAGGAACAGCACCGAGGACGGGGGCGCGGAGGCGCCCCCGCAAAACCTACCTCGTCACGTTATACTTCAGCTGGTCCTCGGTCAGCTGGAAGCCGACCAGCATTTCAAAGCGGGTGCGTGCAATCGCCGCCTTTACTTCGGGATCGGCCAGCGGATCGAGCGCCGCTTCCTGATCACCGGCGCGGCGTCGCTTGCTGATTTTCTCGCGGATGTCATCGGGCAGCGCCGCATCGACGCGGTTGACGAAGGAACCCGCCTTGGCGCTGGCCGTGGCACGTTCCGCCCCGTCTGCGAAGGCAAGGGTGATGGTGCCGACCCGCTTGGAGACAACTGCCCCGCCGCCGCGCAGGACGGTGACGAAATAGGGCAGTTCCACGGTCCGCGCGCCGCGCGTGTCGCTGCGGCGGGCGTTCACGGTGAAGCTTGCTTCGGAATAGATCTGCTCGCCGCTGTCATTGCAGGTGGCGCGAAGCCCTGTCATCGCCGCGCTCACATCAAGGCTGGCGACCGTGCTGTCGGCAGGATTGCGGAAGGTGGTGACGTCCCCGGTGTAATCGGGAATCCCCACCGCCGGGCACAGCGTCAGAACGCTGGCGATGCCGACGCCCTGATCGATCACCAGCTCGCCCTTCTGCGAACAGGCCGACAGCGCCGCCACGGCGGTCAGGGCAAAAAATGCGCGTGCGCTCAGCTTCATCACGGCCGTCCTCGAATTTACGATCCCGTGCGCCCTAGCGAGGACGCGGCGCTTGCGCTAGAGGGGGCGACATGAACGCGTCCTTTCCTGCGGCCGATACTGCGGCCACCACCGGCACTTCCGGCCTCCCGCCCCTCAACCTGCTGATCGCCGCCCCGCGCGGTTTCTGCGCCGGGGTCGACCGTGCGATCGAAATCGTCGAAAAGGCGCTCGAACGCTATGGCTCGCCGGTTTATGTCCGGCACGAGATCGTCCACAACAAATATGTCGTGGAAGGCCTGAAGGCGCAGGGCGCGATCTTTGTCGAGGAACTGGACGAAGTGCCCGATGATGCGCCGGTGGTGTTCAGCGCCCACGGCGTGCCCAAGGCAGTCCCGGCAGAGGCCAAGCGCCGCAAGCTGCTTTATGTCGATGCCACCTGCCCGCTGGTGAGCAAGGTGCACCGTCAGGCCGAACGCCAGATCGAAAAGGGCCGCCACATCATCTTCATCGGCCATGAAGGCCACCCCGAAGTGATCGGCACCATGGGGCAGGTTGAACCGGGGCAGATGACGCTGGTGGAAACCATCGAGGATGTCGACAAGCTGCCCTTCGATTCCGACGAGGAACTGGCCTACCTCACCCAGACCACGCTTTCGGTGGATGACACCCGCGAAGTGATCCATGCGCTCGAATGGCGCTATCCGAACATCTCCGGCCCGCGCGCGGAGGACATCTGCTATGCCACCTCCAACCGTCAGGCGGCGGTCAAGGAACTGGCGCAGGATTGCGATCTGGTGCTGGTGATCGGCTCGCCCAATTCGTCGAACGCGCTGCGGCTGGTGGAAGTGGCCGAACGGCTGGGCACGCCCTCCAAGCTGATCCAGCGCGCCTCGGAAATCGATTTTGACTGGCTTGAGGGCGTCACCACGCTGGGCCTCACCGCCGGGGCTTCCGCGCCCGAAGTGCTGGTGCGCGAAGTGGTGGATGCCATCGCCACGGTGCGCACGATCTCGGAAAAGACCATCACCGCCGCCGAGGAGAAGATGGTCTTCAAGCTGCCCCGCCAGTTGACCGAGTAGCCGGGCTTTCACGGCGCGTGGCGGTCTACACCCATCTGGGCGCGGAGGATCTCGCCCGCCTGATCGGCGAATATGACGTGGGCGAGCTTGTCTCGGCCAAGGGCATTGCCGAGGGCGTCTCCAACTCCAACTGGCTTGTCGAGACGACCGGCGCGGCAGGGTCGGGCACGCGCTTCATCCTGACGCTGTACGAACGCCGGATCGATTATGCCGATCTGCCCTACTTCCTTGGGCTGCTCGATCATCTGGCGGCCAAGGGCTGTCCGGTGCCGCGCACCATGCATGACCGGCAGGGCGCATCGTGGCGGAAGGTTGAAGGGAAGGCGGCGGCGCTGATCGAGTTCCTGCCCGGCGTCTCGCCCACGCGGCCCACGCCCACGCAGGCGCGCAGCATCGGCGCGGTGCTGGCAAACCTGCATCTGGCCGCGCAGGACTTCCCGCACACCCGCGCCAACGCGATGGACTTTGCCGCCAGCGCCGCGATCCTTGGCAAGTGCGGGGCGGAGCGGCTGGCGACCATCGATCCGGGCCTTCCCGCGATGCTCGGCCACGCCCATGCCGCCGCCGCGCTCGATCTGGCCGCCTTGCCGCAATCGCAGACCCACACCGATCTGTTCCCCGACAATGTGCTGATGCTGGGCGACAAGGTGACGGGCCTCATCGATTTCTACTTCGCCTGCACCGGGCCAATGGTGCTCGATCTGGCGGTGACCCATGCCGCTTGGTGCTTCGATGCGCAGAACGCCTATCGCAGCGATTGCGGGGCGGCGCTGATCGAGGGTTACCAGTCCGTCCGCCGCCTGACGCCTGAGGAACGCGGGCTGTTCCCCGAAGTCGCCAAGGGCGCGGCCTTGCGCTTCGTCGCCAGCCGCGCCGAAGACTGGCTCGACACGCCCGACGATGCGCTGGTCACCCGCAAGGACCCGATGCAGTTCGCTGCAAGGTGGCAGTTTTACCACGACCACGGCGCGGCACTGCTTGCAGGCTGAGGCTGCCCGCGCCAAAGCCGCAGCGATGAAACAGGTCGATATCTTCACCGACGGTGCCTGCAAGGGCAACCCCGGCCCCGGCGGCTGGGCCGCGATCATGCGCAGCGGCGGGCACGAGAAGGAGTTGGTCGGCGGAGAGCCTGACACGACCAACAACCGCATGGAAATGACCGCGGTGCTGCGCGGGCTGTCGGCGCTGAAAGAACCCTGCACCGTCACCGTCCACACCGACAGCCGCTATGTCATCGACGGGATGACCCAGTGGATTTTCGGCTGGCAGAAGCGCGGCTGGATGAATGCAGCCAAGAAGCCGGTCGCCAATGAAGACCTGTGGCGCGAGCTGATCGCGGCAGTGCGCCCGCACAAGGTGTCATGGCAATGGGTCAAGGGCCATGCAGGCCACCCGGAGAACGAACGCTGCGATGCGCTGGCGAGCGAGGAAGCGGCGCGGCAGGCCGACCCGAAGTCGGCATTCGGGCATTAGAGCACTTTCCGGCCGGAAAGTGCTCCAAGCCATCAACTCGTCATTGCGAGGAGCCGAAGGCAACGAGGCAATCCATTATCCGGCCGATCCGCATGCAGCACGATCGGGCCATGGATTGCCGCGCGACCCTCGGTCGTTCGCTGAGATTGAGCTAACAATCAGCTATTGTCTTCAACCGCCGCTTCGGGGCCGTTCTTCTTGATCGAATCGATCGCGTTCTGCGCGCTCGCCTTGCTCGAATAGCCCTGGGTCGAGAACATCACTTCCGAATTGTACTTGAAGCGCACGCGAAACTCGCCGGCGTTGTCCTTGTAGATCTCGAACGTATGAGCCATCGGTATTACCTCCAAAGTGGTTAATCCACATTAGGGAAATGCCAGAAGGTCAGCCGCTTGCCTAGGCGGATTGTAGCGCCCGGGCAAAGCGCGCCGGGGCATAGGCCGACGGGTCAATCCCTGCCGTCACCGCGTCCGGCCCCTGCCCCAGCAGGACCTGCGCGCCCAGGCGCGCGGCCGCGGGTGCGGTCTGGATGCCGAAGCCGCCTTGCCCGGCAAACCAGAAGAAGCCTTCCGCTTGCGCATCGAGGCCATAGACCGGCATCCGGTCGGGCGCGAAGCTTCTGAGGCCGGCCCAGCTATGCTCCACCGCCTCGATCCGCCAGTCGGTAACGCTCTGGAACCGGTCGATCGCGATGGCGACATCCAGTTCCTCGGGCGCAGCATCGCAGGGCGCGGAGGGGATTTCGTCATGCGGGGAGAGCCACAGCCGCCCGGCGTCGGGCTTGAAATAGAAGCCGCCGCCGATATCGAGCACCAGCGGCAGATCGGCGGGCGCGTGCGGCGCGACGCGCAGCACGGCGACGGTGCGGCGGAAGGGCGCGATGCCGATAGGGCGCACGCCGGCGGCGCGGGCGATCTCGTCAGCCCAGGCTCCGGCGGCATTGACGATGGTCGCCGCGCGCCAGGTCTCGCCGCGCGCGCCGGTGATAGTCCATGCGCCGTCCTTGCGCGCAAGCCCCGTCACCCGCGCGCGGGCCGCGATTTCCACCCCGTGCCTTCGGGCAAGGGCGAGGTAGTGCTGGTGCAGCCCCGCCACGTCGATATCGGCGCAGGCCGGCTGATACAGCGCCTCGCTCCATTCGGGCCGGATATGCGGCACCTTCTCGCCCAGCGCAGCCGGGGCAAGGCGCTGGATCGCAACGCCGGTGCCTTCATAGCTGGCGCGAAAATCGTCTATCGCCGCCCGGTCAGCCGCGCGCCCGATATAGAGCGCGCCGCGCGGGCTGAGAAAGCCGTGTTCGCCAAGATAGGCGCCCGAGGCACGGGTCAGCGGGACCACGCCGGGGCCGCCGTAACATTCCTCCCAGAACGCTGCCGAGCGTCCGGTGGCGTGATAGCCGGGCGCGTCCTCGGCCTCCAGCAGCAGGACGCGGGCGTGCGGGGCCAGTTCGGCCGCAAGGCTCGCGCCCGCCATGCCTGCGCCGATCACGGCAATATCGTGGATCATCAGGCAGAAGACCTTGCCGGGGCCGCGCGGTCAAGGAAGGCGGCAATGCGCGCCATGATGGGCGTGCGCACCGCGTCCACCTCGCGCAGGACTTCGTGATGCGCCTCCTCGCCAAGCGCCATCAACTCGCCCTTGGGCAGGCGGGCGGCGGCGCGCAGGTTGGCGGGGTGGCTCACCAGCTTGTCGGACGCGGTCGAGATGATCAGCACCGGCACAGTGATCGCCTCCAGCGCGCCCGGCGCCTCCAGCATCATCCACGAGGCATAGGCGCGTTCGACCCAGCGCCAACTGGCCGGCCCCATCACCAGTTCGGGGCGAGCGCCGCGCCACCATGCCTCGTCGGCGTAGCGTTCGGGATCATGGGTGAGCAGGTTCGCGCGCGCGGCGGGCAGCTCGCCCGGCTTCTCGCTCCACTTCCACGCCTGCCGCATCGGATCGCCGACCTTGCACATCAGCATCGCCACGCGGTGAAGCATCCCGAGCGGCAGCGGCGGGCCGTTCATGCCGGTCATCGGCGCGCTCAGCACCACGGCATCGGGCGCAACACGCGCCGCGGCGAGCGCGCGCAGCACGATATGCCCGCCCATCGAATGGGCCGCGAGCACGTGCGGCCCCGGCGTCTCTTGCGTCCAGCGTTCCCACAGCAGCGCCAGATCATCAACCCAGATGCCGAAATCCTCGACATGCCCCGTCACCGCGTCCTTGCCGAGCCGCCCGGAGCCTGCCTGACCGCGCCAGTCGGACGCCGTCACCCGCCATCCGGCGCGATGCCATTCCTCGCAGGTTTCGAGGTATTTCTCGTATGCGTCGCCGCGTCCGGGCAGGAACAGGATCGAGCCGCGCGCAGCCCCGGACGCGCCCTGCCCCGGCCAGTCGATCCGGCGGATCACATGGCCATCGCCAGCGGCCCAGGTGCTTTCGCGCGCGCCTGCGGGTATTGCCCGGCGGTCGATTGCCGCTTCGGTCACCGTGGTGGTCATCCGTCTCTCCCGAAAACCGCCGAGCCTGCGCCGCTGATCGTGGTTACTATTTGGTAAGTCATAGCCTGTAGCAAGTGTCCCATTGAAGGACGGCCGACGCGAACCTGCGCGGCCTTGCCCGGGGGCATGACGTCGATGAATACCATTTCCTACGGTTTGCTGATCGCCTTGGCAATTGCGCTGCTGGTCGCCGCTTTCACCGACTTGCGCCGCCGCCAGATCGACAATTGGCTGAACCTTGCCATTGCGCTGGGCGCCCCGGTGTTCTGGTGGTCGCAGGGCCTTTCGCTGTGGCCTGATGTGGCCCTGCAACTCGGCATGGCTGTGGTTGCTTTCGCGATACTGGCCGGAATGTTCGCGCTGAAGGTGATGGGCGGCGGCGATGTGAAGCTGCTGACCGCGCTCGCGCTGTGGCTGCCTCTCTACAAGTACATGCAACTGCTGCTGATCATGGGCGTCGCTGGCGGCGTGCTGACGGTGCTGCTGGTGTTCTGGCACGTTGCCCGCCGCCAGCGCGACCGGATCGCGGTGCCATACGGCGTGGCCATCGCCATCGGCGGGCTTTGGACGCTGGCGATCAATTACCTGCCCGGCGGCGCGATCGTGTGAGTCGCGGGATAACCCGATGTTAACCAGTCACGCCTTACGCACTGCAACCATACCTGCCCGCTAACCACTCTACGGGCGATTACGAGGGGGCTATTTGAGCCATGGATAAGAAGAAGCTGGTTCTGCTGCTTGGGGCTCTGATCATCGCGATCGGGACCGCCTTTGCCGCACGCACGATCTTCGCCGGAGGCGCCGCCCCCGATGCAGAAGCTGCCGCTGTGCCCACCGGGCCGCGGGTTCTGGTTGCCAAGCGGGCGCTGACCGCAGGTACCATCATCACCGCCGATGCGCTGGCCTTCCAACCCTGGCCCAAGGAACTGGTGCAGGAAGCCTACTTCATCGACGGCGAGGCCGACATGAACAAGCTGCTGGGCACCGTGGTCCGCTATCCGATCACCGCTGGTGAGCCGGTGACGCAAGGTTCGCTGGTGGCTCCGGGTGACCGCGGCTTCCTGGCCGCCGCGCTCGGGCCGGGGATGCGCGCTGTCACCGTGCCGGTTTCGGCGACTACCGGCGTGGCCGGCTTCGTCTTTGCCGGCGACCGGGTTGACCTGGTGCTGACCCAGCAGATCGAGGGCGCGGACAATTCCGCCCCGCTCAAGACCGCGGAAACCGTGCTGCGCAACCTGCGCGTGCTGGCAACCGACCAGACCACCGAAAAGACCACCGACGAGAACGGCAAGACCAAGGTCGCCGAATTCCGCACGGTGACGCTCGAAGTGACGCCCAAGATCGCCGAGAAGATCGCGGTGGCCCAGACCATCGGCACGATCAGCCTGGTGCTGCGCTCGATCTCGGACAGCGAATCAGAACTCGAAAAGGCCGTGGCTGCGGGCGACGTCCAGATCCCGGTCGGCGCCACGCCCGAACAGGAAGAGAAGCTGCTCAAGGCAGCGATGGGCCGTCCGCTCGACAAGGGCACGACCTTCGTGACCGGCGGCGATGTGTCGCGCTTCCAGCGCACCACCGTGCCGCCCAAGACCGCGCCACAGCAAGCTGCCGCCCCCGCTCCGGCTCAGGCCGCAGCTGCTGCCGGCGGCGGCAATGCCGCCCCCGTCTACAAGGGCCCGAGCGTCCGCATCACCCGCGGCAAGGAAACCACCGAAACGCCCGTCAGCAAGACCGGCGCGGCGATCAAGTGAGGGGCACGCTGACCATGTCGATCAAGCCCGAGGGGGGTAAACCCATGACACGCACGTTCAAGATGAAGCTGCTGGTGGCCGCCATGGCTGCGACCCCGATGGCAGTAATGCCCGCAACGGTCGCAACCGCGCAAGCCGTCGCCCGCCCCTCGCAGGAAATTGTCCTGTCGATCGGCAAGGGCGAGCTGGTGACGATCCCCGGATCGATGGCCGATGTCTTCGTTGCCAACGAGGAAGTGGCCGACGTCCAGGTGAAGTCGCAGCGCCAGCTTTATGTCTTCGGCAAGTCCGGCGGCGAGACCACGATCTATGCCAGCAACGAACGCGGCGATGTGATCTTCTCGGCCAATATCCGGGTCGGCTCCAACATCGGCAGCATCGACCAGATGCTCGCGATGGCGATGCCCGATGCCAAGGTGAACGTGGCAACCATGGGCACCAACACCGTGCTGCTGACCGGCACCGTGGGCGCGCCCGATGATGCTGCCGAGGCCGAGCGTCTGGTGCAGGCCTTCCTCGGCAAGGAAGCCAATGTCATCAGCCGCCTGCGCACCGCGACCCCGCTGCAGGTCAATCTGCACGTCAAGATCGCCGAAGTGAACCGCAGCCTGCTGCGCAACATCGGCGGCAACCTCCAGACCTTCGACGTCTCCGACGGGTTCCGCTTCGGCGTGGGCACCGGCGGGCGCCGGATCGTCAACGGCGAATATGGCCTTGGCGGCCCGTTCGCAGTCGGCAACGCGATCAACAACCCGACCCTGACCGTTCCCGTGCTTGGCCCCAATGGCCAGCCGCTGTTCGGCACGGACGGACGGCCCGTCACGCAGGACATCCTCGGCACAGCGGTCAACAGCAACGATGGCACCACGCTGTCGGGCCTTGGCCGCCTGTTCGGCATGGATATGCTGGGCGCGCTCGATCTGTCGGAGCGTCTGGGTCTGGTGACCACCATCACCGAACCCAACCTGACCGCGCTTTCGGGCGAAACCGCGACCTTCCTTGCGGGCGGCGAATTCCCGATCCCGATCGCGCAGGGCCTTGGCCAGGTGACGGTGCAGTTCCGCCAGTTCGGCGTCAGCCTCGCCTATACGCCGACGGTGCTTTCCAACGGCCGCATCTCGATGCGCGTGCGTCCGGAAGTGTCCGAGCTTTCGACCCAGGGCGCAATCACGCTCAACGGCTTCCAGGTCCCCGCAATCACCACCCGCCGCACCGAAACGACGGTGGAGCTGGGTTCGGGCCAGAGCTTCATGATCGCCGGGCTGATGAGCGCCAGTTCCCAGAGCCTGCTCGACAAGGCCCCGGGCGTGGGCGATGTGCCGATCCTTGGCAACCTGTTCCGCAGCCGCCAGTTCCGCAAGGGCGAGACCGAGCTGGTGATCATCGTCACCCCCTATCTGGTCAAGCCGGTTGACGCCAAGGACATCAAGCTGCCGACCGATGGCTATCGTTCGGCAAGCGAGCTGGGCCAGTTCCTCGGCTACCAGAACAACGCCGGTGTCTCGGGCGAACAGCGCCCGATGCCCAGCGCTGCCGAACCCGATGCGCCCACGCCCAAGGTGAGCGCCGCCGATCCGGCAGCGATCATGCCTGCCGCGCCCGAAAAGCCGCGCACCGCCGACAAGAAACCCCGTCGCTCAGAGCGCGCCGCGAAGGCTGATGCCCCCGCTGCCGCTCCGGGTTTCAGCCTCTAATTTGCGAGAAAGGTGCCTAAGATGCCGAATGCACGATTGAACCGGCTGGCCCGCGTGCCTGCCTCCAGCATCAAGCTCGCTCTTGCACTGGGGCTCGGCCTTGGCCTTGCCGGGTGCGGCGGGATGCCGGAAAACACCTCGCTTTACAGCGTCAAGCAGCCGGTGGTGGCGCGCACCAACATGGTGCTGGACGTCAACACCAACCCTTCGGGCCTGCCGATCTCGGAACAACAGCGCCTCAATGGCTGGTTCGAGACGATGGACCTGCGCTACGGTGATCGTATCGCGATCGAGAACCCGGGCCAGAACCCGGCGGTGACCAATGCGATCCGCGATCTGGCGGGCCGTTATGGTCTGATGATCAGCGATACCGCGCCGGTCACGCCGGGCTATCTCCAGCCGGGTCAGGCGCGCGTGGTCATCACCCGCACCACGGCCAGCGTGCCGGGCTGCCCCGACTGGTCGGCCAAGTCCGACATGAACTACACCAACGGCACCAGCCCCGGCTTCGGCTGCGCGGTCAACAGCAACCTTGCTGCCATGGTCGCCGATCCGCAGGACCTGCTGGAAGGCAAGAAGGGTTCGGGCGAAACCGTGATCGCCACCTCGAACAAGGCCATCTCGACCTATCGTGACATGGAACCGACCGGCAAGGGCGGATTGATGGAAGCGAGCGCAGGCGGCGGCGGCGGCGGCGGCGGCGGCGGCGGCGGCGGCGAAGGAGGTAACTAAGCCATGAATGCTCCCTGGAAATCCGGCATCCCCGGCAACCGCGATCCCTTCTCGGCCTATATCTGCGATGACAACGCGCTGGACGTGATCCGTCCGGTGGTGATCGAACTCGGATGGGCGCCGGAAAAGTGCAACAAGGGCGGCTTGCGCAATGCCGTGCAGTCCCTCTCGGTCAGCGCCTCGCCTGCGATCCTGCTGGTCGACCTGTCGGAAAGCGGCGACCCGCTCAACGATATCAACGCGCTTGCCGAAGTGTGCGAACCGGGCACGGTGGTGATTGCCGTCGGCCAGGTCAATGACGTGCGCCTCTACCGCGATTTGCTCGCAAGCGGGATCCACGATTACCTCCTGAAGCCGCTTTCGCCCCAGCAGGTGCACGATGCCCTGAACCAGGCGCTGGCGGTGTTCATGAGCCCCAAGGCAGGCGATGCCGATGCGGCCAAGCGCCACATCTCAACCGCTGTCGTGGGCACCCGCGGGGGCGTTGGCGCATCGACGCTGGCGACCTCGCTGGCGTGGCTGTTCAGCGAAGTCCACAAGGCGCCGACCGCGCTGCTCGATCTCGATGTCCACTTCGGCACCGGCGCACTCGCGCTCGATCTCGAACCGGGCCGCGGCCTGACCGACGCGATCGAGAACCCGAGCCGGATCGACCCCCTGTTCATTGAACGCGCCATGGTGCGGGCAGGCGACAACCTGTCGATCCTGTCGGCCGAAGCGCCGATCAACCAGCCGCTGATGACCGATGGTTCGGCCTTCGTGCAGCTGGAGGATGAATTCCGGCAGGCCTTCGAAATGACGGTCATCGATCTGCCGCGCAACATGCTGATCAACTTCCCCCAGCTTCTGGCGGATGTGAATCTGGTGGTGCTGACCTGCGAGCTTACCCTCGCCTCGGCACGCGACACGATCCGGCTGCTGTCATGGCTGAAATCCAACGCCAGCCACGCGCACCCGATGATCGTGGCCAACAAGGTTCAGCCGAGCCTCGCTGAAATCAGCAAGTCCGATTTCGAGGCTTCGATCGAACGCAAGATCGATTTCCTGGTGCCCTACGACATCAAGGCCGCGTCCAACGCGGCCAAGCTGGGTCAGGTGTTTGTCGATGCCAACCGTTCGAGCAAGGCAACCGCAACCATCCGCCAGATCGCCGAGCGCGTGATGGGCGTAAGCTCGGAAGACATGGCGGCGCTGGCGGGCGAAAAGAAGTCGCTGCTCAGCAACTTCGATCTGAAATCGCTGCTGCCCAAGAAAACCAAGGGCGAAACCCAGGCGGCGGAATAGGGGCACGGTGGCAGGGGGCGGCGCAAGGCTGCGCCCTCCACCCCCCCAAGACGTCGACCCGGATCAATCGTGACCGGCCGCACAAGCGGCAGTCACGCGGAACGAGGCAGGAAACAAGCTGATGGACTTCTTCCAAACCCTGCTGATCACGCTGGTGATCTTCTCCGTGCTGGTCATGGGCTATGCCCTGGTCACCGGGTCGGGCGCGGCCAAGAACCAGAAGCGCCGCATGGAAGCGCTGCGGCTGCGCCATTCCGAAAGCCTCGATGCCAAGGTCGATGCGCAGTTCAAGCGTGCGCTTGCCGCGCGCAAGCCCAAGTCCTTCAAGGTCGCAGGCTCCGGCTCGCGCAGCGAAGCCCTTGCGATGCGCCTCAACCGCACCGGCAAGTCCTGGACCGTGACCCAATACGCCTACGCCTCGTTCGGCCTCGGGCTGGCTATCGCGGTGGTCATCTTCATCTTCAGCCGCGCCCCGCTGCTGTCACTGGGCGTGGGCCTGTTCATCGGTGGCGGCCTGCCGCACCTGGTGGTCAACCGCCTGATCAACAAGCGCACCAACGCCTTTGTCACCAAGTTCCCCGACGGGATCGAACTGCTGGTGCGCGGCCTGCGTTCGGGCTTGCCGGTGACCGAGACACTCCAGATCGTCTCGACCGAAGTGCCCGGCCCGGTGGGCTATGAATTCAAGGCGGTGATCGACCGCATCAAGGTCGGCAAGACCATGGAGGATGCGCTTCAGGACACCGCCGACAAGCTCGGCATCGCCGAATTCAACTTCTTCACCATCACGCTGGCGATCCAGCGCGAGACCGGGGGCAACCTCGCGGAAACGCTGTCGAACCTTGCCGACGTGCTGCGCAAGCGCGCGCAGATGAAGCTGAAGATCCGCGCGATGAGCTCGGAATCCAAGGCCTCGGCCTACATCGTCGGCTCGCTGCCCTTCCTCGTGTTCTTCGCGATTCTCTACATCAACCCGGATTACATGCTGACCTTCTTCACCGATGATCGCCTGATCGTCGCCGGGCTTGGTGCGGGCGTGTGGATGGGCCTTGGCGTGTTCATCATGGCCAAGATGGTCAACTTCGAGATCTGACGGGCGGGGAACAGGCACATGATCGATCAACCCACCGGCCCGCAGCTACTCGGCTTCGACGTCCTGTTCGTCGGCACCGTGCTGGTCGGCCTTGCCGCCTTCGCGGTGATGCTGGCGATCTATGCCGCCGTCACGATCCGCGATCCGATGGCCAAGCGCGTGCGCGCGCTGGAAGCGCGGCGCGAACAATTGAAGGCCGGGATTGTCACCGCGTCATCAAAGAAGCGCAACAGCCTGGTCCGCCGCACCGACACGACCGACGCGGTCAAGAACCGCCTCGATCAGCTCAACGTGCTGCAGGAAAGCCAGATCAAGATCATCCAGCAGAAGATGGCCCACGCGGGCTATCGCAACAAGGAACTGGCGGTCCTGATCATCGGCGCGCGCGCTATCGCCCCGCTGGTGATCGGCGGGCTGATGGGCCTGCTGATCTATGTCGTCGAATTCTGGCCCGACTGGGGCCCGATGACCCGCCTGGGTGCCTTCGCCATGAGCGTGTTCCTGTCCTACAAGGGCCCGGAACTCTACCTCAGCAACAAGGCATCCAAGCGCACCAAGGAAATCCAGAAGGGCCTGCCCGATGCGCTCGACCTGCTGGTGATCTGCGCCGAGGCCGGTCTGACCGTGGACGCAGCCTTCAACCGCGTCGCCAAGGAACTGGGCCGCGCCTATCCCGAACTGGGTGACGAATTCGCCCTGACCGCGATCGAACTCAGCTTCCTCAACGAACGGCGCATGGCGTTCAACAACCTTGCCTACCGCGTCAATCTGGAAGCGGTGAAGGGCGTGGTGACGACCATGATCCAGACCGAACGCTACGGCACCCCGCTTGCCAGCGCGCTGCGTGTGCTCTCGGCCGAATTCCGCAACGAGCGCATGATGCGCGCCGAGGAAAAGGCCGCGCGTCTGCCCGCGATCATGACCGTGCCGCTGATCGTGTTCATTCTGCCCACGCTGTTCGTGGTCATTCTTGGCCCGGCGGCCTGCTCGATCTCGGACAACCTCGTGAACAACAGCCCCACGGGCTAATACCAATGCGCGATGAGCCTGACTCATCGCGCATTGGTTAAGCCGGTGCGGCGCTTGAGCATTTCCAGCGCGTGATGCGTCAGCATCTTAGCGCGCTGGTATAAGCAGGCGGCCCCGCCGCCGCCGGAACAACACAGGGCCGGCAGCGCAGGATGGCTTGCGCTGCCGGCCCTCTTGTATTCAGCCGCTTCAGAGGTGCCGGTTCAGACGTTGCCGGTTCAGACGTTGCCGTTTCAGCCGGCAGCCAGCCGCATCGCCCGGTCGCGCAGGCCCGCCAGCAGGCGGCGCAGCACCGCCTCTTCATCGGGCGCGAGGCCTTCGAGCAGATCAGCTTCCGTCGCGCGGGCAAGCGGCATGACTTCGGCGTGGATCGCCCGGCCCTCGCCCGTCAGCGCCAACAGATGCGAGCGGCCATCGCCGGGATTGGGCACCCTTGCGATCAGCCCGCGTTCTTCCAGCACCTTGACCGCGCGGTTGACGGCGACCTTGTCCATCACCGTCGCCGCCGTCAGATCGCGCTGGGTGAGGCTGCCGCCAATCGCCTCTGCATCACCCAGCACCGCCATCACCCGCCATTCCGGGATCTTGAGGGCAAAGCGTTTGCGATAGCGTTCGGCAATCAGGCTGCTGACCGCGTTGGACGTGACCGAAAGCTGGTAGGGCAGAAAGCCCGCCAGTTCAGCGCGTCCTCTGGCCCCCTCGGCAGAACCGTCACTCATAGGGGCGTTCGTCCCACCAGGGGTAGAAATCGGGCATATCGGCGCTGACCTTGCCCGGATACATGGCTTTGCGCTTTTCAAGGAAGCTGGCGATGCCTTCCTTGGCGTCGCTCCCGCGGCTGAGGCGATAGATCGCGCGGCTATCGATCTTGTGGGCCTCCATCGGGTGATCGGCGCTGGCGAGCCGCCACATCATCGCCCGCGTCATGGCGACGGAAATGGCCGAGGTGTTGTCGGCAATCTCGCGCGCGAGGGATTGGGCGGCGTGGAGCAGATCCTGCGGCGCATGGACTGACCGCACGAGGCCGCCAGCCTTGGCCTCGGCTGCATCGAAAATGCGCCCGGTGTAGCACCACTCCAACGCCTGCTGGATGCCGACAAGGCGCGGCAGGAACCAGCTTGAAGCGGCCTCGGGCACAATCCCGCGCCGCGCAAAGACAAAGCCGTAGCGTGCCGTGTCGCTGGCAAGGCGGATGTCCATGGCCAGCTGCATCGTTGCCCCCACGCCCACCGCCACGCCATTGCAGGCGGAAATCAGCGGCTTTTTCGATTCAAACAGGCGCAGCGTCAAAAGCCCGCCGCCGTCGCGCACCTTGGGATCGGACAGATCGGAAACCTCGGTCGGATCGGAAAAGATCTGCCCACCGCCCTCGGGCGTCAGATCGGCGCCGGCGCAAAAGGCGCGCTCGCCTGCGCCGGTAAAGATCACCGCACGCACCGCATCATCGGCGTCGATATCGTCCATCGCCGCGATGATTTCCTGCCCCATGGTGCGGGTATAGGCGTTCATCTTGTCGGGGCGGTTCAGGGTGATGGTGGCGATGCCATCGGCCTTGGTGACGATGATCTGGGTATATTGGGTCATGCGAAGGTCCCTCTCCTTGTTGCGTGTGTGATGCCATGGCCCGCGCAAAAGAAAACCCCCGCAAAAGCGAGGGCTTTCCTTGGGCGGGGTCAAAGGGCGCCAGGCAGGGGTTAGACCCCCTCTAGACCCCGGTTAGACCCCGGTCAGACCCCCGCTGCACGAGGGTTTCACGTGAAACACGTGAGCTTAGCGCGGGGCCATCCGGCCACCCCTCGCGATCAGCGAGGGGCCATCCTGATCGCACCGTCAAGCCGCACGTCCTCACCGTTGAAATAGCCGGTCTCGATCATGGTCATGGCGAGCTTGGCATATTCCACCGGCAGGCCGAGGCGCTTGGGGAACGGCACCGATGCCGCCAGCGCATCGCGCACGTTCTGCGGCGCGGCGGCCAGCAGCGGGGTGTCGAAAATGCCCGGCAGGATGGTGTTGACGCGAATGCCCTCGTTCATGAGATCGCGGGCGATCGGCAGGGTCATGCCGATCACGCCCGCCTTCGATGCCGAGTAAGCCGCCTGACCGATCTGGCCGTCTTCGCCCGCGACAGACGCGGTGTTGACGATCGCGCCGCGCTCACCGAATTCGTCCATCGGATCAAGGCTCATCATGCCCGCCGCCGACTTGGCGATGCAGCGGAAGGTGCCGATCAGGTTCACCTGAATGACGAAATCGAAGGCCGACACGGGGAAGTGCTTGATCGAGCCGTCTTCCTTGGAACGGCTGGCGGTCTTGATCGCGTTGCCGATACCGGCGCAGTTGACCAGGATACGCTCTTGCCCATGGGCGGCGCGGGCCTTGGCGAAACCGGCGTCAACGTCTTCGTCGCTGGTCACATTGACCTTGCAGAACACGCCGCCGATTTCCGCGGCGAGGGCTTCGCCCTTTTCCTCGTTCATGTCGAAGATCGCGACCTTGGCGCCCTTGGCGGCCAGCGCACGCGCCGTGGCAGCACCGAGGCCCGAGGCACCGCCGGTCACAACGGCGGGAGTATTGGCTGAAACTTCCATTATTCTCTCCTGATATTCAGATGGTTGGGCGAGAGGCTCAGAGGCTCTCGATGATGGTCACGTTGGCGACGCCGCCGCCTTCGCACATGGTCTGGAGGCCGTACTTCTTGCCATTGCGCTTGAGCGCATGGACCAGCGTGGCCATCAGCTTGGTGCCGCTTGCACCGAGCGGGTGGCCCAGCGCGATCGCGCCGCCATAGACGTTGAGCTTGGCCGGATCGGCGCCCGTGTGCTTGAGCCATGCGAGCGGCACGCTGGCGAAGGCTTCGTTGACTTCGAACAGGTCGATATCGTCGATGCTCATGCCGGCGCGCTGGAGTGCACGATCAGTGGCGAACAGCGGTTCTTCCAGCATGATCACCGGATCGCCCGCCGTCACGGTAAGGTTGTGGATGCGCGCCAGCGGGGTCAGGCCGTGGGCCTTGAGCGCCGCTTCCGACACCACCAGCACCGCCGAGGAACCGTCGCAGATCTGGCTGGCCGAAGCCGCCGTCAGCGCGCCATCGGGCGAAAGCAGCTTGACGCCCGCGATCCCTTCCAGCGTCGCATCGAAGCGGATGCCTTCGTCGATGGTGTGCATCTGGGTGCCCTCGGGCGTCTCGATCTCGACCGCGACGATCTCGCGATCAAACGCGCCCGCCTTGGTCGCGTTGATGGCCCGCTGGTGGCTTTCATAGGCAAAACGGTCGAGATCGTCCTTGGTGAAGCCATGCTTCTTGACGATCATCTCCGCGCCCATGAACTGGCTGAAGTTGATGCCGGGGAACTTGGCTTCGATCCCGGCGGCCTTGGCATAAAGGCCTTCCTTCATGTGCAGCGTGACGTTCGAGCCCATCGGCACGCGGGTCATGCTTTCTACGCCACTGGCGATCACCACGTCCTGCGTGCCGCTCATCACTGCTTGGGCGGCGAACTGGATCGCCTGCTGGCTGGATCCGCACTGGCGGTCAATCGTGACGGCGGGGGTCGACTGGGAGAGCAGCCTGGAGGCCAGCACGCCCATGCGCCCGACCTGCATCGCCTGTTCGCCCGCCTGGCTGACGCAGCCGGTCACGACATCGTCAATCGCCTTGGGATCGATCCCGGAGCGTTCGACGATGGCATCGAGCGACTTGGCGAGCAGATCGACCGGGTGCACCCCGGCCAGACGTCCACCGCGGCGGCCGCCAGCGGTGCGGACGGCTTCGACAATATAGGCTGTGGTCATGAATCTCTCCTCTCTCTCGGCGCCTGTTGCAGGCGGGAGCGGGGGCAAACCAGTTGCGCTTCGCCACTCGCTTGGCGCATCGCCTATTGAAGCGGCGGGCCCAAATCAAGCGATCAAAATGATCGTTGGTTCATCGCAGCCCAGCAACGCCTCGTCCGCATACTGTTGCAGATATAATACATCGAACCTGCAAATTATTGCAGTTACCTGGGCACGCAATTGCACCCCTCTGCCGCTTGGCGCATGCGGAAGTCCGGAGGGGGCCGTCTGGCGTTTACGTCAGGCGCCCTTGACGTTTGAAGAGTCATTTGACCGGGTCAAACCTAGAGGAGGAAGACCACAATGAAGAAGCACACGCTTCTCAAAGCCGGTGCGGCAACTGCCGTGATCGCGCTGACGATCGGTGCCCCTGCCTATGCGCAGGATGCCGACGTAACAACAGATACCGCTGCTGAAAGCGAAGATGCCGGTCAGGCGATCGTCGTCACCGGTACGCGCCTGCGCTCGCCGAACCTTGAATCGGCCAGCCCGGTTACTGTCGTGACCGCCGAGGAATTCGCACTGACGGGCACTACCCGCGTCGAAGATCTCATCAACTCGCTTCCGCAGGTCTTCGCAGGCCAGGGCGGCAGCATCTCGAACGGTGCGACCGGTACCGCGACCCTCAACCTGCGCGGCCTCGGTTCCGAGCGTACGCTGGTGCTGGTCAATGGCCGCCGCCTGATGCCCGGCACGCCGAGCACCTCGGCCGCTGACATCAACGCCATCCCCGCCGCTCTGATCGAGCGTGTCGACGTGCTGACCGGCGGTGCCTCGTCGGTGTACGGCGCCGACGCGGTCGCGGGCGTTGTCAACTTCGTGCTCGATACCGATTTCGAAGGCTTCAAGATCAACGCCAACTACGGCGTCTACAACCACAACAACCGCGCGGGCCGCGACATCCGTGAAGCGCTCGACGCGCGCGGCTTCGGCTACCCGACCGGTAGCGTCACCGATGGCGGCACCTTCGATGGCACGATCGCCTTCGGCAGCAGCTTCGACGATGGCCGCGGCCGCGTCACTGCCTATGTCGGCTATCGCAAGATCGATCCGGTCCTTCAGGCCCGCCGCGATTATTCGGCGTGCTCTCTGCAAGCCACTTCGCTGGCTTCGGTGAATGCTGGCGGCCGCGCCTATAACTGCGGCGGTTCGGCCACGTCGGCCACCGGCACCGTGTTCTACAACGAAGGCGTCGGCGCTGACTTCACCTCCACGCTTGCGCAGTTCGGCCCGAACCGCACGCTGCTGGCAGGTACCACGCCGTTCAACTTCGGCCCGCTGAACTACTTCCAGCGCCCGGACGAGCGTTACACGGCCGGTGTCTTTGCCGACTATGAAATCTCGAACGCGATCAAGCCCTACATGGAGTTCATGTTCATGGACGACCGTACGGTCGCCCAGATCGCTCCGTCGGGCAACTTCGGCAACACCCTGTCGATCAACTGCGACAACCCGCTGCTCTCGCCCGCCCAACGCGGCGAGCTGTGCAACGCCGGCAACCTGCTGGTGAGCCCGCTTCCGGGTAACGCCTTCGTCGTCACCGGCAACGTCGCCGCTGAAAACGCTGCCCGTGCAGCACGCAACATCGGCGAACCGCAGCTGCCGACCACGGCGTTCAACTTCCTCGATCCGCTGACCGGGACCGGCTACAACCGTGCCTTCGCGCAGATCCTGCGTCGTAACGTCGAAGGTGGCGGCCGTCAGGACGATCTCCAGCACGTCAGCTATCGCGCCGTCATCGGCGTGAAGGGTGAATTGTCGCCGGCTTGGTCGTATGACGCCTTCTACCAGTACGGCCGCAACAACTACGCCCAGACATACCTCAACGACTTCTCGGTCACGCGCCTTAGCCGTGCCCTCGATGTTGTTGACGGCGATCCGGGCGCGGGCGTGAACCCCGTGTGCCGTTCCACGCTTGACGGTTCGGACACGAACTGCGTGCCGTGGGACATCTTCTCGCCGGGCACCGTTGCGCCCAGCGCGGCGTCGGTCGCCTATCTTGCCACGCCGGGCTTCTCGCGCGGCGTTGTGAGCCAGCAGGTCGCCAACGCGTTCCTGTCGGGTTCGCTGGGTGAATACGGCCTCAAGACCCCTTGGTCGGACCAGGGCGTCGACATCGTGCTCGGCACCGAATACCGCAAGGAAAGCCTTGAGTTCAATTCGGACACCGCCTTCAGCACCGGTGACCTTGCAGGTCAGGGCGCGCCGACGCTTCCCGTCAAGGGCAGCTTCGACGTGAAGGAGTTCTTCACCGAAGTCCGTATTCCGATCGCGCAGGATAGCTGGGTGGAAGACTTCACCGTCACCGCCGGCTACCGCTATTCGGATTACAGCACGGGTGTGAACACCGACACCTACAAGATCGAAGCCGAGCTTGCTCCGGTTCGCGACATCCGCCTGCGCGGGGGTTACAACCGGGCCGTGCGCGCGCCCACGATCCAGGATCTGTTCGCGCCGAACCGCGTTGCGCTTGACGGCTCGACCGATCCTTGCGCGGGCTTCGTGATCGGTTCGGGTGGCTCTGGCCGCGCGGGCGATCCGGGCTGCGTTGCCCAGGGTCTGACCGTCGGTCAGTTCGTCGCTCCCAACCCGGCCGAACAGTACAACGGCTTTGTTGGCGGCAACGTCAACCTCCAGCCGGAAATCGCCGACACCTACACCGTCGGTGCTGTCCTGACCCCGACCTTCGTGCCGGGCCTCACCGCCAGCGTCGATTACTTCAACATCAAGGTTGAAGGCGCCATTGGCGGCATCGGAGCTGACCTGATCGTCCAGCAGTGCACGGATACCTCGGATCCGTTCTTCTGCGGCCTCGTTGACCGCGATCCCTCGGGCTCGCTGTGGCGTTCGCCGGGCGGCTTTGTGGTGAACCTGCCGCAGAACATCGGCTCGCTGACCACGGCCGGTGTCGATGCGCAGATCAACTACAACCGCGAAATCGGTGATGTTGGCACCTTGACCCTGAACTTCATCGGCACCTGGCTTGATAGCCTGTCGTCCAATGCCGGTGTTCCGGGCGCTCCCGATGTGGAATGCGTGGGGCTGTATGGTAACCTGTGCGGCACGCCGAACCCGGAATGGCGCCATCAGGCCCGTGTCGGTTTCAACATGAAGAACGGTCTGGGTGCGTCGGTTCGCTGGCGTTACTTTGACGGCGTGGTGTTTGATGGCCTCTCCGCGACCACCCAGCCGGGTATCGCGGGCTTCGATGCGATCAACTACTTCGATCTGACGCTGACCTATGATGCGGGGGACAACTTCAACTTCGTCCTCGGCGCGAACAACCTGTTCGACAAGGCACCGCCGACCACTGGCTCGCAGGCTTGCCCGGCGGGTTCGTGCAACGGCAACGTCTTTGCACAGGTGTACGACTCGCTGGGTCGCTACGTCTTTGCCGGCGTGACGCTTGATTTCTAAGCGCCCGCTTCGATAGACACGGGATGGCGGGCCGAAAGGTCCGCCATTTTCGTTTGAGGACCATTGTTCCGCGTGCAAGCCGCCGAAGCCTCCGACAGGATCGCCCGCTTCCCCTTCCACGATCCGGCAGCCGCGCTGGGTGCGGGGCTGGCGCTCATCAATGGCGATCATGCCGAGGCGCTGTTGCCCCTCGCCCGGCGGCTCGCCGAAACCCATCCCGCCAGCGCGCAGGCCCATCAACTGCTCGGCCTTGCCGCAAGGACCGCCAGTGACAGCTTGACGGCGCACGCAGCCTTTACCGCCGCCGCGCGCCTTGCGCCGGGCGATGCATTGATCGCCCATTCGCACGCCCGCACCGCGCTGGAGGCTGGTCTGCCCGCGACCGATCTATTTGCGGGTGCCGCTCGCCTTGCCCCGAATGACGGCAGCATCCTGACCGGCCACGCCGCCGCGCTGCTGGCCGAGGGCCGGGCGGACGAGGCGATCGCGGCGCTCACGCGTGCCCTCGCCGGTCAACCGCTATGGCTGGAGGGCCACCGCAGCCTTGCTGCCTTGCGCGGCCAGATGGGCCTAGACCCGCTCGCCAACATCACCGCCGCGCTTGCCGCACACCCCCGCGCGCCCGAACTTCACCACCTTGCCATAGCCACCGCGCTTCAGGCCCGCGATCTGCCCCGTGCCCGCGCCGCGCTTGACGCCGCGCGCGCCGCGCTTGGCCCTGGGGCGTGGATCAGCCTCAACGCCGCCCACATCGCCTCCGAAACCGGCGCGCTGGCCGAGGCCGACACCCACTTCGCCGCCGCAGGCACACCCGTAGATCCCAAGGCGGCATGGATGCACGCCCGCCACCTGATCCGCGCCGCCCGCCCAGAGGCTGCTACGGCGCTGCTCGAACCGATGCTCGGCCAGCCGGGAGCAGAGGCGCTGTGGCCCTACCTGTCACTCGCATGGCGCATGACGGGCGATCAGCGCGCGGCGTGGCTTGAGAACGATCCGCGCCTCATCGGGGTGTATGATATCGGCCTCTCGCCGGCGCAGCTCGCGGAGCTTGCCGATCACCTGCGCACCCTTCACCGCGCCAAAGCCGCGCCGCTCGATCAGTCGGTGCGCGGGGGCACGCAGACCGATGGCAACCTGCTGCTGCGCGTGGAACCTGCGATCCGCGGCCTGCGTGACCGCCTGCTGGCGGTGAGCGCGCAGCATATCGCGCAGCTCCCCCCGCCCGATCCGCGCCACCCCACCCTGCCCGCCCGCCGCGCGCCGCAACGCATTGCAGGATCGTGGTCCGTCCGCCTCACCGATGCCGGCTTCCATACCGATCACGTCCACCCGCAAGGCTGGCTGAGCTCGGCGCTCTACTTCGCGCTGCCCAAGACGCTCGGCGCAAGCGCGGACGATCACGCCGGTTGGCTCAGCCTTGGCGAGGCCCGCGATCTCGTGCCCGGTCTTGCGCCTTACCGGCTGGTGGAGCCAAAACCCGGCCGCCTGGTGCTGTTCCCCTCCACCATGTGGCATGGTACCCGCCCCTTCACCGCTGGCGAGCGGCTCACCATCGCCTTCGACATCGCCCGCCCCCGACAGGATATTCTCCCATGACCCAGCCCGCCCCTTCCGCCTTCGACGAAGTGATCCGCTTGCGGCGGGCGGGTGATGCGGCAGGTGCGCTGGCGCTGGCCGAGGCCCATGCCGCCCCGACCGAAGCGGGAGCACCGTTCCTCGCCATCGCCGGTCTCGCCGCGCTGGAACTGGGTGATGGGACGCGCGCGCTGGTCCATCTCGAACCCCTCGTCAGAATGCGCCCCGGTGATCCCGAGATCCGCGCCGATTATGCCAAAGCTTTGCTCAGCGTGGGCCGCGCGGACGATGCGCTGGCGCTCGCTGCGGGATCGGGCGTCCCTGACCTTGCCCGGACCGAAGCTTGGGTGCGCCAGCAACGCGGCGAAATGCATGATGCAGCGGCGGCCTATGCCCGCGTGCTCGCCGCCGAACCACAGGACGCTGCCAGCTGGAACAACCTCGGCAACATCCACGCCGCCGAGGGCCGGATCGACGATGCGATCACCGCCCTCGAGCAAGCCATCACCTACCGCCCGGACGAGCCGGGAATGTATCTCAATCTGGCCGATGTGCTGCGCCGCGCCGACCTCGGGATTCCGCGCCTTAAGGTCGCGCGCGATGTCGCCGAAATCGCGCCGGATGACCGCGCCGTGCAGACCGAACTCGCCATGGCGCTCGCCCATAACGAGGAATTGGACGAGGCAATCGCAGTGCTTGAAACAGCGGTGGCGCGCTGGCCCGATTTCGGCGAATCCCACCTCGAACTGGGGCGGCTATACGAGGCGACCAACCGGACCGAGGCACTCGCCGCTTTCCTTGCCAGTCTCGATCCTGCCGCCTGCCCGCCTGAAGTGGCCTTCCTCCACGCCTGGCTGGCCCAGCGCGAGGGGCGCTTTGATGATGCCGCGCGCCACGCCGAGGCCGTGCCGCCGACCATCCACCCCGTCCGCCGCGAGGCGCTGATCGGCAATATCGCCGAGCGCCGCGGCGATGCCTCGCGCGCCTTTGCCGCCTTCACCGCGATGAACGCGGCCGCCATGGCCGAGGCTCCGCCGCGCTCCGGCCCGACTTACCGCGAAGGGCTGGAGGCCGATCTTGCCCGCTGGACCAAGGCCTGGGCCGCCAGCTGGACCCCGCCCGCCGCCTCCGATCCGGCGCGGCGCGATCCGATCTTCCTCGTCGGCTTCCCGCGCTCGGGAACCACCCTGCTTGATACCATGCTGATGGGACTTGATGACCTGTGCGTGCTCGAGGAACGTCCGATGATGACAGAGGTCGCGCGGATGACCGGTAACCACGATATCGCCGCATTCAATCCGCAGCAGATCACCGCCTTGCGCGATGCCTATTTTGCGACCGCCAAGGCCCATGGCTGGGACAGCGTGCGCTGGCTGGTCGACAAGCACCCGCTCAACATGGCGCGCGTGCCGCTGATCCTGCGGCTGTTCCCGCAAGCCCGCTTCATCCTTGCCGAGCGGCACCCGGCGGATGTGGTGCTAAGCTGCTTCATGGCGAATTTCACCCTGAACCACGCGATGCGCAGCTTCACTGATCTCGAGGAGACCGCGCGCACCTATGACGCCGCCTTTACCGCCTGGCACCGCGCTGCCGATCTGTTCGCGCCTGCGGCCCATGCGGTGCGCTATGAAAGGTTGGTCGAAGATCCCCGCGCCGAACTACAGCCGCTCACCCATTGGCTCGGCCTTGCATGGAACGATCGGCTGCTCGCCCACGAGGAGACCGCCCGCACCCGCACCCGCGTTCGCACTGCCAGCTATGCGCAGATCGGCGAGAAGCTCTACACCCGCGCGCGGGGCAGGTGGCAGCGTTATGCCGATCAACTCGCCCCGGTCATGCCGATCCTCGCCCCCTGGGCCGAGCGGATGGGATATGACACGTGAGCATGACGCCAAGGTTTGCCACGATCCGCGCACAGGCGTAATCAGGGCACCGCACGACAAGGGCCACTTAGGCCGCCGCGAGGGGAATTGACCGCCATGATCCGATTGACCGCAGCCGCCGCGATGCTGGCCGTCCCCGCTGCGATGTTTTCCGCCGCCCCGGTAGCCGCTGCCGAAGAAAAGCCCGAGAGCGCCTACATCAAAAGCCTGCGCGAATGTCAGGCGAAGACCGATCCCGCCCAGCGCCTCGCCTGCTACGACAGTGCGGTTGCGGCGATGGTTTCCGCCAGCAGCGAGGGCGAAGTGCGGGTCGTTGACCGCGAGGAAGTGCGCGCCACACGCCGCAAGCTGTTCGGCTTCGCGCTCCCCGATCTCGGCATTTTCGGCGGCGCAAGCGACAAGGACGATCCCGCGCAGGCCGAGGAATTCGCCGCGCTCCAGACCAGCATCACCGGCGTGCGCACGGCCAATGGCAAGCTCGTCGTCACCACCACTGAAGGCGCGCAATGGCAGATCGACGAACTTCCTGCGCGGCTGATGAAGCCCAAGGTTGGCCAATCGCTTGAAATCAAGGCTGGCGCGCTCGGCAGCTATTTCCTGCGGATCAACGGGCAGGCCGGTGTCAAAGGGCGGCGGGTGCAGTGAGGCAGGACAGGCAGGCGTGAAGACTCTTTTCGAACTCAACCCCGCGCTCGATATCGCCGCCTATGCCGCGCGCTTCGCCGCCACGGGCCGCGTCCAGTTGCAAGGTGTGCTGACACCGGAAAGTGCGGCAGAACTCCAGCTGGTGCTGGCGCGCGGGACCGACTGGGGCATGGCTGTGGGCGCAGGCACCGCCAAGCCGGAAAGCTTCAGCGGTCCGCAGACCCGCACCCCGCAGGGCCAGCAAAGCCTGCGCGACGCATCGCGCAACGCCGAACAGCATTCGGCCCGCGGCGAATACGGCTTCCGCTTCGCGCAATACCCGATCCTCGAAGCGATACGGGAGGGCCGCGATCCGGGCGGCGCGCATGAAGTGCTGCTAGAACACCTGAACGCACCCGCATTCCTCGACATGGTGCGCGCGGTGACGGGGATCGAGGCACTGTGCAAGGCCGATGGGCAGGCGACCTTGTATGCTCCCAACCACTATCTTGGCCGCCACAACGACAGCCACGTCGCCGAAGGCTGGGAGGTCGCCTACGTGCTCAACCTCGCGCGGGATGACTGGCATCCGGACTGGGGCGGCTACCTGCTGTTCCTCGATGATGAAGGTGACGTGATCGAAGGCTTCCGCCCGCGCTTCAATGCGCTCAACCTGTTCCGCGTGCCTCAGCCGCACCTTGTGACCTACGTGCCGCCCTTCGCGCCGATAGGGCGGATGGCGGTGACCGGCTGGTTGCGTAACCGATGAACGTCGCAGGCAGCGCGCAGGCCGCTGCGCAAGCGGCGAGCCAGCTTGCCGCGCAAGGACGTGATGCCGAGGCAGCGGCAGCCTATGACCGGGCGTTGGCAGCCTTCCCGCACGAGCCGCGGCTCGCCAACAGCGCGGGCAATTTCCACTTCAAGGCGGGGCGTTTGCCGCAGGCGCTCGCTTTGTTCGAGCGCGCCTTGGCGCTGGCCCCCGATTTCGCCGAAGCCGCCGTCAATGCCGCTGTCACCCTGTGCCACATGGAGCAGCCGGCGCGCGCTGCGGCGCTGCTCGCCCCGCTTGAGGCAGTAGCGGCGGGACAGGCCGGCTATTGGCGCGTGCGCGGCGACAGCCAGCGGCAAGCGGGCGACTTTCGCGGCGCGGCAGCCAGCATGGCACGGGCGGTGGCGCTCGATCCGGCTGGACCGCACACGGCGCGCAGCCGGGCGCGGCTGGCGCTCGAACGCAGCGATCCGCAGGCGACTGCGCTGATCGAGACAGCACTGAGGCTCAACCGCGGTGATCCCGCACTACTCTATGACTACGCGCAGGCCTTGGCAGTCGAAGGGCGGCTGGCCGAGGCGCTGGAATGCACCACGACACTGGTAACGAATGTGCCGGGGTGGCTCGATGGGCTCAAGCTTCATGCCGAACTGCGCTGGGCCGCGGGTGACCGGGAGGCCTTTGCCAACCATTTCGAAGCGGTGACCGCCATGCAAGGCGCTGGGTCTGCCGTGTGGCTGGCATGGTGCGAAGTGCTGGACGGTGTTGACCGCCATGCGGCCAGCGCCGCGATCCTCTCCCGCGCGCGCGAGATTTGGCCTGGCGATCCTGACCTCGCGCTGGCGCAGGCGGTGGCGCTGGGCGAGGCCGGTGAGGCGGACAAGGCTCAGGCGGTGCTTGATCTTTTTGCTGCAAAGACCGGCCCCGATTGGCTGGTGGCACGCGCCCGCAACGCCCTTCGGCTGGACGATCCGGCGCGGGCCGAAGCGGCTTTGGCAGCGGCACGTGCGGCGCGGCCGGGGGATGTCGCCACCTGGGCGCTGAGCGATCTGGCTTGGCGTATGAGCGGGGACGCACGCCATCAGTGGCTGCATGGTCAGCAGGGGCTGGTACGGCAGATTGCGCTGGGGCTAGCCCCTGACGAGCGCGAGGCGATTACCGCGCGGCTGACGGCGCTGCACGCTCACACCGCCATGCCGATCGGCCAATCGGTCAAACTCGGCAGCCAGACCAAGGGCGCGCTGTTCGCCCGTTCCGAGCCTGAACTCGCCCGGCTTGAAGCGGCGCTCCATGCCGCGATGGAAGAATACCGTGCGGGCCTGCCGCCCACCGATCCCGATCACCCGCTGCTCGCGCGGCGCGACGATCCGTGGAAGATCACCGGAAGCTGGTCGATCCGGCTGAACGGCGAAGGCCACCACGCCGCGCATATCCACCCGCGCGGGCTACTGTCCTCTGCCAGCTATTGGCTGGTGCCTGACGAAGTGGACGCACCGGGCCAACCCGGCTGGCTTGAGCTTGGCAACCCGCCGCCGGGTCTGGCCGAGGGGCTTGGCAGCCTCCATGCGATCCGTCCGGAACCCGGCACGCTAGTGCTGTTTCCCAGCACGCTTTTCCACGGCACGCGCCCGATCCGCAGCGGGACACGCATGACCGTCGCTTTCGACGTAACCCGAACAGTCTGACGCCTGCCGCGCCCTGTGCCGAGGCGGACGGCTCACGCTTTGCCCGTTTGCAGCAACAAAAAGGGCGGCGGACCAATGGTCCGCCGCCCCTCTTTTGTGTTCGCGTCCGATTAGATCAGAAGCGGAAGTTCACACCCACGAAGAAGTCGCGGCCGAGCACGTCGAAGAAGCTCGGGAGGGTGTTGGCCTGCTCCTGCGCAGTGCCGAGGATCGGCGGCTGCTTGTCGAACAGGTTGTTCACGCCCGCGTTCAGCTGGAGCGTTTCGCTGATATCGGCGCTCAGAGCGAGGTCGATGTAGTTGAACGCTTCAATGTACGGGGTCGGGATCAGCGCAGGATCAAGACCGGTACGGGTGATGCCCGTGAAGGTGTTCTTGATACGGCCGTCCTCGGTGCCGCCTTCATGACGCCAGCGCACCGACGCGGTGAGCGGGCCTTCAGCGTAGCTCACGCGAACATTGTGACGATACTCGGGTGCACCGAAGGTACCTTCGTTGATGTTCACGCGCTGCGGGACGAGCAGCAACGGGGTGTTGCGCAGCTTGTCCAGCCAGGTGCCGAGGTAGAAGAACGACAGATCGCCACCGAACAGCGGGAGCGAGTAATCGATCTGGAAGTCGACACCCGAGGTTTCGAGACGACCGACGTTGGCCGAACCGATCAGCGGGTTACGGCCGCCGGCGGTTTCACCCAGCGCCCCGTTGACGGGGTTACGGGTCCCGAAGAACGGCTGGCAGAGCTGATCGGCGGGGTTGCGGATGGTGTTGAAGCAGAAGTCGATCGAGTTGCCGAAACCGCCACCCAGAACGCCGATCGTGCCGTCGATCACGATGTTGAAGTAGTCAACGGTCATGTTCAGACGCGGCACGAAGGTCGGCTGGAACACCGCACCGACGGTCCAGGTGTCCGAGGTTTCCTGCAGCACGTTCGGGTTACCGCCGAAGTTCGCCTGGATCTGCGCGGCCGGCTGCACGTCACGGGTGAAGACCCGAGCCGCGGGCACGCCCGACTGGATGCAGAAGGCACGCAGTTCAGCAGTCTGCTGAGCCACCGGACCACGATCCGAGCAGGGATCGATCGCACCGGGGAAGCCGGTCGACGCGCCGCCGAACAGATCCTGCGTGTTCGGTGCACGCACCGCACGGGCATAGGTACCGCGGAAGCGGATACCCTCAACCGGAGCAAGATCAGCACCGACGTTGTAGGTCCAGTTGCCACCAATCGCCGGGAGCGAGTAATCCGAGTAACGGAAGGCGCCGTTCAGTTCGAGGCGGTGGATGATGTTATCTTCCAGAACCGGCACGCGGACTTCGCCGAAGACTTCACGCACGTCGTACGCACCTGCAGTCGGCTGACCGGCGTTGAACCCGAGCACATCGCCCGAAGCCAGGAACTCGTCAGGGATGAACTCGGCGCGGACCTTGCGGTATTCCACACCAGCCGCAAACGCCACGTCCTCACCACCAAGGCCGAGGTTGAACAGTTCGCCGTTGATCGAGGCAACGCCGTTGATCAGCTCCGAGGTCGTCACGTTGGTGGCGTTGACCGACACGTAATCGATCGCACCCGCACTTGCGAGGCTCGAACCGAACGGGTTGATCGGAACGCAACCCGAGCTGCGTGCAGCCGCCGACTGGCAACGCAGTTCGGTGGTGCTGCCCGGCACGAACTCGACGGTCAGCGCGTTGATGTAACGGCTACGCGAGATGTTGCCGCGCTGAAGCACGGTGTTCGTGGTGCGCGAGTAGTTGTAGTAGGCGTCGAAACGCAGGCTGTCGGTGATGTCACCGCGAACGCCGCCGAGGACGCGGAAGGCGTCACGGTCGAAGTTCGAGATACGGCCCGACAGCTGGTTGAAGCGGAAGCTCACCTGCGTGTCGCGATAGCCGGCACCGAGCGTTGCGTTCGCCGGGTTGGTGTTGAGAACAGCACGGGTCTGGTCGTTGAAGAACGGGCTGTTGACGAACAGCGGCGCGCTCACACCGGCCGGGGTCGGCGCAAGCTGGGTCGGAACTTCGTTACGCACGAAGCTGACTTCAGCGTAGGCTTCGATCCCGTCGGTGAACTCGTAACGGCCATAGCCGCCGCCGAGATAACGCTCTTGCCCAAGCTGGAGGTAGTTGTCGGGAGCGAAGTTGTAGAGATCGCCCGGATCCTGGAAGATGCGCGAACCACCGCCAGTGGGGTTGAAGATGAAGGTGCCAGCCGGAGCCACGAAGGTGCCGATCGGGCCGGTCGGCGAACCGCCGGGCAGATAGCCAAGTTCACCACCGCGGGTCGCACAGCCTGCAACCGCAATGCCACCCGAGAACGGACGACCGAGACCCTGCGCATCGGCGGAGCCGGGAGCCATGCAGCCGTCAGCAGCCGCACGGCGCGAGAAATCGCGTGCGCCCTGGAAGATCGGGTCACGACGGCTGTACGAGGTGTACAGGGTCACTGCACCGCGACCATCGTCGAAGGCCGAACCGATGGCGGCGTTGAACTGGTAACGTGCACCGTCACCCTGGCCGGTCAGCGAGTAGGTGCCGTTCAGCTCGAGGCCTTCGATTTCACGAAGCTGGAAGTTGACGACGCCTGCAACCGCATCGGTACCGTAAATGGCCGAGGCGCCACCGGTCAGGACTTCAACGTTATTCAGCAGGAACTGCGGAATGGTGTTGGCGTCAACCAGCTGGTTGGTGTCGGCGAGCATCCAGCGGCGGCCGTTGACCAGCACGAGGGTGCGGGTGGCGCCGAGGTTACGCAGGTTCAGGGTGACGTTGCCGTTGCCCGGGTTGTTCGAGAAGCCGGTGACGCCGGGAAGGACCTGCGGCAGGGTGTTGAGCACCTGCTCGACGTTGACGGCGCCGGTCAGGCGGAACTCTTCAGCCGAAACCACGGCGACCGGGTTGGTCGACTCGAGGTCCTTGCGCTGAATGCGCGAACCGATGACGGTGATGGCGGTGGATTCGGTGGCTTCTTCGTTCGAGCTCGACACATCGTCGGCCTGGGCGAAAGCCGGAGTGGCGAACATGGCGCCAGCCATGATCGTCCCGGCGAGCAGCGTTGCTTTCTGGAAGCGTTGCATTAGCGGTCCCCTTTCAGCGCGCGAACGACATGCCCGCGCAATTCAGACGCGCCGCTTAAGGCAATCGCCTTCCCGGCTGCAATCGGCAGGTTGCGATACAGTGTCGCTTGAGTGAGTTCTGTTGCAGAACGGATACAGTGCCGTTACTCCCCGAGGGCCGCGCGGTGTGACATATCTGCATAGTGCTGAAGATATGGTTCGAATGTGCAATATCTGGCAGGTTCTGCACACCGCGCAGCAAGTTCTGCATTTCCGCGAGGGTGCAAGGAGACAGAATATGCCGATCAGAAACGCACGCCCGAAGACCGCAGGGCGCAATCTTTTGCGCGCAACCGCTGTGGCTGGTTTGATTTTCGCATGCGGCGCGGCGGTGTTCGCACAGCAGAGCGGATGGCCCGGTTCGGCGCGGCTTGTCGACGGCCTGCGGGGGTGCCGCGCCATCACAGCCATCGAGGCGCGCGCGGCGTGCTATGATTCGAATGTCGCCACGCTGATCGGCGCAATCGAAGCGGGCGATGTGCGGCTTGTTGATCGCGAGGAGGTGCGCAAGACCCGCCGCCAGCTCTTCGGCCTCGCTTTGCCCGAGACCGAGTTGCTCAAGCCGGACGAAAAAGACAAGGCCGAGGAAACGTCCGAGCTGCTGGAAACCACTGTGGCAAGCAGCCGCCAGACCGGCCCGGCCAACTGGCGCTTCACCACCGCCGAGGGCGCCACGTGGGAGATCAACAATCCCCCGCGCAAGATCGCGCCCATCGTTGCAGGCGACAAGGTCGTCTTCAAGAAGGCGTCGCTCGGGTATTACTTCATCCGCATCAACGGACAGATCGGGGTCAAGGGCCGGCGCGTCATGTAACCGCCTTCGCCCTTGGCCGGAGGACATAAGAAAGGGCGCGGCCAGTGATGGCCGCGCCCTTCGTCTTTCTGCGATAGCCGCGCCCCTAAAGGCCGCCCGGGCCGCAATCATTGGCAAGATAATCGAGCATCTTGGTGATGAGCTGCTGCTGATGATTATACATCAGTGTGTTGTAGAAGTGGTCAGCGCCCTCCAGCGTGACAAACTGGCCGGTCTTGCCCGCTGCCTCGAACGCCTTCTGATATTCCTTGAAGTGGTAATATTGCACGCGGCGGTCGACATCGCCGTGGATCATCAGCAGCGGGATGTTGACCTTGGCAACCTCGTTCATCGGGTTGATGCCGATGGTGCCGCGGCGGCGCTCCCATTCGTCGAGGGCCTTCAGTTCGGGGTTGCGGCGACCGAGATATTGCTTTTCGGGGTTTGCTACCGCCGCGCCAGCGATGGCGCATTGGTAGAGCTGTTCATCACGGCTAAGCGAGACCAGCGCCGAATAGCCACCATAGGACCAGCCAAAAAACGCCACCCGATCCGGATCGACCAGCCCTTGCTGGATCAGGTATTTGACCCCGTCGTCCTTGTCGTCCTGCATCTTCCCGCCATGCTCGCCATAGCCGGCGTCAAAGTGCTTCTGGCCCCAGCCCACTGAAATGCGCTGGTCGGGGTGGAAGACCATGTAGCCCGCATTGGCAAAGACCTGGCCCCATTCGTCATAGCTGACCATGCCGTTGACCTGCGGGCCGCCATTGTGCTGGACGATCAGCGGGAACGGCCCCTTGCCCTTCGGAACTGTGATCCAGCCGGGGATCATCAGCCCGTCGCGCGCGGGGTAGCGGATATATTTCACGTCAGCGAGCTGTTCAGGATTGATCAGCGGGTTGCGACTGCCGAGCTTGGCAATCTTGCCATCTTTCACCAGCCAGAATGAACCCGGATCATGCGGCCCGCGGTTGGTGACGACCATCGACTTGCCATCCAGCGAACGGCTCGAAATCTGCACTTGCCAGGCATAGGGGATCTGCTGTTCGAGCGCCTGATAAAGCGCCTTTTCATCCTCGTCGAACCAGTGCCGCTCCATCTTCTCGCCCGGATAGCGGGCAGCCACCAGCTTGCTGGTGCCGGGGATAGAACTGAGCTGGATGCCCATCACGTCGGAATCGGGGGCCTGAAACAGCTTCTTGCCAACCTTGCCGGTGTTGAAGTCGAACTCGAACAGCGCGGCCTTGTCCTCGCCCTCGAGATTATCGATCAGGTAGCCGATATTGGCATTGTCAGGATCGAACCCGATCACGCCCTGAAACCCGCCGAGCACGCGGTACAGGTTCTTGGTATCGTTGAGGTCAAGCTCGCTCAGCTTGGTCCAGTCATTGTCGCCGGGCTTGCGGTAATAATAGACATACTTGCCGGCAGCGATGTCGGGCGCGACGGTGAACCGCGGGTTGCCGTCATCGTCCCAGGTCGAAACCTGACGGATCTTTCCACCGCCGCGCAGCACCAGTTCACGGGTGCCGGTCTTGAGGTTGAATTTGTAATATGACCGCGGCCGCAGCGCCTCCAGCGGATCAACGCCGGTCGAATCGGCAATCACCGTGCCGGTGCTGACCAGCACATTGTCGGGGTCCTTGGGGAGCAGGTTGACGATCGTGAAATTGCCGTCGACCGAGGTGAACTTGTTCGCCGAGAGACTGTAGGAATAGGTCTTGTAGTCACGCACGTCCTGTTCGGGGCCCTTCACGGTCTTACGGTTGACCTGCCAGGCACTGCCGAAAATCACGTCATTGCTGACCCAGGATGCGCTGATGATCTCCATCGGATTGGCATTCAGCCGGCGCAGGGGTTTCGAAAGATCAGCCGTGTCGTAGACCTCGAGAATGTACGCCCCTTCCCGGCTTTCGACCTTGTGCACCAGCAGGTGCTTGCCATCGGGCGAGAGTTGCACGGCATTGACCACATCGCGCAGCGCCCAGACATCGACCGGAACCGAGCCGCGTGGCTGAGCCGGGCCAGAAGTCACGGGAGCCTGCGCCTGAGATGATGCGGCTGTGACAAGTCCCAGGGCGGAAACGCCGAAGAGTGCGGCCGTGATCGAGACTTTGATGGTTTTCATGATCCGTGCATTCCCGAGATATCGAAAGGGTTGATGCGAACAGCTGTGGCGCGACCCGATCGCTACAAATGAGCGGAAATTGTCCACAGCGTAAAACGAAAAATGCGGCCTCTCGGACAGTGCCGGGAGGCCGCATTTTCGTGTGGCTTCAGATCATCAGAAGATCAGAAGCGATACAGCAGCTGCGCGAAGAATTCGCGGCCTTCCAGATCGTAACCATTCCCGAGAGGGGTGTTGGCGATCTGAGTGAAGCCACCGACACGCGGCGACACGCGGGGCGGGGCGGTGTCGAAGATGTTGCGGATACCAGCAATCACGCGCAGGTCGCCGTTGTCCCAACGGATCGAGGTGGTGTGCTCGAAGTATTCATCCGCCTGGCCGACCGGACGGCAGAACACGCCATTACCGGGAACCACGCCGTTGGCCGAACCGCGACCGAGGCAAGTCGGGGAGAAGGCTGGCAAGCCACCTTCCGGTCCGCGCGAGAACGCATCGCCGAGCAAGAAGCGAGTTTCAAACGGAACGCCAGCGATCTCGTTGCCGACCTCACCGATGTAACGCACCTGATAGGTGAAGAGGAAGTCTTCCCAGCGCACACCGGCAGTCATGCGACCAGTCCACTTGGGGAAGCCGAAGCGATCAACGAACTCGTTCGACACGAACTGGTTGACCCCGGTGCGCTGGACGTTCGAACGCTCGAGCAGGTTGTTCGCAACGAAATTCAGCGACAGTCGGAGTTCTTCCTGACCCAGTTGGAGATCGTAACCGAAGGTGGTGTTGATATCGATGCCACGCACCGCCTCAACGTCGCGGTTAAGGAAGCCAGCCTGAACCGCCCGGATAAGCTGACGATCGGTCGCGTTGTAGCTCAAACGATCGCAGAATTCGCTACGGGCTGTTTCTTCACGCAGGAAGCAGTCATTCGCGATGAAGGCGGCGGTCGGCTCGACGATCGCACCCTTGATCTTGATGTCGTAGTAATTGAAGTTGAACGCGAAGCTGAAGCTGCTGGCCCAATCTTCCTCGAACGCGAAGCCCGTCGTGATCGAACGCGAGGTTTCCGCGTTGATGTCGAGCGAGCCACCGGTGGTCAGTTCCACGTTGGTGACCTGGTTCGTCCCCAGGCTCTGCGCGTCGATCCCAACCCGGGTCGGGTCACGATTTTCACGACGGCAGTTGGCGAGAACGAAGGGTTCACGCAGATCCAGCTCACGCACATAGGCGCCGTTGATGAAGGCTGCGGTCGGAACGGCGCAGGGATCGGTCACGTTGGTGAAGCCCGACTGGCCGCGCAGGAAGTTCTCGCGCAGGTTCGGCGCGCGGAACGAGGTGCCGTAGCTGAACTTGAGCAGCAGCGGAGCCACCGGACGCCAGCCGCCCTTCAGAGCGAAGGTGCCGTTGGTGCCGTAGAACTCTTCGTCAGTCAGACGACCCGAGACGTTGACGCTCAGTTCCTCGACCATCGTCTGGCCAGCCATGAGCGGCAGATCGATTTCGCCGAACAGTTCGCGGATCCACTTGGAGCCATTCGCACCGCCGTCCGCGAAGAAGCCCCAGAGCAGGCCGTTCGCAGCGACGAAGCTGGGCTGCGAATCGATCTTGTCCTCGCGCCATTCACCGCCGAGCACGACGCCGACCGGGCCAGCGGGCAGCTCGAACAGGTCGCCGGTCACGTAGGCCGACAGCATGGTCTGCTCGTAGATCGTGTTGAAGTCGCGGCTACCGAACAGGTAATCGCGCTCGGCCCGGGTGGCAAAGTCGCCCACCGGAGCGTTCAGCAGGCTCGGTGCGAACATGTTCACCGGGACGCAGCCCTGAACGAGGTCGGGAGCCGCCAGGCCCGGATTGCGCAGACCGGCCACATTGCAGGGACCGATGTAGAGCGGGTTGCCGATCCGGATTTCAACGCCGTTGTTGTAGTCATCGGCGATGCCGTCACGGTCGTTGTCGACGCGGCCGTCAGCGTTGAAGTCAGCGGTCGGGTCGATGCCCATGGCGAGCGCCAGACGGTCTTCACGGACGCCGACGCGCGACGACTTGCCTTCCGACTTCGAGTAGCTGCCCGAGACTTCAAAGGTCCACGAGGACCCGATGAAGGGCAGGTCACCGCGCACACCAAGCACGCCGCGATACTGCTCCTGAAGCACTTGGAAGTTGTTACGGTCACCCAGCACCGAGATAATCGGCTGGATCGACGGGCGGGTGCCCAGCGGGGTCGCGCCAGTCGCTGCAGTGCCGTTGCGGGCCCGGTCAACTGCGATACAATCAACCCCGTTCGGGTTGTCGACGAAGTTGCAGGGGCTGAACGGGTTTGCAGCTGGCACAAACGGGAACAGCTGCGGGTTGCCCGCACCGGTGTTGCTGATCTCCGAGCGGGTGTATTGTGCTTCGAAGAACGGCGTGATGTTCGCCTCGCCCGGGAAGGTGTATTCCCCGTAGGCAAAGACGTTGATCAGCTCTTCGCCCGCGATGAAGGTGCGGTTCAGTTCTTCCGGACCGCCGTTGATGTTGACGTTCTGGAAGTCGACATCTGCAACCCCGTCGTTGTTCACGTCGAGATCGAGGCCCTGGAAGTTGCGGTCATCACCCCAGTTGAACGGACGACCGGTCACCGGATCGTTACCGAAGTTGGCGATGTTGCCGTTCGCCGGGAAGTAGACGGAGCCCATGCGGGTCTGCGGGACGAAGATACGGCCCGAGATGCCCGAAACGATGCACTCGCTTTCTGCCGCACCGACGCGATTGTTGGTGCGCGAACGGATCAGCTGGTTGTCCGAGATGCCGAGGCGATAGATGTTGCCTTCAGGATCCGATTCCAGGTTGGTGGCGCAGCCGCGCAGGAAGTCGCGGTCGCGCAGCTTGACCTCTTCACGCACACGGTATTCCGCACCGATCCCGAACACAGCACGGTCGGTGTTGAAGCCCCACGCGCCGCTGAGGGTGTAATCTTCGCCTTCACCGCCCGGGTTGAGGTCACCATTGGCCTGGATTTCGAGACCATCGAAATCCTTGCGCAGGATCACGTTGATCACGCCCGCAACCGCGTCCGAACCATAAACGGACGAAGCACCGTCGGTCAGGATGTCGTAGCGGTCAACCAGCGAGGCCGGGATGAGGTTGATCGAAACGCTGGTGGGCGCACCTTCCACACCGGCGGGTGCGAGACGGCGGCCGTTGGCCAGAACCAGCGTGCGGTTGGCGCCGACGCCGCGCAGGTTGATGGTCTGCGAGCCCGGACCGTTGTTGAGCACAAAGCCCTGGAAGGTCGCGTCAATCTGGGTACCGGAAGCGGCTTCCGAACGCTGCAGGATCTGCGCCGGATCGAAAGCACCGACTGCCTGCTGGTTTTCGGTGGTGAGAACCTGGAGCGGGGAGATCGACGAATAGGTGTCACGCACGATGCGCGAGCCGGTCACGACGATCGCGCCCTGCTCGGTGCGGCCCTTCGCGTCAGTCGCGACGTCAACCTGCTCTTCATCTTCCTTTGCAGGCTCTTCGGCGTCCTGCGCATAGGCCGGACCCGCGATCGCAAAGGTCAGCGCCGAAGCTGAAAATGCCAGCGCCTTGATCGAATTGCTGTGAAATTTCTTCATGGTCACTCCAGTTGCCCAAGCCGGAGACGCAACGGCAAATGGCATACGCCACCACAAGATTGCCCCATGTGGAAGGCGCAGGCCTCAAATATTGCCCAGCTAAGTCCCCGCTGTGATCGTTTTGTGCATTGCCGAAACTTTGGTGTCAAAGCGGCGCGTCGCAAATCCGAAATTTGTCGGCGCGTGTTGCGTTAATCCCACATTCAGGAGCCATTGAAAGCTCGTGACGCAACAAAGATAGAATGCAGCTTTTCGAATATTAAAAGATAGGGCGGCTTGCACGCAACAAACCGCCCTGCTTATCGGATAGAACGATACTACGTTACATTGTTGCGCGAAGCGAAAAGGGCGCGTTCAGCGAATCGTCATCGCCAGTTTCCCATCGCCCTCGTCGATCACCAGAGTGCTGCCATCGGGTAGCTTCCCCTCCAGCAACATTTCGGCAAGCGGATCCTGCAGATACCGCTGCACCGCGCGCTTCAGGGGCCGTGCGCCATAGACCGGGTCATAGCCGACCCGCCCGAGCCAGCGCAGCGCGGCATCGGTCAGATCGATCGTGATCTTGCGATCGGCGAGCAGTTTCTGCACGCGCTTCACCTGAATCTCGACGATCGGGGCCATGTGCTCCTGGCCCAACCGGTGGAACAGGATGATCTCGTCCAGACGGTTGAGGAATTCGGGCCGGAAATGCCCGCGCACCACATCCATCACGTCCTTTTCGACCGTGGCGACCTCCGCCCCGTCGGGCAGATTGGCGAGGTATTGGCTGCCAAGGTTCGAAGTGAGGATGATCAGCGTATTGCTGAAATCCACCACCCGGCCCTGCCCGTCGGTCAGGCGGCCATCATCGAGCACTTGCAGCAGCACGTTGAAGACGTCGGAATGCGCCTTCTCGACCTCGTCGAACAGCACCACCTGATAGGGGCGGCGACGCACGGCTTCTGTCAGCACCCCGCCTTCTTCATAGCCGACATAGCCCGGAGGTGCGCCGATCAGGCGGGCAACCGCGTGTTTCTCCATGAACTCGCTCATGTCGATGCGCACCATCGCGCTGTCGTCATCGAACAGGAACCCGGCGAGCGCCTTGGTCAGCTCGGTCTTGCCGACACCCGTAGGGCCGAGAAACAGGAAGCTGCCGAGCGGACGGCCCGGATCCTGCAAACCGGCCCGCGCGCGGCGGACGGCCTTGGACACCGCCTCGATCGCTTGCGACTGGCCGATAACCCGCTTGCCGATGATGGCTTCCATCTGGAGCAGCTTTTCGCGCTCGCCTTCCATCATCTTGTCGACCGGCACCCCCGTCCAGCGGCTGACAACACCGGCGATATCCTCTTCGGTCACCTCCTCGCGCAGCATGGCGTTGGCCGCCTGCCCCTGCGCTTCGGCGAGCTGCTTTTCTAGCGCGGGGATCGTGCCGTAGGACAGCTCGCCCGCCTTGCCGAGATCGCCTTCGCGCTGAGCCTGCTCCAGCTCCAGCCGCGCAGCATCAAGCTGCTCCTTGATCTTGCCCTCGGCTTCGATCTTGTCGCGCTCGTTCTGCCAGCGCGTGGTGAGTTCAGCCGATTGCTGCTCAAGGTTCGCAAGTTCCTCGCGCAGCGCCACCAGCCGGTCTTTCGAGTTCTGATCTGTCTCCTTCTGGAGCGCCTGCTCCTCGATCTTCAACTGGATGATCCGCCGGTCGAGTGCCTCGATTTCCTCCGGCTTGCTTTCCACTTCCATACGGATGCGGCTCGCCGCCTCATCCATCAGGTCGATCGCCTTATCGGGGAGAAAGCGGTTCGAGATATAGCGGTCGGACAACTTCGCCGCCGCCACGATGGCGCCATCGGTGATCCGCACCCCGTGGTGCAGCTCGTACTTGTCCTTGATGCCGCGCAGGATCGAGATCGTGTCTTCGACCGTCGGTTCGGCGATGAACACAGGTTGGAACCGCCGCTGAAGCGCGGGGTCCTTCTCGACATATTTCTGATACTCATCGAGCGTGGTCGCGCCGATGCAATGGAGTTCGCCGCGCGAGAGGGCGGGCTTCAGGAGGTTAGAGGCATCCATCGAGCCTTCCGACGCGCCCGCGCCGATCAGGGTGTGCATTTCATCAATGAACAGGATGATCTGGCCCTCGGCGTGCTTGACCTCGTCGAGCACGGACTTGAGCCGTTCCTCGAATTCGCCGCGATATTTCGCACCAGCGATCAGCGCGCCCATGTCGAGCGACATGAGCGTGCGGCCCTTGAGGCTGTCGGGCACGTCGCCGTTAGCAATCCGCAGGGCCAATCCTTCGGCAATCGCGGTCTTGCCGGTGCCGGGCTCGCCGATGAGCGCGGGGTTGTTCTTGGTCCGCCGGGCGAGGATCTGGATGGTGCGGCGGATTTCCTCGTCGCGGCCGATAACGGGATCAAGCTTGCCGTCACGCGCAGCCTTGGTGAGGTCGCGGGCGAACTTTTCCATCGCGTCATAGGTGCTTTCGGCCCCTGCGCTGTCGGCGCGCTTGCCGCCGCGCAAAGCTTCGATCGCAGTGTTGAGCGATTGCGGGGTCACGCCTGCCGCCTTGAGCGCCTCGCCCGCCGCACCGGGGGCAAGGGTGAGTGCGGTCAGCATCCGCTCGACCGTCACGTAGCTGTCACCTGCCTTGTCGGCGAGCTGTTCGGCGGTGTCGAGCAGGCGCACCGCGTCATTATCCAGCCCCGGGGTCGCCTGCGCGCCGCCGCCGGTGACAGCCGGGATCTTGGACAGCCCCGCATCCACGGCGGTCGCCGCCAGCGGAGCTTGCCCGCCGGCGCGCTGGATCAGCCCGGCGGCCATACCCTCGCTGTCTTCCAGCAGCGCCTTGGCGATGTGAAGCGGCGTGATGCGCTGATGATTAAGCCGGATCGCAACGGTCTGCGCCGCTTGCAGAAAGCCCTTCGCACGGTCGGTGAACTTTTCGAGATTCATGATCGTCTAACCCCTCCAAAGGTTACCGCCAACAGATGGTGTTGCACAATGGCAACACAAGCCCCGCCACATAAAAAACCTTCGGCGGGTGTATTACCCGAATAGGTGGGTTCGTTCTGCCCGCATGGCAAGAGGTCGGTTGCGCGTCCTGCAAGCCTTGACCTGCCCCCTCGCCTTCGCGATGAACCCTCCACGCGATTTGGGAGAGAAATCCGCTATGATCTGGGTAAAGCGCAGCGCCTTCGCGCTGGCGGGGGTGTTTGTGCTGGTGGCAGCGTTGCTTGCCACGTGGGAGCCATTCACGGCCAGCGCCGCTGCCCCTCCGGCGGGGCGCATCTATTCTGCCGAGATCATTCGTGATTCCTACGGCGTGCCGCACATTTCCGGCAAGACCGACGCGGACACCGCCTACGGCGTCGCCATCGCCCATGCCGAGGACGATTTTTTCACGCTGCAGGATGTCGTCGCCATGAGCCGCGGCCGCTATGGCGCAATCGCCGGGGCAGAAGGCGCGAAGATCGACTACGTTTACCACCTGATCGACGCGCGCGGCACGGCGACACGCGAGTATCCGAAGCTCCCCGCCGACACCCGCGCGCTGTTCGAAGCCTATGCTGCAGGGCTCAACCAATATGCGCAGGAGCACCCCGCAGAGGTAAAACTGGCGAACCTCTTCCCCGTTGCCGGGATCGATGTTGCCGCGGGCTTTGCGCTGCGCCAACCCTTCTTCTTCGGCCTCGACGGTGTAATCGGGCCGCTGGTCGCCGGCGAAGACCTGCGCCGAGAGCATGGGCCGGATATTCCCGGCTTCCCCCGCGCAGCCCTGCCGGGTGCCGACCCCGCAGGGACCGCCGCGCCCAGCCAAGCCCGCACTCTCGTGCTGCCGCTGGGTGAGGACGCCGAGCATCTGGGTTCGAACGCCTTCGCGGTCGCGCCCGGAAAGGGCGGCGGCACCACGACGCTGATCTCCAACTCGCACCAGCCTTTGCGCGGGGGCGTGGCGTGGTACGAACTCGTGATCGAAAGCGGCGAAGGCTGGCACTTTGCCGGGGCGAACTTCCCCGGATCGCCCTTCCCCTTCCTCGGCCATAACGAACATCTGGGTTGGACCAACACGGTCAACACCCCCGACATGATCGACGTCTATAAGTTGGAACTGGACGACACCGGCACGCGCTACAAGCTCGATGGGAAGTGGCGCGATCTCGAAAGCGAGACCGTGACGCTCCCGGTCAAGATGGGTCCGCTGGTGCTGCCGGTCCGCAAGGAAGTGCTCCGCTCGGTCCACGGACCTGTGATCAAGAACGCCAAAGGCGCCTTCGCCGTGCGCTATGGCGGAATCGGGCAGTTGCAGCAGCTTGATGCCTATTACCGGCTCAACAAGGCGAAGACCTTCGCCGAGTGGGAGGGGCAGATTTCGCGCCTTGCCATCCCGTCCACCAACTTCATCTATGCCGACGAGGCAGGCACCATCGCCTATGTCTACAACGCCGCGATCCCCGCAAGGCCGGAGGGAGTGAAGGCCGACTGGCGCTCTGTGCTTCCCGGCAACCGTTCCGACCTGATCTGGCAGGGCGCGGTCGATTACGCCGCGGTCCCCAAGATCGTTAACCCGGTGAGCGGTTGGGTCTATAATTCGAACAATACCCCCTTCACCGCTGCCGGGGCCGGGAGCGATCTTGATCCTGCCACGTTCTCGCCCCTGATGGGCATTGAACTGAAACAGACCAACCGTTCGCGCCGCGCCTACAAGCTGCTCTCCGAGGCCGGCGTGCTTGATCGGCCTGCGCTTGAGCGGATCAAGTTTGACACCGGCTACGAGCGCGAAGGCTATGTTGCGCGGCTGTTTGGCGAGCTTGAGGCGATGAAGGCCGGCGGCCAGCTTGCCCCTGAACTCTCTGGCGCGCGCGATCTGCTGCTGTCGTGGGACTTCACCTCTGATGGCAAGGGCTCCGCCGATGCCATTGCCATGCTGGTGATCCGCGACTTCATGGCGGCCGATTACAACAACAAGCCCTTCCCCGATGTGGCCGAAAAGCTGAAAGCCGCAAGCGACCACCTGATGCAGCATTTCGGCAGGCTCGATCCGCCGCTGGGTGATCTGGTGCGGCTGCGGCAGGGCAAGATCGATCTGGCCGTCGATGGTGGTTCGGACACTCTGCGCGCGGCCACCACCTGGGACGTGGCCGAGGACGGGCGGCTCAGCCTCAAGCATGGCGACAGTTTCATCATGTGGATCGAATGGAAGCCCGGCCAGAAGGTTAGCTCGCGTTCGGTCCAACCCTTCGGCGCGGCCTCTACGCGGCCTGCGAGTCCGCATTACACCGACCAGATGAAGCTGTTCGTCGAACACAAGCTGAAGCCTGTACACTTCTGGCGCGATGATCTGCTGGCGCAAGCCAGCAGCCGCAAAACCGTCACCACCGCGCGCTGAACCGCGCCGTCCGTTCGCCTGATCCCTTTACCGGAGCCTTTCGTCCATGACTCATCGTTTCGCTGCCGCCAGCCTTTCGGCGCTTGCTCTCGCGCTGGCCGCACCCTTCGCGCCCGCTGCGGCCAAGGAGGCGGCCCCTGCCGCCGCGCCCGCCGGCCCGCAGCCGGTTGCCGACCTCCCCTCACTGGTGAGCCAGGTCAAGATTCCTTACGAGAAGTTCGAGCTCGCCAACGGCCTCACCGTGCTGGTGCACGAAGACCGCAAAGCGCCGATCGCCAACGTGACGGTGTGGTACAATGTCGGTTCCAAGGACGAGCCCAAGGGCAAGACCGGCTTTGCCCACCTGTTCGAACACCTGATGTTCAACGGATCGGAAAACGCGCCGGCCGATTACTTCCAGTACCTCGCCGAAATCGGCGCGACCGATTACAACGGCACCACCTGGTTTGATCGCACCAACTACTTCCAGACCGTGCCCCGCCCCGCGCTCGAACGCGCGCTGTGGCTGGAGAGCGACCGCATGGGTTACCTCCTCGGCGCGGTGACGCAGGGCAAGCTCGATAACCAGCGCGGCGTGGTGCAGAACGAAAAGCGCGAAGGCGACAACGAACCGGGCGGGCTGGTGTTCGAAGAGGTGCTCAAGACCCTCTTCCCCGATGGCCACCCCTACCAGCACGATGCAATCGGTTCGATGGCTGACCTCGATTCTGCCTCGATGGAGGACGTGAAGACCTGGTTCCGCGAAAATTACGGCCCCAACAACGCGACGCTGGTGATTGCGGGCGACATCTCGGCAGCCGAGGCGCGGCCGCTGGTCGAGAAGTATTTCGGCGCAATCGCGCGCGGGCCGGTGAACGATCCGGCGCAGGCTGACGTCCCCACCCTCGCCGCGCCCGTGCGCAAGACCTTCAAGGATCAGGTCGCTGCAACCAGCGTGACGCGTTACTGGGCGGTTGAGGGCATCACCGGCAAGGACCGCATCGCGCTTGATGTCGGCACGGCGATCCTCGGAGGACTGTCCTCCAGCCGTCTCGACAACACGCTGGTGCGTGACGAGCAGTTGGCGGTCAACGTTTCAGCCGGCAACGGCACCTTCCAGCGCATCGGCCTCCTGAGCGTCGGCGCGACCGCCAAGAACGGCGTCGATCTCGCCGCGCTCGAAGCGCGCATGGATGCGGTGGTGAACCGCATGATCACCGAAGGCCCGACCGAGGACGAAGTGCGCCGCGCCGCCACCAGCAGTCTGGCGCGCACGATCCGCGGGCTGGAACAGATCGGCGGCTTCTCGGGCAAGGCACAGGCGCTGGCGGAAAGCCGCGTGCTGGCAGGGGACCCCGATTACTACGCCCGCGAACTCGAAGCCCTCGCCCGCGTCACCCCGGCCGACGTCAAGGCGGCGATGGCCAAGTGGATGACCCGCCCGGCGCTGACCGTGGTGCTGGAACCGGGACCGCGCGATGCGACCTATCAGGAAGCCGCCTCGGTCAAGGCAGACGGCGCCAACGCCTCTGAACGTGACCGCGCCGCCGAGACGATAAGCGTTTCGGTCGAGCGGCCCAAGCCGCCGGTGGAATCAATCGCCGCGCTCGATTTCCCCACGCTGGAGCGCGCCACGCTCAAGAACGGGATGAAGGTCACCTATGCCCGCCGCAACGCCGTGCCCGCAACCTGGGTGGCGATGAGCTTCAATGCCGGCGGCGCGGCTGACCCCAAGGGCAAGGAAGGGCTGCAAGGCCTCACCCTGTCGCTGTTCGATGAAGGCACCAGGAACCTGACCTCGCAGGCGATCGCCGAAGCGGGCGAGCGTCTTGGTGCAAGTGTTTCAACCGGCGGCGGCGATGACCGTTCGACCTTCACGCTGCAGGCGCTGACGGCGAACCTGGCCCCCAGCCTCGATCTGATGCGCCAGATCATGCGCGAGCCCGCTTTCAAGCCCGAAGATCTGGAGCGCGTGCGCACCCAGACCGTCACCGGTATCCGCCAGCAGATGAAGACCCCGCAGGCGATAGCCCAGCGCACCATCACGCCCGAACTGTTCGGCACCGGCACGCCCTATGGCGGGGTCAGCACCGTGGAGAGCGTCAGCGCCATCACCCGAGATGACCTCGTCGCCTTCAAGGACAGCTGGATCCGTCCGGATAATGGTGAGGTCTTCGTGATCTCGGACAAGCCGCTGGCAGAGATCGTCACCGCGCTGAACAGCACGTTCGGCGACTGGAAGGCACCGGCTACGCCCAAGGGCACCAAGAACTTCGCCGCCAACCGCGTGGCCGAAGGCGGCCGCATCATCCTCGTCAACCGCCCGAACTCGCCGCAGAGCTTCATCGTCGGCGCGCAGATCACTGAGCTGGATGCCGCCGACCCCGCCTTCATCGCCTTCAACAGCGCCAACAACGCGCTGGGCGGCAACTTCCTCGCGCGGCTCAACATGAACCTGCGCGAGACCAAGGGCTGGAGCTATGGTGTGCGCGGCGGAGCGCAGGCGCGCGAGAACGCGGTGGTCTATGCTATCTCGGGCGGGGTCCAGGCGGACCGAACCGGAGATTCGATCGCCGAGATGATCCGGGAAACCAAGGAGTTCCTGACCGACAAGGGCATCACCGCCGAAGAGCTTGAACGCTACAAGGCGAATGACATCGGCGCGCTGCCGGGCCGGTTCGAAACCTCGCCTGCAGTGCTTGGCGCGATGCAGAGCAATGCGCTTTATGGCCGCCCGGACGACTATCAGGAAAAGCTCGCCGGGATCTACACCGCCCAGACCACGCAGGGCCTTGATGCCGCCGCACGCGCCGCGATTGCCCCTGACAAGTTCGTGTGGGTCGTAGTCGGCGATGCCAGCAAGGTGCGCGCCCAGCTCGAACCGCTCGGCCTGCCGATCGAGCAGCGCGAGATGGAAGGCGAGTAAATCATACCCGGCCCGCTTCGACCGGAAAGCGGTTGAAGCGGGCTAACATCAGTGTAAATAGCGCAAAGCTCAGAGCCGGGTCGCCAATGGTCCGGACCTATTGGAGGAGATGGATCATGTCCGTTGCAGGTACCTACAAGACCACCGTCAAGAGCCCGATGGGCGACCAGAGCGGCACGCTCACGGTTGTGCCCGATGGCGATACCTTCAGCGGCTCGCTGATCGGCAGCCTCGGCTCGATGGACATTGCCGGCGGCACCGTCGAGGGCAACACCATCAAGTGGAAGATGAACATGGTCGTCCCCATGCCGATGACGCTCGATTGCGAAGCGACCATCGAAGGCGACACGCTGACCGGTTCGGTCAATGCCGGTGCCTTCGGCGCCATGCCGCTGTCGGGCACCCGCGAGGGCTGATCGTTTTAGCCGCGCAAGCTTTCAAAAGCCGCCGGGGTTCGCGCCCCGGCGGCTTTTTTTGTGGGAGCAGCCCTCGCACGGCAGTTTGGCTGCGTTCAGGATCGGGCGCTATGGAAGAAAGCGCAATCGATCAGGGGAACACTGCGATGAAACTGCCCGCCATTCTCGCCGCCGCTTGTGCCGCCTTACCCCTTGCTGGCTGCGCAACCATCCCCGACGTCCACCCGCTGGCCGGAACCGCTTGGCGGCTGGTCGCAATCGACACTTCGGGCAGCACAACCACGCTCGACCCGGCTTTGCAGACGCGTCACACGCTCGTCTTTGCTGACGGAGGCGAGGCGCAGGTGCGGCTCGATTGCAACTGTGGCCGCACCACCTGGACCGCGGGCCAGCCGGTGAACGGGGCCGGTGCCATCAGCTTCGGCCCGGTGGCAACGACCCGGATGTTCTGCCCCCAGCCCAGTTTCGGTGACCAGCTGGCCAGCGGGCTTGCCCAAGCCCAGCGCTACACCACCACGCTCGACGGGCGGCAGCTCGTGATCGAGACCCCTGCCCTGCGCTTCACCTTCGCACCCAGAGGTTAGCCTCCCACCCCCCGCCGCCATCCGACCAAGGTCTAGCTATCCCCGCCTGCCCGAAAGCGCGAGTTTGCAGGCCTCGGCAAGTGCGGCATGATCGCTGCCAAGACCGGGCGGACAAGCGGGAGAGAGACAATGGCAACGGCATATGATGGCGCCCTGCCCAAGCATCATGCGGCGAGCGCGACGGAAAAGCGCGTTATCCTCGCCTCGTCCTTGGGCACGGTGTTCGAGTGGTACGATTTCTACCTCTACGGCCTTCTGGCAACGATCATATCGAGCCAGTTTTTTTCCGGGGTGAACGAGACCACCGGCTTCATCTTCGCGCTGGCGGCCTTTGCAGCCGGCTTTGCAGTGCGTCCGTTCGGCGCGCTGGTGTTCGGGCGGCTGGGCGACCTTGTGGGGCGCAAATACACTTTCCTCGTCACCATGGGCCTGATGGGGGCTGCCACCTTCACTGTCGGCCTGTTGCCATCCTATGCCAGCATCGGCGTGGCCGCGCCTATCATGCTGGTGGCGCTGCGGCTGCTGCAGGGCCTCGCACTCGGCGGCGAATACGGGGGCGCTGCCACCTACGTCGCCGAGCACGCCCCCAACAACAAGCGCGGGCTGTACACCAGCTTCATCCAGACCACCGCGACGCTTGGCCTGTTTGCCGCCTTACTGGTGGTAATCGGCACCCGCACCATGATCGGCGAGGAGGCCTTCAAGGAATGGGGCTGGCGCGTGCCGTTCCTAGTTTCAGCGCTGCTGCTGGGCGTATCGCTGTGGATCCGGATGCAATTGCAGGAAAGCCCGGTATTCCAGAAGATGAAGGACGAGGGCACCAATTCCAAGGCGCCGATTTCCGAAGCTTTCGGCAACTGGAAAAACGGCAAGTGGGCGCTGATCGCGCTGCTCGGTGCGGTCGCGGGGCAAGCGGTTGTCTGGTACACGGGCCAGTTCTACGCCTTGTTCTTTCTTGAAAAAGTGCTGATGGTGGACGGGGCGACAACCAACATCCTGATCGCTGTGGCACTCGCCATCGGCACGCCGTTCTTCATCTTTTTCGGCTGGCTGTCGGACAAGATCGGGCGCAAGCCGATCATCCTGACCGGCTGCGCGCTGGCAGCATTGAGCTTTTTCCCCGCCTTCCACGCCCTGACCGAAGCGGCCAATCCGGCGCTGGCAAAGGCACAGTCCAGCGCGCCGGTGACCGTGATCGTCAACGACGCCGATTGTTCGGTGCAGTTCGATCCGATCGGCAAGAACAAGTTCGACGCGAAAAGCTGCGATATCGCCAAGTCCTTCCTCGCCAAAAGCGGGGTGAGCTACACCAAGGTTGAAGCAGACGCCGGGGCCATCGCGCAGATCACCGTCGGCGCAAAAACCTTTGTCGCACCAGATCCGGGCACGCTTTCAGGAGAGCCACGCAAGCTTGCGATCACTGCCTATCAGGACGAGGTGAAGGCGGCGCTGGTGGCGGCGGGTTATCCTACCAAGGCCGATCCCGCTGCCATCAACACGCCCGTAGTGATCGCAATTCTCACTTACCTCGTGCTGCTGGTGACGATGGTATACGGGCCGATCGCCGCGCTGCTGGTGGAGCTGTTCCCGACCCGGATCCGCTACACCGCGATGAGCCTGCCCTATCACATCGGCAATGGCTGGTTCGGCGGGTTCCTGCCGACCACCGCCTTTGCGATGGTGGCAGCGACGGGCAATATCTACTTCGGCTTGTGGTATCCGGTGGCGATTTGCGCAGCCACCGTCGTGATCGGGCTGCTGTTCCTGCCCGAAACCTTCCGCCGCAACATCGACGAATGACCTAGCCCGCAAGGGTCGCAAAGGTGGGGCGGCGTCCGCAAGGGTGCCGCCCCTTTGCACGGGTGCGCACTTGCAGTAGCTTGGTCGGTGAGGGAGAGGGGACGGGGTGATGATGCTGGGCGCGGCGCTGGCGGCCGCCACACTTTATCTGGGCGCGCTGTTCTGGCTCGCCGCATGGCGCGACCGGCAGGCGGTAAGCCCCGGCTGGCTGCGGCAGCGCGCCGGGGTGGTCTACGGGCTCAGCCTTGCTGTCTATTGTTCCAGCTGGACCTTTTTCGGCGGCGTCGGCACGGCGGCGACCTCCGGGCTCGATTACCTGCCCATCTACCTCGGGCCGATCCTCGTTTTCACGCTCGGCTTCGGGCTGGTGCGCAAGATCCTCGCGCAGGCCAAGGCGCAGCATTCGACCTCGATCGCCGATTTTCTCTCCGCCCGCTACGGCAAGAGCGCCGCGCTGGCCGCGCTGGTGACGGTGATCGCTACCGTAGGCACGCTGCCTTACATGGCACTCCAGCTGCAATCTGTGGGCACAACGCTGCTGCTGATCGCCCCCGATCTGCGCACGCAAGTTGCGGCAGACGAGCTGGTGCTGATCGTGGCGGTTCTGATGGGGCTGTTCGCGATCCTGTTCGGCTCGCGCCGGGCGGACCGTGCGGGCGAAAACGCAGGGCTGGTGCTGACCATCGCTGCCGAGGCGGTGGTGAAGCTGGTCGCATTGCTTGCTGTCGGCGCGCTGGCACTGTGGTGGCTGGCAACGGGCGGCGGCGCGCCGCTATCGGCGCCCCCGGTGCTGCTGTCAGCAGGACAGCTTGATGCGCGCTTTGCCGTACTGACCCTCATCGCTGCCGCGGCGATCCTGTGCCTGCCGCGCCAGTTCCACATGACCTTCATCGAAGCTCCGGGCGAACGCGCTTCGCTGGCGATGCGGTGGGTGTTTCCTGCTTATCTGGCGCTGACCGCGGCGGTGATCGTGCCGATCGTGCTGGCGGGCCTGACGATGCTTCCGGCGGGCACCGATCCGGACACCATCGTGCTTGCCCTGCCCCTTGCCAGCGGCGCGCCGTGGCTGGCGGTGCTGGTGTTCCTTGGCGGCTTTTCCGCAGCGACCGGCATGATCGCGGTGGCCAGCGTGGCGCTGTCGATCATGATCACCAATGACCTAATCGCACCGCTGCTGCTGCGCCGCGCACTGGCGGGGCGCGGCGACCGCAGCCGTATTGCAAGCCGGTTACTGCTGATCCGCCGCGGGGTGATTGCCGCGCTGTTGGCGGCGGCTTACGCCTTTTATCGCGGCTTTGCCGGGATCACCGATCTTGCCGGCCTTGGCACTCTGGCCTTCGCGGCCGCCGCGCAATTCGCACCCGGGCTGGTGCTGGGAATGGTGAGCCAGCATGGCAACCGCGCAGGAATGCTGACCGGTCTGGCCACCGGCTTTGTCCTGTGGCTGGCGCTGCTGATCCTGCCTGCCGCCAAGGGCATGCCCCCGCCGTTCAGCATCCACCCTGACCCGCTGGTATCGGGCGTATTGCTGAGCCTTGGGGTCAACGCCGCGCTGTATTGGCTGGTATCCGCCTTGGCGCGGCCTTCGCTCCTTGATCAGGCACAGGCCGCGGCCTTTGTCGGCACGCCGATGCCGGGCAAATTGCCCCGCCACGCGACTGCCAAGCGCGTCGGCGATGTGCGCGCCCTGCTCGCGCAATTCGTCGGGCGCGAACGGGCCGACGCCGCCCTCGCCCCGTTGCAAGCGCGCAATGGCGATCCGGCAGGAGCAGCGGTGCTCGAACTGGCCGAGCGCGTCATCTCGGGCGTGATCGGCACCTCCTCCGCGCGGATGCTGGTGGGGTCCTGGGCGGGCGGCGATCCGATCCCGCTTCCCGAAGTCGTCGCCATGTTTGACGAGACGCACCGCCGCTTGTCATTCTCCGCCGACCTGCTCCAGACCGCGATCGAGAGCATTGATCAAGGCATCGCGCTGGTGGACGGCGAGATGCGGCTGGTGGCGTGGAACAGCCGCTATCAGGAGCTGTTCGACCTTCCCGACCATCTCGTCACCGTCGGCACGCCGATTGCCGAGCTGATCCGCTTCAACCTTGCGCGCGGGCACCTGTCCGAGGCCGAAATCGCCGAGCAGGTCGAACGCCGCCTCGCCTATATGCGTGCGGGCACCGAACACCGGATCGAACGGGTGCAGCACGATGGCCGCGTGCTCAGGATCGTCGGCGCGCCTACGCCTGGGGGCGGCTATACAACCTCCTATACCGACATCACCCTGGACCGCCGGGCCGAGCAGGCGCTGGAAAGCAAGGTCGCCGAGCGCACCCGCCAGCTCTCAGAGGCCAATGCGCTGCTGGCGCAGGCCACCCAGTCCAAGACCCGCTTCCTCGCCGCCGCCAGCCATGATCTGATCCAGCCGCTCAACGCCGCGCGACTGTTCGCCTCGGCGCTGGGCGAGGAAGTCAGCGGGCAAGCGGCGCTCGAACGGCTGGTGGCAGATCTTGATGGTTCGATCGTTGCCGCAGACAGGCTGATCCGGGTGCTGCTGGAAATATCGAAGCTCGACAGCGGCGGGGTGGTCCCTGCACCCGAACCTGTCGCCTTGGACCAGCTGTTCGAGGACGTGGCGCGCGAATTCACCCTTCAGGCACAGGCCAAGGGCCTCAAGCTGAAGCGCGCACGGACGAGCGTCTGGGTCATGGCCGACCGCGCGCTGCTGACTGCCGTCATTCGCAACCTCCTCGGCAACGCGGTGCGCTATACAGCCAGGGGCGGTGTGCTGATCGGGGTGCGGCGGCGCGGGGCGGAGGCGGTGATCTGCGTTCACGACACCGGCCGGGGGATCGAACCGCACGACATCGAACGCATCTTTGGCGAGTTCGAACGCGGCGCTTCAACCGACCGTGAAGGGCTGGGTTTGGGCCTGGCCATCGTCAGGCGGGCGGCGCGGCTACTCGAGGTCGAGGTCGAGACCACCTCCACCCCGGGGCGCGGCAGCCGCTTCGCGCTTGCCCTGCCGGTGCTGCGCCGCGAGGCCGCGCCTGTCACCCGCATCATCCCCGCGCGCAGCGCCGGAGGGCTGGGTGATGCGCGGGTTCTGGTCGTCGACAATGACCATGCCGCGCTTGCCGCGACCGCAGCCTTGCTGGCGCGCTGGGGCCTTGCCGTCACCACCGCTGCCAGCTTGGCCGAGGCCCGTGCTGCCGCGCCGCAAGCACCCGACATCGCAATCATGGACTACCGCCTCGATGATGCCGAGCGGGGGGACGCGGCTTTCGCGGCGCTGTGCGAAGGCTGGGGCATGCGCCCGCCCGCCATTCTGCTGACCGCAGAAGCTTCCGACGAAACCGAGGCAGCCGCTGCGCGCATGGGGGCGAACCGCTTGCTAAAGCCCGCCCCGCCGGCCGCCCTGCGCGCGCTAATCGCGACCTGCCTTGCGCAAACCCGCGCCGCCGATAATCAGGTTCTGGCGGGGTCGGCGGCCGGCTGATCGACATCGAGCTTGGCGGCCAGCAGTACCGCCTGCGTCCGGCTGCCGACACCGAGCTTGCGCAGGATCGCGGTGATATGGGCCTTCACCGTCGCCTCGCTGATCGAAAGTTCATAGGCGATCTGCTTGTTGAGCAGGCCTTGCCGGATCGCTGCCAGGATGCGGCGCTGGGCCGGGGTGAGGCTGGCGATGCGCGCAAGATCATTATCGGTGCCGGCACCGGTTTCAGGGAACCAGACGTCCCCGCCCTGCACCGCGACCAGCCCCTCGCGCATGGCATCAAGGCTCGCCGACTTGGGGATGAACCCCGCCGCGCCCAATTGCGCCGCAGCCGCCGCAACGCGCGGCTCCTCGCTGGCGGACACGATGACGATCGGCAGCGCCGGGTAATCTTGCCGCAGGTCCATCAGCACTGACAGGCCGGAGGAATCCGCCATATGCAGATCAAGCAAGAGCGCCTCTGCCCCGCCCTGCGACAAGGCCCCGCGCGCCTCGGAGGCGGAGCTGGCCTCGATGATATCCGCCTCGGGCCACACCTTGCCGACCGCATGGGCCAGCGCGCTGCGGAACAGCGGGTGGTCATCGGCGATGATAATGCGCCCCATCATGGCGTCAGGCGTTCTGCCTGCCCTCGATCAGCCGCTCGACCAGAGACGGATCAGCCAATGTCGAGGTATCGCCCAGCGCGCCGAAGTCGTTCTCGGCAATCTTGCGCAGGATGCGGCGCATGATCTTGCCCGAACGGGTCTTGGGCAGGCCGTCGGTGAAGTGGATGATATCGGGGGTGGCAATCGGGCCGATTTCCTTGCGGACATGGGCCTTCAACTCCGCCAGCAGCGCGCCAGAGCCATCTTCGCCGGCGTTAAGGGTGACATAGCAGTAGATGCCCTGCCCCTTGATATCGTGCGGGTATCCGACCACCGCGGCCTCTGCCACCTTGGGGTGCAGCACAAGCGCGCTTTCGACCTCGGCGGTGCCCATGCGGTGGCCCGATACGTTGATGACGTCATCGACCCGGCCGGTGATCCAGTAATATCCGTCTGCGTCGCGCTTGCACCCGTCGCCGGTGAAATACTTGGCCTTGTAGGTACTGAAATAGGTCTGCCCGAAGCGTTCGTGATCGCCATAAATGGTGCGCGCCTGCCCGGGCCAGCTGTGGGTGATGCACAAATTGCCCTCGGCTGCGCCGTCCAGCACCCCGCCCTCGCTGTCGACCAGTTGCGGGCGGATGCCGAAGAACGGCAGGCCCGCGCTGCCCGGTTTCATATCGTGCGCGCCGGGAAGCGTTGTGATCATGCAGCCGCCGGTTTCGGTCTGCCACCAGGTGTCGATGATCGGGCAGCGCCCCTCGCCCACGGTGTCGAAATACCAGCGCCAGGCTTCGGGGTTGATCGGTTCGCCGACGCTGCCGAGCAGGCGCAGAGATGCGCGCGAACGGCTCGTCACGTGATGATCGCCTTCCCGCATCAGCGCGCGGATCGCGGTGGGGGCGGTGTAGATGATGTTGACCTGATGCTTGTCCACCACATCCCAGAAGCGCCCGTGATCGGGGTAGTTGGGCACGCCTTCGAACACCACGGCGGTCGCCGCATTGAACAGCGGGCCGTAGACGACGTAGCTGTGCCCGGTCACCCAGCCGATATCGGCGGTGCACCAGAACACTTCGCCCGGTTGATAATCGAAGATGTAGTGGAAGGTCGTCGCGGTCCACACCCCGTAGCCGCCGGTAGTGTGGAGCACGCCCTTGGGCTTGCCGGTCGAGCCTGAGGTGTAGAGGATGAACAGCGGGTCTTCCGCGTTCATGACCTCGCACGGGCAGTCATCGTCGCTGGCCATGTCCTCAAGCCAATGATCGCGGCCCTCCTGCATGGCGATCTCGCCGCCGGTGTGGCGGATCACCAGCACGCCATCGACCGGCGTGGCGTGGGCGGCAAGGCCGAGAGCCGCATCGACATTGGCCTTCAACGGAACGTGCTTGCCGCCGCGCAAGCCTTCATCGGCTGTGATGACAAAGCGGCTGCCGCAATCCTCGATCCGCCCCGCCAGCGCCTCGGGCGAAAAGCCGCTGAACACCACGGAATGCACCGCGCCCAGACGCGCGCAGGCGAGCATCGCGGTGACCCCTTCAAGGATCATCGGCAGATACAGCGTCACCCGGTCGCCGCGCCTTACACCGAGCTTTTTCAGCGCATTGGCCATGCGCACCACCGCGGTGTGCAGTTCGCCATAGGTGAGCTTGCGCGAAGGCGTGGCCGGATCGTCGGGCTCGAAGATCAGCGCGGTGCGATCCGCGTGGTGGGGCAGGTGCCGGTCCACGGCATTGTGGCACAGGTTGAGACTGCCATCCTCGAACCACTTGATCGCGACCGGATCATAGGCCCAGTCGCCGCCGATCGTGGGCGCCTTGACCCAATCGAGCCGCTGCGCCTGTTCGAGCCAGAAGGCGTCGGGTGTCTCCACCGAGGCGCGGTACATCGCGGCATATTGCTCGGGCGTGCAATGGGTAGGCGTGTGGGCCTGAGGCCGCTCTACGGCGTGGATCATCTCGACTCTCCCTATTTTCGCGCCTGCTTTTACATCAGGCTACACGCCTCGCCCCATCAGACAAAGGTCTTACGACCATCCGCTAACTGTCCGCCCGGCGAGGTTACGCCCATTCTGCCCGAGGGATCGGACGAGGATGGGAGAGGCTTATGGTTCACTCGAGGGCGGCCCGCACGATGCGGGCGGCGCTGCTGGCGGCAAGCGTGCTGACCGCCGCACCCGCGCTGGCGCAGGAACAGAGCGTCGATCAGCGGCTGGACCGGCTGGAACGGCTGGTCGAAGGCCTGATCGCCCGGCTCGATGCCGAGGTTGACACGACCCAGCAGGAACAAGCCGAAATCCGCGCACAGAGCGCCGATCTGCTCGCCGCGACGCGCGATCTGCAGGACCGGCAGACGAAGCTGGCCGCGCAGGTGGCCGTGCCGCAAAAGCAGGAAGATCAGGGCTTTCGCGTCGGCAAGACGGTGGTGGCCTATGCCGGTTACGTCAAACTCGATGCGATCAGCCAGCGCACCAGCGGCGGGCAGTTGCCGGTCGGAGCTTTCACCCGCGAATTCCTGTTCCCCAGCGCTATCCCAGTCGGCGGAGAGCCTTCCGGCTTCGACACCGATTTCAGTTCGCGCCAATCGCGCTTCATCTTCACCACCGCCACGGATGTGGGCGATGCGCACAAGCTGAAATCGCATATCGAGCTGGATTTCATCGTCACCGAAGGTGGTAACAAGCGGATAACAAACAGCTTTACCCCGCGCTTGCGGCAGGCTTTCATCACTTACGACAACTGGCTGTTCGGGCAGGCGTGGTCGAACTTCCAGAACCTCAAGGCCCTGCCCGACACGCTCGATTTCATCGGGATCACGCCCGGTACGGTGTTCAACCGCCAGCCGCAGGTGCGGTGGAGCAAGAACGGGCTGAGCGTCTCGCTCGAATCCCCCGATACCGTGATTACCACCCGCACCGGGACGATGATCGAAGGCGATAATGATGTTGCCCCGGATCTGGTGGTGCGCAAGGATTTCGTCCGCCCGTGGGGCCATGTCACCACAGCGGGGATCGCACGGATGCTGCGGGTGGGCGACAAATCCATGATCGCCGGGAACGACACCGCGCTGGGTTACGGGATGAGCGTTTCGGGCCGCATCAATCTGGGAAAACGCGATAATTTGCGGTTTATGGCCAATGCCGGGGACGGGATCGGACGCTATATCGGGCTGAATCTGGTCAATGATGCGGCGGTCGACAACAACAGCAATCTCGATCCGATCTTCACCATTTCAGGTTATGGCGCATACCAGCATTTCTGGGGCCCACGGCTGCGATCAAGCGTTGCAGCGTCCTATTTCAAGGCGGATAATCCGGTCGCCTTCACCACCCGGCTGGTGACGGACGAAAGCTGGAACGGGCTTGCCAACCTGATCTGGAACCCGGTTGATCCGCTCGATATCGGGATCGAAGTCATGTATGCCCAGCGCCAGCTGGAAGATGGCCGCTCCGGCAATTTGCAGCGGGTGCAATTTTCCACCCGCTATAATTTCTGAACGCCCCCCGTTTTTCTCCAGGCTGCATTGTTCCACGTGGAACAGTGCAGCTTTTCCTGTTCCAGCGGGGGTCTGGGAGGGGTCTGGAGGGGGTGTAACCGGGGTCTAAGGGGGAGCAAGCCCGCACCAAAGCCGCACCAGCCGCACCCATGAAAAAGCCCCGCCAGCCACGCGGGGCTGGCGGGGTCTGCTTCTGCCCGCAAGCGGGGGGCGTGCGGTCAGAAGCGGTAGCTTACCCCGGCGCTGATCACCCAAGGGTCAAGCTTGTGTTCCGTCTCGATCGCCAGAGCATTTCCGACAAACCAGCGCGCGGTGGTGCCGATGAAATAGCGTTTCGCATCGAGGCTGAGGCCAAAGCCCTCGCTCCCCAACGGCACATCGACGCCCGCCTGAAGCACCGCGCCGAATTCGTCCGACAGGTCGGTGCGGGTCACGCCCAATGGCACAGTCGCCGCGCCGCGATCATCCTTCAGCCAGATGAAATAGGCCGCGCCTGCGCCCACGTATGGCTTCACGCCGCCAACGTCGAAATGGTACTTCGCCGTCACCGTCGCCGGCAGCAACAGGGCATCCGAAACCAGCTCGGCCCCGGCAGGGATCCCCGCCGTCGCATCGACATCATGCTGGGTCGTCCCGGCGATGGTTTCGATCGAGACATTGTTGCTGAGGAAATATTCCACCGCCAGCGTCGGCACGACATTGTCGTTGGCCTTGGTCTGCAAGCTGGCGGGAAGCCCGGGCACGTTGCGGTTGATATCGGTGATCTTGCCATCGGGCGCCACATAGGTGCCCAGAAGCTTGATCTGGATATCGCCCGCGCGGTCGCTGTCTGCCTCCTGCGCCAGTGCAGGGGTTGCTGCAAGGGCCAGAACCACACCGCCCGCAGCATGAGCAAGCATCGAAAGTTTCTTCATATTCCCGTCCTCATCGGTCAGCAGTGGCCGCGATCATGCGGCCCAGGATGTTTGCTGCCTGTGAGCGCCGGATAGGCGAAGCAGGCGCAATCGCTCATTGATCGGGATCAAAGACCTTTGCCGATCCGCGGGCCATTGCCGCCACCATCATGGCGACACTCAGCCCCCCTCCGCCCCAAACCGGCAGCATGGCCGCGTTCCGCGCCGCGCTGCCACCGGGCACGGGCGATGCGCCAACCGCAGACCGGCTGTGCACGCTGGGTCAGGCGGCGCATCTGGCCAAGGGCGCCCAGCTTGCGCCCGATCCGCACGCCGACCGGCTGGTGTGGATCGCCAGCGGCGCGGCCAAGCTGGTTGCGCCGCCCCGTGATCCGGACGCAGGCGGCGTTCCGGGCGGACAGGTGCTCGCCTTCCACTTTGCGGGCGATCTTGTGTCGGTGCTGCGCCAATCGGCCGAGGAACCATGGGGCGCCGATCTCCGGCTGGTCGCGCTGGAGCCATGCGATCTGGTGATCTTCCCTGCCGACAGCTTCCTTGATGCAGCGCAAGGCGATCCGGCGGTGCTGCGATCGGTGCTGACCCGCAGCCTTCAGGCGCTCCACCGCAGCCGCACCCGCATGATGCAGATGGGGCACAAATCCGCCGCCGCGCGGATTGCCGATTTCCTTGTGGCGATGGCCGAGCGGCTGACCGGCTGCACAGCCGGGCCATGCACCTTTTCACTGCCGATGAGCCGCCGGGACATCGGAGACAGCCTCGGCCTCACGATCGAGACTGTCAGCCGCCAGTTCACCGAACTGCGCGAGGCCGGGCTGGTAACCACCGAGGGCCGGTCATGGGTCGCGCTGTCCGATATGGCTGCGCTCGCCCGGATTGCCGGGCGCCAGCACGGGCCAAGGCAGGGATGCGCGAAAAACTGAACCAGATTTGATTTCGGTCAAACACACAAGGCAGCCGGGCGCGGTAGGGATCGCTCCGACGGAAGGGATAATTCAACATGGAAACAGTCGTTAAGCGGCTGGGAGGGTGGGCGCTTGTCCTCTTCGCCAGCATCGCTGCCATTGCGCTCACGCCGGACAGGGCCTTTGCTGTGCAGATGGGGATCGTGGCGCTTGTCGCGCTGGTCCTGATCATCGCCACGGCGACCAGCTATGATCCGCTGGCGCGCGCGCAGGGCATCTTCAACATGCCTCCGGGGGCGTCTCGTTATGATGACGACGTGATCCGCTGGGGCGTGATCGCGACGATGTTCTGGGGGATAGCGGGCCTGCTGGCGGGGGTGTTCATTGCCGCCCAGCTCGCCTTTCCGCAGCTGAATATCGAACCTTATCTCAACTTTGGCCGCCTGCGCCCGCTGCACACCAGCGCGGTGATCTTCGCCTTTGGCGGCAATGCGCTGATTGCCACCAGCTTCTACGTCGTGCAGCGCACCTGCCGCACCACGCTGGCGCTGCCGGGCACGGCGCGCTTCGTGTTCTGGGGATACCAGCTGTTCATCGTGCTGGCCGCCACCGGCTATCTGCTCGGCATCAGCCAGGGCAAGGAATATGCCGAGCCGGAATGGTATGTCGATCTGTGGCTGACGGTGGTGTGGCTCGCCTATCTCGCCGTGTTTGTAGGCACGCTGCTGAACCGCCGCGAACCGCATATCTATGTGGCCAACTGGTTCTACCTTGCCTTCATCATCACCATTGCGATGCTGCACGTGGTCAACAACCTCGCGCTGCCCGTCAGCCTGCTGGGCGCCAAGAGCTACAGTGCCTTTGCGGGCGTGCAGGATGCGCTGACCCAGTGGTGGTATGGCCACAACGCGGTCGGCTTCTTCCTCACCGCCGGGTTCCTGGCGATGATGTATTACTTCGTGCCCAAGCAGGCGAACCGGCCGGTTTACTCCTACCGCCTGTCGATCATCCACTTCTGGTCGCTGATCTTCCTGTATATCTGGGCCGGCCCGCACCATCTGCATTACACCGCCCTGCCCGATTGGGCGCAGACCCTTGGCATGGTGTTCAGCGTGATGCTGTGGATGCCGTCCTGGGGCGGGATGATCAACGGGTTGATGACCCTGAACGGCGCGTGGGACAAGGTGCGCACCGATCCGATCATTCGCATGATGGTGCTGGCGCTCGCCTTCTACGGGATGAGCACCTTCGAAGGCCCGATGCTGTCGATCAAGGCGGTGAACTCGCTGAGCCACTACACCGACTGGACCATTGGCCACGTCCATTCCGGCGCGCTGGGGTGGAACGGGATGATCACCTTCGCCTGCGTCTATTACCTCACCCCGCGCCTGTGGAACCGGACACGGCTTTACAGTCTGCGCATGATCAACTGGCACTTCTGGCTCGCGACGCTGGGGATCGTTTTCTACGCCGCATCGATGTGGGTCGCCGGGATCACGCAAGGGCTGATGTGGCGCGAATACGGGGCTGACGGTTATCTGGTGAACAGCTTCGTCGACACCGTCGCCGCGCTCCACCCGATGTATGTCCTGCGCGGTGTGGGCGGGCTGATGTACCTCGCAGGAGCGCTGATCATGGCCTGGAATATCGCCATGACCATCGCCGGGAACCTGCGCGACGAGGCCCCGATGGGCGACACCCCGCACGACGCCGCCGCCGATCAGCCGCTGCCTGCGCGCACCCTCGTGGCCGAACCGGCCGAGTGACAGACCCTCAGGAACCTCAGACCATGAGCAAGAACGCACCTCACTCTGACGTGTTCGAGAGCCACAAAAAGCTCGAGAAGAACGTCACCCTGCTGGCGGCCGCCACCCTTGGCGTGGTTGCCATCGGCGGGATCGTCGAAATCGCACCCCTCTTCTGGATCGATAACACGATCGAGAAGGTGGAGGGGATGCGCCCCTATACCCCGTTGGAACAGGCGGGACGCGACATCTATGTGCGCGAAGGCTGCTATGTCTGCCACAGCCAGATGATCCGCCCCTTCAGGGACGAAGTGGAGCGTTACGGGCATTACAGCCTCGCCGCGGAATCGATGTATGACCATCCCTTCCAATGGGGCAGCAAGCGCACCGGGCCTGATCTGGCGCGCGTCGGCGGGCGCTATTCCGATGCCTGGCACGTCGATCACCTGAAAGCCCCGCGCTCCGTGGTGCCGGAAAGCATCATGCCGAGCTACAGCTTCCTCGCCGAAACGCCGCTGAGCGTGCCTGATCCGGCCGCCAACCTTGCCTCGCTGCGGGCGGTGGGCGTGCCCTATACGGACAAGGACCTCGCCGCTGCCGCTAGGGATCTGGAGGCGCAGGCCAACCCCGATGCCGACGCGGGCGATCTCGCCACCCGCTACCCCAAGGCGCAGATCCGCGACTTTGACGGCGATCCGGCGCGCGTGACCGAGATGGATGCGCTGGTCGCCTATCTCCAGATGCTCGGCACGCTGGTCGATGTGAACAGCGCCGCCGCGCAGGAGGAACTGACGAAAGGGGGCAAGGGCCGATGACCCTCTACACCGCCTTGCGCCACTTTGCCGACAGCTACGGGCTGGCGGTGATCTGCGCCCTCTATCTGACCTTGTGCCTGTGGCACTTCCGCCCGGCCGCCAAGGCGCATGTGGCCGACGCCAAGCACTCGATTTTCAGGGATGACGACAATGACTAAGCGCATCGACGAGCCCACCGGCACCGAAACCGTCGGCCATGAATGGGACGGGATCGAGGAGCTCAACACCCCCCTGCCGCGCTGGTGGCTCTATACCTTTTACGCGACGGTCGTTTTCGCCATCGTCTATGTGGTGCTTTACCCCGCCTGGCCGATGATCGACCGGGCGACGGCGGGCACGCTGGGCTGGTCGAGCCGGGGCGATCTGGCCGCCGAAATGCGCGCCGCAGACAGCGCCCGCGCAGGCGTGGTGGCAAAGATCGCCGCAACCGATATCGAGGCGCTCCCCGCCGATCCGGCCCTGATGCAGGCCGCGGTCGCAGGCGGAGCGGCGGCGTTCAAGGTCAATTGCGTCCAGTGCCACGGCGCGGGCGCGGCGGGCTCTGTGGGCTATCCCAACCTCAATGATGATGACTGGATCTGGGGCGGCACCCTGACCGAGATCGAATACACCCTCACCCACGGTATTCGCTGGGACGCCGCGCCCGAAACCCGCACCAACATGATGCCGGCCTTTGGCGGGATGCTGAAGCCGGCCGAGGCCAGCGCCGTCGCCGCCCATGTCCTTGCGCTCAGCGGCAAGGCCAAAGCCAATCCCGCCGGCGCGCAGTTGTTCGCGGATAATTGCGCGGCCTGCCATGGCCCCTCCGGCGGCGGGATGCCCGCCATGGGCGCGCCTGCCCTGAATGATGCGATCTGGCTTTACGGCGGCACGCAGGGCGAAGTGACGAAGCAGATCCTTGCCCCCCGTCACGGCGTCATGCCGGCATGGAAGGGGCGGCTGGATCCGGTCACGATCAAGATGCTCGCCGCCTATGTCCACGCGCGCGGCGGCGGGCAGCAGGCCGCGCCAGCCGCCGCGCCTGCCCCGCAAGCCGCTGACGTTGCCGCCGCGAAGAAGGCCGACAGCGATGGCTGATCCCCAAAGTCCCGAAAGCCCCGCCCAGCCTGCGCCGCAAACGCGCGACTGGGCGGCGGCGCTCGGGACAACGGCACCCGCACAGGCGCCCGTTCCCGAAGCGGGCTTCATGGGCGCCGCGCTCTATGAAAAGGGCAAAACCGTCCACAACAAGCGGATCGACGGCCCGTTCCGCCGCTTCAAGTGGGCGGTGATGCTGATCACCCTGGCGATCTACTACGCCGTCCCCTGGCTGCGCTGGGACCGCGGGCCTTACGCGCCCGATCAGGCGGTGCTGGTCGATCTGGCAAACCGCCGCTTCTACATGTTCGATATCGAGATCTGGCCGCACGAATTCTACTTCGTCGCAGGGCTCCTGATCATGGCCGGGATCGGCTTGTTCCTCGTTACCAGCGCGGTGGGCCGCGCATGGTGCGGTTATGCCTGCCCTCAGACCGTGTGGACCGACCTGTTCCAGCACGTCGACCGCTTCTTCGATGGCGACCGCAACGCGAGGGTAAGGCTCGACAAGGCCCCGTGGAACGCCTCCAAGACCGCTCGCCGCCTCGCCAAGTGGAGCGTGTATCTCGCCATCAGCTTCTGGACCGGCGGCGCGTGGATCATGTATTTCGCCGACGCGCCGACGCTCACTTACGAATTTTGGCGCGGCACGGCAGACCCTGTCGCCTATGCGAGCGTGGCGATCCTCACCGGCACCACCTTCTGGCTCGGCGGCTTCATGCGCGAACAGGTGTGCATCTACATGTGCCCCTGGCCGCGCATCCAGACGGCGATGCTCGATGAAAAATCGCTGATCGTCACCTACAAGGACTGGCGCGGCGAGGCGCGCGGCAGCCTGAAGAAGGCCGCCAAGGACCCCGATGCTTACGGCGATTGCATCGATTGCCAGCTCTGCGTGGCGGTGTGCCCCACCGGCGTCGACATTCGCGAAGGCCAGCAGATCGGCTGCATCACCTGCGGGCTGTGCATCGATGCCTGCGACGGGGTGATGAAGGAGGTCGGCCGCCCGCGCGGGCTGATCGATTATGCCACGCTCGAACAATGCGAGGCCGAGGCAGCGGGCGCTCCGGCACAGCCTGCATGGAAGGCGCTGCTGCGCCCCCGCACCTTCATCTATCTTGGCGCATGGAGCGCGATCGGGGCTGGCCTGCTGTTCATGCTCGGCACCCGCACCCACACCGATCTCACCGTCGAACCTGACCGCAACCCGCCCTTCATGCTGATGAAGGATGGATCGGTGCGCAACGCCTACACCTTGCGTCTGCGCAACATGGAAGCCCGCCCGCGCGCGATGGAAGTGGCGCTGACCGGCCTGCCCAAGGGTGCCACGATGTGGACCGAAGCGGTCAGCCTTGAAAACGCCGCGCCTTCGCAGGTGATAGATGTTCCAGCCAACGAAACCCGCGTGCTGCGGGCCTATGTCATGCTGCCGCCGGGCGCCGAAAGGGCCGATGGCGAGAGGGACGAGGATGACGATCTGCCCTTCGCCTTCCGCCTGACCGCGCAGGACGAACAGCGCGAAACCGACCTTGCCCCCACCACCTTTGCCATGCCGGAGAATGATTGATGGCCCACAAAGCAGCACCCTTCACCGGCAAGCGCATGGCGGCGGTGTTCGTCGGCGGGTTTGCGATTGTCATTGCGGTCAACCTCGCCATGGCGAGCATCGCGGTGGGCAGCTTTCACGGCACGGTGGTCGATAATTCCTATGTCGCCAGCCAGCATTACAATGGCTGGCTGAAGCGGGCGGCGGCATCACGGGCGCTGGGCTGGCAGGCCGTGCCGCACCGGCGCGCAGATGGCCGCGTGGTGGTGGAAACCATCGCCGTGCCAGAAGGCGCGCGCATGACCGCCACCGCCGAACGCCCTCTGGGCGTGCGCGAGGAAACGCCGCTGACCTTCGTGGCCCAAGGCAAGGGCCGCTGGGTCTCTCAGGAAAGCCTCGCGCAAGGCCGCTGGCAGATGCGCCTTGCCATCCGCGCGGGCGATCAGGCCTGGGCCGGAGAGGCGCAATTGCCATGAACGCGCCCGTTACCATCGAAGCGGAACGCCCGCTCACCGTCACCCGCCTGACCGTGCCCGGCATGAAATGCGCCGGCTGCATCGGCAAGATCGAACGCGAACTGCCCAAGCGCCCCGGCATTATGGCGGCGCGGGCGAACCTTTCGGCCAAGCGGGTAGCGATCACCCATGATCCGGCACTCGGCGAAGATTCGCTGGCCACTGCCCTGCTGGAGCTAGGGTTTGAAGCACAGCCCGTGGCTGATGCTGATGCGCTCGGGCCGCTTGCCAGCGAAGCTGCCGAACAACAGCGACTGAACCGCGCACTGGGCGTGGCGGGGTTCGGGATGATGAATGTCATGCTGCTCTCGGTCAGTGTCTGGTCGGGCGCGGACGGGGCCACGAGAGGCCTGTTCCACTGGCTTTCAGCGCTGATCGCCCTGCCGGTGATCGCCTATTCCGGGCGGCCCTTCTTCGACAGCGCGTGGATGGCGTTGAAGCATCGCCGCACCAATATGGACGTGCCGATCAGCATCGGCGTGATCCTGGCGAGCGTCCTCAGCCTTTACGAGACGGTCACCGGGGGCGAGCACGCCTTCTTCGATTCTGCGGTGATGCTATTGTTCTTCCTGCTCGCGGGCCGCGCGATGGATGCCGAAATGCGCACCCGCACGCGGGCCGGGATCGGGGCCTTGCTGGGGCGGATGGGCAAAAGCGCCAGCGTCATCGCCGCCGATGGCACCACGCGGCGGGTGGCGGCGAAGGACCTTGCCCCCGGAATGCTGGTGCTGGTCGCCGCCGGAGAGGCGCTGGCGGCTGATGGCGAAGTGGCAGAGGGCATCAGCGCGATCGACAATGCCATGCTCACCGGCGAAAGCGCGCCCGAACCCGTCGGCCCGGGCGCACGCGTCCATGCCGGCGCGATCAATGTCACCGCGCCCTTGCGGGTGCGTCTCACCCATGTGGCCGAAGACACGGCGTTGGCTGAAATTGCGCGGGCGATGGAGGAGGCGGGGCAATCGCGCAGCCACTATGTCCGCATCGCCGACCGCGCCAGCCGCCTTTATGCGCCGGCGGTGCACACGCTGGCGCTGCTGGCCTTTGCCGGGTGGATGATCGCAGGCGCGGGCTGGCACCAGTCGCTTACCATCGCGGTGGCGGTGCTGATCATCACTTGCCCTTGCGCGATGGGCCTTGCCGTGCCCGCCGCGCAGGTGGTGGCGGCGGGCGCGCTGATGCGGCGCGGGTTGTTGGTGAAAGATGGCAGCGCGCTTGAACGCCTTGCCGAGTGCGATGTGGCGCTGTTCGACAAGACCGGCACGCTGACATTGGGCACGCCTCGCGCCGATGTGCGCGCGCTGGATCCGCAGGAACGGGCTGTCGCATTGGGGCTGGCACAGGCGAGCCGCCACCCGCTGAGCCGCGGCCTCGCCGCTGCGCTGCTGCGCGAGGGTGTGACGCCCGCAGCGGTGGAGGATGTGCGCGAGGTGAGCGGCACCGGTCTTGCCGGGCGCTGGCAGCGCGGCGCCGTGGCGCTCGAACGGCCCGATGGGGCGGCAGACGCCCTCGCCGTCACCTTGCGGATCGGGGACCGCCTCCGCATCATCACCTTTGCCGATCCGCTGCGCGCCGATGCCGCGCAGGCCATCGCCGCCTTGCAGGCCGAGGGGATCGGCGCCAGCATCCTCTCGGGCGACCGCGCAGCGCCGGTCGCGGTGGTGGCGGCAACGCTCGGCCTTCGCGCCGAGGCCGAGGCCAGCCCCGCCGCCAAGCTTGCCGCATTGGAGGCGCTCAAGGCCGCTGGCCGCCGCCCGCTGATGGTGGGTGACGGCCTCAATGATGGCCCGGCCCTTGCCGCCGCCCACGCCTCCATCGCGCCAGGCACCGCGTCCGACGCCAGCCAGCAGGCCGCCGACGCGGTGTTCACCGGCGATGGCCTGATGCCCGTCGCCTTGGCTGTGCGGGTGGCCAAGGCAACGATGCGGATCGTGCGGCAGAATTTCGGCTTCTCGATTGCCTATAACGCGCTCGCCGTTCCGCTAGCGCTCACCGGGCAGGTGACGCCGCTGGTCGCTGCCATTGCCATGTCGGTAAGCTCGCTGGTGGTCATCGCCAACTCGCTGCGGCTTGCCGCAAGCGCCCGGGAGCCGGTGCGCGCATGACGGGCCTTGCGATCCTCATCCCGATTGCGCTGGGCATGGGGCTGCTCGGCCTCGTCGCCTTCCTGTGGTCGATGCGCGACGGGCAATATGACGACATGGACGGGGCGGCGAGCCGCATCCTGATCGATGAGGACGAGGAGGACGAGGAAGCGCCATGACCCCGATCCTGTCTTTCGCCATCGCTGCCCTCGCCCCCGTGATGATCGGCCCGCTCCCCGCAAGCCCTGCCCGGACGCTGACCATGCACCTGTGCAGCGGCGGCACCATCACCATCCCCCTTGGCGATGGCGCGCCTGCGCAGGACCCCGGCTGCCACCCCAAGGGCTGCCATGCCGGGGCCTGCCGGGAGGACAAATTGTCCAAATTGATCTCGCGCAAAGACGCTTTGTAGCCGGGTTCGCTAACGCGAACCTGAGGGCGGACGGTCTGCCGCCACCAAGGAGCGCCGACAAATATGTGGACCTATCACCCCGAGCTGCTCGCGACCCCCGTGCCGCGCTACACCAGCTACCCGACCGCCGCCGATTTCGGCTCGCTCCAAACCGGCGCGATCGAGCGCGCGATCGCGAGGGCAAGCGGCGACATCTCGCTTTATCTCCACATCCCCTTCTGCGAGGCGATCTGTTACTATTGCGGCTGCAACACTGCCGTTTCCGGCAAGCGCGCGCGGGTGGAAGCCTATACCGCCGCGCTGCATCAGGAAATCGCGACCGTCGGCAGCCTGCTGCCGCAAGACGCGCGGGTGCGGCGCATCGCCTTTGGCGGGGGCAGCCCCAATGCCCTGCCGACCGGCGATTTCCTCGCCATTGTCGATGCGCTCCATGCCCACCTGCCGCTGGACGCGCCCGAATGGTCGATCGAACTCGATCCGCGCAGCCTGACGCCCGCCTGGACGCCAGTGCTCTCCAGCGTCGGCATCACCCGCGCCAGCATGGGCGTGCAGACCTTCGCGGCCCATTGCCAGAAGGCGATCGGGCGCGAACAATCGCTGAGCATGATCGCCCGCAGCACCGACTGGCTGCGCAGCGGCGGGGTCACATCGCTCAATTTCGATCTGATGTACGGCCTGCCCCTCCAGAGCGAGGCCGATCTTGAAGATAGCCTCGCAATGACCCGCAAGCTGGGCGCAGACCGGATCGCGGTGTTCGGCTATGCCCACGTGCCCCACCTCGTGCCGCGCCAGACCATGATCCGCGAGGCCGATCTGCCGGGCGCAGCGGCGCGCTTCACCATGGCGAGCGAGGCGCATCGCATCCTTACCGGCTATGGCTATGCCGCGATCGGCTTCGATCACTTCGCCTTGCCGCATGACCCGATGGCCCGCGCGATGCGGGACGGCACGTTGCGGCGCAATTTTCAGGGTTTCACCGATGATCCTTCCGACATCCTGATCGGCATGGGCGCCAGTTCGATCAGCGGCTTTCCCGGCCTGTTTGCCCAGAACGAGAAACACACCGCCACCTATCGCCAGCTTTCGGGCGAGGGGCGGTTATCCGCCACCCACGGCGTCACCCGCTCGGGCGAAGACCAGCGCCGGGGCGCGGTGATCGAGGCGCTGTTGTGCACGGGCGAGGCGGTGCTGCCTGACGATCTGCTGGCCGAGGTGTCCGCGCAGCTTACCCCCTTCACCCGCGAAGGTCTGGCCAGCCTCAGCGGTAACCGGCTTGCCATCCCCGATGCCGGCCTGCCCTATGCCCGCGTCATTGCGGCCATGTTTGACGCCTACCGCGCTGTTGCCCCGCGCAAGTTTTCCTCGGCGATCTGAGCAGCCGCCGATGCGCCTTGCCAGCCGCCCGCTTTGCAGGGATAGCTGACCCGTTCGGTCTGCGCCGCGAACGCTGCGCATAATGCCGAACGGCAGGGGGAAATTGCATCATGGCTGTAACCGATCACGTCGACCTCAATGGCTTCATGGAGGGCGTGAAGAAGCGCAACCCCCACCAGCCGGAATTCGTGCAAGCCGTGCAGGAGGTGGCCGAGGACATCTTCGACTTCATGGCCGACAAGGAGGAATACCACTCCCAGCAGATCCTGCGCCGCATTGCCGAGCCGGATCGTGTGGTGTCTTTCCGCGTGTGCTGGGAGGATGACGCCGGCAATATCCGCGTCCAGCGCGGCTGGCGGGTGCAGAACAACAACGCGATCGGCCCCTACAAGGGCGGCATCCGTTTCCACCCCAGCGTCAACGAAAGCGTGCTGAAGTTCCTCGCCTTCGAACAGACCTTCAAGAATGCGCTCACCGGCCTGCCCATGGGCGGCGGCAAGGGCGGCAGCAACTTCAATCCCAAGGGCAAGAGCGTGCGCGAGATCATGCGCTTCTGCCAGAGCTTCATGACAGAGCTTTACCGCCACATCGGCGCGGATGTGGACGTGCCGGCGGGCGATATCGGCGTGGGCGGGCGCGAGATCGGCTACATGTTCGGCCAGTACAAGCGCATCACGGGCAACTTCACCGGGGTGCTTACCGGCAAGGGGCTGGAATGGGGCGGCAGCCTGATCCGCACCGAGGCGACCGGCTATGGGGCAGTCTATTTCCTCGAAAACATGTTCGCCACCAAGGGCGAGAGCCTTGAAGGCAAGACCGCGGTGATCTCCGGCAGCGGTAATGTGGCGACCCATGCGGCGGAGAAGATCGTCCAGCTTGGCGGCAAGGTGCTGACCCTGTCGGACAGCGGCGGCTTCATCCATGATCCCGATGGCATCACCCAGGACAAGATCGATTGGGTGAAGACCCACAAGACCCACCGCCGCGGGCGCATAGAAGAATATGTCGAGGCCTTCCCGCGCGCGACCTTCCACGCCGGCAAGACCCCGTGGGGCGTGCCGTGCGACATGGCCCTGCCCTGCGCCACCCAGAACGAATTGCTGGGGGAGGACGCAAAAACCCTCGTCGCCAACGGCTGCCGCGCCGTGGCCGAGGGCGCGAACATGCCGACCGATCTGGACGGCGTGCACATCTTCAAGGCAGCCAAACTGCTCTATGCCCCCGGCAAGGCCTCGAATGCGGGCGGGGTTGCGGTTTCGGGTCTGGAGATGAGCCAGAATTCCGAACGCCGGTCGTGGAAGGAAGACGAACTCCAGCAGATGCTGAAAGACATCATGTCCGGCATCCACCAGTCCTGCATCCGTTATGGCGATCAAGGCGGCGGCTATATCGACTATGTGAAGGGCGCAAATATCGCAGGCTTCAAGAAGGTGGCCGATGCCATGCTGGCCTTCGGGGTCGTGTAGGCCAAGATGCTGCTTCAGGCGCCCAATCCACTTTAGGGCGCGCACTCTGCTTCATTTCATACCTCCGGAAGGCTCAACTTGCCGGGGGAATTCATGGAATATCGCAGCCTTGCCGACCTATCGAGCCTGATCACCCGGAAGCTCCATCTTGTCCCTGCGGATGTCGATCTGGTGGTCGGCATCCCCCGCAGCGGGATTCTGCCCGCCATCACCATCGCACTGATGCTGAACCTGCGTTACGCCGATCTCGACCGGTTTCTGGACGGACGGCTGGCAGGCGCGGGATCGACCAAGCACCATGCGGGCCTGATTGGCGCTATCGCCGAGGCCCGGCACGTGCTGGTGATCGACGACAGTCTCAACCGCGGCCACGCCATGCGCGAAGCGCGGGCGCGGCTGGAGCATCTTGGCGACACGGTCAGGTTCACCTTCGCAGCGGCCTATGTCGTGCCCGACGGCAGGGACGAGATCGACATCGCCTTTGAAATCGTGCCCCTGCCGCGCATCTTTGAATGGAACTTCATCCATCACGTTTATCTGGAACATGCCTGCGTCGATATTGACGGGGTGCTGTGCCTTGACCCGCGCAAGGACGAGAATGACGACGGGGCCAGCTACCTGCGCTTCCTTGCCAGTGCCACGCCGCTTTATCGGCCAACCCGGCGGATCGGCTGCCTCGTCACCAGCCGGCTTGAAAAGTACCGGCCCGAGACCGAGGCGTGGCTGGCCCGCCACGGGGTGGTCTACGACAAGCTTGTGATGCTGGACCTGCCTTCGGCCAAGGAGCGGCAGCGGCTTGGCGTGCACGGCCGCTTCAAGGGCGAAGTCTACCGTGACAGCAAGGCAATGCTGTTCATCGAAAGCGAGCAATCACAGGCGATCGAGATCGCGCGGATTTCAGGCAAGCCGGTGCTTTCGATCGAGCGTCAGGAAGTGGTCTACCCGGGGTCATTTGCCGCCGCCGTACAGAAGGTGCGGAACTTTGAAGTTCATGCCCGGATGTCGGATTCGCCGCTCACTAACCGCGAAGCCCTGAAACGGCGGATGCAGCGCGTTCTGCCGCAGCCGGTCTATGCTGCCGCGCGGGGTCTGGGCGGCACTGTATTGAAGGCTATGCGCGGCGCGGTCCGAGCCGGAGGTGCCGGTGACCGGGCCTGATGGGGCGGAGCCCCTCATCCCGCGACTATCCAGCCAACCCCGATGACCTGAGCGGACCTTGCCCTGATAAGGCGCAAGGGATCACTTCACCCCCAGCGCCGCCGCCTGCTCGCGCAATTGCGACGCTGCGCCCGGGTTGGCCTTCACCGCCGCGTCCAGCGCCGCCTTGGCCTTGGCCGGTTCGCCCAGCGTCATGCGGCTGCGCATCAGCATCACCCAGCCATCGAGGTTCTTGGGCTCCTTGGCCAGCCGCCCTTCGAGCTGTTCGACCATGCCTTCAGCCATGCTGCGCTGTTCGGAAGGCTTCATGGCGCTGGCCGCAGCAACATCGGCCGCGCTCGGCCCGCGCAGCGATGCGGAGGCTGCATCGCCTGCCACACTGCCCGATCCGGGAGCAAGGATCGCGGGCTTACGCGCGCCTTGCGCCTTGGCGATGCGGGGGGCGACATCGATGCTGTTCATCTTGCCCACCTGTTCGATGGTACGCACCAGATCGGCCTCCCACGGCGCGCCGGGCGGGCTATCGGCGAGGAGATCAAGCCAAGCGGCAAGCGCGCCCTCGTGGTCCTTGTCCAGGTCCTTCTTGGCGGCGAGGAAATAGCGTGCGCGGGCATCGGTGGGGTCTATGGCGTTGGCCTTGCGGAAAGCCTCCAGCGCCTCGGGCGGCAAGGGATCGCGGGCGCTTGCCAGCACCAGCGATTCTCCCAGCGCCGACCACAGCACCGCCTCGTTCGGCGCAATGCCGACGGCGCGGCGATAGGCAGCGGCGGCTTCGGGGAATTGCCCGGCCTGGAAATGGGCAAAGGCCAGATCGCCCCACGGCCCTGCGTCATTGGGCGAGGCTTCGGCCGCGGCCTTCAGCGCCTCGATCGAATTCCCGCCAGCAGCCGCCTCGGGGGCATCCCCGCCGCCTTGCCCCTGATAGATGTTGAACCCGATCGAGCCTGCCGCCAGCAGCAGCGCCGCGCCCAGCAGCACCCATCCTGCGCGCGATGATCCCGCCGGTTTTTGCGTTTCTTGCCGTGTCATGCACCTGCGCTAGCACCGCCCGGAATTGCGGGCAATTCGCTCTGGCGTCGGGGGTGCTTTCGGCTAAGGTGCGGCTCGCATAATCTATCCGCAAAAGGGGTTTGGATAGGTGACGGGGGTATTCCAGGTCGCCATCTTTGGGTCAGGGCCAGCAGGCCTGAGCGCTGCCGCGCGTGCGGCAGCGCGAGGGATGAGCCACGTCCTGCTGGAAAAGACCGACCACCTGTCGGACACGATCTACAAATACCAGAAGGGCAAGCACGTGATGGCAACGCCATCGGGCCTCGTGCTGCGCTCGGATATCGATTTCGAGGCGGGCAAGCGCGAGACGATTCTGGGCCGGTGGGACGACCAGATCGGCGGCCACAAGGTCAATGTGAAGCTCCATGCCGATGTGCTGAAGGTGGAAGGCGCAAAGGGCGATTTCCGCATCCATCTGCGCAGCGGCGAGGTGATCGCGGCCCAAACCATCGTGCTGGCCATCGGCACGCAGGGCAACCCCAACCGGCTGCGCTGTCCGGGAGCGGATTCGCCGCTGATCCAGTATCAGCTGGACGACCCGGGCGAATATTTCGACGAGCACATCACCGTTATCGGATCGGGCGATGCCGGGATCGAAAACGCCTTGGGCCTTGCCGCCGATCCGGCGCAGCGCAACGTGGTGACGATCCTCAACCGCTCGGCCGATTTCGCCCGCGCCAAGCCGGCCAATGTCGCTCTGCTGGATGAGGCCGAGCGCGAAGGGCGGGTGATCGTCCGCCGCGAAACCGAGCCGGCCGAGGTTCGGGCCAATGAAGGTGTGGGGGAATTGCTGCTCAACACCCGTGACGGGCAGGAGGCGATCCGCTGTGACCGGATCATCGCCCGCACCGGATCGCAGCCCCCGCGCGGGTTTGTGGAAAGCATGGGGATTGAATTCTCCAGCCCCGAACCCGGCAGCTTCCCCAAGCTCTCCCCCGAATTCGAGACCACCACGCCCGGCATCCATGTGATTGGCGCGCTGGCGGGCTATCCGCTGATCAAGCACTGCATGAACCAGGGCTATGACGTGATCGAATTCCTCGCCGGGAACCGCGATCTGAAGCCTGCTGACGAACCGTTGCTGGCCGCCAAATTCGCCAGCCTGCCCGGCAATCGCAGTGTCGAGGAATGGCTCCTCGTGTTCAGCCGCAATGTCGCAATCCTTGCCGACCTGTCGGTGTTGCAATTGCGCGAGCTGATGCTGGATTCGGCAGCCCGCGCCTATGAACCGGGGGACGTGATTTTCCGCCGCAATGATCCCGGATCGTCCATGTTCGCGATTGCCGAAGGGTCGGTCGCGGTCGAGGTTAACCCGGCTGATCCCTCGATCACCGTGGGCATCGAACAGGGATCAATCTTTGGCGAGGTCGGGTTGATCTCGGGCCGCCGGCGGGGTGCGACGATCCGGGCGGCCGAACCGGTCGTGGCGCTGGAACTGCCGCGCATGGCGGCGCTGAAGCTGCTCGCCACTTCGCCCGGCGCAGCGCGAACGGTCAATGCCATCGCGATCGAGCGCCAACTGCTCCAGATGTTCGGCCCCGGCATCACCAAAGCCGATGTCGCGCCGCTGGTGGATGGCGCGCAACTTGTGCCGGTGCGGGCCGGACAGGTCGTGGTCACCGAGGGGGCGGACGACAAGGACGTTTATATCGTTCGGTCAGGTTCGATGATCGTGGAAAAGCAGGTCGGGGCGCGGCCGGTGTTCCTCTCCTACCTGCCCGCCGGGAGCTATTTCGGCGAAATGGCGGTGATCGATGGCAGCGCACGCACCGCCACGGTCAAGGCGGCGATCAAGTCCGAAGTGATCCGCCTGCCCGGCCAGATCTTCCTTGATCTGCTGGCCCGCGCGCCCGCATTGCGTGACAAGGCGATGGCCGAAATGAGCGCGCGCCGCGCCACCAATGCCTTCATCGAAAGCCGCAAAGGCGGGTTTGCGGGCGCAGTCGATCTCTATTCGCAGACCGCACAATTCCTCGTCGACAACGGCATCGGGGAGGCAACCGATGTGCTGCTGATCGACGAGAAGCTGTGCATCGGCTGCGACAATTGCGAAAAGGCCTGCGCTGACAGCCATGACGGCTTGTCGCGATTGGACCGTGAGGCGGGGCGCACCTATGCCCACCTCCACGTGCCCACCTCCTGCCGCCACTGCGAACACCCGCATTGCATGGCCGACTGCCCGCCCAACGCGATCAAGCGCGGGCCGGACGGCGAGGTGTTCATTGACGAGACCTGCATCGGCTGCGGCAATTGTCAGCGCAATTGCCCCTACGGCGTGATCCGCATGGACGCCAAGCCGCCCAAGAAGCCGAGCCTGCTGCAATGGATGCTGTTCGGCAAAGGCCCCGGCCCGGGCGAGGCGCCCTATGGCTGGCGCAAGTCGGAAGCGAAGAAGCAGGCGCTTCCCGAAGCCAAGCTCGCCGTCAAATGCGACATGTGCGCCGGAATCGATGGTGGCCCGGCCTGCGTGCGCGCCTGCCCCACCGGCGCTGCGATCCGTGTCAGCCCCGAAAAGTTCCTGACCTATACCAAGCTGGCCGAGGACGAGGAATGAACGCGGGCGCATCGCGCAAGCGCTTCCGTGAGGACGAGAAGCGGCGGGATTCCGAACACGTCAGCTTTTTGCGCCACAAGGGCTATCGCTGGCTGTGGGTCGCGCTGGCGCTGTGCCTTGCCGCATCATCAGGTTATGCTCTGATCGACCAGCAACCGCGCCCCAATGGCGGAACGTGGTATGGCTATACACTCGGCACCATCGGGCTTGGCCTGATCGGGTGGCTTTCGCTGCTGGGCGTGAGAAAGCGGCGGATCAATCCGGGGGCGTGGAGCCTCAAGGCGTGGACCAGCGCGCATGTTTACCTTGGCCTTTCGCTGGTGGTGGTCGGCACGCTGCACACCGGCTTCCAGATCGGCTGGAATGTCCACACGCTGGCCTATGTGCTGATGCTGCTGGTGATCGCGACCGGCATCTACGGCGTGATTGCCTACACCGTCCTGCCCGCACGAATGTCCGATAACCGCCGCGAAATGACGCGCGCGCAGATGCTCGACGCGCTGACCGCGCTTGATCGCCAGCTTGAAAGCGCGGCCCAGCCGCTGGCGCGGGGCGAGGCCGATCTGGTGCTGGCGGCGCTGAGGCAGAGCCCCTTTGCCGGCGGCGCGCTGGCCCGGCTGTCGGCGCGTTACCCGGCCTGCGCTACCGCCCGCGCCCGCGCCGGGATCAGCGGCAGCTCCGAGGCTGAACAGCGCGTGCGGGCGCTTTTGGAAAAGCGCCTCGCCCAGCTTGGCCAGATCCGCGGCGCGCTGCGTATCCGCGCCTTGCTGGAGGTGTGGCTGTTCCTCCACATTCCGCTGACCCTAGCTCTCATCGCCGCGCTCACCGCGCACGTGATCAGCGTGTTCTATTACTGGTGAGCGCTGCGCGATGACCTTCCTGATCCGCACGATCGACATCACCGCCAGCGGCCGCGAAATCCGCCGCGAGCGGCTGAGCGAGGCGCCCACACTCACCGTGGGCCGTGCGGCGGAGAACGATATTCACCTGCCCGATCTGGCGGTGGAACAGCACCATGTGCTGATCGATGCGCTGCCGGACGGGACGATCAGTGCCGCCGCATTGGGCACGCTCGGCTTCGGACTGGATGGGCGGATCGTCACCGAAGGCACGATCGATCCCGGCGTCGGGGGCGAAATCGCCTTGGGCGCGGCGCGGCTGGCGGTAACGCGCGAGGGCGATCATATCGCCATCACCATCAGCCAGCTCGCCGAGGATGAGGCGAAGCATGACGCATTGCGCGGCTTCGCCCTTGCCAGCGTGCTGCCGTCCAAGCGGGCGATGAGCTGGGTGATTGCGGGTGCGATCCTGCTGGTGCTGCTGATGCTGCCGGTGGCAAGCCATCTGCTGCGCACGCCCGCCAAGCCCGATCCCACCGGCAAGACCGCGGGCGCGGTGCTGATGGACAGCGCGTGGACATCGGGCGAACTCTCCCTGAAGCACCACACGCTCGAGAATAATTGCGAAAGCTGCCACGTCGATGCCTTCGAGAGCGTTCAGGATGAAACCTGCATAGGCTGCCACAAGGACACCGCCGATCACGCCCCGATGGGCCGGCTGGCCAAGGGGATGCCGGCGCTGTCTCCCGGCGATGCAATCCAGTGGCGGATCGGCCAGAGCCTCGGCAAGGAAGGTCCGCTCGGCTGCGTCTCCTGCCATTCCGAACATGAAGGGCCAGTGCGCGCGGCGGCGGGTAACGAGGCGTTCTGTTCGGATTGCCACAAGGATCTGGGCGTCCGTCTGACCGACACGGCGCTGGGCGATGCGCATGATTTCGGCAAGGACCACCCGCAGTTCCGGCCGCTCTATTACGCCAGCTTCGGTGCGGCCAAGCCGGTGCGCGCTGCGGCGGGGACCAGGCCGGTCGAGCGCAGCGGCCTCAAGTTCCCGCACGATGTCCACATGAACGCCCGCGGCGGGGCGGCGAAAATGGCGGTGAGCCTGAAGCAGTATGGCAAGCCGCTCGATTGCGCGGATTGCCATGTGCTGACCCCTGACCGCATTTCATTCAAGGAGGTCCAAATGGAGGCTTCTTGCGAGGGGTGCCACAGCCTCGTCTCGGGCCGGATCGCAGGCGGCGGGTTCAGTAAGCTGCGCCACGGCGACCTCAAGCATCTGGCGCAGGACCTCGCCAAGATCAGCACCTCACCACGCCCCCGTCTTGCGCCCGCGCGCCAGCGGCCGGGGCAATTGGGCAGCGCCTCGCCCTCCTATCGCGCCGATTTCGGCCGGCCCGTGCGCGCCTATATCGGGATTTCCAACGCGCTTTCGGCTGGCGGCGTGTGCACCGAATGTCACCTGCCCACCACCGGGCCGACGGGGCAGGCGGACCTGATGCCGGTGAACCTGCCCGACCGCTTCCTGTCATCGGGCTATTTCAATCACGATGCGCACAAGAAGCAGGAATGCAGCAATTGCCACGCAGCGGGCACCTCCAAATCCGCCAGCGATCTCTTGATGCCCGACCTGAAGAGCTGCCGCGACTGCCACTTGGGAGCAACGGCAGTGAAGACCAAGAAGATCGTGCCCAGCGACTGTGCCATGTGCCACGCCTACCATGTGCCTGCGGGACAATGGCAGGGTTTGAAGCAGCAGCAGGGCTCCGCACCGCATTACCGCCCTGCCCCCCTCGCCGCAGGGCAAGCGGCAAAGCCGAAGGTGGCGAGAAAGGGGAGCTGAGGATGGGCACCACCCGGCCTGCACTGATCGCGCAAATCACCGACGTTCATGTGGGCTTTGCGCCTGATGACGGCAGCGGCTCGGAGGAGCTCAACCTCACCCGTCTACGCGCCGTGCTGGCGCGGCTGGCGCACGGCCCCAACCGCCCCGATCTGCTGGTGCTGTCCGGCGACATCACCGATCACGGCGACGCGGAAAGCTTCGCCAAGACCGCTGCGCTGCTGGCCGAAGTTCCCTGCCCGGTGCTGCCGCTGGTCGGCAATCACGACAGCCGCGCCGGATTGCTCGGTGCTTTCCCGCAGATGCATGCGGCAGAAGGCGGGTTCCTGCACTATGTGGTCGACGCGCCGCTGGGCCTGCGCATCATCTGCCTCGACACGCTGGAGGAGGGCCGCCACGGCGGCGCTTTCTGCGAGAGCCGCGCAAGCTGGCTCGCCGCCCGGCTGGCGGAAGCGCCCGAAACGCCCACGCTGATCTTCATGCACCATCCGCCCGTCGTGGCCGGGATCGACTGGATGGACCCCGCGCCGGACGAGGCATGGATCGCGCGGCTGGCGGCAGTGCTGGAGGGGCAACGTCAGGTGCAGGCGGTGCATTGCGGGCACCTGCACCGCCCCATCACCACGCGCTTTGCCGGGATTCCCTTGGGCGTCACGCCATCAGTGGCACCGCTGGTGGGGATGGACCTCACCGCCATCGACCCCGCCACGCCCGATGCCCGCGCCCTGATCACCTCCGAGCCGCCGTCCTACGCCCTGCACCGCTGGGACGGAGTGAGCCTCGTCACCCATTACGAACAGGTCGGTGATTGGGCGGTGCTGGCGCGTTATGATGCGGGCCTGCAAGGGATGATCGCGGGAATGTTTGCCGAACGGGGCTGAGACTTTCTGGGCGAGGTGCCTATTTCGTCCCCACCCAGCGCTTCATGTCGACATCATCACTGACCTTCCACGGAATGCCGCTGCGGGTCATGAACAGCCGCTCCATCTCGGTGCGGGTGAAGGGGCGCGAGCCCAATCGTCCGAACACCGCCATCTGCCCGCCGGTCTCGTCCACCGCGCGGTCACGGTCGAGGCCCTTGGACAGGGCAATCGCCGGCGTCGGGGTTTTGGCCCAAGCGATCATCTCAGGGACGGGCGCAGGGCTGAAGCCGTAGAAATTGCGTTGGCTGTCGGGGCTGGTGAGTTGCAGCACCTTCATCCCGTTGCGCCCATCCGCCACATAAGCGAACAGCGAGGCATTGGTGGAGGCGACAATCACGTCCTCTGCATCATTGAGCGTGCCGTCCAAAGTCACCTTCTGGTAGACCTTGGGCGCGCGCGGATTGGTGACGTTGAGGATCACCAGCCCGTCCTGCTTGGCAGCGACATAGGCATAGGTGCGCGCCACATACAGCCGGCGTGCATCCGCTAGCGGCACCGTCCCCTCGGGCACAGCTTGCGGATTGCGCAGGGTAGTGATGTCGAACAGCTTCACCCCTTCGGCGTCCGTCACCCACAGATAACGGAACTGCACCGCGCTCGCCCGCGCATCGCGAAGCTCGCGCACCGCCGCCAGCTTCGGCGTTTCAGGGTCCGACAGATCGACCACCACCAGGCCCTTGGCCGCGGTGATATAGGCGACCTCGCCCGCCAGAACGATATGCCGCGCGCCGGTCAGCACTCCGCCGGGGTTCCATGCGGTCGAACCATCGGCGTAAACCTTGCGGCGCAGCTGGTTGTTGCGGAATTCGCCATCCGCCATGGTGTTGACGTTGACGAGGATCAGGCCCTCTGCCGCGTCGGTCACGGCGGCATAGTTGTAGATCGGCTTGAACGCCTGCTCCTGGTTCATTGCCCGCATCTTTTCGGTGTTGCGGGTCGGTGCGATCGGCTGGTTGGTGGCGAGTGCCATGCAGGTGGCATTGGTGGTCTTGACCGTGGTGTCATGCCCCAGCGCGGAGAACGGCCCCTTCAGGATCCGCTCGGACACGCCCTTGTTGGCAATGCTGGCGACGTCATAGACGCTGAAACCGCCCCGCCCCTCGGCCACATACATATATTCACCGCGCAGTTGCAGGCAGCCGACGCGGCCAGGTGTGCCTTCGTGGACATTGGCGAATTCCTCGAACGGCTGGGTCTCGCCGCTCAGGTTCTTGTCGAAGGTGCGCCCACGCGTCCAGTTCTTCAGCTCGCGCCCGTTCTGATCGACGTGCAGCCCCCAGTAATCGGGATAGGCATAGCGGTGGAGGTAGGAGCCGATCACCGCCTGCGGTTCATCATATTCGGTGACGCGGGTGGCCTGGAAGCCGCCCTCCAGCCCGGTCCATGCATTCAGCCCGACAAAATTGACGTAATTCGTCCCCAGCAGGAAAAGCTGCGACATGATCGCGTTGTTATCGTCTTTCGCTGACAGGTGACAATCGGTGCAGGTCTTGGTCTCGGTCTTCCTCACCGTGTGCGGGAAGTGCGGCGCGAAGGCCTGGCTGGAGAAGCCGATCGAGGAAATCGGCGGCTGCTGCACATAGATGCGTTCGCGGTTGGTGTTGGTCGAGGACAGCACCAGCGCCGAGGACGAACGCACCGGAGCGGTCTGGTTGCCCTTGGTGGTCTGGTGCTTGCCGAGCTGGAACATCTCGTCCCGCGCGACCTGCGGGTTGTAGGTGGCGAAATTTCGCGTCTCGCCGCCTTCATACTTGTGGATCTTGGACTTCCAGTTGGCCTCGATCGGCAGGTGACACCCGCCGCATGAGGTGGTCCATGACAGGTGGCAGGTGAAGCAGGCCATCTCAGGATCGCGGTGCGCACGGTCCCCTGCCGCAATGCCGGTGCCGAATTCGAACGTGCCGGTCTCCGCCCCGTAGCGGCTCATCAGCTTGGCGCGCGCGGCCTTGGCGTTGAAGGCGGGGGTTTGGGGATCGACCGAATCCTTGACGAGGCTCATCTCCCATTCGAGGCTGGGATCCACGAGCGAACGCTGGATCAACTTTCTTCGCCCGTCTGCCCCTTCCATCCATTCAAACCGGCGCTTGCCATCGGGGTTGCGCAGCAGGGCGAGGTCATGGCCTTCGGGCGGCGCGGCCGGGCCGCTGGTGCGCAAGGTGGGATAGGCATCAGGCGTGCCGTGGCAATCCTTGCAGGTGATCTCGATCGCATTGGCGACTTCGCCATAAATCAAGCCATTGCCGTGGCTGTCCTGCTCGAAATGGCAATCAGCGCACTGCATCCCCTTTTCGGCGTGAATGTCCATCAGATGCACGCTCTTGCCCGGGTTGACGCCCGCGGGCACGAACTTGTCCTCGCCCTTCTTGCGCCATTTCTCCGGATCGTCGGGATCGACGATATTGCCCTCGGCATCGAGCAGATTGCCCTCACGGTCGCGCTTGAAGATCGCGCGGAAGTTCCAGCCGTGGCCGTGATAATCGGCGAACTGGGTGTCCTTCAGCTTGGCGTTGAGGTCATAGACATTGCGCAGGAAATCGACGTCGGACCACAGCCCCTTGGGCGCCGCACCTTCGGGGTTGCGGTCGGTAACCGCGCGGACTTCCTCGGCGGTGGGGTATTTCTGCTGTTTCGGCCACATCGAGGGCGCATCGCTCTCGTAATCCCACATGGTGTAGCCGAGGAACGAGTTCAGGAAGATGTTGGGCTGGTGCATATGGCAGTTCATGCACTGGCTGGTCGGGATGGCGCGGGTGAAGACGTGGCTAAGCGGGTGCCCCTTTTCCTTCACCTCGCCGCTGGCGGTGCGCAGCGAGCCATCAGAATCCTGATCGGCGCTACCGCTTGGCTGCTTGAGCGCATCGGCGTGCCCGTGCCCGTCGCCCGCACCGTGACCCGGCTGCTTCACCGCCCCGTGGGCGTATTTTTCTGCGCTATCGCTGCGCTGTTTGAGCGCGCCACTCTTCTCCCCATTACCAGCCGCGTGCTCGATCTTCGCGGCAATCGTCGGATCGACCGAGATCGACTGCCCGTCGCGCCCGTATTGGGCGTAGATCAGCGAATGGCGCGGCTCCCGGTCATTGGCATAGACCACGTGGCAGCTCGCACAGCCCGAATGGCGATAATCGCCCGGCTGGTCATTGGTCCCCATGAACCACGTAAAGGGATCGTTGAGCCGGGTCTTGTGGACGTTGAGCACGGGGATCGAGACGCGCAGCCCCGTGCCGGGACCGCGGTTCGATTGCTTGAGATCGGGCCGGCCCGGTTCTTCCAGACGCTGGATCGATCCGGTCGGGTTCGGCAGACCGACTTCGGCAAACTGGGTGTTGATGTTGCGCCCGCCGCGCTCGAACACGCGGAAAACATCGCCCGGCGGCACCACGTGCCAGGTGGGCAACGGATACATTTCGGCGAGCACGCCGCGCGCGATCTGGTCTTCGGAAAGCTTGCCCCCCGGCCCTGCACCGGGCGAGGTGATCTTGGCCGGATCGCCTTCGCGGGTGTAAGCTTCGCCCAGCAGGTAGTTCTTGTAGGGCAGGATGCCGTTATTGTAGCTCGCCCCGCCCCACAGCATCGCGCCCGACGCCATGATCGAACGCTCCGCCGCCTCGATCGCTTGTATGTGGCACGACCCGCAGGCCTCGCGCGCCACGCGGTAATCGGACGGGTTGATGAACTTCACGAACTCGGGCGCTTCCTTGTTCAGCAACGCATAGGACCGCTGGGGATTGGCCGACGACGGGAAGTGCCAGGCCTTGGGATACTTGGGCAGCACGTGCGCCTTGTCGCGGGCGGCGACATATTCGGGCGCATCATGGGGAAGCTTGGAATTGCCGCGCACCGCCGCATCGCCGCCATGGCAATCGGTGCAGCCAAGCCGCACCGCAGGCGTCATGTGCATGGTCGGCGCGTCGGTCTTGACGTGGCAGGTGTTGCAGCCTTCGGACTTGGCCTCCATCTCGGCCAGCGATTGCTTCTGGGGCGCAGGCGGCGCGATCACGCGCGAATAGTCGCGCTTGACCGGCTTTTCCTTGTCCGCCGCCATGGGCGAGCCTGCGAATATCCCGATGGCAAGCACCAGCGCCGCCGTAATCAGGGCCAGATGACGGGTCAGGCGTTGGCCGAAGGTCAGCATCAGTAGGTCAGCACCACATTGGCCAGAACGGACAGGAATTCACGCCCACCGCCGCGCGCGGTGAACTGTTCGCGGAAGCCCTCGCCCGCCAGCAGCGTGGCGGCCGAGAGGCGGAAGACAAGGTTCTGGTTGGCCTTGGGCCGCCAGATCGCCGCTGCCGAAAGATCAAAGCCGATATCGTGGCTGATGTTCGGCTGATTGCGGATCGCCTCAAGCGTGGCGGTGTTTTCAAACCACAGGTGGTTGGCGTTGGCCGAAAGGCGGAATTGCGGCGTCAGGTCGAAATCCGCGCCGAGGCCAGCCAGGATCAGGCCCGGATTGTTGAAATTGCTCTGCCCCTGCTCCTTGGACGAGCGCAGCGAATTGAGCAGGCCGTTTCTGCCGTTCAACCCGATCGCGCGCCCGCCGCCAGCGAACGGAATGGTCTGGCGCACCCAATAGGAGGTGTCCGCGCCTGCAAACACGGGGTTTTCGAAGATCGCATCGAAGCCGGTCTCGCGGTTGTCGTCCGGGTTGCCATCGCCGCTGGCGTAGAGGCCGGACAGGCGGAAACGCATCCAGTCCCGGTCATAGCTCGCCTCCACCGCCGCGAATTGGGCGTTGATGCTGGCCGGACGGTCGGTGAAGAAGCTGTTACGATCCTCGCCCAGCGCCCAATAGGCCATACCGGTGAGGTTGATGCGGCCCACGCGGCCATCGAACCCGTAGCCCAGATAGGCCACATCATAATCACGCCCGCGAAGGCTTCCGATCAGCGCCGGGCGGACGGGGAAGCCATTATCGTCAACCTCGATCTGGCTGCCTTCGCGGTTCACATTATAGACCACGGTGAAAAGGCTGGTCAGCGCCGGGATCAGGAAGTCCTGCCGGTAGAGATTGGCGACCAGCACGAAATCGTCGCGCGGGCGCTGGACGACTGAGTTGAGGCCCGAATTGGTGTCCTTCTCCAGCCGCCAGAACGCACCGACATTGAACTGCACGCGGTTGTTGTCGCGCGATCCGAACAAGCGGACGCCCAATTGCTGGTCGTTGAACAGGAAGCCGCGGAAATCCGACTGGAAGGTCTGGATGCCGCCGCGGATCGAGATGAAATCAAAGCGTTCATTGTCGAACCGCGCGAAGTGGTAATCGACGAAAGCTTCCTGCACGCCGAGAAACTGGTCAAGCCGGTGCGAGGGCCGTGACGGCTGCACGAACAGCACTCGCCTTTCAGGCACGTCGACATAATTGACGTTGTAGGCCAGCGTGACGCGGTATTCGACAGTCGGCGGCGCATAGGTGGTCGATCCCTTGAGCAGCGCGAAACCGGCGAGAAAGGTCTGGCTGAACACCTGGCTGAAGGCATTGCCGAACACATCGTTGCGATCGGGATCGCCCGGGCTCTGCACGCCGACAGGGATAGGGAAGCTGCGCGGTTCGTAGACGGTGTCGGAGATCAGGTTGGCGACGAAGAACCAGTCATCGCCCTTGATCGGCAGCCACGGCACCTTGGCGCGGTTGATCGGGCGGTCACCCTTGTAGGTGTTCTGGTTATAGGGATCGAACAGGTTTTCCTTCACCACGCCCAGCGTTTCAACCAGACGCCAGCGATCGGGGATGGGAATCTGTTCGGTCGGGAAGGCCTGCGGGGGCGGCGCGCGCACCGCGCCCACGTTCTCCTGCTCGATCTTCTCGGGCAGCGGGGCGGTATAGCCGGGGCGTTCCCGGCCTTCGATGATGCCGGGATCGACGGGGGGAACATCCCTTTCCCACTCCCCCTGCACCGCTTCACCCGGAGGCGGGTGCGGCGGCTGCGCCTCTGGCGGCGGCGCGGGGCTCGCCTGAAGCAGCAGCAAAGCAGGCAGAAGCGGCCAGCCCATCTACAGCCCCTGACACACGTTTTGCTGGGTGGTATCGAGGAACGGCGCGAACGGGCAGTTCACGTAGCGCAGCCGGGTGGAGCTGCTGCCCACCTGCACGGCAATCCGGTCGGCACGGATCGCGGCGGGCGCATTGCCGATGCCGCCAAGCTTCAGTCCGGCATTGTGCACCCCCAGGAACGGCACGAGGTCGTTCTGGTCGATCCCGTCACCCGAAGCCCCGATCCCGCCGATCAGCACATTGCCGCGATAAATCGGCACCGCGCCCGGAAACAGCGTGATGCCGTTGCGGATGCGGCTGCCGCCTGCATTGACCGCCGGCAGACTGGTGCAGCGTGTCGGCACGTCGCTCGCCCGCGCGCCGGCGATGAACTGCAAATGCTCGACGATGCTGCCCGTCACCAGTGCCGACTGGAGCCCGGTCGAAAAGATGCTCCACTGCTCGATCGGGCGCGAGAACGGCCCCGGCGGGCGGCCAAGCTCGCCATCGGGGAAGTTGGGCCGCGCAATATTGCCGAGCGAACGGTTGGAGAAGGCGAACTTGCCGTTCAGCACCTGCGGATCGCCGGTGAAGGCGCGCGTCGCCGCGACGAAGCCCGCAATCTGCGCGTCGCCGCTGGCGATAAGGTCATCATCGGCAAAGGGGTTGGAGAAGAAGGTGACGCTCCGCGCCTTCTGGGTGGTCGCGTCAATCGCGTCGACCAGCGCATCGGGCGACCGGATGATGCCCAGCACTTCGCCCCGGGTGTCGACCATCACCAGCGTCATCTCGGCGCGCGAACCGACGGGTTTGCGCACCTGGGAACGCGTGCGCGAGAGGACGGCAAAGGCCTCCTCGAAGATAGTGCGCACCTCGGCTTGGCTCAGCGGCTGGCCGACCTCCGCACCATCGGTGCCGCCCCGGATCGGGAAGCGGTTATTGCCCGCCCCGTCGCTGACGACATAGGCATCAGGGTTGGCAAATTCGGCAGCACGCGCCGGACGCACCCCCGAAGCCTCACTGCCATAGGCCGTGCCCGCCAGCAGCGCGGCGCCATCATAATAGCCCCTGAGCGGTGAAAGCCCGCCAAGCCGCGCGGCGGCATCAGCGAAGGTTGCGGTGCGCACGCCGGGGGCAAGCTGGGTATAGGCGATGTCGCTGTAGCGAAGCAGCGTGCCATCCAGTGCGATCCTGTCGGCGCGGATATCCTCGGCTGCCTCGAAGCCGATTGTTGCCGCCAGCGCGATCCGTTCATCAGGCTGGTTGTCGAAATCGAGCACATTGGTGTCGAAGCCGTAATCCGTGTCCGCCGCCACGCCGACCGCGCCAATCAGCACGCCGCCGCGATAGAGCGGAAAGCCGCCTGCATCGGCGGCAAAGCCGATGGCGGAGCGTTTGGGGCCGGGGGTCGCACCCCGCCCGGGCGTGAAGCGCGCGGAAATGTCGGAGCACGGCAGTTGGCTGAACTGGACAGAAAACAGCGCGCCGCTTTCCAACCCGCCGGTCGAAGGGGCCTTGGGGAAAGTCTCCTGAATGATCCCGCCCGCGGTGCGGCTGGAAAAGGCATTGCCCTGACTGGAGAAATAGGCCGCAGTCAGCGCCTTGGCGATCGCGGCGGTCTCGGCAGGCACGCTCGCGCCTTGCAGATCGAGGTTGTTGCCATTGGGGGCATTGGGGATCTTCTGGGTCACGGGCGCGCCGGCCATGCGGAAGATCGCGAGCACATTGCCGACACGGTCGATCACGGTGATGACCGCAGGCGTGCGGTCAGCCTCGGCCTGAGCGGCGGCCTGTGAGACAATCTGGCCGACATCGGCAGAGCTCAACGCGATCTGGGCGGGCTGGGAGTAAACCGGCGTAACCGGCCCGCCGCCCACCGGAGGCGCGACTGGCCCGCTACCGCTGCTGCTGCTGCTCCCGCCGCCGCCGCAGCCTGTCAGCGCCAGCGCGGCGGCCGCGATCAGCGCCTGCCAAGGCCTGGGACGCATCATTGCAACCTGCCGATCGCGCCCGCTGCCGATTTGAGCGCGGTGCGGAATTCGGCCGGGCGGTAGGCGTTGGGTTCTTCAACGGCCTTGTAGGCGCGCGCGATATCGCCGCGGATGCCGGCGGCCGCACCCTGCGTCACGCGGCCCTCGCGCACCAGCGCATTGAGCAGCGTGTCCACCGCCATCACCGCCTGCACCGATCCGGCATAGTCGGTGAAGCGCGGGCTCGTCGCCTCGCCCGCGATGATGGCGATGACCCTGAAAGCGTCCCCATTGCCATAGGCCCGGCCCGAAAGAGCGTCAGACAACGCGCCTGCGCGGCTCGCCAGCGCTTGCGCTGCGGCGCGGGTTTGCTCCGGCCCTGCGCCCATCGCCTTGTGAAAATCACGTGCGGCGCTCTGGTAAGCACTCGCCTCGCCCGGCACCAGCGCACCGGCCACGGCGGACAGCAGGATCATGTTCTCGTCATTGAAGGGCGGGTTGCCGAAGGGGATGGGGCGGCCGGGATTGGTCTCGAAAGTGAGCTTCCTCTGCGGGCCATCGCTGATCGTGCGGTGGCACGAATGGCAATCGAGGAAATAGAACTGCGGGAAGGCGCCCTCGTAGGCGAACTTCGGCTGGGCAAACAGGCTGGTCGACCGCCGCACCGCTTCGGCCTGACCAACCGCCCAGAACCGCACGGCATCGGGCGTGCCCTTGCGGCTGGCATAGTCGGCATCGACAACGTGGTGCTGCTGGAGCGCGCTGAACAGGTCAAGCTCGAAGGAAATGCGCGGGTGGCCCGCAGCCATCATTGCGTGGGTGACGAACTGACCGGGCTTGGCGGAGCCGTAATGGCAATCAAGGCACACGCCCGCGCGCGCCTTGGGGTTTTCCAGCGGGGTGAGGCCTGACGCCACGTTCGAGGTATGGCTGGCGGAGAGCGCGTAGTGTTCGGCCAGCCAGCCGCCGCCCGAAGCGCCGTGGCAGCTCTCGCACCCGACGCCGTCGGTCAGCGTGAATTTCGCACCGCGTTGGCCTGCGGGCGCATTGGTTGCGTGGCAGCCAAGGCACGCGGGCGCGGTTTGGGCATTGCCGAGACCGAGGCTCGCAGCAATCTGCTGGCCACGCCGACCCCCAAGCACCGCATAGGCGCGGGAGTGGGCGCCGCTGGGCGAGGAGGGTTCTTGCCAGGTCGCGATCTCGTCTTGCCGGACAACCGCGCCATTGCCTTCCGCGCGGCCATGACAGGTCGATCCGGCGCAGGTGGCCACGCCTTCAAAGGCGGCGTTCCCGATGGCGCCCGAGGCGGGGTAAAGGGCGGCAAGCCCAAGCACCGCGAGCACGCGCACGGCTCCGGCCCTGCCGAACAGGCCAGCGATGCCTCGCGCCCACAACCCTGCCATGCCATTCCCCCCGCGATGCTCGCGCACCGCTTTTTGCCCCTTGCTGGCCCGCGCCGCGCGCCGCGCAAAAGCGCGAACGGTCCGGTTCAGGAAAGCCCGTTTCGCGCCGAGTCCTCCCGGCGCGAACCACCGCTACCCTTGTCCCAAGCTTGCCACGGCGATGCAACAGGCAATCGCCGGCTTTTGCCCGCGTTCGGGCGTCTTGAGACAGGCCTTAGCCCGCGACCTCGGCGCTTTTTTCAAAGGTGTTGGCGAGCGTTTCAAGCTGCACCGTGCATCCGCGCGCGATCAGCGCCTCGGCCAGCGCATCGGGTGCGTCATATTCGCCCGGCAGCAGCACGAAGTTGATATGCGCGCTGGTCGTCCCGCCGGGGCCGGTGATCATGTAATGCCCGCCTTCGCTTACCGGCAAGCGCGCCGGATCCAGCGCGGCGACGGTGACGGTGTCATCAAAGGTAACGTCGGCATGGGCATCGCCGCCGCCATGGGCAGAAATGCGATAGGTTGCCGTACCCTCGGTCGCAGGACGCCACAGGCGCACAGTGGCCAGATCATAAAGGCAGACCGTGCCCGAACGGGTGATATCGACATACCACAGGCTGGGATTGGTCACTTCGCCCTCCATCCCGTCACGCACCGCGCCGGTGCGCACCCGGGTGGCGGCACGCTTGCGGGTGAGAGCGGCGAAGCGGTCCGAGGCAACCTGCGGGCGGTCTCCCACGCGGAAGGTGCCCGCCCCGCGAATGATCCGCGTGCCCTTGGCGGTCAGCACCGTCACCGCATCACCCGCCTTCAATGTGATCGAGGCATTGTCATCGAGCTTGGTGCCGACTGGATAGCGGGTCGCCGACGGGCCGGTGGACTTGACCACCACCCCGGCCATCGCCGCCACCGGCAGCAGCAGCGCCGCGCCCGCCAAAACCATGGCCGTTCCTGCGCGCTTCATTCTAGCCGAGAACATAGGTTCCTCCGTCATCCATCTGCTGCATGCGTAGCACAAGATTGCCTAACGCCGAATCGTCCGGATGGCGACTGGCGACATCCTCTACTAGCCGCAGTGCGCCTGCGCGGTCGGTGACGGCCATCACACTTGCCTCGGCGAGCAACGCGCGGTCTTCATCGGGGAAGCCGGGCGCGGGCTCGAACAGGTCTACCGCCTGCGCCCGGCCACGCAGCCGCACGCGCCCAATCTCCCGCCACCAATCAAGCCCCGAGACCTCGGCGAATTCGCGGCTGGCGATGACATCCGATCCCAGCGTCTTGTTCGCCGCCTCAAGCCGCGCGGCGGTGTTCATCGCATCGCCCAAAGCGGTGTATTGCATCCGGTTCGCGCCGCCGAAATTGCCGATCACCGCCTCGCCGTGGTGCAGGCCGACGCGGGTGCGGCCGATAGGAGGGAGCGCCGGATCCAGTGCCGCAACTTCGCGGCGGAAGGCCTCACCCGCCTGCCACACCGCATAGCCCGCCCGGGCTGCGCGGGCGCCGTCATCCGGGCGGCTGATCGGCGCGCCCCAGAAGGCGACCACCGCATCACCCACGAACTTGTCGATCACCCCGCCATGATCGAGCACCACTTGCCCCAGCAAATCGAGATAACGGTTGAGCAGCTTCGCCACCATCTCCGGCCGCATCGCGTGGCTCATCGCGGTGAACCCCTCAAGATCGCTGAACAATACAAAGATTTCGCGCTTCTCGCCGCCGAGGCTGAGCAGTTCGGGCCTGTCGATGATCGCCTGCGCGATGTCGCGCGGGATGTATTTGCCCAGCGCCCCGGTGGCAAAATTGCGCTGCGCCGCGCCCGCGGCGCGCGCGGCGGCGGTGACGGCGGCAAAGGCGATGATCCAGCCGACCAGCCAGCCCACTGCCGGCAGGCCATAGGTGTCGACATCACGCAATTGCAGCGCCACCGGAATGCCGATGAATGCGGCAAACAGCGCCACCACAAAAGGCGCAACCCGGCGGGCGGGCCATTCCAGCAGCGCAGTCAGCGCCGCGCTCAGCACCACCAGCACCGCCAGCGCCCACAGCACCCAAGGTGGGATCGGCCTCAGCATCCGGCCATCCAGCATCTGGGCAATGGTTTCGGCATGAACCGCCAGCCCTGCCGGCAACTCGCCATTGATCGAGGTGAAGGTCGTCTCGACCCGGTCATAATCGACGATATCACCGCCAATCAGCACATATTTGCCGCGGATTTGCTCCGCCAGCAGCGGCAGCACTTCAGGATCGGGCGCGGCAAGGAGATCGATCTGGAGTGCGGCGAACAGCGGCGCATCAACGAAACGCGGACGGCGGTAATCGATCGCGCCCTCGTAACCCGGATAGGTCCGCGCGCCCTCGCCCGCATCGGCCAGCATCACGCGCCCCAGCAGCGGCGGCAGATCCGGCACGATGGTGGGCCAAACGCGGGTTGCACCAAAAGTATTGTCGAGCCGGATGCTGGCGGGCTTCGCGCTGGTCCCGTCAAGCCGGGCGATGAAGTCGTCGAGATAGGCCTGCTGCTCGTAGACGACGTCATCCTCGTTGGTGGCGACATTGGCATAGGCGACTGCGACCGGGGTCTTCATCGCCCGCAATGCGGCGAGCAGTTCCTCGTCCTCGTCCTGCGGCTGGTCGAACAGGATATCGATCCCGATCGCCTTGGCGCCCATGCCATCGAGACTGCGCAAGCTGCGCGCCAGCAATCCGCGATCCAGCGGCGAGCGTTTGCGGGCGGCGATCAGCGTCTGGTCGGTATAGGTAACAAGCACCACCCGATCATCCTGATCGACAAGGTCTGCGGCGTAATAGGCCCGCAGGTCATAGAAAGCGCGCTCCGCCTCGCTGGTGAGCGGCGTGGCGACGCCGCCGCCGGGCAGTTCCCAGCTGAAACGGGCGATCAAGACAGCGGCGATCAGCACAAGCACCGTTGCGGCCAGTTGCACGCGACCCGCCTCGCGCAGAGTGCGCCAGCCGCGTCCGACCCAGCCGGACCTGCGTGTGGCTTCCTCCGCCACGGCGCTCAGCGCGACAGGCGCGCCGCGCCGTCACCGACCACGGCGAAGGCGGACCAGTAGAACGGGTGCGAGGTTGCCGCATCGTCCATCAGCGCGGTTTGCGAAGCACGCAGCGCCCCGGCCGTGCTGCGCCCATCTTCTGCGAACAGGCCCGAGACGAGGCGGCCGGTGGCGTTGAAATCATCGGGCACCGGCCAGTGGCTCGCCAGAACCGTGCGCCCGCCCGCCCCCACAAATGCACGCACGAGGCCATCGAGCGCGAATTCCCCGCCGCCCGTCACCCCCGCCTCGCGGGTCGCGCCCAGTGTGGCGCTGCCGGCGGTGTCGCAGGCCGACAGAATCACCAGATCGGCGTCGAGCTTCAGCCCAAAGATCTCGGCAAAGCTCAGCAGCCCGTCAGAGCCTGCGCCTTCGCCGAAGCTGGTCAGCAGCGCCGGGCGCGGCGGGCAGCCGGGCCGGGGCGCAGTCACGAGGCCGTGGGTGGCAAAGTGGAGAATGCGGTATTCGCCGAGCTCGGGCAGCCGTTCCACCGCAACATCGGTGAAGGCTGCGCCGGTCAGCACATCGGCGCTCCCGCCGAAGCGCGCTGCCGCTTCACGCAATTCGGCGGCCTTGATCGGATTAGCCCAGATATTGGGCGACCAAGTGCAGCGTTCACCCGGCGCGCTTGCCGCCATGCCCGTCAGCGGCGCGTTCTCGCCAAGACCGAGATAGGCGCGCTTGCCATCCGAAGGCCGGGCCGCGCGCACATCGCGGAAAGCCGAAGCGGCGACCGAAGTGCTGATCTCAGTCCCTCGGCCCAGCCACCTGGTACCGCGCAGGTCATATTCGTCCGCACCTTTCTGCTTCATCCGCTCCTGATAGGCGGCCACGCTGGCATCGTCGGTGACGAGCAGATTGATCGGCAGTTTGAGCAGCGCGCCGTCAGGCTCGAACACCAGATGGCGGACTTGCGGCAGGCTGTCAGCGACGGGGCCGAACAACCGGACGTAAAGTTCGCGCGCGCGGGCGAGGTCGAAGGGGTAGGTCAGCACCTGACCGCCCTCGACCACCGCAATGCTTTCGCGGATCTGGCTTACGAGCGCATCAAGCTGCTGCGGGGTCGCATCGGCGCGCCACACTCGCGCGGTGGTGGGCGTGGCGTAGACGACATAGGCATCCCGTTCCAGCGTCACCAGCTTCACATAGGCCTCGCCCTCGCCCAGGATCGCCTGCAATTCGGACAGGCTGATCGCGCCGCCGCTGACTGCGCGGTAACGCGGGTAGTCGGCGAGTTTCTGGAGCACTTCGGCCTGCTGCTGCTGGAGGCCTTGCAGCTCAGCCTCGCGCTGGGCGATGGCGTTGGTCTGGGGATTGCCGGAGGCATTGGCCGCGCCGCGCATCTCCAGCAGGGCGAGGCGCTGCTGTTCGATGGCGCGGGCAAGGTTGGTGCTGGACCGGAACAGCTGCGCGGCTTCGTCAGTCCCCGCTGAAAGCTCGCGGGCAAGGACCGCCTGCGTCTGGGCAAGGCCGGGGCGTTGCAGCAATTGGCTGGCAGCAAACAGATCGGCCGCACTGCTCTGCCCGGCCCCGCCTTCCAGCAGCAGCGCGAAATAGGGCGAAAGCAACCGGCGTAACGAGGGCAACGGGCGCCCACCCGCATCGCCGACAATGCTGCGATACATCGCCAGCGCTTCGGGCTTGCGGTCGCTGCGGGCGTAGAACCCGGCGAGCAGCGCGCGCGCACTGTCATAGGCGGGCGAGCCGGGATAGGTCGCGTCCATCAGGGCAACGGCGCGCTTGTGGTAGCCTTCTGCCTCGTCCGCGCGGCCGCCGCGTTCGGCGGCTTCGGCAAGCTCGCCCAGCACCTGTGCGCGCAGCCATCCGATCGAGACAACGCGGCCCTGCCGGACGCCTGAAAGGGTCGCTTCGGCCTCGGCCAGCAACGCCGGGGCTTCATCGGCGCGGCCCATCAGGCGCAACGCGCTCGCCTTCAGATAGGCGCTCTGCCCGTCAAGCAATTGCGCCCGTTCGCGCGGGGTAAGGCTGGCGGAATAGGCGCTGGAGACGCGCTCGCTCTCGCTCGCCAGCTGGTCAGCCAGCGCGGGGCCGATCTTGAGGGCGGCGAGGTCGGCAAGGTCGCCGAAATCACTCGCCAAGGGCGCGTTCAGCACCGCCAGCGCGGCATCGGCCTTGCGCTGGTTGAGCGCGTCCATCGCCTGATAATTGCGCAGCAAACGCGCAAGCACCGGGCTGGATGCGCTGTTGGCGCGAACGGCATCGAACAGGCGGGCGGCTTCAGCGTAATTGCCGAGGTTCGATTGCTGCAAGCCCTGGTTTAGCCTCGCCTCGAGCGCCCCCGGCCCGGCCAGCGCCGCCGAGGAGACAGCGAAGAATTCTGCGGCTTCGGCGAAATTGCCGGCATTGCTGCGGCGATAGGCCTCCGCCAGTGCCTGATCGGCGGCGATGGCTTCGGCCTGCTGGCGGGCGAAGGCGAGATCGTCGGTGGTGCTGGTGAGCGGAATTTCGACCGTGCCGGGCACGATCCGGTCACTCGTCAGCGAGGCAAGTGCGAGTTCCAGCGCCTTGCCATAGGCAGCCAGCCCGCTCGCGGCAAAGGTGCGCGAGCCTTTCCGGGCAAGGAGCAATTCGGTGCGGATCACACTGCCTGTGCGCGCGCAGGTGAGCCGGGCGGCGCCGGGAAGGCTTGCGCTGCCGGGAGCGGGCGTGCAATCCGCGCCCGCTCCGGCAAAGCGCCCGGGTTGGGCGGCGGCGGCGGGGCCTTGCACCACCCACAGCGTGCCAACCGGCGCGGCGGAATCGCGGCAAATGACCGAATAGCGCCGGTCAAGCAGCCCCGCGCCGGGTTCGGGCGCAAGGATCTGCGCCTCGCACAGCCCGTTGGAGCCGACCGGGAAGGTATCGCGCAGGCTCACCCGCTCAGCGCCCGGGACAGGAGCGGCGGTCTGCGCTGTCCCCGGGGCGGCAATGGTGCCGGCAAGGGTCAAAGAAAGGCTGGCGGCCAGCGTCAAAGCACCCGTGCGAAGGGGATGATGGCGGGACATATTACTGCTCCTCCTCATCATCATCTTCGTCGTCTTCGTCGCCGCTTGCTGCATTCACCAGCGCGTCATTGCCGCTCGCCACCGGATCATCCAGCAGCGCGTCGCCCGCAATCAGCGCCGCATCGGGCTGTTCGGGGAAGTCCATCCCGAAGGCATCATCTTCCTCGGAAGCGGGCGGCGGGGGCGGCTCGTCAGGAACGATTTGCGGGGTGATCGTGGTCGGATTTTCGAGCCCCGGCGGGGTCGGAGGCTGGTCGATCGTCAGCGTGCCGCCGACATAGGTGACCGTGTAGTTCGCGCTGGCCGCCAGAGTGCCCTGACGGATGGCGAAGGTGCCGACCCGCTCGCCCGCATCGCGCATAAGTGCGCCGGTTAGCTGGTCGCCATTGACCAGCCCTGCCCCCGAAACCGCAAAGGTGAGCGCCGGATCGCGCAGGCCAAGCAGCTTGGACAGATTGTCGGCCGTGACTGTGATCGGACGCGGGGTGATGGTGAGGATACCCGTGTTGTAGGTGACGACATAATTGGCGCTGGCCGCCAGCGTGCCTTGCGTGATCGCGACATTGCCCACACCTGTGGTCGCGCCAGCGGTGGTCGCCAAAGCGCCCGTCAGCTGATCGCCATTGACAAGGCCGAGACCGCCCAGCGTGAAGGTCAGCGCCGGGTTAGCATCTCCGTAAATGCGCGACAGGTTGTTCGCAGTGATCGTCAACGCTCGCGGGGTGATGCTCAGGATACCCGGGTTGAAGCTGACCACGTAGTTGGCGCTGGCCGCCAGCGTGCCTTGCGTGATCGCGAAATTGCCCACGCCTGTGATCGCGCCAGCGGTGGTCGCCAAAGCGCCCGTCAGCTGATCGCCGTTCACCAGCCCGAGGCCGCCCAAGGTGAAGGTCAGCGCCGGGTTCGCATCTCCGTAAATGCGCGAGAGATTGTTCGCGGTGATCGTCAGCGCTCGCGGGGTGATGCTCAGGATGCCCGGGTTGAAGCTGACGACATAATTGGCGCTGGCCGCCAGCGTGCCTTGCGTGATCGCGAAATTGCCCACGCCTGTGATCGCGCCAGCGGTGGTCGCCAAAGCGCCCGTCAGCTGATCGCCGTTCACCAGCCCGAGGCCGCCCAAAGTGAAGGTCAGCGCCGGGTTCGCGTCACCATAAATGCGCGAGAGGTTGTTCGCGGTGATCGTCAGCGCTCGCGGGGTTACCGTCAGCACGCCCGGGTTGCCGAGCACAAGCCTGTAGCCCTGCTCGCTCAACAGCGTGCCAAGCGTGATGTCGATCGCATATTGGCCGATCCCCGAGGTGAGACCCGCCAGCGTGCTGAACTGCGCCGCGCCTGTAAGGTTGGCGGCGCTGTCACCAGGCTGGAAGCCGGCGAAGCTCGCCGTAAACACCGGATTGGAATTGCCATAGAACCGGGCGGCGTCAGCAGCCGATACCGTCAGCACCGGTGCCAGGCGGAAGGCCGCGAAATTGCCGCCGGGGTTGAGCTCGTCATAGGCCGACGCGCTCGCGACATTATAGCGCCGCGCGTAATTGGCGAAGCTGCCGATCTGCGAACCGGCGGGGGTGGCGGCGAAGATGCCGTAATGGCCGGTGCCGGTGAGGATCAGCCCGGCATCGCCCGCAAGGTTGATCACCTCCCCGTTCAAGGCAGCAAGATCGATCGCCCGCCCGCTGCCCGATGCGGTCAGCACGCCATCGGCTGTGACACGAATATCGCTGCCCGCGCTGCTGCCGTAATTGCGCGCGTCGATGACGCCGCCGGTGACGCGCGCCAAGGTGATTGCACCGGTCGCGCGCTGGGGATCGCCCTCACCGTCGAACAGGCTGAAGCTCACTGTGCCGGTGCCGGCGTCGATGCTGCTGCCCTGCCCCATGGTGATGACCGAGGGGCTGGGTTGCGCCAGCGTCGCCGCGCCGTTGCGGTTGGCGGCGAACTCCGCTGTGCCTGAGCGGGTAAACAGGTTGCCATCGAGCAGGATCGAGCGACCCGCGATCAGGCTGAGGCTCTGCCCGCCCAGCCCGCTGCCGGCGCTGCCATCGCCGACCACGCGGATTGTGCCGCCCGCGTCGACCGTGATCATGGTTGCGTTGGCGCTCGCCGCGGTATTGCCGATCGTGCCGCCCTGCCCGTTCGCCAGCGTGACATCGCCGAGCGCCGAGGCCGAAAGGACGCTGCCGACCAGCAGAGACGCACCGCCCGTGGCCGAAATCTGCGAGGCGGGCGCATTGGCCGCCAGCGCATCGCCCAGCGCCGAAGCGCGCAACCCGCCAAGTTCGAGCGTGCCGCTCGCTGCGGTCAGGGCAAAGCGCCCGGCAAGATTGCTTCCGCCATTGGGGCCGCCGCCGGTCGCATTGGCCGAAAGGTTCATGTCCGAGGCGAACACCGCCGCCTGCGATCCGGCTGCCAGCGCCACCTGCGCCTCGCCCGCCGCGCTGGTGCCGCCCAACGAGCTTTGCGCGTCGGCATTGACTGCGATGATGGTCGCCGCGAGCTGGCCGGTGCCGGAAAGGGCGATGCGTGCAACGCCGCTTGCCGCCGCGCCGCCCGCCTGCCCGCTACCCTCCGCCGTGGCCGAAGCCTGCGACTGGACGCTCAGCACGCCCAGCGAAAGGTTGCCGCCGTTGACGCCAAGCCCCGCCGCGCGGGCAAAGGCGTTCCCCGTTATTGTGCCCGCCCCGCCAAAGGCGCGCGAGGCAATCGTGAGGCCGCCCGGCGCAGACTGGGCTGAGACGATGGTGACCGCAGAACCCGTCAGCGCGACATTGACGGTGGCCGCCTGCCCCAGCCCATTGACCGCGCTGCCGCCATTGCCCGATGCGCTCGCCCCGCCGCGTGCAGTCGATGAAATCACGTTCACGCCCGACAGGCCGATGGTCGATCCATTGGCGAGGAAATCGATCCGGCTGGCCGCAGCATTGCCGCCAATGCCGCCCGATCCACTCGCCGCGCCGCCGACTGCAAGGTTTTGGAGCTGGATATTGCCGCCGGTAAGCGTCGTCTGCCGCAGATCGATCACACTGAGGCCGGCGCTGACATTCCCGCCCGCCGAAACGCCGTTGCCGCCTGTCAGGCTGGCTCCCGCCACCAGCCCGGTCTCGCCCTTGCCGTTTGCGGTGAAAGTGATGAGCGCATTGTCGCCGCGGATCGCCACTTCGGCAACATCGCCGGCCTTCGCCGCAACATTGCCGCCCACCGCGCCATCGCCGCCGGTCGAAGTGTCGGTCCACAGCAGGCGACCGATGACGTTGAAGGTGCCTCCAGTGACGCTGATCGTGCTGGTGCCGGTGCTGGCCGCGCCGCCATTGCGTCCGCCCGTGCCTGTCCCGCCAAAACCGCCCGCTGTTCCCACGGAGAATTCGCCCGTCAGCATGCCGCCGTCCGTCACCCGGATCAGCCGCGTGCCGCCATCACCGCGCCCGCCACCAATGCCGAGCGCGCTGTCGAGGCTGGAGCCGCCTCGGCCGTAGATGCTGAATTCGGTGGTTCCCATCACGATGGTGCCACCCGCTGCCTCGATCGTGCCGCTTCCAGCCAGCCCCGCGCCGCCCGTGCCGCCATCGACCAGCGATCCGCCGCCAAGACCATAGGCAAGCAGCCTGAGGGCGCCGGGACTGAGAGGATCGGCTGGCAGGGTGATCGCCCCGCCGCTTGCCGCGCTAACCAGGATAGTGCCCCCGTTGCCGCGTCCACCGACACCGGTGCCGCCTGTGCTCTGCCCGCCCAGCCCGAGCGCGGCGAGCACCGCGCCGCCGGTCAGCTCGCCGCCGAATTCGCCGATGTCGTTGGTCTCGACGATGATCTGGCTGCCCGATCCCCCGCTGCGCAATTCGGCGCTGCCGCCGAAGCCATCGCCGCCCTGCGTGCCACTGCTGCGCCCCTCGCTCTCGCCGCCCGCCCCGCTGGCCGAGACCGAGAGCGCGCGGAAGCGCAGCGTGCTGCCGCCCAACGCCTGTACCCTCGCCGCGCCGCCGCGTCCGGCGCCGCTTGTAGCGTTCAGCCCGGCCCCGCCGCCCCGGCCGTGTGCTTCAAGGAGTGTGACTGCGTTGAGGGTGCCATTGCCGCGGGTGGCGGTCTGCTGCCCGATGAAGGCTGTCCCGCCCCTGCCATCGCCGCCATTGCCGACCGTGCCCGACCCGCCAAAGCCGATTGCGGTAAGCGAGGTGATGCCGTTGAAGGTCGCGTCCATCCCGTCAAGGATGATCGCCGTGTCACCGCCTCGCGCGCCGCCGCCTGCGCCGCCGTCTCCGAAACCGCCCTGACCTGCGGCATCGAGGTAGGCCGTGCCGACGCTGATAGTGCCACCCGCCTCGCCGAAGACCGCTGCGCGCCCGCCCTGCCCGAAGCCGCCATTACTGGACGAGCCGCCACTGCCGGCTGCTCGCAGATCGAGGCTGGAGGTCGTGACCACACCCCCGCCCGCGCTCAGCAAGGCCGCGCCGCCTGTGCCATTACCTGCAAGGCCATTGCCGGTGCCTGCGATAAAGCCGTCGCTCTCGTCGCGCCCGCCGTTGCCGCCGCGCCCTTCAACATCGACGACGATGCCGGACAATCGCGCCGCGCCTGCGCGCAGCGAACCATCGGTGCCGCGCAGCGCCGTGCCAACCTGCGCCGTGCCACCGAAACCGTTGCCGCCGTCACCCGCGTCATCGGCGGTCTGATCGGGGTCGAAGGTCGAGTAATCGCCGCCTTCGCCCCCCAGCCCGCGCGCCGAGGCATTGGAAAGCGCGCCGGTGGTGAGCGTGCCATTGTCGCCGCCCGCGAGGATATAGGCGCCGCCGACGAAACCCGGGTCGGCCTGATTGGCGAGCCCCGCGCTGCCGCCGCGCCCGTCGCCGCCGCGACCGCCGCGGATGGTGCCATCGGTCCGTCCGCCCTCACCCCCGGTGCCGTCTGCGTTGGCAATAGCGCCGTTGCCGATCACCAGCGCAGCGGTCTGGGTGAGCGTGCCGTCGGCGCGGAAAACCGCGGTGCCGCCAAAGCCGTCTCCACCCCGCGCGCCATTGCCGATGAACGCATCACCACCAAAGGCAAAGGCGCTGGCGACGGCGCCTGCGCGCAGATCAATGCGGCCAGTCTCGGCGATTGCGCCTGCGACCCCGCCTCTGGCCGTGCCGCCGCCCTCGCCGAACCCGCCAAAGGCCTCGGCATTGGCGGAAAACTCGTCGCCTACATCCAGCCGCCCGCCGCCGCGCGTCACCGCCAGCGCGACGCCGCCCAGCGCCTCGCCGCCAGTCCCGCCGAAGTTATAGCCGCCGCTGGCATTGGCCGAGAGCGACAGCAGCCCGCGGATCGTGGTCAGCCCGCCCCCTTCGACCAGCACCCGCGCCGTGCCAGCGTCAGCCAGCGCGCCGCTCGCGGCCGCATCGGCCCCGCCGGCGCTGGCCGAGGCACCGAGGAAGGCATTGCCCGTCACGGTGATAGTGGCGCCCGTATTGCCGAGCCGCGCCGTCCCGCCGAACACGGAGCCCGCCTGTGCTGCTCCGAAGCTGCGCGCAAAGGCGTCAGCGGCCAGAGCGAGGTTGGAACCAATCGTGACGTCTGCGCCGTTGCTGGCGTCAATTTCCGCTGTTCCGCCGCGCAGCGTGCCCTCGGACGCGGCCCCGAACAACGCGACCCCGATGCCACGCGCGCTAAGATCGGCCGTGCCGCCAATTTCGATGATCGCGCCATCGGCAATGATCCGCGCGCTGCCACCGGTGGCCGAACCAAGCGCCAGCGCAAAGCTGTCCGCCCCGGCATAGGCATCGGCGCTGACCCGCACCGAGCCATCTACCGACAGCAAGCCGCCGCCCAGCACCTCGATAAGTGCCGCTCCGCCAGTCGCATCGGCGCTGCCGCCGCCCGGCAAACCGATCACCTGCGATCCGCCCGGACTGCCATAGGCGTCAGCCGAGACCAGCAGGTCGCCCGCCACCGCCAGCGCATCACCCGCGCCGATCCGCACTTCGGCCGCCTCGCGCCCGGCGAGCAGCAGATTGCCGCCAATCGTGCTGTTGCCGCCGATCGCGCTGAGCCGGGCGAGGTGAGAACTCACCGCCGTAAGCCCGCTTGTGGCGGTGACATTCGTAATCCGGATATCCGCCCGCGCCGCGCCGGTCGGCGCACCAGCAAGACCGAAGCTTGCGTCCAGCCCTTGAGTGGTCGACCCGCCGTTCACCGAGCGGCCGGTCACATCGTAATTGGCCGAAAGGATGATCTCGCCGTTGACGATCCCGGCCTGGAGCGCGGGCTCAAAGCCGATATTGCCGCTCAGCAGCATGGTGATGGGATCGGCCTGCGCCGCCGCCACGCCGTAGATCACGTGATTATCGAGCGAACCCGTGCTCGCCGGGCCGCCGATGATGCCGTCAAGCTCAAGCACCGTGCCGCCCTTCGCCGTGCCCACCGGCACTTCGATATCGAACAGCCCGTTCGAGAAACGCAAATTCACGACCTCGCCCGCAACATAAGCCTGGCTGCCATTGACCCGCGAGGTACCCGACATCCGCACATCTGCCGCCACCGCCGCAAAGAAGCTGTTTTCGGACAGGCCGTTGATCTGCGCGCCCGATTCAATGCGGATGCTCGCGGTTGAGCCTTGCTGAGCGGCCAGATTGAGCGTCCCGCCACTGGCGGCGAAATCAGCGAAGTTTTCGGGCGTCGCATCCAGCGTTGTCAGCAACAGATTGCCGACATCGAAGGTCGCGGTGCTACCGATCAGGAAGCCGGTGGGCGAATAGAACGCCACGAACCCGCCCGGCGTGAAGTGGCCGCTCGCCGGCTGGACGCTGACCCCGCCCGAAAAGCTGCTGCTGAAATCCTGAATCCGCGATATCACCGAGCCGTTGATCACCACCACCGATCCATTGGTGGAGGGCAGGATGCGGTTCAGAACTGCAAAGTTGCTGAGGCCAAAGGCGTTCTGGAAGATGGCTTCATTGCCGTTGGGCAGGAAATCGAACGCATTGCCATTCGCGTCTTCGAACGGGGTCCAGTCGATCACCACTGCCGGAGTGTTCGCTTCCACGACGGTCGAACTGCCCGTCGGGCTGCTAAGCGAGAAGATCTCCGCCCCGCCGAAAACGACCTGACCTTCGGCCTGAATGCCCTGCGCGGCGGCCTCACCGCTTGCCAGCATGAGCCCAAGCGCCAGCGCGGCGCTGCCACAGCCGGTCATCATGCGCACTCGGTTGCGGACCAAGGGGTGGGTCATCTCAGCGTCTCCAGGGAAGCAAGCGGCTGGTCAGCGTGAACAGGATGCGCACATCGCCCCGCCGGGGGGCAAGATCAGGTCGTTCGAGCGGCACGGCGAGCGCAAGATCTGCCTGCATCCCGCCGCCCCAGCTTGCCCGCAGGCCCGCGCCTGCCGACCACAGGCGGTCAGGGTTAGCAGCGCGACGGCTCGGGTCCTCGTTCCAGACGAAGGCGAGATCGGTGAACGCATAGGGCTGAAACGCGACAGCCTTCGGCCCTGCCGGGATGGCCGAACCATGGCGCAGCTCGACGCTGCCCAGCACGCCGCTATCCCCCAGCACCACGCCCGGATCATAGCCGCGTCCGGTGGTGAAATTGCCGCCCGCCAGTTCTTCAAAGGCCGGCAGCGGATCGCCGGAGATCTGCGCGGTGCTATCGAAGGCGAGCGTCCAGCGCGGCACGGGGCGATAATCCACCCCCGCCTTGACGCGCGCCAGAAGCGGGGTAGGATCGGCCTCCAGACGGCTCGGCGGCGCGGCCCCGCCGATGATGCAGGCGAGCAGATTGGGGCGGCAATCGCCATTGGCCGACAGCACATCAAGCCCGCCGCGCGCCTCCAGCCCGTAACGCAGCCGCAGCTTTGGCTCGTACTGGCTGTATCCGCCCACCCGCTGGATCGAAGCGCGGTCGGTCAGCGATCCGTCCAGCCGCAAATAGGCCATCCTCACCCGGTCGCGGGTGAGCGGGATGGTGTTGACGGTCACATCCTGATCGACAAGGTCAAACCCGCCCTCAAGGCTCAGGCTATGCGCGCGGCTGCGGATCAGGGGGATGGCGGCAAAGATGCTGGCGAACACGGTTTCGGAAGCAACGTTGAAGCCAGGGATGGCGACCGACGGATCGGCCATACTGAAGGTGATCTGCCCGCCCAGCCGCAGCCCCTCGCTGCCCAGCCGGAAATCATGGCCGATCTGGAAGGTCTGCTGTTCCGTGAAATCGAGCGTCGAGAAAGCCGACAGCGTGGTGCGATCGCCAAGCCCGGTAAGCCCGTAGACCTCGCCCCGCAGCGAACCCCCGAAGCGGCCCAGCGCGCGCGAGCCGGAGTTCTGGATATTGGCATCGACCATGCCGTTCTCGCGCAGGACCGCAATCTCGCCCACCAGATCACCCGGCGCGCCGCCGGCCGCCGGACGCAGCGACAGGCGCACGGTCAGGCCGGGCACATCATCGGCCAGCAGCAGATAGCGTTCGGCCGCATCGGTGTTGAACACGCTCTGCGCGGTGAGCTTTTCGAGATAGCTTGCCACCAGAGTTGCCGAAGGGCCGGCATCGCCGCGCACCCGCACCGATGTCAGCCGCCCGAACACCACCTTGAAATCGGGGGTGCCATCAGCAAGGCTTTGCTCGGGAATCTCGACCGTGGCGAGAAATCCCTGTCGGCGAAGCATCGCATTGGCTTCGGCGCGGATATCGCACAGCACCGAAACGGGCAGTTCGCGCCCAAGGTAAGCCGCAAAGGCATCATCAAGGGTAAGGCCGGGCACCCGTTCGAGGCCATCGAAGCGCGCGCCCTGCACCGTGAAGCGGATCCCGGCAAATTCCGGGCGGTCGAGCGCGCAAGGTGCCCGTTCGAGATCGCCATCGACTGTCAGGGTGACCGCGCGTTCCTCGCGGCGCAGTTCAGGCGGGGCAAGGTCGCTGCGGGTCGGCGGAGCGATGCGCAACTGCGGCGGCGGCTGTTGCTGCGCGGCGGCCGGAACCGCCCCGCCACCAAGCGCGCACGCAGCGGCCACGCCGAGCGCGGCCGGCGCTTGCAAACCGACTCGCAGGAAATCCTGAGCCTTCGTCAAATTCGCCCCCCAGAGCCGTGCAGCGCCGCTCCCCCGGGGACTGCGGCGATAAACTACAGGCGGGCGCGGTAAAAACAAGCTGCAAGACCCTCAGCTTGCCGCATCTCCGCGGGGCTGAAGGGTTCAGCTCCCCGCGGCGAGCATGACCTTGGCCGAAGCGCCTGACAGCGCGCCGGGTTCTGCGGGCAGCTTGGCCGGGCGTGCGGCGCCGGGATAGGCCTTGTTCAGCAGCGCCAGCGCATCGGTAATGCGGGCGTGAAGCTCAGCGTTATCGGCCTTGATGGCCGCGCCAGAGGCGGCAAAGGTGCTCATCGCAACGCGGCTGAAGCCATAGCCGTCGAGATAGGGTTCATAGCTGTCGCTCTTGGGAAGCTGGCGATACATCGCGCTCGACCGTTCGATCATGTCCGCAATCACGCCTGCGGCAACCTTGCCCTGGCTGGCATCCGACTTGGGCGCCTTGGCAGCGGCCGCGCGCAGGGCGGCGATGATGGCGTCATGCGCCTTGGAGACTTCGGCAACGCTCTTGCCGTCCAGCGCGGCGGCCGAGGCGGCGGTCAGCAGCGGCTTGAAATCGGCAACGCCGAGCTTGGCAAAGACCGGGTCCATATCCAGCAGCACTTCGCTGACCGGGTGGGCGAACATTTCGCCAGCAGCCTCTTTCTTGCCCGCTGCATAGGCATCGCGTGCGGCGGTGACGTGGGCCTCGGTGACGGCGAGCGCAATGCCATAGGCGACCGGGTCCCTGCCCGCATCGGCGACAGCAACGCCGCCCTCGCCCTCGCCGCCTGCGGTGGCGCTTTCACCCTCACCGGCGCCTGCGCCGCCTTCGCCTTCACCGGCCGTGGCGGCTGCGGTGGGCGCAGCGCCAACCTCGCCGCCGCTCGCGCCCTCGCCCCCGGCCTCGCCCCCGCAGGACGCAAGCAGCCCGCCTGCGAGCGCGGTGCCGAGGCCAAGCTGGGTCCAGAGTTTGAGGGTGCTGTTCATGGGAGGGGACGTCCTTGATCAAGATGTTGCGCTTTGCCTCATGGCCGAGATGATAATCACTCGCAAGAGCCTTTCGCAGGCCCCGCGAGAGTCCGGGCTTGCACGCGGTCGGCGGCTTTGTTAGCGGTATGTTACAACGTTACATTATTCAGGGCCGCCTTCATGATGCACGCTACCCTCACGCGTTCCTGCCGATCCGGTCGTGATCCCGAGGTGCTGGCCGCGATCCGTGAGCCGGAGTGCAATCTGGCCATCTGGGAACGCGTCCCCTTCGCCGACTTCACCCCGCTGATCGCGGGCGAGCCGCAGGACCTGCGCTTCGTCAGCAATGTGGCGGGCCTGCCCGAGGCGCTCGCGCGCGGGATGGGCCAAGCGGGCTTTGGCGGCAGCGAGGCGCTCCGCGCTGCACTGATCAAGGACGCCGCCCGCCTTGCCCGTCTGTTCTGTGCCGCAATGGACCTTGCGACCTTCGAGCTGCGGCTCGAGGTGGTGCGCACCGACTCGTGCCGCAAGTTCCACGCCGACTATGTCACCGCCCGCCTGATCACTACCTATGTCGGCGAAGGCACCGATTGGGTGGACCAGGCTGATGCCGCCCGCATCGCCGCTGGCGAGGCACCGCTGCGTGTGGGCCGCCTCGCCCCCTTCGATGTGGGGCTGTTCAAGGGCAAGCTCGCCACCGACCGCCCTGCCATCCACCGGTCTCCGCCGATCGCGCAAACCGCCGGCGGAGCGCGCTTGCTGCTGGTGCTCAATCCGGCCAGCCGGTCGTTCGTCGAAAGCACGGATTCTCCCCTTCCGCGCCGGGCGCATCTGCCCTAACACCCGCGCCATTCGCCCCTTTTCGGGGGCGGCCCATTTCGCGAGAGAGGTATCCCACCGATGAAGAAGTTCCTGCTGGCCGGGGCCTCGGCCCTTATGCTGTGTGCGCCTGCCGCCGTGCAAGCCGACGAAGGCATGTGGCTGCCGAGCCAGACCGGCGCGATTGCCGACCAGATGAAAGCGGCCGGGCTTGAGCTTGATGCCAAGACGCTGGGCGATCTCCAGCGCCCGCCGCTGACCGCGATCGCATCGCTGGGAGGCTGTTCGGCGGCATTCCTTTCACCGCAGGGCCTTGTGGCGACCAATCACCACTGCGTGGCCGGATCGCTCCAGTACAATTCGAGCCCTGAGAACGATTATCTCACCAACGGCTTCCTTGCGAAGACGCTGGGCGATGAGCTGCCCGCCGCGCCCGGCAGCCGCGTGTATGTGATCGAGGATCTGCGCAATGTCACCGCCGACATGCTCAAGGGCGCCGACAAGCTGGATGGCCGCGCGCGTTATGATCGCTTGCAGGCCAACCGCGCCGCGCTGATCGAGGCGTGCGAAAAGCAGGCCAACCGCCGCTGCGACGTGCGAGCCTATTTCGGCGGCCAGCAGTACTGGCTCCAGCAGCAGCTCGAAATTCAGGACGTCCGCCTCGTCTATGCCCCGGCTGCGGGCGTTGGTAATTTTGGCGGCGAGAAGGACAACTGGATGTGGCCGCGCCACACCGGCGACTTCTCGTTCTACCGCGCTTACGTGGCGCCCGACGGTTCTTCCGCCGCCTTCAGCAAGGACAATGTGCCCTTCAAGCCCAAGGCCTGGCTCCCGATCGCCAAGGACGGCGTGAAGGACGGCGATTTTGTGATGGTCGCTGGCTTCCCCGGCACCACCGAACGCCTGCGCACGGCCGAGGAAGCGCGCTTCTATTACGAGGAGCTCTATCCCTATCAGCAGGCGATGCTGACGGAATACGGCAACCGCATCGATGAACTGACCGCCGGCAATCAGGCCGCCACCATCGCCTATGCCGCCACCTTGCAGGGGATCGAGAACTACGAAAAGAAGATCGCGGGCCAGATGGCCGGGGCCGAGGCAATCTCGCTGGTGGCCAAGAAGCAGGCCGAAGAGGCCGGTTTCCGCGCATGGCTGAAGGCCGATCCCAAGCGTGAGGCGCAGTATGGCGCCGCGCTGGCTGAATATGATCGCATGATCACCGAAGGCAACGCTGTCGCCCTTGCCGATGCCAAGCGCGGGCTGCTCGGGCGCGGGCAGCTTTATGGCGCAGCCCGCTCGCTCTACCGCTGGGCGAACGAGCAGGCCAAGCCCAACAAGGACCGCGAGCCCGGCTATCAGGATCGCGACAAGGCCTTCATGACGCAAGGCATGCAGCGCATCGAGCGTCGCTATGTGCAGGCGATCGACCAGCAATTGTGGGCCGATGGCATTGCCGAATACCGCACGCTGCCTGCGGACCAGCGCAACAAGAGCTTCGATGCCTTCATGGAAGGCCGCGATCTGGCCTCGCTTTATGCGGGCAGCGAGCTTGGCAACACCGCCAAGCGGATGGAATGGATGGGCAAGTCGGTGGCCGATTTCAAGGCATCGAGCGATCCCTTCATCCAGCTTGCCGTGGCCACCTATGACGAGGCGATGGCCTCCGAAGCCGATGACAAGGCGCGTTCGGGGCAGGTGCAGAAGGCCCGTTCGAAGGTGATGGAAGCGCGGCTTGCCTATGCCGCGTCGCAGGGCAAAACCATGTACCCCGACGCCAACGGCTCGCTGCGCTTCACCTATGGCAAGGTGACCGGCAAGAAGGTTGACGGGCAGATCTGGACGCCGTTCACCACCGCGGAAGGCATTGTTGCCAAGCACACCGGGCGCGGTGAATTCGATGCGCCCGACAAGATGGTGGAGCTGATCAAGGCCAAGGATTATGGCCGCTGGGCCGCGCCTGACCTCGGCACCCTGCCCGTGGATTACCTCTCGACCGTCGACATCACCAACGGCAACTCGGGCTCCTCGACGCTCAACGCGAAGGGCGAATTCGTGGGCCTCGCCTTCGACGGCACGATCGAGGGCGTGGTCTCCGACTGGATGTATGATCCGGCGATCAACCGCACCATTCACGTCGACAGCCGCTTCATGCTGTGGACCATGGAAAAGGTCGACGGGGCGACCCGTCTGCTTGACGAAATGGGCGTCAAGTAAGACCTGTGATGCTTGAATAAGTATGCGGCGCGTGGGATTCCCGCGCGCCGCCTGCTACACCCTTGGGCCTGACGCAGCGGGACAGGACGGGGACAAAGATGATGCGCGATGTGGTGCCCGAACTCGTAGTGGTCGATATCGGCGGGACCCATGCCCGCTTCGCGATTGCCACGATTGGGGCGGACGGCGCGATCACCCTAGACGAGCCGGAAACGCTCCACACCGCCGATCACGCCAGCTTCCAGACGGCATGGGAAGCCTTCCGGGAGCGCAAGGGCGGGACCCTGCCGCCCGCTGTCAGCATGGCGATTGCCGGGCCGGTCGGCGCGCCGGGCAACCTCAACCCCGTAATCCGCTTCACCAACAACCCGTGGATCATCCGCCCGGCGCTGATCCCCGAGAAGCTGGGCGTCACCCGCTTCACCCTCGTCAATGATTTCGCCGCCGTCGCCCACGCGATCGCGCGTGCTGACGACAGCCAGTTCCTGCACCTTGCCGGCCCTGATGCCCCGCTGGGGCGCGAAGGCACGATCAGCGTGCTTGGCCCGGGCACCGGCCTTGGCGTCGCCCACCTCTACCGTTCCGGTAGCCAGTACCGCGTGCAGGCGACCGAAGGCGGGCATATCGACTTTGCCCCGCTCGATTCCATCGAGGACGCGATCCTTGCCCGTCTGCGCCGTCGCCATAACCGGGTGTCGGTGGAGCGCGTGGTGGCCGGGCCGGGGATCGTCGACATCTATCAGGCACTCGCCGCGATGGAGGGCCGCACCGTGCCCGAGCGTGACGCGATTGAAATCTGGAGCCTCGGCACCTCGGGCGAGGACAGTCTTGCCGCGGCCGCCGTGGACCGTTTCTGCCTCTCGCTCGGCTCGGTCGCGGGCGATCTGGCCCTGTCGCAAGGCGGCTTTGCAGGCGTGGTGATCGCAGGCGGGCTTGGCTACCGCATTCGCGACACGCTGCTGAATTCCGGCTTTTCATCGCGCTTCAAGGCCAAGGGCCGGTTTGAAAGCCTGATGGCCTCGATCCCGGTGAAACTGATCGTTCACCCGCAACCGGGGCTGTTCGGGGCAGCGGCGGCCTTTGCATCCGAGCATTTGCCGGTGCGGGGGGAAGCGGCGTGAAGACGGTCGCGGCGCTCGAAGCGCGGCTGGGCGATCTGCACCAGCGCACCCGCGAAACCCCGCTGTTCAACCCGGTGTTCCAGCTCTCGCTCGATCTGTCGCGCGCGCTGGAGGGGGACGAGATCAGCCTTGATGACATGACCCGGCTGGTCACCGAACTCGAATGTGACGGGCTGAAGGCACGCGCCCACAAACTGCGCGGCCTGCTGGCGGCGGCGCCCGCGCCTGCACTGACCGCAGCACCGGACGAGGATTTCGTCGCCTTCCGCGCGCGCTGGGAAAATCCCCAGCTCCACGCCGTTTTCACCGCGCACCCCACTTTCCTGCTCTCCCCTGCGCAGAGCGAGGCTGTGGCCATCGCCGCCTCCGCCGACCACGAGGTCGATGACACGGTCTGCGCCGTTCCCGCCACGCGCACGGCGGTAACGCTCGAACACGAACACCGCGCCGCCATGGCCGCCATGGCCCGCGCGCAGGACGCCCGCGATGTGATCGTCGCGCGCCTGCTGGAGGAGGCCCGCACCCGCTGGCCGCTCGAATGGCGGTCCTTGCGCCCGCTCCCGTTCCGGTTCGCCAGCTGGGTGGGCTACGACATGGACGGGCGCACCGATATCGGCTGGCACACCTCGATCGCTTTCCGTCTGCAGGAAAAGGCCGAGCGGCTGGCGCGCTATACCGCCAGTCTTGCGGCGCTCGATGCGGCCCACCCGCTGCTCGAAACTCTGCGCCCCGCCGCCGCCTTTGCCGCGGCACGGGCCGATGATTTCGCGGGCGACCTCTCCAGCGCCGAAGCACTTGCCGCCGCAGCCAACCGGCTGACGACCCACAGCGCAGACAACCTGCTCAGCCTTGCCCCGCTGATCACCGCGCTCGAAGACGAGGCGGCCGACGCGCCTGAGCCCCGCGCGATTGCGCTCCTTACCCTTGCCGCCGCGATGCGCGCCGATGGCCTTGGCATGGGCTGGATCCATTTCCGGGTGAACGCCAAGCAGCTCCACAACGCCGTGCGCCGCCGGCTGGGCGAGGATGACGAGGCGGTTGACCTCGCCAGCAAGGGCGCGCTCGCCAGCTTGCGCGCGATGGTCGAGGGTGCGCGGCCCCTGCGCACCAACTTCGCCGCGCTCGCCACCGAAAGCTCGACCGCGATTCGCCAGTTCCTCGCCATGGCGCAGATCCTCAAGCATATCGATGCCGATGCCCCGATCCGCATGCTGGTGGCCGAGTGCGAACAGCCCGCGACGGTGCTGGCCGCGCTCTATTTCGCCAAGCTGTTCGGGGTGGAGGGCAAGGTCGATGTCTCGCCCCTGTTCGAGACGGAAACCGCGCTGGAACATGGCGGCCGCTTCCTCGATGCCTTGCTGGCAGAGCCTGCCTATCGCGCCTATGCCCGCGCACGCGGACGGGTGGCCGTGCAGACCGGCTTCTCCGACGCCGGGCGTTTCGTGGGGCAAGTCCCCGCAGCGCTCGCGATCGAGCGCCTTCAGGGCCGCCTTGCCGAGGCGATGGCGGCCAATGGTCTGGGCGATATTGCCGCGCTGGTGTTCAACACCCACGGCGAGAGCATGGGCCGCGGCGCGCATCCTGCATCCTTGCGCGACCGGATCGAATGGCCGCTATCCCCCTGGGCACGCAGGCGATTTGCGCGCGCGGGCATCCGGCTAGAACCCGAGGTGAGCTTTCAGGGCGGTGACGGCTACCTGTTCTTCGCCACCCCCGAACTGGCGCTCGCGACCCTCAGCCGCATTGCCGAACTGCGCCCGGCCGAGACCGATCTCGCCGCCCCTGCCGATCCGTTCTATCACCGCACCGATCTCAGCCTCGATTTCTACCGCGCGGTGAAGGAGCATCAGGGCGATCACCTTGCCAGCCGCACCTATGCGCGCGCGGTGACGGCGTTCGGGCTGGGCCTCTTGAACCCCACCGGCAGCCGCGTTTCTCGGCGCCAGAGCGACATCAATGCCGACCGCGAGATGAGCCTGCGCCAGATCCGCGCGATCCCGCATAACGCGATCCTCCAGCAGCTTGGCTACCCCGTCAACGTCATCGCCGGGATCGGCAGCGCAAGCGACGCCAACCGCGAGGAAATCGCTGCTTTGCTGAGCGAATCTCCGCGCGGCAGCCAGATTCTGCGACTGGTGCGCGCCGCCAATGCGCTCGCCAGCATCAAGACGGTGGCGGCCTATGGCGAGCTGTTCAATTCCGCCTATTGGGCCAGCCGCACCTATCGCGGGACCGAGGATCACCTCGCCGGGGCCTGCGCCGCGTTGGCGGAGTATCTGGTGGGGGATGATCGCACCGGGGTGTTCCGCCGTCTTGCCTCGCGGCTGCGGATTGACGCGTTGAAATTTCACAGGTTACTGGACCTCATCCCTGACGAGGCCGCCGACACCGAGGCGCGCGAATATGTCCGCCGCCGCATCGGCGTGCTGCAGGCGCTGCGCCTTGCGCTGCTCCAGCATATGTTCCTCAAGGCCGTGGCCGTCCCTGCCTTCAGCCGCGCCAATGACATCAGCCGCCGCGATGTCATTGAAATGGTGATGACTTTGCGCGTGGACGAGGCGCTCGCCCAGCTTCGCCGTGCCTTCCCCGTCGCGGTGCCCGGCGCGCGTGACTTCCCGCTGGATGAAGCATCCGATTACCCCGATGGCGGCGAGGAAGGGTATGGCGCGATCGAGCGTGATTTTCTCACCCCGATCGCACGGGCGCAAGAATTGAGCCTCAGGATCAGCACCGCCATCGCCAACGAGTTCGGCGCGCACGGCTGACCCGGTTCTGTACCAATGTTTCACGTGAAACCGGGCTGCAAAGGCCTGCTGGAGGGGGTCTGACCGGGGTCTAACCGGGGTCTAACCGGAGTCTAAGGGGGGCTGGCCCGCAGTTCAGCGGTGCTGGGTGCTGCCCCGCACGATCAGCTTGACCGGCACCCGCCGCCGGGCCGCTGCGCCTTCATCCAGCACCGCTTCGACCAGCGCGGCCCCCGCTTCGGCCGGATCAGGCGCAAGCGTGGTGAGCGGCGGGCGGCTGTAACGGCCCGCCACCAGATCATCGAAGCCCATCACGCCGACCTGCACAGGCACCGCCAGATCGGCCGCAGCAAAGGCTTCCAGAGCGCCCAGTGCCATCGCGTCACAGGCGGCGAACACCGCGTCCACATCCCCCTGTTCGATCATGCCCCGCTCGATCAGGCGGCGCGCGGCTCTGCGGCCTTCTTCCTCGCGGGTGGCAGCGTTGACGGTGGGGGCAAGGCAGGGTTCCAGCCCCGCTGCCTTCATCGCTTCGGCATAGCCTTCATAGCGTTCGGTGAACTGCACCTGCGGGGTATTCAGCGCGCCAAGGAAGCACGGGCGCTTGTAGCCTGCCGCCAGCAGGTGCTCCACCGCCAGCCTGCCCGCTGCACGGTTGTCCGACCGGACCCAGTCCAGCTCGTCAAACGGCGATCCCCAATAGGCGACCCGCCGCCCGTCAGCATCCAGCCCGCGGAAATGCTCCCACGCGGCGGCATTGGTGGTGGTGCCGATCACCACCAGACCATCAGCCCGGCCCTGTTCCTGATAATGGCCGAAGAAATCGCCCTCCCGCGCCTGAAAGCTCACCAGCGTTTCAAACCCGCGCTCCGATGCGGCAACGCAGACGCTGCCCAGCAAGGCATAGGCGAAGGGGTTGATGCTGGAGGCGCTGTCCCCCTCGCGGCAGATCACCACCACCGCCAGCGTGCCGGTGGAGCCGCGCCGCAGCCTGGCGGCGCGTTCATCGACGAAATAGCCCAGCGCCTCGGCCGCGGCGATCACCTTGCGGCGGGTGGCTTCGGCAATGGCGGGGCTGCCCGAAAGCGCACGGCTGACGGTCGGCTGGCTGACGCCCGCCCGCTCCGCCACATCGAAGGATGTCGGCCGTCTTTTCGGTCCCCCGTTCATGCCTCCCTCTCTAGGGCGCAAGCTTATCCCCGCGCAAGGCTGGCTTGCATTGCTATTCGCACTGGAAATCCGCCGCGCTCTCTTGCAGGTTGACACAGGCGCGCAGATTGTGAACGTTCGCAACAAGAGGCTGCGCGGGTCAACCGCGCACGGGGAGAGGGATCAGCAATGGCAATGGCACCGAGCGGAAGTGCGGCGGATTTCGGGCACAGCGGCGCGAGCGATGCCCCGCAGGTTTACGCACCGGGCCTGAATTACTTCGTCTTTGCGCTGTTCTTCATCTTCGGCGGGATCACCTCGCTGAATGATGTCATTCTGCCCAAGCTGCAGGAACTGTTCACGCTCAGCTACACCGAAGCGATGCTGGTGCAGTTCTGCTTTTTCACCGCCTATCTGCTGATCGGCATTCCCGGTGCGGAACTGGTCAAGCGCGTGGGTTACATGCGCGGAGCGGTGGTCGGATTGCTGACGATGATGGCGGGCTGCCTGTTGTTCATCCCTGCCAGCCAGACTGCCACCTATGGCCTGTTTCTGGGCGCCCTGTTCATCCTCGCCAGCGGGGTCGTGGTGGTGCAGGTCGTCACCAATCCGCTGATCAGCATGTTGGGGCCGCAAAAGACGGTGCATAGCCGCCTGACCTTCGCGCAGGCGTTCAACAGCCTTGGCACCACGATTTTCCCGCGGGTCGGATCGGGTCTGATCCTCGGCGGGCTGGCCGGGGTTTCCGCCAAAGAATTGAGCGGGGCAGAGCTGGACGCCTATCGCACGGCCGAAAGCGCGGCGATCGTTTCGACCTATTTCGGCCTTGCCGTGGCGCTGGCGGTCATCGCAGGCGTGGTGTGGTTCTATCGCAACAAGCTGCCGCATGATGCTTCCGCGCAAGCCGATGCTGCCCTGACGACGCCCGCCCGCTATGTGGCGGGTCTGGTGCCGATCATCGCCGGGGGCTGGCTGGTGATCCAGGGCAATTCTCTGATCCAGGGCAGCGAACTGCTCGGCATCGCGCTGTTGATCGCAGGCCCGGCAATCTGGCTGTGGGGCAACCCGCTGCTGACCCGCACCCGGTTCAGTTACGGGGCACTCTGCATCTTCCTGTATGTCGGGGCAGAGGTGGCCATCGGTTCGCTGATTGTCGGCTATCTGATGCAGGAAAGTGTCATGGCCCTGACCGAGCGGGCTGCGGGCGATCTCATCTTCCTTTACTGGGGCGGCGCGCTGGTGGGGCGGATCATCGGATCTGCCGTGCTGCGCTTTGTCAGCCCCGGTCTGGTGCTCGCGGGCGTGGCGGCAGGCGCGATTGCGCTGGTGCTGTTCTCCACCAGCACCAGCGGCACGACGGCGGGCTACAGCCTGCTGGCGGTGGGCCTGATGAATTCGATCATGTTCCCGACGATCTTCAGCCTCGCCTGCGAAAAGCTGGGCGCGCGGGCGGCGGACGGATCGGGGATCATCAACATCGCCATTTTCGGCGGCGCGGTGATCCCGCTGCTGACGGGGATTCTGGCGGATGCCAGCGGCAGCCTTGGCACCGCGATGATCCTGCCGATTGCGTGCTATGCGATTATCGCGGGCTTCGGATTCTATGCGCGGCGGCCGGCTTGAAATTGCCCGCACGAGTTGAATAAGTATGCGCCCACTGGCGAATAATCCCCCGCGCGCCTAGGTAGGGCGCACGAGGGAAAGGGCCAATCGCGCATGAGCTTCACCGCTGACCGCCTGCTATTGTTCGGAGCCACCGGCGACCTTGCCCAGCGGATGCTGTTGCCCAGCCTGTTCGCGCTGGATGCCGACGGGCTGCTCGCCCCCGATCTCAAGATCATCGGCACCGCCCGCAGCGAGATGTCCGACGGCGAATACCGCAATTTCGCCCGCGCCGCGCTGGAGAAATACCTCCCCGCTGACCGCCGCGGGCGGATGGCGGAGTTCATGAACCGCCTCAGCTACCAGACATTGGATGCCACCACGCTGGAAGGCTATGCCGATCTGGCGGCCAAGGTCGGCACGCCTGCGCGCGGCCTTGCGATCTTCCTCTCCACCGCGCCGAGCCTGTTCGGCCCGACCATCAAGGGGCTGCAATCGGCCGGGCTGACGGGCGAGACGGTGCGGATGTGCCTCGAAAAGCCATTGGGCACAAATCTGGCCACCAGCCGCGAAATCAATGACGCGGTCGCGGGGGCCTTCCCCGAAAACCGGATTTTCCGGATCGACCACTATCTCGGTAAGGAGACGGTGCAGAACCTGCTGGCGCTGCGCTTTGCCAACCTGATGTTCGAACCGCTGTGGAATGCGGCGCATATCGACCATGTGCAGATCACCGTGGCCGAGACCGTGGGCCTTGAAGGGCGCGTTGCCTTCTATGACGATGCGGGCGCGATCCGTGACATGGTGCAGAACCATATGCTGCAACTGCTGGCGCTGGTGGCGATGGAGCCGCCTGCGCATTTCGACGCCACGGCCGTGCGCGATGAAAAGGTGAAGGTGCTGCGCGCGCTGCGCAAGGTCAGCTCGAACGAGACTGTCACCGGCCAATATCGTGCAGGCGCGATTCAGGGGCAGGCTGTCCCCGGTTATGACGAGGAACTGGGCAAGGATAGCGGCACAGAAACCTTCGTCGCGATCAAGGGCCATGTCGACAATTGGCGCTGGAAAGGCGTGCCATTCTATCTGCGCACCGGCAAGCGGATGCCCAAGCGCGTGACCGAGATCGTGATCCAGTTCCGCTCGGTGCCGCACTCGATCTTCGCAGGAAAGGGCGCGACGATGCAGCCCAACCGGTTGGTGATCGGCATCCAGCCCGAAGAGAACATCACCCTTTCGCTGATGGCCAAGGTGCCTGGATTGGACCGCGAGGGCATTCGCCTGCGCCAGGTGCCGCTCAACATCGCCATGCCCGATGCGTTCTCGGGCGCGGTGCGGCGGATCGCCTATGAACGCCTGCTGCTTGATCTGGTTGAGGGCGACCAGACGCTGTTTGTCCGACGTGACGAGGTGGAGGCGCAGTGGGAATGGGTCGATGCCATCCGCGCCGGCTGGGAAGCGGACGGGCTGGAGCCCAAAACCTATACCGCCGGCAGCTGGGGGCCTTCCGCGGCCATCGCGCTGGCGGAACGCGACGGAGTAACTTGGCATGAGTAGTTTGAACGACACCCTGCACCGGGTCACGCAGCGGGTCATCGCAAACTCGAAAGGCACCCGCAGCGCCTATCTCGATCTGATCGCCCGTGAAGGCGACAACATGGGCGAGCGCAGCGCGGTATCGTGCTCGAACCTCGCCCATGCCTATGCCGGGATGGAGGATGACAAGCCGGCGATGGTGGCGGGCCGTGGTGCCAATATCGGCATCGTTACCGCTTACAACGATATGCTTTCGGCCCACGCGCCCTACTACCGTTACCCTGAACGGCTGAAGATTTACGCCCGCGAGGTCGGCGCCACCGCGCAGGTCGCAGGCGGCGTTCCGGCGATGTGCGACGGGGTGACGCAGGGCGAGACGGGCATGGAGCTGTCGCTGTTCAGCCGCGATGTGATCGCGCTCTCCACCGCGGTCGCCTTCAGCCATGCGATGTTCGAGGGCGCGCTCTTGCTCGGCATCTGCGACAAGATCGTGCCCGGCCTGCTGATGGGCGCGCTGCGCTTTGGCCATCTGCCGATGATCTTCGTCCCCGGCGGCCCGATGCCGACCGGCATTCCCAACAAGGAAAAGCAGCGCGTCCGCCAGCTTTATGCCGAGGGACTGGCAACCCGTGCGGAACTGCTCGCCAGCGAGATGGCGAGTTACCACTCGGCCGGCACCTGCACCTTCTTCGGCACCGCCAATTCCAACCAGATGATGATGGAGATGATGGGGCTGCATGTCCCCAATTCTGCCTTCATCAATCCCGGGACCAAGCTTAGGCAGGCGCTGGACCGCGCGGCCGTGCACCGCGTGGCAGAAATCACCCGCAAGGGCGACGATTACCGCCCGCTGGGCCTATGCGTGGACGAGAAGGCAGTGGTCAACGCCGCAGTCGGCCTGCTGGCGACCGGCGGATCGACCAACCATGCGATCCACCTGCCCGCCATGGCGCGCGCGGCGGGGGTGATCTTCGACTGGAACGACCTCAGCGAACTCTCCGGCGCCGTCCCGCTGATCGCGCAGGTCTATCCCAATGGCGCGGGCGATGTGAACCACTTCCACAACGCGGGCGGCATGGGCTTTGTCATCGGGGAACTGCTGGAGGCGGGCCTTGCCCACCCCGATATCCTCACCGTCGGACGCGGCGGCTTTGCCGACTACGCCAAGGAACCGGGCCTTGAAGGCGAGGAAGTGGTGTGGCGCGAGGTCGGCCCCTCGGGCGATGACACGATGCTGCGCCCTGTCGCCAATCCGTTCAAGGCAGATGGCGGGATGCGGCTGCTCGAAGGCAATCTCGGCCGGGCCTGCTTCAAGACCTCGGCGGTGGACGAGAGCCGCTGGACGGTGGAAGCCCCGTGCCGCGTGTTCGAGGATCAGCCGAGCGTCGCCGCCGCCTTCGCCGCGGGCGAACTGGACCGCGATGTGGTGGTGGTGGTGCGCTTCCAGGGGCCGCGCGCCAACGGGATGCCCGAACTCCACAAGCTGACCCCGCCGCTGGGCGTGTTGCAGGATCGCGGGCACAAGGTCGCGCTGGTCACGGACGGGCGGATGTCGGGCGCGAGCGGCAAGGTGCCCGCCGCAATCCACTGCACCCCCGAGGCACTGGGCGGAGGCCCGCTCGCCCGCCTGCGCGATGGTGACATCGTGCGCGTGTGCGCGGCCACGGGCGCGCTTTCGACCACCGCCGATCTCGCCTCGCGCGAACCCGCCGCTGACCCGCGCGATGAGCAAGGCGTGGGCCGAGAGCTGTTCGGCATGCTGCGCCGCTTTGCCGATGGGGCCGAACAGGGCGCCTCGGCGATGCTCGCCACCGGAGGAATGTAATGAATATCGACGCCATCATGCGCACCGCGCCGGTCATCCCGGTGATCGTGATCGAGGATGAAGCCCATGCCGTCCCGCTCGCGGAAGCGCTGGTCGCAGGGGGCCTGCGCGTCCTTGAAGTCACCTTGCGCACGCCTGCCGCGCTCGGCGCAATCCGGGCGATGAAGCAGGTGCCGGGCGCAATTGTCGGCGCGGGCACGGTGACCAACCCGCGCGATCTGGACGCGGCGCTGGAGGCGGGGAGCGAATTCATCGTCTCCCCCGGTCTCACCGACACGCTGGGCAAGGCGGCGGTGGCAAGCGGCGTTCCGTTCCTGCCCGGCATCGCCAATGCGGGCGATATCATGCGCGGGCTGGATCTGGGGCTGGACCGGTTCAAGTTCTTCCCGGCGATGGCGGCAGGCGGCCTGCCCGCCCTCAAGGCGCTGGCCGCGCCTTTCGGCAATGTCCGCTTCTGCCCCACTGGCGGGATCAGCCTGGACAACGCGCCTGAATGGCTCGCCTTCGATCCCGTCCTGTGCGTCGGCGGAAGCTGGGTCTCGCCCAAGGGCGCGCCCGACAAGGCCGTGGTGGAGCGGCTGGCGAAGGAAGCCTTCGGCTTGCGCTAATCCTTTGCCAGCAGCCAGCCGAAGATTTCAGGCAGGCGCGCGGCCCAGGCGTTTTCCTCGTGCCCGGTGCCTTCATAGACCCGGCTCTCCCAGTCGCGGCCCTTCTGCCAGCCGGCTGCGGCGAAGCGCGCATCGACCACCGGCTGATAGGGCGCGTAGAGTTGATCGATCGTCTCTGTGCCGCGATCGAGCCACACCCGGCGGCCATCGGGCGGGCCGAGGCGCGCGGCGAACCAGCCGTCCCACAAAGCTTTGAGCGCAGGATCCGCGCGCGCCACCTCGGCCGAGACAAGTGCGGGCCAGTGCGAGGAGACGCAGCCCGCCCGCCCGAACACCTCCGGCCTTTCGAGAATGGCATAGCAGCTCATCAACCCGCCCATTGATGAGCCGATCACGGCCGTATCATCGCGGCCCGGACGGGTGCGAAAGCTGGTATCGACCCATGATTTCAGCGGCCCTGCAATCCATGCCAGATAGCGGTCGGAAACCACTTCGCCCTGCGCCGCCTCGTCCATGCCTGCGCGCAGCTTGCCGCTCGCCCCGTCATACAGGCTGCGGGGGAGATATTGGCGGTAGCGGTCCTTGCCCGGTGCCCAGATGCCGATGATGATATGCGGTTCAATCTTGCCGCTGGCGCTGGCGGCCAGCATCGCGGTGTCGGCAGCCCAGATCTTCTGGAAGTTCGATTTGGCAACGTCGAACAGGTTATGCCCGTCATGCATATACAGCACCGGATAGCGCCGCTCGCCCGCGTCATAGCCGGGCGGGAGCCAGATCGTCAGGCGCTGGTCAGGCAGGCCGGCGGCGGCGATGCGCTCGTATTCGATCAAGCGGCCCCGATCCTGCGCGGCCAGCGGCGCGGCCAATCCGATCAGCGCGAGCAGCGCGGCAAGGATGCGGAACATTGAAAATGCCTCCCTTTCTTCCTGCGCCCTTATCGCGGGCGCAGCGGGGATTCTCAAGCCTTTGCCGCAGCGGCCTTTGCCAACATCAAGGCGCCCGTGATCCCTGCGTCCGTGCCGAGGCGCGGGGCGATGATGCGGTGGCGTTTCCTGCCGGGGAGGTAGCCTGCATCAAGCTCGCGGGCGCGGGCGGCGACTTTCTCGACCAGCCCCGGCGTCTGCGCCACGCCGCCGCCGATCACCACTTCCTCCACCGCAACGCTGGCGAACAGGGTGTGGCACGCCTGCGCGATATAATCGGCGATGATCGCGTGGCCGGGGTGGTCAGCGGGCAATTCGGAGAGCGATTTGCCCCACCGCGCCAGCACCGCAGGGCCGCTAGCCAGCCCTTCGAGGCAATCGCCATGCGCCGGGCAAATGCCTGCAAAATCACTGTCCAGCGGGTGGCGGCGCGGGTAGATATGGCCGAGTTCCGGGTGGGCAATGCCATGCACCGCCCGCCCATCCACCACCAGCCCGCCGCCGATGCCGGTGCCGATGGTGAGATAGGCAAGGCTGCCGCCCTCCCCCCGGCCGCTCGCCCCCAAACTCGCGGCATGTTCGGCGAGGGCAGCCGCGTTCACATCGGTGTCAAACCCGACCGGCACGCCCAAAGTGCGCGCGAAATATCCCGCCACGTCGCAGTCCGACCAGCCGGGTTTGGGGGTGGCGGTGATGAAGCCCCATCGGGGCGATGCCGGATCAAGCTCGATCGGCCCGAAACTGCCGATGCCGATGGCGCTGATCTCGCCCCGCCCCGCCAGCCACTCGGCCGCCTCGGCGAGGGTCGCGGCGGGCTCGCGGGTTGGAATGGTGTGGCGGGCAAGGATGCGGTCCGGCGAAGGCCCTACGGCAAGGACAAATTTGGTCCCCCCCGCCTCGATCCCGGCGAGCATCAGGCGGCAGTCTCGGGCGCAGGCACCCGCAATGCTGCGCGTGCGCCATCCAGCTCCAGCTGCATCAGCGGCGCGGGCACCCCGCCGAAGCTGCCATCTGGCAGAACATCGACAAAGCTGCACACTGTCAGCGCGGCATCCACATACCAGCTATAGGTCTGCAAGGGCCGGTCCGCGGGGTTGGCGAGCACCAGACCCGTCCCGTTCAGCGGCCGCCACGGGCCTGCCATATTGTCCGCCACCATCCCGTAAAGCCCTCCCGGCGCATGGCCCAGCCCGGCCGCGAACGTGGCGGTCTGGGTTGACCAGAAGGCGTAGTAATGTTTCCCGTGAAACACCAGATGAGCGCGCTCTAACTCGTTGTTGACGCCCTCTGCATGGAGGCAAGGGGGGGTCAAGACCCACCCTGAGGGGCCTTTGCGGGCCAATCCGAAGGCGCCGTTGTAGGCACTGGCGGAACCCCCTAATGATGCGGTGAAGGCGATATATTCGCTGCCATCGGCCGGATCGCGGAAATAGGCCGGATCGCGGAACGCCTTGATCATGCCCGGCGCGCCCTCATGCGCGTCGGCTGGCATGTAGTATTCGCCATAGCCGGTGATGATCGGCGCAGGGGTGGACCATGCCAGAGGCCAGCCATCTACGCCCACGGCTGCGTGCGCCGCCCATAATTCCTGCTGGTATCCGCCGGCGCGATCAGCCGTTCCGGCAGCGGTGAAGAACAGCGTCACCGCGCCATCATCGTAGAGCGCCGATCCGGCCCATTCGCGTTCATAGGGCACTGCCATATCGGGCAACACCGGCCCGTGATCGCGCCAGCCGCCGTCCCGAAGTTCCAGCCAGTGGATCTTGGCTTCAAAGTGCCGCAAGCCCGGATCGCCGCGATCAGGCGCGGTCAGCGCCATCCACAGCGCCCGCCCCGCCAGTTCCACCCGCGCGCCCGATGCGTCCTGCAACGGCCACATATCCCAATAGAGCCGCGCCGGATCGAGGCCCGGGTGATCCGCAGCCTCAACCGGCGGGATCACGTCCCCCTGCCCCTGCGCCGCGATGGCGCGCACATGATCGGCAGTCCAGGCGGACAACGTCGCTGTGGTCATCGCAGGCATCTTTCCGTCAGGTCAGGTCATTCAAACAAGTGGGGCTGGCCGCCGGAGGGGGGAGAGTGGCGGCCAGCCCTTGGGTCTCAGGCGTTCGTCAGAAGTCGAACCGCACCGAGGCCAGCACCGTGCGTCCGGCGATCGAGCGCGCACGCACGATCCCGTTGGCCGGAATGGAGCCTTCCTCCGCTTCGGTGAAGCCTTCGCTGTTGAACAGGTTGGTGGCGTTCAGACCGATCTCGACCCGCTCGATCGGGCGCACAGCCACAAAGGCGTTGACCTGCGAGAAGGCCGGCAGCTTGAGCTGGTTGTTGTCCTGCGCAAAGCTGTCGGTGGTGCCCACGATGTTCGCGCCCAGCGTGAACATCTCGGTGTCGTATTGCGCGGTGGCTTGATAGACCAGATCGGCCTGCCGGCGCGGGGTGTTGCCGATGGTGCTGATGTCCAGCGCGTCCTCGATCCGGGCATCGGTCCAGGTGGCGCCCGCCGAAAGCGTGAACGGGCCGGTGCGATAGGCACCTTCCAGTTCCAGACCGAAGGCCTCGAAGGTGCTGTCGAACAGCTCCAGCGGGGCGAGTTCGACATTGGTTTCGGCGGTCTTGGCGTAGAAGGCAGTGGCAAACAGCGACACGCCGCCCGCCTGATACTTGGTGCCGACTTCCAGCTGGTTGACCGTGGCGACCACGCCCGCATCTCCGCCCGGCAGGCTGCCATCGGTGGTGCTGACGGCAGGGCTGAACAGCGAACGGTCAGCCGTGTGACGCCCGCCGCGGCTGTAACGGGCAAACAGGCCCAGATCGTCGGTCAGGAGGTAGTTCGCACCCAGCGAGTAGCTGAAGTAATCGAAGTTGTAGTTCACCGGACGCGCATTGCCGAGCGGCAGGATGCTGGTCTGGGCTTCGGCGGTGCTGATGGTGCCGTTGCGGTTGAAGTCAAAGCTGCCCACGCCCACGCCAAAGCCGGTGTCGGCCCCGGTGATCGTGCCGCTGGCATCGCCGAAATCATAGCGGATCGAGGCGTCAATCGTCAGGCGATCAAGCTCCAGCGAAAGCGACGCGAAGGGCGCATAGGTGCTGTAATCGACATCATAGGACCGGCGGCAGCAATTGCCGAAGAAGCTGGCGCCAAAGCCGACAGTGCCATCCTGCGTGACCAGTTGGCCGCCGGCGTTGCGGATGTTGACCAGCACCGATTCACCGCCGCCCTGCACGGTCTGGACATGGCTGGTCCACAGCCAGTCGGTGTCGATCGTCTGGCGCGACAGATAGAAGCCGGTAGTGAAGTTGGCCGAGCCGCCGCCGATTTCGAACGCCTTGTTGACGCGGAAATCATTGGTGACGTTGTCGAGGCTGTTGAGCCGGACGTTGAAGTTCACGACATTGGTGAGCAGCCCGTTGCCGCCGATGGTGGCCGCGTTGGCAACCTGACCGGCGTTCGGCCCGGTGGCGAACAGGATGCTCGACCCTGCGCCGCCGATGCCGTTGGCGATACCCTGCGCCGCGCCCGCGCCTGCCGGGAAGGGCGACATGAAGCCGCCCGAATTATCGGCAAAGCGGAAGCGGTTGGTCAGCGTCCAGCCGCTGCCCACGTCAATCTCGCTCTCGATCCCGAAGGCGAGGCTCTGGACCGAAAGGCCATCGCGGAAATCGAAGGTCGCCGGGTTGTTGTTGCCGTCAAGCGTCACCGCTGGGGTGAGGAACGGGCTGTAAAGCGATGCGGTGCGCGGATCGAAGCCGGGGACGGCCTGATAGTTGGGGTTGGCATTGCTGCCGCCCACACGCACCGGCTGCGGCAGGATCGTCGGCGTGGTATCGTTCAGATACTTGGCGCTGAAGCGGATATAGCCGCCATCGAATTCCTTGGTGATGTTGGCCTTGATCTGGCCGCCGTCATAGCCGTTGTAACCGATGTCACGCGGGCCTTCGCCGGTGCGGTAGAAGCCGCCGACGTGGAAATAGAGATCATCGGCCAGCGGCGCGCCGTAATCGAAATCGAGCCGGTAGGTTTCGAAATCGAGGCCGACGCTCGCCTGGATCGCGCCGCCCTCTTCCTTGCCGGTCTTGGAGATGAAGTTGATCACCGCACCCGGCGCGTTCGAGGCGAAGGTCGAGGCCGAGCCGCCACGCACTGCTTCGACGCGGGCAACCGAACGGTCAGCGCGCAGGAAGTTGTCGGCGTTGCCGAAGATGATGTCGCCGAATTCGAGGATCGGCAGGCCATCTTCCTGAAGCTGGATATAGCGCGCACCGCCGGTGGAAACCGGAATACCGCGCACCGCGATGTTGGCGTTGCCCTCACCGCCCGAAGCTTCCGAGCGGATGCCCGGGATCTGGCGGATCAGGTCAGCCGCGGAAGGCGCGGCCAGATTGGCGATGGCCTCGGCACCGATGGCACTTACCGAGACCGAGCTTTCGATGCGGTTCTGGCCGCGGGCGACCGCGGTGACGATGATTTCCTCGCCCTCGGCAACGGTATCATCGGCATTGTCCTGCGCGAAGGCGGGGTTGGCAAGCAGGGCCGATACGGCGGCACCAGCGCAAAGCGCGTAACGCAATTTCATGAGTGATCTCCTCTCGGGTTCGCGCATCTACGGGCGCTGACGAAGCGAGGCCTAATCATCTTGCAAACGTTTGCAACAGGAATCTTGCAATCGTTTGCAAATGACTCGGATTTCTGTCACCTCTTGGCCACAGCACCGCTTATAAGGTGTAAGACGCGCAAATGGGATGAGGCTTGATATGTCGGAAAAGCCGCGGCTTTCGCTGCTCAGAATCATCGAAATGAACATCGGCTTTTTCGGCCTGCAATTCAGCTTCGGATTGCAGCAGGCCAATATGGGGCCGATCTACGGCTTCCTCGGCGCGGACGAGGCGACCATGCCGCTGTTGTGGCTGGCGGGGCCGATGACAGGCCTCATCATCCAGCCCATCGTCGGCGCGATGAGCGACCGGACCAACACCCGCCTTGGCCGCCGCACGCCCTATTTCCTGATCGGCGCGGTGATCTGCACGCTCGGCCTGTTTGCCATGCCCTATTCGAGCGCACTGTGGATCGCGGCGAGCCTGTTGTGGATTCTCGATGCCGGCAACAACATCACGATGGAGCCGTACCGCGCCTATGTGGCCGACCGGCTGGCGCCCGATCAGCGATCGACGGGGTTCCTCACGCAAAGCGCCTTCACCGGCCTTGCCCAGACGCTGTCCTACCTCGCGCCGTCACTGCTGACCGCTTTTGTGGCCCGTGATGTGCTGGATGCGAACGGCATTCCGGTCATCGTGCGGATCGCCTTCATCATCGGGGCGATCCTGTCGATCTCCACCATAATGTGGTCGGTGCTGCGGGTGCGCGAACTGCCGCTGGACGAGGAGGAGCAGGCCGCTCTTGCCGAAAAGCCGCTGACCGTGCGTGCCACCTTTGCTGAAATCGGGGATGCGATCCGGGAAATGCCGCGCCCGATGCGCCAGTTGGCCGGCGCGATGCTGTGCCAGTGGTATGCGATGTTCGCCTATTGGCAGTATATCAGCTTTGCCGTGGGCCGCTCGATCTATGGCACGTCGGATCATGCCAGCGCCGCCTACCGCGAGGCTGCCCTGACCGCGCAGCAGGCAGGCGCGATCTACAACTTTGTCGCCTTCCTCGGCGCGCTGGCGCTGATCCCGGTGGTGAAGCGTTTCGGCGCGCGGCCCACCCATGCGGTGTGCCTTGCCGCATCCGGCATCGCGATGCTGCTGATCCCCGGCGCGTCCACGCCTGCGGCGCTGTTCGTGCTGATGCTGGGCATCGGCATCGGCTGGGCGGGCATGATGGGCAACACCTATGTCATGCTCGCCGATTGCATCCCGCCCCAGCGCAACGGCATCTACATGGGCATCTTCAATCTGTTCATCGTGATCCCGATGCTGATCCAGACGCTGACCATGCCGCTAATCTACGAACCGTTGTTGGGAAGCGATCCGCGCAATGTGCTGATGCTGGGCGGTGTCTTGATGCTGGCGGGCGCGCTCGCTACGCTGCTGGTTGACGCCGGTCATCGCCGCCCCCGCAAGGCAGAGGGGTTGGTCGCCGGCTAGGGGGAAGTAATGCCGGACGGCGAGGACAAGTCCACGCGCACCACCGTGCGCACAATCACCGATCTGGCGCGGCTGGCGGGGGTTTCCCCCGGCACAGTCAGCCGCGCGCTGGCAGGCAAAAGCCTCGTCAACACCCAGACCCGCGAAAAGATCGAGGCGCTCGCCCGCGAACACGGCTTCCGCCCCAACCAGATGGCCAGCGGGTTGCGCCGCCAGAAAACCGGGGTGATCGGGGTGGTGATCCCGCTTGGCCACGATACCCGCCAGCAAATTTCCGACAGCTTCTTCATGACCCTGCTCGGCTATCTCGCCGACGAGCTGACCACCCACGGCTATGACCTGATGCTGCGCCGGGTGGTGCCGGACACGGATTCCGACTGGCTCGACCGCTTCATCGGTTCCGGCATGATCGACGGTGTGGTGGTGATCGGCCAGTCCGACCAGTTCGACCGGATCGAGGACGTGGCGGACAGCTACCGGCCGATGGTGGTGTGGGGCAACCATCAGGAAGGCCAGCGCCACTGCGTGGTGGGCACCGACAACCGGCTGGGCGGACGCATGGCAGCCGAGCATCTGATCGCCAGCGGCGCACGGCGGCTTGCCTTCCTTGGCGATACCGGCCCGATGGAATTTGCCGCGCGCTTTGCCGGCGCGCAGGATGTGGCCGCGCGCATGTCCCTGCCGGCGGTGCAGCCGCTCGTCACCCACCTCTCGCCCGACCGCGCGAGCGAGGAAATCGCCCGCCACCTCGCCCGGCATGGCCGGGAGATCGACGGGATCTTCGCCGCAACCGACACGCTGGCCGCGCTGTGCCTTACCGAACTGCGGGCACAGGGCCTCAGCGTGCCGGGCGATATCCGGCTGGTCGGCTTTGACGATCTGCCCATCGCCCGCCAGACCATCCCCCCGCTCACCACCGTGCGGCAGGATATTGCTGCGGGCGCGCGCGGGCTGGTTGATCTGCTGCTGCGGCGGCTCGCAGGCGAGACGACCGAGAGCCTGGTCCTCCCCCCCGAACTGGTGGCGCGCGAAACGGCATAGGGTTGGTCAGGCAGGTCCGGCTTGGCCTGCGGATAGCTATTTCGCCTCCCCGGACTTGATCCGGGGCCCCGCTGCCTTTGTTAGCTCGTGGAGAAGCGGGGTCCCGGGTCAAGCCCGGGAAGACGGAGTGGACGACGCCCTAACACCTCCCGCGATGGCAGCGGGCCAATCCATATATCAGCCCTATCTCGCAGAAGCCGCATAAATCCACTTGCGTTATTGAGAATCGTTCTTAAAGGCGTTCTTGCGAATGATTATCAGGAACGATTCATCCATGCGATTCACTCTCCTCCTTTCCGCCGCTCTCCTGCCCCTCGCAACCGGCGCTCATGCTGAGGAGGCCGCCCCCGCTGAGGACACCACCGCCGACAACGCCCCGATCATCGTCACCGCCGCCCGCACCAATCTGCCGGTTACTGCGCTGCCGCTGACCGCCGAGGTGATCGACCGGGCGACGCTGGAGCGCCAGCTCCAGATTTCCGGCTCGGTGGTGGATGCTGTGGCGGCCCTCACCCCCTCCTTCTCGCCAGCGCGGCAGAAACTCACAGGGCAAGGCGAGACCCTGCGCGGCCGCTCGCCCCTGTTCGCGATTGACGGCATTCCCCAGACCGCCCCCTTGCGCGATGGCGCGCGCGACGGCTTCACCATCGATCCCTTCTTCATTGACCGGGTGGAACTGATCCTCGGATCAAACGCCTTGCAAGGCATCGGCGGCACTGGCGGGGTGATCAATCAGGTCACCGTCAGCGCCCCCGCCGGGGACGGGTGGAGCGCGCGCACCATCCTGCAGGGCACCGCCGAAAGCGGCCTGCGCAGCGATGGTTTCGGCGGCAAGGCCGGTGCACTGATCGCCAACCGCTCGGGCGCCTTCGATGTGGTGGTAGGCGCCGCTTACGAACGGCGCGGGGTGTTCCGCGATGGCGAACAGCGCCGCATCGCGCCCGATGGCACGCAGGGCGATCTGATGGATTCAGACAGCCTCAGCTTCTTTGCCAAGGCGGGTGTGGAACTCGGCAGCGGCGTGCGGATCGAGGCGATGGGCCAGCGGTTCCATTTGCAGGGCGAGGGCGATCTGATCGCGGTGAACGGCAACCGTGCCACCGGCCTGCCCTCCACCGGCGCGGCCGGCATCGTCCCCGGCGACGCGCCTGAAAATCTTGCCGAAAGCCTCGCCCTCACCCTCACAGCCGATGATCTGGCGGGCGGAGCATTGCGCGTGCGCGGCTTCTGGAACCGCACGGCCGACATCTACGGCGGCGGCACCTTTGCCGATTTTCAGGACCCGGCCATTGCAACGCTCGGCACGCTGTTTGACCAGTCGCAGAACATCAGCCGCAAGTGGGGCGTCAATGCCAGTTGGGAGCGCGGCTTTGGCCCGCTCAACCTTGTGGCGGGGGTTGACCTGCTCAATGATCACACCGTGCAGTTGCTCGCGCAAACGGGCCGCGCGTGGGTGCCACCGACCGATTACCGCTCCATCGCGCCCTTCGGCCAAGCCAACCTCGCGCTGTGGGACGGCAAGCTGCGCCTTGCGGGCGGGGTGCGGTGGGAGAATGTCGAAATCTCCATCCCTGACTATCAGACCCTGTGGTTCTACGGCCCGCAACAGGTCGGCGGCGGATCGCCCAGCTTTGACCGGGTGCTGCCCAATGGCGGGATCGTGGTCGAGCCGTCACCCGGCATCCGGGCCTATGCCAGCTATGCGCAAGGCTACACCGTGCCCGATGTGGGCCGCATCACCCGCGCGATCCGCACCCCCAATGTGGACCTCGACCGCTTCCTCGATATCGCCCCCGTGGTGGCCGACAACCGCGAAATCGGGGTGGAGGTGAACCGCGGCCCGGTGGAGGCAAGCGCGACCTATTACTGGTCGGACAGCACCAATGGCCAATTGCTGGTGCTGGTGGGCGATGTCTTCGAAGTGCAGCGCCAGCGGATCGAGATCGAGGGGCTGGAACTGAACCTCGTGACGCAAACCCCTATCCCCGGCCTGCGTCTCGGAGTGGGCTATGCGCACCTGAATGGCAGGGTCGACACCAATGGCGATGGCATCGTCAACGCGGATCTGGACGGCGCGAATATCGGGCCTGACCGGCTCAACCTGTCGGCCGATTACACCACCGGCCCGCTCGCGTTGCGCCTGCAATCGCGCACGCATTTCTCGCGCAATTTCGATGGCGGGGATGTGCGCAACAACTTCGGCGGCTACCACCTGCTCGACGGGTCGGTGACGCTGGCGACGGATTTCGGCAGCTTTACCCTTGCGGCGCAGAACCTGCTGGATCGGCAGTATATCGACTATAATTCCGACACCCAGCGCCCGGCCGATAACCTGCGGTTCTTCGCAGGGCGCGGCCGGAGCGTGACGCTGGGCTGGCTGGCGAACTTCTGATGCGGCGGGTGCTTGTTTTGGCGCACCGTTGGCTGGGCGGGTTGGTCGGCCTCGGGCTGGCAGTGCTCGGGCTGACGGGAGCGGCGCTGCTGTGGAAGCCGTGGTGGGCGGGCGTGGCGCAGGTGTCTCGCGCGCCCACGGCGGCGGAGATCGAGGCGATCCTCGCCAGCGCCAGCAAACTTGGCGCGGGCCATGTCACCCTCCCCTCGGCGGAATTCGGGGTGGCGCAGGCGGGCTTCGGAAAAGGCGGCGGCGGCGCATATCTGGCGCATGACGGCACGTTGCTCGCCCGCTGGCACAGCGTGTGGGAGCGGCCCGAAACCTTCCTGTTCGATCTCCACCACCACCTGCTGATGGGCGGCACGGGCGAGGTGATTTCGGGCTGGCTGGGCCTTGCTGCGATCATCTTCTGCGTGACCGGGGTGATCCTGTGGTGGCCGACGCGGCGCACCTTCCGCCTTCGCCCCCTGCCGCCGCGTATGACCCGCCCTGCAGTGATCCTCCACCACCGCGATATCGGCGCGGTGCTGGCGCTGCCGATCCTGCTGGCGGGGCTGACGGGCGCGATGATGGTGCTGAAGCCCTTGGGCAGCGCCCTGCTCGCCCCGCTCTCCCCTGCCGCCGAAGTCACCGCATGGGCTGCGAAACCGCCCCTGCCGCCTGTCGCAATCGCTCCCGATTGGCCCGCGATTCTCGCCGCGTCCCGCGCCCGTTTCCCCGACGGGGAATTGCGCATGATCATCTGGCCCAAGACCCCGGGAGAGGCGGTCACCATCCGGATGCGCCGCCCGGCCGAGTGGCATCCCAATGGGCGCACCACCCTGACGCTGGCGGGCGATGGCACCGTTCTGGCCGCGCGCGATGCTCCTGCCGCGCCGCTCGCGGTGCGGGCCAACAATGCGCTCTACCCGCTCCATTCGGCGCGGCTGGCGGGGAGCGTCATGGCGCTTCCCCTGCGGCTCGTGATGACTCTGGCCGGATTGGGCCTCGCCCTGTTGGGAAGCCTTGCTGTGGTGACCTTCTGGCGTGGGATTTTGCCAAAGAAAAACCCCGCCCCGGCCCGCACAATCGCGAGGGCCGGAGCGGGGTAAATCTAGGGCAATTCCTGTCCCTTAGCTCAGCCCCCTCAGCTCAGGGCAACATGCCGCTTCAGGTGGTGGTCGACATTGCCGAACTCGCTGTCGAAGATCGTCAGCCGCTTGAAGAAGTGGCCGATGGCATATTCGTCGGTCACGCCGTTGCCGCCGTGGATCTGCACCGCTTCCTGCCCGATCAACCGCGCCGCCTGCCCCACGCCGACCTTCGCGGCGCTCACAGCCTTCTTGCGCTCCAGCTCGTCAGAACCGAGGCGCAGCGTGGCCAGATAGGTCAGCGACACGGCGGTTTCATAGGCCGTGTACATATCGACCATGCGGTGCTGGAGCACCTGGAAGCTGCCGATCGGCACGCCGAACTGCTTGCGCTGGCGGCTATATTCCACCGTCATCGCATGGGCGACCTTCATCGCCCCGCAGGCTTCGGCGCACAGCGCGGCGATGGCTTCATCGGTGACCAGTTCGATCAGCGCAAGCCCCTCGCCCTCGGCCCCGATCAGCGCGTCAGCGCCGACCGACACGTTCTCGAAATAGACTTCCGAAGCACGGCGGCCATCCACGGTCACATAGTCGCGGGTGGTGACCCCGGCGGTGTCCTTGGGAAGCACGAACACCGAAACACCGCTGCGATCCCGCCGCTCGCCGCCGGTGCGCGCGGTGACGATCAGGTGGCTCGCCCAGGGCGCGCCGATCACGACCGCCTTGTGGCCGTTCAGCACATAGCCTGCGCCGTCCTTCTTGGCGGTGGTTTCAAGGTCGGCATAGTCGAACCGGCCCTTGGGTTCGGCATAGGCGAAGGCAAACACGGCGCTGCCCGCCACGATCCCACCGATATGCTCTTCCTTCTGCGCCGCCGTGCCGCCGTGCTTCAGGAAGCCGCCTGCGCAGACCACGGTGGGGATGAAAGGTTCAACCACCAGACCCTTGCCCAGTTCGGTCATGATCACCATCGCGTCAACCGCGCCGCCGCCAAAGCCGCCATCGGCTTCGGAGAACGGCATGCCGAGGATGCCCAGTTCAGCAAGCTGCGCCCACACTTCGGGCCGCCAGCCTTCGGCACTGGCAATCGCCTTGCGGCGGGTTTCCCAGTCATATTGCTCACGAACAAGGCGCGAAAGGCCGTCGCGCACCATGTCCTGTTCTTCAGTGAAATTGAAATCCACGTCTGTCTCTCCCGTCTCGTGTCTTACAGACCGAGGATCATCTTGGTGATGATGTTGCGCTGGATCTCGTTCGATCCGCCGTAAATGCTGGTCTTGCGCATGTTGAAATAGGTCGCCGCTGCATGGGTCGCATAGTCGGGGCCGACCGGGTGCTCGTTCGAGCCATTGTCGTTCGACACACCGCCCATATAGGGCGCGGCATAGCTGCCGACCGCTTCCAGCGTCAGTTCGGTCAGGCGCTGCTGGATTTCGGTGCCCTTGATCTTGAGGATCGAGCTTTCCGGCCCCGGCCCCTTGCCCGCCTGCTCGCCCGCAAGGGTGCGCAGTTCGGTGATTTCCAGCGCGGCCAGATCGATTTCGAGCTGGCTGACCTTCTTGGCGAAATCGAAGTCCTTGATCAGCGGCGCGCCATCGAGGGTTTCGTGCGTCGCGATCTCGCGCAGCTTTTCAATGCCGCGCTTGCTGCGCGCCACACCGGCGATCCCTGAACGTTCGTGGGCGAGCAGGAACTTGGCATAGGTCCAGCCCTTGTTTTCCACCCCGACAAGGTTTTCAACCGGAACGCGCACGTCGGTCAGCCAGGTCTCGTTGACCTCGTAACCGCCGTCCAAGAGCTTGATCGGCTTCACTTCCACACCCGGAGACTTCATGTCGACGAGGATGAAGCTGATACCTTCCTGCTGCTTGGCGGTGGGATCAGTGCGGCACAGGAAGAAGCCCCAATCGGCGTGCTGGGCCAGCGTCGTCCAGGTCTTCTGGCCGTTGATCACATAGTGATCGCCGTCGCGCACGGCGGTGGTCTTGAGGCTGGCAAGGTCAGAGCCTGCGCCGGGTTCCGAATAGCCCTGGCACCACCACACTTCGCCCGAAACGATGCCGGGCAGGTGGCGGGCCTTCTGTTCGGGCGAGCCGAAGGTGTAGATCACCGGGCCAACCATCGAGACGCCGAAGGGCAGCGGCATGACGGTGCTGGCGCGGGCGTTTTCTTCCGACCAGATGTAACGCTGGGTCGGGGTCCAGCCGGTGCCGCCATATTCGGTCGGCCATGCCGGGACTGACCAGCCCTTTTTGCCGAGGATCTTGTGCCAGGCGAGAAAATCCTCGCGGCTCATATCTTCGCGCATGCCGAAATCGGCGAGGTGCTTGGGGTAGTTTTCAGCGATGAAGCTGCGGACTTCCTCGCGGAAGGCCTGCTCTTCGGGGGTGAACTCGAGGTTCATGGGGGTCTCTCCTCTCAAATCGGTTTCGATTTGCCATACGTCTTGTCACCGTGCGCGGACGCCGGAAAGAGGAAATTATCGCGAACTTGCCGAGGGCGGCGTTGCAGTAGGGGAAGGTTTCACGTGAAACACGCTGCGGGGCGGGTCTGAGGGGGGTCTGGCGGGGGTCTAAGGGGGGGCAAGCGGGGGCAAGGCGGGGTTGAGATTCGCGCGAGGGGAGTGCGAGCGGCTGCCTACATTGGCGGGCGGCGGGGATGTTGGATAACCCCCGTCCCGGGTTAAGCCCGGGACGGAGTGGCAGATTACATTTCCAGCGGGCCGTGCTGGATATGCGGCAGCACATGGCGGGCGAACAGATCGGCTTCCTGCATATGCGGATAACCCGAGAGGATGAACGCCTCGATCCCTTCGGCCTGATAGGCGCGCAGCTTGGCCAGCACCTGATCGGGCGTGCCGACAATCGCCGCCCCGCAGCCGGAACGCGCGCGGCCAATGCCGGTCCACAGGTTTTCTTCGACGAAGCCATCCCCGTCTGCCGCGCCGCGCAATTCCTGCTGGCGCTGGACGCCGTAGTTCTTGGCATCGAGGCTCTTTTCGCGGATCGCGCGGCCAGCCTCGTCATCGAGCTTCGACAGCAACCGGTCGGCGTAGTGGCGTGCCTCGTCCTCCGTCTCGCGCACGATCACGTGGGCGCGGTAGCCGAACTTCAGGGTACGGCCATAGTTTGCGGCGCGGGCCTTGAGGTCAGCGATGTTCTCGCGCACCTTGTCCATCGTGTCGGGCCACATCAGGTAGACATCCGCCGCCTCGGCCGCGCACTCGCGCGCCTCGTGGCTGAGGCCGCCGAAGTAGAACGGCGGGCACTTGCCGCTGAGCGTGGTGATGCGCGGCGGATCGAGCTTGAGCTTGTAGAACTCGCCATCGAAATCGAGATGCTCGCCGTTCAGCAGCGTCTTGACGATCTTCATGATCTCGGTGCCGCGGCGATAACGCGGAGCGCTCTCGATCTTTTCGCCCGGCATGTCCGAGGAGATGATGTTGACGTTGAGGCGGCCTCCGGTGCCGGCCGCGTTCGGGCCGAGGATGCGGTCCAATGTCGCGATCCGGCGCGCCAGCTGCGGCGGCCAATCCTCGCCCATGCGGGTCGCCCACAGCAGCTTGATGCGCTTGACCTGCGTGGCGACGGCGGCGGCGAAGATCGTGGTATCCACGCCCAGCTGGTAGCCCGACGGCAGCAGGATATTGTCGAACCCGCCTTCCTCGGCGCGCATCACGATGTTGCGGCAATGCTCCCAGCTTGAGGCGAGGTATGGATCGGGGACGCCGAGGAACTCGTAATCGTCGTCACACAGCGCGGAAAACCACGCGATTTCGCATTGTTGTTGCTCGGTCATCACGGCAGCCTCTCACCACGTGCGGCGACAAGCACCGCGTACCAATCCGTCCGCGTCCAGCGCACTGTCAGCGCAGCCGCGCCCTCCGCAATGCGCTCCGCATTCTGCGAGCCGATGATGGGCACGATCCCGGCGGGGTGCGCCATCAGCCAGCTATAGGCAGCTACCGTGCGCGAGACGCCCTGTGCCTCGGCCACGACATCCAGCGCGGCGGCCACGTCCTTGTCCCGCGCAGTTTCAGGCTCGGCGAGCCTGCCGCCACCCAGCGGCGACCACGCCATCGGCGTCAGGCCGAAAGCCATCGCCTGATCCAGCTGGCCGTTCTCGAAGCAATCGATCCGCAGCGGGCTGATTTCGGGCTGGGTCGTTGCCAGCTTGTTGTCCAGAAACTTTGCCAGCGCCGGAAGCTGGAACATCGTGAAGTTCGACACGCCGAGCGCCCTCACCTTGCCGCTCGCCACCGCATCATCGAGCACGCGGGCGGTTTCCTGCGGGTGGGCGAGGATATCGGGGCGGTGAATCTGCCACAGGTCGATCACGTCCACCTTCAGGCGGCGCAGGGAATCGTCGATCGCCTTCTTCAAGTAATCCGGGCTCTGGTCATAGGGCAGCGGGGGCAGGATGCCGCCCTTGGTCGCCAGCACCATCCGGTCACGCAAGGCAGGCTCGGCGGCCAGCACTTCGCCCAGCAGCGCCTCGGCATCGCCAAAGCCGCCGGTGCCGTCAAAGCCATAGATATCGGCAGTATCGAGGAACGTGATCCCCGCATCCAGCGCCGCGTGCACCAGCTTCGCCGCATCGGCAGCGGTGCGGCCGTTTTCGGCCAGACGCCACATCCCCCAGGCTAGGGGCGAGACTTCGATATCGCTCTGGCCAAGGCTGCGGGTGGCAGGTGGCAGGGGCAGTTCACTCATGGTCAGTTCCTCTTTGGGGGCGCGACCGAAGCGCGCTCGACAAGCTCGTGGGGCAGGCGTTTGTGGGTGATGTCCCCGCCAGCAATCAGGATTTGCGTCGCCGTGCGGGCGAGGTCCGCCATCGGCTGGCGAATGGTGGTGAGCGGCGGCCACACGGTGCGCGCCAGCGTGGTATCGTCAAACCCGGCCACTGAAAGCTCGCCCGGCAGGTTGATCCCGCGATCATGCGCCACGGCGAGCACGCCTGCGGCCATATCGTCGTTCGAGGCGAAGATCGCGGTGGGCCGGTCAGGCAGATCGAGCAGCGCACGCGCGCCCGCCACGCCGCTGTCAAAATCGAAGGCGCCGTCCACCACCATCTGCGGCTCGAACGGGATGCCCACCCGGTCCAGTGCCCGGCGATAACCGAACAACCGGTCGTCGGACGCCATGTGGTTGGTGTGGCCCTTGATGAAACCGATCCGGCGGTGGCCTGCATTGATGAGATGCGTGGTCATGTCATCGGCGGCCTGCGCATCATCCATGAACACAGATGATGTCAGCGCGTGGTTCGTCCCCGGCGAAATCCGCACGAAGGGCACGTCCATCCCCTCAAGCGCGCGCAGCACGGAATCGCAGTCGGTGACGGGGGAGGACAGGATGATGCCGTCCACATGGGTCTCGCTCACCAGCCCGCGCACCTGATCGCCGACGCGCGGATCGGCGACGTCCACCGGCTGTGCCAGCAGGCGAATGCCGTTTTCGTGGCACACCTCCCAGCAGCCCTTCTGGATCTGGAACATGTAATAGGGACTGTGATTGTCGTATATCAGCGCGACCTGACCCGACTTCGCACCCGAAAGGATGCGCGCCGCCACGCTGGGGCGGTAATCGAGATCGGCCATCGCGCGCTCCACCCGCTCGCGCAGTTCGGCGCTGACATAGGGGTGGCCGTTCATCACGCGGCTGACGGTCTTCACCGCCACGCCCGCGCGCGCGGCGACATCCTTGATATTGGCGCGGCTCATGCGGCCAGGCTTTCGGCGATTTGGGCAAACAGCGGCGCAAAGGCGCTGCCGGGGCGGGTGAACACCGGCGGCTGGCCGATGGGCGCAGGCACATCATGCCAGCCTTGCGCATAATCCGCGCCGCTCCACAGGTGCCGCCATGGCCCTTGCGGCAAATAGGTTCTGCGCATTTCCGCCCCCGCTTCGATCACCGGTGCCACCATCAGGTCAGCACCATAGAGATACTGGTCATGGATGGTGAACGTGACCTCGTCTTCCGGATAGTGGAGGAACAACGCACGCTGGGCCGGAAGCCCGCACTCCTGCGCCTCGATCACGAGATGCTGCACATAGGGCGCGAGCGCCGCATGGACGCGGCTCCAGCGCACGAAGCCTTCGATCAGCGCCGGGGTGCTGTCGATCTGGAGATTGTCGTCCGGGCGGTTGCCTTCATGGGTGCGGAACACCGGGCTGAACGCGCCCAGTTCATACCAGCGCAGGATCAACTCCTCGCTGCGGATATTGCCGAACAGGCTGGTGTAGCCGCCCACGTCGGAATGGCTGAAGGCATTGCCGACAAGCCCGGATGACAGCGCGGCGGTGATGACCGTGCCGATGCCGTCATGGCGGCTGAAATCAACCGACTGATCGCCCGCCCACAGCAAGGGACAATGCGCCTGCACGCCCGTGTGCCCTGCCCGCATGAACCACAGGACGTCACCCGTGCGCCCCCTTGATGCGACGGCGCGGGCATTGACTTCGGCCCAGCGTACCGGCCAGCGGTTGTGCTCCTGCATCGGGTCACCATCGTAAAGGCGCAGATCGGTGGGGAGGTATTCGCCGAAATCGGCCATCCAGCCATCGAGGCCGAAATCGAGCATGCGCTTGCCGATCACCTCCTCGGCGAACCAGTGGCACGCGGCGGGGTTGGTGAAATCGACCACGCCCGCCTCGAACTCGCCGAAATCGACGAGGTAGGGCGCGTCGCTGTCAAGCCGCCGGGCGAAGAAGCCCTGCGCGGCAGCCTCGGGATAAAGCGGGCCGTCGACCGCGAGATAGGGGTTCACATAGCCGAGGAAGCGGATGCCGCGGGCCTTCAGCGCCTTGATGCGCGCCGGAAGGTCGGGATAGCGGCCTGCGTTCCACTGCCAGTCCCAGAACAACCGGCGGCCAAAGCTGGTTTCGCGGATGCCAACCCAGTCCTCGCACCACAAGCCGCTGACCGCAGCGCCCGCTTCGATCAGGGCTTCAAGCCGGTCAAACGACGCCTCGCCCTGCTTGAGGCCGACGACCGCGCCACCAATCGCCCATTCGGGCAAGCTCTGGCGCGGGCCGAACCTTTGCCCGAGCTGGCGGGTGAGATCGGCGGGGGAACCTTCGAACAGGTCGATGGCGACTTCGCCCGACCACACGTGGATGCGCAAAGTGTCCGGCACGCGCGCGTCCAGTTCGACATATTCGGCATTGGCGAGGCTGAGCGCCCAGCCGCCCGAACACAGCACAGTGGGCTCGGGATAATTGGTGGTCCAGTAATCCCCGCCTGCAAAGCTGCCATCGGCGCTGGCCTGATCGGTCAGCGCGGTGCCCGGTTCGCGGCCCACCCCAGGCTCGCTGGTCCAGACGGGGAAATTGCGGCCATTCAGGGCAAGGTAGCTCATCTGCTCACCCCCGCCCCACAGCACATCATCATCCGCGAGGGTGAAATTGATCGTGACGCGGTCATGCGGCGCCTTGGCAGCAATCACGAGGCGCGCGCCTTTCAGCGAAACCGTGGCCCCGACGCTGCCATCCGCGCTGGAGAGCACCGCCGCCCCGCCCGCTGTCACTTCTACCCGGGATAGTGGCACTGCTGCCACAGCATCATCCGACAGGCGGAAATTGCCGCGCACCATGGCAACCTGCGGCGCGCCGGAAGCCACGGAAATCGCAGGGCAATCCGCCGTATGGCGCAGGACCGCACGGCCTGCCAGCCGCACACATATCCCCCCCGCATCCTGCTCCAGCTGCACCATCCCGGCCCTGTATCTCTCCCCCGGACTGTCCCTCTGCCCGGTCTGACACCGCTTGACATACCGAGACATAAAGCGCAACCCGGCCTTCGCAAAGATCGACCGCTCGGGCGATGATCTTGAACCACGCCCGATCAAGCCGACCACGACGCAGGGGAGATAAACTTCATGTCAGCCACCACCCGAATTGCGCTCAAGACGCTGGCCCTTTCCGCCAGTGCGCTGGCGTTTGCCCACACCGCCCCTGCCTTCGCGCAGGTCGAAGAAATCATCGTAACCGCCCAGAAGGTCGAGGAAAACGTCCAGGACGTGCCGATCGCCATCGCGGCGGTTTCGGGTGACCGCCTGTTGCAGGCCGGTGTCATCAGCCTTGAAAACATCGGCACGGTTGTGCCTTCGGTAACCTTCCGCAAGGGCACCACCAGCGCCAACAGCGCGATCGTGATGCGCGGCGTGGGCACCATCAGCTTCTCGGTTGCGGCAGAGCCTTCTGTGTCCACCGTTGTCGATGGCGTCGTGCTGTCGCGTTCGGGGCAGGCCTTCATGGACCTCGTTGACTTGCAGCGCCTTGAAGTGCTGCGCGGGCCGCAGGGCACCCTGTTCGGCCGCAACGCCTCGGCGGGCCTTGTCAACATCGTCTCCAAGGGCGGCACCGACGACTTCGAAGCCGAAGTCAACGCCGACTGGTTCGAGGGCGAGGAATACCGCCTGCGCGCCGCGATCTCCGGCCCGATTGCCGAAAACCTCAGCGCCCGCCTGACCGGTTTCTACGGCAGCTTCGATGGCAACATCACCAACACCTTTGGTGGCCGCAACAACACCGTCAACGGCTATGAACGCTACGGCCTGCGCGGGATCATGGATTATGACGACGGCGCCAACAAGGTCCGCCTGATCGCCGATTACTACAAGGCCGATGATGATTGCTGCGTCGATGTGACCGGCGCCAGCCGCGGCGCGGCGCAGGATGCGCTGCTGGCACTGCCGGGCGGCGTGGCCATTGGCGAAAAGCAGCGGTTCGTGAACAACGACCTCGTCACCAGCACGCAGGACGAACAGTGGAGCCTGACCGGCACCGGCGATTTCGACATCTCCGACACCCACACCCTCAGCGTCGTGCTGGGCTATCGCAACTGGTTCAACCAGGAACTGCGCGATGGTGACTTCCTGCCGCGCGCCATCACCACGGCCGGGCAGCTGCACGATAACGGCGTGGTCAAGACCGAACAGGTCTCGGCCGAAATCCGCCTCGCTTCGGACCAGAGCAAGCCGTTCTTCTATCAGGTCGGCGCCTTTGCCTGGCAATCGGACAACACGCAGGACTTCACCCGTCAGGGCGTGACGTGCAGCACCTCGACCCTCGCGGCGCTGCCGGGCGGAGCGATCCCCTGCAACACCACCGACACCGTCAACACGCTGTTCCCCTTCGCCACTTCGCGTTCGGAAGTGCGTTCGGTGAACTATGCCCTGTTCGGTCAGGCGACCTACCAGATCACCGAGCAACTCGCGCTGACCGGCGGCCTGCGCTACACCTGGGATGACCTTGAATTCACCCACGTCCGCGCGCCGGCCCAGAACCGCACCACCGGGCTTCCGGCGGCTGGCCCGGGCACCAACCTCAACCCGGCAGGCGGCACGCTGGCCAGCGGCGGCAACGGCACCAACACCAGCCGCGGCGCGACCAGCAACGGCAACCTTTCGGGCCGCGCGGCGATCCAGTTCAAGCCGACCGAAGACGTGATGCTCTACGGGTCCTACACCCGTGGCTACAAGGGCCCCGCCTTCAACGTCTTCTTCAACCACACCGCGCCGAACAACGCTGTGCCGATTGACGAAGAACTGTCCGACAGCTTCGAAATCGGTGTGAAGTCGCAGTTCCTCGATAACCGCGTGCAGCTCAATGTGGCGGCCTTCACGGTCACCTATGACGGGTTCCAGGCGAACAACTTCATCGTCGTCAATACCGCAACGGTCTCGAACCTGACCAATGCGGGCACGGTGAAGAGCGAAGGCTTCGAAGCGGATCTGGTGGTCAACCCGGTTGATGGCCTCAACCTGCGCGCCAGCGCGGCCTATGCCGATGCCCGCGTGAAGGAGTTCAACCCCAACCCCACCACCAACGCGCCCGACGCGCGCAACGGCACCAAGCTGCCGCTCGCGCCCGAGTTCGTCTACACCATCGGCGGGGACTACACCCGTGAACTGGGCGGGGTGACGCTGTACCTCAACACCGATTACCGCCACACCAGCACGCAGTGGTCGGACCTTGGGCAGGCCGCTTCGACCCGGATCGACCCCTATGGCATCCTCAACGCGTCGGTCGGCTTCTCGGACCCGGACGACAAGTACCGCGTGACGTTCCACGCCCGCAACCTCATGGATGAAGGCTACGTGCTGCTCAACCTTGAGGGCGGACGCCGTTTGCAGATCCCGCGCGATGCCGATCGTTACTTCGGCGTATCCTTGCGCATCCGCACCAACTGAGCGAGGCCCGCGTGGCCGCGTGACCAACATGAAAGGGCCGTCGGAGCGATCCGGCGGCCCTTCCTGTTTGGCGCAGGCCTTGCCCTCCCCATCCCCCTCGCCTTAGGAACCCGTGATGGCCGCTGCCGATAGCTCCCCCGCCCTGTCTGCCCCCATCTCGGCCCGCCTGCGCTGGTCGCTGTTCACGGTGCTGTGCATTGCAGGCGTGTTCAACGCGATGGACCGGCCGATCATTGCCATCCTCAAGCCTGACATGATGGCCGATTTCGGCTGGACCGATAGCGACTTTGGCGATCTGGCCGCGGTCACGCAGTTTTCTGCCGCTTTTGCTTTCCTGTTCACCGGCTGGCTGGTTGACCGGCTCGGCGTCAACCGTTCGATGCAGGTCGGCGCTTCGGCGTGGAGCTTTGCCGCGATGGCCCATGGCTGGGCCCTGAGCACATGGCAGGTGGTGGCCGCGCGCGTGGGCCTTGGCGTGACCGAGGCGGTGCAGACGCCGCTCACCATCAAGACCGTCGCCACGCTGTTCCCGCCCGACAAGCGCAGCTTCGCCTTCGGCTTTGCGACGATGCTGGCGGGCGCAGGCACGATTGCGATGCCCTTTGTCATCCCGGCACTGGCGCTCAGCGTCGGTTGGCGCGGGGCGCTGGTGGCGGGCGGGATCGGCGGCTTTGCCTCGCTGCTGGCATGGATGTGGCTCGCGCGCGGGTTGGCGCAATTGAACGAGCGCGGGGACATGGCCTCGGCCGCGCAGGTTGCCGGCGGCGAGGCTTACGGCCCGATCCTGATGAACCGCCAGACCTGGGCCATCGTCGTTGCCAAGGCTTTGAGCGACATGACCTGGTGGTTCATCAATTTCTGGCTGGCCGATTATTACCGCAAGGAATTCGGCCTTTCGACGCTTGAACTGGCCGTGCCGCTGGCGATTGCCTTTGCCGGATCGGGCCTTGGCGCGCTGCTGGCAGGCTGGGCCTCGACCCGCCTGCTGGAGGCCGGGTGGAGCCCCAATCGCGTGCGCAAAAGCGTGATGCTGGTATCGGCGCTGATCGTCGCCCCGCTGCCGCTGGTGCTGGAATTGGGCGGCTTCTGGCCGGTGGCGGTGATGATCGGCGTGGTGATGGCCGGGCATCAGGGCTTCTCGCTCTCGTTGTTCTCGACCATCACCGATGTGGTGCCGCAGGCCAAGGTCGGGCGGGTGACGGCATTCGGCGCCTTCATGGGCAATATGGGCGGGGTGGCGATCAGTCTGGTGGCGGGCCGTGTGCTGGATGCGGGGCTGGGCTTCGTGCCGCTGTTCATCTTTGCGGCCTCTTCCTACCTCGTCGCGCTGGCGTGGTTCCACCTGCTGCTGCCCGAGATCCGCCGCCCGGAAACCGCCGAAGACCTCTTCGCGTAAACCGCCCCCAAGCTTGCCCCCAACCTTGCAATACGGGGGGCTGCGCGGTAGGCTTATGACACCGTGAGACATAGCCCCAGCCACAAGAGCGACCCTGCAAACCCATGAAGCAAGGCTCCCGCCCCGATTTCGAAGCTTATGCAGGCGACCTGTTCGGCGAGATGATGCTGGCCGACAGCTCGGCGGCGCTTGATCGCAAGGCTGAAAAGAAGCCGCTGTCGCGCTTTGTCCCCGGCCTTGCGATCAGCGCGATTGCGGGCGCGGCCGCCGCGTGGCTGGCGCAGAATTACGGGGTGCCGGTGATCCTGGCGGGGCTGTTGATCGGCCTTGCGGTCAACTTCGCCTCGGCCGATCCGCGCACCCATGACGGGCTTGATGCGGTATCACGCCATGGCCTTCGCGCCGGGATCGTGCTGCTCGGCTTTCAGGTCACGGTGATGCAGGTCATGCAGATGGGCATCGTGCCCTTCGCCGGCCTTGCGCTGGTGATGGGGGCGGCGCTGATCGCCGCGCTCGCCGCAGCGCGTGTGACGGGGCAAAGCCCGGCCATCGGCCTGCTCGGCGGCGGGGCGACCGCGATTTGCGGAGCTTCGGCCGCACTCGCCCTTTACGGCGTGATCGGGCGCGAGCGGGTGGATCAGGCGCAATTCACCCTGACGCTGGTGATCCTTGCTGCGGCATCCGCGATTGCGCTGATCGCCTATCCGCCGCTGACCCAGATGCTCGGCTTTTCCGACGCGCAGGCGGGGTTCCTGGTCGGCGCGTCGATCCATGATGTAGCCCAGGCCATCGGCGCAGGCTTTGCCGTGTCCGACAGCGCGGGCGCGCAGGCGACCGTGGTGAAGCTCACCCGCGTGGCGCTGCTGGCGCCGCTGGTGACGCTGGCGGCTGTGTGGATCGCCCGCGTCCAGCCACTGCCCGCAGGCGTGGGCCGTGCGCGGGTGCCGGTGCTGCCGGGCTTCATCCTCGCCTTCCTTGCGCTGGTGGCGGCCAATTCGCTCGTCACCCTGCCCGGTGCGGTTGCCGCCAATGCGCTGACCCTGTCCAAGACCTTGCTGCTGCTCGCAGTGACCGCCACAGCGATGCGCACGCGCACCGATCTGCTGCTCGGCCTCGGCTGGCGCGCGGTGATGCCGGTGCTGGCGGCGACCATCGCCAGCCTCGTGGTGGCGCTGGCCTTTGCCGAGTGGGTGATCGTGTGAGCCAGCCCTATGACCTTGCGGTAATCGGCGGCGGTGTGAATGGTGCCGGGATCGCCCGCGATGCGGCCGGGCGCGGGGCCAAGGTGCTGCTGCTGGAGCGCGGCGATCTGGCGCAAGGCACCTCGTCCAACTCCACCAAGCTGATCCACGGCGGCCTGCGCTATCTGGAGCATTACGAGTTTGCTCTGGTGCGCGAGGCGTTGAGCGAGCGCGAGGTGCTATGGGGCATCGCGCCGCACATCATCTGGCCGCTGCGCTTCATCCTGCCCCACCGCCCCGGCCTGCGCCCGCGCTGGCTGCTGCGGCTGGGGCTGTTCCTCTACGACCATATCGGGGGCCGCAAGCGCCTGCCATCGGCAGAAGGCGTGAACCTCGCCAGCCACCCGGCAGGCGCGCCGCTCAAGCCCGAATACACGCGCGCCTTTGCCTATTCCGATGGCTGGGTGGATGACGCGCGGCTGGTGGTGCTCAACGCCCGCGACTCGGCTGACCATGGCGCGGATGTGCGCACGGCTTGCGAGGTTACCGCGCTGACCCGCGAGGGTGATCTGTGGCGGATCGAGGCTGGCGCAGAGGTCTTCACCGCCCGCGCCGTGGTCAATGCCGCAGGCCCGCGCGTGCTTGATCTGCTGGGCCGGGCGGGCGAGCCCACGGCGCAGAAAATGCGCCTCGTGCGCGGTTCGCATATCGTGGTGAGGAAGCTGTTCGACCACGATTACGCCTATTTCTTCCAGCTTCCCGACGGGCGGATCTTCTTCGCCATTCCGTATGAGACCGATTTCACCCTGATCGGCACCACCGATGTCGATCACGATGGCACGCTGGACGAGGTGAAAGCCAGCGCGGACGAAATCGCGTATCTGTGCGAGGGGGCTTCCGAATATTTCCGCACACCCGTGACCCCTGCCGATGTGGTGTGGACCTATTCCGGCGTGCGCCCGCTGATCGACGATGGCTCGGGCAAGCCCGAGGCGGCGACCCGTGGCTATCGTTTCGAGATTGACGGCGGCACGGATGGAACCGCGCCGCTGCTGTCGGTGTTCGGCGGCAAGATCACCACCTATCGCCATCTGGCTGCCGAGGCGGTGGAGCAGCTCCAGCCCTTTGTCCCGGCGCTGAAGGGCAGCGACTGGACCGGCACCGCCCCGCTGCCCGGCGGTGATTTCGGGCGCGACGGGGCGGAGGCGAAAATGGCGGAACTGCGCGCGCGTTATGCCTTCCTCTCGCCAGCCGAAGCCGAGCGCCTGATCCGCCTTTACGGCACCTGCGCCTTCGCCATGCTCGGCCATGCCGCCAGCGCGGCGGACCTTGGCGAAGACTTCGGCCACGGCCTGACCGCTGCCGAAGTCGATTATCTCATGGCCCGGGAATGGGCCCGTACCGCAGACGATATCCTGTGGCGGCGCACCAAGCTCGGCCTGCATTTCACGCCCGAACAGACCGCGCGCCTCGCTGCCTACCTCTCTGAAAGGACTTACCCCACATGACCCGAATCGTAGCCCTTGGCGGCACGGTCAATCCCGGCTCCTCGACGGAACAGGCGCTGCGCCTTGCCGCACAGATCGCGGGCGGCGAAGGGGCCGAGGTGACGGTGTTCGGCGGGGAATATCTGACCGCGCTCCCCCACTATCTCGGCCCGCTGCACGATCCTTCGCAAGGGGCGGAAATGGTCGCGGCGGTGCGCGCCGCCGATGGCCTGCTGATTGCCGCCCCGGGTTATCACGGCACCATATCGGGCGTGGTCAAGAACGCGCTCGATTACCTTGAGGACCTGTCGAAGGACGAACGCCCCTATCTCGATGGCCGCGCGGTCGGGCTGATTGCCACCGCTTTCGGCGATCAGGCATCCATGAGCACGCTGCTCACCATGCGCGCCATCACCCACGCCCTGCGCGGCTGGCCGACCCCGATGGGGGCGACGATCCGCACCTATCGCGGCATGTTCTCCCCCGATGGCGAATGCCTTGACGAACGCGCGCGCGGGCAGTTGGAACTCGTCGGCAAGCAGGTGGTGCTGGGCGCCAAGAGCTTTGCCGCCGGACGGGACCTTGCGTGATGGCTGCGGGCGGGTTTGACGCGGCGCTTGAAGCCATCGCAGCAGGGCGCATCGTCGTTATCGCAGGCGACCGTTTGCGCGGCGGGGATATCGATCTGATGTGTGCCGCAAGCCATGTGACGCCCGAAGCGATCAACTTCATGGCCGCCCACGGGCGTGGGCTGATCTGCCTTGCAGTCACCCCGCAGCGCGCCGAACAGCTCGGCCTCAGCCTCGTCAACCCCGGCACCGCGCGCCAGACCGGACGACCCTTCGCCCGCTCGATCGAGGCGGCGCAAGGCGTCTCCACCGGCATTTCCGCTGCCGACCGCGCGCATACCGTCAAGGTGGCCATTGCCGAGGGGGCGACCAATGCGCACATCCACTCCCCCGGCCACGTCTTCCCGCTGATCGCGCGCGAAGGCGGCGTGCTGGAGCGCGCGGCGGCGTGCGAGGCCTCGATCGATCTGGCGCGGCTTGCCGGTGCAGGCGATGCGGCGGTGATCTGTTCGATCATGCGCGACGATGGCGAAATGGCGCGGCTGGAGGATATTGCCGATCTGATCGCCGCCCACGGGCTGGAAGTGGCTGAAATCGGCACCCTGATCGAACGGCTGGAGGGCGCGCACGCATGACCGATAGCAGGCTTACCCGGCGCGCGCTGATCGCTGGTGCTGGGGCCGGAGGGCTCGGGGCAGCACTGGCCGCGCCTGCGCTGGCAACATTGGGCGCAAAAGTGACCGGCATGATCGATCTCGGTCTGCCCGGCGGGCCGAGCCTGCGGCCCATAAATCCCCCCTTCCCCGGCAAGGGCGCCATGATCGTCCAGCGCATTCGTCCGCCCCTGCTGGAAACCCCGATGGAGGTGTTCCGCAAGGGAATCATCACCCCCAATGACCGGATGTTCGTCCGCTGGAACTGGGCCATGCCGACCGAGGTCAAGGCCGCCGAGCACCGCGTGGCGGTCGGCGGCGCGGTCAAAGCGGCGGTGTCCCTGACGCTCGATGATATCGCATCGGCGGGCGAGACAGTCTCCGTCGTCGCGGTCAACCAATGCGCGGGCAACGGGCGCGGGCTTTCCGAACCCCGCGTCACCGGCACACAGTGGGGCAACGGCGCGATGGGCTGCGCCAAGTGGACCGGCGTGCGGCTGAAAGATGTGCTCGCCAAGGCGGGCGTGGCCGAGGGCGCCAAACGCGTGCGCTTTGCCGGGCTCGATGTGCCGATGACCGATGGCGCGCCGCAGTTCATCAAGTCCATTCCGCTGGATATCGCCCTGCGCGATGATGTGCTGGTGGCCTGGGCGATGAACGACGAGCCGCTGCCGATCCTCCACGGCTTCCCCTTGCGGATCGTGGTGCCGGGGTGGTTTTCGACCTATTGGGTCAAGATGCTCGCCACCATCGAAGTGCTGAGCGGCGAGGATGACAGCCATTATGTGGCCGAAACCTACCGCTGGCCGACCGTGCCGGTAACGCCCGAAAGCAAGGACTTCCCCACTGTCCCGATCACCACCATGCCGCCGCGCGCCTTCATCACCAGCCATGATGATGGCGCGGTTGTGGCACTCGGCAAGCCGCTGGTGCTGGAGGGGATCGCGATGGGCGGCGATGCCGCGCTGGAACGGATCGATCTGGTCGGAAACGGCTGGGAAATCGCTTGCGAGCTTGGCCCGGACGAAGGCGGGCCTTACGCCTTCCGCCGCTGGCAGGTGACGCTGCCGCAGGTCGCTGGCGATCTTGCAGGCATCGGCGTGCGCGCCCGGAATGTGAACGGCGCGGTGCAGCCCGAAAACCTCGTCTGGAACGCGTCGGGCTATGCCCGCAATGTCATCGAACGCATCACCTTGAGGGCGCAATGAGACAGATCGCCCTTGGCCTCATCCTGCTGCTACTTGCGGCCTGCGACAACGCGCCTGCCGCCGAGTTCAAGGATGCCAGCATCCTGCTGCCCGATGATCCCATTGACCTGCCCGAAGGCCCAGGCCGGGATGCGGTGATCGAAAACTGCACCGCCTGCCATTCGCCCTCCACCATGCTCCAGCAGCCCAAGGTGTCTGCGGAGAAATGGGAATCGATCATCGGCAAGATGAAGAAGCTCTACAAGGCGCCGGTGGATGATGCGGCGGTGCCGGCCATCGTGGAATATATGGTGCACGTGCAAGGCCAGCCCGAGCGCGCGAAGTAGGCGCCCCCCCGCCTCAAGTAGCGAAGCGGTAGGCGAACAAAGAACACCGCGCCGCCGGTTTCAGCTGACAGAGCGCCCCGCCAGCGGCAGTTCGAGCACAAAGCACGCGCCCTCCCCGCTTGTCCCAAGCCGCAGGCTGCCGCCCGCCGCCTCGACCAGCGACAAGATGATCGGCAGCCCCAGCCCGCTACCTCCGCTGGCACGGCGGGTGGTGAAGAACGGCTCGAACACCCGCGCGCGGTCTGCTGCGGCGATGCCGGGGCCATTGTCGGCCACTTCGATCAGCATGGCCCCTGCCGCAATCTGCGCAGCAAAGGCGATCCGGCTCGCGCCCGCCTGCCGGCTATTGTCGATCAGCGCACCCGCAATCGCATCGAGCGAGGCTTCGGGCAGCGCGAGCGGCGGCAGATCGGGCGGCAGATCGGCGGCGACTTCGAACCCTGCCCCGCAGGCATCGGCGCGGCGCCGCAGCACATCGGCAAGATCGGCGCGCCCTTGCGGATCATGGCCGCCCAGATCGGCGCGCGCCAGTTCCAGCAGCCGCGCGGTCAGCATGGTCAGCCGCGCCGCATCGGCATCGGCATTGGCGAGGAAACGGCGGCGCTCGTCAGGGGCCATGGTTTCGCCGTGATCCGCCAGAATCTCCAGCGTCCCGCGAATGCCCGATAGCGGGGTCTTGAATTCATGGCTCACCGCATGGGCGAAATCGCGCAGGTAACGCGAACGGCGCTCGATCGCTTCGGCCATGCGCGCAAAATCGGCGTAGAGGTCCTGGATCTCGCTGGCGGCGGTGCGCGGGGGTTCGGGAAAGTCCTGCCGCCCTGATGCCAGCGCGCGGCTGGCGCGCGCCAGCGCCTCGACGGGCCGCACGATCCCGCGCGACAGCACGCCGCTCAGCACGATCAGCAGCCCGAAAATCGCCGCGATGCCCAGCGCAATCTTGCCGCGATCGGCATAAAGCCCCTTGAACAGCGCACGGGCCGAGCGTGACAGCAGCAGCACGCCCACCACCTTGCCATCCACCACGACGGGGCGCGCATGATGCACCCGCAGCGCGGCAGCACGGCTGAGCCATTCGAAATCATAGGCCGCGCGGTAATCGCCATTGCGGCGCAGCACGGTTTGCGGAGCGCCTGCCAGCGCGGCACGCACTTCGGGCAGGCTGGCGAAGCTTTGGCCGTCACGCGCCCCGGCGATCAGGCCTGCGCGGTCGAGCAGGATGATCGAGGACAGCGTCACCTGCCGCGTGCGGGCAGCGATCGGCGCAAGGCTGCGCGTGGCCGCTGCGGCTTGCGGATCGGGCTGCGCGGAGACGGGCTGCGGCGCGGGCCGCTCGGAAAGGATCGGCGTGGAGCTGAGATCGATGGTCGGCACTTCGGGCCGCAGATCGCGCGGGTCGGGCATGCCTTGCGCGCCTGCGCCGGGCCACTGCGCCGCAGCGGTTGCCGCCAGCGCCGCCCCTTGCGCGACCAGCTCCGCCTCGGTCTGGCGCACCAGCGTGTTTTCGTAAACGCGCAGGAACATCGCCGCGATCCCCGGCAGGGCGGCGACGGTGAACAGCGTGGCGAACACGATGGTGCGCAAGGTCAGGCGCGGCCAGCGTGCCTTGAGCCATTCCTTGGCCGCTGCGATCATGCGCGGCTGCAGGGGCCGAGCGCGTAGCCGATCCCGGCGCGGGTCTCGATCAGCGTGTCGCCTGCGCCCACGCTGGCAAACTTGGCGCGGATGTTGCGGATGTGGCTGTCTATGGTGCGGTCGGTCACCGCAAAGCCGGGGCCGTGCAGCCGGTCGATGATTTCGTCGCGGCTGAACACCTTGCCCGGCCGCGCTGCGAGCGCCTTGAGCATCGAGAACTCGGTCACTGTCAGCGGCACTTCGGTGCCATCCCAATGCGCCCGCCAGCTTTCGCCATCAAGCTGCAGGCAGCCATGGTGGATGATCGCCGCCTCCCCCTCGGCCACCTTTGCAGGCGCGGCCCCCGCAGCCCGGCGCAGGATCGCCTGCGTGCGGGCGACCACTTCACGCGGGGAGAACGGCTTCACCACATAATCATCGCCCCCCAGTTCGATCCCCAGCACCCGGTCGATCTCGTCATCGCGCGATGACAGGAACAGGATCGGCACGGCGCTGGTGGCGCGCACCCGGCGGCACACCTCCAGCCCGTCCATGCGCGGCATGTTGATATCGAGGATCACCAGATCGGGCGCATCGGCGGCAATGCGGGCCACCGCTTCCTCGCCATCACCCGCTTCGATCGCGGCCAGCCCTGCCTTGCCCAGCGCAAAGACGAGCAATTGGCGGATATGCGGATCATCGTCGACGACAAGGATGGTGCGGGCCATGGCCTGCAAGATCACGGGTTTTCGTCCCGCGTCAATGCGGGATCAGCGGCAGGCGGCGGCGGGGGCGGCGTGATGATGCTCCCGCCGCAGCCGCGTCCGTGCGGTGCCTTGACGGCCTTGCGGGTATCGCCCGCCAGCATCGCCTCGGCCTCGGCCAGCCGCAGCGCGCCGCGCAGTGTCCATGCCTGCCAGTCCGATTGGCGCAGGGCCAGTTCGCGATAGGCCCGGTCGCTAAGGAACAGCGCCTGTTCCTGCATCTCCGGCCCCACCGGCGCATCGCGCAGATCGATCAGCGGGATCAGTGCGGCGCTCTCCAGCCGTTCGAGATAGCACAGATCGAGCATGACGCTGGAACTGCGCTGGTGATCGACATTCCAGCGCGCCGCCACCGCGCCGTAATCGACGATGCTCGATATGGTCAGCACGGTCCCGGCGGCAAGCGCATTGGCGTTGATCAGCCACGCGGCGCTCTTGCCCGTCATGAAGCGCCAGCAGATCAGCACAAGACCGGTGGCCACCAGCACCATCCACGCGAGCGCCGCGATCCGCAGTTCGGTGAGCGAATAGGCGGCGATGTAATCGGCAAGGCGCAACATGCTGGAGGCGACCAGCAGGATGTTCTGCCCCACCCACACCAGCACCAGCCGCCGCACCAGCGGATGCTGCGCCATCGGTGTGCCGGGGCGCAGCACCAGCAGCACGAACAGCCCTGCCAGCAGCGCGGTGGCGATCAGGGTATAGGCGCCCTGATGGGCATATTCGGCCAGCGTCACGCCCTCGGGCAGCGGTGCGCTGCTCCACAGGAAGGCGATATCCAGCCCGTTTTGCAGCGCGAACACGGCGTTGAACACGCCCAGCATCGCCAGCGCCATCGTCACCGGCGGAGCAGGCAGGCGCGGGAGGATGGCGCGCCCGCCGTGGCTCAGGCGCAGCGCGCGCGGACGCAGGGTGGGCCAGATAAAGCCGAGGATCAGGATCGCCAGCAGGCTGTGCTCCAACAGGGTTGTCATGTCAGGCAGGCTGATCGCGCCCAGCGTGTTGCCCAGCACCGGGTTGGCGCTGGCAAACAGGGCAAGGAACAGCGCGCCGCCCGCCAGCGGCAGGACGATGTTGAGCAGCAGCCCGCTCGCCAGAGATGCGCCGCTGCGGCCCGGCAGGGTGCCGGTGCGCCACAGATCGGCCAGCGGGCCGAACGGCGCGCGGATGCCCAGGAAGGCCAGCCGCAACCCCCACAGCCCCGCATGGTCAAACACATGGCGCACCAGCAGCGCCGCACTGCCGATGGCGATCAGGAACAACAGGGCGGCCAGCGGCCCCGGCTCCGCGATCAGCACCAGCGCATAAAAGCCTGCGCAAACCAGCGCCGTCAGCCCCGCGCGCGCGCGGCGCATCGCAGGGCGCGCTGCGGCCACCACGATCAGCCACACAAGCGCGAACAGGCCCAGCACCGATCCGCCCTCAAATCCGTAAAACAGCACATCGCCCAAGGCGATCAGGGCAGCAGCAGCGGCCAGCTTGATCGCGAAGCTGAAGCGGCTTTGGGCAGGGGCGGTGATAGCACTCAGCATGGAGTTCCTCCGGTTGTCGGACCGCCGCAGTCGCACCCGGCTGTGCGCAGGCGATGGCGGGGGCCGAGGGGATGCGGTGCGCTTTGCGTGCAGATCCTGTGCAGACGGCTGGCGCCCGCCCCGCCACGCGGTCAGCCTGTCGATTTTGCATCCCTCCCGCGTCCGGGCCTGTATGATGCGAAAGCCCTGCGGCCTTGCGCGTGCGATGATGCTTTGCGAATGCTGGCCCCTGCCCTTGGAGAATTTGCGATGAAGCGTGCCCTTCCCCTTCTGCTGGCCTCCTGCGCTGCAATGGCTGTGCCGCTCGCCAGCCCGGCGCTTGCCCAGACGACGCCCTCTGCTGCGGCCCCTGCTCCAGCCCCGGCCGCCTTCACGCTCGCTCCGCTGCCCTATGCGGCAGACGCGCTCGAACCGGTGATCGATGCCGAGACCATGCGCATCCACCACGGCAAGCATCATCAGGCCTATGTCGACAATCTGAACAAGGCGGTGGCTGCCGATCCGGCGCTGGCGGGAGTATCGCTTGAAGCACTGGTCGCGCGCGCGGGCACGCTGCCGGCCGCGATCCGCAACAATGCCGGCGGGCACTGGAACCACACCTTCTTCTGGTCGACCATGGCCCCGCCCGCCAAGGTCGGCGCGGTCTCGCCCGGGCTGGCCGCCGCGATTGACGCGCAGTTCGGGTCGATGGACAAGTTCAAGGCCGCGTTCCGGGCGGCAGGCACGGCGCGGTTCGGATCGGGCTGGGTATGGCTGATCGTCGGCAAGGACGGCAAGCTGGCCATCACCTCGACCCCCAATCAGGACAATCCGCTGATGGATGTGGTCGAAACCAAGGGCACGCCGGTGATCGGAAATGACGTGTGGGAACACGCCTATTACCTCAAATGGCAGAACCGCCGCGCCGATTACCTCGACGGGTGGTGGCAGGTGGTCGACTGGGCCAAGGTGTCCGAACGCTACGCCGCGGCCACCACCACCGGCGGATAGCCAGCGCCCCGCCTGGCTCCCCGTAACGTTCGTCGATTAAGTCCGGCTCTTCGTCGGCTCCCTTGCACTGCCCTGCACGCTGGTTGATAGTGCACGGCGATCAGGGGAATGTGACAGGCTGCCTGCGGCTGCACTTGCCCCTTTCGACAAACACGAAAGCAAACGCCGGAACACCCCTCGGAACACGCCGATGGACGACTGGCCGCACCGGGGAGTTTTTGCATGGACCGAAGGGATTTCTTGGCGCTCAGCACCTTTTTCACAGGTGCCGCGCTGTCGCCCTCCATCTTCGGCAAGGCGATTGCCGCCAGCCAGCTGCAGGACGAAATCGACATCGCGGTGAAGAAGACGCTGGCTGATGCCGCGCTTTCCGCCGCGACCGGTGCTGGCGCGAGTTACTGCGATGTGCGCGTGGGCCGCTATCTGCGCCAGTTCGTCATCACCCGCGAACGCAACGTCCAGAACATCGTCAACACCGAAAGCACCGGCACCGGCGTGCGCGTAATCGCGGACGGCGCATGGGGCTTTGCCGCGACCAATGAGATGACCGCCGATGCCGTGGCCCAAGCTGCCCGGCAGGCGACCGCGATGGCCAAGGCCAATGCCCGCATCCAGTCCGCCCCCGTCAAGCTCGCCCCCACTCCCGGCGTGGGCGAAGTCAATTGGCGCACCCCGATCAAGAAGAACGCGATGGAAGTGCCCATCGCCGAAAAGGTCGATCTGCTGATGAGCGTCAACGACGCGGCGATGAATGCAGGGGCCAACTTCGTCAACTCGCTGCTGTTCCTTGTAAACGAGCAGAAGTATTTCGCATCCACCGACGGGTCCTACATCGATCAGGACGTGCACCGCATCTGGGCGCCCTTCACCGTCACCGCGGTTGACACCACCACCGGCAAGTTCCGTTCGCGCGAGGGTCTGTCGGCACCGATGGGCCTCGGTTATGAATACATGGACGGCCGGAGCGAAGACAAGTTCGTGCTGTCCAACGGCCTCACCACCTACGGCATGTCCTATGACATGAAGGAAGACGCTGTCGCCGCAGCGCAGGACGCGCAGGCCAAGCTCAAGGCGCCTTCGGTGAAGCCCGGTAAATATGATCTGGTGCTCGACCCGAACCATCTGGGCCTGACGATCCACGAAAGCGTCGGCCACCCGCTCGAACTCGACCGCGTGCTTGGCTACGAAGCGAACTACGCCGGCACCAGCTTCGCCACAATGGACAAGCGCGATTCCGCCTTCAAGTATGGCAGCGAGATCGTGAACCTGTTCGCCGACAAGACCCAGACCGGCAGCCTCGGCGCGGTCGCCTTCGATGATGAAGGCGTGAAGACCAAGCGCTGGGATCTGGTGAAGGACGGGATCCTCGTCGATTACCAGACGATCCGCGATCAGGCGCATATCGTCGGCAAGGACGCCTCGGACGGCTGCTGCTATGCCGATAGCTGGAGCAGCGTGCAGTTCCAGCGCATGGCCAACGTCAGCCTCGCGCCGGGCAAGACCCCGATGACCCCGACCGACATGATCGCGGGCGTCGAAAACGGCATCTACATCGCCGGACGCGGTTCCTTCTCGATCGACCAGCAACGCTACAACGCCCAGTTCGGCGGGACGGTGTTCTACGAGATCAAGAACGGCAAGCTTGGCCCCATGATCGAGGATGTCGCCTACCAGATGCGCACGCCGGAATTCTGGGGCGCGTGTTCGGCTATCTGCGATGAAAGCGATTACCGCATGTTCGGATCGTTCTTCGACGGCAAGGGCCAGCCGAGCCAGGTCTCGGCCGTAAGCCACGGTTCGTCCACCACCCGCTTTGACGGGATCAACGTCATCAACACCGCCCGGTCGCTCGGCTGAGCTGCGAAAAGGAGACAATTGACATGAGCATCCTTTCGGAAAGCGAAGCCAAGGCCATTCTCGACAAGGTGATCGCCTTCTCGACCGCCGATAACACCATCGCCACTTTGGGGGGCAGCATTCAGGGCAATGTCCGCTTTGCCCGCAATGATATCTCCACCGCCGGGATCGTCGATGACACCGAGCTCGGCGTCGAGGTGGCTTTCGGCAAGCGCGTGGGCACCGCCTCGATCAACCAGTTCGATGATGCCTCGCTCGAACGCGTGGTGCGCCGTGCGGAAGATCTGGCCAAGCTGGCGCCGGAGAACCCGGAATATGTGCCGCCAGTGGGCAAGCAGACCTACCGCCCGACCGAAACCTTCAGCGCCGCGACCGCCGCGCTGACGGCCGAGGCGCGGGCCAAGATCGCCGAAGCCTCGATCCTGCCCTGCCGCGAACGCAAGCTGATCGCGGCGGGCTTCCTTGAAGACGGGCACAGCTTCTTTGCGCACGCCAACTCCAAGGGCAATTTCGGCTACCAGCAATCGACCATCGCCGATTACACCTGCACCGTGCGCACCGAAGACGGGCGCGGTTCGGGCTGGGTCGGCACCAATGTGCAGGACGTCGAAACCTTTGACGCTGCCAAGGACGTGCAGATCGCCATGCGCAAGGCGGCCGCTTCCGTCGATGCGCAGGCGCTGGAGCCGGGCAAGTACACCGTCATCCTCGAACCGGCGGCAGCGGCAGGGCTCATCAGCTTCATGATGAACTTCTTCGATGCACGCTCGGCCGATGAAGGGCGCAGCTTCCTGTCCAAGCAGGGCGGCGGCAACAAGATCGGCGAGCAGATCATGGATCCGCGCATCAACATCTACACCGATCCCTGGCACCCGCTCTGCCCGGCCCTGCCGTGGGACGGCGATGGCCTGCCGCGTGAAAAGGCCAGCATCATCGAAGGCGGCAAGGTCGCCAACCTGGAATATTCGCGTTACTGGTCGCAAAAGCAGGGCAAGCCCGAGAAGGCGGGCTGGGGCAATGTCATCATGGAAGGCGGCACCAAGTCGACCGCCGATCTGATCGCCGGGACAGAGCGCGGCATCCTTCTGACCCGCACCTGGTACATCCGCATGGTCGATCCGCAGACCGTGCTGCTGACCGGCCTGACCCGCGATGGCACCTTCTACATCGAGAACGGCCAGCTGAAGTATCCGATCAAGAACTTCCGCTTCAACGAAAGCCCGGTGATCATGCTCAACAATATCGAGGAGCTGGGCAAGGCGGTGCGGGTCAAGGCGGACGAGGGCGGCTCGATGCTGCTGCCGCCGATGAAGATCCGGGACTTCACCTTCACCTCGCTGTCCGACGCCGTTTAAGACAGCGGGACAAGGGACGCGCGCGGGTTTCATGAGCAACACGGCCATGACCCGCGCCGCCTTCCTGCGCAGCGCCGCAGCAGGGCTTGCGGCGGCAGCATTTGCCGGGCCGCTCGCCGCTGCACAGCGCGTGGCGGGCGGGTATGATTTCTGGTTCACCCGCCTCAAATACAACTCGGGCGACTGGGATGTTGACCAGCGGATGCCCGCCAATCTCATCACCTCGCTGATCGATTACACCACCCTGCGCGTCGATCCCGAGGAACGCGTCGTGGCCCTCTCCGATCCGGCGATGCTGTCTGCCCCGTTCTGCTATCTGGCGGGGCACAAGGCGGTCGAATTCTCTGACGCAGAACGCCGCAATTTCGAACGCTATGTCAGGAACGGCGGGTTCGTGTTCGTGGATGATTGCAACCACGATATCGATGGATTGTTCGCCAAGTCGTTCGAGGCGCAGATGGCGTCGATTTTCGGGCCTGCGTCGCTGAAGAAGCTGCCGAACGATCACCCGCTTTATTCGAGCTTCTTCACCTTCAAGGGCCCGCCCGCGACCTCGTTTGAACTCAACGGATGGGGCGATGACCTTATTCACGATTACCTCAAGGGCATTACCATCAACGGCCGCCTTGGCTTGCTCTACAGCAACAAGGACTATGGCTGCGAATGGGACTACGACTGGCGCAACAAGCGCTTTCTCGCCGAGGATAACACCCGTTTCGGCGTGAACATCATCATGTATGCGCTCAGCAATTGAAGGATCTGCACAGGTGGCACAGCAAGGCGCGGGCACGGCCGCGGCAATCGAACAGCGCACGGCCAAACTTGGCGAGCTGAAGCGCGCAATCGCCACCGCGATCGTCGGGCAGGGCGATGTTGTGGAGCAATTGCTGATCGGGCTGCTGGCAGGCGGGCATTGCCTGCTCGAAGGCGTGCCGGGCCTCGGCAAGACGCTGCTGGTGCGCACGCTGGGCGAGGCGCTGGAGCTTGATTTCCGGCGCGTCCAGTTCACCCCCGATCTGATGCCGAGCGATATTCTCGGCACCGAACTGCTGGAGGAAGACCACGGCACCGGCCACCGGTCTTTCCGCTTCCAGAAAGGCCCGGTGTTCACCAACCTGCTGCTGGCGGACGAATTGAACCGCACGCCCCCCAAAACCCAGGCCGCGCTGCTTGAGGCGATGCAGGAAAAGACCGTCAGCTATGGCGGGCAGACCTATCAGCTGCCCAAGCCCTTCTTCGTGCTGGCGACGCAGAACCCGCTGGAGCAGGCCGGCACCTATCCCCTGCCCGAAGCCCAGCTTGACCGCTTCCTGCTGCTGGTGCGCGTCGGCTATCCCACCGCAGCGGAAGAACGCGACATTCTCGCCATGACCACCGGCAAGGCGGGCGAGGCGGTGCCTTGCGTGATGCAGGCCGCCGATGTGCTGGCGCTGCAAGCCGATGTGCGCGAGGTGTATCTTTCGGACGATTTGCTCGAATGGATCACCACGCTGGTGCGCGCAACGCGGCCCGGTGACGCGCAGGCCCCGGGGGCGGTGGCCGATTATGTGCGCTGGGGCGCAGGGCCGCGTGCGGGACAGGCGCTGGTGCTGTGCGCCAAGGCGCGCGCGCTGCTCCACGGGCGGCTTGCCGCCACGCGCGAGGATATTGCGGCACTCGCCGCCCCCGTCTTGCGCCACCGCCTGCTGCTGAGTTTCGCGGCCGAGGCCGAGGGCAAGAGCGCGGACGATATTGTGGCCGCACTGCTCGCCCATCTGCCTGCGCCTTCGGCCTGATCCATGGCGCGCGCGCCGCTCACCATTCCGCCCGAAATCCGCAGCCGGCTGAAACGCCTGAGCCTGCGGACGCGGCGTGACGTGGGCGATCGCGGCTTCGGGATACACCCCAGCCGCAACAAGGGCTCCGGCCTCGAATTCGCGCAATACCGCGCCTACGAGCCGGGTGATGAGCCGCGACGGATTGACTGGAAGCTCTTCGCCCGATCGGACCGCTTCTTCGTGCGCGAAGCCGAGGAGGAAAGCCCGATTGCGGTGTGGATCCTGATCGACGCCAGCGCCTCGATGGCGCAGGCTGACCGGGCCCGCCCCGATTTTGCGCGGATTGAGGCGGCCAAATTGCTTGCCCTGTGCACCGCGCAGCTTGCCCTGATGCAGGGCGACCGCTTCGGCTGGATCGCCTTGCGTGAGAGCGGCCTGGTGGTCGCCGACCCGCACCGGGGCCGCGGACAGTTCGAACGGATGCAGATCGAACTGTCGCGGCTGGAGGGCGCGGGCACCTTCCCCGCTGCTGCTGGCCTTGCGCCGCTTTGGGAGCGGATCGGGGCGAACGATCTCGTACTGTTCATCTCCGATTGCTTCGACGACGGCGGCATCGCCATGATCGAACGTCTCGCCAAGGCGGGGCGCGAGGTGCTTTGCGTGCAGATGCTCACGGTGGAGGAGCGCGATTTCCCGTTCGACGGCGGCTACCGCTTTATCGATCCTGAAACCGGCGCGGACCTGATCGGGGACGGCAAGGGCCTGCGCAGCGACTTCCTCGCCCGCTTTGCCGAGGCCCGCGCAGCCCTCCATGAACGGCTCGATGCGGCGGGCATCCGCCACACCGCCCATGTGATCGACGAAGCGATCGACCAGCCGCTGCACGTGTTCTTCGGACGCGGAGGCCTGCCCGCGTGACCCCGCTGCTGCTCGCCCCGATCGGCCTTGCGGCGCTGGCGGCGTTGATCGTGCCGCTGGTCATCCATCTCCGGCGGCGGACCGAGGATGTGCCGGTCGATTTTGCAGCGATGCGCTGGCTGGCGGCGCTGCCCCGGCCCAAGCAGCGCATCCGCTTCGATGAATGGCTGCTGCTGGCGCTGCGGCTGCTGCTGGTGGCTCTGCTGGCTCTCCTACTGGCGCGCCCGGCGGTGCTGGGGTGGGAGGACGACAGCGCCCGCGTGCTGGTGGCGCCCGGGGTGGATGTGGCAGCAGCCCGCAAGGCAGCGGGCGCCGAGGCGGATCTGCGCTGGATCGCGCCGGGTTTTCCCGCGCTTGATTCATCCCCGCCCAAGGCCCGCGTGCCGCTCTACAGCCTGATCCGCCAGTTCGATGCCGAACAGCCGCCGGGCGCACCGCTGACGATCCTCGTGCCGCCGGTGGTGGACGGGGTGGATGCCGGAGAGCTGCGCCTCACCCGCAAGGTCACGTGGCAGGTGGTCGCGGGCGCTTCGGACACGGACGCGCCTGAAGCACCCGCACCTGCCCTCGCCGTGCGCCATGCCGAAGGACAAGCCGGGGCCGTCCGCTATTTCCGCGCCGCCGCCGCCGCTTGGGAGGGCAAGCCGCAATTCACCGCCGAAGCCTCGGGCACGCCCCCGCCGCAAGATCACATCCTGATCTGGCTCACCCCCGGCCCCGTGCCGCAGCGCGTGACCGACTGGGTCAGCGCGGGCGGCACCGCGCTGCTTGGCCCCGCCGCTGAAGTCGCCATGCCTGCCGCCAGCAGCCCGTTGTGGACCGACGAAGCAGGCGACATTCTGGTCGAAGGCGGGGTGCTGGGCGCAGGGCGGCTGATGCGATTCACCCGCCCGCTCGAGCCCGCCGCGATGCCCGATCTGGTCGCGCCGGGGTTCGCCGCCGCCTTGCGCGATCTCGTCTCGCCCCCCGCACCGCCGCCTGCGCGCCTTGCCGCCGCCGCCGCCGCGCCGGTCGCAGGTGCAGCGCCTTACCCGCTCCCCCCGCGCGAACTTGGCGCATGGCTGGCGGTGCTGATTGCGCTGGCCTTCGGTGCCGAACGTCTGTTGGCGACCCGCGCCAAAAGGTTTGCGCCGTGAGCCGCGAGCTTAGCCCCAACGTCTGGCTCGCCCCTGCCCGCCGCCGCGCTGCGGGCGAGGCGGTGCTGCTGGGCGCGCCGCTGGTGCTGGTGCTGGCGGTGCTGGGGTGGGCGCTCGCTGGGTTCATGGCATCTGCGGCGATGCTGGCCCTTGGCGCAGGGGTGCTTGGCTGGGCCGCCTCCCGCAGTGCCGCCCGGTTTGACCCGAGCTGGCTGGTGCGCCGCCTCAACGCGCGCGAGGCCGCTTTGGAGGACAGCGCCGCGCTGGTCTTCGCGCCCGCCACCCGCTCAGCCTTTGAAGCCTTGCAGGCATCACGCATCGCCGCGCGCGTCGCCGAGATTGAACCCGCCAGCCTTGCCGACCGATGGCCCCGCCGCCGCATCGCCCTTGCATGGGGCCTCGGCGCAGCCGCGCTGGCGGCGATTGCCCTGTGGCAGATGCAGGATAGCGCCCCGCGCCCGCTCGCTCCCGTGGCTGACACCACAGCCGCCGCACCGGGCGCGCCGCGCCTCACCGGACAGCGGGTGCGGATCGTGCCGCCAGCCTATACGGGCCTTGCACCGCGCTATTCGGACAGCCTCGATATCCGCGCGCCTGCCGGATCGCGGATCGAGTGGACCTTCGCCTTTGCCCCCCAACCCGCTGACGCCGCCCTGGAACTGATCGGCGGCCAGCGTCTCGCGCTCACACAGGGCGCCGACGGGTGGAGCGGCGCCCTTCGGCTTGATGTGCCCTCGCTCTACCGGGTCACCGCGCTAGGGATGCGCGGCGATCTGCCCGCCCACCGCCTCGAACCGGTGCCCGACGAGCCCCCGCAGGTGCGCCTGATCGAGCCTGCCTCGGGCCTTGTCACCATGAGCCCGGGGCAGCGCGGCTGGCGCATCATCTTCGAGGCGAGCGACGATTACGCGGTCGACACCCTCGCCCGCCTCACCCTCACCACCGCCATCGGCGAGGGCGAGAATGTGCGCTTTGCCGAAAGGACGCAGACCGTGCGCGGAGCCGGCGATCCCAAGCGGCGGCGCTTCGTGATCGATCTGCCGCTGGCCGCCTATGGCCTTGTGCCGGGCAGCGATCTGGTGGCGCAGTTGACGATTGCCGACACCCGCTCGCCCGGCCCGCAGGTGGTGCGCGGCCCGGCGGCGATCTTGCGCTATCCCGCCCCGCGCCCGCAGGAAGCCGAGGGATTGGACCTCATGGCCAAGCAGCAAATGCCCGCCTATTTCCGCAGCCAGCGGCAGGTGATCATCGATACCGAGGCGCTGATCAAACAGCGCAAAGCCCTGTCGGCCGATGAATTCCTGCTGCGCTCGGACACCATCGGCGTCGATCAACGCCTGCTGCGGCTGCGCTATGGCCAGTTTGTCGGCATGGAGGCTGAAGAAACACCCAAGCCGCCAATGCCGACCTCCGACAAGGACGAGCCGAAGGAACCCGAGCATCACGACGGGGATGGCCACGATCACGGCACGGCGCCCGAAAGCCCGGTGTTCGGCGATCTCGGCAATGTGCTGGCCGATTATGGCCACACCCATGACGAAAGCGAGGCGGCAACCCTGCTCGATCCCGATACGCGCAACCTGCTCAAGTTGGCGCTCGATGCGATGTGGGAGGCGGAGGTGAACCTTCGCATGGGCAAGCCCGAAGCGGCGCTGCCGTTTGAGAACAAGGCGCTCGATTACATCAAGAAGGTCCAGCAGGCGACGCGCATCTATCTGCCGCGCATCGGTTCGCAGCAGCCGCCCATCGACATGACGCGGCGGCTGACGGGCAAGCGCGTCGGCATTGTCGGGCGGGGCGCCCAAGTCGTGCCTTTCGCAATTGATGACGCGGTGCCTGCAACGGCGTGGCGCGCGCTTGCTGCGCCCGGCGCGATCGACCTTGCCGGGCTGGAACGCTGGGTGCGCGGCAATGGCGGGCGCATCCGCGATCCGCTGGGCGTGCTGGCCGCGATTGACGGCTTGCGCGGCGATCCGGACTCTCGCGCTGCCCGCGAGAAGCTGCGCGGGGCCTTGTGGAGCGTGCTCACCCGCCCGCCTGCCGCCGTACGCCGCCGCTCCGATGGGGGCACGCTGGGCCGCCGTTATCTTGAAGGGCTGCGCTGATGCCCCCGGCTTTGCTCGCGCCCGAAACGCTCGCCGCGCTGCTGGTGGGGGCCGGTGCGCTGGCGGCTGCCGTGCGGCTGGCCTTGTTGCGGCGCGGGCTTGCGGGCTGGGCGCTCGCGGTGCTCAGCCTTGCGAGCGGGGCGGCGCTGTATCTGGCGCTGTTCCCGCCGCAGCTTCCCCTCGGCGGCGAGACGCTGCTGGTCGCCACCGCCGAAACGCCCGCCACAACCCGCGCGAGGCCGGGCGAACGGCTGGTGGCCCTGCCCGAAGCCCCCGCGCTTGCCGGAGCGGAGCGGGTGCCCGATCTGGCCACCGCGCTGCGACGCCATGGACAGGTGCAGCGCATCCGCATCCTCGGGCGCGGACTTGCGGCGCGCGACCGCGATGCTGATGCGGGCCTTCCCGTGCGCTTTACGCCGCTGCCTACCCCGCGCGGTCTGATCCGGCTTGATCCTCCTGCCGATACGCCCGCAGGCGCGGTGTTTGCTATGGGCGGAGAGGCGGCGGGGCTGGAGGGCGGGACGGCAGAACTGCTCGATCCCGCAGGCCGCCGCATCGATGCGCGGGACATCGGGGGCGAGGGCAGCTTCACCCTTGGCGGGACAGCGCGGGCCGAGGGGCTGGCGACCTTCACTGTGCGGCTGCGCGGGCCGGACAAGCGGATCGTCTCCGATACGCCCGTGCCGCTGCGCACCCTTGCAGGCCCCAAACCCTTGCGGGTGGCCCTGATCGGCGCGCCTTCTCCCGAGGCCAAATATCTGCGCCGCTGGGCCGGGGACGCGGGCTTTGATCTTGCGAGCCGGCTCGATGCAGGCGGCGGGGTGGATCTGGGTGAGGGCGAGGTGCGGCTCGACGCGGCGTCCCTGCGCGACGTTGACGTGGTGATCATCGATGACCTTGCACTCGCCGCGCTGGGCGGCAGCGGGCGCGGCACGCTGGCGCGCGCGGTTGCG
>CALRJK020000002.1:0-466734 GCA_943367535.1 Synechococcus sp. UW140 | reverse complement strand
CCCCGGACCGGGCGCCGTCGCCCACATGTCCCTTCATCAAAAAACAACAATGTCAAAGAACCACCAGACACTAATAACGGACAACCATGCACTCCCCGACTTAACACCGGGGGACCGGGCATCCGCTACTTGTTGGCGACCGAGCGATGCGGTGGCGGTGAAAGCCGTCAGCGCCGCGTCGGTGGAGGCCGTCTATGAGCGGTTCGTGATTCGGTCAACAGGGTTTTTGCAATTTCGTTTCAGTTCCGCGCAAGAACATCAGAAATGCGGATTCTTCTACTCCCCTGCTCTACGGCCTCCCGGCTGTCTTTGCCCGCCTAGCTCGGTGGGGGAGTGGGACTACCAGCCATTGGCGACGAACAACGCCATTGCTGTTGTGGCGAGCCTGGCTTTCCACGTCTCCATAGCTACCCCAATCGGTGCTGTGTCGCCGAAAGGCCGGAGGTTATCGACCCACGCCGATCGACCGGGTTGGATTGCGGAATAACCGGGGCGATGGGAAAAGACTGTTTCCGGCAATCCCGGGCAAGGCCTTGCGGGATCTGGTGCTGCTGGGGAGGATTGAACTCCCGACCTCACCCTTACCAAGGGTGCGCTCTACCACTGAGCTACAGCAGCGCCGGAACAGGCGCGCCCTATTGTCGCGCCGCCTCGCTATGTCAAGCGGACTTGAAGAGGCAGAGCCATAAGGCCAATGCATTTCGCATGAGTGAAGAACGCCGCAAGAATATATCCCGCGAAGAGCGTCTCGCCGCCAAGCTGCGCGAGAACCTGCGGCGGCGGAAGGCCCAGAGCCGTGCGGCATCGCAGGTGCCCGGTGATTCGGGCGCGACGGAATCGCTTTCCAATCGCCCCGACGAAAGCTAACGGAGCGCGCTCTATTTGCCTTAGAGGACCTGGCCACCCGCTGCCCGGCAACCGGAGACAAAATGCCCAAGCTGATCCTTGTCCGCCACGGCCAAAGCCAGTGGAACCTCGAAAACCGCTTCACCGGCTGGTGGGATGTCGACCTCACGGAAAAGGGCGTGGCCGAGGCTTCGGCCGCCGGCGTGCTGCTGAAGGACAAGGGCGTGCTGCCCACCTACGCCTTCACCTCGCTCCAGACCCGCGCGATCCGCACGCTGCATCTGGCGCTGGAAGCGGCGGGGCGGTTGTGGATCCCCGAGGTCAAGGACTGGCGCCTGAATGAACGGCATTATGGCGGCCTCACCGGCCTCGACAAGGCGGAGACTGCCGCGAAGCACGGTGACGATCAGGTCAAGATCTGGCGTCGCAGCTTCGACATTCCCCCGCCGGTGCTGGAAGCGGGGAGCGCCTTCGATCTGGCGTCGGACCCGCGCTATGCCGGGATCGCGATCCCGAACACCGAAAGCCTCAAGCTCACCATTGAACGCGTGCTGCCTTATTGGGAGGGCACGATCCTGCCGGTGCTGGCGCGCGGCGAGACAGTGATCATCGCCGCCCACGGCAATTCCCTGCGCGCGCTGGTGAAGCACTTGTCGGGCATCTCGGACGACGACATCACCGATCTCGAGATTCCCACCGGCCAGCCGATCATCTATGACTTCGATGGCAGCGCGCCCACGGGAAGCCGCTATTACCTGAAGGACGCATGATGGAAGTAACCGGGGGCAAGGTCGCAATCGTCATGGGCAGCCAGTCGGACTGGCCGACCATGAAGGCCGCCGCCGAGGTGCTGGACGAGCTGGAAGTGCCCTATGAGGCGCGCATCACCTCGGCCCACCGCACGCCTGACCGGATGGTCGCCTTCGCCAAGGGTGCCGAGGGGGAAGGCTTCAGCGTCATCATCGCAGGCGCGGGCGGCGCAGCGCATCTGCCCGGCATGATCGCCAGCATGACCCATCTGCCGGTGCTGGGCGTGCCGGTGCAATCCAAGGCACTGAGCGGCATGGATAGCCTGCTCTCGATCGTGCAGATGCCCGGCGGGATTCCTGTCGGGACGCTGGCAATCGGCGAAGCGGGGGCGAAGAACGCAGGCTTGCTCGCAGCCTCGATCCTTGCGCTGGGCGACGAGGCCCTGTCCGAGCGGTTGCAGGATTGGCGCGCGGCCAAGACTGCGGCTGTCGGCGAGGTGCCGGAAGACTGATGCTGCCTGCAGGTTCCACCATCGGCATTCTGGGCGGCGGACAGCTGGGCCGGATGATGGCCGTGGCCGCGCTCCAGCTCGGCTACCGCGTGGTCGGCTACGCGCCCGAGGGCGATAATGTCGCCGCCGATGCGTGCAGCGCCTTCATCACTGCCGATTGGGACGATGCCGCCGCGCTCGCCCGGTTCGCGCAAGGCTGCGATGTGGTGACCTGGGAGTTCGAGAACGTCCCCGTCAGCACTGTCGGCAGCCTTCCCGCCGCCCTGCTCGCCTGTCCCGTGCAGGCCCTGGAAATCGCGCAGGACAGGCTGCGCGAAAAGCATTTCGCCGCCGAACTGGGCGGAACCCCCGCGCCCTATGCCAGGGTTGAAAGCGCCGGGGATCTTGCCGCGGCCATCAGCAATGTCGGCATTCCCGGCATCCTCAAGACTGCACGTGATGGCTATGACGGCAAGGGCCAGTGGCGCGTGCGGTCGGTGCTGGAAGCCGGCACGCTCGCTTTTCCGGGCGTCCCCTGCATCTATGAAGGCTTCGTCACCTACGAAACGGAATTCTCGGTGATTCTGGTGCGTGGGCGCGACGGCGAGGTGAGGTTCTGGGATTCGACCGCCAACCTCCACGATGGCGGAATGCTGGCACGCTCGGTCCTGCCTGCGGGCGCGGTAGTTGAAGCACAGGTGCCGGCCGCGCGCGCGCTGGCGGCGAAGGTTGCCGAGGCGCTGGGCTATGTCGGCGTGCTGACGCTGGAGTTTTTCGCCACGCGGGAAGGCCCGCTTTTCAACGAGATGGCGCCCCGGGTGCACAATTCGGGCCACTGGACCATCGAAGGCGCGGCCACCAGCCAGTTCGAAAACCACATCCGCGCGATCTGCGGCCTGCCGCTGGGGGTGACCAAGACCCGCTTCGAGGCGATTGAAATGCGCAACATCGTTGGCGCCGAGGCGTTGCAGGCCCACGCCATTCTGGCTGAATCGGGCGAGCCGCATTTGCATCTCTACGGCAAGGCCGAAGTGCGCGAGGGGCGCAAGATGGGCCACGTCACCCGCGTGGGGCACGTGCTGAAATGACGCCCGAAATTGTGCTGATCTATGCCCGCGCCGCCAATGGCGCGATCGGGAAGGATGGCGACCTTCCGTGGCGGCTGCCTGCCGATCTCAAGCGGTTCAAGGCGCTGACCATGGGGCCAAAGGAAACAGGACGGCCGATGGTGATGGGCCGCAAGACCTTCGAGAGCCTGCCCGGCCTGCTGCCCGGCCGCCGCCATATCGTCCTGACGCGCGACGCGGGCTGGGCCGCTGCCGGAGCCGAGGTCGTCCACACGCCCGAAGCCGCGCTGGCGCTGGCGGGCGGGGACAGCGATATGGTCGCGATCATCGGCGGGGCGGCGGTGTTCGATCTGTTCCTGCGCGGCGCGGGTCGCGTTGAACTGACCCAGATCCATGCCGATTACGAAGGCGATACTTTCATGCCGGAACTCGGCCCAGAATGGCATGAGGCCGCGCGCGAGGATCATGCGGGACAGGGCGATACGCCCGCCTATTCCTTCCTCACCTATCGCCGCGGGAGCGCAAACTGATGCGCTGGCTCGATCACCGCGATCCCATGCCCGAGGCGCTGCGGGGCGCCATCATTGCGCTCGGCAATTTTGACGGGTTCCATCTGGGCCACCAGGCTGTGGCGGGCGAGGCGATCCGCTGGGCGCAAGGCGAAGGCCGCCCCTCGATCATCGCCACCTTCGATCCGCATCCGGTCGGCTTCTTCCGCCCCGATGTGCCGCCGTTCAAGCTGACCACGCTGGAGCAGCGGCAGGAATTATATCTGGCGGCGGGCGCAACCGCGATGCTGGTGTTCCACTTCGATGCCGAGCTTGCGGGCACGAGCGCAGAGGACTTCATCAGCGCCATCCTGCTGGAGCGTTTCGGCGCACACGGGGTGGTGACCGGCGGCGATTTCACCTTCGGCAAGGGGGCAAAGGGCAATGTCGATCTGCTCCGCACGCTGGGCGGCGAACTTGGCCTGCAATCGCGGGTGGTAGAGCCGGTGGCGGCAGGCGGCGAGGTTGTCTCCTCCAGCCGCATCCGGGAGGCGCTGCGCCAAGGCGACCCGCAGGAAGCCGCGCGCCTGCTCACCCGGCCCTTCGCGATCCGCGGCATCGTCGAACACGGCGACAAGCGCGGGCGCACCATCGGTTATCCCACCGCCAACCTCGGGGTCGAGAATTACCTGCGCCCGAAATACGGCATCTACGCAGTGACGGGCCGCATCCTTGCCACGGGCGAGGTGCTCCACGGCGCGGCCAATATCGGCATCCGCCCGCAGTTCGAACCGCCCAAGGAGCTGCTCGAACCCTTCTTCTTCGATTTCTCCGGCGACCTCTACGGGCAGGAGATCGAGGTGGCCTTCCACCACTACCTGCGCGGCGAGGCGAAGTTTGACAGCCTCGACGCGCTGATCACCCAGATGGACAAGGATTGCGCCGAGGCGCGGCGGCTTCTAAGCGCGCAGGCGCTATGACCGAAGATACCGCAGCGCGCGATTACCGGGACACCGTCTTCCTGCCGAAGACCGAGTTCCCCATGAAGGCCGGCCTCCCCCAGAAGGAGCCGGGCATTGCGGCGCGCTGGGAAGCCATCGGCCTCTATGATGCGCTGCGCACTGCGCGCCGTGGCCGCGAGAAGTTCATCCTCCACGATGGCCCGCCCTACGCCAATGGCGACATTCATGTGGGCCATGCGCTGAACCACATCCTCAAGGACATGGTCTGCCGCACCCAGAACTTGCTGGGCCGCGATGCGCCTTACGTGCCGGGCTGGGACTGCCACGGCCTCCCCATCGAGTGGAAGGTCGAGGAGCAGTACCGCAAGGAGAAGAAGGCCAAGCCCGTCCTCACCGGCAAGGATCGCGACGAGGCAGCGGTCATGGCGTTCCGCAACGAGTGCCGCGCCTATGCGCAGCGCTGGGTCGATACGCAGCGCGGGCAGCTGAAGCGCCTCGGCATCATGGGCGATTGGGACCACCCCTACCTCACCATGCAGAAAGAGAGCGAGGCGGTGATCGTCGCCGAGCTGCTGAAGCTGGCCGAGGCGGGGAATGTCTATCGCGGCTCGAAGCCGGTGATGTGGTCGCCGGTCGAACAGACCGCGCTGGCCGAAGCGGAGGTCGAATACGAGGACATCACCTCGACCCAGATCGACGTGGCGTTCGAGATTGTGGAATCGCCGATCCCTGAACTGATCGGCGCCCACGCGGTGATCTGGACGACGACGCCTTGGACGATCCCGGTGAACCAGGCTTTGGCTTATGGGCCGGAGGTTGAGTATGAACTGCTCGACATCGTTTATGAGGCGGGTGCCGTAGACGGTGCGTCTCCGCAGTCCGGCAAGGTAGCGACCGCCGAGGCGGCCGAAGCCGCAGGGCTGCCAGATGACTGCACCCGAATTCTGGTCGCCAAGGAATTGGTCGAAGCGTTCAAGGCCCGGCTGAATGCAGCCTTGTCGAAAATCAATGTCGAGGGTGCTGTCGGGCCAGCGGTCGAAGTCTTCCCCGCGCTCGGCGTGAAGGGCGGACGCTTCAAAGGCGCAGACCTCGCCGGCACCCTCGCCCGCCACCCGATGCACCACCTTGGCGGGTTCTATGCGGCCCCGCGCCCGTTGCTCCCCGGCGACTTCGTCACCACCGACAGCGGCACCGGCCTCGTCCACATGGCGCCCGATCACGGCGAGGACGACTTCGATCTGTGCAAGGCGAACGGCATCAACCCCGTCTTCGCGGTGATGGACGACGGGCGCTACCGCGACGACTGGCCGTGGCTGGGCGGCGCGGATGAGCGCCGCATGAGCGTCATCAACCCCAAGTTCAACGCGCCCGACGGCCCGATCTGCTCGGACCTGCACGAAGCAGGCGCGCTGCTCGCGGCGAGCGCAGATTACGCGCACTCCTACCCGCATTCGTGGCGCTCCAAGGCCAAGGTGATCTTCCGCTGCACCCCGCAGTGGTTCGTGCCGATGGACCGCGATCTGGGCGACGGCTCCACCCTGCGCGGCAATGCCACCGCCGAAATCGCCCGTGTCCAGTTCATCCCCGAAAAGGGCCGCAACCGCATCGGCGCGATGGTCGAGGGGCGGCCCGACTGGGTGCTCTCGCGCCAGCGCGCCTGGGGCGTGCCGATCACGCTCTTCGTGCGGCCTGACGGCTCCTACCTGCAAGACGCCGAAGTCAACGCCCGCATCGTCGCCGCCGTGAACGCGGAAGGCATGGACGCGTGGAACAGCGCCAACAAGGCAGCCTTCCTCGGCCCGGATCACAACCCCGACGACTACGAGATGGTCACCGACATTCTCGACGTGTGGTTCGATAGCGGCTGCACCCATGCCTTCGTGCTTGAAAGCGGGCGCTGGCCGGACCTGCAATGGCCCGCAAATCTCTACCTCGAAGGATCGGACCAGCATCGCGGCTGGTTCCAGTCCTCGCTGCTGGAAAGCTGCGCCACGCGGGGCCGCGCGCCTTACGATCAGGTTCTCACCCACGGCTTCACGATGGATGCCAAGGGCAAGAAGATGTCCAAGAGCCTCGGCAACACGGTCGATCCGCTGAAGGTGATGGAAACCTACGGCGCGGACATCGTCCGCCTATGGGCGCTTTCGGTCGACTTCACCGAGGATCACCGCATCGGTGACGAGATCCTGAAAGGCGTCGGCGACCAGTACCGCAAGCTGCGCAACACCTTCCGCTATCTGCTCGGCGCGCTCGATGGCTTCGTGGGCGACATGAGCGATGCGGGCGAGTTGCCCGAGCTTGAGGTTTATGTGCTGGCGCTGCTGGCCGAGCTCGACCGCAAGCTGAAGGCGGCCGCCGAGGCTTACGACTTCAACACCTACACCCGCCTGCTGGTCGATTTCTGCAACGAGGACCTGTCCGCGTTCTTCTTCGATATCCGCAAGGACAGCCTTTATTGCGACGGGCCGGAATCGGGCACGCGCAACGCCTATCGCACGGTGCTCGACCTCTTGTTCCACGCGCTGGTGCGCTATGCCGCGCCGGTGCTGGTGTTCACCGCCGAGGAAGTGTGGCTGAGCCGCTATCCCGAGGATGGCGAGGAAGACGAGAACGGCCAGCGCGGTTCTGTCCACCTGCTTGAATGGCCGAGCGTTCCCGGCGTGGTGGTCGAAACCGCCAAATGGGAGCAGTTGCGGCTCTTGCGCGATGCGGTGAACGAAGCGATCGAGCCGCTGCGGCGTGACAAGACGATCCGCTCCAGCCTCGAAGCAGAAGTCACCGTGCCCGCCGGCATGGTGCCCGAAGGTGTCAGCGACGAACAACTCGCCGAGCTGTTCATCACCGCGACAGTCACCCGCGGGCAGGGCGAGGCGGTGATTGTGGCCAAGACCTCCCATGAAAAATGCGCGCGCTGCTGGCGTCATCTGCCCGATGTGGCGGAAGAAGGCGGGCTGTGCGGACGCTGCGAGGCGGTGGTCGGCGCATGAGCGGCCTGTTCACCCCTGCCCGGCTGATAGGCATAGTGCTGGCGGCGCTGGTGGCGATCGTGGATCAGGTGGCGAAGTGGTACGTGATCGGCCCGCTGGCCCTGCGGCAGGTGCGGCATATCGACCTCACCTCGTTCTTCGATCTCACCTACACCGAAAATCGCGGCGTTTCCCTGGGCATGTTCGAGGCGAGCAGCATGGAGACGCGCTGGGCGCTGGTCGCCGTGACCGCGGGCATTGCTCTGGTGGTGCTGGTGTGGATGATGCGCGAGAAGAAGCTCGCCGATATTGCCGGCCTTGCGCTGATCCTCGGCGGGGCGATCGGCAATATCCGTGACCGCTACGAGCTGGGCTATGTCATCGACTTTGCCGATTTCCACATCGGGGGTTTCCGCCCCTTCCTGATCTTCAACATTGCCGATGCCGCGATCACCATCGGCGTCGTCATAATCCTTGCCCGCAGCCTGCTGGTGCGCGACAAGGACGATACACAAGCCGGGGACGCCCCCCGTGGAGAGGCCCAAGATGCGTAAGATTGCACCCCTGATTATGCTGGCCGGCGCGTCGGCAATGCTGGCCGCTTGCGGCGGCGGCGGCGGCGTGTTCAACCGCGCCCGGCCCGATGAATTCGCGGTGCAGCGTCAGGCACCGCTGGTGGTGCCGCCCGATTTCACCCTGACCCCGCCCGCTCCCGGCGCCCCGCGCCCGTCCGAAGGCACGGCCTCGGAACAGGCGCTTGACGCCCTGTTCGGCGGCCCCGCGCCGCGCAGCAAGGTCGAAGTCAGCGTGCTCGACCGCGCCGGCCGCGCCGATCCGAGCATCCGCAGCCAGGTTGGCGACACCGGCACCAACACCGTCGCCAAGGGCCGCGTCACCCGCGACATTATCGCCGCCCCGGAAGGTGACGGGCAGTCCGCGTCTACAGTGATACCCTCTTGAGTTCCGCACGCCATCCGGCGTGCGAAATCCTCGCTCATACGGCCTGAAGGCCGCGTCGCTGCCGGCGGCCGTTCGGCCTTGCGGCGCTTCGCGCCGGTCCATCGCCAAAGATTGGTCTTGCTATCCGTTCGGCTCGAAAGTCGAACTCAGTCTGCGTCACCCGCCCGGCTGACCAACAGCTTGTCGATCCGGCGGCCGTCCATGTCGACGACCTCGAAACGCCAGCCCTGATCGTGGAAGTGCTCGCCCTCCTGCGGCAGCTTTTTCATCACCGACAGAGCATAGCCCGCCGCCGTCCCGAATTCACGGTCCTCGCCATATTCGAGCCTCAGCCGGTCAGCCAGCGCATCGGCCGACAGCGAGCCTGACACCAGCAGCGAACCATCCTCCCGCTCCACCACCGAGGGCAGATCGCCATCGTCGCTATCGCTGGCAAAGTTGCCGACGATCGCGGTGAGCAAGTCGACAGGGGTGACGATCCCTTCGAAATGGCCGTATTCGTCATGCACCACCGCCATCGCCACTTCGGCCGATTGCAGCACGCGCAGGGCGTCCATCGCATCGAACTGGTCGGGCACCACCTCCACCTTGCGCATCATCTGGCGCAAGGGGGCGGGCCGCCCCGCAACCATCGCGGCCAGCACATCGCGCACCTTGACCACGCCGAGGATCGTATCGGGCGAGCCTTCGGCGACCAGCAGCAGCGAGTGCGTGCTGTCCTCGATCGTCTCGCGGATTTCCGCTGTATCGGCGTCAGCCTCGATCCAGTCGACTTCGGTGCGCGGGGTCATCATCTCGCGCACGGGCCGTTCGGCGAGGCGGACGACGCCGGTGAGGAGCTGGCGCTGTTCGTCCTCGATCACGCCCGAACGCGTCGCCTCGGCAAAGATCATCTGCAATTCCTGCGCGGTGACCGTGCCCTCGTCGCCGCTTCTGATACCGAATAGACGGATAATCCCGGCCGAACTCGAATCGAGCAGCCACACGAGCGGCGCAGCCGCCTTGGCCATGAAGGCCATTGGCCGCGCCATCACCAGCGACACCGGCACCGCGATCTGCAACGCCAGCTGCTTGGGCACCAGCTCGCCGATGATCAGGCTGATATAGGTGGTAAAGGCGATCACCACCGCAAAGCCGAAGTCGTCGGCATATTCCGCCGGCAGCCCCAGCGCCGCCAGCCGCTCGCCCACCGGGCCGCCGAGGCTTGCGCCCGAATAGGCGCCGTTGACGATCCCGATCAGGGTGATGCCGATCTGCACAGTCGACAGGAACTTGCCCGGATCGGCGGCCAGCTGGATCGCAAGCCGTGCGGCTTTGGACCCGGCCTCCGCTTTGGCTTCGAGCGCGCTGGTCTTGGCGCTGACGATGGCCAGCTCCGACATGGCGAAAACGCCGTTGAGCACGACAAGCGCGACGATGGTCGCAAGATCTGTCCAGGGAAAAGGTGTCACGCCGCCGCGCTAGCACAAACCGCGTCGCTTGCCATCCACGCAAGGTTCGAACGGGCAGCACGCCCTCACGCTGCGACGAGCTTGTTCAACATGAGTCAAGGAAAGGGAGAGCAGGGGCTCTAATGTCCTTACCGGGACGATGTCTTGCCGCTATCAGGGCGGCATGGCATTGTTCCCACAATAATAAAGGGAGGCAACACCATGACTATTTCGCGAATTCTGCTTTCGGGCACCGCAGCTATCGCGCTGCTGGGCACCACTGCCTGCGTCACCGACCCGAACACCGGCGAGAAGAAGATCTCGCGCACTGCGATCGGCGTGGGCCTCGGCGGCACGCTCGGCTATTTGCTGGGCGGCGCAATCGGCGGCGACACGGGCCGCATCATCGGCGCCGGCATCGGCGGCTCGGCGGGCGCGGTTCTCGGCAAGCAGTATGACGACCAGATCAAGGAACTGAAGGAACAGACCGCCGGCAGCGGCGTGGATGTGGAACAGATCGGCGATCAGGAAGCGATCCTCGTCCGCCTGCCCGACGGCGTGACCTTCGCCACCGGATCGGCATCGATCAACCCGGCCTTCCAGGACACCTTGGCCAGCGTCGCCGACACGCTGATCAAATATCCGAACAGCCTGGTGGACGTGTACGGCTTCACCGACACTACCGGTGCCCCGGCAACCAACCAGCGCCTGTCCGAACAGCGCGCGCAGGCCGTGGCCGATTACCTTGCCGCGCGCGGTGTGGCCCGGGCGCGGATGGCGACCAAGGGCTTTGGCGAGCAGTATGATTACCTGCGCGTCAAGACCGGCGACAATGTCAACGAGCCGCTCAACCGCCGGGTCGAAATCAAGATCATCCCCGTCAGCCAGGCCGACGTTCAGGCGGCCCGCACCGGGAACTGATTTTCTCCGACATGACACAGGACGGGCTGCCCCCACGGGCGGCCCGTTTTGCGTTTCACCGCAGCGCCTTGGCCCGCTGCGCCAGCCGTTCCACCGCCGCGGCGTGGATCGCGGGCGAACACACCAGCACGCCGAAATCCCTCGGATCGTGCTTGTTGTAGCCCAGCGGGTGGCCAAAGGCGTCGCTGACCTCGGCCCCGGCCTCGCGCGCGATCAGGGTGGCGGCGGCGATGTCCCATTCATAGCCCCAGCGCAACGTCGCAACGAGATCGGCGCGGTCATCCGCCACCATCGCAATCCGCAGCGCGATCGAATTGGGCTGTTCGACCGCGACCAGATCACTGTCGTCCTTGGGCAGGCTGTGGGTCGGCACCCGCGCGCCGGCAAAGGTGCTGCGGGTGCTCGCCCGGATCGCCTCTCCGTTGAGAGTCGCGCCCTGCCCGGCAACCGCGATCCACTCCTCATCGCGGGCAGGGGCCGCAAGCATCCCGACCAGCGGGCGTCCCGCGCTCACCAGAGCCACCGACACCGCCCAGCCGCTGCGCCCGGCGACGAAATCGCGCGTGCCATCAATCGGATCGACCAGCCAGATCAACCCGCTGGCCGTGCGCGCCTTGTCGTCAGCGGTTTCCTCTGAAAGCCAAGCGGCGGACGGCAGCAAGCGGCGCAGTTCGCGCTTCAGGAAGCGGTCAACCTCCAGATCGGCCTCGCTCACCGGGCTGCCGGGTGTCTTGTCCCAGCTATGCAACGCGTGGCCCGCGCCCGGCCAGCGCGAAAAAGCAATCCTGCCCGCCTCGCGGACGATGCTCTGAAGGTGTTCACGGTCTATCATTATTGGCAATCATGCAAGGCAGCCGTGTTGGCCGTGCTTCAAGCACTTTTCAAGTCTGGCGATCCGTGCTTAGGCCGCGTGCGAGACGACCTCTCCCCAGGATATGTATTGAAGGGATCGATACGCAATGAATGTCCACGAATATCAGGCCAAGGAACTGCTTGCCCAGCACGGGATCGCCGTGCCCGCAGGCCATGCCGCACTGAGCGTTGCCGAAGCGGTTGAAGCCGCCAAGAAGCTGCCCGGGCCGCTTTATGTGGTCAAGGCCCAGATCCACGCAGGTGGCCGCGGCAAGGGCAAGTTCAAGGAATTGGGCACCGATGCCAAGGGCGGCGTGCGCCTCGCCAAGAGCCTTGAGGAAGTGGAAGCCCACGCCAAGGAAATGCTCGGCAACACGCTGGTCACCATCCAGACGGGGGATGCGGGCAAGCAGGTGAACCGCCTTTACATCACCGACGGCGTGGACATCGCCAAGGAATACTACCTTTCGCTGCTGGTTGACCGCGCGACGGGCCGCGTTGCCTTCGTCGTTTCGACCGAGGGCGGGATGGACATCGAAACCGTGGCGCATGACACGCCCGAACTGATTACCACCTTCAGCGTCGATCCCGCGCAGGGCTTCCAGCCGCACCACGGCCGCGCCGTGGCCTTCGCGCTGAAGCTGACGGGCGATCTCAACAAGCAGGCGCAGAAGCTGTCGAAGCAGCTCTATGACGCCTTCATCGCCACCGATTGCGAGATGCTGGAAATCAACCCGCTGGTCGAAAGTGAAGATGGCAAGCTGCTGGTGCTCGACGCCAAGATGAGCTTCGATGGCAACGCGCTGTATCGCCACCCCGACATCGAAGCCCTGCGCGACGAGACCGAGGAAGATCCGGCGGAAGTCGAAGCCAGCGAATATGACCTTGCCTACATCAAGCTCGATGGGAACATCGGCTGCATGGTGAACGGCGCGGGCCTCGCCATGGCGACGATGGACATCATCAAGCTGAATGGCGCATTCCCCGCCAACTTCCTCGACGTGGGCGGCGGCGCCACCACGGAAAAGGTGACGGCGGCCTTCAAGATCATCCTCAAGGACCCGGCGGTGGAAGGCATCCTCGTCAACATCTTCGGCGGGATCATGAAGTGCGACGTGATCGCCAACGGCATCGTGCAGGCCGCGAAGGACGTGAACCTGCAGGTTCCGCTGGTCGTGCGCCTGGAAGGCACCAACGTGGCCGAAGGCAAGGCGATCCTCGAGAATTCGGGCCTTGCCATCGTCAGCGCCGACAACCTTGGTGACGCCGCTCAGAAGATCGTGGCGGAAGTGAAGAAGGCGGCCTGATCCAGGCGGCCTTTGTTCACGTAACTGACTTCGGGCGGGGAAAGGCACGGCCTGCCCCGCCCTTCAATTTTCGGTCCTCCGCCTTGCTTGACGTTTACGTAAACGCAAGCTAGGCGGTCGGCCAAACGGGGTCGTCAGGCCCCACGTGATTCTTTGAGAGGAAGGAACGCCCCATGAAGATCCTCGTCCCCGTCAAGCGGGTGATCGATTACAACGTCAAGCCGCGGGTCAAGGCCGATGGCACGGGCGTTGATCTTGCCAACGTCAAGATGAGCATGAACCCGTTCGACGAGATCGCGGTGGAAGAAGCCATCCGCCTCAAGGAAAAGGGCGCAGGCACTGAAATCGTGGCTGTCTCTGTCGGCCCGGCCAAGGCGCAGGAAACGCTCCGCACCGCGCTCGCGATGGGCGCTGACCGTGCGATCCTGATCGAAACCGATGAAGAGGTCGAGCCGCTGGCGGTCGCCAAGATCCTCAAGGCGATTGCTGACGAAGAAGCCCCCGGCCTCGTCATCCTCGGCAAGCAGTCGATCTCGGACGATTCGAACCAGACCGGCCAGATGCTCGCCGCCCTGATGGGCCGTCCGCAGGGCACCTTCGCCAACACCGTCGAAGTTGATGGCGATTCGGTGATCGTGAAGCGCGAAGTCGATGGCGGTCTTCAGACTGTGAAGCTCAGCCTTCCCGCGATCGTCACCACCGACCTTCGTCTGAACGAGCCGCGCTATGCCTCGCTGCCGAACATCATGAAGGCCAAGCAAAAGCCGCTCAGCGTCAAGACCGCTGCCGATTACGGTGTCGATCTGACCCCGCGCCTCAAGACGCTGAAGGTTGAAGAACCCGCCGTGCGTCAGGCCGGTGTGAAGGTGGCCGACGTTGCCGAACTGGTCGGCAAGCTCAAGACCCTCGGCATCGCTGACTAAGATTTCGGACAAGGAACCCAAGAGATGAAGACTCTCGTTCTCGTCGAACATGACAACACCCGCGTGCAGGACGCGACCCTCGCGGTCGTCACCGCTGCATCGAAGCTGGGCGAAGTGCACCTGCTGGTTGCCGGCCACAATTGCGGCGCGGTTGCCGAAGCGGCTGCCAAGATCGCCGGTGTGGGCAAGGTCCACGTGGCTGATGACGCCGCTTACGCCAACGGCCTTGCTGAAAACGTCGCCCCGCTCGCCGCGGCGCTGATGGCCGATCATGACGCCTTCCTCGCCGCTGCCACCACGCAGGGCAAGAACGTCGCCCCGCGCGTGGCCGCTCACCTCGATGTGATGCAGGTTTCGGAGATCCTCTCGGTCGAAGGCCCCAAGACCTTCACCCGCCCGATCTATGCCGGCAACGCCATCGCCACCGTCGAATCGACCGATGCCAAGCTGGTTATCACCGTGCGCGGCACCGCCTTTGAAAAGGCCGCCACCGAAGGCGGTTCGGGCACCGTCGAAGCCGTCAGCGGCGCGGGCGATGCGGGCACCTCCACCTTCGTCAGCTCGGAAATCGCCAAGAGCGAGCGTCCGGAACTGACCAGCGCGAAGATCATCGTCTCGGGTGGCCGCGCGCTGAAGGACGCGGAAACCTTCGAAGCGGTGATCACGCCGCTCGCCGACAAGCTTGGTGCCGCCATCGGCGCGAGCCGTGCGGCGGTCGATGCGGGCTATGTCCCCAACGACTATCAGGTCGGCCAGACCGGCAAGATCGTCGCGCCGGAAGTCTACTTCGCCATCGGCATCTCGGGCGCGATCCAGCACCTTGCGGGCATGAAGGATTCGAAGGTCATTATCGCGATCAACAAGGACGAAGACGCCCCGATCTTCCAGGTCGCGGACCTCGGCCTCGTGGGCGACCTGTTCACCGCCGTGCCGGAGCTGACCGGCGCGCTGTAAGGTGCTCGGCCGATCAACCTATTGAAAAATACATGAACCTCCGGTAGACTCATGGTCTATCGGAGGTTTTGTTATGGGTCGTACCAAACACCTTTGCGCCGCCGTCTCGATCCTTGCGGCAGGCATTTCATTCACCGCAGAAGCAGCGCCGCTTGCGCCAGCCTCCCGCTGGCACAGCGAAAGCGATGGAACGCGCTGCCGGGTCAGCAGAGTGTTCGGTGAAGAACACAACCGCCACCTCGTCATCTTCGACAAGTTCTCTCCCGATAACCGGGCGACCATGACAGTGGCGGGCCCCTCGCTTGATTCGTTCGCTACCCGCCGCTCCACGCCGGTTACAGTTTCGGCCAGCGGGTCCGCGACCACGGTTGACGGGCTGAGCGTGGCTGTGCCGTGGTTCAAGCACGGCGTGGTGCTCACCGATGTGCCGATGGAGGGATTTGCGCATAGCGGGAGCGCGGCAAGCAGGCAGATTGGAACCGGCGGCACCGACCTGACGCTTGCACGGGACGGGCGGGAAGTCAGGTTCCAGACCGGCCCGCTGGACGAGCCCCTCGCGATGCTCGGCACCTGCACGCAAACCCTTGCGGCCAGTTGGGGCCTGGACCCTGATAAACTGCGTGCGGCACCCCACACGCCGCAATGGCTCAATCGCGAAACGCTGCTGCGTGACGTCGAGGCGGGCTTCGGCCGCACGTTGGAGCGCCGAAAGCCGCCGCGCGGTGTCGCTCACCTGCGTGTCATCATCGACGAGGCCGGCGCGGTCAAAGATTGCGCCGTCGCCTTCGCTACCAGCACCGCACAGGCCAGCGAGCGGGTGTGCGGGACAATGCGCAAGGCGCGTTTCCAGCCGGCGCGGGACGCCGAAGGCCGGCCACTGCGCTCCTACTTCGCCGCGGCCTTCCTGGATTACCGACGCGGCGTCGCTTACTTAACCGAACCGTCGGACACGGGCACGGTGGGGGTTCATTTCTAGCAGAGCCAGACGGCTGGCCCCTATGGGGTTGCCAGACACCGGATGTCGCGGAGAAGGCGATCAAGACGGCGCGGTTCGCCGCACCAGTCTTTCACGCTCCGCTTCGGCTCATCGCATAACGACTTGTAACTGCAACGATTTGCAGGCAGCTTGGGCGCACTCAGGAGATTCCAGATGCGCCGCGCCCTGCTTGCCCTCACCGCCCTGTCCGCTGCGGTCCCTGCCCAAGCCGCCCCGGTCGTGCTCACGCCCAGCGGTCAGTGGACTGTCGATTTTGCCGATGAGAAGTGCCGCCTGTATCGCACCTTCGGTGAGGGCGAGAACCGACACCTGCTCGCCTTCCAGCAATATTGGCCCTCACGCGACTTGGGCATGACGGCAGCCGGCAGCGGGTTCAAACGCTTCGCTAGCCGCGCTCGCACCGATCTGCGCGTGTTCGAAGCTCAGCAACCCATGCGGGATACGCCCTTCACCGGCACGGTCGAAGGCTTTGGCAACGCGGTGATCTATTCCTCGGTGCGGCTGGACGGCGGTGCGGCTGACACCGACCCTACCGATGGATCGGCCCCGTCACCCGTGCTGCTGCTGGACACGGCGTTCGCCAAGCAGGTGGAGTTTTTGGAACTGCGCCAGAGCGTGCGCGGCGTGCGGTTCCAGACCGGGCCGATGGATGCCGCTTTCGAAGTGCTCAACCAGTGCACGATGGATCTGGTGCGCCAGTGGGGGCTTGATCCCGAACGTCACCGCACCGCGCAAAGCGGGCCCAGGTGGCTTAACCGCGAGGCGTTGGTCCGCCGGATCGTTGCAAACTATCCGCGTGATGCCTCGGCGCAGGGCGAGCAGGGGATCATGCAAATGCGCGTGATCGTAGGCGCAGACGGTGCGGTCGAAAGCTGCACCATGCTCAAGGCGACCAACACGGTGCGGCTGGAATCCCCGGCCTGTGACGTGATGCAGCGGGCCCAGTTTGAACCGGCACGCGATGCGGCCGGGCAGCCGTTCCGGTCATTCTACGCGACCCGGCTGACTTACGTGATGGGCTAAAGCGGCCTCACAGCACCGTGTTGAGGAAGTGCAGGGTCATCCCCACCAGCCCGCCCACCAGCGTGCCGTTGATGCGGATGAATTGGAGGTCGCGGCCCACGGCGCCTTCGACCCGGTCAGTGATGGTGCGCGCGTCCCAGCGTTTGACCGTTTCTGACACCAGCCGCACGATCTGATCGCCATAGCGGGTCGCCACGCCGACCATGGTGCGCCGGGCAAAGCGGTTGATCTGGTGTTGCAGCCGCGCGTCGGCTTGCAGGGCGGTGCCGAGTTCGGCGAGCATGTTGCGCATCTCCAGCCCCATCCCGCTTTCGGGATCACGCGCGCGGCGGATCAGGGATTGGCGGATGCGTTCCCACACGCCCGTCCACCACACCGCCACCGCGGGATTGGCGATCAGGTCGCGCTTCATGTCTTCCACCTTGGCGCGGGTGACAGGATCGTGCTGCAAGTCCTGCCCGAGCTTCGCCAGCCCTTCTTCGATCTTGCCGCGCAAGGGGTGATCGGGGTTCACCAGCACCTCGGCCAGCAGCTTGTAGAGTCCGTCGAGCACGCTGGAGGAGATGGTCTTGTCGATCCCAGCCCAGCGCAGCACGCCCGCCACGCGCTGGTGGATGATGTCGCGGATCGTTTCCTCGTTGTCCTCCAGCGTCAGGCCCGCCCAGCGCACGAAGCCATCGATCAGCGGCTGATGGCGCTTGTCGGCCATCGCGCTTTCAATCATCCGTCCGGCAAGCGGCGCAATGTCGAGCTTGGCAAGCTGGCCTGCGAGGCCCGAACGCACCTGATTGCCAAGCCGGTCGGGATCGAGCGATTCCAGCACCTCGGCCAGCAGCTCTGCCGCGCCGCTGGTGATGCGCGAACGTTCGTCATGCCCGTCACGGTCGGGCGATGCGGCGAGGAATTCGCCCGCTGCCTTGGCAATATTCATCCCCGCCATCCGCCGCGCGACCACGGCGGGGGTGAGGAAATTCTCGCGCAGGAAGGCCGCCATCGTATCGGCGATGCGGTCCTTGTTTTCGGGAATGATCGCGGTGTGCGGGATCGGCAGGCCGAGGGGGTGGCGGAACAGCGCGGTTACCGCGAACCAATCTGCCAGCCCGCCAACCATCGCAGCTTCGGCAAAGGCGTGGAGATAGCCCCATGCCGGGTGACCGGTCGCGGCCAGACCGTTGGTGGCGACGAAGATCGCCGCCATTGCCGCCAGCATGCCCGTTGCGGTCCAGCGCATCCGCCTCGCACGATCGACGGTCAGCGGCTGGCCGCCGAACGTAAGGGGCCTTGGAGAGCGCATTGCCATACCTGTGACCTTAGCCCGCAAGGGGGTAGTCCGTCACCCCTTTTGCGGTCACTCGGCAGGCTCGGGCCCGCGCGGGGGCACGTTACCGAGGCCCGGATAAGGCAGATCGGGCGTGGCCGGGCCAAGCGGGCGGTTCTCGTCACCGGGCGTGTAGGTCAGCATCCGCGTCCGCAGCCACGGGCCAACGCGCTTTTCCACGCCATCGGCAAGGCTGAAGCCGGCCGGCACGATCAGCAGCGTCAGCAGGGTCGAGAGGATTAGCCCACCGATCACCACCATGCCCATCGGCTGGCGGAACGCCCCGTCGCCAGAAAGGGAAAGCGCCACCGGGATCATGCCCGCTGTCATCGCCACGGTGGTCATCACGATAGGCTGGGCACGCTTGTGCCCGGCGTCGAGGATTGCATCGAGCTTGCCCACGCCCTTGTTCATCTCCTCGATCGCGAAGTCGATCAGCAGGATCGAGTTCTTGGAGACGATGCCGAGCAGCAGCAGGATGCCGATATAGACCGGCAGCGATTGCGGCAGGCCGAACAGCCAGATCAGCAGGATTCCGCCCAGCGGGGCGAGCAGCAGCGAGGTCATGTTGACCAGCGGGCTCATCACCCGCTTGTAGAGCAGCACCAGCACCGAAAACACCAGACCGAACCCGGCAAGGATCGCGATCGCCAGGTTGACCATCAGTTCGGCCTGCCACTTGTCCTCGCCCACCACGTCGCGGATCACGCCGATCGGAAGGCTCTGGAGCACCGGCAGGGCATCGATCTGCGCCTGCGCCTCGCCCTTCAGCACGCCTGCGGCAAGATCAGCGCCAACCAGCACGCGGCGGTTCTGGTTGTAACGCTGGATCGCGGTCGGGCCGGATCCGAAGGTGATGTCGGCCACACGGCTGAGCGGCACCGATCCGCCTCCTGCCACCTGAACCGGCAGGTTCTCGATGGTGCGGAAATCGGTGCGCGATTCGGTCGACAGGCGCACCACAATCGGGATCTGGCGATCCGACAGCGAGAAGCGCGCCGCGTTCTGTTCGATCTCGCCCAGCGTTGCGATGCGGATCGTCTGCGACAGGGCGGCGGTGGTGACGCCCAGTTCGGCGGCGATATTGTCGCGCGGGGTGATGATGATTTCGGGGCGGTTGATGTCGGCGCTGATGCGCGGGGCGACCAATGATTTGATGCCCTTCATCTCCTCGACCAGCTTGGCTGCGGTCTGTTCCAGCAGCACCGGATCGCTGCCCGCCAGCATCACGGTCATGTCGCGGCCCGAGCCGAAACCGCCGGACTGCGACTTGAAGCGCACCCGTGCGTCGGGGAACTTGGCCAGCACGGGGCCAAGCTCACGCTCGAATTCCACGGATGTGCGGGCGCGATCTTCCTTCAGCTTGACGAAGATCGACGAGGCATCGCCCAGCCGGATGCGTTCCAGCAGGCGTTCAACCTCGGGTTCCTGACGCAAGCGGTCAGCCACGGTGTTCACCACCCGCTTGGTGTCCGCCAGTGTGGTGCCGGGCACCAGTTCAACCGCGACTTCGCTGTTCTCGTCATCGACCGTTGGCTGGAACTGCGCCGGAATCTGGCCGAACAGCACGAGCGTGATGAGCAACGAGAACCAGCCAATGCCGAGCATCCAGATGCGGTGATCATAGAAGCGTGCGGTCATATAGCGCACACTTCCGGCAAGGCGGCTGCGCCCGGCCGACAGCGCCTCGATCGCCTTGAAGGCTGCAAAGGCGGCGATGAAGGACAGCGCCGAGACGGTGAGCACAATCACCACCTCGAACAGCTTGGCGACCAGCTTGTAGAGCAAGGTGTTGGTATCGGACGAAACGGCCTCGGCGATCTGTTTGTGGACGCCCATGCCCAGCAGGCCCTTCCACGCGCCGCCGGTCAGCGCGCCATTGGCCAGTTCGAACATCGCCAGTGCCGGCACGATCAGCAGCACGATCACCGTCAGCAGCAGGCCGAGGACATAGAACACACGGTTACGCGGCCCGGCGAGGCCAGCGCGGCGCGCCGCCATGCGGCCGGTGTCCAGCGTCCAGGCCAGCACCCGCATATAGGCATCCAGCCCGCGCCCGCCGCCATGCTCGGCTTCGCCGTGCGCCTTGAGGAAATAGGCCGCCATCAGCGGGGTGACCATGCGCGCCACGGCAAGGCTCATCAGCACCGCGACCACCACGGTGATCCCGAAATTCTTGAAAAACTGGCCCGCAATGCCGGGCATCAGACCAACAGGGAGGAACACCGCCACGATGCAGAAACTGGTCGCAACCACCGGCAGACCGATCTCATCCGCTGCATCGATCGACGCCTGATAGGCGGTCTTGCCCATGCGCATGTGTCTGACGATGTTCTCGATCTCCACGATCGCATCATCCACCAGCACGCCCGCCACCAGCGCCAGCGCCAGCAGAGAGAGGAAGTTGAGGTTGAAGCCCAGCAGGTCCATGAACCAGAAGGTCGGGATCGCGGAAAGCGGAATGGCGACCGCGCTGATGAAGGTCGCGCGCCAGTCACGCAGGAACATGAACACCACGACCACAGCCAGCACCGCGCCTTCGACCAGCGCCCACATCGAAGAATTGTACTGCTGGCGGGTATAGGTGGTGGTGGTCGACAGCTTGATGAACTTGATGCCGGGGTTTTCGGCCTCGATATTGTCCATCTCTTTCAGGGCTTCGTCGTAGACCGAAAGGTCCGATGCCCCGCGCGCGCGGCTCATCGCGAAGTTGACGACTTCCTTCTTGTTGACCTCGCCGATCGTGGTGCGTTCCGAATAGCCATCGCGCACCTTGGCGATATCGGCCAGTCGCACACTCCGCCCGCCGCCGAGCTGGATCCGGGTCTGCGCGAGCTGGTAGGCGGTGGCCGAATTGCCGAGCACGCGCAGCGATTGGCGGGTGCCGCCGATCTCGGTCAGGCCGCCCGCGGCGTTGAGGTTGCTCTGCCGCAGCACGGTGTTGATCTGCGAGGCGGTGACACCCAGCGATTGCATGCGCGCGGGATCGAGGATCACCTCGATCTGCCGGTCGACCCCGCCATAGCGGCTGACTTCGGCCATGCCGGGAACCTTCAGCAACCGCTTGGCCACCGTGTCATCGATGAACCAGCTCAGCTGTTCGATGGTCATGTCGTCGGCCTCGACCGCGATGTAGCCGATCGGCTCGCCCGCTACCTGCACCTTGCGGATCTGCGGTTCGAGGATGCCGTCGGGCAAAGACCCCCGCACACCATCGATCGCGGTCTCGACCTCGTTGACCGCCTCGATCAGGTCGGTGCCGATCTCGAATTCGACGAAGGTCTGCGAATTGCCTTCGCGCGCGGTCGACTGGAGCGAGTCGACCCCGCTGATCGCCCGCAAGGCGCTTTCGACGCGCTGGGTGATCTGGTTCTCGATCTCGGTCGGGGAGGCACCCGGCTGGGCGATGATGACGATCACCCCGGGGAATTCGATATCCGGGTTGTTGGTCACGTCCATCCGCATGAAGCTGACGATCCCGGCTACCAGCAGGATGGTGAACAACACGATCGGAATCACCGGGTTGCGGATCGACCAGGCCGAGATGTCGCGAAGTGCCATGAAAGTTCTGCCTGTGTTGCGCCGGTCTTGCGCCCTGTCTGCCAGTGACGCGGCCCAGTTACTCGTCAAGGCCGCTGCGGGATGGACGCCGTGCTACTTCTGGAGTTGCGGATTCACGGATTCGCCGGGGTTGAGGAACCCGCCGGCACGCAGCACCACCTTTTCGGTGCCGTTCAGCCCCTCGATGATGGCGACGCCCTGCTGGGTCACCGCGCCGGTCTTCACGCCGCGGCGCACCGCCTTGTTATCCGGCCCCACGACATAGACGAAGCTGCCCTTGGGATCGGCCAGCACCGCGCTTTCGGGAAGCACGGTGGCCGAGAAGCTGCCCGAATTGATGCGCGCCGTGGCAAAGCCGCCCGGGCGCAAAGCGGGCGAGAAGGACAGCGCAATCCGCGCCGTGCCCTGCCGCGAGGCCTGATCGACCACCGGGGAAATCTGCCACACCTGACCCTTGAAGGTCTGGTCCGAACCGGTCGGCGTGATGTTGGCCATAGTGCCGACCGAAAGCGTGGCGAGCTGTTCTTCCGAAAGCTGCGCCAGCATCTCGATCTCGCCGCCGGTGGCAATGGTGAACAGCGCAGGGGAGCCGCCGCCAACGGTCTGACCCGGCTCGACATTGCGGGCAAGGACATAGCCGGAGGCCGGGGCGAGGATGTTCAGCCGCTGGTTGCGCGCCCGCTGCTCGCCAAGCTGGGCTTGGGCCACCTTGACGCGGGCCGCAGCGGCATCGCGGGTGGCGGTCAGCCGGTCGACATCGGCCTTGGACACGAAGCCGCGCGCCACCAGTTGCAGCGCGCGATCAAGATTGGCTTGGGCCAGATTGGCATCGGCGCGCGCGACCTCGATCTGCGCGGCCTGGGCTTCGGCCTGACGGACCTGCACCGAACGATCGATCACCGCCAGCACCTGACCCTGCTGCACCCAGTCGCCGGCATCCACGGTGACGCGCAGCACCTGCCCGCCTTCACCCACCACGCCAACCGGCATAGGGCGGCGCGCGGCGAGCGTGCCGGGAGCCTCGATCTCACCTGCGACGGTTGTCTTGCCCGGAGTAACGACGGTGACCGAAGGGGCCTGCGAATTATCATCGTCAACCGGCACCGGCTCACCACCGGCCAGCGCGAAATAGGCGGCGATCGCCAGCAGCAGGCCGAACAGGCCCAGCCCGCCGAACAGCATCCAGCGCGGAATGGCAGGCCCGCCGGGGCTGCGCGGACCGGAATGATCGCCGGTGTAATCGGCGTTCACCCCTTCGGCAGCTTCAGCCCTGATCGTCGTCTCGTAATTCATTGCAATTCCCTGACCCGGGCAGGGCGCGCACGGGCGCAATCCACCACGGAGTGTATTACTCTTATAAGTCACCAAGTGCAACGCCTGATAGAATGTCAGGGGTTTGCCCGCAATGCACCCATCGACCGGTGACTTTCAGCCTAGACGAAGGGCGCAGCGTCCGGTTCCGGCAAATCCGCAGGCGGACAGGTGCAAATCGCGCCAAAAAGCCCGCAACGCCTTGCGGCATTGCGGGCTTCATCGGGTTAGACAGGGCCGCCCGGGCGGCGAATCAGTATTTGAGCTGGCGCTCGTAGAGGTCGCGGTAGTGCTGGATTTTGGTCACGCGCAGCCCGTGCATCCCCGAACGATCGACCGCCCGCTGCCACGAAGCAAACTCCTCCAGCGTCAGGCCATAGCGCGCCAGCGCCTCTTCAAGCGTCAGCAGCCCGCCGCTGACGGCAGCCACAACCTCGGCCTTGCGCCGCACAACCCAGCGCTTGGTCTCGGGTGCGGGCAAATCGGCAAGGGTCAGCGGCTCGCCGAGCGGGCCGATTACCTGTGCGGGGCGGATATCCTGGTTCTCAATCATCACATATCTCTCGCAGGATCGCGGGGCGCTTCAGAGCGAATTGCATTGGCGTCGATCATGTCACCCGGACCTTTAGATTGACCTAAAGCATCAGGGTTAATGTCAGGTTCGTTATCGTCGAGAAGCGCAAAATAACTTGCGGCGGCATCGCCAAAGCTGGCCGCGGCCGCTTCGATCGGCGCCCGCGATTCGGTGCGCACCAAAAGGCGGAAATCGCGCGCAGCGTTAAGCCTTGCGGTCAATTCGCTCCATTCCACCGCGCGCAAGGCTTCACCGGCACGCCGCGCAAGGTTGCCATCGAATCGCGTACCCGTGCTTACACCGGCCCCGGCGCCCGCCCCCACAAGGCTCTGCAAACGCGCCCGTTCCTCGGCGCTGAGGCCGTCGGAAAGCACGTAGCTGCGGGCAGAAATAGGCTTCGTTTTTTCGAACATCATTCAGCCTTGTAACGCGAGGGCGTCAAAATCCGGTAAAACCGCCATTTACTCCGGCTTAGGATTAGTGCTGTCCGGATCGGCAAGATTGCGGCCCTCTGGCTAAGGCGACAGAGCATCGCTATAGGCCGCCCGTCCCATGGAAACGCCCGCTCTCCTGTCCGCCGGCCCGTTGGCCGCGCCCCTCCTTGGCCCGGATGCCGCCGCCGCGCTGTTCGATTTGCCGCGCGCGGCTGCGCAATGCCGCATTGTGGTGGCGATGAGCGGCGGGGTCGATTCCTCGGTTGTGGCCGCGCTCGCCCATGCCAGCGGCGCAGAGGTAATCGGCATCACGCTGCAGCTTTACGATTACGGCGCAGCAACCGGCCGCAAGGGCGCGTGCTGCGCGGGCGACGATATCCGCGATGCACGCGCCGTGGCCGACCGGCTGGGCATCGCGCATTATGTCTTCGACCATGAAAGCGCCTTCCGCGAGGAAGTGGTCGAACAATTCGCCGACGAATATCTCGCGGGCCGCACCCCGGTGCCCTGCATCCGCTGCAACATGGGGCCGAAATTTACCGACCTGTTCCGCATGGCGCGTGAACTGGGCGCGGATTGCCTTGCCACCGGGCATTATGTCCGGCGCGTGATGGGAGAAAGCGGCGTGGAACTGCACCGCGCCTTCGATCCAGCGCGCGATCAGTCCTATTTCCTTTATGGCACCACCGAAGCGCAGCTCGATTACCTGCGCTTTCCCTTGGGCGGAATGCCCAAGCCGCAGGTGCGCGAGCTGGCCGAGGCGGCGGGCCTGCGCAACGCGGCCAAGCCCGATTCGCAGGACATCTGCTTCGTGCCCGATGGCAATTACGCCAAGATCGTCACCAAGGTGCGCCCCGAGGGTGCGGCGCCGGGCAATATCGTCCACGCCGCAACCGGCACGGTGCTTGGCGAGCATAAAGGCATCGTCCATTTCACCGTGGGCCAGCGCAAGGGCCTCGAAATCGGCGGCCAGCCTGAACCTTTATATGTCGTCGGCCTCGATGCGCCCTCGCGCGAAGTCCGCGTCGGCCCGAAGCGGATGCTGGCGGTGAGCGCGGCGCGCCTGACCGAGACCAACCGGATAGGGCCGCTGCCGGATGTGCCGCTTACGGCAAAGGTTCGCAGCCTCGCCAAGCCGGTGCCGGTGGTACTGGAAGGCATGCTCGGGGACGGGGCGGCGGTGACGATCCGCTTTGCCGAACCGGAATTCGGCGTCGCCCCGGGGCAGGCGGCGGTGATCTATGCCGGTGAACGGGTGGTCGGCGGCGGCTGGATCGATTCGACCGAGAAGGTCAGCGCCTGAGGCAGCCTGGCCGGGGCTAGGCCCGGGCCAGACCCCCGCTTGACCCCTGTCACACCGCGGCTGACCGCCCCCGTTCAGAGATGTTTCACGTGAAACATTGACGATAGGGCAGAAGGGTGGCGCGATCAGCTCTCCCACGGCTCCAGCACGCAGCCATAGCCCTTGCGGTAAGTCGCCGTGGCACTGGCGACCAGCGGGAAGCGGGCCGTGACGCTTTGGATTTCATCATCCTCGACCAGCGTGACCAGCTCCATCCCTGCCAGCTTGTCCTTGGCGCAATCGTCCAGCGGGCGTCCCGCGACATAGCGGCACGAACAGGCGACCCGCGCCGAATAGGCCGACGCGATGCTGCCATAGCCGGTGATCTCGGTGCGGAAGGCGAAGGCCGCAGTCCCGACGACAAGGGCAATGATCGCCAGCACCCACAAGCCCCAGCGCGAACGGGGTGCACTGCGCGCAGAAGCGGGTGATTTCGCCATTGCCAAGCCTTCATGCTTCGGGGAATGAGGGCGCGATGACCCTCCGAGCCGCCGTCCTTAACCGCGCGTTTCCCCTCGCGCCAGCCCTGCTGATACTCGCTGCCTGCGGATCCGCGCCCGCAGCAGATGCGCCTTTGACGGACGAGGCGAAAGCCGCCGTCACCAAGAATGCGGGCGCACCGAAAGACCAGCTCGCCCGGGCAATCGATGATCTGTTCACCAAACCCGGCCTCGGCGAAACGCGCGCTGTGGTGGTGATGGCAAACGGCAGGCTGGCCGCCGAACGCTACGGCCCGGGCTACACCAGGGACACGCGCTTCATCAGCTGGTCAATGGCCAAGACGGTGAGCGGCGTGCTGATCGGGATGCTGGTGTCCGATGGCCTGCTGGCGCTGGACGCCCCTGCCCCCGTGCCCCTGTGGCAGCGCCAGGGCGATCCGCGCGGCGAGATCACCTTGCGCCACCTGCTCCAGATGCGCAGCGGGCTGCGCCACACCGAAGCGGGCGATCCGCCTTATGAATCCTCCGAGGTGCGGATGCTGTTCCTCGACGGGCGCGACAATATGGCCAAGTGGGCTGAGGAACAGCCGCTTGAGGCCGAACCCGGCAAGCAGTTCGAATACTCCTCGAACACCAGCGTGATCCTCGCCGATATCGCCGCGCGCGCGCTGACCGCCAGCAACAAGCCCGAGGCACGGCGCAAGGCGGTGTCGGATTACCTCCACCAGCGCCTGTTTGCCCCCCTCGGCATGACCAGCATGGTGCCGGAATTCGACGCATCAGGCACGCTGATCGGCGGCAGCCTGATGCACGCGACCGCGCGCGATTGGGCCAAGCTGGGCGAATTCCTGCGGCTGAAAGGCCGCGCGCCCGGCGGCGAACAGCTCGTGCCGCAACGCTGGGTGGAAGCGATGCTGACCCCCTCCCCGGCAGCTGCGCAATATGGCTTCCAGATCTGGCTCAACCGCCCGATCCCCGACACGCCGCCAGCCGAGCACCCGCTGCTGCCCGATCGCGCGCCCAAGAGCCTGTTTTCGCTGATCGGCCATATGGGGCAATATGTGCTGGTATCGCCCAGCCAGCGGGTAACGCTGGTGCGGCTCGGCCATTCCGACAGCAAGGAGCGCCCGGCAATGTTGCAGCAGGCGGCGGATATCCTCGACTTATACCCTCAGAGGTAAAAGGCACCCTCGACCACGGTGACGCACGGCCCGCCGAGCCATGCCTTGTCGCCATCCAGCCTGAGCGTGAGATCACCGCCGCGCACGCTCGCCTGATGCGCGGTGAAGCTGCTGCGCCCCAGACGCTTGGCCCAATAGGGCGTCAGCACTGCATGGGCCGATCCGGTGACGCTATCTTCGTCCACCCCGCCGCCGGGCACGAAAACGCGGCTGACGATGTCGGTCTTCTCGCCGGGCGCGGTGACGATGAACTGGTCTTTTCCAAGCCGCTCCAGCCCGCGAATATCCGGGGCAAGGCCGCGCACGGTTGCCTCGTTCTCGTAAAGGTAGATGTTGTAGCCAAGTTCGGACCGGAACACTTCCACCGGCGCGGCACCCAGCAGGCGGATCGCTTCGGCCTGGTTGGCGGCGGTATCGGCCTGCGTGGCAATGGCGGGGAGCGCCAGTTCGTAGGCGTCTCCGGCCTTTACCACCTCGAGCACGCCCGAAAGCCGCGTCCTGAACGTCACCCGCTCGCCGCCGTCACGGGTCAGCAGGATATGCCCGCTCGCCAGCGTGGCATGGCCGCACAGCGCGATTTCATAGGTGGGGGTGCACCAGCGCAGCTCCCAATCGGCCGCACCGGTTGCATCGCGCACCACGAAGGCGGTTTCGGCAAACAGGTTCTCAGCGCCGATCTGCACCAGCACATCATCGGGCAGCCATTCATCCAGCACCATCACCGCCGCCTGATTCCCGCCGAACGGCTTCGCAGCGAAGGCATCGACATGCCAATAGGGGACTTTCTGGGGCATCGCAGAGTTCCTCAGGGGTAAAGAAGCATGTCGGACCACGGCGCGTCCGCATCATCGCGCATGAATTCGCGGCGGTCATGCAGGCGGTTGTCACGATCAATCCAGAATTCGATCCGGCGGGGCGAGAGCGTGAAGCCGGTCCAGTGCGGCGGGCGCGGCACCTGGCCTGCCGCTTCATGCTCGGCCCACAATTCCTGCACGCGGTCGAGATAGTGCTGGCGTTCTGGCAGCGGCCGCGACTGGTCGCTGGCGGCGCTGCCGACCTGGCTTTTATAGGGGCGCGAGTGGAAATAGGCGTCGGCGCGCTCGGGACTCACTTCAACCAGCGGGCCTTCGATGCGGATCTGGCGGCGCAGGCTCTTCCAATGGAACAGCAGCGCGGCCTGCATGTTGGCGCGAATCTGCCCGCCCTTGCGGCTGTCGGCATTGGTGAAGAATGTGAAGCCGCCGCCTGAAATCTCGGCCTTGCCGTGCCCCTTCAGCAGCACCATCCGCACCGAAGGCGCAGCATCGGGGGTGGCGGTGGCGAGCGCCATGGCGTTGGGATCATTTAACTCGCCCACCTGCGCAGCGGCGAACCATTCCTCGAACAAGACGAAAGGATCGCCGCCCGCCGGCAGCACGCTATCGGCCAGCTGGGCATCGTCGAGGGGGGCGGTATCGGACATCGGGACTTCCTTGGGGCTACAGGATCGAGGGCCATAGAGACGTGCGCCGCCCCGTGAAAGACGCATATGATGAACACCGCGTTTCGCTCGACAAGGCTCACCGCTTGCGCGCAGGCGCTGTCTCACCTAGCTAACTCACCATGCGCGATCCATATTCCATGCTCGGGATACCCCGCACGGCGTCCGAGGCCGACATCAAAAGCGCCTATCGCAAGCTTGCGAAGGAGCTGCACCCCGATCGCAACAAGGACAATCCCAAGGCCTCGGAGAAATTCACCGAGGTGACGCGCGCCTATGATCTGCTGTCGGACAAGTCCAAGCGCGCCCAGTATGACCGGGGCGAGATCGACGGCGATGGCAATCCGGCCAATCCCTTTGGCGGGATGGGCGCGCGCGGCGGCTTTGGCCGGGGCAGCGCTTATGGTGCAGGCCCGGGCGGCGGACCGGGAGCGGGGGGCGATTTCGGGGGGTTCAACGGCGGCGACGATGTTGATCTGAGCGACCTGTTCGAAGGCCTGTTCGGCACCCGCAAGGGCGGCCCGGCCGGCGGCGCGCGGCGCGGTTTCGGCCGCCAACCCCCGCCGCCCCCGCCCAAGCGCGGCGCGGACATCCAGTACCGGCTCGCCGTGCCCTTCGTCGATGCAGCGTCCGGGCGCGACCAGCGCATCACGCTGGCCGATGGCAAGGCGATCAGCCTCAAATTGCCCGCGGGCGTCGAGGACGGCACGATGATGCGCCTCAAGGATAAGGGGCACCCCGGCACCGGCGGCAATGGTGACGGGATCGTGATGGTCGAAGTGGGCACCCACCCCTTCTTCCGGCGCGAGGGCGATCATATCCGCATGGACCTGCCCGTCACCCTCGACGAGGCGGTGCGCGGTGCCAAGGTCAAGTGCCCCACGGTTGACGGCACGGTGATGCTGACGATCAAGCCGGGCACCAGCAGCGGCACGGTGATGCGGCTGGGCGGCAAAGGCTGGACGAAGAAGAACGGCCAGACCACCGACGGCAAGGCCGAACGCGGCGACCAGCTGGTGACGATCGAAATCCAATTGCCTGCCGATCTGGCGCCCTTGGAACAACGGCTTGAAGGCTGGGTAGACACCGCCCGCCCGCGCGAAAAGTTCGGGCTCTGACGCCTCTTCGCGAAAGGCCGCTGTCATGACTGGAACCGAACTTGCGCCCGACCCTGAAGCGGGCGCGGCCTCACGCGGCTGGGGCGTGGCCAGAAAAGTCGCGGTCGACACGTTCAACGATGGCTTCATCCATGCCGGCAACCTTGCCTATCTCGGGATGCTGGCGATCTTCCCTTTCTTCATCCTCGGCGCGGCGCTGTTCGACGTGATCGGCGGGCGCGACAATGCGCAGGCCCTGATCTTCTCGGTCGCGCAGGCCATGCCCGATTCGGTGGCCGAAACGATCGTGCCGGTTGCCGAAACCGTGATCTACGCCCGCTCGGGCTGGCTGTTGTGGGCGGGCGGCGCGGTAGGGCTGTGGACGGTGTCCAGCCTGATCGAGACCATCCGCGACATCCTGCGCCGCGCCTATAATGTCCATACGATCCGCGCCTTCTGGCAGACCCGGCTGCTATCGGCAGGCCTGATTCTGGGATCGGTGGTGGTGCTGATGCTGTCGCTGTTTGCGCAGGTGCTGATCGGCGGCGCGCAGGAGGTCATTGCCGCAGCCTTCCCGCAGCTTGGCGAATGGATCGGCACGCTCAGCCTGTCGCGCATCGTGCCGGCGCTGGGGCTGGCCGCCTCGCTGTGGGTGCTGTTCATCACCTTGACCCCGGCCGCCTATCGCGGTCGCCGCTTTCCCAAATGGCCCGGTGCCCTGTTCACCACCGCCTGGTGGCTGGCAGTCGCCGCTGCCTTGCCGGTGGTGCTGCGCAGTGTCTTCACCTATGATCTAACCTATGGCAGCCTTGCCGGCAGCATGGTGACGCTGCTGTTTTTCTGGCTTGTCGGGCTCGGCCTCGTTATCGGCGCGGAATTGAACGCGGCGCTGGCACTTGCAGGGCAGGACAATCCCCCCGGCAAGACAGGCGAGGAGACGGCTTGAATGAACGGACTGATGAACGGCAAGCGCGGCCTGATCATGGGGCTCGCCAATGACAAGTCACTCGCCTGGGGCATTGCCAAGAAGCTGGCCGAGCACGGCGCCGAGCTGGCGTTCTCCTATCAGGGCGATGCGCTGGCCAAGCGCGTGATCCCGCTCGCCGCCGAACTGGGCAGCGATTTCACCTTCGAATGCGATGTATCCAGCATGGAATCGCTCGATGCGGCCTTCGCCACGTTGAAGGAACGCTGGGACACCCTCGATTTCGTCGTCCACGCGATCGGCTATTCCGACAAGAACGAGCTGCGCGGACAATATGTCGACACCAGTCTCGACAATTTCCTGAACACCATGAACATCTCGGCCTATTCGTTGGTGGCGATCAGCCAGCGCGCCTCGGCGATGATGCCGGAAAGCGGCGGGGCGATCCTGACGCTGAGCTATTACGGCGCGGAAAAGGTCGTGCCGCATTACAATGTCATGGGCGTGGCCAAGGCGGCGCTGGAAACCAGCGTCAAATACCTCGCCAATGACCTTGGCCCCCGCAATATCCGCGTCAACGCGATTAGCGCGGGGCCGATCAAGACCCTCGCTGCGAGCGGGATCGGCGATTTCCGCTACATCCTGAAGTGGAACGAATACAACGCGCCGCTGCGCCGCAATGTCACGATCGAGGATGTCGGCGGCGCGGGGCTGTATCTGCTGTCCAACCTGTCTTCGGGCGTGACGGGGGAGACGCATCATGTTGATGCGGGCTACCATGTCGTCGGCATGAAGCAGGAAGACGCGCCGGACATTGCCCTTTCCTGAGAGCAGATTTCTTAAGGCCGCGCCTGTAAGGAGCGCTCCCATGCGCACCGTTTTTGTCACCGGGTCTGCCGGGTTCATCGGCTACCACCTTGCGGCCCTGCTGCTGGAGGAAGGCTTCCGTGTCGTCGGCTATGACGGCATGACCGATTACTATGACGTCCGCCTCAAGCAGCGGCGGCACCAGATGCTGCTCCAGCACCCCAATTTCACCTGCACCGAAGGCCTGCTGGAGGATTTCGAGACACTCCACGCGCTCGCGCTGGCGGAAAAGCCCGATGTGATCGTCCACCTCGCCGCGCAGGCGGGGGTGCGTTACAGCCTTGAAAACCCGCGTGCTTATGTGGACGCCAATCTGGTGGGCGCATTCAACGTAATGGAATGCGCGCGCGAATTGCAGGTGGACCACCTGCTGATGGCGTCAACCTCATCCGTCTATGGCGCAAACACCGAAATGCCGTTCCACGAAGGGCAGAAGGTCGATTTTCCGCTGACGCTCTACGCCGCGACCAAGAAGGCGAACGAGGCGATGGCGCATTCCTACGCGCACCTGTGGACCCTACCGACCACGATGTTCCGGTTCTTCACGGTCTACGGCCCGTGGGGGCGGCCGGACATGGCGCTGTTCAAGTTCACCCGCGGGATCCTCGAAGGCACGCCGATCGACATCTATAATGATGGCGAGATGTACCGCGATTTCACCTACGTCGCCGATCTGGTGCGCGGCATCCGGCTGCTGATCGGCACCCCGCCGGTGCGGCCCGACAGCCCCGAGGATATCGCACCGGGTGACAATCTTTCCCCCGTCGCGCCCTTCCGGGTGGTGAATATCGGCAATGGCGACAAGGTGCGCCTGATGGATTTCGTCGAGGCGATCGAGGCAGAATGCGGGCGCGCGGCGATCCGCAATTACCTGCCGATCCAGCCCGGCGATGTGCCCGCGACCTGGGCCGATGCGGCGCTGCTCAAGCAGCTCACCGGCTACGCTCCGCAGACCCCTTTCCGCGAAGGGGTGGCGAAGTTCGTCGCGTGGTACCGCGACTATTACGGGGTTTGAGGTAGCGCCTTACTTGGGCGGCGGGGGAAGCTGGGCTTCACCGGCCACCTCGCCATCACGTTCACGCTCAAGCCGCTTCATATATTCGCGCTCGATCATCTCGACGCGGTTCTGTTCGGCAGCGGCATCGGTGTCGATGGTGGAGAGGCGTTCCTTACGGGCCTGTTCGATCAGCAGGCCAAAGCGCACGGCATCGGCCTCCTTCTTGTCCTTGGCCCAGGCCTCCACGAACTTCTGGTTGCAGCCGGTGAACCCGCCCGCACCCGCCGGCTCGCAGCTCATCGCGCCGAAATCGCCGGCATATTTGATCTGGTCAACCTGCCGCGCGAGCGACTGGTTGGCGGGGTTGTCGCTGTAACGCAGGTTCGAGGGGATGCGGTAACGGTCCTCCTCGACCAGGATTTCGCACACCACCACTTCACCCGGCTTGGCGACGGGGCATTCGGATTCGTTATAGGCGATCACCATGTTGATCTTCTCGTCGGCGCTCTGCGCAGCGGCGGGGCTGGCGGCGATGGCAACGAAAGCGGCGGTGGAGGCGATCAGAAGCTTCATGGCGCAAGGGTCCTTACGTGGTCGCGCGAAGAGTATGCACCAGCCATGCCCCCGCGTGTGCCCGCTTGTCTAGAGCGCGCGGGCTGAACCGAGGGTGAAGGCGGGCAGAGCCTTCAGAACAAACCCGCCACTGGACACTGATCCCGGCCCAAACGGCCGCGAGCGCACGCGCGCGAGCCGCAGGTGCTCCGTAGCGCAGCGAAGGAAGCGCACCGAGGATGTGCCCGCGGAGGCGGGCACACCAAACTACAACCTCTCGCTCACCTTGATCGCAATGCGGCAGCCCAGACGGATCACGCCTGCCAGCAGCGGGTAGCCGGGCGCGCTTTCCGCGCCGTTAGCGAAGGCGGCGTCCCGGTGCTCGCGCTCTTCCTCGCGGAATTCCTCGATCATCGCGGCAAGCTCGGGATCGGCACCGCTCGCTTGCAAGGCATCGAGCTGATCGGAATAATGCTTGTCGATCTCGGTCTCGACCGCAGCGGTGCAGGCCATCGCCGCTTCGGGGCCGAGCAGCGCCGTGCCCGCGCCCAGTGCATAGCCCGCTGCCGACCAGAACGGGTGCAGCGCCGTGGGCCGCACGCCGCGCCGGGCGAGCAGGGCATCGAACTTCTTGCGATGCTCGGCCTCCTGCGCGGCCATGTGGCGGATTTCGGCCGAATGCGGCCCGCGGTCGCCCATCACGGCAAGCTGGCCTTCATAGATGCGGGTCGCGCCAAATTCCCCGGCCTGATCGACCCGGATCATGCGGTGGAGTTCGCTCTTTTCCATCATCGGCTCCTTTACGCATCGTTGTCGCATCGCCGAGAAGCCGAAAACCGGTTCCCACTTTTCGGCGCGATGCTTCGTCTTACTTCCGATACGCGGTCAGCGCCACAATGGCCGCACCCGACACGCTCGAAATCAGGAAATTGAAGCCGGCGAGCGAAATGCCCCCCAGCGTCCACGGCGCGACATCGCAGCGGATCAGCGGCGCGGCGGTCAGATCGAGCACATTGGCCTTCGGCGCAGTGCAAGCGGTTATGCCTTCCCACCAGCCATATTCGACCCCGGCATGAAAGCCCCCGATCAAGCCCGATGTCAGGATCGCAAGGCCCGCCAGCGCAGTCCAAACCTGCGCCGGTTTCATCACATAGGCGGCAAGGCCAAAGCCGATCGCCGCGAAGTGCGGATAGCGTTGCCACCAGCACATCTCGCAGGGAAAAAGACCGAAGCCGTATTGCGACACATAGGCCCCGCCCAGCAGCGCGGCCGGCACCAGCACGGCAAGCGCGCGCGCCTTACCCGGATTATCCATCTGTGCTGCCCTACTTCTTCTTGGCCGAACCGCGGGTCACCGTCACCGGACGCAGCGCCACGGTGCTGCGCGTGGTGCGGCGCAGCGTGTCCATCGCGTAGTTCAGCTGGAAGTCCTTGATCCCCTGCGCCTCAAGCTGGGCGGCGGTCAGCTGGAAGCGCGGATCGGCGATCTTGTCCGCCTCCATCTCCTCGTCCTTGATGCCAAGCTCGTTGATCAGGTGGCCGCGCAGATCGCTTTCGCGGGTCTGGTACTTCTGGCGCAGCACGAAATCGGGGTCGGAAATCTGCGGCACGCCGATATCGGGCTTGATCCCGCCTTCCTGCACCGATTTGCCCGAAGGCGTGTAATACCGCGCCGTGGTCAACTTCAGGGCGGCGTCCTTGCCCAGCGGCAGGAGCGATTGCACGCTGCCCTTGCCGAAGCTGCGTTCACCCATGATCAGCGCGCGGCGGTGATCCTGAAGCGCGCCCGCGACGATTTCCGACGCCGAGGCTGACCCTGCATTGATCAGCACGATCATCGGCACGCCTTCGGCCATGTCGCCGCGATAGACGGTTTCGGCATCATAGAGCATCGTTTCGCCCCGCGCCCGGCCGCGCTGGCTGACGATGCGACCATCGGTCAGGAACAGATCGGACAGAGCCACGGATTCATCAAGGCTGCCGCCCGGATTGTTGCGCAGATCGAGCACCAGCCCGGCAATGCGCCCGCCCGGTGCCTTTTTCTTCATCTCCTGCCATTCGGCGAAGACATCCGCGCCGACATTGGCGCTGAATTCATTGACCGTGATGACCGCGATATTGCCCGAGGCCAGTTCCGACGTCACCGGCTCCAGCTCGATCACGCCGCGGGTGACATCCACCTCCAGCGGCTCATCGCGCCCCTGACGATAGATCGTCAGCCGGATCGAGGTGCCCTTGGGCCCGCGCATCTGGGCCACCGCATCATCCAGCTTGGTGTCGACGATCAGTTTGCCGTTGAGGTGCGTGATGAAATCGCCCGCCTTGATCCCGGCGGTTTCCGCCGGACTGCCACGGAACGGCGAGACGACCTTGACCGCCCCTTCCTCCATCACCACCGACAGGCCGAGGCCTGAATATTGCCCGTCAATCATCGTCTCCAGCCGCTGGAGATCGCCGCCATCGAGATAGGCGGAATGCGGATCGAGGCTGGCCAGCATGCCATCAATCGCGCCGCGGATCAGCTTTTCATCATCGACCGGCTCGACATAGCTGGCCTTCACCCGCTGGAACACCGCGAACAGCTTGGCGAATTCGGGCGCGGCGCGGCCATCGACCTGCGCCATGGTGGCGGTGGTGGCAGGGATCAGCGCGACCGCGGTGACCAGCGCGGCACTGCGCATCAGGGCGGCGATATTCATGGGAGTTTTCATGCGAGGAATATGGCTCCGTTTCCGGGCGAATGTATAGGTTTGCCGGGATGAACGCCAGATGGGCGCTCAGCCATGCGCGATGTGACCCGACGGGGGACAATCGCACGCCGACGAATGACGCGAGCGGGCGGGGTTACCGCAGATATTGCAACGGGTTGACCGGCTTGCCATCGCGCCGCAATTCGATCGTCACCGGGCTTGCCCCGCCACTGGCGCGGCCCAGGGGCGAGCCGCCGATCACGCTGTCGCCCACGGCGACGTCAACCCGTTCAAGGCCGGTGACAAGGCTGGTCCAGCCGCCTGCGTGCTCGATAATGACGATTCGCCCGAAACCGCGATATTCGCCCGCAAAGGCCACCCGCCCGCGCGCCGGGGCGATGACTTGCGCGCCTTGCGCCGGCGCGAGGCTTACCCCGGTCGAGGCCAGCCCGCTTGCGCGCCTGGCTCCAAACCCGGTCAGGGTGCGGCCCTGCACGGGAAGCTGGAAATCGGCTGGCGGCGGGGCGGCAGTGGAAGGTGCCGGCGCAGGTTCCGGGGGCAACGCGGCGGCAAGATCGGCAGGCCGCAGCACCGGGCCGGGCAGCGCAGCCAGTTCCCGCCGCAACTCGGCCACTTCGCCCAGCTTGTCCACCAGCCCATCGAGATCGCGGGCTTCCTCGGCCAGCGCCAGCGCGCGTTCGGCCTCACGCAGGGCTGCGCCCTTGGCGCTGCGCGAAGCGAGGCGCTGCTGCTGTTCGAGCGCGGCAAGCTGCGTGCGGCGCTGGCGCAGCGCGCCCTCCCCCTCCCGCAAGCTGGCGAGCGCGCGGACGGCCTCGGCCTCAAGCGCGCGGCCCCGGTCAAGATCGCGGCGCAGGGTAGCGGTGCGGGCGCGGATCTGCGGCACGGCGCTATCCAGCACCGCGCGCACATGGACCACGTCCTTGAGCGATCCGGGCTGCAACGCCGACAGCGCCAGCGGACGGCGCGCCACGGTCTGGAGCGCGGCGGCAAGGCGCGCGGTCGGCTCCTGCTTGGCGGCGAGCCGGGCGGTCAGGCGGGCGCGCTGGTCCTTGGCGATGGTGAGCCGGGCGCGGGCGGCCTCGATCCCGGCCTCGGCCTGCTGGATGCGGGCGGCCAGCGCGGCGGCCTCGCTGGCGGTGCGGGTGGCGGCTTCGGTGGCGGCCTCGGCATCGGCGGTGAGTTTGGCGGCGCGGGTTTCAGCGAGGCGGCTTTCGCGGGTGGCGCGGGTGAGCGCGGCTTCGGCCTCGGCAGGGTCAAGCAGGGCAACCGGCGCGGCGGCTTCGGAACGCGGCAGGACGACAGCCAGCAGCGCGGCAATACCGCAAATGCTGGTGACAATCAGGATGGCGCGGCCCCGCATGGGCCTCTCATGCCCGATGATAGGGATGGCCTGCAAGGATAGTGGTGGCGCGGTAGAGTTGTTCAAGCAACATCGCGCGCGCCATCAGGTGCGGCCAAGTGGCGGGGCCGAAGGCAAGGAGCAGGTCGGCCGAGGCGCGATCGGCGTCCGAATGCCCGTCCGCCGCGCCGAGCATGAAGCGGGTCTCGCGCACGCCTTCATCGCGCCAGCGGCCCAGCAGGGCGGCAAAGGCCTCGGACGACATCGCCTTACCACGTTCATCAAGCAGCACGGTGCGGTGCGGGCTGATCGGATCACCCACCTTGCCCGCGCCGGTATCGGGCCATTCGGTCAGCTTGACCGGCCACGTCAGGCGCTTGGCATAGCGATCCACCAGCTCGCCCTCAGGCGACCGGCCAATCTTCCCGCGCGCGATGATGTGGAGGAGTATGAGCGGGTCCTTTTCTCTCGCGGCACAAGGCTGCGCCTTGGCCTGCCGAGGGGGCGGCCTACCGGCCGGCGGGCGGTCGCCCTTGCGGCTCCGATGGGGCCGATGATCGCGCTACCCGGCACGCAAAGCGGACCGCGAGCGCACGCGCGCGAGCCGCAGGTGCTCCGTCGCGCAGCGGCAGAAACGCGCCGAGGACGCGCCCGCGGAGGCGGGCGCGCAAACCAGTTACGCCCGGCCCTGAGTCGGCTCGCCGCCTTCGAACGACCACATGCGTTCAAGGTTGTAGAAGGTGCGCACTTCGGGGCGGAACAGGTGCACGACCACATCGCCCGCGTCGATCAGTACCCAATCGGCAGCCGGCAGGCCTTCGATGCGCGCATGACCGAAACCGGCCTGCTTGATCTTCTCGGCAAGCTTCTGCGCCATCGCGGCGACCTGACGCGTCGAACGCCCGCTTGCGATCACCATGTGATCGGCAATCGAGCTTTTGCCCTCAAGCGGGATCGAGACAAGGTCCTGCGCCTGATCATCGTCAAGCTGCGACAGCACCAGCTGGTGCAAGGCATCAGTGCTCATATCACGACTCGCCAGCGAGTTGGCGGTGTTGGCAGCGGCCTGCACCGCACCAAGCGGGAGGGAAGCGACCAGAGCTTCGGTCATCGGCAATCGGGTATCTCCAGAGTTCGAGGCGATGGAAACGCAGATGGCGCAAACCGGCCGAAAAGGCTTCTGCCGAAACGCGAATCATGCGCTTCATGCGTCCTCCTCTGACCGGATTGTGCGGAATGTCAGCCGATCACGCACCGCTGCATCACCATCCCGGCTGAGCAAAGCCTCAGCCCATCCGGCATGGACACGGCGGATTGCCGTGGCCGAGCGGTGGTCGGGATCGAAACGCAGGTACACCAGGGCCGGTGCGCTCCATTGCCCCCGTTTCCGAATCCTGGCTCCGGGCACACGATAGCGCCTGAGCCAGGCCATGGCGGGGCTCGCCATAGCCGTTCCATCATAGCCGGGGCGGGCGATTACCGCAATCGGCATTGTCCGGGCGATCCGCCGCCAGTCCTTCCAGCGGTGCAACTGGGCGAGATTATCGCTCCCCATCAGCCACACGAAACGCCGTTTGGGGTAGCGCCGCACCAGCTTTGCCAACGTGTCGACAGTAAAGCGGGTGCCGAGGCTTTGCTCGATGGCCGTGGGAACGATTCGCGCAGCCCTCGCCTGTGCGCGGGCCGAAAGCAGCCGCGCCTTCAGCGGGGCCATCCCCGTCTGCGGTTTCAGCGGATTGCCGGGCGAGACCAGCCACCACGCCTCGTCCAGCCCCAGCGCGTCCATCGCAAACAGCGTGATCCGGCGATGCCCGCCATGCGCGGGATTGAAACTGCCCCCGAGCAAGCCGGTGAGAACAGGCGTGCTCAAGGCCGCGTCTGCCCGGCGCCGCGCACTTGCCACTTGTAGGTGGTCAGCCCCTCCAGCGCGACCGGCCCGCGCGCGTGCAGCCGCCCGGTGGCAATGCCGATCTCCGCCCCCAGCCCGAACTCGCCCCCGTCGGCAAATTGCGAGGAGGCGTTGTGCATCACGATGGCGCTGTCGACGTCTGCAAGGAACCGCTCGGCAGCGGCTTCATCATCGGTGACGATGGCATCGGTATGGGCCGAGGAATGGCGGGCAATGTGGGCCAGTGCATCATCCAGCCCGTCAACGATCCCGACGGACAGGATCGCATCGAGATATTCGGTATCCCAATCATCCGCGCTGGCGGGAATGACGCGGCGATCCAGCGCCTGTGCGCGCCCGTCACCGCGCACTTCGCACCCCTGTTCGATCAGCGCGCTGACCAGCCGGGCCGCCTCGGGGAAAGCCGAATCGATCAGCAGCGTCTCCATCGATCCGCAGATCCCGGTGCGGCGCAGCTTGGCGTTGATCGCGATGGCCTCGGCCATGGCGGGCTCGGCGGCGGCGTGGATATAGGTGTGGTTGATCCCGTCGAGATGGGCGAGCACCGGCACCCGCGCATCGGCCTGCACGCGGGCGACAAGGCTCTTGCCACCGCGCGGCACGATCATGTCGATCAAGCCGCTCGCGGTCAGCATCGCGCCGACACAGGCGCGGTCCTGCGAGGGGACAAGCTGCACCGCCTCGGCCGGAACGCCTCCCGCCACCAGCCCCTCCACCAGAGCGGCGTGGATCGCGCGGTTGGAATGCACCGCCTCGCTCCCCCCGCGCAGCACGGCCGCATTGCCCGCCCGCACACACAGCGCGGCGGCATCGGCGGTCACATTGGGGCGGCTTTCATAGATGATCCCGATCACCCCGATGGGCACGCGGATACGCTGGAATTTCAGACCATTGGGCCGGTCATAGGCATCAATCACCTGCCCCACCGGATCGGGCAGATCAGCCACCGCCGCCACCGCACCGGCAATCCCTGCCAGCCGCGTTTCATCCAGCGCCAGCCGGTCCAGCATCGCAGGCGAAAGCCCCCGCGCTGCGCCCGCCGCGAGATCCTCGGCATTGGCCGCGAGCACCTGCGGCATGGCCGCGCGCAGGGCATCGGCCGCAAGGTGGAGCGCAGCGGCGCGCACGCCACTCGGCATGGCGGCAAGCTGGCGCTGCGCGCGGCGAGCCGCCGTCGCAAGTGCGGTGACAAGCGCCGCAGGTTCGGCGATTTCGGCGTTGGTGGGAGCGGCGTTCAGGCTGGTCATGGGCCACGCTCTAGCATCGCTTCGGGCGCGAGTCAGGCCCGGCGCAACGGAGCGAATCGGCCTGCATCGCAGATCGATTCGCCCTTACGGAACCCCTGCGGGATTGGCCCTGCTGCAATCGATGATCATTTCACCGCGAATCCCCATCAATTCACCTGTGAGAGCGACTTAGGATTCGACCATAGGTAAGCGCACTGATAGCGGCGCTGCGGGGCACAACTAGAACAATCGGGGCCGCGAATTTGTCACTCATGGATACCGCACACGCGTGGGGCGACCGGCTGCGGCAATGGTTCCCCGATCGCGAATTCTTCATGCGCGCCGATGGGCAAGTGCGCTTCATCAAGGTTTCGTCGAAACTCCAGATGCGCGTCGCCGGCGGTGTCGTGGCGATTGCCTTTGTATGGCTCATCAGCCTCGCGGTGATGGCCTGGGGCCAATATCGCGCCGAGGCTGATCTTGCCTCCTTTGTCGAGGAAAAGGCCCGCGTGGCCAAGGCTGACGAGCGGATCAAGGCCTATGGCGGCAACCTCGACAAGGTGGTTGACGATTTGCAGCAGCGGCAGGACTTCCTCGACGAGATGGCCCGGATGCTGCCCGAGGACATGGTCAAGGAAGGCGCCGCCAGCGGCACGATTACCGATTCGTCCGCCGAAACCAGCGAAACGGTGAAGAAGGTCAGCGCCCTGATCCCGCAGGCCAAGGGCTTGGCCGAGATGGAAGCCCGCCAGCTCGCCTTCGTGGAACGCCTCACCCGCTTCGCCGATGCCCGTGCCCGCCGCGCCGAGGCCGCGATGCGCAAGCTGAACCTCGATCCCAAGCTGATGGCCCGCGAAGCGCAGGCCGCGATGGGTGGCCCGTTCGAGGCGCTGTCTGCCGCCGACCTTGATCCCCGCTTCGAACGGCTCGGCCTTTCGCTGGCGCGGATGGCGGTGTTCGAGCGTGCGCTGGACGGCATCCCGCAGGTCGTGCCCGCCAGCATCCAGTCGATCACCTCGGGCTTCGGCTATCGCCGCGATCCCTTCAACGGCCACGGCGCGATGCACGCCGGGATCGATTTCAAGGGCCCGATGGGCTCACCGATCTTCGCCGCCGCCGATGGCGCTGTGAGTTTTGCGGGGTGGAAATCGGGCTATGGGCAGGCAATCGAGATCACCCATGGTAACGGGATGTTGACCCGTTACGCCCACTTGTCGCGGATCGATGTGAAGGTCGGTCAGCCGGTCACTGCGGGAAGCACCATCGGCGGGCTGGGGAATACCGGCCGCTCTACGGGGCCGCACCTGCATTTCGAAGTTCGCATCAATGATCGCGCGGTCAACCCGCGCCCGTTTCTGGAGGCTGCCCCCGATGTTCTCAAGGAAGTCCGCCGATCCGGATCAAGCCGCCCCGCCGCCCTCGCGACCCGCTAACAGGAGCAGTTTCATGGCCTCTGGCTCGACCTTCTCGGTGATCGGCGCGGATGTGACGATTACCGGCAATATCAGCGCTTCGGCCGATCTGCATATCGATGGCCGGATCGATGGTGACATCACCTGCGCCAGCCTCGTGCAAGGCGAAAAGAGCGCGATCAGCGGCGCGGTGACCGCCGAAAGCGCGCGGCTCGCCGGCAAGGTGACGGGTTCGATCACCGCGCGCGAGCTGGTGATCCTCAAGACCGCCCGGATCGAAGGTGATGTGCATTATGACGCGCTGACCATCGAACAGGGTGCGGAAGTGGATGGCCGCTTTGCCCCCAATGCGCGCCAGACGGTCAAATCCGTTCCGAGCATCGCGGCAGCGGAATAGGCCCGCCTTCCGCTAACCCCTGCCCTGACGGGCTCCAGACCCCGGCTAGACCCGCGCCAGACCCCCGCTGACCCCCTGTCGGCAGGGGGTCAGGAGGCGATTTTCACTGATCCTTGCCCTCCCCTGCCGCCAATGTTTCACGTGAAACATTTGGCGATCCGGTCCGGTGTCAGAGCACCTCGGCCCGCAAGGTCTTGCGGTCGAGCTTGCCGATCATGGTCTTGGGCAGGCTATCGCGCACCACCACCTGATCCACCCGTTCGTGCTTGCCGATCTTGGCGTTGAGCCAGCTCGCCAGTTCCTCGCCGGTGGCAGCCGCGCCCTCGTTCAGGGTGACATAGGCGCGCGGCACTTCGCCCCGCGCAGCATCGGGCACGCCGATCACCAGCGCCTCCTTCACCGCCGAATGTTCGAGGATCACGTCCTCGACCACGCTGGGGAACACTTTGAAGCCGTTCACCGCGATCATGTCCTTGATCCGGTCAACGATTTCGAGGAACCCGTCAGCATCGATCCGCGCGACATCGCCGGTGCGCAGGTACCGCTTGCCGCCGATCTCCACGAAGGTTTCGGCATCGCTTTCAGGGCGCTTCCAGTAGCCGCGCATCACCTGCGGGCCGTGCACCGCCAGCTCGCCCGGTTCGCCTGCGGGAGCGAGCTTGCTGGCATCCTCCTTGTCGAGCAGCACCACTTGCGTGCCCGGCACAAGCTGGCCGATCGTGCCGCGCTTGCGGGTGCCGTCATAGGGATTGGCCGAGACCACGCCCGAACTTTCGGTGAGGCCATAGCCTTCACACACCCGCACGCCGGTGGTGGCCTCGAACCGCTCGTGCACCGGCCCCGGCATCGGCGCGCCGCCGGAGATGCAGACCTTGAGGCTGGAGAGATCGGTCTTCGCCAGATCAGGGTGGTCGAGGATCGCCTGAAACATCGTCGGCACGCCGGGGAATCCCGTGCAGCGATAGCGCTGGATCGTCTCCAGCACCTGTTTCGTCTCGAACCGCGGCACCATCGCGATGGATGCGCCCGTGACCATCGCGTGGTTGAGCAGCGCGGTGTTGGCAAAGACGTGGAAGAACGGCAGCGCCCCCATGAACACCTCGCCCGTCGGGTTGCCGAAGGGGTTGATCGCGGCGACCTGCTGGGCGTTCACCGAAAGCTGATCATGCCCCAGCATCGCCCCCTTGGGCCGCCCGGTGGTGCCGCCGGTGTATTGCAGCAGGGCGAGGTCCTGCGGGGTCACCTCGACGGGGGCGAAAGCGCCAGCGGGGGTCATCTCCGCCCAGCTCTTTACGCTCGGCCCATAGGCGACATCGGCAATCTGGCTGCGCTTCAGCAGCTTGAGCGCGATACCCTTGTACCACGGCAGCTGGTCGGCGAGGCTACCCACTACCAGCGTCTCGAGCGCCGATCCGCCGAGCACTTTGGAGGCGGTCTTGTAGAGTTCGGGAACGTCGACGGTTACAAGCACCCGCGTCCCGCTGTCAGCCACCTGCCAGCTCAGCTCCTCGACCGAGTAAAGCGGCGAGAAGTTCACCACCACCGCGCCCGCCATCATCGCGCCGTAATAGGCGGCGGCGTAGATCGGCACATTGGGGAGAAACAGGCCGACGCGGTCGCCCTTGGCGATACCGATTGCCTGAAGCCCGGCGGCAAAAGCGCAGGCCTGCTTGTGGATGTGGCTGTAGGTGTAGGTGCGGCCGAGGAAGTGCAGGAACGGCGCCTGCGGGTTCATCGCCAGCGTCCGCTCTAACAACGCGGGGAGGCTTGCTGCCTCGAAGGTCGTCTCGAGCGGGACGGGGTGATGATAGGCGGCTGCGGCGAGGTCGGGTGCGACAGGGCTGCTTACAGTCATGTAAGTAATAGTGACGCACAATCGCCTGTCGCACAAGCGAAAGTCACAGGGATTGCAGGGTTTACCGGCGGCCCGAAAAATCCTCGCCCCGCGTCAGGCGCAGGGCGAGGATTGATGCTTTATCAGATGAACCCGCTCTCGGGATCGATCTTCTGTTCGGCAGCTTCGGCGGCGCGGCGGGCGGCGAGCCATTCTGCTGCTTCGGCTTCCTGCGCGGCGGCGCCGGCAGCCTTGATGTTGGCGTCACGCTCGGCGCGCAGTTCCGCGATCAGGTTTTCGCGATCATTGCGCTCGGCCTTCGGAGCCGCCTCGGCATCTTCGACGATCCCGGCACGCTTGGCGGCCTTTGCCACCATCGCGTCAAGCTCGCGCTGCGAACACAGGCCGAGCGTCACCGGATCCTTGGGGGTGATGTTCGAAATGTTCCAGTGCGTCCGGTCCCGCAGCGCGCCGATGGTGTTGCGGGTGGTGCCGATCAGCTTGCCGATCTGCGCGTCCGACACCTCGGGGTGGTTGCGCAGGATCCAGGCGATGCCATCGGGCTTGTCCTGACGCTTCGACACGGGAGTGTAGCGCGGGCCCTTGGTGCGGGTTACTTCAACCGGCGCCTTGTGCATCTTGAGCGAATAGGCCGGATCGGCCTGCCCGAGTTCGATCTCGCCCTGGGTCAGTTCGCCCGAGTGCACCGGATCGCGACCGGTGTACTTGCTGCCCGCAAGATCATCGGCCATCGCCTGCACTTCGAGGATGTGGAGGCCGCAAAACTCGGCGATCTGTTCAAAGGACAGTGCGGTGTTGTCCACCAGCCAGGTCGCGGTGGCATGCGGCATCAGCGGCTTGGGCTGATCCTTGGTCGCCATGGGGGAATCTCCGTTGAAAATAGAAGGGCCGCCCCTTTCGGAGCGGCCGCATTGCAGCCCAGATAGGCGAAACCGTGCAAAACGGCAAGAAATGGATTCAGCGATACAGGGATTGGAGCGGGCGGGTGCCCGCACGGCTCTGCATCATGGCATGGCGACGAACCCGGGCAGCGCCGCAACCCGTGCGATCCACGCCTTCACCTGCGGATAATCGCCCAGACCGAAGCCGCCTTCTTCGGCCACATGGGTGTAAGGAAACAGCGCGATATCGGCGAGCGTGACGGCATCGCCGCAGAAGAAGCGGTGGTCTGCAAGGTGCCGGTCCATCAGCTCCAGCGCCGCGCAGCCCGCCATGCGCTTGGGCATGATCTGGGCGCGCTGCTGCTCGGAAAGGTTCGCCTCTCCCACGAAGCGCAGCCAGAACCGGAGCGTCGCCACATTGGGTTCGTGGTTATATTGCTCGAAGAACATCCAGCGGAGCATATCGGCCTGCCCGAAGCGGTCCGCCGGGATCAGCGCGCTGCCATGGGCGATATACCAGCAGGCCGCGTTGCTTTCAGGAAGAAAGCGCGCCCCGGAACCCTCCCCGATCTGGAGCACGGGAATCCGGCCGTTGGCGTTGACCTGCGCAAGGAACGCCAGCGTCCGGGTCTCGCCCTTCATGATATCATAGGCGCGCACCGCCAGCGGCAGGCCCAGCAATGCGGCGGTGAGCCGGATCTTGTAGCAGTTCCCGCTGCGGGGGTCTTCGTGGAGGGTCAGCGCCTCAGTCACCGGCCACTTCCAGCACGATCTTGCCGATATGTTCGCCCTTTTCCATCCGCGCATGGGCGGCAGCGGCTTCAGCGAGGGGGAAGGTCACGTCCATCACCGGGGATAGCTCGCCATCGGCGAATATCGGCCAGGCGTTGTCGGCAATTTCATCCGCCAGCGCGGACTTGAAGGCGTCGGAGCGCGGGCGCAGGGTCGATCCGGTCAGCGTCAGGCGCTTCATCATAACCAGCGCCATATTAATCTCGGCGCGCGTCCCGCCCAGAACCGCGATGGTGACATGGCGGCCATCCTCGGCGAGGCACTTGAGGTTCTTCGCCACGTAATCGCCCGAGACCATGTCCAGCACGATGTTGACGCCCTTGCCCCCGGTGTGGGCCAACACCGCCTCGGCATAGTCGGCCGTGCGGTAATTGATTGCGAGGTCCGCCCCGATGCGGGTGGCGGCAGCGCATTTGGCATCATCGCCGCAGGTCACGATGACCTCCATCCCGAAGGACTTGGCCAGCAGGATCGCGGTGGTGCCGATGCCCGAGGTGCCGCCGTGGATCAGCACGCTCTCCCCATCCCGCGCCAGACCCCGTTCGAACAGGTTGTGCCACACGGTGAACAGCGTTTCGGGCAAGGCCGCCGCATCGGCCAGCATCATGCCTTCGGGCACGGGCAGGCAGTGCTGCCAATGGGCCGCGCAATATTCGGCATAGCCCCCGCCCGGCGTAAGAGCTGCGACATATTGCCCGATCATCTCGCGCGGGACTTCATTGCCGACCGCAACGATCTCGCCCGAGACTTCCAGCCCCAGCAGGGGCGAGGCGCCCGGCGGCGGCGGGTAAAGTCCGGCGCGCTGGAGGCAATCGGGGCGGTTGACCCCGGCATAGGCAACGCGGATCAGCACATCATCCGGGCGCAGCCGCGGCAGCGGCGATGTCTGGAGGCGCAGCACCTCTGGCCCGCCCGGCGCATCAAACCCAATCGATTGCATGGTCTGAGGCAAATCAAAACCGACGCTGGCGACCATAATTTCTGCCCCTAAAACGACCCGTTAACTACATTGCACTTGCGAATAACCGTCTCGCCGATTGACAGCAAGCCGCTTGGGGCGGATGCTGCTGAGGCAATGGATGAACCCGATCGCCCCCGGCCCAGCGGAGACGCGGCAAGTCGCCTCGCTTTCGAGGACCTCGGCCCCTATTCGCAAGCCGAGCTGGACGAACGCATCGCGCTGCTCGAGGCCGAAATCGCCCGAGTCGCCGCCCACCGCGCCAAGGCCGCCGCCCACCGCAGCGCAGCCGATGCGCTGTTCGGAAAGGGAGGCGGATGATCCGGAGCCGGATTCCTTGCGTAACGCGACCAGGGGATTCGCAATTTTCACCCGCCAACCCATATTGCGCTCAAACGGCTCTCTCCGCTCGTTCGCCACGAGCAAACTCCCGCTGAAAAGGCCTCTCCCATGCCCAGCTTCGCCCAAAACCTCGAACGCACGCTGCACAATGCGCTCGGCAATGCTTCGGAACGGCGGCACGAATATGCCACGCTCGAACACCTGCTGCTGGCGCTGATCGATGATGAGGACGCGGCTGCGGTCATGGCCGCCTGCGGGGTCGACCTCGCCGAACTGGGCGAGGTGGTGAAGCAGTATCTCGATCAGGAATATCAGTCCCTCAAGACAGAAGATGGCGCCGATCCGCAGCCCACGGCTGGCTTCCAGCGGGTGATCCAGCGCGCGATCCTGCACGTGCAGTCCTCCGGCAAGGACACCGTCACCGGCGCGAACGTGCTGGTCGCGCTGTTCTCCGAACGGGATTCCTATGCGGTCTACTTCCTCCAGCAGCAGGACATGAGCCGGCTGGATGCGGTGAGCTATATCAGCCACGGCATCGGCAAGGGCGGCCGCCAGATCGAAGGGGGCAAGACCCCGCAGGGCACCGACAAGGCCGAAGAAACCGCGCAAACCTCCAAGGAAAGCGGCGGCAACAAGAAGGAAACGGCGCTCGATCAGTTCACCGTCAACCTCAACACCAAGGCGGAAAACGGCAAGATCGATCCGCTGATCGGCCGCGGGCCTGAAGTTGACCGGACGATCCAGATCCTGTGCCGCCGCTCCAAGAACAACCCGCTCTATGTCGGCGATCCCGGCGTCGGCAAGACCGCGATTGCCGAAGGTCTGGCGCGCAAGATCGTGGAAGGCGATGTGCCCGAAGTGCTGGCCGAAGCAGTGATCTACTCGCTCGACATGGGCGCGCTGCTTGCGGGCACGCGTTATCGCGGTGATTTTGAAGAACGCCTGAAGCAGGTCGTGACAGAGCTTGAGGCGATGCCCCACGCGGTTCTGTTCATCGACGAAATCCACACCGTGATCGGAGCTGGCGCGACCAGCGGCGGGGCGATGGACGCGTCCAACCTGCTCAAGCCCGCCTTGTCGAGCGGCGCGATCCGCTGCATCGGATCGACCACCTACAAGGAATTCCGCAACCACTTCGAAAAGGACCGCGCCCTGCTGCGCCGGTTCCAGAAGATCGACGTGAACGAGCCGACCATCGAGGACACGATCAAGATCCTCAAGGGCCTGCGTTCGGCCTTCGAGGATCACCACAAGGTCAAGTACACCCCCGAGGCGATCAAGACCGCGGTGGAACTTTCGGCGCGCTACATCAATGACCGCAAGCTGCCCGACAAGGCGATCGACGTGATCGACGAAGTCGGCGCGATGCAGATGCTGGTCCCGCCGAGCCGCCGCAAGAAGACCATCACCGCGCGCGAGATCGAACAGGTCATCGCGACGATGGCGCGCATTCCGGCCAAGTCGGTCAGCAAGGATGACAAGAAGGCGCTCGAAAACCTCGAACGCGATCTGAAGCACGTCGTCTTCGGTCAGGACGAGGCGATCAAGCGGCTCTCCACAGCCATGAAGCTGGCCCGCGCCGGCCTGCGCGATCCGGACAAGCCGATCGGCTCGTTCCTGTTCAGCGGCCCCACCGGCGTCGGCAAGACCGAGGTTGCCCGCCAGCTCGCCACCATCATGGGGATCGAGCTGAAGCGGTTCGACATGTCGGAATATATGGAGCGACATTCCGTGTCGCGCCTGATCGGTGCGCCTCCGGGCTATGTCGGCTATGATCAGGGCGGTCTGCTGACCGATGCCATCGACCAGAACCCGCATTGCGTGCTGCTGCTCGACGAGATTGAGAAGGCCCACCCTGACCTGTTCAACATCCTGTTGCAGGTGATGGATAACGGCCGCCTGACCGATCACCACGGCAAGACGGTTGATTTCCGCAACGTGGTGCTGATCATGACCACCAATGCCGGCGCGTCCGACATGGCGCGTAGCGGTATCGGCTTCGGCGATGTGTCCAAGGCCGATGCCGGAACCGAGGCGGTGAACAAGATGTTCACCCCCGAATTCCGCAACCGCCTCGATGCGATCGTGCCCTTCGCCTATCTCGGCAAGAGCATCGTCGCCCGTGTGGTCGACAAGTTCATCCTCCAGCTCGAATTGCAGCTGGCCGAACAGAACGTCCACATCCAGTTCGATAGCGACGCCCGCACCTGGCTCGGCGACAAGGGCTACGACAAGCTCTACGGCGCCCGCCCGATGAGCCGCCTGATCCAGGACAAGATCAAGCAGCCGCTCGCCGAAGAGCTCTTGTTCGGCAAGCTGTCCGAAGGCGGCGAGGTGCATGTCAGCATCAAGGACAACAAGCCCTCCTTCGAAATGACCCCGGCCCCGCCCAAGGTGAAGCCGGTCAAGAAGGTGGCGTCGAAGAAGAAGTCGGCCTCCGCCAAAAAGCCCGAGACCGAGACCGACGAGGGCTGATGCGCTTGCGCCTCGGGCTGAAGATCATGGCGGCGGGCGTGCTTCTGGGCGCGCCCGCCGTTCCCGTGTTTGCCCAGCCGGCCGACCTCACGCCGGAGGCTATGGCCGCGCATCTTGCCGAGGTTGGCAGCTGGCGCTTCGAAACGCGCGATAAACGGTCGGACGGCAAGCCGGTCTGCGCCGAGGTCTGGCGCTTCAACGCCGATGGCACGATGCTCGTCGAAAGCGGCAAGGAACGCGTCACAAAGCGTTGGCGCACCGAAACCAAGGATGGCGACCGCTGGCTTCACACCACCTCGCTCAGCACCAATGGACAACCCGATTGCATGGGCAACCCGAGCGATCCGGCAGAATATCCACAGGATGAATCCGGCTTCGTGGTGATGTTCTTCAACAGCGGCATCGCGCTCACCTGCGAGCCTCCGGCCAGTGTCGATGGACCCGACGGCAAGCCCGTGCGCTTCGTCAGCGACGAGAGTTGCTGGGGAAGCCTCGCGCCGTTGCCACAGCCCTGATTCTCGGAGCACGAAGCGGAACCTAACCCGCTCTGCCGCCGTATCTCTCCCATGACCGCCGCCCCCTTCTCCTGGATCAGGCCCGAGCCGTGGGGAATCCACATCGTCCCCGCCGATGCCTGGGTCGATCCCTCGCGCCCGGTGCCGCGTGCGCTGGTGACGCACGGCCACGCCGACCACGCGCGCGGCGGGCACGGGACGACGCTCGCCACCCCGGCGACGCTCGCAATCATGGAACTGCGCTACCAGACCCGCGAGGGCGCCTCCCCGGCGGAATATGGCGAGACCGTGAGCATCGGCGGCGGCGTAATGGCAACCTTCCTGCCGGCCGGCCACGTGCTCGGCAGCGCACAAGTCCTGCTCGAACACGCTGGCGAGCGTGTGATCATCACCGGGGATTACAAGCGCGCCCCCGATCCAACCTGCGAAGCCTTTGCGGTCACCCCCTGCGACATCTTCATCACCGAGGCGACCTTCGGCCTCCCCGTCTTCACCCACCCGCCCATCGGGGAGGAAATAGAGAAGCTGGTCGATGCGCGCGCCGAAAGCCCGGATTCCTGCATCCTCGTCGGCGCCTATGCGCTGGGTAAGGCGCAGCGGGTGATCGCGGAGCTGCGGGCGGCCGGGCACACGGACACAATCTGGCTCCACGGAGCGATGGAGGCGATGTGCCGGCTGTATGAAGAACACGGTGTGATGCTGGGCGATCTGCGGCTGGTGAGCGATGCGCCCTCGAAAGACGCGATGCGCGGCCACATCATCCTCGCGCCTCCTGCGGCGCTGAACGATCGCTGGAGCCGCCGCTTGCCCGATCCCGTCACGGCGATGGCGAGCGGCTGGATGCGGGTGCGCGCCCGCGCCCGTCAACGCGGGGTGGAACTGCCGCTGGTCATTTCAGACCATGCCGACTGGAACGAACTCACCCGCACCATCGGGGAGGTGAACCCCGCAGAGACCTGGATCACCCACGGCCGCGAGGAAGCGCTGCTGCGCTGGTGCGAGCTCAATCAACGCCGCGCCCGCGCGCTAGCGCTGGTTGGATACGAGGACGAGGATGACTGAGGCGAGGATGACTAGCATCCCCGCCCCCGCAACAGGCTTACTTGATCGCGGCCAGATCGGCGTCGATCTTGGCGAGCATTTCTTCGCTGATCATCCCCTGCGAAAAGGGTGCAACGGTCTTGAGGCTCAGTTCCTTGAACTGGTCAAAGGCGGGGTGCTGGTCGATCCCCGGGAGATACTTGTCGAGTACGGCCTTGGCGCGCGCATCGGCGACAAGCACGCCGATCGGCGTGTCGATCGAGAAAGCGGCAGCAGCCGGTGCGGGCGCATCCTGAGCGATCACTGCAGCGGGCGCAGTCACGGCGGCAAGAGCCAGACCGAGGGCGGCAAGCGGGACAAACTTCATGTGGCGGTCTCCTTGTTCGGGACGATGTGGGCATCTGGACTAACACCCATGTCAGCAACGCGCTCTAGCGTATTCATATGGCTGTGCAATGAACATCGCGGGGGGGCATGCTGATGGAGGAGTTTGCCGCCCTGCTCGATGCGCTGGTCTATACCACCAGCCGCAACCGCAAACTGGCGCTGATCGCCGCCTATCTGCGGGAAAGCCCCGATCCCGATCGTGGCTGGGCACTCGCCGCACTGACCGACGGGCTGGATTTTCCGGCGGTGAAATCCTCGACCGTGCGCAACCTGATGATGGAGCGGGTCGATCCGGTGCTGTGGGCGCTATCCCGCGACTTCGTGGGCGATACAGCCGAAACCGCGAGCCTGCTATGGCCCGAGCTGGAAGACGCCGAGCCGCAGCCTGACCTGTCACTGGCCGAAGTGGTCGAGCGTCTCTCCGCGCTCACCCGCGCCAGCGCCCCCAAGGAACTGCCGGCGCTGTTCGACCGGCTTGATGCCAAGGGCCGCTATGCGCTGATCAAGCTGGCAACCGGGGGGATGCGCGTCGGTGTGTCGGCCCGCCTCGCCAAGACCGCCTTCGCGCTCGCCTTCGCGGTGCCGGTCGAGGAGGTCGAGGAATATTGGCACGCCCTTAGCCCCCCCTATGCCGAACTGTTCCACTGGGCGGCCGACGGCGGGGAGCCACCCGACCTTGCCCATACGCCGCGCTTCCGCCCCTTCATGCTCGCGCACCCGCTGGAGGATGGCACGGTCGATCTTGCGGACTATGCCGCAGAGTGGAAGTGGGACGGGATTCGGGTGCAGATCGTACGGGCCGGAGGAGAGACTCGGGTCTATTCCCGCTCGGGCGACGATATTTCCGCGACCTTCCCGGAGTTGCTCGATGTGCTGCCGATGGACGCGGTGCTCGACGGGGAATTGCTGGTGCGCGGCTCCGGACAAGGGGGTGAGGCGGGCGGCGCGGCCAGTTTCAATGCGCTTCAGCAAAGGCTCGGGCGCAAGACCGTCTCCAAGGCGATGCTCAAGGATTTTCCGGCCTTCGTGCGCCTCTATGATGTCCTGCTGCTGGAAGGCACCGACTGGCGCGAGCATCCGTGGAAGTCGCGCCGCGCGACTTTGGAAGGCCTGATGCCGCGCCTGCCCGACAGCCACTTCGATCTGTCTGCACTGGTAGAGGCCGGGGATTTCGCCGCCCTCGCCCGCATCCGCGACACCGCGCGCGACGAAGCGATCGAGGGGCTGATGCTCAAGCACCGCGACAGCCCTTATGTCGCGGGCCGCAAGGTCGCCCTGTGGTACAAGTGGAAGCGCGATCCGCTGCTGGTGGATTGCGTGGTGATGTATGCCCAGCGCGGCAGCGGCAAGCGCAGCAGTTTCCATTCGGACTTCACATTCGGCTGCTGGGACGGCGATCCGGAAGCGGGCGCAGAGTTATTACCGGTCGGCAAGGCCTACACAGGCTTCACCGACGAGGAGCTGAAAAAGCTTGACCGCTTCGTGCGGCAGAACACGCTGAACAAGTTCGGCCCGGTGCGCGAGGTGGCGCGCGCGCTGGTGTTCGAGGTGGCCTTCGACAGCGTCCACGCCAGCAAGCGCCACAAGAGCGGCCTCGCCATGCGCTTCCCCCGCATCCATCGCATCCGCTGGGACAAGCCCGCGCACGAGGCGGACCGGCTGGAGAACCTTCGTGCGCTAATCAAAGATTAGCTGATCCTCGGCGCTGTTCTTCCGCCGGACTGTGTCCGGCTCCAGGCGCCTGCGGGCGGGCAGTCCCCCTTGCGGCCCTGCGGGCCGAGCCGGGCGTTGATTAAGGACTGAGCGCAGCCTACCTCCCCCGCATACCAACGGGAGAGAACCATGTCCTACGCCACCGCCGCACTTGCCACCTATGCCAATATGCTCGGCACGCTTGATACCCTCGTCACCAAGGCGGAAGGCCATGAAAAGGGCGAGGCGATGCTGCAAGCGCGGCTGGCCGAGGATATGTTCCCGCTCCACACCCAGATCCGCTTCACCCTCGATCAGGTGGTTACCGCGCTAAAGCGTCTCGGGACGCTGGAGCTGGCTTCTGACGATAGCGAGATCACCTCCTTCGCCGAGGCGCACAAGCGGATTGCGGCCACACAGGCGCTGGTTGCGGGCACCGATCCCGCCACCTGGCCGGCGAGCGGCGACACGGTGGAGTTCACGCTCCCCAACAACATGACCTTTGCCATGCAGGCGCACGAATATTGCCGCGACTGGGCGACCCCGCAGTTCTATTTCCACCTGATGGCCGCCTATGCGATCCTGCGGATGGAAGGCGTGCAGGTGGGCAAGATCGATTATGTCGGGCACATGATGAAATACATGAAGCAGCCCGCCGCCTGAGGCCTTGCCGCGATGCACCGCTACGACCCCGCCCGCCAACGGCTCGCCCTCGGGCTAGCTGCGCTGGCGGGGCTGGTGGATGCGACGGGGTTCGTGGTGGCAGGGGGCTATTTCACCTCCTTCATGTCAGGCAACACCACGCGGCTGGGAGTGGAGCTGAGCCTTGACCCGGTGCTGGCGCTCGCCCCGCTTGGGCTGATCGCGGCGTTTCTGGCCGGCGTGATCGGCGGGGCGATGATCGGCCGGCGAGTGCGCGGGCGGCACAAGCGCGTTCTGCTCGGGCTGATCGCTGCGTTGCTGAGCGCGGGTGCGGGCTTGCTTGCGGGCGGGTTTGCCATTCCCTTCCTTGCCCTATCTGCGATGGCGATGGGCCTCGCCAACAATGTCTTCGTGCGCGAGGGCGAGGTGACGGTCGGCGTCACCTACATGACCGGCGCGCTGGTGCGCTTCGGGCAGGGTGTGGCCGCAAGGCTGGCGGGCGAGCCGCTGGAATCGACGCGCGGATATGGCCTTTTGTGGAGCGCGCTGGCGCTGGGCGCTGCGATCGGCGGGGCCTTATGCGCGGCGGCGCCCGTGCTGGCTGCAGGGCTCGCCTGCGTGGTTGCGCTGATGCTGTGGGGCTTCGCCTTTCAGGTCGAACGCTAGCCGGCGTCAACACCAAGCAGCTTCGCCCGCGAAGTTGCGCCGCGCAACATTGTCACCCGCGAGGGCGCCAGCCCGAGCGCCCTCGCCACCACCGCAATCACCGCAAGGTTGGCCGCGCCCTTATCGGCTGGCGCGCGCACCTTCACCAGCACCGCACCATCGGTCAGCGTCACGCTCTCCTCGCGCGCACCGGCCGTGACTTTCACGGCGAGCCGCCCGTCCGCGCCAATCCGCGCCAGCAGGGCCTCCCTGTCTGGAAAGGCCGGAGCAGAACGCGCCATCAGCGCAGCGCGGCGGCCACCGCCTCGGCGTGGTGTTTCGCGTTTTCGGCGTAATGTGCGGTGCCGATGCGCATCCCCATGATCGCGGCATCATCGAGATCGCGCATCTTGCGTGCCGGACGCCCGCCCCACAGCTCGCGCGGCTCCATCACCTTGCCCTCGGTCAGCATCGCGCCGGCCGCCAGCATCGCGTCGGAGCCGATCACCGCCTTGTTCATCACGATCGCCCCTAGGCCGACAAAGCCGCGATCATGGATGATGCAGCCATGCACCATCGCCATGTGGCCGATCAGCACATCATCGCCGATGATCAGCGGCGAGCCATCGGGATCACCCGGGCGCGGCGGATCGCAGTGCAGCACAGAGCCATCCTGCACATTGCTGCGCTTGCCAATCACAATGCGGAACACGTCCGCACGCAGCACGCAATTATACCAGATCGACGAGCCCTCCCCGATCTCGACATCGCCGATGATGGTGCAGCCGGGCGCGATGAAGGCTGTCTCATGGATGCGCGGGGTCTTGCCGTGGATCGGGACGATATTGACGCCCGGCAAATGGGGGAGTCTTGTCATGGGGACGCTCGCTTACAGGTTGTTCCAGAGGAGATGCGGCAGGATCGAGGCGTAGTCGTCCCGCCACACATCGGCGGCGGGCTTGCCCAGCGCACGCCACTTGCCATCACGGGTCAACGCTGCAAGCTGCGCCGGATCGCGCGACAGGGCAACCCAGTTGGACGAGGTCAGCCCCGGCTCGGTCACACGGTCGGGCCGCAGCATCGCGGACAGCTTGCCCTCCTTCGCCAGCGCGGCCAGCACCGGTTCAAGATCGATGAATCGGTTCGAGATGTGCACCAGCAGCAGGCCATCAGGGGCGAGGGTGCGGAAATAGCCCGCCTGCGCCTCGGCGGTCATCAGGTGGAGCGGGATCGCGTCGGACGAAAACGCGTCGACCACCAGAATGTCATAGCTGTTGGCCGGGAGCTTTTCCAATTGCAGCCGCGCATCGCCGATGATGGTCGGTGCCTCGGGCGCGCAGCGCTGCATGAAGGTGAATTCGCCGCGGGTCGAATAATCCAGCACCGCCGGGTCGATCTCGAAGAAGGTCCAAGTCTGACCGGGCTTTCGATAACAGGCAAGCGTGCCCACCCCCAGCCCGACAACGCCCACCCGCGCCTTGTCGCCATAGAGCCGCTGCGCCGCCGCCAGCGCGAGGCCCGCGCCTGAATTGGCGCTGTAATAGGTCGTCGGCAGCAGCGCCTTGGCCGGATCGCGGTACTGCACCCCGTGGAGCGTGGTGCCGTGGACCAGCTGGCGCGTTCCGTCCATCAGGCCCTCGCGCACGGTGTAGATCCCGAAATAGCTGCGGCTGCGCGTGCCCGCGAGGCTCGTCTGCGCCTGCGCCAGCGCGCCAAGCGCGGCGATCAGCGCGGCACAGGCAGCGACGAAAGCCCAGCGCCGCGCCGCCAGCATCACCGCTCCGCCGATCAGGATCGCGAACATCGCGATGTCGAACATGGTCCACGCCGGGCTGGCCAGCATTTCCTGCCGGATCCGCAGCGCGCCGACGAACACCGCGAAGAGCAGCGCGATCATCGCGAGGCGGAAGGTCTGCGGGTTGCGGAAGGCGCGCCCCAGCAGCCCGCTCCACGCCGCCAGCGGCAGCAAGGCAGCGGCAGCGAGGATCAACAGCGGATGCTCCCACGTCCAGTCGAACACCAGCGGCGCAATCAGCGCAGTGAACAGCCCGCCCAGCACCCCGCCGGCCGACATTACCAGATAGAACTGGGTGAGCCGCGCTGGTTCAGGCCGGTCTTCATAAAGCCGCGCGTGCAGCGTCACCGCCACCACGAACAGCAGGATCAGGCTCGCCGCGACCGCCAGCAGGCTCGGGCGGGAGGAACCCAGCATCGCCAGCGCCCCCGCCGCGACAATCACCACCGGCGCACTGGCGGTGAACCACCCTGCGAGCTTGCGGTTCTCGGCAAAGGCAATCGAATAGGACAGCAGATACAGCCCGAGCGGGATGACCCACAAAAGCGGCATCGCGAAGATATCGGTGGTGAGGTGCGTGGTGGTCGAGAGCATCAGCCCCGAAGGCACCGCCGACAGCGCCAGCCACACAGCAATGCGGCGCGCGCCTGGCGCTTCTGCCGCCGGTGCCTGCGACGCTGCCGCCACAACCGCAGGTGCAGGTGCGCCGCGCCGGGCAAGGCCCGCGAGCGCCACCAGCACCACCAGTACGGCATAGCCCGCTGCCCAGGCCCGGCTCTGCGCGCCGATAGGCAGCAGCGGCTCCACCACCAGCGGATAGGCCAGCAGCCCGGCAAAGCTGCCGAGATTGGAGGCAGCATAAAGCGGATAGGGATCGCCCGCGCGGGGATTGGCGGCGAACCATTGCTGCATCAGCGGAGCCTGCGCGGAAACCACAAAGAACAGCGGCCCGATGGTCAGCAGGAACAGGTAAGGCACCCACAGCGCCTCGCTCCCCGCAGCGGGCGGATCAATCGCCGGGAGCGCAATCGGCAGAGTGAAGGCTGCGGCCACCAGCAGCGCGACATGCACCAACGCCTGCCGCCCCACCGCCAGCCGCGACAGCGCATGGGCATAGGCATAACCGCCCAGCAGCAGCGCCTGATAGACCAGCATCGCGCTGTTCCAGACATTGGGCGCGCCCCCCAGCCGGGGCAGCGCCATGCGCGCGACCAGCGGCTGGACGAGGAACAGCAGGAAACTTCCTGTCAGGATCGTGACGGCAAACAGCCAGCGCCGCGGCGGATGTCCGGTCGCTGCGCCCGTGTCGTCTGTCATCGCAAAGCCTCCCACTGCTGCCGCGTGATCGCGTACTGGATCGTCGGGTTATAAGCGGGTGGCATTGCCATATCGTTGAAATCAAGCGCGCTCACGCGGGACATGCCCAGTTTCTCCATCAGCCGCCAGCTACCGACATTGGCCGCGATGGTAAGCGCGACAATGCGGGGGGCGTGAAACGCGGTGAAACCCCAGTCGATCACCGCGCGCATCGCTTCATGCGCATAGCCCCGCCGCCAGCGATCCTCGCGCACCAGCCAGCCGATCTCGAAATCTTGCGGATTGGGTGCAAGCGGGTGGGCAACGTGACGCAAACCGCAATGGCCAACCATTGCGCCGCCATCGCGCTCTTCCATGATCATGAAGCCATAGCCAAGCGTGGCGAACCCCGCTCGCGAGGCTTCGTGCTTGGCGGCAATCACCTCGCGCGGCTGCACCCCGCCAAGATGCTCCATCACCGCCGGGGTGTTAAGCAGGGTCATGTGCGGATCAAGGTCATCGGGGCTGATCTGGCGCAGGATCAGCCTTTCAGTGGTCAGCACGATTGAAGTCACGATGCTGCCTGCTCCCAGCTTGCGCGGGTGATGGCATAGGCGATGATGCGCGGGTTTTCGGGATCGAAATCGGGGCTGGCGAAATCGAGATCCTCACGCCGCTCCATGCCGAGCCGCAGCATCAGGCCCCAGCTCGGGGTGTTGTTCTGGACGGTGAGCGCAATCACTTCCTCAGCGGCAAACCGATTGAAGGCGAGCACCAGCGCAGCGGCGGCAGCCTCCTTGGCATAGCCCCGCCCCCACGCATCCTCGCGCAGCCGCCAGCCCACTTCCATCATCCCCTGCGGCCCGCCCGCCTGATTGGAGCGTTTGAGGCCACAAAAGCCGAGCAGCGCGCCGTCTTCCTTGCGCTCCACCACCCAGAAGGTGTGGCCGTGGTCGGCCTGATAGGTTTCCACCCGTGCCCGCACCGCCGCGCGCGCCGCCTCGTCCGCCACCCCGCCCAGCCAGCGCATCACGGCGGGGGTGTTGGTGACTTTCCAGAAGGTGGGCCAATCGTCCTCACGCCAGTCACGCAAGGTCAGCCGGTCGGTGTCGTGACGGAATTCAGGCATAGGGCGCGTCCATCGACCACACGGTGGTGGGGTTGTCCTGCGGGGGATAGTCGGGATCGTGATAACCAAGTTCGGGCCGGAAGGTGAAGCCCAGCCGCTGCATCATCCGGGTCGAAGCCTGATTGGATTCGCTGGTCTGCGAATAGATGCGGCGCAACCCGATGACCCCGAAGGCGTAGCCGAGGGCCCGCTCAGCCGCCTCGCGCGCATAGCCTTTGCCCCAGTGCTGCTGGGCAAAGGTCCAGCCGATCTCGCGCTCGCCCTGCAAGGCGGCGGGCGCAGCGGGGGAGCGCAGGTGGAACAGGCCGACCCGGCCCACACGGATCGCGCCGTCACGCAACCACACCGTCCAGCGCTGGTGCCCGCCGTTGTGGAAGGCAGCGATATCATCGCCGAGGCTCTCGGCCACCGCCTCGGGCGGGCGCACCCCGGCGAGATGACGCATGACGGCCTCGGTGTTCATATGTTCAAGCACCCATGGCAGATCGTCCACCACCGGCGGGCGCAGGACAAGGCGCGCGGTTTCGAGCGTCCCGTCCTCAGCCATTCAGCAGACGGGCGGCGTGGGCGGCGTGGTAGGTGAGGACACCGCTGGCCCCGGCGCGCTTGAAGGCGAGCAGGGTTTCCAGCACCAGTGCATCGCGGTCCCCCGCGCCGGCGGCGGCGGCGGCCTCGATCATCGCGTATTCGCCGCTCACCTGATAGGCGAACACCGGCACATCGAACCCGGCCTTCACCCGCGCCACGATATCGAGATAGGCGAGCCCCGGCTTGACCATCACGGAATCCGCGCCCTCGGCAATGTCCATCGCCACTTCGCGCAACGCCTCATCGGTGTTGGCGGGGTCCATCTGGTAAGTCTTCTTGTCGCCCTTCAGCAGACCGCCGGAACCCACCGCATCGCGGAACGGGCCGTAGAAGGCGCTGGCATACTTGGCGGCATAGGACATGATCTGCACATTCGGGTGCCCGTTCATCTCCAGCGCCATGCGGATCGCCTTGATGCGCCCGTCCATCATGTCGGAAGGCGCGATGATATCCGCCCCGGCATTGGCCTGATTGACCGCTTGATCGACCAGCATCGCCACAGTCTCGTCATTGATGACATAGCCCGTATCGTCGATCAGCCCGTCCTGCCCGTGGGAGGTATAGGGATCGAGCGCCACATCGGTCAGCACGCCGATATCATTGCCGCAGGCCTGCTTGATGGCGCGGATCGCCTGGCACATCAGGTTGTCGGGATTATGGGCCTCGGTCCCGTCTGCGGAGCGCAGCTCGCGCGGGGTGTTGGGGAACAGCGCCACCACCGGAATGCCGAGGCTGACCGCCTCCTTCGCCCGCGCCACGATCAAATCGACCGACCAGCGCGAAACGCCCGGCAGTGTCGCGATCGGCTCCTCCACGCCTTCGCCCGACGTCACGAACAGCGGCCAGATGAGGTCTGCCGGCGTGACAAGGTTCTCGCGGTGCAGCGCGCGGCTCCAGCCCTGGGAACGGGTGCGGCGCAGGCGGGTGTTGGGATAGCTTCCAGTCATGCGCGAGACTTACGCGCAATCGCAGCTTGACGACAAGTCTTGCTTACAGGGGGACTAATTACAGCTTGCGCGGCGGCGGAGCGGCGGTGGCTGCTCCCTTGGGCGCGGGCATTCCGACCTTCTCGATCTCGCGCACCGGCTCCTTCAACTCGCCCGGCTGGGGATCGAGTTCCTTGAGCGCCGCGCCCACCTCAATCTCCTTCAGCTTGATCAACTGGCGGCGGAAATCGATCAGCTCGGTGCCCGAAAGCAGCGCGCGGCTGACGAACTGGACCGTGGCCGGATTGATCACCCGCCCGCCGCGATACATCTCGTAGTGCAAGTGCGCGCCGGTCGAGAGGCCGGTCGACCCGACATAGCCGATCACCTGCCCGCGCCGCACCTGCATCCCGGGAGCCACCGCCATGCGGCTCATGTGGCAATAGCGTGTCGAAAGGCCGCCGCCGTGCTCCAGCCGCACCGCGATCCCGCAGCCGCCGGCGCGGCCCGCGCTGATCACCCGGCCATCGCTCACCGCCGAGATCGGCGTGCCATAGGAGGCCTTGAAGTCGATCCCGGCGTGCATCCGCATATATCCGAGGATGGGATGGCGGCGCATCCCGAAGTTCGATGTCACCGCGCCCGGAACTGGTGCCAGCAACCCGCGCCGCTGTTCGCCCACGCCCGAAGCTTCGTAGAACCGGCCCTCGCCGCCCCAGCGCATCAGCTGCGTGCGGGGCTGCCCGCTGCGGTCGACCCCGGCATAGAGCAACTGCCCTGCCTGCCGTTCGCCGGTGGCGGCACGGCGGTAGGCAAGGATGATGTCGAATTCGTCAGACGGGCGGACCTCGCGCTCCATGTCGATCTGCGCGTCCAGTGCCTTGAGATAGTCCTGCACCGCGCTCGCCGGAACACCGGCCGCGCGCATCGAGCGGTAGAGGCTGCTGCCCACCGGCCCGCGCACCCGCAGCGGGGTCTCGTCGACGCGGATCACGTTGCGCTGGAGCGCGAGTGGGCCGGAGGGGATCACCGGCGTGCCATCGGGATTGACCTCACCCACCCCGACGCGGGTCAGCGCCAGTTCGAGATCGAAGCGCGCGCGGAAGGCAAGGCTGTCCAGCGGGCGCGGCTGCCCCGGCGCGCTGCGGCGGCCGAGGATCAGGTCCATCTGTGTGCCCGGCTGGATATCGCCAACCGCTGCCGCCTGGCCGATCAGGGCGGCGGCGCGCTCAATATCTCCGGACGCCACGCCTGCCCGGCGCAGCATCGAGGCGAAGCTGTCCCCCGGCGCGAGGGTCACGAGCATCTGGATCTGTGGCCGTTCAGGCGCGCTCTTGAGCGGGAGCACCGCCCGGGTCGGCCCCATGCGCCGCCCGCTATCCGCACCAAGCGCCAGCGGCAGGATCATCTGGCTGCGCATCTCGCTATCGACATCCTCGCCCGCGGGCATGGCGGCACGCGCCTCCAGCGGGGTGAGATCGGGCCAGCACGCGAGCGCCACCACGCCCAGCCCCACCATCGTCCCCAACCCGCGCAGCCAGCGGCGGCTGCCAATGTCCTCGGCAAGATCGGGGGCAAGGTCGAGCCGGTCAAACCAGCGCGAGGCGTCAAGACGCCAGACTTCGTAGCGTGCCCCAAGGGCCCCGAACTTCGCCGCAATCCGGCGGCGCAAACGCTGGCCGGTGGTGGGCGGGGCAAGCTTCTGGGCATTGCGCAAATAGGGGAGCATGCCGCGCGCGGTGGCAGGATCGAACGGCGCGGGTGCAACCATCAAAGCGCGGCCCTGAGGCGGGAGGCTCTCGGGCACATCGCTGTCAGACACGGCTTCGTAGGGCGTATCCTCGCCCTCACCCGCATCAGCGTCGGTCAGTTTGCGCGCTTGATCGATCATCCTGCCCCGAAGCGGTGCCCTTGCCGGGGCGAGCCTGCCGCCACCTTTGGCGCCATCCCCAAGGTTCCCCCTTGTCGCATTTCAGTGCCAGAACAAAGTAAATCCGCCCTTAACCAGCGACCAGATGAGGCCCCCGTGCGATAAGGTGATGTGCGTAGCGCCGCGCGGGTCTGTCCGATGGCCTTGCCCCCCTGCGACAAGCCTGCGATGAGCCTTGGCGTCGTGACCCAGTCCTCACCCCCCCGCCTCGGCCAGGAGCGTCCGGAGGACAGGCGCGTACGCGCCGTTCTCGGGCCGACCAACACCGGCAAGACGCACCTCGCCATCGAGCGGATGTGCGGCCATTCATCGGGCATGATGGGCTTCCCGCTGCGGCTGCTGGCGCGCGAGGTCTATGACCGGGTGCGCGCGATCAAGGGTGACAAGCAGGTGGCGCTGATCACCGGCGAGGAACGGATCGAGCCGCCTGACGCGCGCTATTTCCTCTGCACCGCCGAAGCCATGCCGAGGACAACCGGTGAAGTGGCCTTTGTAGCGCTGGACGAGGCGCAACTGGGCGCAGACCCGGAACGCGGGCATATCTTCACCGACCGCCTGCTGCACGCGCGCGGCCGGGATGAGACGATGATCCTCGGCAGCGCCACGCTGGAACCGATGGTCAAGGCGCTGATCCCCAAGGCCGAGATCACCAGCCGCCCGCGTTTCTCCACCCTTTCCCACGCGGGCATCTGCAAGCTGTCGCGCCTGCCCAAACGCTCGGCCGTGGTGGCCTTCAGCGTCGAACAGGTCTACGCCATGGCCGAGGCGCTGCGGCGGTTTCGCGGCGGGGCGGCAGTGGTGATGGGGGCACTGTCACCCGAAACGCGCAACAAGCAGGTCGCCATGTTCCAGTCGGGCGAGGTCGATTACATCGTCGCCACCGACGCGATCGGCATGGGGCTGAACCTCGATCTCGACCACGTGGCCTTTGCTGCGCTCAGCAAGTTCGACGGGCGCCGCAAGCGCAGGCTCACCCCTTCGGAGATGGCGCAGATCGCGGGCCGCGCCGGGCGGCACCAGCGCGACGGGACCTTCGGCACCTTGTCGGGAACGGGCAAAGGAGACGGGGAGCCGCTCCAGTTCACCGATGAGGAAGTCTACGCGATCGAGGAACACAAGTTCGCGCCGCTGACCCACCTGTTCTGGCGCGATGCCGATCCTCGCTTCGATTCGCTTGCCGCGTTGATCGGCGATCTGGAAGCGCGGCCCGACAATCCGGTGTTGAAAGCCGCACCGGAAGCCATCGACATGGCGGTGCTGCGCCGCCTGGCGTCAGACCCTATCGCCGATACCGTGCGCGGGGCGGGAACGGTGCGGCGCTTCTGGGAGGCCTGCTCGCTCCCCGACTTCCGCTCGCTGGGCGTGGAACAGCACGCTCGCTTCGTCGCGCGGCTGTGGGACGACTTGCAAGGCGGTTATCTGGGCGCGGATTTCGTCGCCGCACGCATCGCCGAGCTTGACCGGATGCAGGGCGACATCGACACGCTGCAAGGCCGGATTGCGGCGATTCGCAGCTGGGCCTACATCTGCCAGCGACCCGATTGGGTGTTGGCACGCGACGAAATGGCTGCGCGGGCGCGCGCGGTCGAGGCGAAGCTCTCGGATGCGCTGCACGCGCGGCTGACCGAGCGTTTCGTGAACCGAAGGACGACACTTTTGATGAAATCGCTGGGGCAGGATGCCAGTGCGCTGCCCGTCACGCTCGAACCCGATGGCCATCTGACAGTGGAGGGGGAGAGCATCGGACGCCTCGAAGGCTTCCGCTTCCACGTCGATCCCGATGCCGGAGTGGCTGACCGCCGGATGCTGCTCGCCGCGGGCGAAAAGGCACTTCCGGCGCTCTTGGAACGCCGCGCAGACTGGTTGCTGGGCGAGGGTGTGGCCGAACTCGAAATTTCCGGCGGTGCAATCCGCTGGCAAGAGCGCGCGCTGGCGGACATCACCTTCCCCGGCCATCCGGGCTCCGGCAATTTCGGCACTCCGCGCCTCATTTTGACCCGCGATGTGGCACTGTTGCCCGACACGGCCAAGGCCAAGCTGGAATCCGGGCTGGCGGCGTGGCTGGACAAGCAGCTCGAACCTCTGGAGCCGCTGCGCAAACTGGCCGAGGCCGCGCGCGATCCAAATGCCGGATCGCAGGCGCGGGCGCTGGTGATCACGCTGATCGAAGCGCGCGGGGTAATTTCCCGTGAGGAAGCCGGGCTGGAAAACCTGCCCAAGGAAATGCGCCCCTATCTTCGCAAGCTCGGAATCACCTTCGGCGCGCTCGACATCTTCGATGCGCCGCTGCTGAAGCCCGCCCCGCGCCGCCTGCTGCACGCGCTGGGGCTGGACAAGCGCGCGGTGCAAGAGGCGATGCAGCCGGTGCTGGCCGAGGGCAGCTGGGCCAAGGGCCGGCTTCCGGCGGGCTACCGCTATGCGGGGTCACAGGCGATTCGCGTCGATCTGGCCGAGAAGATTTTCCGCGCCGCCTTCGATGCGCGCAGCTTGGTGACCGCGGCGCATCCCAAGGAGCGCAATCGCCCGTTCCGGGTCGATCTGGCGCTGGCCGTGTCGGTCGGGCTGGAGGCGGAGAACGCCCGCCGCCTGCTCGGCAGCGCAGGCTTCCGGGTCGAGCGCGCGCGCGCTCTGCCCGAAGGGGCTCAAGGGGCGCCTGCACCCGACCGCTGGTACTGGCGCCCGCGCCGCCCCGAAGAACGCGGCGGACGGCGTGATGCGAGGCGGACCGGAGAGCGGGGCGCCGAACGGAGCGGAGAACGGCGGGCGGACCGCAAGGAACAGGGCCAGCCGCGCGGCAAGGCCCGTCCGGACAAGAGCGCGGACGGCAAACCGCGTGAGGACAGGCGCGGGCAGGACAGCAGGGGGCAGGACAGAAAGGGGCAGGCCCCCTCTAGACCCCCGCGTGATGGCGACAAGCGCGGCTCAGCCCGCCCGCAGACCCCCCCTAGACCCCCGGTCGAAACGGGCCCGGCCCGCGCCGGCGGCGCCTTCGACAAGCTGGCGGACCTGCTCAAGGGATGATGGCTGGCGGTGGAGATTCGATCCGGATTGACCGGCTTCTGGTCTACCTCCGCTTCGCCCGCACCCGCTCCGCTGCCGATGCACTGATCGCCAGCCACGCAGTGCGCTGCAACCGCCAGCACGTGCTGCGCGGCGCGCAAGGCGTGCGGGTGGGCGATATCCTGACCATTGCGCTAGGGGGGGCGGTGCGGGTCATCGAACTCCTCGCCCTGCCCGACCGCCGCGGCTCGCCCGCAGCCGCGCTTTCGCATTATCGGGAGGTTGACGGGGGCACTCTTGACCCTAAAGGGCAAAACACCATAGGCGCGTTATCGCCTGTGCCGGGCGCGCCGCCCGGGCGTTCTGAAGACCTGTCGTGAAAGAGCCGCAATGACTTACGTCGTCACCGAAGACTGCATCAAGTGCAAGTACACCGACTGTGTGGAAGTGTGCCCGGTCGACTGTTTCTATGAAGGCGAGAACATGCTGGTGATCAATCCCAGCGAGTGCATCGATTGCGGCGTGTGCGAACCGGAATGCCCGGCCGAGGCGATTCTGCCCGACACGGAAGATGGTCTGGAAAAGTGGCTCGAACTTAATACCCAGTATTCGGCGGTGTGGCCTAACATCACCAGCCAGAAGGCCCCGCCCGAGGATGCCGACGCGCACAAGGGTGAAAAAGGCAAGTTCGAGAAGTATTTCAACGAAGCGCCGGGCGACGGGGACTGATTTGCCTGCGCCGCGGCGCAGATCGGGACATTCCGCAAGCCTGTCAGAAACGCCGACTCGCAATTTTGTTGCAGGCGTGCTATATAATCCAGTGACCGCGCTGGACCTTTGGTTCGCGCAGGCGTTGAAACCAGGAAGGCCCGACACCAGCAACCCCCTAACCGGACGCGTCCAACCGGCACTCGCCCCGTGAGGGGCTGGGTCGCGCCGCCGGGCTTCGCGTCCCTCTCCCCTGTTGCAGGATCGGCCGATTGAAAGGAACGTGCATGGCGAGCACCGCGAACGCATTCACCGTCGGCGATTATGTTGTTTATCCCAAGCACGGCGTAGGCCGGGTGATCGAGCTCCAGAGCGAGGAAATCGCCGGGATGCAGCTCGAACTTTATGTCCTGCGTTTTGAAAAAGAGCGGATGACCCTTCGCGTGCCGGTCGGCAAGGTCGAAGCTATCGGGATGCGCAAGCTTTCCTCGGACAAGACCCTGCGTCAGGCGATGGAAACGCTCAAGGGCAAGCCCAAGGTGAAGCGCACCATGTGGTCGCGCCGCGCCCAGGAATATGAAGCGAAGATCAACTCGGGCGACCTCGTGTCGATTGCCGAAGTGACCCGCGATCTGTTCCGTCCGGAAGACCAGCCCGAGCAGTCCTATTCGGAACGCCAGATCTTCGAAGCGGCCTCCAGCCGCCTCGCCCGCGAACTTGCGGCGATGGAAGAGACGGACGAGCCCACCGCGCTCGGCAAGATCCTTGATGTGCTGCGTGAACACGCGCCGCAATATTACGACAGCGCCGAAGAAGCCTAAGCTTCCAAGCACGCAATTCACGAAAGGGCCGTCCTGCGGGGCGGCCCTTTTCGTTTGGCGCGGCGACTCCGGCGCCGCTCTCTTGCACCACACCTCATGGTGTATTATATAGGCAATACGCCATAGGGCTTTCGGGAGAGAACGACCATGATCCACCACCTCCACCGGCAGCTTGCCCTGCCCGCGCTCGCAGTGCTCGCCGCCACGCTCGGCGGATGTGACGGCGGGGATATGGAGATCAACGGCCAGAAGGGCGTGCCGCTTTCCGAAATCGAGATCGCCGGCGCTCCGCCCGCCAAGCTGTTCCTTGCCTCGGGCGATAATGTCATCCTGACCGAAGGCGATACCTTTGCGATCAAGGTCGAGGGCAAGGACACCGATTCCCTGCGCTTCGTGCGTGACAGCGAGATAATCGGCATCACCCGCGAAAACGGCTGGAGCGGCAATAGCGAGGCCACAATCCGCATCACCATGCCCGCGCCCACGGAAGTCGTGATCGGCGGCAGCGGCACTGTGAAGGCCCAGGGCCTCGCCAGCAAGGCCGAGATCAATATCGGCGGCAGCGGGCTGGTCGAATTCGGCCAGATCGCCAGCGAACGGCTGGGTATCAATATCGGCGGCAGCGGCACGGTGCGCGGCGCAGGCACCGCCAAGGAGCTTGAAGTGCTGATCGGCGGCGCGGGCGAGGTGGAGATGCCTGCGCTCAAGGCCGACAAGGCGGAAGTCACCATCGGCGGCAGCGGCGATGTTGCCTTCGCGTCTGACGGCACGGTGGAAGCCAATATCGGCGGCGCGGGCGATATCAAGGTAAGCGGCAACGCCAAGTGCACCGTCAACGCCTTTGGCTCGGGCACGCTGACCTGCACGCCCGGCACTGCTGGAGCAAGCGCGGCCATCCCCGCGGCGCCCGCCGCACCGGCAAAGCCCGCAGAATAGCATTTGCCAGATCGTAACCCGTAAGCGAGATTGTGCGGGTGATGACTCGCCTCCGCCTCCTCGCTCTCGGCATCGCCACGTTCGTCTTGCAGGGCTGTGTGGCCAAGGCTGTGGTCGGTGTTGTGACGCTGCCTGTGCGTGCGGCCAGCGCAGGCGTTGATGCCGTCACCACCAGCCAGTCCGAAGCCGACGAGAAGCGCGGCCGGGCGATCCGCAAGCGCGAAGAACGGCTCGGTGAGCTCGACCGGGCCTATGCGAAGGAAGCCCGCCGCTGCGCTGACGGGGACAACAAGGCTTGCAGGCGGGCAGCGGCTCTGAGTGAAGAGATCGAGGCGCTGACCCGCGGCGAACCCTGATACGGCTAGGCCGCCGCGCGCCTCAGCCGGTCATTGATGGCGCGGCCAATCCCCTCGTCCGGCACAGGAGCCACCGCGATGCGCGGTGGAGCCGCAAGGGCACCGTCATGCAGGGCCGCATAGAGCCGCGACGCCGCCTCGGTCAGGTCGCCGCTGGCTGACAGCGTGACATCACCTGCCATCGCGCCAAAACCGATCAAGAACTCGTCCGCATCCGCCGCCAGCGCATTCAGCCGCACCGGCTTGCCCGGCGCGTAGTGGCTCACGAGCTGGCCCGGAGCCTCGATACGCTCGCCGGTGCCGCGCCTGCCCAAGGCAATCGGCCCGGGGCGCAACTCCTCGACAAACCCATCCTCACGCACCGCGACGATGGTCGATTCCACCCCGGCGCGGGTCGGGCCGCCATCGAGCACCATGTCGATCCGCCCATCCAGCGAAGCGAGCACGTGAGCCGCGCAAGTGGGGCTGATAAACCCGCTGCGGTTGGCGGAAGGTGCGGCAAGCGGAAAGGCGAGCTGTTCGAGCAAGGCGCGCATCGCGGGGTGCGCAGGCGCGCGCAGGGCTACCGTGGCCAAGCCAGCCGTCACCGCCTCGGCCAGGCCCGCATCCTTGCGGCGCGGCAGCACCAAAGTGAGCGGGCCGGGCCAATGGGCCGCAGCCAAGGCACGGGCCACGTCCGAAAACTCGGCATAGCGCTCCGCCTGCGCCAGCCCTGCAACATGGACGATCAGCGGGTTGAAATCCGGACGGCCCTTGGCGGCATAAATCCGCGCCACCGCCTCGGCACTGTCAGCGCGGGCGGCGAGGCCGTAGACCGTCTCGGTCGGCACGGCGACAAGCCCGCCCGATTCGAGGATTTGCGCTGCCTGCGCGATCCCCTCCGGCCCGGCGGCCACCACTTCCGTAACGTTCTTGCCGCTCATGCTCCGGCGCTATATTCGTTTGCCCGCCCTGCCAAGAGCGCAGGCCTTATCCATCTGAAGGACGCCCCCGAAGTGACCCCCTTTACCCCGCCGACCGCCGACCAACTGCTCGCCATCCGAGTCAATGCCGGGATCGACGAACTCGCCACCACGCCCCGCTTCGCCCATGCCGAGCCCGATCTGGTGGAGGCGATTGTGGCAGGGGTTGGCCAATTCGCCGCGGGGGAATTCGCGCCGCTTAACCGCAAGGGCGATCTGGAGGGTGCCCGCCTCGAAAACGGCGTGGTGCGCCTGCCGGAGGGCTTCGATGCCGCGTACAAGGCCTATGTCGAGCAGGGCTGGAACGCCATCGCTTCGCCTGCCGCGCATGGCGGACAGGGCCTGCCCTTCACCCTCGCCTGCAACGTGCTCGAAAACCTCGGCGCGGCGAACATGGCTTTCACCCTGCTGCCGATGCTATCGGTCGGCGCAATCGAGGCGCTGGAGCATCACGGCTCGCCCGGCCAGCAGGCGATGTATCTGCCCAAGCTGGTCAGCGGCGAATGGTCGGGCACGATGAACCTCACCGAACCCGCTGCGGGAAGCGATGTCGGCGCGCTGCGGAGCACGGCCGAGCCGATCGAAAGCGGCGCGCACGCAGGCAAGTACAAGATCACCGGCCAGAAGATTTATATCACCTGGGGCGAGCATGACCTCGCGTCCAACATCATCCATCTGGTGCTGGCCCGCCTGCCGGGAGCGCCCGAAGGATCGCGCGGGATCAGCCTCTTCGTGGTGCCCAAGTATCACGTGAACGCGGACGGCAGTCTCGGCCCGCATAATGACCTTCGCTGCGTCAGCCTCGAACACAAGCTCGGCATCAACGCCTCGCCAACCTGCGTGATGAGTTATGGCGACAATGGCGAGTGCATCGGCGAGCTGGTCGGCCAGCCCAACAAGGGCCTCGCCGCGATGTTCACGATGATGAACAATGCGCGCATCAATGTCGGCAACCAGGGCGCGCAGATCGCTGAACGCGCGACCCAGCAGGCGCTCGCCTATGCGCGTGACCGGGTGCAGTCCGCGCGCGCCGGCTCGCCCGACAAGACGCCGGTAGCGATCATCGAGCATCCCGACGTGCGTCGCATGATCTGGCGGATGAAGGCGCTGACCGAAGGCGTGCGCGCGCTGCTCTATTACTGCGCCGGGCAGGTCGACCGGGGCAATCTGGGCGACGAGGCCGCCAAGACGCGGGGCGAGATCATCGTGCCGCTGCTCAAGGCGTGGGGCACCGATGTGGGCGTCGAAGTCTCGGGCCTCGGCATCCAGATCCACGGCGGCATGGGCTTCGTCGAGGAAACCGGCGCCGCGCAACACTGGCGCGATTCGCGCATTGCACCAATCTATGAAGGCACCAACGGCATTCAGGCGGCCGACCTCGTCACCCGCAAGCTCGGACTGGACGGCGGAGAGGCGCTGGTCGCACTGTTCGAGACGATTGCCCGCGAAGCCGCAGACGAATATGCGCTCGCCGCCCTTGCGATGGACTGCGCCAGCGTGGCGCGCTGGATGCGCGACGATGCGAGCCTCGATGATCGCCTCGCCGGCAGCGTCCCGTTCTGCACGATGGCCGCCGTGTGCGTCGCCGCGTGGCAGTTGATGAAGCAGGCCGCAGCGGTTGCCGCCGGGGCCGCGCCGGAACTCGCCGCGACCAAACCGGTGACGGTGCGCTTCTTCCTCGACCGGATCGTGCCCGAAGCCGCCGGACTGAAGGCTGGTGCGGTGGCGGGGGCGGACCTGCTCTACGCCCTTCCCGCCGCAGCGCTGGTCGGTTGAGGTGAACGAGGGGGACGCGCTGGAGCGGATTGCCGCCGCACTCGAACGGCTCGCGCCCGTGCCCCCTGCGCCGACGGACTGGCACGCCTTTCCCGCCTATCTATGGGAAGGCGAACGCGCGCGCCCGGTTCCGGTGCTTGACGCCTTGCCACTTGCGGCGCTCCACGGGATCGCGGCCCAAAAAGTCGCGCTGCGCGACAATTGCGTCCGCCTTGCCTCGGGCGCGGCGGCCCATGACGTTCTGCTGTGGGGTGCGCGCGGGATGGGCAAATCGGCGCTGGTGCGCGCCTGTGTGGCCGATGTGCAGCGGGAGACCCCGGAAGCACTCGCGCTGGTGCAGCTCGCCCCCGGCACACTGCCCAGCTTCCCGGCTCTGGTGACGCAGTTGGCGGGTCAGAATCGCGCCTTCCTGCTGTTTATCGACGATCTCGGCTTCGGCGCGGACGGGCGTGCGGAGATGCTAGCTTTGCGGAGCCTGCTCGATGGCGGCATCGCCCCGCGGCCAGCCCATATCCGCCTCGTCGTGACGGCCAACCGCCGCGGCATCATCGAGCGTGAGGATAAGTCTGCCGCAATCCACGAGCGGGACGAGCGCGACGACGCGCTGGCGCTGGCCGACCGCTTCGGCCTGACGCTGGGCTTCCACCCGGCGGACAAGGACACCTATCTGGCGATCCTCGCAGGCTATCTGGCCCCGCTCGGCCTCCCCTTCGATCCGGAGGAGGCAATGGCCTTTGCCATCCAGCGCGGCAACCGTTCAGGCCGCACCGCGCTGCAATTCGCGACCGAACTTGCAGGGCGCGCCGGGTTGAAGCTTTAGTTGATCTTCTGCCCGGCCTGTTCGCGCAGGTAATCCGCCTCGAAATCGGCGCGGGGGTCAGTCAGGCGGCGCGGGGGGAGCGATTTGCCAGTCAGGGGCGCGATTGCCTTGGCCGGTGCGGCGCTGGGCGACCGCACGCGCCAGATGATCCCGGCCGTATCATCCGACACCAGCAGCGAGCCGTCCGCCGCCCACTCCACCCAGGTCGGGCGGCCATGGGTCTTGCCGTCAGCCGTGAGGAACCCCGTCAGCACCGGTTGGGGCTTGCCCACCGGATTGCCGCGCTCATCGAAATCAACGAACACCACGTCGTAGCCCGAGGGCGGCTTGCGGTTCCACGATCCATGCCGCGCGATGAACGCCCCGCCGGCAAAGCCGCTGCCCATCCGGTCGCCCTCCTTCGAGAACACCAGCCCCAGCGCCGCCACGTGCGGGCCGAGGGCGAATTCGGGCTTGCGCACATATTCCATCAGGAAACGCGGCATTGGCGCGTCCACCCGGCGGTCGCGATTGGTGCGGTAATAGACCCAAGGCCAGCCATATTGCGCGCCGACAGGCACGCTGGTGAGGTAATCGGGCACGAGGTCGGAACCGAGCATGTCCCGCTCGTTCACCGTGGTCCACAGCTCGCCGGTCCAAGGGCTGAAATCGAGCCCGTTGGGATTGCGCAGCCCCGCGGCAAACTGGCGCTGGCGCTTGGCGGCCAGATCATATTCCCAGATCAGCGCGCGGCCTTCTTCCAGCTTCATGCCGCTTTCGCCAATATTGCTGACCGAGCCGACCGCCACATACAGCTTCGTGCCATCGGGCGAGAGTTCGAGGTTGCGCATCCAATGCCCGCCGCCCGGCGCGAGGTCCATCAGCTTGGTGGGCTTGGCCGTGATCGGCCCAGCACCCAGCGTATAGGGGAAGGCAAGCACAGCATTATGATTGGCGACAAACAGCGTCCCGTCCTTCCACGCCAGCCCCGAAGGCGAATCGAGGCTTTCGAGAATGACCTGTCTGGTTTCGGCGCTGCCATTGCCGTCCTTGTCGCGCAGCAGCACGATCTGGTTGGGCGATTCCCCCGTCGCGCCTGCCTTGCTCAGCAGCAGGCCGGCAATCCAGCCCTTGATCCGGTCCATCACCCCAGCGTCGGCGTTTTCGACCTTCGGGGCGCGGGTCAGGGAGACGAGAATATCGCCATTGGGCAGCGCGAATAGCGTGCGCGGATGTTCCAGCCCCTCGGCAAAGCGCATCACTTCCAGCCCTTGCGCCGGGGTGGGCGCTTCGCCTGCGGCCCAGCCCACCGGCTCGGCGATCTGGACCGTAGGAACGGACTGCGCCTCACCCTCCTTGAGGACGGGATCGGTGCCTGTAACCTCCTCGACCGACAGAGCGGCGGTGTCCCCGCGGCTCAGATACCAGAAGGCACCCCCCGCGATGACGACAAGAATCCCGAGGGCGATTGCGATTTTGCGGAAAATGGCCATGTGGGCGGGATAAAGCGCGCCCGCGCTGGCGGCAACCAGCTAAAGCGTCGGCCCGGAAAGTGGCAACCGCTTTTCGCCACCAGCCGGCGTGACCCAGACAGCCAGACGAAAGGCTCCCTTCCCCGTGTACGACTTCAAGCCCGAAACCCCGCTCCCCCCTGCAGAACTCTATCGCGAGTTGCTGACCGCCGCCGATGCGCTCACCGATGGTGAGCCGGACGCGGTTGCCAACATGGCCAATGTTGCGGCGCTTTTGTGGGAATTCCTTCCGGATCTGAACTGGGCGGGGTTCTACCGCGTTGCTCCGGCGAAAGACGGCGGGGCCGATGAATTGGTGCTCGGGCCGTTCGTGGGCCGCCCGGCATGCATCCGCATCCCCTTCGGCAAGGGCGTGTGCGGCGCGGCGGCAAAAACGGGCGCAACGCAATTGGTCGAGGATGTCCACGCCTTCCCCGGCCACATCGCCTGCGACGCCGCCAGCGCGAGCGAGCTGGTGGTGCCGGTGCTGCGTGACGGGCGCGTTATCGCGGTGATCGATCTCGACAGCCCCTCTCCCGCCCGCTTCACCGCCGAGGATGCCGCAGGGATCGAAGCCCTCGCCGCGCGCCTTGGAGCGAGAATCTGATCGCGGCATCGGATTCATCCCGAAACGGGACAGCGGCAAAGCCTCCCTTGGGTTAGCCACCGTTGCGATGGTAAGCTTTTGGTAACCATCAGCACATCCGGCTGATTCAGGGGGATTTGCCCATGTTCAACCTGTTTTCGACCCTCCCGCTCGCCGCGCTGGCGCTGGCGCTGATTCCCGCGGCCGCGCAGGCGCAGAATTACAGCGATCTGCCGCCGCTCACCCCGATGGGGCAGAACGAGCTGCGTCAGCTTCCTGCCGATATGCGCAGCGCCCCTGCGCCGGTCAGTGTGCCGATGCAGATGCCCTCGTCGCTCAACGAAACGGTGACGACGGTGAACGGGGTGGAGACGATCACCCGCACCCGCCGAATTGAAAGCGCGCGCCCGGCATCCCACGCGCCTGACGGTTATGGCCGTGTGGTGGGCCTGCCCAACCCCGCCTACGCACCCCAACCCGCCTATGCCGCGCCCGCCTATGCCGCCCCGGCCGTGTTCGAGCGCGAGCAGTGGATCAAGGAATGTCGCCGCCGCACCCGCGGGCAGAACCGCGACAACACCGGCCTGATCATCGGCGGCTTGCTTGGCGCGATTGCCGGCGGGGTGGCCGGTTACGAGATCGCCGGCGTGGGTGACCGCGTGCTGGGCTCGGTGCTCGGCGTGGGCGGCGGTGGTTTGATCGGCGGTCTGCTCGGCAGCCTGTTCGACGGTGATGACGACGATCGCTATGATTGCGAAGCGGCGCTGGACGCCTATCTCTCGCAACATGGCGGCCAGGGCGGACGGATTGCCAGCCGCGAGATTGCCTATCCCGGCTATGCCTATGGCTACCCGGCTCAATATTCCTACGGTTACACCTATGCCCCGCCGCAACAGATGGTGATGGTGCCGGTCAACACCCAGGTGCAGCAGCAGGTGGTGGTGCGCGAAACCGTGCGCGAGGAGACCTATACCGTCCCCGGCAAATCGCGGGTCATCGTAGACCCGGCCCCGCGCCCCTCGCCCAAGATGATCAAGCAACGCTAAACTTTGCCCCTCACAAGGGGACAAACAAAAGCCCCGCAAGTTCAGGCGAGCTTGCGGGGCTTTTTCGAGTCGGATTACGGAGTCGCGCGCGGTCAGATCTCGCCGCCGGTCAGCCGCTGACACACCAGATCGAGCTGATCGAGCGTGGTGTAGCGAATGGTGATCAGCCCCTTGCGCGGATCGACCTCGGGCTTGATCCGCACGCTCAATCCGAGAAATTCCTCGAGATGCTGCTGCACAGCGAGAATATCCGCGTTTTCAGTGCTTTGATAGGCAGGTGACGCAGGTTCCGCACGTTTGGCCGGCTTTTTAGTAAGCGTTTCGATATCCCGCACCGAAAGCCCCTCGGCCACCGCGATGGCGGCCAGTTCACGGGCATCGTCGCGCCCGATCAGCGCGCGGGCATGGCCGATTGTCAGCTTGCCCTGCTCGATCAGATCGAGCACAGGATCGGGCAGCGTCACCAGCCGCATCATGTTGGCGACATGGCTACGCGATTTTTCGACCATCTTGGCGATGTCAACCTGGATCATCCCCTCGTCTTCCGAAAGGCGATGATAGGCACGCGCTTCCTCGACCGGGTTAAGGTCTTCGCGCTGCAGGTTCTCGATCAGCGCAAGCGCCATCACCTCGCGGTCGGTGAGGTTGCGCACCAGGGCCGGGATTTCGTGCAACCGCGCCTTCTGCGCCGCGCGCCAACGGCGTTCACCCGCGACGAGCTGATAGCCCTCCCCGCCCGGATGCGGACGCACGATGATCGGCTGAATCACTCCGCGGCCGGCAATCGAGGCTGCGAGTTCCTCCAGCGCGGCTTCATCGAAATATTTGCGCGGGTTGCCCGGGAGCGGCTTGATGCTCGCAATCGCCAGCATCCTGAGCGACGCGGAGCTACCGGAACTCTGCGCCTCGCCCGAGGCGGTATCCTCACGGCGCACCAGCGGCTCCTCGCGCCGGGTTTCACCCAACAAGGCGCCAAGGCCGCGCCCGAGCCGCCGGGGCTTATCATCAGTGCGCGAATTGACATTCAATTCAGCGGGTTGTGCGGCGTTCTCGGTCATGCGGCCTGTCTTTCTGCGGGAAATCGTCCGATCAGCTCACGCGCCAGTGCCATATAGGCGCGGCTGCCGGTGCAGTGCTGGTCATAGATCAGCGCGGGGAGCCCGTGGCTCGGCGCCTCGGACAGGCGCACATTGCGCGGGATCACGGTTTCGAACACCAGCTTGCCGAGGCAATCGCGCACATCGTCAGACACCTGATCGGTGAGCCGGTTGCGCCGGTCATACATGGTGAGCGCGATGCCGATGATCCCGAGATCGGGGTTGAAGCGTTGCTGGACCTGATCGACGGTCTGGAGCAACTGGCTCAACCCCTCCAGCGCGAAGAACTCGCATTGCAGCGGCACCAGCAGGGTATCGGCAGCGCACAGCGCGTTCAGCGTGAGCAGGCCCAGTGAAGGCGGGCAGTCGATAAAGCAGATGTCGTGGCCGGTGTGCCCGGACAAGGCCTTGTCGAGCCGGTGAGTGCGCCCCTCCACCGCGACGAGCTCAACTTCCGCGCCAGACAGATCAACCGTCGCGGGAATGAGGTCGAGCTTGGGAATGGAGGTGCGGACAATGGCGGATTCGAGCGAGACCTCATCGACCAGCAGATCATAGCTGGAAACCTCGCGCGAGGCCGCATGGACGCCCAACCCGGTCGAGGCATTGCCCTGCGGATCGAGATCGATCAGCAGCGTGCGCCAGCCGGTGGCCGCCATGGCCGTGGCGATGTTGATAGCGGTGGTGGTCTTGCCCACTCCGCCCTTCTGGTTGGCGATCGCGATTACGAACATTTTGGGCTCACCATAGGTATTTCCCGTCCTTCCCGCGTTGATTCTGTCTGGAATCGTGCGTTTCGCGTGTCAGGCCTTCACGATGATCCCGGCCTCGGGATCGGTCAAGGAATGTTTCACGTGAAACATTGCCCGAATCGAAGGCTTCAATGTCTCCAACTCCTGCGCCGCCGAGCGCCCCTTGGGCAACACATAAGCCGTGGCCCTTGTGGAGAAGGGTGAGGATAGCTGGAGAAGTTTGGGGAGCGGTGCAAAGGCACGTGCCGAAATGGCGCGGGCAGCAAACGGCGTTACCCGCTCAAGCCGCTGTCCTTCAACGCTGCATTTCTTCAGATCCAGCGCCAGGATCACCCGGTGGAGAAATTCCACACGGCGTGCGCGCGATTCGACGAGCACGGTGGGCATATTCGGGCACAGGGCGGCGATCACGATTCCGGGGAAGCCCGGCCCGCTGCCAAGATCAAGCCAAGGGCCGACAGCATTGGGGCCCAATGTTTCACGTGAAACATTTTCGAGCAACTGGGCAGAGTCGGCAATATGCCGCTGCCACAGGTGTGGTTCGGTCGCCTTGGCAATCAAATTCTGCTGCTGGTTTTCTTCGAGCACCAGGGCTGCAAAAGCATCAAGGCGGGCCATCCCGGCCTCATCGGTCAGTCCCGCGACATAAGCGCGGGCCTCCGTTTCATTGGTAATCATGCGGCAAGTCTCCGCCGCGCGTGGACCAGCAACGCCGAAAGCGCCGCCGGCGTCACTCCGGGCACCCGCCCTGCCGCAGCTAGCGTGCCCGGCGCTGCCTTGCTTAGGCGCTCGACCATCTCGTTCGACAACCCCGGCACCTCATCATAGGGGAAATCCGATGGCAGAGGCAGCGCTTCGCTTGCTCGCAAATCGCGAAGTTCGGCGTCCTGACGGGCGAGGTAAGGTGCGTAAGCAGCATCCTCAGCCATTTCCTCGGCCAGCACAGGATCAAGCGCAGTGATCTCGCCAAGCCACGGGGCAAGAGCCTCAGGTGTTACCCCGTCATAGCGGAGCCATTCGGCAAGCGGTTTCTCGCCATGATCGCGCCGGACGGGCAGGCCAAGATCGGCCAGCTCGCGGGCATGGACCTTCTCCGAATGTTTCACGTGAAACATTTCGCGCATCGCCTCACGCCGCTCCCACCAGTCACGGCGCTCTGCACCGATGCAGCCAGCTTCGATGCCGAGCGCGGTCAGGCGCGTCGCGGCATTGTTCGCCCGTAGCCGCAGCCGGTATTCCGCGCGGGCGGTGAGCATCCGATAGGGTTCCGAGACACCCTGCAAGGTCAGGTCATCGACCATCACAGCAATGTAGCTGTTCGCCCGGTCCAGCCTGGGCGCCTGCTTGCCGAGCGCAGCTGCTGCCGCCTCCAATCCCGCGACCAACCCTTGCGCGGCGGCCTCCTCATAACCGGTCGTACCGTTGATCTGCCCTGCACAATAGAGCCCCGGGATCGCGCGCACCTGCAAATCCAGCGTCAGCGCGCGCGGGTCAATGTGGTCATATTCCACGGCATAGCCCGGCTGCACGATCACCGCCTGGCTGCAACCGGGCATGGTGCGCACGACCAGCTCCTGCACATCGGCCGGAAGCGAGGTGCTGATGCCGTTTGGGTAGACCATGTGCGTGTCCAGCCCTTCCGGCTCAAGGAACACCTGATGCCCCTCGCGGTCGCCAAAGCGGTGGATCTTGTCCTCGATCGACGGGCAATAGCGCGGACCCGCCGCCGCAATGGCGCCTGAGAACAGCGGCGAGCGGTGGAGGTTGGCGCGGATCGCATCGTGCCCGGCCTGCGTGGTCCGGGTGATGGCGCAGAAGACCTGCGGGTTAACGCGGGCCGGCGTGAGCGGCGACATGGTCCAGGCCTCGCTATCCGAGGGCTGTTCTTCAAGCACCGCCCAATCAATGGTGCGACCATCGAGCCTCGGCGGAGTGCCGGTCTTGAGCCGGGCCATCGGAAGTTCCGCCCCGCGAAGCTGCTGCGCTAGTCGATGCGCCGCATTCTCACCGATGCGCCCGCCCTCGAACCGCTCCTCGCCGCGGAACAGGATCCCGCCGAGAAAGGTACCGGTGCACAGCACGACGCGGGACGCCTCCAGGATGGTGCCATCCGCCAGTTCAAGCCCTGCGACCGCCCCACCCTTGAGAACGAGTGCGGCAGCCTCGCCCTGCACGAGCGTGAGTCCTTTCTCGGCCCGAACAGCCTGCTGGACCGCCGCCTTGAACCGCACACGGTCAGCCTGGACGCGTGGGCCCCATACAGCACTACCCTTGGAACGGTTGAGCATCCGGAAATGGATCGCCCCGGCATCCGCTGCGCGCCCGATCACGCCGTCAAGCGCATCGACCTCGCGTACCAGATGGCCCTTGCCGAGGCCTCCGATAGCCGGATTGCAGCTCATCGCGCCAATCGCAGCAAGGTCGAAACTCACCAGCGCCGTGCGCGCGCCCATGCGGGCTGCCGCGCAGGCAGCCTCCACCCCGGCGTGACCGCCGCCGATGACGAGGACATCGAAAGAATGCATGGCCGATCAGATAGGCGGCGCAGGCGGATTGGTCAAAGACGATTCATTCGCTGCCTGACCAGAGTGCAATGTTTCACGTGAAACATTTGCCGCAAACGTCACCGCAATGTTTCACGTGAAACATTACTTGCCGATGCAGAACCGCCCGAACAGCGTGTCGAGCATGTCCTCGGTTGTCGCCCGCCCAATCAGGCGGTCGAATGCGAGGCGCGCCAAGCGCAGTTCCTCGGCAACCAAGAGCGGATCGGTGAGGTCCTTGGCCGCCTGAAGCGCTTCAGCTACTTCAAACAGACGCGCGTGCTGGCGAGCGTTAAGCGCGGCCTCACCGGGTTTCGGAAGCGCCATGCGGGCCGCTGCCACCAATGCCTCCTTCAAAGCCGGCACACCCTCTCCCGTTGCCGCTGACAGGGTGATGCGCGCGCTGCGCTTGGGGACAAAGCCTTCACGATCCGCCTGTGCAGCGATCTCCCACGCCCCGTCTGGCCCCTCACCCTCCGCGCCCAGCCACAGAACCGCGTCAGCGCGCGCCAGCGCATCGCGTGCACGGTCAATCCCGATGGCTTCGATGGGATCGATAGCCCCGTCATCACGCAGTCCCGCAGTATCGGCGAAGGTGAATGGCACCCCCCCGATCGCTACCGAGCGTTCAATGACATCACGGGTCGTCCCCGCGATGGGCGAGGTGATCGCCGCCTCGCTCTCGACCAGCGCGTTGAACAGGGTGGATTTGCCCGCGTTGGGCGGCCCGGCAAGCACCACCCGGAACCCCTCCCCCAGCCGTTCCGAGCGTGGCCGGGCGAGCCAATCGTCAAGTTCACCGGCCAGCGCGGCAATGTTCCACGTGAAACATTCCGGCAGATCGGCTGAGTCCTCCTCGTCCGAGAAGTCCAGCACGCCCTCCACCTCGGCGGACAGCACCAGCAGCCGCTCGCGCCACAGTTCCACCTGCCGGGACAAGGCGCCCCCCGCATTGGCCAAGGCGGCAGCGCGCTGCAATTCGGTTTCTGCGGATAGCAGATCGGCCAGGCCTTCCGCCTCCGCCAGATCAATACGACCGTTGGCAAAGGCCCGGCGGGTGAATTCCCCCGGCTCGGCCCGGCGCACCCCGCGAAGCGCAGCGAGCGCTCCCTCAACAGCCGCAATCACCGCGCGGCCCCCGTGACAGTGGAATTCGGCGAGATCCTCGCCCGTCGCCGTCGCCGGGCCGGGGAACCATAGCACCAGCGCCTCGTCCAGAAGCGCGCCTCCGCCATCACGCAACCGGGCAAGCGAGGCGCGGCGCGGTGCGGGCACCCTTCCCGCCAACGCCTCCAAGGCCGCCTGTGCTGCAGGGCCGGAGACCCGGACAACACCCACGCCCGCCGGCGGCGCGCCGCTGGAGAGCGCAAAGATCGTCGGCCTGTCGCTCACTGGATCAATCGGACTTCTTCGATCCCGATGCGCCTGAAGCGGCCTTCATCCCGCTTTCCATGAAGCTCTGGAACATCTTCAGCCCCACCTGCCCCATCGGCGCCAGTGCGCTCGCATATTGCTGGAGCTGACCCGGATCGGACACCCCGCGCATCGCCTTGGTCAGGTTCTCGACATAGACATCATTGGCCGCGCTGACATCAGGCAGGCCCATGAAGCTGCGGGCTTCTTCGGGGGTGCAGTCGATTTCGATGGTGATCTTCATGAGCCTCGCCCTCCTTCTCGTCGTCCCTGCTTCATTTGGGCTTGGCACGCGCGCAAGGCAAGAGATAGACCCAAGCCCACGAAGGAGAGACCCCCATGAGCCTCAACGAAACGATCCCCACCCTTGCGGGTGATGCCAGCTTCGGCGCCTATGTGGCCCGCCCGGACGGCACGCCCCGCGCGGCGATCATCGTCATACAAGAGATATTCGGCGTAAACCCCGGTATCAGGCAGAAGTGCGACAAGCTGGCAGCCGAGGGCTATCTGGCCGTCGCGCCTGACCTGTTCTGGCGGATCACACCCGGAATCGAGCTGGATCCCGATGTGGAGCCAGAATTCCAGCGCGCGCTTGGCCTGTTCGGGGAGTTCGATCAGGACGCCGGGATCCGCGATATCGAAGCGACCATCCATCATATCCGCCGCGCACTGGGCGTCGCGAAGGTCGGTTGCGTCGGCTACTGCCTCGGCGGGCGGCTCGCCTATATGACCGCGGCACGCACCGATATTGACGCAAGTGTCGGCTATTACGGCGTGGGCATCGACGGACTGCTGGGCGAGAAGCACGCAATCGCCCATCCGCTGATGCTGCATATCCCTACGAACGACGGTTTTGTTCCACGTGAAACACAAGAGGCGATGCACGCGGGACTGGATGATCACCCGAGGGTGACGTTGCATGATTACGACGGGCTCGACCACGGCTTTGCAACGGAGCACGGCAAGCGCCGTCACGAGGAAGCTGCACAGCTGGCGGATGGACGCACCGCGGCGTTCTTTGCAGAGCATCTGGGGTGATGCGCCCCGCCCTCCTCGCGCTGTTCCTGATGGCCACGCCTGCCGCAGCGCAGGAGGAGGTGCCGCTGCTGCAGCTTGAGGAGGGTGAGACGCTCGAGACCGAACTGCGCGCCGATCTCAATGCCGATGGCAATCCGGACCTTGCCTATGTCGCCGCGAAACAGGATGCGCGCGCGCTGCGGGTGGTGTTGACCTTCGTGAACGAGACCGATTTCGGACAGCTCCCCGCACAAGTCCTTGCGCTTGATCCCTACCCCCTTGCCGACGCTACGATGAAGGTGATCGGCACGAACCAGGCAGGCAGGGTTCTGGTCGTCGAGGAACTGAACGGTGGAACAACTGCGGTCCTTTCGACCTATCGCTTCCGCCTGGATCGCCAGCTTGGCGCGATGCGGCTGATCGGTCTGGATGCCACCCTCTACAGCCGCACCTTCGCGCATGATGGGCGTGAAGCGAGTTGGAACCTGCTGACCGGAGACTTCGTCACTCGAAAGCTGCTCTTGATCAGGACACCCGATTCCAGCGGCCGGGCCTACGACATTGTCGGGCAAAAGCGGCGCAAGAAGGCAAGCCCGCCGATCCGGCTTGAAGATTCGCCGGATGGAAGCGAAATAATCGGATACCCTGCGGGGAATTGAGGGAGGGATCACGATGGCGTCCGGACATGACGGGCTTGCACGCTGGCACGATTATATGGAGGGCGGCGGTGATGCTGGCAAACTTGCGGCCCTGCTGGCCGATGATGCCGTGTTCCACTCGCCTGTCGTGCACACACCCCAGGCGGGCAAGGCGGTGGTGATGTCCTATCTCATCGCTGCTGCCCATGTGCTGGGGAACGATAAGTTCCACTATGTCCGCGAACTGGTCGACGGGGATCAAATGATGCTGGAATTCGCCACCGAACTGGATGGCGTGCAGATTAACGGGGTCGATATCATCCGCTTCAACAAGGAAGGGAAGATAAGCGATTTCAAAGTGATGGTTCGGCCGCTCAAGGCGATCAACAAGGTCTGGGAGATGATGGGCGCGCAACTTGCCGCGGCAAAAGGCTGACGCCTAGTTCAGCACCGCGAAGTTGACGATCATCTTTCGCACTTCAGGGTCGAGCCCCTCCGGCAGGTCACGCAAGAGCATCTCGCGCCGCGCCTCGATGCTCTCCGCAATCATGACCCGCTTCATCGCCCAGTCCGGGCAGGTCCGCTCCACAATGCCGCGCCTGTCGAGCACCGAGACGCCAGCGTGGCGCGGATCGGCGGTGATGGTTTCCATCAGGGCGGCAACCTCACCCTCCTCGCCTTCGAGCAGTTGGAGGAAGTTGCGGCCGTTGAACAGCAACAACCCCGTGATGCCGCGCGCTGGATTGTTCCGCGCACTCGCAGCGAGGATGGCATCCACCTCCTCGCGCGGCAGGGTCGGCGCGGTGCTGATGTAAAGGTACTGGCTAAGCACTGTTTCCCGTCCTTCAGACCTGTCCCGCGGGCCGACCCCATGGCCCGTTTAGCAGGGTAACCTATTGATTCATCGTAGCGAAGAAATCTTCGTTGGTCTTGGAATCCTTCATCTTGTCGAGCAGGAATTCCATTGCGTCTACGGTGCCCATCTGCATCAGGATGCGGCGCAGCACCCACATCTTCGACAGATTGTCCTTCTGGACCAGCAATTCTTCCTTGCGGGTGCCGGACTTGCCGACATCCAACGCCGGGAAGATGCGCTTGTCCGAAACCTTGCGATCCAGCACGATTTCCGAGTTACCGGTGCCCTTGAACTCTTCGAAGATGACTTCGTCCATCCGGCTACCGGTATCGATCAGCGCGGTGGCGATGATGGAAAGCGAGCCGCCTTCCTCGATATTGCGGGCTGCACCGAAGAACCGCTTGGGGCGTTGCAGAGCATTCGCATCCACACCGCCGGTCAGCACCTTGCCCGAGGACGGAACCACGGTGTTGTAAGCGCGGCCCAGACGCGTGATCGAATCGAGCAGGATCACCACGTCATGCTTGTGCTCGACCAGACGCTTGGCTTTTTCGATCACCATTTCAGCGACTTGCACGTGACGGTTGGCGGGTTCGTCGAAGGTCGAGGAGATCACCTCGCCCTTCACGCTCCGCTGCATGTCGGTCACTTCCTCGGGACGTTCATCGACCAAGAGGACGATCAGGAACACCTCGGGATGGTTGTCGGTGATCGCCTTGGCGATGTTCTGGAGCAGCACGGTCTTACCCGTGCGCGGCGGCGCGACGATCAGGGCGCGCTGGCCCTTGCCCTGCGGCGCGATGATATCGATCACCCGCGCGCTCTTGTCCTTGACCGTCGGATCGAGCGTATCGAGCGACAGCTTCTGATCGGGATAGAGCGGCGTCAGGTTGTCGAAATTGGTGCGCAGACGGACCGCATCGGGATCGTCGAAATTGACCTTGGCCAACGTGGTCAGCGCAAAGTAGCGCTCGCCTTCACGCGGCGCGCGGATCTCGCCTTCAACGGTGTCCCCCGTGCGCAGGCCCCAGCGGCGGACCTGGTTGGGCGAAACGTAAATGTCATCCGGACCGGCGAGGTAGTTGGCCTCGGGCGAGCGCAGGAAGCCGAAACCGTCCTGCAGCACCTCGATGGTGCCGATCCCCATGATCTTCTCTTCATATTCCTCATCCTCGGCGAGCTCGCGCAGGATCGAGAAGAGCAGATCCTGCCGGCGCATGGTCGAGGCGCCTTCAACGCCCAGTTCTTCCGCCATCGCGACCAGTTCGGCCGGAGTCTTTCGCTTGAGGTCCTTGAGATGCATAATTTTGGTGTTCCGAAAGTCAGATAAGTGGCCGGTTGGTCAGTGCCTCTTGCAAAAAAGAGGCGCCCCGGATGTGCAGGGGGCTGGGCTTGGAGAAAGCAGACCGTGTGGAGCGTGATCCGCTCCGGCACCGGATAGGTGATCGGGAAATAGGAGCGCCCGCCCGCAAGGTCAATCGCGGATTGCAGCAGGCGGCGCGCTTGTCAGAAGGGCTTGAGGTAGACCAGCAGGACGATGAGGATCAGCAGGATGCCCGGCACCTCGCCAATCATGCGCAGCGTCTTCTCGGACAGCGGACGTTCGCCCCGAGCCATCTTCTTGGTCTGGCCCACCAGCCAGCCGTGATAGCCGGTCATGGCGACCACCAGTGTCAGCTTGGCGTGGAGCCAGCCTGAAGCAAACCAGCCGCCGGAATAAGCCATCGACAACCCCAGCACCCAGACGATGATCATAGCGGGCGTCAGGATGATTTTGCGCAGCTTCCCCATCCGCATTGCCCACTTGGCCTCCCCGGGCGAACCCGGTGCGTGGTCGAGCATGTAGATGCACTGGCGCGGCAGCATGAACAGCCCTGCCAGCCAGAACACCATGAAGATCACGTGCCCCGACTTGAGGAACAGGTAGATCGAGGCAAGCAGTTCCTGCATTCGCTTAGCCTCGCGCCGAATTTCTTAGGGCCGCAAGAAGTTCCTCGACATGGGAAATAGGCGTGAACTGCCCGATCCCGTGGCCGAGGTTGAAGACGTGCGGACGGTCCTCGAAGGCGGCGATGATGGTCTTCACCCGTGCTGCGACCGCCGGACCGCCGGCTTCAAGCAGCAGCGGATCGAAATTGCCCTGCACCGGCATTCCGGCAGGCAAGCTCTGGTGCGCCCAAACGGGATCGAGCGTCTCGTCGAGGCCAACAGCGTCCACCCCGGTCTCGCGCGCATAGGCGGGCAGCTTCGCGCCGGCGCCCTTGGGGAAACCGATGATCGGGGTATCGGGATGGGTTTCCTTGAGCTTCGCCGTGATCGCCGCATTGGGAGCAATCACCCACTTTTCGAACTGGTCGGGCGCAAGGCTCCCTGCCCAGCTGTCGAACAGTTGCACCGCTTCGGCGCCGGCATCGATCTGGCCGCGCAGATAGGTCACTGAGACATCGACGATGGCATCGATGATTGCCTGCATGTGCGCAGGATCGCGATAGGCTAGCAGGCGCGCCGGACCCTGATCCTTGGAGCCTTCGCCCGCGATCATGTAGGTCGCGACCGTCCAGGGGCTCCCCGCAAAGCCCAGCATGGTCACCGCATCGCCGATCATGGCGCGGGTGCGGCGCACCGTTTCATAAACCGGCTCGAACCGTTCGAAAGCGGGTGTGAACGAGTCGAGCCCGACCTCCAGCAACGTCGGCGAAAGATGCGGGCCTTCTCCCGCAGCAAAGGTCAGTCCCTGCCCCATCGCGTGCGGGACGATCAGGATATCCGAAAACAGGATCGCGCCATCGAATCCGAAGCGCCGGATCGGCTGCACGGTGATTTCCGCTGCCGCTTCGCTATCATAAACCAGCTCGAGGAAGCCGCCTTTCGCCGCACGAAGTTCGCGATATTCAGGGAGATAACGTCCAGCCTGCCGCATGAGCCAGACGGGAGCGACGTCCTGGCGGACACCTTTGAGCGTATCGAGAAGCGGACCGGGCATAGGACTCCTTAGAACAATTCAATTCAATTTATAAAGAGACTGATGGAGTCTGTTGGCCCTGTGGATATCGGTAATTACCGGTTCCTGCCCGGTTACCCCCGTTCGATCCCCTAACCCCAGCCGCCACCGAATCCGCACAGATTGGACGTCAAGCCAGCTTTATCCTCACTCTTCACAGCCTGTCGACAAATCTTGTCCCGTGTGGGCAAATACCCCGAGGAAAAGGCCGGAAGCGGGCATGAAAACTCGTCCCCAGCTTGTCCAGCAGTCTCTCCCGTGGTTTATGCCGCGATCTGTCCACAGGGCGTGCCTCGCATGAACCGACTCAATTTGCACCTTGTATCGGATTCGACCGGCGAGACGCTGGAAATGATCGCCAAGGCGGCGCTGGCCCAGTTTGATAACCCGCCGGTGAACCGCCATTTCTGGCCGATGGTCCGCTCCCTCCAGCATCTTGACCGGATCGTGCCCGATCTCGCCGCGCATCCGGGGCTGGTGTTCTACACGCTGGTGAACCCCGAAACGCGCAAGCGGCTGGAGGAGCATTGCCGCCATCTGGGCCTGCCCGCGGTACCGGTTCTCGACCAGGTGACCGCCGCGCTCGAAGCCCAGCTCGGGCAGGAGGCGCATGGCCGCCCAGGCCGCCAGCACATGATGGACGAGAGCTATTTCAAGCGGGTGGACGCAATCCAGTACACCATCGCCCATGATGACGGGATCGGGCACGAGGATTGGGAGCAGGCCGATATCATGCTGGTGGGGGTCTCGCGTTCATCCAAGACGCCGACCTCGATCTATCTCGCCAACCGCGGTTACAAGGTCGCCAATATCCCCCTGGTGGTGGAAAGCCCGCCGCCGCCGACGCTCTACCGGCTGCGCCATCCGCTGGTGGTGGGGCTGACGACCAGCCCTGAACGGCTGATCCAGATTCGCCGCAACCGGTTGTTATCACTCAACGAAGCAACGGAAACGGCCTATGTCGACAATGATCGCGTCAAAGCGGAGCTGCAATTTGCCCGGCGAATGTTCGGCGATAATGGCTGGCCGGTGATCGACGTCACCCGCCGCTCGATCGAGGAGACGGCCGCGGCGATCATCCGGCTGGCGCAGGAACGTGATCGCAAGCCGGCCAATGAAGGCGGAGTCGGAAAGCCGATATGACACTGATTTTGGCGAGCAAATCCGCCTCGCGCCGGGCAATGCTCGATGCTGCGGGGGTGGCCTATCACAGCATCCCGGCGGATATTGATGAACGCGCGGTGGAGGCTGGGCTTGAGGGTGCCTCTCCCCCCGAGATTGCCGAGGCGCTGGCCGTTGCCAAGGCCGCAGCGGTGGCGGCGTTGCACCCGCAAACCCTTGTTCTTGGATCAGATTCCCTCGTCGTCGCCGAAGGCCGGCGGTTCGACAAGCCGCGCAGCCGCGATGAGGCGGCCGAGCATTTGCGGTTCTTCTCGGGGCGCGTGATGGAACTCCACTCCGCCGCCGCTCTGGTGCGGGACGCTGGCTGTGTCTGGAGCCATGCCAGCATCGCGCGCCTACACCTGCGTGACCTGAGCGAGGATTTCATCGAGTATTATCTGACACTTGAATGGCCCGCCATCGGCCACACTGTAGGCGCTTTCCGGATCGAAGGGCCGGGGGTACAACTGTTTGATGCGATCGAGGGCGACCAGTTCACTGTCCTCGGAATGCCGCTCCTGCCCTTGCTGGGCGCGCTGCGAGAGGAAGGGGTTCTCATCACATGAACCGCTCCTACGCCGAGGTGATCGGCGATCCCATCATTCATTCCAAATCCCCGAAAATCCATGGTTTCTGGCTCGGGAAACTCGGGATCGCGGCCGATTATCGCGCCCACCATGTCACCCCCGATGAACTCGCCCCCTACCTCGCCACCCGCAGCCAGGATCCCTTGTGGCGGGGGTGCAATGTCACCATGCCGCACAAGCAGGCGATCATGCCGCTGCTGGGCCAGATTGCGGCCCCGGCGGCGCAAATCGGCGCAGTGAATACGGTCAAGCGGGGGTCTGACGGGGGTCTAAGCGGCACCAACACCGATGCAAGCGGGTTCCTGGAGCCACTCAAGCGCGATCTGGAACAGACCCACTATTTCCGAATGGCCTGCATCATCGGCACCGGCGGCGCGGCACGGGCAATCATCAGCGCGCTGGCGAACAAGGGCTTCACGCTGGTTGTGGCAGGGCGAGACCCGGCCAAGGCGCGCGCCTTGCTGGATGAACTGGCCCCCAAGGGCGAGCATCACGCGATCCCCCTCGCCCACTTCGCCGACCCGACCGATTTTGCCTTCGATGACCGCGAGGACTGCCTTGACCTCGTCATCAATGCCTCGTCGCTCGGCATGGCGGGCCAGCCCCCGCTGGTCTTTGACTGGAGCCATGCGCCGCCCGGCGCCATCGCCTATGACATCGTCACCGTCCCGCGCGAAACCCCGCTGCTGCAAACCGCGCGCGCGGCAGGGCACCGCACGATTGACGGTCTTGCCATGTTGATCGGTCAGGCCGCCGTCGCCTTCGAGACGTTCTTCGGTCAGGCTCCCCCGCGCGAACATGATGACGAACTGCGCCGGATCCTTACCGCATGACCGCCCGGCCCAGGATCATCGGCCTCACCGGCAGCATCGGCATGGGCAAATCGACCGTCGCCGCGATGTTTGCCGAGGCCGGCATCCCGGTGTTCGACGCCGATGCCGAGGTGCGCGCGATGCAGGGGCCCGGCGGCGAACTTGTCCCCGCCATCGAAGCCGCCTTCCCCGGATCGACCGGGCCGGCTGGCGTGGACCGTGACCGGCTGGGCCATCAGGTGTTCGCTGACAAACCCGCCCTCGCGCGGCTGGAGGCCATCGTCCACCCTAAGGTGGCGGCCAAACGTGCTGCTTTTCTCGAAGCCCATCAGGACAAGCGCGCCGTGGTTTTCGACATCCCGCTTTTGTTTGAGCGCGGGGGCCACGAGTCGGTCGACCTCATCGTCGTCGTCTCCGCGCCGGAACACGTGCAGCGCGAACGCGTGCTCGCCCGCCCGGGCATGACGCCCGAGAAATTCGCTCACATCTTCGGCCTGCAACTCCACGACAGCCACAAGCGCGACCGCGCGCATCACGTCATCGACACCAGCCTTTCGCTGGAGGAAACCCGCGCTCAGGTAGAAGCCCTGATCGCCACCATCTGAGCAAAACCAGCGCTTGCAAGTCCCGGGCGATGGGAGGATAGTCCCTGAAATGTCGCTCCAAACACGAGAGATCATTTTCGACACCGAAACCACCGGGCTCGATCCCAAGACCGGGGACCGCATGGTGGAAATCGGCTGCATCGAAATGGTCGGCCGGGTGGAAACGGGCCGCACCTTCCACGCCTATTTCAACCCTGATCGCGATATGCCGGTGGAGGCAGAACGCGTCCACGGCCTCAGCATCGCCTTCCTCGCCGCCAAGCCGCGCTTTGCCGAAGTGGCGGATGAACTGCTGGAATTTTTGGGCGACTCGAACCTTGTCGCGCATAATGCCGGGTTCGATTTCGGCTTCCTCAACAACGAGCTTGAGCTGGCGGGCCGCACGCCCATCAGCCTTGATCGCATGGTCGATACCGTCGCCATTGCGCGCAAACGGCACCCCGGCTCGAAACTCAGCCTTGATGCGCTGTGCACCCGTTACGGGATTGATCGGAGCCACCGGGTCAAGCACGGCGCGCTGCTCGATGCCGAATTGCTGGCGCAGGTCTATGTCGAACTGACCGGTGGGCGCCAGATCGGGTTGGGGCTGGCCGATAGCGGCCCTGATGGCCCTGCCCTCACCCAGCTCACCCCCAATACGCCCTGGCACCGTCCGTCCGCGGACAAGCCCCGGCGTGAACCCCGTCCCCATGTTGCCAGCCCGGAGGAGCTGGAACGCCACGCCGCTTTCATCGCGGAAATCAAGGGCGCGATCTGGGTTAATTAAAGCCTGTCGCGCCGAGGGCATAATGCCCCGCACTCTCTTTGGGATCCTCATCGGACAGGAGGACTACGTTACATGGACATTCGGATTTCGGGCCATCAGATGGCAACCGGCGCGGCTTTGCAGGAACACGCGAGTGACCGGCTTGGCGCAATCGTCGACAAGTATTTCGACCGCGCCCTTTCCAGCCACGTGACCTTCGCCAAGGCGCCCGCGGGCGCTTTTACCTGCGATATCGTCACCCATGTGATGCAGGGCCTGATCCTGAAGGCGCAAGGCACCGCGCATGATGTCCACGTTGCGCTGGATGAGGCAGTCGGCAAGATCGAGACCCAGCTGCGCCGCTACAAGCGCCGCCTGACCGACCGCCATGAACAGGCCAGCTACGCCCGCAGCGAGGAAGAGGCGGCCTACACCATCTTTGCGGTCGAGGAGGACGAGGAAGAGGAAGTCGTCGCCGATGCACCGCTGGTGATTGCCGAAACCCGCGTCGATATCCCCACCGCCAGCGTGGCTGATGCGGTGATGCTGATGGACCTCAGGAACACCGGCGCGCTGTTTTTCAAAAATGCTGGCACCGGTCGGCATAATATGGTCTACAGGCGTGCCGATGGCTCGATCGGATGGGTCGAGCCAAAATAGAGCCAAGGGCCGCCCTGCCGTAAGGGCAGGGCCCGCTTCTCAAAGGCTCAGGCGGCGGTAGCAGGAGGGGGCACCGCCCCGGGCCGGCAATGTCCAACGGGGCATGACCGGGCCGGATCTTCGCCAAGTTTGAGGGCGCATATCTTCGGGATCTTACATACCATGGACGTCAACCTCGCTCTTTCACCGCAGGCGATCGCCTTCGCCCGGCTCGACACGAAGGCCAAGGTGCTGGCGCGAACGGCCCAGCTTCTCAGCTCTGCTTACGGGCTGGACGAAAGCGAGGTGCTGGAAAACCTCGAAGCGCGTGAAGCGCTCGGGAGCACCGGGTTCGGTCGCGGGGTGGCGATCCCGCATTGCCGTTCCAAGGATGTGCGCCGCCCGTCGCTGGCGCTGATCCGGCTGGAAGCGCCGATTGATTACGCCGCTGCCGATGCGCGGCCCGTGACGCTGGTGTGCGGGCTGGTCTCGCCCGAAAACGCCGGGGCGACCCACCTTCATGCCCTCGCCGCGATCTCGCGCCTGACGCGGGACGAGACGACCTTGCAGATGCTGGCCGACGCGCCCGATACCGATGCGGTCTATGCGCTGCTGACCAACCAGTTCCTGCGCGACGCTGCCTGATAGTCTTTGCCCTATGCCCGCCAGTGACGAAACCCTCGCCGCGAGCGGTGCCGATCAGCATTATCGCGCGCTCGAACGGCTCTATGCCTCCGCGCCGGTCAACACCAAGTTCGCCAGCCAGCTTCACATCGTGGGCGACGGGCGCTCGCGCCTGACCTTCACCGTGACGCCTGAGGATTACCATGCGGCCGGTGCGGCGCACGGGACGATCTATTTTAAGATGCTCGACGATGCGGCCTTCTATGCCGCCAACTCGCTGGTGACCGACCGCTTCCTGCTCACCACCGGCTTCAACCTGTTCTTTTCAAAACCGGTGCGCGCCGGGACTGTCACCGCTGAAGGTCGCTGGGTGAGCGGGCGGCGGCGCGTGTTCGTGGCTGAGGCGCGGTTGGTGGATCAGGAGGGCGAGGAAATCGGCCGCGGGACGGGCACCTTTATGCGCAGCCGGATCGCGCTCTCCAGCCTGCCGGGCTATGGGGCGGACGGGCCTTCGGGGCTTTAGCGGTGGAGGGCCGGCTTCCCGCCCATCTCGAAGCGAGCGCGATTCTGCGCCTTGCTGAGAGCGAGGGCGGATTCGGCATGGTGCTCGCCAAGGGTGAGCGCGATGCGGGCACGATCCTGCTGGTAACGCTGTGTCACGGGAAGGGCGGTGTGCTTTACGAAAGGATGCCGCAGCTCGACGGTTCGCGCAAATTTCTTGCGGTGAAGCGGGAAAATCCTGAAAATCCAGCGGAATTTCCCGATTATCTGGCGCGCAGGCGGTCTCAGGACAGTGATATGTGGCTAATCGAGGTGGATATCGTGGATCCCGAACGGTTCGTCGCACGCATCGACGAATTGAGTTGACGCTAACGTGAGGCGGACTACCAGCCGCCCACTTCCTGAGCGCAGGCTGGCAGGGCGGCAATTCGGCCGTATCGCCAGCACGCAGACGGGGAGCGGCCGGCAGGCTTCTTAGAACCCCCCACATCGGTAACGGTCTGGATCAAGGTTCCCGCCTGCGACTGTGCGCGCTCACCGCCGAATTAGTTGAGTTCATGAGTCGCAAGACTGCCACGATTGCTGCGATTGCGGGCCTCGCTTTCGCAACCACGATGTTCCCCAGCGGCCATAGTGCCGCCGCGCTGGCGCAAGCCGCCAGCGATCAGCTCACCGCTCCCGCCCCGGTCGAAGCGCCCGAGCTGGTTCCCCAGACAATCGAATATGTCGCTCAGGAAGTGGTGCAGCCTTTGCCGCTGTACACGCCTGCTGCTGACGCCCCCACCCTGACCGAAGCCGGAACGCTCCACGAGCTGATCGGCATGATCGACACCGCCGCGCCGATGAGCGACGAGCTGCGCTGCCTTGCCGGCGCGGTCTATTTCGAGGCGCGCGGTGAAGAGCTGGCGGGCCAGCTCGCTGTCGCTCAGGTGATCGTCAACCGCACCGAGGATGGCCGCTTCCCGCGCTCCTATTGCGGCGTTGTGGCGCAGCCGGGGCAGTTCTCCTTCATGCGCGGCGCCCGGATGCCAAGCGTCCGCGAAGGCACGGCCGCATGGACCCGCGCCGTCGCGGTGGCACAGATCGCTGACAAGGGCCTGTGGGAATCCGAGGCCGAAGGCGCGGTGTTCTTCCACGCCAGCCGCGTCCGCCCGAGCTGGAGCCGCACCAAGACCCGCCTCGCCCAGATCGACACGCATATTTTCTATCGTTGATCGCTCATGCTCGCCGCGTTTCGCCCTACGGGCGAGCGGCAGCGGGCGCCCGGTCGGGCTTGCGGCGCTTCGCCCCGATCACCGCCCTCATGTAGCGAAGCGGTAGGGCGACAAGAACGCCCTCATGTAGCGAAGCGGTAGGGGGGCAAGAACGCCCTCAAGTAGCGCAGCGGTAGGACGCTAAAACCCGGCGAGGATCAGGCCTTAAGCCGCACCCAGACAGGCGTGTGGTCGCTGGCCTTTTCCCGCCCGCGATAGGCCTTGTCGACACCGCAGGATTCCAGCCGGTCGGCACATTCGGGCGAGAGCAGGATGTGGTCGATCCGGAACCCGTGGTCGCGCTGCCAGGCGCCGGCCTGATAGTCCCAATAGGTCCACACCCCCCCGCGCGGGTTGTGGGTGCGGATCGCGTCGGTCCAGCCATCGCCAAGCAGCCGCGCATAGGCCGCGCGGCTTTCGGGCTGCATCAGCGCATCGTCCTGCATCGCCTTCACCGACCACACATCGTCATCATGCGGAATGACGTTGAAATCGCCGAGCACTACCGCCGGGATTTCCTCCGCCCACAGCTCGGCCATGCGTTCGCGCAGCCGCGCCATCCATGCCAGCTTGTAGATGAACTTAGGCCCGGGATGCGGGTTGCCGTTGGGCAGGTAGAGGCAGGCGATCCGCACGCCGTTGACGTCGGCTTCAAGGTAGCGCGCCTGTTCCTCATCGCCTTCATTGGGGCCGGGGATGCCGAGCCCGCGCTGCACTTCGGTGAGGGTGTAGCCTGCCCGCGTGTCAGCAAGGATGGCCACCCCGTTGAAGCTTTTCTGCCCGTGCCAGATCGCGGAATAGCCGATCGCTTCGAAGTCCGCGGCCGGGAAGCCCTCGTCCTGCGTCTTGATCTCCTGGAGACAGGCGACCGCCGGGCGGGTTTCTTCCAGCCATTCGATCAGGCGCGGGCCGCGGGCCTTGATGCCGTTAATGTTGAAGGTGGCGATTTTCATGAGGCCTCCTCGCAATGACGAGGCACAAGATCAACTCAAATCCCGAAGCTCGCCCCGCAGCCGCAGCCTGCGGCGGCCTGCGGGTTTTCGACCTTGAAGGCCGCGCCGCCCAGCGATTCAACGAAATCGACCGTGCTGCCCGCGATCAGGTCAAGGCTGACCGAATCGACCACCAGCTTGACCCCGTCTGTTTCGGAAACGGAATCGTCAGCTTCCGGCCCATCGGCCAGATCGAACTTGTACTGGAAACCCGAACAGCCCCCGCCCTCGACCGCGAGACGCAGGATCGCCGGGCGCGCCTGCTTGGACGCGATGAAGGCAACCCGCTTGGCGGCGGACGGGGTGAGGATCAGGGGTTCGGGGCTCATGGCTTTAATCTAGGCCTTCGCCGGGCGATCCTCAAGCCATCAGACCGCCTGAATATAGTGCCGCAAGGCTTCGGCCTCGTGCTGCACCTCGTCCATCTTGTGCTTCACGAGGTCGCCAATCGAGATGAAGGCGATCAACTGCCCGTTCTCGACCACCGGGAAGTGGCGGAAGCGGCGGCGGGTCATCAGGCTCAAGGCTTCGTCCACGGTGGTCGAAGGTTCGACCGTCACGGCGGGCGAGGTCATAATCTGTTCGACCGGCAGATCGAGGCACGCGCCGCCGTGATCGGCGAGGCGGTAGATCACGTCACGTTCCGAAACGATGCCGACCACGCGCCCCTCGCGCAGTACCGGCAGCGCGCCGATGCGCTTGGTGGCGAGTGTCTGCACGACCTCGGAAAGCGGCGTGCTGCAATCGCAGGCGATGATCTGTGATGCGGTGCGTTGGGCGATGATGCGGGCAATGTTCATGACGTGCTCCCTCTCTCCACGGCAGGAAAGTGCCACGATTCCCCCCAAAAGGCGAATCGGCCCGTCGCATTGCCTTTCTTGGGCCTTGCGCCGCGTGCAGGGGGCCTTGCAGCTTTCGCGCGTTGCAATGGCGGGCCGGGGACGCCATGTCGTGACCCATGACCCGCAAGTCCCCGCTCGACGATCCTGTGAACGCCGCCCACGCCTGGGCGCGCTATCGCCAGATCATGAAATGGCTCCTCGCCGCTACAACGCTGACTGTGGTCATCGCGATGGGGCTGTTGTTCGCCTATAACGGCATGATCTCGGTGCACTTCTACATCGCGGTGGCGCTGGGGATCAGCCTCACCATGCTGCTGGGCGGCGGGCTGATGGGTCTGGTGTTCCTGTCCAACGGCACCGGCCACGACGAATCGGTCGACAACCAGTTGCCGGGCCGTGACGAGTTCTGGAGTCCGAAGGAGGATTGAGCCCCGCTCGGTCCGCGCTCAGTCCGCTCCGGCAAGTGCGGGGGCGAGGCGATAATCCTCGACCGGGACGCCGCCGATCAGGTGTTCCTGAATGATCCGTTCGAGCGTTGCCGGGCTGCAGGAATGATACCACACCCCATCCGGCCACACGACGGCGATTGGCCCCGCGCCGCAAATCTGGAAGCAGTCCGCCTTGGTGCGCTGCACGCCCCCGCCTGGCCCCCGCTTGCTGTCCGCATCGCGCTGCGGGCCGACGAGGCCGAGTTCCTTCAGGCGTGATTTGAGGAAGCTCCACGCCTCCTCGCCCTCTTTGCGCGAACAGCACTTCTGCTTGTCCGACACCGCGCAGATCATGATGTGCCGCGTGATCTGCGTGCCTTGGGCCGGATCGCCATAATGCTTGGCGAGCGAATGCTGCGCCGACGCGAGTTCCTGCTTGCTCACTTGCCTGCTTCCCCTTGGCCGAGCCAGCGGTTCAGCCACGCGAAGGCGGTATTGTGCCACTGCACCGAGTTCTTGGCGCCCAGCACCCAGTGGTTTTCATCCGGGAAGACCAGCAATTGCGACGGGATGCCGCGTTCCTGCAAGGCGGTGAAGCTCATCAGGCCCTGGCTATAGGGGACGCGGAAATCCTGCTGGCCGGTCACCACCAGCATCGGCGTTTTCCACTTGTCCACGTGGTTGGCGGGGTTCCACTTCTCGTAGGTGTCGCGCGCTTGTTCATATGATCCGCCGAAATCCCAGCGCGGGAACCACAGTTCCTCGGTCGAATAATACATCGAGCGCATGTCGAAGATGCCGTCGTGCTGGACGATGCACTTGAAGCGATCAGACCACTTTCCGGCGATCCAGTTGACCATGTAGCCGCCGTAGCTTGCGCCCATTGCGCAGGCCTTGTCGCCGTCGATCTGGGTGTCGAGCTTCAGCGCGGCGTCGAGGCCCTTCTGGAGGTCTTCCAGAGGCCCGCCGCCCCAATCCTTGCGGATCGAGTCGGTGAAGGCCTGCCCGTATCCGGTGCTGCCGTGGAAATCGACCGAGATGACGGCGTAGCCTTGGCTGGCGGTGACGCGCGGGTTCCAGCGGTTCGACCAGCTGTCGTTGAAGCTGCCCTGCGGCCCGCCGTGGATGTAGAGGATCGCGGGGATCGGGCCGGTCTGGTCGGCAAGGCGGGTGATCTGGCCCCACACCGTGTCGCCATTCGCGCCAGTGAAGCTGAAGCGGCGGGTCACGATATTGGCCATGGTGCCCATGCGGCTGGTCGCGATATCGGTCAGCGGGCGGGCCTGCCCCATGCCGTCCGAAAAGTAGAGTTCGGCCGGTGCACCCAGCGAATCCCGCGTGAACAGCGCGCCGCCCTTGGGCAAGGGCACAAGGTTCGCGATATGCGCCTCGTTGCCCGCCATCAGGTTCAATTCCGTGACCTTGCCGGAGGCGATGTCGATGCGGAAGGCGGGGGTATCGAGCACCTTTTGTGCGGTGGCGATCAGGCTTTTGCCATCGGCCGCCCATGCGATGCTGGCAAAGGAGAGGTCCGTGTCCTTCGTCAGGTTGCGCACAGCGCCCGTCGTCAGATCGAGCAGCTGCACTGCCAGCCTGTCCGCCTCGTAGGTCGGCCGTTCCATCGCCAGCCAAGCGAGGGTGCGCCCATCGGGCGACGGGACGGGGGTGGTGTCGGTCGCCTTGTTCGCCGCTGTCAGCAGCCTGGGCGCTGCGCCGGTGAGGTCGGACGCGTAGATGTCGAGATTGGTCGAACCGGGTTCCGCCCCATCCGCCAGCCGCGCGGCGAAATAGAGCGCCTTGCCATCAGCAGCGAAGGCCACCTCCTCAGCGCCGCCGAAGGGCATTGTCGGCGTGTCGGCAGTGATGCCGGTGGCAGGGTCCGTGCCGTCAACTGGCACGCCCTCGCCTGCAACCACACCGGCCGCCAGCGGAAATACAAAAATGCGGTTGTGGAGGCCCGGGGTCGCCCAACGGTCCCAGTGGCGCACAAAGCCGTCCGCGCCGTCATAGAGGCGCCCGGTGCCAGGGCCGGGAAGGTAGGCGGTGGGGGCGTCGGCGCAGCCGAAGGTCGGGCAGGTGCGCGGCACTTCGCCCCACACCGCGATGCGGCTGGCATCGGGGGCGAGCTTGAAGCCGGCGATGTCACGCCCGGTTGCAGGGGTGACGGGCTGCGGCGCTCCGGCGGTGCCATCTTTTGCCAGCATGACGCGCCATACGCGGCTGCGTGCCGGCGCATCCTTGTCCGGGCTCTCGCTGCTGAGGAAATAGAGCGCGCCGTCCGCGCCGAAGGTCAGATCAGAGGCGCGCAGGCCGAAATCGAGCGCGATCGGCGCGGCTCCCGGCTTGGCGAGTTCGATCAGATAATGGGTGGGTGAACGCTTCAACGTCGCCGGATCGGTGACAGTGACGGTGTAAACCGCCAGCGTTCCCCCCGCATTCACCACCGGCGCGCCGAGGCGGGGCAGGGTGACAAGGTCGCTTGCGCTCATGGGCGGCGCGGTCACGCCCGGAACGTTGCGGGAGACCGGGCCGGAGACGGGGCCAGAAACGGAGACGGGGTCCTGCGCGGCCAGCGGGGCGGCGAGGAGGGCGGCGGCGCTCAGCGCGCCGAAAGCTGTGAAGTGACGCATGGCAGCGGGATTACTCCCCCCGCCCTGCCATTGCCAGAACTTAGCGGCGCTTGCCGACGATCCGGGCGATTTCCGCCTGCACGAGGCTTTCGACCATCGTCGGCAGGTTCGCTTCCAGCCATTCTGCCAGCATCGGACGCAGCAATTCGCGGGTCAGGCCTTCCAATGAGGTCTCGCCCGAACGCACGATCTGCGGGCGCGCGGGCGGCTCTGCCAGCATGGCAAGCGCTGCGAGGTTTTCTTGCATCGCACCCAGCACCTGATCGGCGATCAGTGGTGAATCCTCGGTCGTCGCCATGGGCATGGCCGAGGAATGGGCCGCAGCCCCGGCTTCGAACTCCATCTCGGACAGATCGAGCACTTCGTCCGCATCGCGGACCTTGTGGGTGCGGGCCAGCGGGGCAGGGTCGGCATCGTCGTCCTCGGATACCAGCATCCGGCGGCGGCGCGCCTCGATCGCACCGGCGCGATTATCGCGCGCGATCACTTTCTTGATCGATTCGAGGATTTCCTCGACCGATGCCTCCCCCGACTGACCGACGTTATCTTGGCCCATGAATCGCCCCGTTACCTGCCCGGCCTGTCCCGAATCGGGACCAGCATCACTCTCCGGGCGTCAATTGCGGCCCGATTGTTGCCGTAGCGGCTGGAATGTCAACGGTTCTGGTCGATTTCGGGGCGGGTTCGGGATCGCGATCCCAGTCCCACATCTTGCTGCTCACCCGCTTGGCGTTAACGGCCGGATCGTAGAGCACGCCCCCGGTGTCGAGGTTGAGATCGCGCGCTTCGGCCCGGCCCATCAGTGCCAGCAGGTTGAAGCCCGCAACATAGGCGTTGCGCCGGGCGGTCACCAACTGGGCGCGGGCCTGCACCAGTTCCTGTTCGGCATTCAGCACATCCAGGATCTGGCGGTTGCCGATCGAGTTTTCGGCCCGCACTCCTTCAAGGCTGAGTTCGGCGGCTTCCACCGCTGCCTGCGCGCTTTTGATGACGCCGTTGGCCGCCTGCCAATTGGCATAGGTGGAGCGGGTTTCGGCGATGACGGCGCGTTCCGAAGCGATCACGTCCTCCAGCGCGGCGCTTTCCCGCGCGCCGGCCTGACGCTGGCGCGCGGCGGGCAAGCCGCCCTGAAAGATCGGGATGGTCAGCCGCACGCCTGCGTTGGCGGTCTTTTCGCTTTGCGCAAAATTGGCGGCAATCGGCCCGCCGAGCGTGCCGTAGAAGTCGCTGTACTGGCCGTTGACGAAGGCGCCGAGGGTGGGCAACCGGCCCGCGCCGGCGACCTTGGTGTCAAACCCGGCCGCTTCGGCGCGCTGCTTGGCGGCTTCGAGGTTGGGGTTGTTTTCGAGCGCGCTGACGATCGCCTCGCCCACCGTGTCGGGCAGGCCCGGCAGCGGCGGCGGGGCGGCAAGTTCGCCCGGTGCCTGCCCGACGAGGCGGGCATAGGTTTCCCGCGCAGCGATCAGGCCGGCTTGCGCCGATTGCAGATCGCCTTCCGCCACCGCCAGACGCGAGCGTGACTGGGCGACATCAGTGATGGTGAGATCGCCGATCTGGAAGCGGTCACTGGTCGCTTCAAGATTGGTGCGCAGCACATCGACGTTGTTGGTGGCAAGCGCCACCAGCGCCTCGGTCCGCAGCACGTCCATGTAGGCGGCCACGACCTGCGCGAAGAGCGTGCTTTCGCTGTTGCGAAGGTCTGCCTGCCCGGCTTCGACCCGTTCCTTGGCCGCAGCGATGCCGTTGCGCACCGCACCGCCCGAATAGAACGGCACCAGCACAGCGGCGACCACGCCGAGGTTGCGTTCGGGCGCGGTGAAGGCGTTGGCCGATTGCTGGACGAATTCGATATGGGTCGCGGTGATATCGACCGAGGGCAGCCCCTGCGCGCGGCTGATCGGCACGCTTTCATCCACCGCACGCTGGTTGGCGCGGGCGGACTGGAGTGTGGGGTTGGTGTTGTAGGCATTCACCAGCGCCTCGCGCAGGTCGTCGGCCAGAGCGGGCGTGGCTGCCAGCGCGCAGAGCGCCAACAGGCTCGCCGTTCCGGCCAGACGCAGCGAGGCGGGGCGGCGGATCATGCGAAAGTCCAGCGCTTGGGCGCGGCGAAGGCGGGAAGCACCGGGATGCCGATATCCTCTACCGCCGCGAGGTTGACCTGCCCTGCAATCTTGCGGCCCGCAGCAAGGCGGGTAACCTGACGCAGCACCAGCCCGGTGACGATCCGTCCCTCATCGGCCAGCGCGGCTGCCAGCCCTTCGGGCAGCTCCTCGATCGCGCCATCGACAAGAATGAGACCATATTCGCCCGCCCCCGTCAGGGCGGCGGCTTCAGCGGCGGTCACTTCGGTCACGGCGCTCACCAGCGGGGCGATCAGGGCGGCGAGGTAGCCCGTCCCGCCGCTCACCACCAGCACGCGGTCCGCCGGAGCGGGCGCGGCCTCGAGCAGCAGCTTGCCATAGAACAGCGGCGCGGCAAGGTGGCCATCCGCGCCGAGCGTCACTGCACGGTCGGTATAGGCCTGCGCGGTCTTTTCCTGCGGCAGGAAATCCTCGCGCGGAACGGCCAGCATACGGGCCAGCACATATTCTTCGTTCACGCCGCTGGTGCGCAACTGGCTGTCAATCATCGCGCGGCGGGCGGTTTTGGTGTCCGGGCCAGCTTGCTTCTGGGTCGTCGTCATGGTGTCCATGTCTCTTCGGGGTGACGTCATCTACGGGGAAGGCTGTATTATTATCACAATACAGTCGGTCAACCCTCTCCTTAAACGTGCGCGTTCCCGCTTCCAAGGCTTTTGCCCGTGATTGCGATGTGGTGATGCTGGTGATTTTACGCCTTTGACCAAACCGCGTGCCGGTGCTTAGGGGAGCGCCAGACCCTGTGGGGCTCAATTCGACTTAGTGAGGGATAGCTTCGATGAGTGACATGACGACGGGCAGCGATGATGTGCGGATCGAGACCGATTCGCTGGGCGAGGTAGCGGTTCCCGCCCACGTCCACTGGGGTGCACAGACGCAGCGTTCGATCGTCAACTTCCCCATCGGCGGCGAAAAGATGCCGCCCGCGCTGGTGCGGGCGCTCGGCGTGCAGAAGCTTTCGGCGGCGCGCGCCAACATGAAGCTGGGCGTGCTCGATGCCGGTATCGGCGAGGCGATCGTGCAGGCCGCGCGCGAGGTGATTGATGGGACGCTCGCCGACCAGTTCCCGCTGGTGGTGTGGCAGACCGGTTCTGGCACCCAGTCGAACATGAACGCCAACGAGGTGATTGCCAGCCGCGCAAACGAAATCCTCACCGGCAACAAGGGCGGCAAGACCCCGGTTCACCCCAACGACCATTGCAACATGGGGCAATCCTCGAACGACACCTTCCCCACCGCGATGCACATCGCGGCGGCGGTTGAGGCGATGGATCATCTGATCCCGGCCTTGAAGAAGCTGCACAGCGCGCTGGATGCCAAGGCGCAGGAGTTTGCCGACATCGTCAAGATCGGCCGCACCCACTTGCAGGATGCTACCCCGATGACGCTGGGGCAGGAATTCTCGGGCTATGCCAAGCAGATCGAATACGGCATCGCCCGCGTCGAAGCAGCGCTGCCCCGCGTGCTGGAACTGGCGCAGGGCGGCACCGCGGTCGGCACCGGGATCAACGCCAAGGTCGGCTTTGACACCGCCTTTGCCGCCGAAGTCGCCGCTGAAACCGGCCACGCCTTCGTCACCGCCCCCAACAAGTTCGAGGCGCTGGCCGCGCATGACGCGATGGTCGAGATTTCGGGCGCGCTGAACGTGCTCGCGGTCAGCCTGATGAAGATCGCTAACGATATCCGCCTGCTGGGTTCCGGCCCGCGCTCGGGCCTTGGCGAGCTGTCGCTGCCCGCCAACGAGCCGGGCTCATCGATCATGCCGGGCAAGGTCAATCCGACCCAGTGCGAGGCGATGACGATGGTCTGCGCGCAGGTGATGGGTAACCACATGACGGTGACGGTCGCCGGATCGCACGGGCATCTGGAACTCAACGTCTTCAAGCCGGTGATGATCTACAACGTGCTGCAATCGATGAAGCTCATCGGCGATGCGTCCCATGCATTCACCGACAATTGTGTTGTGGGCATTGAAGCCAACACCACCCGCATCACCCAGCTTCTCAATGAAAGCCTGATGCTGGTGACCGCGTTGAACCCGCATATCGGTTATGACAACGCGGCCAAGATCGCGAAGAAGGCCCATGCGGAAGGGACGACGCTGAAGGAAGCCTCGCTCGCGCTCGGCCTGCTGACCGAAGAGCAATTCGCCCAATGGGTTGTGCCTGCCGACATGATCCGCCCGCGCGATTGAGTGTTGTTGGTCGATCCTGAACGGCCGTTCATCAATCGACCAAGGCGGAACGGCGCCCGATAACTTGCGCCCCGCCCGGTAGCCATGACCGGGCGGGGGCGGTATCGCTGATCGGCATAATGTCGATAAATCCGCTCAGCGATACCGCCCCCGGCGAACCTGCCGCCACCGTCCCGTTCCGCACGGTGCTGTTCTCGATGGTCGTGCTGTGGGCGACCTATTTCATCCTCACCACCCTGCGCAGCGTGGTGATGGATTTCGGCCTGCAATTCGAACTCGGCTGGCGGCGGTTGATGGTCACGGGCATCGGCGTGCTGCTGACGCTGGTGCTGTGGCTGTTGCTGCGCCTGTTCGATAATCGCGCGCTGTGGCTCAAGATATCCGCCGCGATCGCGCTGGCCCTGCCGGTCGCGTTGTTGATCGGGCAGGTCAATTACCTTGTCTTCAAGGACATGACCTCCGCGATGGAGCAGGCCTACGCGCAGAAGAACAACCTCAACCTGAAGCGTGACGAAAGCGGCAATCTGCTGGTCGAGGTGCCGGCCGCGCAGGACCCCAGCGGGGCGACCCAGACGGTCATCATCGAGCCGGCGGAAACCTACGGCGATTTCTGGCGCAAGCTGCTGGATGTGGCGCTGGGGCGCTACTTCCTGCTGCTGGCATGGGCCTCGACCTATTTCGCGCTGCTGGCGGGCGTTCAGGCACGGGCATCGCAGCGCCGCGAGGAGCAGTTCCGCTCCGCCGCCAAGGCAGCCGAATTGCGGAGCTTGCGCTACCAGGTGAACCCGCATTTCTTGTTCAACACCCTGAATTCGCTCTCTGCCCTGGTGATGACCAACAAGGCCGACAGCGCCGAGCGCATGATCCAGACGATCAGCCGCTTCTACCGCCACTCCCTCGCGACCGAGCCGACCGCCGATGTGGCGCTGCGTGACGAATTCGATCTGCAGAAGCTGTATCTCGATATTGAAACGGTGCGGTTCCCCACCCGGCTGGTGCCGGTGTTCGATTGTCCGCCCGATCTCGAAGAATGCCGCGTGCCGGGGATGATCCTGCAACCGCTGGTCGAAAATTCGGTGAAATACGCTGTCTCGGCTGTCTCGCGACCGGTCACCATCACCATTGCCGCGCGCGAGGAGTTTGACCGGCTGGTGATCACCATTGGCGATGATGGCCCGGGCGTGCCGCAGGGCACCACCCACGGCTTCGGCATCGGCCTCGCCAATGTGCGGGACCGGCTTGAGGCCCGCTTCGGCCCCGATATCGGCTTTTCCTCGGCGCCCGTGCCGGGCGGCTATTGCACCGAGATCCGCATCCCCCTGACCCGTCCGATGAGCCAGCAGAGCACCCGCCATGACTGAGACCGACCTTGAAAGCGCCGCATTGCGCACGCTGATCGTCGACGACGAACCGCTTGCGGTTGAACGCGTGCAGGTGATCTGCGCCGAAATCCCCGCCGTGCGCGTGGTCGGCACCGCCAGCGATGGCGCTGCCGCGCTGCGGCTTGCCGAAAAGCTTGAGCCCGATCTGGTGCTGCTCGATATGACCATGCCCGAACTCGACGGGCTGGGTGTGGCGCGGCACTTTGCCCAGGCACCGCAATCGCCGGTGGTGATCTTTGTCACCGCGCATGATCACTTCGCGGTCGAGGCCTTCGATCTGGAGGCGGTGGATTATGTGCTCAAGCCCGTCTCCGCCGACCGGCTGGAACGCGCGATCGAGCGCGCTGTCGCCCGCCGCGGCCAGCGCCGCCAGAAGGCAGGCCGCTATCTCGATGAATTGTGGGTGCCGCACCGTTCGGAACTGCTGCGCATCGCGGTCAGCGAAGTCCACCAGATCGACGCCGAGCGCGATTACGTGCGCCTTCACGTCGGTGGGGCGGACGCGGCGCGCTCGTACCTGCTGCTCCAGACCATCGCGGGTCTGGAAGAGCGGCTCGATCCGGAACAGTTCATCCGCATCCACCGCTCGACCATCCTGCGCCGCGATCACATCCGCGGGCTGCGGCATGATGGCCTCGGCGTGTGGTCGGCGGAACTGGTGAACGGTGAGGCGCTGCGGATCGGCCGCACCTACCTTGCGCGCGTCAAGGCAATGGCTGGCCGTTGATTCGCGGCTGCGCTGACGCGCGACGCTGACCGCGGCCCTACTGAAGGCGGCTCCCCAAAAAGCGGCCCGAACCCCCGGGGCAAGGGAGTTCGGGCCTGGGCACCTGCGACCGCGCGGGGATGCGACCGCAGGGGAGCGGGTGATTCAGCCGCCGCGCTGCTCGTCGGCGAGAAGGGCTGCGACCTGCTGGTTCGCACTGGCGCGGGCCTTGGCCAGACACGCTCGAACGTCACGGTTGATCAGCCGTTGGCCGGTGTCGATATCCGTGACCCGGCACGCGCTCCGCACCGCCTTCGCCACACGGTTCTGCAGGGCGCGCTGACCTTCGGGCGACGCGAGATTGAGGTCCGATGTGCCGACCGATACCGAGGTTATCGTGACCTGTTTCGACCGCGTCGTTTCGGCCAAGGCGGGGGTTGCGATCGCTACTGACAGACCGGTCGCGAGGAGCATTGATGCAAGGGGTTTTTTCACCATTTTCATTCCTCTTTTCAGCGAACATCTTCAATCATGCGGGGTCCATGATTGAAGGCACTGCAGAGGTGACAGGTTTCACATTGCTCCAGGATTAATTGAGAATCATTCGCAATAAATGCCAATCTGCATAGCTTGGAATCTCAATAAATATCTGACTCTGCACAAAAAACGGCCCGAACCCCAGGGACTGTGAGGGTTCGGGCCGTGGTCCCGGCGCGTTGAGGTAGGCGCGGGGAAAGTGGTGCGCGGATCAACCGCCGCGCTGTGCATTGGTGGTCAGTGCTGCCACCTGCTGCTTGGCATCGGCGCGGGCGCGCGCGAGGCAGTTCTGGGCGTCCTGATCCATGATCCGGGTGCCGGTCTGGACGCTGACGGTGCGGCACACGAGACGCGCGGCATTGTGGATGCGTTTGTCGAGCGTGCGCTGGCCGGCCGCGGTGCCAAGGTCGAGATCGGAAAAGCTGATCTTTGCGGTGCGCGGGGCCGGCGCTTCGGCGAAAGCGGGGGTGACAGCCGTGCCGGCGAGACCGGCCACAGCCAGGCCAAGGGTGAATGTTTTTGCAAGGATTTTCATTGCTCTACTCTCCATCTTGCGGGAGCCTGAGATCGGGCGGGGGGTCCGATCCGGGGGTGTCAGGCGTCCTGCTGAAACAAGAGGTACGCCCCTGCCGCAGCCCGCGCATCCGGCGGTCGATCAACCCTCCCTCGCTGCTCGACAGGCGCGGCATTGATATGATGAATGGCGCGAAACGGGGGTTAAATGGCGGTTTCCAATCGACCAGCGTAAGCCCATATTAGCGGGATGGGTCCCGCGACGGTCATCATCTTCCTGCTCGGAATCGCCAATTTCGCGCTCAACGGCGCCGTGTTCGCGCGCGGGCATCCGATGTTCGCACGGCTGCCGCAAACCAGCCGGACCCTCGCCCGCCGCGCCGCGCTGGTCAGCGAATTTGCGGTGCTGTTCTTTGCGCTGCTGCTCTCGGTCAAGGGCTGGCCCGGCTATGCCTGGGCGTATGCACTCTACACCGGGGTCAATGGCGGCGCGGCATGGCTTATTTTGACCGGGCGGGTATAGGGCGCGAATGCCGACCCGCCTGTTTCACATCAGCGACGTTCATTTCGGTGTCGAAGACCGTGCCGCGCTCGCCGCGCTGGCCGAAGCCGTTGCGCTGGAAAAGCCCGATGCCGTCGTCTGCACTGGCGACCTGACCCAGCGCGCGAAACATTCCGAATATGCTGCGGCGCAGGAATGGTTCGCGGGGCTTGGCGTGCCGGTGGTGCTCGAACCGGGCAATCACGATATGCCCTATTACAACCCGTGGGAGCGGTTCACCGATCCGTTCCGCCGCTACAATGCCTTGCGCGCGGCGGTGGCGGACGGGTTCGAATCGGCTGATGTCGTGCTTGTGCCGCTGCGCACCACGGTGCGGGCGCAGACACGGTTTCCGTGGTCGGACGGGGTGGTGAAATCCGCCGCGCTGCGTCCGGCGGTCGAGGCGATCACGGCGCTCAAGGACGCAGGCGATCCGCGCACGATCATCGTCATCGCGCATCACCCGTTGCTGGGTGACGAGGGCAAGCCCGCAAACCCCACCATCGGCGGTGATGCGGCTTTCGCTGCGCTGGCGGCGGCCGGGGCGGACGCGGTGATTTCGGGCCATGTCCACATCCCCTTCGACCAGCACCGCACCAGCGGCGGGCACGGCATGCGGATGATCGGCACCGGCACGCTTTCGACGCGGCTGCGTCAGGGTCATGCAGCCTGCTGGCGGGTCATCGAATGCGAGCCGGGCGGGGTGATCGCCACCGAACTGCGGCTGGCCGGCGCGAGTCTCGGCGCGGCATCCTGAGGCTGCCGGTAATCTGGCAGGCCTGCGGCTTAACCTTTTCTCTATCGCCGCCTTTAAGGCTTTGTTGGTCATATCGCGGGTGCAGGCACGCGTGAGATGGCACGCACCCGATTGCCTTTCCCGCGTGTCTGCACCCTTCAGTCAGCCGCGCGCTTCTTTCGGAAGCGCGGGCCATGCGAAAGGAATCGCGATGGATTTGATCAAATCCGTGATTTTCGGCGCGATCATGGCATTGGCGATCGCTCTGGTGATCGGCTCGCAGGGGACGAGCGCCGGGCCGCTGGCGATCCATCCGGTCGCAATTGCCGATGTGCGGTTCTTCTGGTCGTGGCCGGTGTTCTTTTCCGGCACCGGCCTGTCGTTCGGGCTGCTGCTGCTGCAACGCTGATTCTGGTGCGTTGCGCAAGGAAAAGGGCGGCTCCCTTGCGGGGCCGCCCTTGTCTTTGTCCGGGTTTCGGAGCGAATTAACGCTTCGAGAACTGCCCCCAGAAGCGCGATTAGCGCTTCGAGAACTGGAAGCTGCGGCGGGCCTTGGCCTTGCCGTACTTCTTACGCTCGACCACGCGGCTATCGCGGGTGAGGAAGCCTTCGGCCTTCACCATGCTGCGCAGCTCGGGCTCATACTTGGTGAGCGCCTGGGCGATGCCGTGCTTCACGGCGCCCGCCTGACCCGACAGACCGCCACCGCGCACGGTGCAGATCACGTCATACTGGCCTGAGCGGTCGGTGACGGTGAAGGGCTGGTTGATCACGAGACGCAGGGTCGGACGTGCGAAGTACACTTCTTGATCGCGGCCGTTGATGGTGATCTTACCGGTGCCGGGCTTGACCCACACGCGGGCAACCGCGTCCTTGCGGCGGCCGGTGGCGTAGGAACGGCCCTGCGCGTCGATTTCACGGTCACGCAGCGGCGCGGCAACGCGGGCGATTTCGGCAGCGTCGCCCTGCGGCACGCCAGCGGCGATGTCCTTGAGATCGGCGAGATCGGTGACGGTGGTTTCGTCAGACATTATGCGGCCACCTTGTTCTTGCGGTTCATGGAAGCGACGTCGAGGACCTGCGGCTTCTGGCCGTCATGCGGGTGCTCGGTGCCGACATAGAGGTGCAGCGCCTTCATCTGCTGACGACCCAGCGGGCCGCGCGGGATCATGCGCTCGACAGCCTTTTCAAGCACGCGCTCGGGGAAACGACCGCCCAGCACCTTGGCCGGGGTGGTTTCCTTGATGCCGCCGGGGTGACCGGTGTGCTTGTAATAGATCTTGTCGCCCATCTTGTTGCCGGTGAACTTCACCTTCTCAACGTTGATGATGATCACGTGATCGCCGCAATCGACGTGCGGGGTGTAGGTCGGCTTCGTCTTGCCGCGCAGAATGTTGGCAACGATCGAGGCCAGACGACCGACGACGAGGCCATCGGCGTCGATGATGTGCCAGTTCTTTTCGACCTCGGCCGGTTTGATCGACCGGGTCTGCTTGCTGAGTGCCTTCATGGCATGTGTCCTTGGTTCGAAATTTTTCCTGCCTGGTAATACCTGGCAAGAATCGCCCCTCAGGCCAGGCCCAAGGGGAGAAGTGGGCCGCAAATGTCGCCGGACCCCGTCAAAGTCAAGCAAAAGCGCCGTTTTGCGATGCGGTAAAATAATACCGCTATCCGGAAAGGCTCCCGATCAGCCATGCTTCGGTTGCCGGGTGGGCGGCGTCGGCGTGCCAGCCGATGATCGCGGGCGTATCATAGGGGTGAAGCTCGCCGAGGCGTTCGATCACATCGTCAAGCTTGTCCGTGGTGGTCTTGAACAGCACCCCGACTTCGCTCCCGACTGCGCGGGCGCCGTCCCACACGAAGCGGCTCTCGATGGTGCCGAGCAGGTTGGCGCAGGCGATCAGGCCGTCATCGAGCAGGGCGTCGGCCGCGGCGCGGGCAGTTTCGGCGTCGGGAAACGGGCACCAGACGAGCGCGGCGGACATTACGCGGCCTTGCGGGCAAGCCCGTCGGAATGCCCAAGGGAATGCCCAAGGGAATGCATCGCACGCACCGTCGCCGCCACGGTCAGCGCGCCGACCAGTTGGTGCGCGGCGGCGATCCAGAGCGAAACGCCGCTCATCACCGTGGCGATGCCGAGCAGCACCATCGCCCCGAAGGCGGTATGGACCGCGATCGAGGCGAAGCGATCCGTCTTGCGCACCCGGCGCGACAGCCACACCAGCGCGCCGACCGCGACCCAGGCCCACCAGCGGTGCATGAAATGGATAAGGAAGGGATCATTGGTGAGCGTCCATAGCGCGCCATTCGACCAGTCGACCTCCGGCACCAGCCGCCCGTTCATCAGCGGCCAGTCATCCGCCGCGTGCCCGGCATTGAGCCCCGCCACCCATGCGCCCAGCAACAACTGCACGAACAGCACCGCGCCGACCACCGCCGCGCCAAGTGTCAGCGGTGCAGGGCGGGCGGCAGGGTCGCGAGCGAGCAGGCGCAGGTCGCGCGCGGTCCATACCAGCCCCGCCAGCAGGAAAAGCGCTGTCAGCAGGTGCGCGGCGAGCCGGTAATGGCTCACATCGGTCAGATCGGTCTGGCCCACACCCGAGGACACCATGTACCAGCCCAGCGCACCTTGCCCGCAGATCAGACCGAACATCGCGGCGAGCCGCCAGCCGTAACCCGCAGGAATCGCCCGGCGCACCGCGAACACGGTCAGCGGGAGCAGGAAGGCGAGGCCGATCACTCGCCCCAGGATGCGGTGGAACCACTCCCAGAAAAAGATGAACTGGAACGCGGCGAGGTCCATGCCTGCTGGGCCGCTCTCCATCCGGTATTCGGCCGTGAGGCGATATTTGGCGAATTCGGCCTGCCATGCCGCATCGGTCAGCGGGGGCAGGATGCCGCTGACAACGTTCCATTCGGTGATCGAAAGGCCGCTCTCGGTCAGGCGCGTGATCCCGCCGACGACCACGATCGTCACCACCAGCAGCGCGACGATCTCCAGCCAGCGGGCTATGGCGAGCGGGCGGGCAGGACCGGCGGTGGCGGGCCGGAACAGGTTCGACACGCTGGTCCATTTGGGGGCGGAGGTGGCCATGATGTTGCGGTCTTTGTCCCCGCCCGGTCCGCTGTGCAAGCCCGTTCACCGCAAAGCCTTGTGCGATAGGCGCAAGTCTGCCTTGCACAATGTGACAATGTTACATATGAGCGAGGGCAACATGACCCCCAATGCCCTTCCTCCTGCGAGTCGGACTCCGCTGCGCCCCACCTTCCGCCGGCGGCTCGACCAGCTCGGGATCGGGCTGGCGGGCCTTTGCGCGATCCACTGCCTGCTGACGCTGGTGGTGGTCTCGGCGCTGGGCCTCGGCGGGCACTTCCTGATGGACGAGAACATTCACCGCATCGGCCTGATGCTGGCGCTCGGCGTGGCCTGTGTGGCGATCGGCTGGGGAATGCTGCGTCACGGGCGCAAGCGGCCCTTTGTGGTGGCGCTTTCGGGCCTGATGCTGATGGGAATTGCGCTGCTGGTGCCGCACGGAACCAACGAATTCCTGCTCACGCTGGTGGGTGTCGCCATCGTTTCGGCCGCGCACTGGATGAACTTGCGCGCGGCGCACTGAGCAAAACGCGTGGTTGCGTGCGGGGCGCGAGGGACTATGTCTCCGCGCATGACCAAGAGCATTACCTTGAACGGCGCCCCGCATCGCTCGGCGGCGGCCACCATTGCCGATCTGGTGCGCGAGCTTGATCTCGCGCCTGAAAAGGTCGCGGTTGAACGCAACGGCGCAATCGTCCCGCGCTCGACGCTGGCCGAAGCCCCGCTGGCCGAGGGGGACACGCTGGAAATCGTGCATTTCGTGGGCGGCGGCGATCATGCCGCCGACACATGGACCGTGGCGGGCCGCACCTTCCGTAGCCGGCTCATTGTCGGCACGGGCAAGTACAAGAGCTTCGAGCAGAACGCCGCTGCCGTGGAAGCGAGCGGTGCGGATATCGTCACCGTCGCGGTGCGGCGCGTCAACGTTTCCGATCCCAAGGCGCCGATGCTGACCGATTTCATCGACCCCAAGAAGATCACCTACCTCCCCAACACCGCGGGCTGCTTCACCGGTGAGGACGCGGTGCGCACGCTGCGGCTGGCGCGCGAGGCGGGGGGCTGGGATCTGGTGAAGCTGGAAGTGCTGGGCGAGGCGCGCACGCTTTATCCCGATATGCGCGAAACCCTGAAAGCCACGGAAGTCCTCGCCAAGGAGGGCTTCCTGCCGATGGTCTACTGCGCCGATGATCCGATTGCGGCCAAGCAATTGGAAGACGCCGGTGCGGTCGCCATCATGCCGCTGGGCGCGCCGATCGGGTCGGGGCTGGGCATCCAGAACCGCGTGATGATTCGCCTGATCGTCGAGGGTGCGAAGGTGCCGGTGCTGGTCGATGCGGGCGTCGGCACGGCCTCGGATGCGGCGGTTGGCATGGAGCTGGGCTGTGACGGCATCCTGATGAACACCGCCATCGCCGAGGCGAAAGACCCGATCCGCATGGCCCGCGCGATGAAGCTGGCGGTGGAAGCAGGGCGCGAGGCCTATCTTGCAGGGCGCATGGCGCGGCGGATGTATGCCGATCCGAGCAGCCCGCTGGCGGGGTTGATCTGAGTCTCATTCGCTCGCGGCCAGACGGCTTCGCCGTCGCCTCCGCGGGGGCGGCCTACCGGCCGGCGCGTGGTCACGCTTGCGGCCCGTCCGTTGGCGGGCCAATCTGTGCCGCCTACTACCTAACCCTAAATTAACCATGTCGTGCGACGTTCTCCTCGTCTGAAGGAGACATGCGCCATGATGATGCCGATTGCCGAGATGCGGGAATTCGCCGGGTTCACCCCGGCCGAGCAGCGTTACATCAAGCGCAGCCTCGATATCGGCCTCGCCCGTACCGATGCCTTCCGGCGCTGGGGCCGCAGCGAGAGCGAGAACACCGCGATTCGCCGGCAATATGTCGCCTATCAGGACCTCAAGTCCCTGCGCGGCCTCATCCCGCAGGACGACACGCCCTACGAAGTCGAACGCTTCCTCGGCAAGCTGGTGCGCCTTGCGGCCTTCGATCTGGAACAGGAGCGGCTGGCGAGTTTCTCGGCCTTCCGCTTCCTCTACGAACGTCTGCTGGGTGCGACTGCGCGGCCCTATCTTCCGGCCGCCTTCTGCGCCGCGAGCGCGCTGCCATCGATCCGCCCCGAACAGCGCAAGCTGCTGCTCCAGAGCCTCAGCGAAGCCGCCGCCACCGCGCCGGGCTGGTCGGAGCGAGAGCCGGTGTTCCTGCCCGAATATGTGGACGACTTCGAAGCGGCCTAATACTGGTTCTGGGATGGAGACCCCGTCCCCCTATCACCCCCCGGTCAAACGCTCGCTGAGCATCGCGGGTCACCAGACCTCGATCAGCCTTGAGCCGCTGTTCTGGGAGATGCTGAAAGCCGCAGCCGCAAGTGAAGGCATCGCCGTGGCAGCCCTGGTTGCCCGGATCGATTCCGAACGGATCAAATCGCCCACCCCGCCCGGCCTCGCCAGCGCGATCCGGGTGTGGTTGGTGGTGAACGCCTCGGTGCAATGTTTCACGTGAAACATTCAAATGAGGCGGAGCAAGCGGGGGCCTAGCCTGCCCCTAGGCGGGGTCTAAACCGACCTGGCGAGGGTCAAAGCCCCCGCAAGCCGGGTGCTAGTCATCCACCCGTTCGATATCCGCACCCACCAACTGGAGCTTCTCTTCCAGCCGCTCGTAACCGCGGTCGAGGTGATACAGCCGGCGCACGGTCGTCTCGCCCTCGGCCGCCAATGCGGCGATCACGAGGCTCATCGAAGCGCGCAGGTCGGTGGCCATCACTTCCGCGCCGGTCAGCCGTTCGACACCCTTGACCACAGCCGTGCGGCCTTCGGTGGTGATGTCCGCGCCCATGCGGGTGAGTTCGGGAACGTGCATGAAGCGGTTCTCGAAGATCGTTTCCTTGAGCACGCTCGCGCCTTCGGCCTTGCACAGCAGCGCCATCAGCTGGGCCTGCATGTCTGTGGCAAGGCCCGGATAGGGCGCGGTGGTGAGGTTGGTCGCCTTCAGTTTGGCACCCGCCTTCACGGTGATGCTCTTGGCGTCCCACGTCACTTCGCAGCCGATGGCTTGCAGCGCATGGATGGTCGCCATCATGTCTTCGGCCTTGGCGCCTTCCAGACGCACTTCGCCCCCGGTGATCGCCGCCGCGCAGGCATAGGAGCCCGCCTCGATACGGTCGGGCATGACGCGGTAGGTTGCGCCGTGCAGACGCTTGACCCCGTGGATGGTGAGGCTGGAGGTGCCGATCCCTTCGATCTCTGCCCCCATCGCCACCAGCATGTTGCACAGGTCGACGATTTCCGGCTCACGCGCGGCGTTGAACAACCGGCTGGTGCCGTTGGCCAGCACCGCGGCCATAAGCGCGTTTTCAGTCGCGCCGACCGAGACGACGGGGAAATCGAAATCGCCGCCCGGCATCCCGCCATCGGGCTGCACCGCGCGGACATAGCCTGCGGCCAGCTCGATCTTTGCGCCGAAGGCTTCGAGCGCGCGCAAGTGCAGGTCAATCGGACGGTTACCGATCGCGCAGCCGCCGGGCATCGACACGGTTGCCTCGCCGCTGCGGGCGAGCATCGGGCCGAGCACTAGGATCGAAGCGCGCATCTTGCGCACCAGATCATAGGGGGCAACGTTGGAGGTGATGCGGGTCGCCTCCATGCTCATCACCCGGCCGAAATCTTCCGGGCGCGTGCCCTGAATGACGGTGGTGACGCCAAACTGGTTCATCAGGTGCTGGAACCCGTCAATATCCGCCAGCCGCGGCAGGTTGCGCAGCGTCAGCGGCTCCTCGGTCAGCAGTGCGCAGGGAATGAGCGTCAGGGCCGCATTCTTCGCGCCGGAGATCGGGATGGTGCCGGAAAGGCGATTGCCGCCGCGGATGATGAGTTTGTCCATGGCTTTTCCCTTAGCGAAAAGTGCCTTTCGTGCAACTCGCAGCAAGCGGGGGCGGTTGGCGTAACCGAACAATCATTGACCTGCGTTATGGCGCAAGGCACGGGGGCGGGAGACGCGAGGCAACCGAAAAGCAAGCAACGAGGGCAGTGAATGTCTCCCAAGCCGATCCGTAAAGCCGTCTTTCCCGTCGCCGGTCTCGGCACGCGGTTTCTCCCCGCCACCAAGGTCGTCCCCAAGGAATTGCTGCCGGTCGTGGACCGCCCGCTGATCCAGTATGCGGTGGACGAGGCGCGCGAGGCGGGGATCGAGCAGATGATCTTCGTCACCGGGCGCGGCAAGACCGGGATTGTCGAACATTTCGACATCGCCTTCGAACTTGAGCAGACCATGACCGAGCGCGGCAAGGATCTGTCGGTGCTCGATTGCGCCCGCGCCACGCCGGGCGATGTAATCGCGGTGCGCCAGCAGGTGCCCTTGGGCCTTGGCCACGCGATCTGGTGCGCCCGCGCGATCGTGGGCGATGAACCTTTCGCGATCTTCCTGCCGGACGAACTGATGGTCGCCCGCGAAGGCGGCACCGGCTGCATGAAGCAGATGGTAGAGGCTTACACGCAAGTCGGCGGCAACCTCATCTCGGTGCTGGAAGTGCCGATGGAGCAGGTTTCGTCCTACGGCGTGATCGATCCGGGCGAAGCGCGCGGCAATCTGACCGAGGTGCGAGGCCTGGTGGAGAAACCCGCTGTCGCCGACGCCCCTTCCAATAAAATCGTCTCGGGCCGCTACATCCTCCAGCCTGAAGTGATGCGGGTGCTGGAGAATCAGGGCAAGGGCGCGGGCGGCGAGATCCAGCTGACCGACGCGATGGCGAAGATGATCGGCACCCAGCCGTTCCACGCGGTGACCTTCGATGGCAACCGCTATGATTGCGGCAGCAAGGTCGGCTTCGTGGAGGCGACGCTGGCGATTGCGCTCTCACGCCCCGACATGGGCGCCGAGGTGCGGGCGATTGCGCTGGATCTGCTGAAGTAGCCCCTAGGCCGGCGTCACCTTCAGCGGCAGGGTTTTCAACCCGCCCACAAAGGTGCTGCTGGCGCGGCTGGCCTCGCCCGCCGGTTCCACTGCCGCCACCCGGTCGAGGATCGCTTCGAACAGGATCTTCATCTCCAGCCGCGCCAGATGCAGGCCGAGGCACTGGTGCGCGCCCGCTCCGAAAGCGAGATGACGATTGGGCGAGCGAGCGGCATCGAACCGGCGCGGATCAGCGAACTGCGCGGGATCGTGGTTGGCGGCGACATAGTTGATCATCAGCCAATCGCCCGCCTTGATCTGCTGCCCGCCCAGCTCGCAATCCTCGGCCGCGGTGCGCATGAAGTGCTGCACCGGGCTGGTCCAGCGGATCGCTTCCTCGACGATGCCGGGGAGCAGCGAGCGGTCGGCGCGCACGCGGGCATATTGCGCAGGGTCGCGGGCCAGCGCCTGCATTGCGCCAGCCGTGCTGGCCGAGGTGGTGTCGTGCCCGGCTGTGGCGACGATGATGTAATAGCCTGCCATGTCGCGCGGAGGGAGCGGCTGGCCATCCACCAGCGCATTGGCGATGACGCTGGCGACATCCTCGGTCGGGTTGCGGCGGCGGTCTTCGGCGATTCCGGCGAAGTAATCCTCGAAGGTCTTCACCGCGCCTGCAACGATCTGCACCACCTGTTCGGGCGTCATCTGGTCCATGCCGCTGCCCGACAGGTCCTTGTCCTGCCCGCCGAACAATTGCTGGGTCAGCATCTGCATCCTGAATTCATCCTCGGGCGGCACGCCGAGGATCTGCATCACCACGCGCAAGGGATAGGGGCCGGAGACTTCTTTCACGAAGTCGACCTCGCCACCCGAAGCTTTGGCCTGTTCCAGCGTCCGGTCGACCGTGCGGGCGGCCAGTGCGCGCAACTCGTCCTCCAGCCGGGCGAGGTTGCGCGGCATGAACCATTCCTGCGTCAGCTTGCGATACTTGGGATGGATCGGCGCATCGAACGCCACCAGCGAATCGACCAGCATGTTCGATCCGGTCGCCGCGCGGCTGAATTCAATCGCCTGGTTGAAGCTGAAGACGACAGGTCGCGGGTTGTTGAGGAAACCGGCGTTGTCCTTCGATATCCGCATCACCTCGTCATAGCCGGTGACGAGCCAGAACGGCTCGAACAGTCCGGGCGTATCGGGCTGCACAAGGGCAACCGGCGTTTCCGCGCGGATCGCATCGAAGGTATCGAGCAGCCCGTCCCACTGGGCATAGGCGTGCGGGTCGATCACCTTGCGGGCCAGATCGCCCGAGAGAACCGCGCTCATGCTGCGTCCGCCTTCGCCTTGGCCGCATATTCATCGCGCAGCTCGCGCTTGTAGAGCTTGCCGTTGGCCTCACGCGGCAGTTCGGGGCGGAAGTCGAACAGCTTGGGCATCTTGATCTTGGAGAGGCTGGCGCTGAGGAAGGTGCGCAGTTCCGCCTCCAGCTCCGGTCCGGCATCACCCATATCCTTGGGCTGCACCACTGCCACCACCTTTTCGCCAAGGTCGGGGCAAGGCGCGCCGATCACGGCGGCGTCCATCACCTTGGGGTGGGTGACGAGCAGGTTCTCGATCTCCTGCGGGTAGATGTTCACCCCGCCGCTGATGATCATGTGGCTCTTGCGGTCGGTCAGGAATAGGAAGCCGTCCTTGTCCAAGTGGCCGATATCGCCCAGCGTCATCCAGCCGTTGGGGTGCATCGCCTCGGCGGTCTTGGCGGCGTCGTTGTGATAGGTGGGCAGGTTGACGTTCTCGAAGAAGATCAGCCCGTCCTCGTCCGGGCCAAGCTCCTCGCCCTCCGGCCCGCAGACATGGACCTTGCCATGCACCGGGAAGCCGACCGTGCCGGGCTTGGCCAGCCAGTGCTCGGATTTCACCAGCGTCATGCCGATCATCTCGCTGCCGGCATAATATTCATTCACGATCGGCCCCCACCATTCGATCATCTCGCGCTTGATCGGCACAGGGCAGGGCGCGGCGGCGTGAAGCGCGCGCTGGTGGCTGGAGAGATCGTAACGGGTGCGCACGGCGGGATCGAGCTTGAGGAAGCGCACGAAATGGGTCGGCACCCACTGGCTGTCAGTCACTTTGTAGCGTTCGATGGCCTTCAGGGCTTCCTCGGGATCGAATTTCTCCATCATCACCACCGTCCCGCCGAGCCGGTGCGCGATCGAGCACCAGCCGATGGGCGCGGCGTGATAGAGCGGGGCGGGGGAGAGATAGACCATGCTGCCATCGGCCGGCATCCCTGCGCCCATGGTCGCAAGGCCGAGCAGCGGCACGGGCGCGGCGGGATCGGGATCTTCGGGCGGGGCCGGGCGGATGCCCTTGGGCCGGCCGGTGGTGCCGGAGGAGTAGAGCATCACCATCCCGGCGCTTTGATCCGGGATCGGATCGGGGCTTTGCGCGGCAAGCGCAGCCGCGAAATCTTCCGCGTCGCCCGAATCCATTACCAGCACCTCAAGGCCGGGGCACTCGGCGCGGATCGGGCCAAGGATTTCGGTGAAATAGCCCGAGGTGATCAGCAGCTTCGCCTGCGCATCGCGGATGATATAGGCGGCCTCGGGCGCGGTCAGGCGCGAGGAGATCGGCACCAGCATCGTGCCGGCCCGTTGCGAGCCCCAGATCAGGGTGAAGTATTCGATCCGGTTTTCCAGCAGCACCGCAAAGGCATCGCCCGCGCCGATGCCATGCGCCCGCAGCAGATGGGCGAAGCGGTTGGACTCCTTGTCCATTTCGCCAAAAGTGATCTGCTTGCCCGAACCGGTCATGATGACTGCCGGGTGATCGGGCCTGGTCGCGGCGTGCGCGATCGGGTGCATCGACATCGTGGTTCTCCCTTGCAGCGGCGCACGCCTTGGGACGGGCCGGCGTTCTTCTCTCGGAAGAAAATCTAGCGGGCGCGGGAACGCTCGCAAGGGAAAAGAGTATTTCAAGTGCTACCGAAATAGGTGCAACTGCTACCAAATAGGCGCGTCATGGCCGAAACGGCAGGTGACGGGGCAGCAGGACAAGAAAAAAGGCGGCGGGATAACCCGCCGCCGATGTTCGGACACCCTCTCCAATGTCCGGCCCGTTTGCACGGGCAAACTCGTGAAGCTTGCGAGCCTGACTTGGATTAGCGGAGGCTTATTCGCCGCCCTGACCGGTCAAGCGAGCATCGCGGGCGTAGGCCAACTGTGCTTCGCTCTCCACCATATACGGAATCGGATTGACTGCAAGACCCTCGACGCGAACTTCGTAATGAAGGTGCGGACCGGTCGAACGGCCGGTCGAACCGACATAGCCGATCAGGTCGCCCTTCTTCACGTTGTCGCCCGCAGCAACCGCGAGGCGCGACAGGTGGGCGTAGCGCGTTTCCATCGAAGCACCGTGGTTGATGCTGATGTAGAGCCCGTAGCTCGAATACCAGTCCGCGCGGCCGATCACGCCATCGGCGGTGGCGTAGACGGGCGTGCCGCTCGGTGCGGCAAGATCGATGCCCTGATGCTGGCGGCGGCCGCCGAGCACCGGGTGGGTGCGCATTCCGAAGCTGCTGGTCAGCGCCGCGCCTTCAAGCGGCATGCGCGACGGCACCGAAATAGCGCGCTGGGCGATGGGCGAGGAATAGGCGGTCACGACCTCGCCGGTGCCAACGGTCGGCGCGGTGCGCTCGATCGCGGTCCAGCTGGCAAACAGCGACTTGAAGCGGGTGTCGCCATTTTCGACCATGGTACCATCGGCATCATGCAGCGGTTGGACAACGTCCGCGCTGGCAGTGGTGGTGGTCGAAGCAGAATTGGCGGTGTTGGCGAAAGCGGGCGCGGCGGCCGAAACCAGAATCGCGGAGCATGCTGTTGCAGCCAGCTTCAGCATTTGGCGGAAGGCAGATTTCATAAAAGACCCGGTCCCGATTGCGACCCCATTTTTGTGCGGGGCCGTAGGAATATTCCGGCACGTCTGATGCGCGCCTTTCGCTGGAACGTGGTTATCCGGATGAGTCGCTAGGTTGCAATCGCCGCGTAGAAACCGCGCGATAAACCGGCAGCAAGACGCGCTGAGTCGTTGAACGGTGGCTTAATCATTCCCCTGAAGTGCCGTTTTACGAGGCTTTGCCAGTAGGATTCGGGTTCCGCCTGCGCCGTTTCGGCACATCGCAAAAAGTGCTTGGTGCCCGCAGCGACATGGCGGATTTCGTCGTCAAGTATTCTCGTGAGGATTTTTGCGCCGCCCTCGTCCCCCGCCGCGTGCACCCGTTCCAGCGTGGCCGGGGTGACGTCCAGCCCGCGCGCCTCCAGCACCATCGGCACCACCGCCAACCGCGCCGCAACATCGTGGCGGGTGAGGTAGGCGGCCTCCCACAGCCCGGCGTGCGCAGGTAGCGCGCCGTAGTGGCTGCCGAGGCTCTGGAGCTTCCTTGCCAGCAGCGCGAAGTGCATCGCCTCGTCGCTTGCGACAGCGAGGAAATCGCTGACGAATTCCTCGCCCATCTCGCCCCCGAATCGCCCGGCCATATCAAGCGCGAGGTCGATGGCGACGAACTCGATATGGGCCAGGCTGTGCCACAGCGCGATTCGCCCGCGTTCGCTGCCGCCCTTGCGCCGCTTGGGCATCTGGCCGGGAGGCAGCAGTTCGGGCGAATCGGGCCAGGCGGGCTGATCCGGCATCGCCACATCGAAGTCCCACGTCAGCCTTCCGCTGCGCCAGCTACGCGCCACTTCGCGGGTGGCAAAGCACTTGGCGCGCGGCTCTGCGGTCAGCAGGGCGGCGCGAATGGCGCGGGCGACAGTGGTCATTGGCGAATCACAGGGCCTTGGCAGCCGCCAGCACGTCCTCGGCGTGGCCGGCAACCTTCACCTTGTCCCAGATGCGCGCGATCTTGCCATCGGCGCCGACCAGATAGGTGGCGCGGACCATGCCCATGTAGGTCTTGCCGTACATCTGCTTTTCCGCCCACACGCCGAGCGCATCGGACAACCCGCCTTCTTCCGCGTCGCTCGCCAGCGGGGCGGTGAGGCCGTGCTTGGCGATGAACTTGGCGTGCTTCTTGGCCGGGTCCTTGCTGACGCCGAGCAGCTTGGTGCCCGCCGCCTCGAACTGGTCCTGCAGGGCAGAGAAATCCTTGTTCTCTGTGGTGCAGCCGGGGGTGTCGTCCTTGGGGTAGAAGAAGATCACCAGCTTGGAGCCCGCAAAGTCCGATGGCTTCACGCTTCCGCCCTCGGGGGTTTCCATGGCGATATCGGGGATGGCGTCACCGACGCCGGGGAAAGTGGTCATGCTCAGGTCTCCTGTTCGGTTTCGAGAATGTCCGTGCCGAAGATTTGTTTCCACACTTCGGCAACTCTGACCCGCGCGGCGGCGAAGGCAGCGAGCAACGCGGCATAGCTGTCAAAGCCGCAGGCCCGCGCCAAGGCCCGCGCGCCGCTCGGCGGGGGCTCGCGGCCATCGGGGGCGAGCAGGCGTCCGGCCACCAGCATCCGGCTCATCAAGGCGTGGGGCTCGGCCAGATCGGCAGGCACCAGCCCGGCCGCGACCAGCCCCCCGAGCGCCGTTTCCAGATCGGGCGAGAGCGCCTGCGGGGCCGCCTGGGCCAGCGCCCGCCCGTCCGCCGCCTCTCCGCGCAGTTGCAGATAGTGGACGAGGAACTCGATATCGACCAGCCCGCCGCGCGCCAGCTTGGCATCGACCGGCCCGCTCTGCGGCTTGTGCTTCGCCATCTCGGCCCGCATCCCCAGCACCGCCTCGCGCAGCGCGGTGCGATCGCGCGGGGCGTGGAGCACATCGGCGAGCACCGCTTCCAGCCCGGCGCGGGCGTGCGGCGAGCCGTGGAGCACCCGGGCGCGGGCCAGCGCCATGTGCTCCCACGTCCACGCCGCCTCGCGCTGATACTTGCCGAAAGCCTCGCAGGAGACCGCCAGCGGGCCCTGGTTGCCCTGCGGCCTGAGGCGGGTGTCGACTTCATAGAGCGCGCCCTGCGCCGTCGGCACCGAAAGCGCCGCGCTGACCCGGCTGGCGAGGCGATTGTAATAGATCGTCCCGCCCAGCGGCCGCGCGCCATCCGACATGGCGGCGAAATCGCCGGTGAAGAGGTAGACGATGTCGAGATCGCTCGCATGGGTCAGCGCGCCCCCGCCAAGCCGTCCGAGGCCGAGGATCAGCAGTTCGCTGCCCGCGATGTGCCCGTGCTTGGCGGCGAATTCCTCCACCGTCGCATCGCTCGCCAGCCTGAGCGCGGCCTCGGCGGTGCGTGACAGCGCGCGGGCAATATCGAGCGGGTCGGCCAGCCCCTCGATGAGCTGGATGCCGAGCGCGAAGCGGATTTCACCGGTGACGATGCGGATCGCATCGAGCAGCGCCTCGTAATCCTCGCGCACCGCGGCGCCCTGCATCCGTGCCATGATCGCCGCCACATCGCCGGGCAGGTCGAGGGCGTGCCTGTCGATCAGCGTGTCGAGCAGTTCGGGCTTCCTCGCCAGTTCATCCGACAGCACCGGGGCGAGGGTGAGCGCGGCGACCAGCCGTTCGATCAGATCGGGCCGCGCGGCGAGCAGGCGGAAGGTGGTGATCGCGGAGGGCACGCTTTCGATGATGCGCTCCCAGCGGGTGATCGCGCGCATCGGGTCATCGCTGCGGGCAATCGCTTCCAGCAGCGCAGGCGCGAGCCGGTCCCACGCCTCCACCGCTTGGGGCGAGCGGATCGCGGCATGGCGCCCGTCACGCCAGGTCTCGGTGCGTTCGGCCAGCACATCCGGCTCGGCAAAGCCCCATGTGGCAAGGCTCCCCGCGAGCGCGCTGGCGGGCATGGCGACGGTGACCGGGGCGGCGTCGGTGCGGCCGATCAGTTCTTCATAGATGCGCCCCGTGCGCGCGGTGAGTTCGGTCAGTTCCGCCACCAGCGCCGCGCCGTCGGCCAGCCCGTCAAGCTGCGCGACATTGTCCAGCGCCTCGCCTTCGGGCAGCGCGTGGGTCTGGCGGTCGTGGACCATCTGCAAGCGGTGCTCGATTTGCCGCAGCCGGTCATAGCTTGTTCCGAGTGTCGCTGCGTTTTCGGCCGTGATCCACCCCGCCGCCGCCAGAGCATCAAGCGCCGCCCGCGTGCCGCGCACCCGCAGCGATGTATCGCGCCCGCCGTGGATCAACTGGTGGGTCTGGGCGTAGAATTCGATCTCGCGAATGCCGCCGCGCCCGCGTTTGACATCGAAGCCGGGGCCGGGGGCGGCGGGGCCGGCGTGACTGTCGCGGATACGGTGAGTGAGCGCGCTGATTTCCTCGATCGCGCCGAAATCGAGCTGGCCGCGCCACACGAAGGGGCGGATCGCGGTGAGGAAATCCTCGCCCGCGGCAATATCACCGGCAGCGGCGCGGGCGCGGGTGAAGGCGGCGCGCTCCCATGCCAGCGCCGCGCCCTGATAATGGGTCAATGCCGATCCGACCGGAACGCATAGGGGGCTGACCTCGCTCGCGGGGCGCAGCCGCAAGTCGACCCGCAGGGCATAACCATCGGCGGTGTTCGAGGCGAGCAGCGCCACCACGCGGCGCGCATACCGCTGCGCCGCCTCGCCCGGATCGTCCGATGCGCGGCGCGGCAGGCGATCACGATCGAACAGCAGGATCGGGTCGATGTCGGAGGAATAATTGAGTTCGCCCGCCCCCTGCTTGCCCAAGGCCAGCGCGATGAAGCCGTCGGCGTTGTCGGCATCGCATCTTTCGGCAATCGCGGTTCGGATCGCGCGGTCCAGCGCCCGGTCGGCGAAGGCGGTGAGTTCGCCGACCACCTCGGTGAGCGGGAAGGCCCCCGCCAGATCGCCCACCGCCAGCGCGGCGGCAAGTGCCAGCCGTTCACGCCGCAGGGCAACCTCGGCGTCAGGCTGATCGCCTTGCGCGCGCGCCCATGCCAGCGCCGCCGCGGCATCGCCCGCTGCCAGCAGCGCGGCAAGCTCCGGCTGCCGCTCCAGCGCCCGTGCCAGAAACGGCGCGTGCTGGCGGGCGCGGTGCAGTGCGCCAGCCCAGTCGATGTCCCTGTTTTCTCCCATCACCGGCCTCTCTGGCCGCACCGGACTGGAGGTGCAAGAGGCGGGCAAGAGGCGTGCTTGCGCGCGAACCTTGCCTCTGCGAAGGGAAACGCGGCTGCCTGCGGGCACAAACGGGAGAGTTTGCCATGATCATCCGCGTTTCCGCCATCGGCGCGCTTGTCGCAGGCGCGCTTGCGCTCGCCGCGTGCGAGGGGCTGCCGCTTCCCGGTTCCGCGCCCGCGCTCGACATACCCGAGGTCGCACCCGGCCAGCTTTCCGAGGCGACAATCAAGGACGTCACCCGCACGCTTTCCGGCGATGATTTCGAAGGCCGCGCGCCTGGTTCTGCGGGCGAGGAAAAGACCATCGCCTACCTCACCGAACGCTTCAAGGCGGCCGGATTGCAGCCGGGCAACAAGGGTTCGTGGGTGCAGGAAGTGCCGCTGGTGGAGATCACCGGCAAGGACTTCGCGCCGCTTGCCCTTACTGGAAAAGGCGCCCCGCTCAGCTTCACCTATGGCAAGGACTGGGTCGGCGCGACCTATCGCGAGGATGCCAAGACCGTCCTGAAGGACAGCGAGCTGGTGTTCGTCGGCTACGGCATCAACGCCCCCGAAAAGGGCTGGAACGACTACGCGGGCCTTGATGTGAAGGGCAAGACGGTGGTGATCCTCGTCAATGACCCGGACTGGCAGACCGCGGGCCTCGAAGGGCCGTTTGGCGGCAAGGCGATGACCTATTACGGCCGTTGGACCTACAAGTATGAAGAGGCCGCCCGTCAGGGTGCGGCGGGCGCGCTGATCGTCCACCAGACTGCGCCTGCCGCCTATGGCTGGAACGTGGTGCAATCCTCGTGGAGCGGCCCGCAGGCCTATGCGCAGCGCGGGCCGGATGCCGGGCCGCTGACGCAGGTCAACGGCTGGGTCACCGAGGATGCGGCGCGCGCGGTTCTCAAGGCCGCGGGGCAGGATCTGGACGCGCTGACCAAGGCCGCGCAGGTCAAGGGCTTCAAAGCCGTGCCGCTGGGCATGAGCGCATCAACCAGCTTTGCCAATGATGTCCGCAGCTTCATGTCGCACAATGTGATCGGCATTCTGCCCGGCGCGGAAAAGCCGGACGAATATGTGCTCCACACCGCGCATTGGGATCACCTTGGCCGCTGCACGCCTGCGCCCGATGGTGACGACATCTGCAACGGCGCGGTCGACAATGCCACCGGCACCGCCGCGCTCGTCGCACTGGCGGAGGCGCACGCCAAGGCTGGCCCCGCGCGCCGCAGCCTCGTATTTCTGGCGGTGACGGCGGAGGAATCCGGCCTGCTCGGCGCGACCTATTACGCCCAGAACCCGGTCTTCCCGCTGGCGCAGACCGTGGGGGGCGTGAACATGGATGCCTTCCAGATCGCCGGGCCGGCCAAGGACGTGACCGTGATCGGCCTCGGCAAGTCGCAGCTTGACCAGTTCCTTGACACCGCGCTCAAGGCCGATGGCCGCACCGCCACGCCGGATGCCAAGCCTGAAGCCGGGTATTATTACCGCTCCGACCACTTCGCCTTCGCCAAGCTGGGCGTGCCGATGATCTATATGGAAGGCGGCGAGGACCTGGTGAACGGCGGGCGCGAGGCCGGCGCGAAGGTCGCGGCGGATTACACCGAAAACCGCTATCATGGCCCCAAGGACGAATTCAACGAGGCGTGGGACTGGTCGGGCGTGATGGCTGATTTGCAGCTTTACTACCGCCTCGGCCGGATGATGGCGACAAGCACCAGTTGGCCCACCTGGAACGAGGGCGATGAATTCCGCGCCATTCGGGACGAGGGCTGCAAGGCCGACGAGAAGGGCTGCTGAGGCGCATATGACCGCATTGATGCCTCCCGAATGGGCCGCGCAGGACTGGATATGGATCGGCTTTCCGCATCTGGCCGATGAATGGCCCGGCTGGCTGGAGCCCGCGCAGGAGCAGATGGCCGATTTCGCCTCTGCCGTGGCGGAAAGCGGGCAGGAAGTGCGCCTGTTGGTGCGCGATGAAGCCAACGAGGCCCGCGCCCGTGCGCTGGTCAGCAGCAAGGTGACGATCGAACGACGCGTCTATGGCGATATCTGGCTGCGTGATACCGGCCCGCTGGTGGTGCGCGACGGGGCGACGCGGATTGCGCGGCGCTTCGGCTTCAACGGCTGGGGCGGCAAATATCTGATGCCCGGCGATCAGGAGATCGGCGCGGAGATCGCCCGCGATGCGGGGCTGGCGGTGACGCATACGCCGATGATCCTCGAAGGCGGCGCGGTGGATGGTGACGGCACCGGGCTGGTCGCCACGACCGAGCAATGCCTGCTCAATCCCAACCGCAACCCGCACCTTGGCCGTGCCGAGATCGAGGCGGAGCTCGCCGCGCAATTGGGCTTCACCCGCGTGCTGTGGCTGGGCGATGGCCTGATCAACGACCACACCGATGGCCATGTCGATAACCTTGCGCGCTTTGTCGGGCCGAACCGGCTGGTGGTGCCGCAAGCCACCGGCACAGACGATCCCAACGCCGCAATCTATGCCGATGCGGCGGCGCGGGCAGAGGCGTTCGGGGTGGACGTGGTCCGCATCCCCTCGCCCGGGCGGATGATCCGCGACGGGATCATCGAACCGGCCAGCTACGTCAATTTCGCGATCACCTCGCATCTGGTGGTGGTGCCGACCTTCGGCTCGCCTCACGATGCCGACGGGGTGGCCGCGATTGCCGCGATCTTCCCGGACCGTGACACCATCGGCCTGCCGGGCGAGGCGGTGCTGGCCGGCGGCGGGGGCTTCCACTGTGCCAGCCAGCAGATGCCCTCGGCCTCATAGGGGTGCTTTAACGCTTCGTAAGGGGTTTGGGCGGAGAGTGCGGGCGATGACCCACGCCCTCGCTCTGCCGCTGACTGCAGCCAACCGTTTTGACGCGGTGGAATTGGCGCGGCAGATGATCGTGCTTGGCTGCGCGGCGGCGCTTATTCTCGCCGGGCAAGCTTTTCCGTTCTGATCAGATCAGGCGGATGAAGGCGGCCAGCGCCGCTCCGCCCAGCACCACGCCGACACTTGTGCGCCATAGCGGGTCACTCACCCGGCCTGAAACGCGCGCGCCCAGCCGGTTGCCGGCGATGATGACCGGCAGGACCAGCACCGCGAACAGCAGCAATTCAAGCCGCAGGATGCCGAGCCATGTTGCTGTCGCCAGCCCGGCGCTCGCCGCGATGGTGAAGATCAGCTGCATTGATGCCTTGGCCGTCGCCCTCGGCAGATCGCGTCCGGCGTAATAGGGCACCACCGGCGGCCCCGGCATCCCGGCATAGCCCGTCATCAGCCCGCTCAGCACGCCCACCGCCCCCGTCACGCCGCGCCCCGGCATCGCGTTTCCGCGGCGGGGCAACAGGATGGCGACAAAGGCGCTGACCGCGATCAAGGCGATCACCAGCCGCGCCGCGTCCTTGCCGGTGAGCGAAAGGGCGTAGAGGCCGATTGGCGTGGTCAGCACCACCGCTGCGCCGATCCACCACGCGCTGCGCTCGGCATCGCGCACGAGGCTGCGCATCTCGGTCGCGCCGAGCATCAGTGACAGCGCGTTGGTCAGCACCACCGCTTCAACCGGAGGCAGCGCCAGTGCCAGCACCGGCACCAGCAGGATCGCCATGCCGAATCCGGTCAGCCCGCGCACGAAGGCAGATCCCAGCGCCGCCGCAAAGGCGACGCCGAGTTGAACTGCGGTAAAGCCCCCGAAAACCTCCACCCGCGTCAGCCGGCGGCGAGATCGGGCGGCGTGCCCTCGGCCTTGAGCATCGCGATGGCGTCTGCCAGCGGCATCACCTTCTGGTGCTCTGCGCCCAGCGTGCGGACGGCGACCGTGCCTTCCTCGGCCTCGCGCTTGCCGACCACCAGCAGGTGCGGGACCTTGGCAAGGCTGTGTTCGCGCACCTTGTAGTTGATTTTCTCGTTGCGGGTGTCGGTTTCGACCCGGATGCCTGCCGCGCGCAGTTGGGCGGCGACATCATCGGCGTAAGGGTCTGCGTCCGAAACGATGGTCGCCACCACCGCCTGCACCGGCGCGAGCCATGCGGGCAGGCGGCCGGCGAAGTGTTCGATCAGGATGCCGATGAAGCGTTCATACGAACCGAAGATCGCGCGGTGGAGCATCACCGGGCGGTGCTTTTCGCCATCCTCGCCGATGTAGTTGGCATCGAGCCGCTCGGGCAGCACGCGGTCCGACTGGATCGTGCCGACCTGCCAGGTGCGTCCGATCGCGTCGGTCAGGTGCCATTCGAGCTTGGGCGCATAGAACGCGCCTTCGCCGGGGAGTTCTTCCCATTCGAGGCCATTGGCGGTCAGCGCATCGCGCAATTCCTGCTCGGCCTTGTCCCAATCCGCCTCGCTACCGAAGCGCTTTTCCGGGCGCAGGGCGAGCTTGATGTCATAGGTGAAGCCGAAATCGCGATACACGCTGTCAGCCAGCGCGAGGAAGGCCTGCACCTCGCCCACGACCTGCGATTCGGTGCAGAAGATATGCGCATCGTCCTGCGTGAACTGGCGCACGCGCATCAGCCCGTGCAGCGCGCCGTGGGGTTCGTTGCGGTGGCAGCAGCCCATTTCGCCCAGCCGGATCGGGAGATCGCGGTAGGAGGTGATCCCCTGCTTGAACACCATCACGTGCGCCGGGCAGTTCATCGGCTTGATCGCCAGCCATTCGGCATCGTCCGCCACCTTGGGAGAGGCTGCGCCGCTGTCCTCATCAACCTCGGGCACCATGTCCGGCACGGCGAACATGTTCTGCGCGTATTTCCCCCAGTGGCCCGATTGGGTCCACTGGCGCACGTCCATCAGCTGCGGGGTCTTGATCTCGCGGTAGCCCGAACCGTCCATCTTGCGGCGCATATAGGCTTCCAGCTCGCGCCAGATGCGGTAGCCCTTGGGGTGCCAGAACACTGAACCGTGGGCTTCTTCCTGCAAGTGGAACAGGTCCATCTCGCGGCCCAGCTTGCGGTGATCGCGCTTGGCGGCTTCTTCCAGCCGCATGAGGTGGGCTTGCAGCTGCTTCTTGTTGAGCCAGCCGGTGCCGTAGATGCGCGTCAGCTGCGCATTGTTCTGATCGCCGCGCCAGTAAGCGCCCGCGACGCGCATCAGCTTGAACGCCTCGGGATCAAGCTTGCCGGTCGAGGGCAGGTGCGGGCCGCGGCACATGTCGAGCCAGTCGTTGCCGCTCCAATAGACGGTGAGTTCCTCGCCCTCGGGCAGTTCCTTGGCCCATTCGGCCTTGAAGGTTTCGCCCTCGCCCGCCCACTTGGCGATCAGGTCTTCGCGGCTCCACACTTCGCGGCGCAGCGGCTTGTCGGCCCGGATGATGCGGCGCATTTCCTCCTCGATAGCGGGCAGGTCGTCCATGCTGAACGGCTCGCGGCTGTCGGGGGCCTTCACGTCGTAATAGAAGCCGTCATCGGTCGAAGGCCCGAAGGTGATCTGCGTGCCGGGGAACAATGCCTGCACCGCCTCGGCCAGAACGTGGGCATAATCATGGCGGGCGAGTTCGAGCGCATCGGCTTCATCGCGGCTCGTCACCAGCGCGAGGTTTGCATCACCATCGAAGGGCCGGTTGAGATCGCGCAGCTCCCCGTCCACGCGCGCGGCAATCGCGGCCTTGGCAAGGCCGGGGCCGATCGCGGCGGCGATATCCGCCGGGGTCGATCCCGCAGGCACTTCGCGCAAGGATCCATCGGGCAGGCTGATCTTCAGAAGTTCGGTCATGGTTATCGCATTCCGTCTCGTTTGCGGGTCGCCCTGCCACAAGCAGGCGCGCACCGGAAGAGCGGTGTTGTGCGAGTTACCGAAAGGGGGAGAACACCGCGCCGCCCCGATCCGGGCGGCGGGCTGCCGGGCTTACCCTGCGCGCCGCCGCCCCCGGATGGTAGTCCGGGTCGTGGTGGTGGTGCGGGTGGTCAGCAACATGGCCATGGCAGGCGCTTTAGCGCAAAGGGCTTGCCATGTCATTACCCGGCCGCCCGGCGGTCAGACCGTCAGCTTGGCGCTGCCCTTTTCGGTGCTGATCCGCTTCGTGCCTGCAAGCTGGGTCGAACGCTGTTTCACGCCGGCGGTGAAGCGGTATTCGGTCGTCGCGCGCGTCGGGGTCAGTTCGACCGCCATGTAGCCGCGCTGGGCGGTGTCGGCCCATTTCAACTGCGGGTTCTCCGCCACCAGCGCGGCCGCCAGCGTGCCTGGCTCGATGAAGGTGAGGTAGGTTTCGAAGCCAGGCGAGCTGACCGAACTGCCGCCGAATTCCACGCCCACCGCTTCGCCTTCATGGGCAAGGTCGAAGGCCCAGGCATTGTGGGTGTCGCCCGCCAGCACGACGAGGTTGGCATTGGCCTCCAGCGCGGCCTTGAACACGCGGGCGCGGGCGGCGGGGTAGCCGTCCCATGCGTCCATGTTGGAGGGCAGCCCCGCGCCGCTCGCCGCCACGGCAGCCTGCAGGCGCTTGCGGACGGTATCGGGGACATCGCTGCCTGCGCCGCGCAGCAGATCGCGCGGGGTCTTGAGGTTGCCCATCAGCACCTGTTGCAGCAGCACCTGCCAATGGGTGCCAGCCCGCGTCGAGGCGGCGAGTGCCTCGGCCAGCCACGCCTCCTGCGCCGCGCCGAGCAATTGGCGATCCGGGTCCGCCCAAGCGCCCTCACGGAACGCGGCGAGCGCGGCCATCAGCGCCTGCTGGTCCTTCGCCCCTTGCATCACCTGTTCAAACCGGAACGGCTGGTCGCGCCCTTCAAGCCGGGTGTCGAGCCGGAACAAGGTTGCCAGATCGCCGACCTGATAGGCGGAATAGGCGGTATCGGCCACCGGCAGCCATTCGCGATAGGCCTGAATGGCGGCGGCTTTGCGCACCTGCCAATCGCCTTCGGTGTCCGGCTGGTGGTTTTCCGCGCCTTCGCGATACGAATCGTTCGCGGTCTCGTGATCGTCCCACAAGGTGATCATCGGGAGCACCTGATGCAGGCGCTGGAGATCGGGATCGGCGCGGTAAGTGGCATAGCGCAGGCGGTAATCGGCCAGCGCCACGATCTCGTTGGCCGGTGCCAGTAGCCGGTCGGGATTGGCCTGCTCGTCGGTGGGATAGGCGCCCTTGGCATATTCGTAGATGTAATCGCCGAGGTGCACGGCGAGGTCGCAGTCATTGGCAAGCGCCGCATGGCCATAGGCGTTGAACCAGCCGAACCCGAAATTGGCGCAGGAGAACACCGCCATGCGGAACTGCGCCGAAGGGCCCTGCGGAAGCGTGCGGGTGCGGCCTGTGGGCGACGCGCTGCCATCGGGCGCAAGGAAGCGGTAGAAATACCAGCGATCAGGCGAAAGACCGGTGGCGACCCCCTTTGCGCACCAGTCCCGCGCCGGCGAGGCGGCGACGGTGCCTTCCGCGACCGGCCGAGCGAAGTCTTCGCTCTCGCTCACCTGCCATGTCAGAGCGGTCTCGGCCCCGGCGACATAGCGGGTCCACAGCAAGACCGAAGTCGCCGCAGGCTCGCCGCTGGCGACGTTGTGGGTAAAGCCTGTGCCGAACCCGGTCGCCGCCCCCGGTGAGGCGGCGATGGCGGCGCCTGCTCCGGCGAGAGTGAACAGCGAGCGCCGGGTGAGCGCGGTGGCGGCGGGCTGGGCCGCAGGTTCGGTCTTGATCATGGCGGTCTGGCTATCCCTCTCCGGTTGCGCTGCTGTGACAGTCGCCCCCCCTTCATGTGCCGCGACAATGGTTGCCTTTGCGCCCCCGTGCAAGGCATGGAAGGCGTATGACCGCGCTAATGCACCACACCCTGTACGACGGCCGCCGGGTCGCCTTCCGCTACACCCATGGCAATGGGCCCTGCCTCGTCTTCCTGCCCGGCTATATGTCGGACATGAGCGGCAGCAAGGCCGCCGCCCTGTTTGCCGAGGCTGAGGCGCAGGGCCGCGCCTGCCTGCTGCTCGACTATTCGGGCTGCGGGCAGTCCGGCGGCGATTTTGCCGAGGGGATGCTCAGCCGGTGGCGGGACGAGGTGCTGGCGCTGGTTGAATCCTATGTCAGCGGGCCGGTGCTGCTGGCGGGATCATCGATGGGCGGGTGGCTGATGCTGCTGGTGGCCGAACATCTCAAGCACCGCCTCGCCGGGATGATCGGCATCGCGCCCGCGCCCGATTTTACCCGCTGGGGTTACTCGCCGGAACAGCGCGCGGCGCTGGCAGCGGGGGAGACGATTTACGAGGCCAACCCCTATGGCCCCGAGCCGACGCCGACCTATGGCAAATTCTTCGCCGATGCCGAATGTCATCTGCGGCTGGAGAGCGCGATCGATCTGACCTGCCCGGTGCGCCTGATCCACGGCAAACAGGATGCGGACGTGCCGTGGGAGATATCGCTCCGCCTCAAAGCGGCCCTGCGGTCGGGTGATGTTCAGGTGACGCTGGTAGAGGACGGGGATCACCGCCTGTCGCGGGACAGCGATATTGCCCTCATCAAGGCCATCGTGGCCGAATTTTACGGATAGAACGCTAGTGTCATTGCTCCTCGCCCTCGCCCTGCAAGTCGGGCCCAATCCGAATGCCGGGGCGATGCCGAATGATGATCTGGTGCGGGATCGTCCGGCGCGCGGGGATGCTGTGCCGCAGCCCTTGGACGAGGCGGAAGCGCCGCTCAACGCCACCAGCGCGTGGCTTGCCGGGTGTCTTGCCCAGTTGGAGGAAGACCCAGCCCGCGCCCACGCCATGGCCCAGATCCGCCGCGCCGAGACGACCGGCACAGACCGCGTGCTCGCCAATCACTGCCTCGGGACCGCCGCCAGTGCGCTGGGCCTGTGGGATGACGCGCGCGAAGCCTTTACCGCCGCCCGCGCCGAAACGCCCGAGGCTGAGCCGCGCACCCGCGCCCGCTTTGCTGCGCTGGCCGGTAATGCGGCGCTGGCAAGCGGGGATGCGGCGGGCGCGCTCGATCTGCTGACCCTTGCGACAGGGGATGCGCGCAGCGCCAAGGCCGCGCTGCTCGAAGCCATCGCCGCGACCGATCAGGCCCGCGCGCTGGTGGCACTGGGGCGCCCGGACGAGGCCTTGGCCGCGCTGGAAAACGCAGTGACGCTCGCGCCGACGCGGGCCGAGGGTTGGCTGCTCAAGGCCACCCTGCTGCGCCGCCTCGATCGCTTGCCCCAAGCGCAGGTCGCGATTGAAACGGCCGCCTCGCTTGCGCCGGCCGACCCGGAAACCGCGCTGGAGGCGGGGGTGATCGCGGTGCTCGCCGGGCGCGAGGATGCGGCGCGCAAAAGCTGGCAATCGGTGATCGCGCTTGCGCCTGAAACTCCGGCAGCGGCGACAGCAAAAGGCTACCTTGCGCAGCTTGGCGAAGCAGGCGAGACTGCTCCCAAGGGAGAGGAACCTGCATCATGACCCGTTTTTCCGTGCTCGATCTGGTGCCGGTGCGCGAAGGCGGCACGCTTGGCGAAGCTTTCGCCGCCACCACCGAGCTTGCCCGTGCGGCGGAAGCTTGCGGGTGTGACCGTTTCTGGGTGGCCGAACATCACGCGATGGACGGGATCGCGGGCGGGGCGACGTCGGTGGTGCTCGCGCATATCGGCAATGCCACCAGCCGCATCCGCATTGGTTCCGGCGGGATCATGCTGCCCAACCACACCCCGTTCCAGATTGCCGAACAGTTCGGCACGTTGGACGCCTTGTTCCCCGGCCGGATTGATCTGGGGCTGGGCCGCGCGCCGGGCGCCGGGCCGGAATTGCAGCGGGCCTTGCGCAAGAACCTCCATCAGGCCGCCGAATATTTCCCGCAGGACGTGGTCGAACTGCGCGCCTTCCTGACGGGCGATCTGGACCTGCCGATTGCCGCGACGCCGGGCCTTGGTGCGCGGTGCGAATTGTGGATGCTCGGATCTAGCCTGTTCGGCGCGCAACTCGCCGCCAAGCTGGGCCTGCCCTATGCCTTCGCGGCCCATTTCGCGCCCGATCACCTTGACGCCGCGCTCGCTGTCTATCGCCGCGATTTCCAGCCATCTGCGGCTTTGGACAAGCCCCACGTGATGGTGGCGATGAACGTCTTTGCCGCCGAAACCGCAGCCGAAGCCCGCCTGCTCGCCTCCAGCCAGCAGCAAAGCTTTGTGCGGCTGCGCAGCGGCAATCCCGGCAAGCTGCCGCCGCCGATTGCCGGTTACACCGACACCTTGCCCGCCCACGCGCAGGCCATGCTCGCCCATATCGGGCAGGCGGCCGCTGTCGGCACGCCCGCCGAGGTGCGCGATGGAATCGCGGCTTTCGTCGCCCGCACCGGCGCAAACGAGATCATGCTGAGCGGCGCGACCTATGATCCGCAAGCGCGCATCCGCAGCCTTGAGATGACCCTGGATGCCTGCCGCATCATGGTTGCTGCCTAGCGCACTCTGGCTCAGCAATCATCACGCTTGCGCGAGGTGGGGGTAAAGGCGTATCGCGGCAAGACACGATAACAACAATCCGGCACAACAATATTGCTTGAAGGCAAAGGCCGGAACGCAGATGAGCAGGAGCCAGCTATGGGGTCGAAGACCGCCGCCGCCGCGCCGAATCGGGCGCTGATCAAGGCATTGCGTGTGCAGCTCGAAGCCTCGTTGCTTCCCGGCGATGCCGGAACAGATAAGGCGTTGCTCGATGAAGCCGCGGCCTGGCTGCTGGAGGCCGCCGCGATCCGCGCGCCCGGCGCATCGCTCGTCCAGCTTGAATCCGCCACCGGCACGCGCCGCCATCTGCGCATCGCCATCATCAATGACGACAAGCCGTTCCTCGTCGATTCGGTCGCGGCCACCATCGCGGCGCTGGGCGTCGGGATTGACCGGCTGCTGCACCCCGTGGTCCCGGTGGAGCGCGATGCGGCCGGGGCGATCATCGGTCTGGGGAAGAACGGCGCGCGCGAATCGCTGATCTATATCGAAACGCCCCGCGTCGATGCCCGCCAGCGCCGCGAGCTGACCGAGGCGCTGGAAGCGACGCTGGGCGATGTCCATGCCGCGGTTGCCGATTGGCCCGCAATGCAGGCGGCGATGAACGCAGATGCCGCCGCCGTCACCGCGATCAATGCCGAAGCGGGCGCGCTGCTGGAATGGCTGGGCGGCGGAATGCTGACCCAGCTTGGCCACATGACCCGCCGCCGCGATGGCCGCACCGAAGCCCGGCTCGGCATTTGCCGCGCCTCGGCGCAGGATCTGCTCGCCGAAGTCTCCTATGACCGCGCCTTCGAATGGTTCGACCGGCATGACAAGACCGGCGCGCCCCGGCCGATGCTGGCGATCAAGTCCAACGTCCAGTCGCGCGTCCACCGGGCCAGCCCGCTCGATCTGTTCATCATTCCGGTCCGCGAGGGCGGAAAGGTCACCGCGCTTTCGATCCACGCCGGATTGTGGACCAGCGCGGCGATGAACGAGCGTCCGGACGAAGTCCCCGTGCTGCGCGCGATGGTGGGCGATATTGCAAGGCAGCGCGGCTTTGACCCGCAGGGCCACAACGGCAAGGCGCTTGTGCACGCCTTCACCTCGCTGCCCAACGACCTGCTGACCGCCTTCGAGCCGGACCGCGTCGCCGATCTCGTCACCGCCAAGATGGCGCTGATTGACCGTCCGCGCCCGCGCGTGATCATGGTCCGTGCCACGCTGGAGCGGCACATCTTCGCCTTCGTCTGGTTGCCGCGCGATCAGCTTTCTACCGATGTGCGCTTGCAGATTCAGGCGATGCTGCTGGGCACGCCGGGCGCGGCGCTGCTCGACTGGAGCCTTGAGGTCGAAAGCTCCACACTGGCGCTGCTGCGATTCCTGATCGACGTGCGCGCCTGCGAGAATCTGCCCGATGACGCCGCGATCGAAGCGCAGCTGGCCGATCTGCTGCGCGGCTGGAACGAGGCGGTGGAAACCCACCTCGCCACATTCGAGGAAGAAGGCCGCGCCGCCGCGCTCGCCGCGCGTTATGCGCCCGCATTCCCGACCGGTTACCGCCTCGCCTATGGTCCGCAAGAAGCCGCGCGCGACATTGCCAAGCTGCGCGGGTTGACCGTGACAGAGGGCGAAGTGGCGCGGGCTGACCGCGCCGTGCGGCTCTACCGTTTGCCCGGTGACGGGGCGGACACCCTGCGGCTCAAGGTCTATCACACGCGCGGCGCGCTGGCGCTGTCGGACGTGGTGCCGGCGTTCGAGAACTTCGGCTTCCGCGTGCTGGCCGAGGTGCCGACCTATCTCACCGATGCCAGCCTCGGCTCGATCCATGATTTCATCCTCACCCTGCCCGCCGGGCGCGAGGCGGGCGCGCTGCTGGAACGCGCTGCCTTGATTGAGGGCGCGCTGGCGGACGTCTTGAACGGCGTGGCGGAGGATGATCCCTTCAACCGTCTCGTCCCTGCCGCAGGCCTGCTCCCGCGTGAGGCGAACTGGCTGCGCGCGATTTACCGCTACCTGCGCCAGACGGGCGTGAGCTACACGATCTACACCGTGGTCGATGCACTGGCCGCCGCGCCGCAGGTGACGCGCGCGATGGTCGATCTGTTCGAGGCGCGCCACAATCCGGCCTTCACCGGCGATCGCGAGGACGCCGTCGCCGCCGCGCAAGGATCCTTCACGCGCGGGCTGGCGAAAGTCACCGCGATCAACGACGACCGCCTGCTGCGCCTCTACCGCGCCGTGCTGGGCGCGGTGTTGCGTACCAACGCCTTCGCGCCCGCCGCCGCCGAGGCGCTGGCCTTCAAGCTGAAATCCGCGCACGTGCCCGGCCTGCCCAAGCCGCTGCCCTGGCGCGAAATCTTCGTTTACAGCGTCCGCGTGGAGGGCATCCACCTGCGTTCCGGCGCCGTGGCGCGCGGCGGCCTCAGATGGTCCGACCGGCGCGACGATTTCCGCACCGAAGTGCTCGGGCTGATGAAGGCCCAGCGGGTGAAGAATGCTGTGATCGTGCCCACCGGCGCCAAGGGCGGGTTCTATCCCAAGCAGCTCCCCAGCCCCGCCATCGACCGCGAAGGCTGGGCCGCCGAGGGCCGCGCCGCCTATGAAATCTTCATCCGCACCCTGCTGTCGATCACCGACAACATCGCGGGCGGCACGGTGGTGCACCCCGAGGCGGTCGAAGTGCTTGATGGCGAAGACCCCTATTTCGTGGTCGCCGCCGACAAGGGCACCGCGACGTTCTCGGACATTGCCAACGGCATCGCGCAATCGCGCGATTTCTGGCTGGATGACGCTTTCGCCAGCGGCGGATCGAATGGCTATGACCACAAGGCGATGGGCATCACCGCGCGCGGCGCATGGGTGAGCGTGCAGCGCCACTTCCGCGAAATGGGGATCGACGTCCAGAAGGACTCCGTCACCGTTGCGGGCTGCGGCGATATGTCGGGCGATGTGTTCGGCAACGGGATGCTGTTGTCCAAGGCGCTGAAGCTGGTCGCCGCCTTCGATCACCGCCACATCTTCATCGATCCCACCCCCGATCCGCTGGCGAGCTGGAAGGAGCGCGCCCGGATGTTCGCGCTGCCCCGTTCAAGCTGGGACGATTACGACAAAGCGCTGATTTCCAAGGGCGGCGGGGTATTCCCGCGCTCTGCCAAGGTGATCAAGCTGACCAGGCAGGCGCGTGAGGCGCTGGGGATCGACGCGAAGGAAATCGAGCCCGAGGCGCTCATCACCGCGATCCTCAAGGCCCCTGTGGACCTGATGTGGTTCGGCGGGATCGGCACCTATGTGAAGGCTGCCCACGAAAACCACATCCAGGTCGGCGATCCGGCCAATGACACCCTGCGCGTCGACGCCAGCGAAATGCGCGCCCGCGTGATCGGCGAGGGTGCGAACCTCGGCGTGACGCAGGCGGGGCGCATCGCTTTCTCTCTGAAAGGTGGCCGCATCAACACCGACTTCATCGACAACTCGGCCGGCGTCGATTGTTCGGACAACGAGGTCAACATCAAGATCGCGCTCGCCGCCGCCACGGCTTCGGGCAAGCTTACCCCGAAAAAGCGCAACACGCTGCTGGCGTCGATGACCGACGAGGTCGCCGATCTGGTGCTGGAGGACAACCGCTTGCAGGCGCTTGCGCTGTCGATCGCGGAAAGCGGCGGGGCAGGGGCGATTCCCGCCTATGTCCGGCTGATCGAGCGGCTGGAGGAAGTCAGCGATTTCGACCGCCGCACCGAAGGGCTTGCCGATGGCGAAACCCTCACCCGCCGCGCGGCAGACGGGCAGGGGCTGACCCGGCCGGAACTGGCGGTGCTGTTGTCCTCGGCCAAGCTGGCGCTGCAAGCCGCAATCGAGGCGAGCGCGCTGCCGGATGATCCGGTGCTCGAAGGGCTGCTGATCGCGCGTTTCCCCTCTGCCATGCGCAAGGACTATGCCGCCGAGATTCGCGGCCACCGGCTGCGGCGCGAGATGATCGCGACAAGCCTTTCCAACCGCATCGTCAACCGGCTGGGCATGGTCCACCCGTTCGAACTGGCCGAGGAAGAAGGCGTCGGCCTTGCCGAAGTGGTGGCGGCTTTCGTGGTCGCGGAAAACCTGTTCGGGCTGGAGGCCCTGTGGCGCGAGCTTGAAAGCGCCGCCATGCCGGAAACCGCGCGCCTGGCGCTGTTCGACCGGCTGGCCGCAGCGGTCGGCAATCTTGTGAGCGATGTGCTGCGCACCGCTTCGGGCAAGGTCGCCGCCGGCGGGATGATCGGGGCACTGGCCCAAGGCGTGACCGCGTTGGTGGCAGGCCGCGAAGAATTGCTGACCGAGGAACCGCGTGCCCGTTCAAAAGCCTTGCGTGACGGCTTCATCGGCATCGGCGCGCCCGAGGGTCTGGCGGCCAAGGTCGCCAACCTGTTCGATTTCGACGGGGCGGTGGGGCTGGCGCAAGCTGCGCGCAGCAGCGGGATCGAACCGCGCCTGCTGACCCATGCCTTCACCGATATCGGCACGGCCCTGGGCCTCGACTGGGCGCAGGGCACGGCGGCGCATATGAGCCCGTCGGATGTGTGGGAGCGCCTGCTGGTTTCGGGCCTCGCGCGCGATTTCCAGCAGATGCGGATCGAGTTCCTGCGGCGGTTGATGCAGGCCAAGGCTGGGCCCAAGGCAGGAAACTTTGATCCGCGCGGGGCTGTGGCCGAGTGGGCTGCGCGCAATCATCAGGGCGTGGCGCAGTTCCGCAGCATGATCGCCCGCGCCCAGTCCCGCCCGCCGGTCGGCGCGGCGATGCTGGCCCAGATCGCCAGTCAGGCGCGCAATTTGCTGGAGCGGTGAGCCGGAATGTCGAATCCGTCAGGTTGACCCTCGGCCAATTTGCGGCACATCAAGGGCCGAGGGTCACCTGAAGGGCATAGCGACGGTATGGCATTGATGAACCAGCACGCGGACGTCGTGATCGTCGGCACCGGCCACGGCGGGGCGCAGGCGGCGATCGCGCTGCGCCAGCACGGGTTCGAAGGTTCGATCCTGATGATCGGCCGCGACGATGCGCCGCCCTATGAACGCCCGCCGCTGTCGAAGGAATATCTCGCGGGCGACAAGGGCTTTGAGCGGATCATGATTCGCCCGGAAAAGTTCTGGGCCGAAAAGGACATCGCCCTGCGGCTGGGCGCGGCGGTGACGGGAATCGATCCTGTGCGCCACACCCTCACCCTGTCCGATGGCGGGCAGGTAACCTACAAGAAGCTGATCTGGTCGGGCGGCGGCGATCCGCGCCGCTTGCCGGTGCCGGGCGCGGTGCTGCCGGGCGTGTTCTACGTGCGCGACAAATCCGATGCCGATGCGATGATGCAGGCGCTGGCCGATGGTGCCAAGCGCGCGGTCGTGATCGGTGGTGGCTATATTGGGCTGGAGGCGGCCGCCGTGCTGCGCAAGCTCGGCTGCGAGGTGGTGCTGGTCGAGATGCTGCCCCGCCTGCTGGCGCGGGTGGCGGGCGAGGAACTGTCCACCTTCTATGCCGAGGAGCACCGCCGGCAGGGTGTCGACGTGCGCCTTTCGACCGGGGTCCACGCGGTGCTGGGCGAGGAGGCGGGCCGGGTGACGGGCGTGCGCCTCGACAATGGCGAGGAGGTGGCTTGCGACATGGTGATCGTCGGCATCGGCGTGGTCCCTGCGGTCGCGCCGTTGATTGCGGCGGGCGCGGCGGGATCGAACGGCGTGGATGTCGACTTCTGCTGCCGCACCACGCTGGATGATGTTTACGCCATCGGAGACTGTGCCGCCCACGCCAACGACTTTGCCGATGGCGCGGTGATCCGCCTGGAATCGGTGCAGAACGCGCACGACATGGCGAACACGGTCGCCAAGGCGATCATGGGCGAGAAAGAGCCCTATCACGCGCTGCCGTGGTTCTGGTCGAACCAGTATGACCTCAAGCTGCAAACGGCGGGCCTCAGCCTCGACTTCGACCAGACGATCCTGCGCGGCGATCCCGACACCCGCAAGTTCACGGTGGTCTACATGAAGGCCGGCAAGCCCATCGCCTTCGACTGTGTTGGCACCATGAAGGACTATGTGCAGGCCCGAAAGCTGCTGGAGAGCGGCGCGGGCAAGATCGATCCGGCGCTGTTGGCCGATCCCGAGGTGGCGATCAAAGACCTGATCTGAGCCGCGCCAGCGCCCATTCCGCCGCCTCGGCCACCACCGGATCGGGGTCTGCGGTCAAGGCCTGCACCTGCCCTGCAAGCGCGGCATTGCCGCTGTTGCCTGCCGCATAGAGGCAATTCCGGATAAACCGGTCGCGCCCGATGCGTTTGATCGGGGAGCCGCTGAACAGCGCCCGGAAACCAGCATCGTCCAGCGCCAGCAATTCTGCGAGCCGCGGCGCGACCAGTTCGGCGCGAGGGAGGAATTCGCGGATCGCCTGCGCCTCGCTGGCAAACTTGTTCCACGGGCACACCGCAAGGCAATCGTCACAGCCATAGATGCGGTTGCCCAAGGCGGCGCGAAACTCCTCCGCCACCGGCCCCTTGTGTTCGATGGTGAGGTAGGAAATGCAGCGCCGCGCATCGAGCCTGTAGGGCGCGGGAAAGGCGTTGGTGGGGCAGGCATCAAGGCACGCGCGGCAGCTTCCGCACTGGTCGCGGTGCGGTTCTGCCGGGGCGAGTTCCAGCGTGGTGTAGATCGCCCCCAGAAACAGCCAGCTGCCGTGGGTCGGGCTGACCATGTTGGTGTGCTTGCCCTGCCACCCAATCCCCGCCGCCTCGCCCAAGGGCTTTTCCATCACCGGCGCGGTATCGACGAACACCTTTACGCCCGCCCCCGGCACCTCGGCCACCAGCCAGCGGGCGAGCGCCTTCAGACGCTTTTTCACCACATCGTGATAGTCCTTGCCTTGGGCATAGACCGAAATCCGGGCGTGATCGGACGAGCCTTCCAGCGCCAGCGGATCATGCGCCGGGGCGTAACTCATGCCCAGCGCGATCACGCTGCGCGCCTCGGGCCACAGGCCTTGGGGGGAGCGGCGGTGGTCCTTGCGCGCTTCCATCCATTCCATGGAGCCGTGGTGCCCTTCGCCCAGCCATTGTTCCAGCCGGGCGGCGCGCAAGGGATCCTCACCCGCGCCCGCAAAGCCGCAGGCGGCAAAGCCTTGGCGGCCCGCCTCCGAGGCGATCCGCGCCGCAAGGTCAGATGTCACCGGGGCATTAACCATATTCGGAAGGGGCTCCGTTTAATCCTGACAGCTAACCGCGTAGGCTATGGATATGGCGGTAAGCGAACAACACCTGTCGGGCAATCAAACGGATGGCTTCAGCGCCATTCCGGCTGATGCGCGCCCCTTGGCAATCGAGGCCCGCGGGCTGGTCAAAAGCTTTGACGGCACGCGTGCGGTTGATGGCGTGGATATCTCCGTGCCCGAAGGCGCGATCTACGGGATTCTCGGGCCGAACGGCGCAGGCAAAACCACGACGCTCAGGATGCTGCTCGGCATCATCGACCCTGATGAAGGCGTGCGCCGCGTGTTCGGGCATGACCGTCCGCACGATATCGGCCGCTTGATCGGCTACCTCCCCGAAGAACGCGGGCTTTACCCGGCGATGAAGTGCATCGAGGCGATTGCCTTCATGGGCGCGCTGCGGGGGCTGCCGCTGAAGGAGGGGCGCAAGCGCGCTGCCGAACTGCTCGAACGCCACGGCCTCGGCCATGCGGCGGGCCGCCAGATTCGCCAGCTGTCCAAGGGCATGGCCCAGACCGTGCAATTGCTCGGCACGCTGGTGCATCAGCCCCGGCTGGTGGTGCTGGACGAGCCGTTCTCCGGCCTCGATGCGATCAATCAGGGCAAGCTGGAACTGATGATCCGCGCGCTGGCGGAAGATGGCGTGACGGTGATCTTTTCGACCCACGTGATCCACCATGCCGAACGCCTGTGCGAAGGCGTGGCGATCATCGCGGGGGGCAAGGTGCCCTATGCCGGTTCTGTCGAGGCGGCGCGGGACCGGATTCCGGCGCAGGTGCGGCTGGAAACCCGGGCGCGTGAGGGCGCATGGCTCGCAGGCCTGCCAAAGGAAACCCGCCGCAATGGGGATTTCTTCCACTTCCCCCTGCCAGAAACCGGGATCGAGCCGCTGCTGAAAGGCCTGATCGAAGGCGAGGCGGGGATCCTCTCGCTCTCGATCGAGCGCGCCGGGCTGCACGATGCCTTTGTCGCCATTGCGGGCGAGGCCGCCGCACGCGCCTTGCAAGCCGATAACGAGGGAGCCGCGAAATGATCGACACCATGATCCGCCCGCGCCTTTCCGCGCTTGAGGCCGCGCTCGTCATTGCGCGGCGCGATTTTGTCGCGGTGCTGTTCTCCCGCGCCTTCCTGTTCTTCCTGCTCGGCCCGCTGTTTCCGGTGATTGTCGGCGGGATGGCGGGCAGCATCGGCGGCGAGGTGCAGCGCGATGCGGTGAGCATCGAGGTCGGCCTTGCCATGTCCCCGCAGGACAATGCCGCGATGGTCGCCGCGAGCGAGGGGCTGGCGTCTCAGCTCGGCCCGGCGCTGCCGCTGATGCGCCCCGTGCCCGAAGCGGCGGGCGATCCCGCTTTTGATGCCCGCGCTTTCATGGAAAGCCGCCGCGGCAATTATGCGGCGATCCTTACCGGCAGCCTCAAATCCCCCACGCTGGTCGGCACCGAGCCGCAGATTGCGCGCTGGCAGGGGCCGGTCAGCCTTGTGGCGGGCCATGCGCTCTCCGCCGAGCCGACCGCTTTCCCGGCTGTTGCGCCCGATCCGGTGGCCACCAGCGCCGCGTCAGAGCGCACCTCGCGCGTGCAGACCGCGCAGATCGCGCAAATGCTGTTGTTCCTGCTGACGATGCTGCTGGCGGGTATGGTGCTGTCCAATCTGGTCGAGGAAAAGGCCAACAAGATCATCGAGATCCTCGCCGCCGCGATCCCGATGGACGCGGTGTTCATGGGCAAGCTGTTCGCGATGCTGGCGGTGTCCTTTGTCGGCATTGCGGTGTGGGGGCTGGCTGCCTTCGGGCTGTGGAGTGCGGGCGGGGGTGCGATCACGCAGGTGACCGGGTTTGATCCGGCCAACCTGCCCGCCCCTGCCGTGGGCTGGCCGCTGTTCATTGGTCTGGGCATTCTCTACTTCGCCATGGCTTACCTGCTGCTGGGCGCGCTGTTCCTGACCATCGGTTCGATGGCAGCCTCGGTGCGCGAGGTGCAGACCCTGTCGATGCCGGTCACGATGTTGCAGCTGATGGTGTTCTTCCTTGCAGCTTACACGATCAAGCAGCCGGGATCGGCGCTGGAGATGGCGGCGATTGCCTTCCCGCTGTCCTCGCCCTTCGCGATGCTGGCGCGCGCGGCGATGGAGCCGGAGCTGTGGACCCACGCCCTCGCGCTCGTCTGGCAGGCGCTGGCGGTGCTGGCGCTGGTCAAGGGCGGGTCGATGCTGTTCCGCAAGCGGGTGATGAAATCGGGCGGGGCGGGGCGTGACAAGCGGCGCAAGGGGCTGAACCCGGCGTGATCAGTCCCGAACAGCAACTGATATTGACATTGCTGTAAGTTACGGCAGATTGCGACTCATGAGGAGCGTCCCCATCAAGAGGCCGCCCGACGGGAGACAGTCATGGCCACCATTGCCCCCCCGCAGCGCCCGCAAGTGCGCCGTGAGCCTTCATCCTACGATGCCCTGAAGGCCCACTGGGCCGCGCATCCCGAAGAGCGGCTCCAGCATTCCCACCCCTGGGATGTCAGCCGCTCGGACATCTATTTCGAGGATCGCTGGCAGCCGGTCTTCGCCGAAATGCGCAAAAGCGGCCAGCTCCACTGGATCCCGGAAAGCCCGTTTGGCCCCTATTGGGCGGTGGTCGGCCACAAGGCGATCCAGCATATCGAGGCCCTGCCCGAAACCTTCTCGTCAAGCTGGGAGCATGGCGGGATCACGATCCTCAACCGGCTCAGTGAAGAAGAGCTGGCCGCCAGCAACATTGAACGGCGCGAGCTGCCGATGTTCATCGCCATGGACCGCCCGCAGCACACCGGCCAGCGCCGCACGGTCGCGCCCAAATTCACCCCCTCGGCGATGACCGACATGGAAGCCGAAATCCGCGCCCGCACCGGCGAAGTGCTGGACCGTTTGCCGCGCGGCGAAGTGTTCGACTGGGTCGATACCGTTTCCATCGAACTCACCACCGGAATGCTGGCGATCCTGTTCGGTTTCCCCTGGGAAGACCGCCGCCTGCTCACCTTCTGGTCGGACTGGGCGGGCGATACCGAACTGGGCGCGGTGCGATCGCTGGATGAAACCCGCTGGGGCATCCTTCAGGAGATGGCCGCCTATTTCCAGACCCTCTGGATCGAGCGGACCATGGACAAGGAGCCGGGTAATGATCTCATCTCGATGATGATCCACTCGCCCGCGATGAACCAGATGAGCCCGGAAGAATTCATGGGCAATCTGGTGCTGCTGATCGTCGGCGGGAACGACACCACCCGCAACACCATGAGCGGCATCATCCACGCGCTCGACAAGTTCCCGGACCAACGCAAGCGTTACGAGGAAAGCCCCGAGCTGATCCCCAACGCGGTGCAGGAAATCCTGCGGATGCAGGTGCCGCTCGCCCATATGCGCCGCACCTGCACCGAGGATACCGAGGTGTTCGGCCAAACCATCAAGAAGGGCGACAAGGTGGTGCTGTGGTACATCAGCGCCAACCGCGATGAAGACGTGTTCGAAAACCCGGACAAGCTCGACATCACGCGCGACAATGCTCGCCGCCACCTCGCCTTCGGCTACGGCATCCACCGCTGCGTCGGCGCGCGTCTGGCCGAGTTGCAACTGCGCGTGCTGCTGGAAGAAATGCACAAGCGCCGGATGCGCGTGCATGTGGCAGGGGATGTGGAACGGGTGCGGGCGAACTTCGTCCATGGCTTCCGCAAGCTCGAAGTCGAGATCACCACCTTCTGAGGCTAGAGGGGGTGAAACTTCGCGCAAGGCTGAAGCGTATATTGGCCGAGACATGACGGAGACACCCCCGATGCCCCCCCTTCTGAACCGCCGCCACCTGCTGGCGGCCGCGGCCGCGCTGCCCTTCCTCAGCGCCTGCGGGGCCGAACCTGCCGAGGCCAAGTCCTATCCCAAGGGCAAGAGCAACGCGGAATGGAAGAAGCGCCTCACCCGCGAACAATATTACGTGCTGCGCGAGGCCGGAACGGAGCGCGCCTTCACTTCGCCGCTCAACAAGGAAAAGCGCAAGGGCACCTTTGTCTGCGCGGCTTGCGCCAACCCGCTTTATGCCTCGGCCACCAAGTATGACAGCGGGACCGGCTGGCCCAGTTTCTGGCAGGCGATTGACCGCGGGGCGGTGGGCACCAGTTCCGATACGCTGATCGGCTATCCCCGCACCGAGGTCCACTGCGCGGATTGCGGCGGGCATCTCGGGCACATTTTCGATGACGGGCCAAAGCCCACCGGCAAGCGCCACTGCATCAACGGCGTGGCGCTGAAATTCGTGCCTGCCTAGGTCATTCGCCCAGCAGCGCAGGCGCCTGAAGCAGTGCCGCCAGCCGGGCAAAATCGCCGAGAGTGAAGGTGTCGTCGAATACCACGCCGTAGTGCTGGTCACGCCGCCAGCGCACCTTGGCACGCACCTCGCGCGGCTTGCCGCTGAGATCGGGCATCTGGATTCGCAGGGTCTGGTCGATCGACAAGAGCCGGTCGCAGATCATCCGTGCGCCCTGCTGGGACAAATTCTCGACCTCCGCCTCGAAGCTTCCGGCCAGGATATTCACCGTCACCGGGAAACACAGGCCGAGCCGCAAGCCCCGCTTGGGATATTCGTTGGATTCGTTTACCAGCCGTCCGACTTCGACCGGCTGTGTGAAGGTGAAGCCCGCCTCGTTCTCGCGCTGCCAGACGCGCGCCAATTCATAGCTCGCGCCAGCAGGCATGTGCAGCGCATATTCCGTGCAGGCGGGCAGGGCATGGAACAATCGCACGCTCACCCCGGTTTCGGACACATCCCGGATAACGCAGACGAACTCGCCCTGCGCCGAGACCAGTTTGGCTGCGCGAATCAGCAGCGTAAAGCGCGGCGCGGCGCGTTGTTCGGCGCCGGGCTGCTCCGGTGTTGGCTCAAGACGTGCCGCTTGCGTCGCTGATTCCATAGCCTGTGTCCCAACCCGGAAGCCCCTGGCCCTGAAAGTGGTCCTGGCGCTGACGAGACGCGCGGGCAGGTTGTCCCGCGCTCCATCAGCCGGATTACGCAGGAAGGCGTTAAGGGGGAGATAATGTCGCACGGGGCTGGGGACGGGCGGGCACCTATCGCGCGCCGTCGCGCCCGCGGGGGCAAAACTGGTACGGGCGGCGGGACTCGAACCCGCACGAGCAAAGCTCAGGGGATTTTAAGTCCCCGGCGTCTACCATTCCGCCACGCCCGCATTGCGCCGCCCTTGCACTGCTTGCCAGCCTGCGCGCAAGGCTCCATCTGCGGCATGATCATTCCTTTGACCAAAGCGGGGCCACATGGCGGGCGAAGCATCAGACGCGCATTCGGTGGTGGCGGTGATCCAGCCGGCGATCACGCTGCTGGGCCTCGGCATCGGCGCGGCGCTGGCGGCGCGCGCGCTGCGGCTGAACCCGATCGTCGGCTATCTCGGCTTGGGGCTGGGGCTATCGGCGCTGGGGGTGAGCGGCGATTTCAACGGGCCGGTGGTGGCAGCGATGGCCGAGGCAGGCGTGATGTTCCTGCTGTTCAACCTCGGCCTGCATTTCTCGCTCGGGCGTATCCGGGCCGAGGCGGGCAATATCTTCGGCTTCGGCAGCTTGCAGATGATCGTGGCGGGCGGGGGCTTTGCCGCGCTGTTCTGGCTGCTGGGCCTGCCGCCGGCCTTTGCGGTGATCGCGGGCTTCGGGATGGGGCTGTCCTCCACCGCCGTCGTCATCGGCCTGATCCGCGAGCGGGGGCAGGAGGATTGCCCCGTGGGCCGTGCCGCGCAATCGATCCTGATCTTTCAGGATATCGCCGCGATCCTGCTGCTGGTCACCGCAGGCGCTTTGGCGAGCGGCGGGGCGCTGGCGCCGGCGCTCGGGCTGGCGGGGGCCAAGGCGCTGGCCGCCTTCGGGATTGCGGTGCTGTTCGCCCGGTTCCTGACCGAGCCGCTCTTCGGCCTCATCGCCCGGGCCGGTACGACCGAGGTCTATACCGCCACCGCCCTGTTCATCGCGCTCGCCGCCGGGTGGGCAACGGGAATGGCGGGGCTATCGCTGACGCTGGGCGCCTTCCTTGGCGGAATGGCGGTGGCCGATTCGCGCTACCGCATTCTGGTGCAGACCGAGATCGACGCATTTCGCGGCCTGTTCCTGAGCTTCTTCTTCATCTCGGTCGGCCTTAGCATTGATCCGGCGCTGTTGGTGAGCGACTGGGTGCTGGTGGCATCCATGACCGCCGGCGTGATCGCGCTGAAATGCGCTTTCAACGTGGCCGCCGCGATGCTCAACCGCTGGTCGGTGCCGGGGTCGATCCAGCTCGGGTTCCTGCTCGGGCAGGGGAGCGAGTTCACGCTGGTGCTGCTGGCGCTGCCCGCCGTGGCCGGGCTGGCCGAGCCGCGCCTCGTTTCCGCCATGGTCACCGCCATCGCGATCAGCCTTGCGGTCACGCCGTTCGTCTCCAACCTCGGCCGCAAGCTGGCCGGGCGGCTGCGGCAAGGCCCGCCCGATGCCAAGCTGGCGGGTGACGATGCGCCGGTGGTGATCATCGGCATGACCCCTGCGGGCCGCACGCTCGCCGATGCGCTGGCCTTCAACAATATCGCCTATCTCGCGCTGGAGCCGGATGATGACCGCTTCCAGATCGCGCTGGCCGATGGCTACCACGTGCACCGCGCCAACCCCGCCGACCCGCGCAGCTGGGACGCGATCGGGATTGATCGCCGCGCGGTTCTGGTGATCGCGACCGGTGTGACCGACGTCTCGCGCGAGCTGACTCCGCTTGTGCAGGAACGCGCGCCGGGCATGGCGCGGATCATCGCGGCGCCGGGTGCCGAGGAGATCGAGGAAATGGCCGCGCTCGGCCTGGTTCCGGTCGACATGAGCCTGAGCGGCGGGGCCGAGCGCCTCACCGATCTCACCTTCGCTGCACTGGATGTGGAGCGGCAACTGCCGGTTCCGGGCCTCGCGCACGCGGCGTGACTTGTGTTTCGCTCGCCCCTGCGGGCGAGCGCCCTCGGTGCGTTTCGACCCTTGCGGGATTGAGCACCTGCGGCTCGCGCGCGCGCAATCGCGACCCCCGCGGGGCCGATATCAGCGCGCCAAGCAACCTTAGGCGGTGTTTCGGCCCGCCAACGACGGGCCGCAAGGGCGACCGCCCGCCCACAGGCGCTCGATCCCGCAGGGATCGAAACGCGCCGAGGACGACCGCGCGGAGGCGCGGTCGCAGCCTACTTGTTCAACCGTTCGCGGATTTCTTTGCCGGCCTTGAAATAGGGCACGCGCTTTTCCGGCACGTCCACTGTTTCGCCGGTGCGCGGGTTGCGACCGCTGCGGGCATCACGCTCGCGGGTCGAAAACGCGCCAAAACCGCGTAGTTCGACCCGGCCACCTTCGGCGAGTCGTTGCGCGATTTCATCGAAGAAGATGTCCACCACCTGCTCGACTTCGTCAGCGCGCAGGTCTGGATTGTCCTTGTGCAGTTCCTGCAGCAGTTCGGATCTGATCATACCGATCTCCCGGCGGCCAGCCCGGCCCGACCGAACTGACGCCGCTATGCGGGTTACCCCGTCGTTTATATACTCACCTCCGACCCGTGAGGTGCCCCCTTTAATCGCAGCCCGAGGTCTTATGCAATCCCGTGCGAAGCGATTGTATACAAACTGTCACATCGTGGGAAACTGCGCAACCTACACAGGAGGAGGTTGTATGGCTGTCAGGAAACGGGGGCAAGTTCCGCCGGATCGAGGCCGAGACGCGCCATCCGGCTGCGGATTTCGGGCCATTCGTCACGCAGGAAAACCTCCCGCTCGGCGCTGCGCAGGCGTTCGGCGGCGCCGGGCACGACATACATGCCCACGCCCCGCTGCACTTCGACCAGACCATCGTTCTGGAACTGCTGGTAGGCCTTGGCGACGGTAAGCGGATTGGCGCCCTGCTCCGCCGCCAGCGCCCGAACCGAAGGCAGCATCGCGCCCTCCGGATAGACCCCGTCAATGATCGCCGCCGCGATCTGGTCGCGCAGCTTGAGATAAACAGGCCGGTTGGGATGCGCACTCATAGGGTGCTTCAGTGCCATAATACAGCCATGCGGTCAATTGGTTTGCGGGGGCGCCTCCGCGCCCCCGTCCTCGGTGCTGTTCCCTCCGCTGCGCTGCGGGGCACCTGCGGCTCGCGCGCGTGCGCTCGCGACCGGTCCGGTGGCGGGCCGAGGCACTGGCTTCCCGCCATTCCATTACCCCCCACGCAACAAAAGCTTCACACCTGCGCAACACGCGCTAGGGTGCGCGCCCATGGGACCGCGCCCGGGAGGGGCGCGTTTTAGGGATATCCGCTTACATGGCTACTGCTGAGCTTCCGCACGGGGACAGCGCCGGGACTTTCCTCGGCCACCCCAAGGGTCTGTTCGTCCTGTTCTTCGCCGAGATGTGGGAGCGTTTCTCCTACTACGGCATGCGGGCGCTGCTGATTTTCTACCTCACCAAGCACTGGCTGTTCGATGATGCCAAGGCGGGGGTGATCTACGGCGCCTATACCGCGCTGGTCTACATCACCCCGGTGCTGGGCGGCTATCTGGCCGACAAATATCTGGGGCAGCGCAAGGCGGTGACCTATGGCGCGGTGCTTCTGACCTTCGGCCACTTCCTGATGGGCTTTGAAGGCAGCGGCGGACAGGATGCCGCCAGCCTCAACATCTTCTGGCTGGCACTGGCTTTCATCATTGTGGGGTCCGGCTTCCTCAAGGCGAACATCTCGGTGATCGTCGGCCAGCTTTACCCGCGCACCGATGTGCGGCGCGACGGGGCTTACACGATCTTCTACATGGGGATTAACCTCGGTGCGTTCCTCGGTTCGCTGTTGTGCGGCTATCTGGGCGAGACCTATGGCTGGGCCTACGGCTTTGGCGCTGCGGGCTTCGGGATGCTGCTCGGCCTGATCGTCTTCATCGGCTTCAAGCCGCTGCTGCTGGGCCGGGGCGAGCCGCCTGCGCCGCTCGAAAAGGGCACCGAATGGGGCCTTTATGCTGTCGGCGTCGCTGCCGTAGGCGCATGCTGGTGGATGGTGCAGAACCAGGCCGTGGTCGGCTATCTGCTGGGCGGGTTCGGCCTGCTGCTGGTGAGCTACGTGCTGTTCACTGCGGTTGTGAAGCTGCCGCGCGAAGACCGTGACCGGATCTTCGCGGCGATGTTCCTGATCCTTGGCTCGATCCTGTTCTGGGCGCTGTTCGAACAGGCCGGTTCCAGCCTCAACCTTTACACCGATCGCTATGTCGATCGCGGCGGGGTGCCGGCTTCGGTGTTCCAGTCGATCAACGCGGCCTATATCGTGCTGCTGGCTCCGCTGTTTGCAACGCTGTGGACGTGGCTGGGCCGCAAGGGTCTGGAGCCTTCGGCCCCGGCCAAGTTCGGCCTTGCGCTGATGCAGTTGGGCGGGGGCTTCCTCGTGCTGGTCGCAGGCGCGGCGACGGGGGATATGACCCCGGTGCTGTTCATCTTCCTGATCTACCTGCTCCACACCACTGGCGAGCTGTGCCTCAGCCCCGTGGGCCTTTCGGCGATGAACCGCTTGGCTCCGGCGCATATGGCCTCGCTGATCATGGGCACCTGGTTCTTCGCCTCGGCCACCGGCAACTTCGCCGCTGGTCTGATTGCGGCGGCGACCGGTTCGGAGAAGGCATCGGGCGAAGGCGCGGGCAAGCAGGTGGTGCTGGACGTCTATTCGCAGATCGGCTGGATCGCGATTGGCGTGGGCATCGCCGTGCTGGTGATCAGCCCGCTGATCAAGAAGCTGATGCACCTCGATACGCTGGCCGATGACAGCCCCAAGGCCGAAGCCGAGCGCGTGTTCGGCGACGGCGAGCCTGCCGCCCGCCCAGCCGAGTAAGGCTGCGCGGACACCAAAATCGTCCAACGGCATGGACAAACCTCGCGTTTTCCTTTCCAACACATAGGATCGGAACAACGCGAGGTTTGAATGTTTGTTGATAGACGCGCGCGCGGGCGGATTGCCGCACTCACCACCCTCGCCAGCGCGCTCGCGCTTTCGGCCTGTGCCACCACCGGCGATTCGGCCAAGCCTGCCTCGGCCAGCGATACCGAAAAGTCGGACAAGGCCTTCGCTGCCACCCCGGCGGGCGATCCGGTGTTCGCCTCGACCTACAAGCCCTTCCCCAATGTCGCCACCGCGCTAACCGGCGCGACCGTCTATGACGGCAAGGGTGGCAAGATCGAGAACGGCACAGTGTTCTTCAGCGGCGGCAAGATCGTCGCAGTCGGCGGCCCCGATACCCCGATCCCGGCCGACATCGCGGTGTTTGACGGCAAGGGCAAATTCGTCACCCCCGGCATCATCGACATCCACTCGCACCTTGGCGATTACCCTTCGCCCGGGGTTGAGGCGCATTCGGACGGGAACGAGGCGACCAGCCCGACCACGCCCGAAGTCTGGGCCGAACATTCGGTCTGGCCGCAAGATCCCGGCTTCAGCCGCGCGCTCGCCAATGGCGGGATCACGGCGCTGCAAATCCTCCCCGGCTCGGCCAACCTGATGGGCGGGCGGTCAGTCACGCTGAAAAACGTGCCGGCGCGCACCATGCAGCAGATGAAGTTCCCCGGTGCGCCCTATTCGATGAAGATGGCCTGCGGGGAGAACCCCAAGCGCGTCTATGGTTCGCGCGGGCGGATGCCTTCGACCCGCATGGGCAACATCGCGGTCAACCGCGAAACATGGCTCGCCGCGATCGATTACGCCAATGATGCCAAAGCGAAGCGCGATCTCGGCAAGGAGACGCTGGTCGGCGTGCTCAAGGGCGATATCCTGATCCAGAACCACTGCTACCGCGCTGATGAAATGGCGCTGGTGCTCGATATGGCCAAGGAGATGGGCTACAAGGTGGCCGCGTTCCACCACGCGGTCGAAGCCTACAAGATCGGCGATCTCCTCAAGGAGAACGACGTTTGCAGCGCGATCTGGGCCGATTGGTACGGCTTCAAGATGGAAAGCTACGACGGGATCATGGAGAACGCGGCCTTCCTCCAGCGTGAGGGTGCCTGTGTGGTGATCCACTCGGATGACCAGAACGATATCCAGCGATTGAACCAGGAAGCGCGCAAGGCGCAGATGGCGGGGCAGCGCGTCGGGATCAACATCTCCGATGCGACCGTCATCCAGTGGATCACCTACAACGCCGCCAAGGCGATGGGGATTGCCGACAAGACCGGCAGCCTTGAAGCCGGCAAGATGGCCGATGTGGTGCTGTGGAACGGCGATCCGCTGAGTGTCTATTCGCGGCCCGAAAAGGTCTGGATCGACGGGGCGCTGATGTTCGATGCGCTGAACCCCAAGACAAGGCCCGTCAGCGATTTCGAGCTTGGCCAGCCCGGTGAAGGAGATGTGAAGTGAAGCGCCTTCTCACACTTGCGGTGAGCGCGCTGGCGCTCTCCACCCCTGCCATGGCGCAGGATATCACCATCACCAACGCCCGCGTCGTCATCGGTGATGGCAGCGAGCCGGTCAGCGGTGGCACCGTGGTCGTGCGCGGCGGCAGCGTCGTCTATGCCGGCCCTGCCAGCGGTGCGCCTGCAGGTGGCGGCGCGAGCGTTGACGCCAAGGGCGCATTTGTCACCCCCGGCATCTTCGCCACGGTGACATCGCTGGGCCTGTCCGACGTATCGGCGGTGGACGAAACCAACGACATCTCCGCGCGCGGCACGCCGTTCAGCGCGGCGCTGGATGCCTCGACCGCGATCAATCCGACCTCGCAGCACATCCTCGTCCACAAGGCCGCCGGCATCACCCGCGCGGCCACGACGATGATGCCCGCAGGCTCGATCTTTGCAGGCCAGGGCGCGATCATCGATCTGGATGGCGATCCGCGTCCGGTGATGCAGGCGCGCGCCTTCCAGATGGTCAGTCTTGGCGAAAGCGGGGCGGACCGCGCGGGCGGCAGCCGCGCTGCGGCCCATGCGCTGCTGCGTTCCGGCTTGCGCGAAGCACAGGCGCTGGTCGGCAAGACCGGCATCCCCGAAACGACCGAGATCGGCAAGGATGACGAAGTGCTGCTCACCCGCTTCGATGCCGAGGCGCTGGTGCCGGTGGTGACGGGCAAGCAGAAGCTTTACGTTGATGTCGAACGCATGGCCGATATCCGCGCCGTGCTGGCGCTGAAGCAGGAATACCCCAAGCTTGATCTGGTGCTGGTCGGCGCGACCGAAGGCTGGCTGGTGGCGAATGAGATCGCCGCCGCAGGTGTGCCGGTGATCGCCAATGGCCTGATCGACCTGCCCGAAACCTTCGAGCAACTGGGCGCGACCCAATCCAACGCCGGGCGGCTCGCCAAGGCGGGCGTCAAGGTCGCGATCAATGCGGCAACGATGCAGAACCCGCGCCGCTTGCAGCAGGTGGCGGGCAACCTTGTGGCGCTCACCAAGATACCGGGCGCGACCGGTATGAGCTGGGGGCAGGCCTTCGCCGCGATCAGCTCCGTCCCGGCCGATATCAGCGGCATGGGCGGCAAGGCGGGCGTGCTGAAAGCGGGCGCGCTGGGCGATGTGGTGATGTGGACGGGCGATCCGCTCGAAGTCGGCTCGGTGCCGACCCGGGTGTGGATCGGCGGGGTGCAACAGGACCTCACCAATCACCAGACCCGTCTGCGTGACCGCTACAAGGACCTTGACGAAAGCGACCGGCCCAAGGCTTACGATTGGTAATGACCGCAATCGCAAAACGCTTCGCCGGGGCGCTGGCCGCCTCTCTCGTGCTTACGCTGGCCCCGGCCCACGCGCAGGACAGCGAAGCCGCGCCTGATCCGCGCGCGCAAAGCCCCGCATGGCATACCCAGCAGCAGATGTATCTGCTCGGCCTCACCCCGCAGGATGGCTGGCACTTCATCGATGGCGGCGTGCGCTGGCGCTGGGTGAAATACCTCGCATCCGAGCGCAAGCCGACCGTCGCTGACGTCGTCACCGTCCATTACGAAGGCAAGCTGATCGACGGGACGGTGTTCGATAGCTCCTATGCCCGGGGCCAGCCCGCCACCTTCCCACTGGGGCGGCTGGTCAAGGGCTGGCAGCTTGCCATCCCGCAGATGGGGGTGGGCGAGACGATCGAAATCGCCATCCCCGCAGACCTCGCCTACGGGCCGGTCGGGCGCGGGCCGATCCCCGCCAATGCGACGCTGGTTTTCAAGGTGGAACTGATCGGCATCGGCGGCTAGTCTCCCTCCAACCGGGGGAGACACCATGGATTGGGATCTGATTATCTTGGCGGAGGCGAATGTCGCCTTCGTCGGCACGCACTTCATCATGTCGCACCCGTTGCGCGCGCCGATGGTGCGGGCCTTGGGCGAAAAAGGCTTCAGCCTCGCCTATACCGCTATCAGCTTTGCAACGCTGGGGTGGGTCTATTTTGCTTTCATCGCCGCGCCGCCCGCCGACCTGCCGGGAACGGGCGACATCGGGTGGATCATTGCCACGGCGCTGACATGGCCGGCGATGGTGCTGCTGGCGGGCTCGCTGGTGGGCAATCCGGCACTGCCAACCCCGATGGCGGAGGCGCAGGCCCGCGCTGAACCGAAAGGCGTGTTCCGCGTCACCCGTCACCCGATGATGTGGGGCATCGGGCTGTGGGCGATTTCGCACATGGTGCTGTTCTGGAGCACTCGCACCATGATCACGGCAGCCGCGATGGGCATCCTCGCGCTGGTGGGTGCCAAGTTGCAGGACGGCAAGAAGGCGAAGCTGATGGGTGCGGCATGGGCCGAGTGGTCAAGCCGCACGTCCTACTGGCCGCGCCTCGGGCAGATCTTCAGCGTCGGCGCGGTGCCACTGCTGGCGGGCACCGCGCTGTGGCTGGCGGGAAGCTGGATGCACCTGTGGCGGGCAGGCATCCCGGCTGGCGTGTGGAAGTGGCTCGTCTGATTACTCGCCCTTGAACACCGCCGCGCGCTTCTCGATCAGCGCCGCAACGCCCTCCGCATGGTCGGCGGTGGTGTGCATCATCGCCTGCGTGTTGGCCGCAAGTTCCAAGGCGGTGTCGTAACTCGTCTGCTGGCCCTGCCGCAGCAGGTTCTTGGTGTGGCGCAGCGAATGCGGGGGGAGCAGCGCGATCTTGCCAGCCAGCGCGCGGGCTTCGTCCATCAGCGCGTCGGGCGCGACCACGCGGCTGACAAGGCCCCAATCCTTCGCGGTGGCGGCGTCGATCACATCGCCGGTGTAGAACAGCTCGGCCGCACGGCTCATCCCGATCACGCGGGGGAGAATCCAGGTGCCGCCATCGCCGGGGATGATCCCGAGTTTGAGGAACGTCACCCCGAACTTCGCGCTTTCCGATGCAATACGGATATCGGCAAGGCAGGCGACATCGCAGCCCAGCCCGATGGCGGGGCCGTTGACCGCCGCGATCACCGGCACGCGCAGGCCATACAAGGCCCGCAGCATCTGGTGGATATTGTCGCGGTAGCCGTCCGAAATCGCCGGAGTCGTGCCGCCGAAGGTGCCGGTCTTGTCGCGCATCGCCTTCACATCGCCGCCCGCGCTGAACGCCCGTCCGGCGCCGGTCAGGATCACCACCCGGCATTCCATGTCGCGGTTGATCGCATTGGCGACCTGCACGAATTCATCCCCGTCGCCCGGCGCGCCGAGGGGGTTCATGGTTTCCGCCCGGTCGAGCGTGAGAATGGTGACGGGGCCCTCGCGGGTGATCTGGATCAGGGACATGGAAGAAACTTTCGGCAATGTTAGGGCGATAATTCAGGCTGCGTATAGAGCGTGCCCGTAAAGGGCAAGAATAGCGCAATGTGACAGCTCGCGGGATGGACTGCGGGGCGTGATCCCCCCAAAGGCTGAGGAGAAAGGAATTCGATGCCCGGCTTTGGATTGCTTGCCGCCTCGCCTTCGCTGCTGAGCGCCGCGCTTGCGGTCACCCCGCCGCTGCCGCTGGAGTCGCCCGCCCCGTCGCTGCCCGTGACGGCCCGGGTGCTCCCGCTGGCGTGGAGCCTTGCCGCTGCGCAGGAGGGTGCTGCCCCCGCCCAAGGCGCGCCCGTCCCGCCACCAGCCAAAGGCGAAGGGCCGGTGAACGAAATCGTCGTCGAAGGCCAGATCGGCCCGCCCAAAAGCGATCCCATCGAAGCGATCAACGAAGAAAGCTACCGCATCACCCAGGCGGTTGATCAGGCGATGGTGAAACCGCTCGCCGATATCTACAACAACGGCGTGCCGGAACCGGTGCGCGACGGCCTCGGCAATGTCGTGCGCAATCTGGGCGAGCCGAGCAATGCGCTGAATTTCCTGCTGCAAGGCAAGGTCGGCAAGGCGTTCGAAACGCTGGGGCGGCTGGCGATCAACTCCACCATCGGGGTGGGAGGCCTGTTCGATGTGGCGGGTAAGCGGGCGGACTTGCCCTATCGCCGCAACGGGTTTGGCAATACGATGGGGTTCTATGGCATCGGTCCGGGGCCATACCTGTTTGTGCCGGTGACCGGGCCGACAAGCGCGCGCGACATTATCGGGCTGACGCTGGATCAGGCGCTGCTGCCCTTTGCGGTCGGCAAGCCGTTCAATCGGCCGAGCTATACGATCCCCTATTTCATCGTGAATTCGCTGGACCAGCGCGTGGCGTTTGATCGGGAAATCGCGGCCATCCAGAATTCCGACGATCCCTATCGCCTGCGCCGCGAAAGCTACCTCGCCCAGCGGCGGCGGGATATTGCGCAGCTCAAGGGCGAGCCGATTTCGGAACGCGACCGGATGTGGCTGGAAGAGTTGGAGGCGCTGAAGGCGGCCCAGCCTGCGCCCCCGCCCGAGGACGCGGCGGCTCCGGTCGAACCGCCTGCGAATCCCGAGGCGCTGCTGATCACCCGGCCGGGCGGGATGCCCGCTGCCGACAGGCGCTAACCGCCCGCGGTTCCGCCGAACTGGAACCCGGCGATGACCGAGGCCTGAAACAGGCAGCCCATCGTGCTGGACATGGCGACGATCCCCCCCGGGCCGTTCATCTGTTCCTGCATCCAGCCTTGCGAGATGACGATGCGCCCGCCTTCCTCCAGAACCGCGCCAGCCGAGCCGGGGCCGCAGAACTGCTCGACCCGCTTGGCGAGGGCGAGGTCGGTTTCCCCCTCCTGCCGCTCGGGCGGGGTGCCGCGCTGGGGCTCCCGGGCAAAGCGGGCGCGCGCCTCATCGAGTTGGCGCGGGAGGGCAACAGCGGCGCGGATCGGTGCGAAGCGTTCAGCCAGCGGGGGCGCGAATTCGTCGGAGTAGAAGGTCTTGTCGATGACAACCGCCGCACAAGTCAGCTGATCGTCTGTCGCGGCGGTGTCGCTGACACGCACGACCGAACGCTTCCGCTTGTCGCGCCCGACCCACACCTGTTTGAACCCGCAAGCCTCGATTGCGGCGCGCATCTCCTTGGGAGGGAGATGGTCGTAGCGTACAGGCTCGGCAGCTGCCGCCGCCTGAAGCGTGGCGGCAAGGCTGGCAAGCGCCAGGATCAAGCCCGCACTTCCTCGCCTGCGTCCACGCCCGTGCTGTTATGCTTCAGCGCCTTCAGCACCGTATCCACGATCTGCGGGGCGTTGAGGCCGGCTTCGTCATACTGCTTCATCGGGTCTTCGTGATCGATGAAGGTATCGGGCAGGCGCAGTGTGCGTACCTTCAAGCCGTTATCCGTGAGGCCGGTGTCGCTGGCAAAGGTCAGCACATGCGCGCCGAGGCCGCCGATCGAGCCTTCCTCGACGGTGACTATCACCTCGTGGGTGCGCATCAGCTTGGCGATCATGTCTTCGTCGAGCGGCTTGGCAAAGCGCAGGTCGGCGACCGTGGTGGAAAGGCCCTTGGCCTCCAGCGTGTCAGCGGCCTTGAGTGCTTCGGTCAGGCGCGAGCCCAGCGAGAGAATCGCAACCTTGGTGCCTTCACGCACCAGCCGGCCCTTGCCGATTTCCAGCTTCACCGGAACTTCCGGCAGCGGAACCCCGGTGCCGTTGCCGCGCGGGTAGCGGAAGGCGATCGGGCCGTCGTCATATTCGGCGGCGGTGTAGGTCATGTGGACCAGCTCCGCCTCGTCGGCGGCGGCCATCACCACCATGTTGGGCAGGGTGGCGAGATAGGTGATGTCGAAGCTGCCAGCGTGGGTCGCCCCGTCGGCGCCGACCAGCCCTGCGCGGTCAATCGCGAAGCGCACGGGCAGGTTCTGGATGCACACATCGTGCACCACCTGATCGTAAGCGCGCTGGAGGAAGGTGGAGTAAATCGCCGCAAAGGGCCGCATTCCCTCGGCAGCGAGACCCGCCGCAAAGGTCACTGCGTGCTGTTCGGCAATGCCGACATCGAAGGTGCGGGTGGGGTGCGCCTTCGCAAACTTGTCGACGCCCGTGCCCGAAGGCATGGCGGCGGTGATCGCGCAGATCTTGTCGTCCGTCTCGGCCAGCTTCGCCAGCGTCAGGCCGAAGACGTCCTGATAGGCCGGCGCGGAAGGCGCGCTTTTGGCTTTTTCGCCGGTGACGACGTTGAACTTGGGCACGCCGTGATACTTGTCCGCCGAGTTTTCCGCCGGGGCATAGCCCTTGCCCTTCTCGGTCACGACATGGATCAGCACCGGGCCTTCGCTGGTGTCGCGCACGTTCTCCAGCACGGGGAGCAGGTGATCGAGATTATGCCCGTCAATCGGGCCGACATAATAGAAGCCCAGTTCTTCAAACAGCGTCCCGCCGGTCACCATGCCGCGGGTGAATTCCTCGGCCTTGCCGATCGCACCGTGCAGGCGGCGGCTCATCTTCTGGATCGTCCGGCTGGCGAGGCTGCGGATGCCGAGATATTCGGAGGACGACACCATGCGCGCAAGGTAGGCTGAAAGCCCGCCCACCGGCGGCGCAATCGACATGTCATTGTCGTTCAGGATCACGATCAGCCGGTTGCCCGCCTGCGCCGCGTTGTTCATCGCCTCATAGGCCATGCCGGCGCTCATCGAGCCATCGCCGATAACCGCGATGCCGCGCCCCGGCTCACCCTTCAGCTTGTTGGCAATGGCAAAGCCCAGCGCCGCCGAGATCGAGGTGGAGGAGTGCGCCGCGCCAAACGGATCATATTCGCTTTCCGAACGCTTGGTGAAGCCCGAAAGCCCCCCGCCCTGCCGCAGCGTGCGGATGCGGTCACGCCGTCCGGTGATGATCTTGTGCGGATAGCACTGGTGGCCCACGTCCCACACCAGCTTGTCGGTCGGCGTGTTGAACACATAGTGGATCGCAACGGTCAGTTCGACCACCCCCAGCCCCGATCCAAGGTGCCCGCCCGAAACGCTGACAGCGTCAATCATTTCGGAGCGCAATTCGTCCGCGAGCTGGCGGAGCTGGTCAGGCTTGAGGCGACGCAGATCGTCGGGAGTGTCAACCTGATCGAGCAGCGGAGTGTAAGGCGGTTGTGTCATACGGCCCAGCCTTACACTGGCAAATCGGGTGTGTCGATGAAGGGTTGAGGCAGATCAATTCGTGGGCACCCGCTTTGGTTCCCCCCAAACGCGAATGCGTTCGTTCAGGCGCAGGCCTTGCACCGCCCGCGGATCTCCAGCACCGGGCGCTCCGCCTTGAAATCACGCCCGGCAGCGATGGCGCGGACGGCGCGGCTTACCTCCTCGTCATCGACATGGGCAGCCTCGCCGCATTCGTCGCAGACCAGGAAGATGCAGTCATGCGCGCAGCCCGGATGGGTGTTGGCGAGATAGGCATTGGCGCTTTCCACGCGCATCGCCAGGTTGTTGGCCACAAACACATCAAGGATGCGATAGACCGAATTGGGCGCAACCCGCTTGCCCCGCGCGGCGGAAAGATTGTCGGCAATGTCATAGGCCGAAACCGGGCGATCATGCCGCGCCAGTTCTCCGAACACCGACTCGCGCATCGCGGTCCATTGCTCTCCGGCGGCCACCAGCGCGCGAGCCGCCTCGGTGACGAGGTCTGCGCCTGTGTGTTCGTTATGCCGATGGCCCGAATGATCGTGTGCGTGTTGTCCCATATCTGCCGATATAATGAGACAAGCCGGTGAACGCCAGTGGGGGCGTCTTGTTCGCTTGCCACCTTCGGTGGCGCAGACCCCCGCCCCGCCTCCCCACCCGGCCACCAATAGTACCACTATTCTGTGGTGGCCGGGTGGGGAGGCGGGGCGGGGGGTCTGCATCGCGCGCCAGCGCGATCCCAGCGCGATCCCCGCCTAACCACCATCCTTCAGGAACGTCGCCCGGTAATGGGCCGGGAACATCGTTTTCAAAGCCGCCACCTTGGGCGCGTCCCAGCGGCGGATGTAGCCGTGCTTGGGATTGTTGAACATGAAGTCCTGATGATAGGCCTCGGCCCGGTAGAACGCCTTGTAAGGCTCGATCCCGGTCACGATCGGCTTCTTCCACACCCCCGATTTGCCGAGCTGCGCGATATAGGCCTTGGCGACCGCGCCCTGTTCGGCGTTCATCGGCACAATGGCGGCGCGGTATTGGGTGCCCACGTCCGGGCCTTGCCGGTTCTTCAAGGTCGGGTCGGCGACCACCGAGAAGAAGATCCGCAGCAATTGGTCATAGCGCACCACCGCCGGGTCATAGGTGATCTGCACGGCTTCGGCATGATCGGTCACGCCGCCTGACACCAGCTCGTAGCTGGCGCTCTTTCGGGTGCCGCCATGGTAGCCCGAGACCGCGCCTTTGACGCCCTTGACGTGGCTGAACACCGCCTCGACCCCCCAGAAACACCCGCCTGCAAAGACCGCGGTCTTGAGGCCTTTTGCTTCCTTGGCGAGCCGGGTGGCAGCCGGAGCGTTGACGGGCTCCTCGGCGGCGACAGGACCGGCGCACGCAGCCAGCGCCAGCGAACCGGCGGCGAGGATGGCGGCGATTTTGTGCATGGGATCAGCCCTTGGCAGGGGCGATCACGAACTCGTCCGAGGGGGCAGGAATGGCTGGCGCGGGGGAGCGCAGCTCTGCGGCCTGTGCGGGCGATACCACCGCCGCGTTCCAGCTTTCCGCGTGTCCGCCGACAATCATCACCGCGCCAAGCGCGAAGCCGATGCCGAAATAGCGAAACAGGTCGGAAGAAAAGAGACGCATGGGGTGCTCGTGATTCGCGGGTGTCCGCCGGTTCTTTGCCCGCAGCCGGATTGCGGCGGGATGAACTGGCGCGGGGCCGTGACACTTTGTGGCCCTATACTGGTTACGAAAATGGCGAGGAATAGTTGCGCCCCGGCCTCAACCGGGCCGAGCCGTGCAGCCGCTGCGACGAGGTGCGGGAGGGCGGTCTGCGCAGGGGGGACAGCGCGGGGCTTTCCTACAATCGGGCGGGCCGGGTATGGCTGCGGAGGCGCGAAATGGCGGCGAAACCGGCGATTTGGCGCAAAATGCGCGCCGGAAATGCAGAATATCACTCAATTTCAGAGCATTAAGTGGAGAAAAGCGCCGTTCTAGACCGTGTCTAGCCCGCTCCAGACCCCCCTTAGACCCCCGTCAGACCCCTTCCAGACGCCGTCCAGAGCCAACCTAGAGGCCCCTCACCTCAAAGCCAGCCTGTAGGAAGGCGCAATCCGGCCCAAAGGGCCGCAAGGCCGACCGGCCGCCCGCAGGTGCTCGATCCCGCAGGATCGAAACGCACCGAGGAGGAGGGCGCGGAGGCGCCCTCCCAAAAAGTCAGTGCCGGAAATGCCGCATGCCGGTGAACACCATCGCGAGGCCCGCGGCATCCGCAGCAGCGATCACCTCGTCGTCGCGGATTGATCCGCCCGGCTGGATCACCGCAGTTGCGCCCGCTTCGGCGGCGGAGATCAGCCCGTCGGCGAAGGGGAAGAAGGCGTCCGAGGCGACTGCGCTGCCCTGTGTGCGGGGGGCGGCCCAGCCATAGGTTTCGGCGGCTTCCTTGGCCTTGATCGCAGCGATGCGCGCCGAATCGCGGCGGTTCATCTGGCCTGCGCCAATACCCGCGGTCGCGCCGTCCTTGGCATAAACGATGGCGTTGGACTTGACGTGGCGGGCCACGGTCCAGGCGAACAGGCAGTCCTTCAATTCCTGCTGCGTGGGTGCGCGCTTGGTGACGACCTTGAGATCATCGAGGCTGACCGACCCTGCATCGCGCGACTGGATCAGCACGCCGCCGGCAATGGTCTTGAGCGCCAGCCCTGCGCGGCGCGGATCGGGAAGCGCGCCGCATTCCAGCAGGCGCAGGTTCTTCTTCTTCGCGAAAATTTCGCGCGCTTCAGCGGAGACAGAAGGCGCGATCACCACCTCGGTGAAGATCGCCGAAATCGCCTCGGCAGTGGCGGCATCAAGCTCGGTGTTCACGGCAACGATGCCGCCAAAGGCCGAGACCGAATCGCAGGCCAAGGCCGCTTCCCACGCAGCGAGCAGCGAGCCGCCTTGCGCCACGCCGCAAGGGTTGGCGTGCTTGACGATGACAACAGCCGGTTCCTGCCCGGCGAATTCCGCGGCGAGTTCCAGCGCGGCATCGGCGTCGTTCAGGTTGTTGTAGCTCAGCTCCTTGCCCTGCAACTGGGTCGCCTGCGGAACGCCTGCGGTGCCAGTGACTTGCGGGACATAGATCGCCGCGCTCTGGTGCGGGTTTTCGCCGTAGCGCAGCGTGTCGGCGCGCTTGAGGGCGATGGGGAGCGTCTCGGGGAAGGGCGTCGTCTCGCCCTCGGGATCAGCGAAGGCGAACCAGCTGGCAATCGCCGCATCATAGGCGGCGGTGCGGGCATAGGCCTTGCCGGCCATGCGGGTGCGGAAGGCTTGGGTGGTCGCGCCGCCATTGGCGTCCATTTCCTGGGTCAGCGTGGCGTAGTCTGCCGGATCGGTGAGGATCGTCACGAAGCCGTGGTTCTTGGCGGCAGAGCGCACCATAGATGGCCCGCCGATGTCGATATTCTCGATCACTTCCGCGCGGGCCGCGCCCTTGGCGACGGTCGCCTCGAAGGGGTAGAGGTTGACCACCACCAGATCGATCGCGCCGATCCCGTGGGCTTCCATCGCGGCGACGTGTTTGGGGTTGTCGCGCAGGGCGAGCAGTCCGCCGTGGACGGTGGGGTGCAAGGTCTTCACCCGCCCGTCCATCATCTCGGGGAAGCCGGTGAGGTCGGAAACGTCCTTCACGGCAAGGCCCGCATCGCGCAGTGCTTTGGCGGTGCCGCCCGTGCTGACCAGCTCAACGCCGCGCGCGGCCAGTTCACGGCCCAGATCGGCCAAACCGCTCTTGTCGGACACTGAAAGCAGCGCCCGCCGGATCACAGCATCGGTCATTGTGGAATCTATCCTGTCTTCCTGAAGCGCCAGGAGAATTGCCCCCCGCTGCGCAATGCCAGTCCCTCGATCACCAGCTGCTCGGTTGCGTGCGGGCGGCCGTCTCCGTCGACCCACAGGCTGTCCTCGGCGTGCAAGGTGATCTCGCCGGCCCCGCCCCTATCGCCGCCGAGCCGGAATTGCCAGAGCCGACCGTCAGGGAGCAGCAGGCTGGCGCCGCACTTGTCGGGGGAAAGCTGCACCTCCACCCCGCGCCCGAGGTGGAAGCGGATGGCAAAGGCGATCTTGCCGCGCTTGCCGTTCTTGGCGGCGGGCACAAGGATATCCTCGCCCGCCAGATCGGTCCCGTCACCCGACAGGGTCAGGATGCGCTGGTGGGTGAGGCCGAAACGGCTGGCATAGCCATCATGCGCGCCCTCGATCCGGGTCGCTTCACGGAAACCGGGCCGCGCGATCTGGCGGCGGTCGATCGCCACGGTTTCCACTCCCTTGCCGAGCTGGCCGTGGAGCAAGACCGCGGTGGAATTGGCGTTATCGAGCACCATGGTGGAAAAAGCGGCGGTGGCCCGCAAGCCCTGTCCGATGCGCGCAGGCACCTGTCCGCCCGCCAGCGCCGCGCCGCCGCAATTGACGATGATCCGCTGCGGTCCGTCCGACAGTTCGAAGGCGAGCGTGGAGGCGCAGCCGGTGCGCGCATGGCGTTCACGCGGGGGCGGGGCGGTGTCGAATTGCAGCAGGGTTTCGCCGGCCTTGATGCGGTTGTATCCCCAGCCCCCCGCCTGTGCCAGCGGACGGGTGCGCACGCCGCTCGCCTCGATCACGGCATTGACCCGGTCGGCCGGAATCGCGCCCTGCCCCTGCCAGTTGCCGAGTGCGCCGTCGCCATGCCGCAGCGCCAGCAGCGGCGGCACCAGCAATTCGCGCATCACGCCCAGTGCAGGCGGGGGCGTGACCTTCATCGCTTCGTAGCAGGCAATCAGATCGGTGAGCAGGCGGATCGCCTCAAGCTGGGCGGCGGGGCAGCGCGAAAGCACGCCGCCATCTTCGCCCACCATATCGCCGAGCGCCTTGACCAGCCCCGCCTCGCCGAACAGCCGCCGCGGCTTGCCATGGGGCAGCAGCAGCCCGGCCGCGACGATCCCGGCAAAGGCGGCGACCTGCCCGAAGCCCGCCGGTTCCCTGGGCGCGCGCTTGTCGAGCCAACCGGCGGTCTCGGCAATGGCGGCGAGCAGGCGCGATTTCAGGGCCTTGTCATTGCCGCCGAGCATCAACGGGGCGTGGACCAGCCATGCGACCAGCCTGAGTCCCGCCAGTTCCGGCTCCCACGCCGGCCCCTTGCCGGGGGCGGCGTGACCGTGGAGCCAGAGGCCCGCGATCCGCTCGGCCACGGCGGCGCCATCGCCGCGCGGCGCGCTGGCGGCAAGATCGGCGAGCCAGCCGAAGGAATGGACCACCCGCTCCACCCCGGGCGCATGGTGCGCAGGCAGCGAGAAATCGAAGCTGGAGATGGGAAGGCGGACGCCGTGAATGAGAAAATGCCCGGCGCGCAGGGCCGTGCCCGCCGCGCGGTCACCGCGATTGGGGCTTTCGACCGTCGCCAGCACCCGCAGCGCCTGCGGGCGGCGGAACGGCTGGCTGAGCGCATGGCCCGGGATGCCGAGGCGATAGGCAAGCCGGATCAGCGCCTCGCCGGGCGCCGATTTGACAGTGATGACGTCCGACAGGGCCAGCGCGCGCGAGGGTTCCTGCGGCGGCGGCGCGGGGGCGGGATCGCCAGCCCCCTCGGCTCCCGGCTCCGTTCCTGTTCCCAATGGCAGCACCGGCGCATCCGCAACCCGCTCGACCAGCGCCTCGGCGCGGGTGGCTGCCGGGGAGCGGAGCAGGGTTGCCATTACCTCTCGCCCTTCAACGCTGCGATATTGGCGGCGTAATGGTCAGGCCCGCCCTTGAAGGTGGCCGAGCCTGCAACCAGCACATCGGCCCCGGCCTCGATGCACATCCGCGCCGTTTCGGCATTGACCCCGCCATCGACCTCAAGGTGGATCGCGCGGCCAGAGCGCGTGATCATCGAGCGGATGCGGGCGATCTTGTCGAGCTGCGAAGGGATGAAGCTCTGCCCGCCAAAGCCGGGGTTGACGCTCATCACCAGCACAAGGTCAGCCAGATCCATGAGGTTGTCGAGCACCTCGACCGGCGTGCCGGGATTGATCACCACGCCCGCCTTCTTGCCCAGCGCCTTGATCGCTTGCAGCGTGCGGTGGATGTGCGGGCCGGCTTCGGGGTGGACGGTGATAATATCCGCCCCCGCGTTGGCGAAAGCCTCAAGGTAGGGATCGACCGGCGCGATCATCAGGTGGACGTCAAAGGGCTTGGTGGTGTGCGGGCGCAGCGCCTTCACTACGTCCGGCCCGATGGTAATGTTCGGCACGAAATGGCCGTCCATCACGTCGATATGGATCCAGTCAGCGCCTGCCGCATCGACAGCGCGCACTTCCTCGCCCAGCCGGGCAAAGTCGGCAGACAGGATCGAGGGCGAGATCAGGGGCGTGGGCATGGCGCGGGCGATAAGCCTTTCTTGGACGCTTTACTGGCCATAGGGTCGCGGTGATTCGCGCGACAAGGCGGGAAGGTGCGCTTTTCCACCGTGAACGGCAGGCCTTGGGCCAATTAAGCCGCAATTCAGGCGGATCGTGTCATTTGGCGGATCACACGGGGCCCGGCATCGACGTTGCGCCCGCCTTGCGCCCTCGTCCCTCTCCCCTTACCCACGGAACAGACATGACCGCTTTTTCGCCTTTCTCCCGTTTTGCCCGCCGCCCTGTGCTGGTGGCTGCGGTGCTGGCTGGCGTGATTGCCGCGCCGGTCGCCGCGCAGGGCTATGCCTATGCGCGCAGCATGAACAATGATCTGGGCGAGTGCGCCGCGGGCAACGGCCCCGCGGTACGGATCACGGTGACGGGGCTGAAATCCTCGGCGGGCAACCTGTTCGTGCGCGCCTATCCGGCCACCAAGGCAGACTGGCTGGTGAGCAAGCGTTACGTCATACGCGTTGATGCCAAGCCGCAGGCGGGCAGCATGACGGTGTGCGTGCCGCTCCCCGCGACCGGCGATTTCGCCATTGCCGTGCAGCACGACGCCAATGGCAACCGCCAGACCGACGTTTCCACCGACGGCGCGGGGATGTCGAACAACCCGGGGATCAGCAAGTTCCTCGGCCTCGTCCCGCGTCCGCCCTCGGTGGAAAAGACGCGCTTCCGTGCGGGCGAGGGGATCACCCGCATGACGATCTCGATGCAGTATCTTTAGCGCTGGCGGCGGCGGTACTGGCTCAAGTCCCACAAGACTTGCGGCGCGGCCAATAGCGGCCAGCGTTCGCGGAAGGGCGTGAGCTTGACCGGCATCCCCGTGTGCCGCTCGATCTTCCACGCGGCATAGCGCGCCGCGCCCTCAAACGTGGTGCTGGCCTTCACCAGCCGCAGCAGATTGAGCGGTTTGCCCATCCGGCGGCGGCGCTTCCACCAACGCAAGGTCTGCGCCCGTTCGCCTGCCGCCAGTTGCGGCGTGAGGGTGGTGCCGTTCGCGCCGGGGTCGATCTCCGCCGCTGCCAGCGCCAGCGGTAGCAACCCGGCGAAGTGATCGGCATTGACGCTGAGAATATCATTCTCGCGCCCGCCCTTCTCGACCCGGAATTCGGCCGCATAGGTGGCGCGGAACAAGGCGCGCCAGTAATCCTCCGCCGTGCCGCTGCGGGGGCCGAGCGCCGCGGCAAGGCGGGCAGCGGTGGTGGCGGCGGAAGCGACGGCGGCGATCACCTCGGCGCGGGCGGTATCGTCGGCCGTCCAGATCAGCGCGCTCGGCTGCACGAAGCGCGCCCAGATGGTGGTGTCGGTAAGTTCCCCGCCAGCGGCGCGGGCAAAGGTGGAAAGCGCCATGGTCGCGACCTTGGCGCGCAGGGTCATGCCCTCGTGCGCGCGCTCGTGATAGGAAACCGTCGGCCAGATCGCGCTTTCCGCTGTGCCGGGCAGCAGGATGTAGAAATCGAGCACCCCTTCGAGCGATCCGGTTCTGAGGTTTGATCCGTAAAACAGCACCGCGCGCGCGCCGGCCGCTTCGGCAAGGGCACGCGCGAAGCCTGCGACAGCGGGATCGACAGGGGCCGAAAGACGCGCGGCGATGCGCTCTGCCAGCGCCGGTGATGCCACGCTCATGGAGCTATGAAGGCCAGCTCCGGTCCCTGTTCGATGCGGTAATCGCCCGGAGGGAAGGCCTCACCATCGAGGATGAACTGGTCGTCGATCGACAGGTTGAACTGGGTGGCGGTGATCTGGTGGATGCCGCGTTCACGCAGGGAGCCGTTGTACCGGCCCAGCAGCACCAGCGGGATCAGCGCGGTGGTGCGGCGCGAGAGCTGATCGAGCGCGACCAGCTTCAGCCCGCCCTTCAGCGCGCCGAAGGGATTGATTCCGGCCGGCAGGCGCTCCAGCGTCGAGGCGAACAGCAGCTGGCGCCTTTCGGGATCGCCGTGGCCGCTATGCGCCATCGGTGCGTCCGCCGCGCCCAGGCCGATGCGCATCCGCGCGCCCTTGCGCCACGGATTGCCGCGGGTGGCGAACAGCGATTGCAGCAACGCCCACAGGCTGGTGACGGCCACCACCATACTGTCGAACGCGCCGAGCTTGTGTGCGCTTTGCCCGGCCCCCGTCGCCAGGGTGAAGGCCCCTGCGCCAAGGATGAATCCTGCCACGCGCTTGCCCGGCTCGCTCGCATGGGCGACCTGCATCGGGCGGCGATAGACGCGGCTGCCATGATCGAGCGCATCGATCGCGTCCTGCAAGCCCCAGTCCTCGGGCACGCCGAGATCGACGGTGAGCGCATTGGTTTTGCCCTTGGGGAGCACCGCGATGGCGGGCCAATCATCCCCGAAGATCGCCTGTCCGCAGGTCAGCACATCGCGCACGGTGCCATCGCCGCCATTGATGACGAGCAGATCGATGCCCTTGGCTGCGAACTCGGCCAGCGCCTCGGGCAGTTGCCCGCGCTCGCGCGGCTGGGCGATGTGGACATGGGGGCATAGCCCGCAGTCGAAATCTGCCCCGAGGTTGCGATGGCTGCGCGGATTGTAGATCACGCCCACCGTTGGCGCTTGCCCCGCATCGCGCACGCGCCGCGCCCGCGCGCGAGGCTTGGCTGCCGCATCGACCCGCGGAATTTGGCCAAATTCGTAGATCGGCGTTGCCATGACGGTCCTATACTGGGCGGGAAACTAACATTCCACTGCAATCGTGACCCTGAACTGTCACAGAAGGGCGCAGCGCAGATCTCCATGCGGCGGGGAAAAACAAGAGGCGCTGCGACCAAGCCCTGCTGGAACGCGACGAGTGTCCGGCGCGGCAGGGTTCAGTCGCCGCCTTCGAGCGTGCGGATCGTGAACTGGCTGACCAGCCGCTGCACACCGGGAAGCGCCGAGAGGATCTCGCGGTGGATACGTTCGTAGCTGTCGTCGCCCGGTACCAGCACCTTGACGAGATAATCGGACTGGCCGCTCATCAAATAGGCTTCGGCCGCCTGCGGCGTGCGGGCCAGCGCCTCTTCAAAGGCAAGCATGGTTGCCTGCCGCTGGTCGGTCAGGGTGACTTGCACAAACACGGTCGAGGGGTTGCCGCGCGCCGCCTTGGATAACCGCGCCCGGTAACCGATGATCGCGCCGCTTTCCTCCAGCGCCTTGACCCGGCGGTGCGCCGCAGACGGGGAGAGGCCGACACGAGCCCCCAGCTGTTCGCCGGTGAGGCGCGAGTCCAAGGCCAGCAGATCAAGAATTTTCCGGTCGATACGGTCCATGCGGGAAGCCTTTGCGCCGATTGGAACGTCCACGCGATAATCTTGCACCGAGACGCCCTGTGCAGCCCCGATATCGCAAAGATTGTGCGGGTCAATTAAGTTATATCTGCGCGCACGAAAATTACAGGAGAGATCCCATGCGTGTCGGCGTCCCTACCGAGATCAAGAACAACGAATACCGTGTTGGCCTCACGCCGGCGGCGGTTGCCGAGCTGACCCGTGCGGGGCATGAGGTGGTGGTGCAGGCAGGTGCCGGGCTTGGCGTCGATTTCGTCGATGCCGCCTATGTCGCCGCCGGTGCGACGATCCTCCCCGATGCGGCTGCGGTGTTCGATGCGGCGCAGATGATCGTCAAGGTCAAGGAGCCGCAAGCTGCCGAAGTGGCGATGTTGCGCGGAGACCACCTGCTGTTCACCTACCTCCACCTTGCCGCCGACAAGCCGCAGGCCGAGGGGCTGATGGCGAGCGGCGCGACCTGCATCGCCTACGAGACGGTGACCGCGCCCGATGGTTCGTTGCCCTTGCTCAAGCCGATGTCGGAAGTCGCCGGGCGGATGAGCGTGCAGTGCGGCGCGCATTACCTCGAAAAGCATCAGGGCGGGCGCGGGGTGCTGCTGGGCGGGGTTCCCGGTGTGGAGCCGGGCAAGGTGGTGATCCTCGGCGGCGGGGTTGCGGGCGTGAACGCGGCGCAGATGGCCGTGGGCCTGCGCGCCGACGTGACGATCTTCGACATATCCAACCGCCGCCTGGCTGAACTGGACGCGCAGTTTGGCAGTACGATCAAGACCGCCTTCTCGTCCTCTTCCGCGATTGCCGAGGCGGTGGCGGGCGCTGACCTCGTGATCGGAGCGGTGCTGGTGCCGGGGGCGGCAGCGCCGAGGCTCGTCACCCGTGCAATGATCGCCGCCATGCGCCCCGGCGCGGTGGTGGTCGATATCGCGATCGATCAGGGCGGGTGCTTTGAAACCAGCCATGCCACGACCCACGAAGACCCGGTGTTCGTGGTGGACGGCGTGATCCACTACTGCGTCGCCAATATGCCCGGCGCGGTGGCACGCACCAGCACCATGGCGCTGGGCAATGCGACGCTGCCCTTCGTGCTGAAGCTGGCCAATCTGGGCGCGCAAGGCGCGATGGCGGCCGATCCGCACCTTGCCGCAGGGCTCAACGTGGCGGGCGGGAAGATCACCCATGCCGCCGTGGCCGAGGCGCTGGACCTGCCGCTCGGCTGAACGGGCAACCGGCATCGACGAAGGGGGCTTCATCCGGTGTTCCTTGCCCGCTAGGCAGTGGGTCAAGCCGCAGTGCGGCGCAAAAGGGACATATCGATGACGCACAAGCTGACTTTCAGCCTCGCCATGGCGCTTGCCGCGGTGACGCTTCCTGCCGCAGGGGCGCTCGCCCAGACCGCTCCTGCCGCCGCCCCCGCCCAAAGCGAGGACGCGCGCCTGACCGCCTTCCTCGATGCCGAATTCGCCGCCTATGTGAAAACCCAGCCGCAGCTCGCCACCCGCCTCGGGATCAAGGAGGGCGGCGACCGCTGGAACGACAATTCGGACGCGGGCGCCAAGGCTGAAGTCGAATGGCGCAAGGCCAGCGCCGCACGGATGAAGGCGCAGTTCGACCGGGCGAAGCTTTCGCCCGAGGGCCAGGTCAATTTCGACATCTGGGTGCTTGAGGCCGAGCGCGCGGAACAGTCCTTCGCCAACCGCATCTATCGCCCGCCGTTCTATTCGCGGCTCTATTCGGCGCATAGCCAGTTGCCCGATTTCCTGATCAACACCCACTCGGTTGCCGATGTGACCGATCTGAAAAACTACATCGCCCGCCTGCGCGGTCTGCCAGCGATGCTTGATGGCGCGCTGGAGCGCACCAAGGCGAGCCAGGCGGCGGGCGTCAATCCGCCGCGCTTCCAGATCGAGACGATCATTGAAGGCAGCCGCAAGCTGACGTCCGGCGCGCCGTTCGGGGATGGTGCCGATGCCGCGCTGTGGGCCGATGTGCAGGCCAAGACCGCCGCGCTCGTCACCGGCGGCAAGCTCTCGCAGGCCGAAGCGGACGCGCTGCTCGAAGAGGCGAAGGCCGCGATTCTCGCCACCAGGCCCGCCTACGCCAAGGTCATCGCCTGGGCCGAAGCGAGCCTGCCCACCGCTCCCAGCGGCAAGGTCGGCGCGCTGACGCTGCCCGATGGCCTTGCCTATTACGAGCGTGAATTGAAGCTGGTCACCACCACCGACATGACCGCCGCCGAAATCCACGCCAAGGGCCGCGCCGAAGTCGCGCGGATCGAGGCCGAGCAGGATGCGCTGGCAAAGCAGGCAGGGCTGGCCGATCGCCACGCCTTCTATGCCGCGCGTGCAAAGCTGAACCCGCCGCGCCAGTATGACGATGCGGCGCGCAAGGAATATCTCGACACCGCCAACGCCTTCGTCGCCCGCACCCGGACGCTGCTGGCGCCGTACTTCGGCACGCTGCCCGCTTACGGGATCGAAGTGGTGCGCGAGCCTGCCTTCTCCGAAGTCGCAGGCGGCGCGGCCCATGCCTCGGCTCCGAGCCCCGATGGCAAGCGTCCGGCCAAGACCTATGTCCATCTTGTCGGCACCGTCCCCGATCCGGCGGCGATGTACACGCTGATGTGCCATGAAGCGGTGCCCGGCCATAACATGCAGGGCGACATTCAGGTGCGCCAGCAGGGCGGGCCGAAGTTCCGTTCTGTCACCGGCTATGTCGCCTTCGGTGAGGGCTGGGCGCTTTATGCCGAGAACCTCTGCAAGGAGATGAGCGCTTTCCCCGATGTGGCGGCAGACTTCATGCGGCTGGATGCCGAACTGTTCCGCGCCGCGCGGCTGGTGGTCGATACCGGCCTCCACGCGCTGGGCTGGACCGAGGATGAGGCGGTCACCTACATGAACACCACCGGCCGCCAGCCGATCGAGCGGTCACGGTCGGAAGTGCGGCGTTATATCACGCTGCCGGGGCAGGCGACCGGCTACAAGATCGGGATGCTCAAGATCATGGAACTGCGCCAGCGGGCCGAGGCCAAGCTGGGCGCAAAGTTCGATATCAAGGGCTTCCACGACCTGCTGATCGCCAGCGGATCGCAGCCGCTCTCGATCCTCGAGCGGCGGGTGGATGATTGGATCGCGGCCAAGGCTGGTTAGCCCCGAGCCGCTTATCCAACGTCAAAAGTGACCTTGCCCGTCATGGCATGGCCGTCGGCTCCGGCGGCCTGCCAGCGCACATCATAGGTGCCGGCGGGCAGGGGCTTTTTCAGGGTCAGCGTCATGGTCTTGCCGTCGGCTGACCAGCTGGCGGTGAAGTTGCGGATCGGCATTTCGCCGTGGTTCGCCATGCCCGGCATTGCGGTCATGATGATCGCCGCGGTGGCCTTGGCCGGGTTGACCTTCTCGGAGAAGGTGAGGGTGACCGTCTTGGGTGATTTGGCCTTGGCCCCTGCCGCCGGAGTCGAGGCGGCCAGCTTCACCTTGGCCAGCAGCGGGGCTGACGGCGCGAGCGCAGTGAGGGCGAGGGCGGCGAAAAGGGCAGCAATACGCATGGGAGGATAATTGTCCTTCGTGTTGTCAGAACCAGAAACGGATCCCGGCGACGAGGCTGGTGGCTGAAGTGCCCTCGCCGCGCAAGCGGGCAAAGTCCGCGCCCTGGCCCATGCGCCATGATTGCTCGATGCCGATATAAGGCGCGAATTCGCGACGGATTTCATAGCGCAGCCGCGCGCCGACCTCGATCTGGTCGAGCCCTGCGCCGATGCCGAGCAGCGGGATGTCCTGCGCCGACAGATTGGCCTCAAGGCGCGGCTGGAGGATCAGGCGCTGGGTGATGCGCTGGTCAACCTCGGCCTCGATCCGCGCGGTCAGATCGCCGCGGGTGCTGAGGAACAGCGCGGCGTCCACCTCGAACATGTAGGGCGCAAGGCCCTGTACGCCGATGACGGCATGGGTGGTGTCCGGGCCGCCGATGTCGTGGCGGATGCCGGCCTGAACGTCCCAGAAGGGCATGAAGGCCTTGGCATAGAGCGCCTGCACTTCGGCATCATCGGGGTTTGCGCCCCATTCGCCCTCGCCCTCGGACTTGAACCACAACCGGCTGGCGGGTGAGCCGTAATAGCCCTGGATATCCCAGAGATATGCGTCCGCCCCGTCCCGCATCTGCGTCTCGAAGCGGTCGCCCTGGAACCAGAAGATCGGAAAGTCGCCATGCGTGCGCTTCAGGTCCTCGCGCGAGGCGGCCATGGCGTCCGCCCCCCAGATCGCATCAGCCGCGCGCGGCGGCCCGATGCCTGCTTCGGGTGGCGGCGGGGTTTCCATGAGCGGACCGGGGGAGGCCTGCGCGGCGGCTTCGCCCATGCCGTGCCCGGCATGCGGGTCCTGCGCGGGCGCGGGCGTGGTGTGGCTAGCGTGGGGGTCGGTGGCGGGAGCAGGCATATCATGCCCTGCGTGTGGATCCTGCGCGGGCGTGCTGTGCCCCGCGTGCGGGTCTTGCGCGGCAAGCGGCGCGGCGGCGGTCAGCGCCAGAAGGGCGAGCGCGATCCTCACGTCTCTGGCCCCATCACCGTCACGGTCTGCATCATCCCGCCGTGCATGTGGTAGAGCAGGTGGCAGTGGAATGCCCAGTCGCCCGGTTCGTTGGCGGTCAGATCGAACTGCGCGCTCGCGCCCGGCTGGACGATCACCACGGTCTTGCGCGGTTGATCGGCGGGAGCCTTTCCGTTGACCAGATCGAAGAACATCCCGTGCAGATGGATCGGGTGCGCCATCATGGTGTTGTTGACGAGCTTCACCCGCACCCGCTCGTTCCACGCGAACCGGATCGGCTTGTCGGTGACGGCAGAATACATCTCGCCGTCGAACGACCACATATAGCGTTCCATATTGCCGGTAAGATGCAGTTCCAGCAGGCGCGAAGGCTCGCGGGTATCGGTGTTGGGCTCCAGCGCGCTGAGCATCCGGTAATTGAGCACGCGGTGCCCCGCATCGCGCAGGCCGAGACCGGGATCGCCCATTTTGTCGACCGGAGTCATGGAAACCATGTCGATCCCCGGCCCTACCTTCACATCGGGCGGCAGCAGCAGGGTGTCGCGCATTTTCATGCCGTCCATCGAGTGACCCGCGCCGTGCTCACCGTGGTTCATCCCCATGTCGCCCATTTCGAGCAGCGGCGGCTTTCTCGGCGGGGGGATCGCCGCGCGTGCTCCCGGCCGGCTGGCGAGGGTGGCAAGCGCCATGCCGGAGCGGTCCATGCTCTCGGCAATGATGGTATAGGCCTCGGCGCGCGGCTGGATGATGACGTCGTAGATTTCGGCGGTGCCGATCTGGAATTCGTCGACCTCGACCGGCTTCACGTTCTGACCGTCCGCGGCGATCACCGTCATGGCGAGGCCCGGAATGCGCAGGTTGAAGAAGGTCTGCGCCGCGCCGTTGATGACGCGCAGCCGGACGCGCTCGCCGGGGGTGAAGAGGTATTCCAGCCCCTCCTTCGGCCCGCGCCCGTTGGCGAGGTAGGTGTAGGTTGAGCCGGTGACATCGGCGATGTCGGTCGCGGGCATCCGCATTTCTGCCCACATCCGCCGGTCTGCGGCGGTCAGCGGGTATTCGTCGGCCCAAGCGGTCTGCTGGTAGTTGAAGTAACCCTCACCCTTGCGCAGCCGGTCCATGATGAAATGGGGATCGAGCGGGGTGAACTCGCTGAGGAGCAGAATGTAATCGCGGTCATATTCCGCCGGCTCCGCCTCGGCCGGATCGATGATCAGCGGGCCATAATGCCCCTGCTGTTCCTGAAGGCCCGAATGGCTGTGATACCAGTAGGTGCCCGATTGGCGGACGGGGAATTCATAGGTGAAGGTCTGCCCCGGCCTGATGCCCGGAAAGCTGATCCCCGGCACGCCGTCCATGTGGAACGGCAGCAACAGCCCGTGCCAGTGGATCGAGGTGTCTTCGTCAAGGGTATTGGTGACGTTGAGCCGGACGTTCGTGCCTTCCTTCAGCCGGATGAGCGGCCCCGGCACGCTGCCGTTGACCGCAATCCCGTGTCCCTTGCGCCCCTGCACCACGCGCGGGCCGTGGCCCACGGCGAGATCGATCACTGTGCCCGATACTTCGTCAAACCCCACGCGGATCGGCGCACCGCCGCGCATCCGGTGCACGGAGTGGCCCTGCGCCCAGGCGGGCAGCGCGGCAAAGGCCGATGCGGCCCCGGCTCCGGCGAGCAAGTGGCGGCGGGTAAGCGGCGAAAGGGTCATGATGTCCTATACGCGCCGGGCGCGGGGCTGGTTGCTAACAGGGTTGGTTTTGGACGGAATGCTGAACGCCCCAAGGATCGGGCAAGGCCCATCTCCGCCTTGCGCGCAGTCCTTGACCAGATCCTTGAGCGCGGCGCGCATCGTCTTGAGGACCGCGATCTTCTCGTCGATTGCGGCGATCCGCGCCTCGGCCAGTGCGCGGGCGGCGGTGCGGTTGTCGTGATCGAGATCGAGCAGGGTGGCGATCTCCTCCAGCGTGAAGCCTGCCATCTGCGCGGCGCGGATCGAACATAGCCGTTCCAGATCGCCTTGCGTGTAGCGCCGCGCCCCTTGTGTGCGCGGCGGCTCGGACAGCAGCCCGCGGCGTTGGTAGAAGCGGATCGTCTCGACCGACACACCGCCGCCACGGGCCAGATCACCGATTTTCATTTTCACCTCTTGAAACCGTACCATGGTACGGGACCTATATACGGGTCATCGTGCAATCATCAAGAGCAGCCCCCATGACAAATCCAGCGAAGACGGCAGACCTCCATCGCATGGTGATGCCCGGCCACACCTGCCCCTATGGCCTCAAGGCGCGCCATCTGCTGCGCAGCAAAGGTTACACGGTTGAGGACCATCACCTCACCACCCGCGAGGAGGTTGATCGCTTCAAGGCAGAACATGGCGTGGCGACAACCCCGCAGACCTTCATCGGCGGCGAACGGATCGGAGGCTACGACGATCTGCGCCGCTTCTTCGGCCTTCAGGTCGCAGACCCTTCTGCCACCAGCTACCGCCCGGTGATCGCACTGTTCGTAATGACCGCGCTGATGGCGGCGGCCGCGGGCTATGCCGCCGACGGCGCGGTGCTGACGATACGCGTGGCCGAATGGTTTGTCGCCTTCGCGATGGTGGTGCTGGCGCTTCTCAAGCTCCAGAATGTCGAGACCTTCGCAACCATGTTCCTGAACTATGACCTGCTGGCAAAGCGATGGGTGCCTTACGGGCGGATCTATCCTTTCGCCGAAGGGGCTGCCGGCCTGTTGATGGTGGCGGGCGTGCTCGAGTGGGTGTCAATCCCGCTTGCGCTGTTCATCGGCACGATTGGCGCGGTGAGCGTGTTCAAGGCCGTCTATATCGACCGCCGCGAGCTGAAGTGCGCCTGTGTGGGCGGTGGCAGCAACGTGCCGCTGGGCTTCGTTTCGCTGACCGAGAACCTGATGATGATCGCGATGGCGTTGTGGATGGCAGCCAAGCCGATGGCGATGTGATGCGCGTATTGCGCCGTCAGTCTGCGCGCCTACCAGTTAATCGCATATACTAAAGAATGTATACGGAATGGGTAAACGCGTTTTAACCCATTTTTATTGAGGACTGCATAAAACCGTAGATACAAAGTTAGTGAAAAAGCCAAAACAAGGGCAAAAGAAAATGGCATACTTTAAATCAATGAAGAGGCTGATTTCTGATAAAAATGGTGCAACCGCCATTGAATACGGCCTGATTGTGGCGCTTATTGCAATGGTTTGTGTCACCACCATTCATTCTCTCGGTAACGTTTCGGGCGGCTATGATAATACCTCGGCCGCGTTGAAGCGGTGAAGACTGGGAAGTTTGCGCCTCCGGTATCGTAAGTTAACTCAAACTAAACCATGACACCGACAATTCGATGTCATACTACAGGGCGTCTGATGGCGCGAGGGGGCAATGCTCTGAAACGCAAGCAATTTTCAAAAGCCCGCTGAGAAGGCAGTTTTATTTTCCGGAGATTTTTGAGTAGTTTCTAACGTATGCCTCAAAAGACATTTGAGGCATACATACTTTAGGCTATATCATAATGGATGATTACGGGGGCATCAAAGACTGAGCTATCGGGTTAATGTTAGCAATCTGGTGGAAGTCTAATGGATGTCCAATGACGGAGGCACCCCTCAGGGCCGGGTGCAGATGACCGAAATGACGTCTTTAATCCCGTTGGGCACCGCTGTGGCAGGGGACCGCAAGGAAATTCAGGAGCGCCTGTCGCATCTTATCGCCAATACAACGACTGATGCTTTCGTTGCCATCGATCCGGAAAGCCGTGTCATCTACTGGAACAACGGGGCCGAACGAACCTTCGGTTGGCGTGCTGACGAAATCCTTGGCGAAAGCCTGCATTTGATTGTGCCGGAGATCCACCGGGCGGGCCACTCGGCGGGAATGCGGCGGCTTTCAGCGGGGCACGCGCCCCGCCTCGTGGGCAAAATGACGAGTGTCACCGCGCTTGCCCGTGACGGACGAACGCTTGCCGTCGAGCTTTCCTTGACCAACTGGACTGATCCCGCGACCGGCAAGCCGGCGGGTTATGCCGCGATCATGCGGGATGTGACCGAGCGTCTTGTTTTGGAAACCGAACGCGAAGTCTACCAGCGGCAGCTGGAGGAGCAGTTGGCCGCGATGGACGCCACCTTGGACGGGATCGCCATGACCGATCCGCAGGGGTTCTTCGTCTACCTGAACTCGGCCCATTGCACCATGTTCGGCTATAGCGATTCTTCCGCGCTTGTCGGGCGGCATTGGTCAGTTCTCTATACGAGTGAAGAAGCCAAGCGGCTGGAAACCTTCGCAATGCCGACTGTCTTCGAGACCGGTAGCTGGCGCGGCGAGGCAAGGGGCGTGCACGTGGAAGGGCACATGATCGAGCAGGAAGTGGTTCTCGCGCTGGGTGCCAGTGGCGGCCTCGTTTGTACAACCCGTGATATGGGAGAGCGCAAGCAGGCGACACGGGAACGAATTCGTGCACGCGAACACCTGCTGCTGGCCGAACGCCAGGAGCTGATAAGCCGCGCTGTATCCGGCCTGGTGCATGATTTTGCGAATTTCATGGCCGTGATTTCGGCGTCGGCGGCGACCCTTGGCAGCAAGATCAAGCCCCGCCCGTCCGAACTCGAACGGATCGAAGACGCCGCCCATCAGGCAAGCGCGATGCTGGATCTGGTTTTGGCGCCCCATCGCGCCATGCCGGCGGAAATGGCGCTGGATGCCAACCACGCCCTAGGAACCGTCGTCGAACTGACTGCGGTCGCGCTGAAGCCGTATCATTCGATCAACCTCAACGTGCCTGAAGAGGCTGTCATGTTGAAGGCAGCCGGAACAGAATTTCTGCGGGTGATGATGAACCTGTGCAGCAATGCCCGCGACGCGCTGCCCGCGCATAACGCCGGGTCGATCAATATCAGCCTCGAAAAGTTCGAGCCGCAAAGAAAGCTTGCAAAGCTGGTTGTCGGCGCTGTCCCCCAGGTGCCCAGCGCCCTGATCACTATCAAGGACACAGGCTGCGGCGTCAGGGCGGAAGATCTCGCGCGGATATTCAAGCCTTTCGAGACCACCAAGAGCCTCGGGACCGGCCTTGGTCTTGCCGTGGTATCGTCAGTGGTTTCGGGGGCTGGCGGGTCAATCCATGTCCGCAGCACAGCGCAAGGTACGACATTCCAGATCGTCTGGCCGCTGGCGGGCACTGGCGTGTCTCGCCTGAAGGCCAATGACGGCGCGCCGATGAGCGCCGAGCTGCCGGGAGCCAGAATCCTGATTGTCGATGACAATGCCTCGGTTCTCGATTTGATTGCCAGCGAGGTGAGCAAGACCACGGCCGAGGTGACAAGGGCTCTCGGCCCGGTTCAGGCGCTCCAGGCGATTGAAAGCAATCCGTCTGGCTGGGACGCGGCGATCCTTGATTACGACATGCCGGAACTGAACGGCGTGCAACTCGCAAGCCGCATTCGAAGCCGTTGGCCAGACCTCCCGGTCATCTTGTGCACCGCCCTGCACGAATCAGAGATGACCGTGCCCGCGGGACTTTTCAACGAACGCGTCATCAAGTCCACAATAGCCACCGATCTCAATCAGGCACTGGTCCGGGTTATGTCCACTTCAAAGGTCCGTCTATCGTGATGCGCATTCTTTTCGCCGATGATCACGATCTGCTCAGGGATGCGCTCAAGGCGTACCTTGAAGCGGAGGGGGAATTTACGGTCGAACTCGCCTCGACGGTGAGCGATGCGCTTGTCGTGATCGAAAACGACGGCCCGTTCGATCTGGTCCTGCTCGATTACCAGATACCCGGCATGGACGGCCTTCTTGGGCTGAGGCAGGTCGTGGCTGCCCACCAGGGAGGGCCCGTCATGTTGCTGACGGGGGTGGCAACAGAGAGCACGGCACAGGCCGCCATTCGCTTCGGCGCCGCTGCGGTCCTCAGCAAGACGATGTCGATCGAACGGCTGAAGGGCGCCATCATCGGCGCAATCACCGGGAAGCTCGCGCCGATGTACGCCGACTCATTCGGCGAGGTCGATTCGTCCGAAATAGTCGCGCTGTCTCCGCGGCAGGAGCAGGTCCTGCGGTGCGTGTGCGCAGGCCTTTCCAACAAACAAATCGCAAGGCAGCTCGATCTCACCGAAGCAACCATAAAAATGCATCTGAAGTTGCTTTATTCGAAACTCGGAGTGAGCAGTCGAACGCAAGCTATTTTAGCTTCCAAGAACTTCAATTTCTTGTGAAAACGCCTTCGATTTTTATGACGTCATCTAATTTTGGCTAGCAATGCATCCTTATGGATGTCTTGGCGGCACAATTAAGTAAGATAGATTGAAGGTCCTCAAGGTGAAGGATCTTTGATTGTGAATCAATCGCCTCTCGTTCCCATGCGCGCGGGTTATGCCAAGCCTTTGCTGACCACGTTGGCAGCTAGCGACGGGGCGCCTTTGCCCCGTTCTGCCGCATCAGCCGAAGCGCTTTCAGCGATGGATTTGCTGCGGGTCGTCCAGTCGTCGCTCGACGAACTTAAGCTGCCTCGCGGCCGGGATTTGGCCGAATTGAAACTGGATGTGCTTGAGGAAGTCTCCGCAGGCAGGCTGGCCAATGCGGTGCGCCTGGCAATCCTGCAATCGGCAGGCGCGGCGGTTGATGCAGCCGGGCGAACTGTGCGGGCTGACGCATAGTTTCATCTGTGCCGTGACAGGCACTGCAATCGCATCAGAACGCAATCACCCCGCCTTACATTTTCAAAAACCTGCAGGCCGACTGCGCCTCATGCTCTCTCGGAGCTTCGATTCAATGCCCGATTTGCTGACATTTCTCTGTGTGCTGAACAAGCATCAACCCGATCGCCGGAATGTTGGCTGGGATGGGAAGGCCTATGTAGGGCAATGCAGACGTTGCAGCGCACCGATCAAACGGCTTGCGCGCAAGAAATGGCGCCGGGTCGATGGCGTGACGGCATAAAGCGAAGGCAGCCACGACCGGTGCAAGTTCGCCCCGCCCGTCGCTAAACGGGCAGGGCGTTCAGGGTGTAGTGCCTGCGGTCTAGATTTCCACCACGATCCGCACGGCCGATGGCGTGACACCATAGGCCTTGGCGATCATTTCCCGGCCAGCAGCAAGCACCCCGGCGCGGTCCACTTCCTCGACCCGCAATACCAGCGAGGCAGCCTTGTTCATGGCTTCGGTTTTGACAGCCGAGGCAAGCATCTGGGGGTCGATCCCCAAGGTCTTGGCGAGGGTCTGCCATTTTTCGCGGGTAGGCTTGGCTCTGCCGCTTTCCCATGCCCACACGGAAGGCTTTGCCACCCCCACGGCACTGGCGACCTGATCAAGCGTCAGCCCGGCCTCACACCGCAGCGAGCGAAGCAACGCGGCAAAGGTCACCTGCGGGGTTGCTGCAGCAACAGCGCCGGCTATTCCGTCGATACCTGCAGGGCGAGCCCTCTGCGGATTATGGCGATCGCTGACTGTCTCGGTATCAAATTGCGAAATCAGTGCGTCGTAACCACCTGCTGCGGCGCCGTGTCCGCGGGATCCATTGTCCCAAGGATTATAATGGTTGTCCATTAGAGCTAACTTTTCGTTAAATGTTGCCGACCGTTTTCTTTTCAATGTATCGGGCATTGAAGCAGTCAATCAATTCCCCTTACGGATGTAGTGTCCAGATTCTCGCTGCGATTACGGCGCCTCTGCGTAGCTAAATGTAAGCGGCAGATTTGCCGTCGTTCACTTCGGCGTTGATCCGGAAGCTGGGCTAGACGAGGCTGTGCAAATCGCGGCGCTGCTGCGCGAACGGCTAGAAAACGATCGCTGCAAGAAGTGCCGCAGGCAACTCCGGCGACACCGCGCCGGCAGTTCAGTCTTCTGGCTGGCTGTTTTTTGGCCGGCAGTGGCGCACCCGACAGGATTCGAACCTGTGACCTCTGCCTTCGGAGGGCAGCGCTCTATCCAGCTGAGCTACGGGTGCATGGGTCGCCATGCGGTGCGCATTGTTGCGCGCGGGCGGCCGCTTAGCAAGAGGCGGGCATCCGCGCCAGCCAATTGTGTCGCAGCGCGGGACGCAAGGCACAGGCAGGGCCACCAAGAGAGCGCGGCGGTAGGGGGCGTTTAACCATTCGGCAAGCATGGGCCCATAGGCTCGTCCCATGGCCACGCTCCCACCCGAGACGATTCTCTCGCCCGCCCCCGGTGCCGCGCCTGCTGTGCCCACGCCCGAGGTGCTCGCCGAGGCGCTGGTCCAGCTTCACGGGCAGGCGGCGGCGCTGGCGATGCTGGCGCGGCTGGCGCCCGAGCCGGTCGAGATCGGCGGCGAGCTTGGCGCGGTGATCGCGCGCGCAGCCCCGTGGCAGCGCGCGCTGGTGGCCCAGACGATCGAGGATTGCGCCGCGATGCTCGATAGCGGGCTTGCCGCGCTGGGCACGCTGATCCGGCGCGGGCAGGACACTGCGGCGCCAGCGCTGGTGCTGTGGCGCGAATTCCATGCAGCGCGCGCGTCGATGGTGGCCGTCCTCGGCGCCTGAACCCGGCCCCGCGCGGGCTTGACTGTGTTCCGCTTTCGTTCCAACGCTGCATAATGCCTGCCACCAGCCTTGCCCCCGCCGATTCGCCTGCGCTGGCCGCGGCGGATGTCGCCCGCGGCATCGGCCGGCTGTTTGCGCGCAACGATATCTGGTGCCTTGCCGAAGTGCCCTTGAAGAACGGGCGGCGTGCCGATCTGATGGGGATCGACAGCAAGGGTCTGATCGTCATTGTCGAGATCAAGGTGGCCCGCGCCGATCTGCTGGGCGATGCCAAATGGCCCGACTATCTCGATTTCTGCGACCGCTTTTACTGGGGCCTGCCCCCTGTGCTTGACCGCGCGCCGCTGGAAAGTGCGGCATACCGCCCGGAAAGCTGCGGGGTGATTGTGGCCGATGGCTATGATGCCGAAATCCTGCGCCCGGCAGCCTTTGAGCCGCTGGCGGCCGCCCGGCGCAAGACGCAGGTCGAACACCTCGCGCGGATCGCGATGCGGCGGCACATGGCTCTGCTCGACCCGCTGTGCACGGCGCTGGACGCGGGCGGCTGAGTTAGGCCTGTCGCGCCTGCGGGAATTGCGGCATAGCTGGACAGCGATGCTTTCCGCTGAAACCCCCGTGCCGCTTGCGCTGCTGATTGTCAGCTTCGCCGTGACGGTGATTGTGGCGCTGCGCTATCTGCTGACCAGCGGGCTGTTCGCCTTGGTCACGGGGAAAATGCGCCCCGGGCTTTACGCGGGCAAATCCGCCCAGATCCGGCGTGAGATCGGCTGGTCGCTGGTGTCAGCGGCGATCTATGGCGCCCCGGCGGGGATCGTGATGTGGGGCTGGCGGCACCACGGCTGGACGCAGATGACCGCCGATTGGACCGTGTTGCCGCTGTGGTATCACCCGTTCAGCCTGCTGATCTATCTTTTCGTGCAGGACACCTGTTTCTACTGGAGCCACCGCTGGATGCACCGGCCCCGCTGGTTCCGCATCGCCCATGCCGTCCACCATGACAGCCGCCCGCCGACCGCGTGGACGGCGATGAGCTTTCACCCGGTCGAGGCTGTGACAGGCGCGATTGTGGTGCCGGTTCTGGTGTTCCTCGTGCCGATCCATCTTGCCACGCTCGGCCTTGTGCTGACCATCGCCACGGTGATGGGCGTCACCAATCACATGGGGTGGGAGATGTTCCCGCGCTGGCTTGTTCACTCCCCGTTGGGAAACTGGCTGATAACCGCCAGCCATCACGAGCGCCATCACGAGGAATACAGATGCAATTTCGGGCTCTATTTCCGCTTCTGGGATCGCGTCTGCGGGACGGACAGAGGCCTGTCGCGGCGCATCGTGGCCGAGGCCGGGCACGTGCCGGCATGATCATGCGGACGGGCTGGCTCGCCCTTGCGGGCGTTGCACCGGCGCTGGCGCTGGCTGTTCCGGCGCAGGCGGGCGAGGTGGTGATCACCGTCACCGATTTGCGCTCCACCAAAGGCGTGGTGCGTGCCTGCATGACCACGCGCGCGGATATCTTCCCCAAGTGCATCAAGGATCCGGGCGCGCACCGCACCGTGGTGCCGGCCGGGGAAAAGGTCGAGGTCCGCTTCACCGGGGTGAAGCCGGGCAGCTATGGCATCGCCCTGCTGCATGACGAGAACAACAACGGCAAGGCCGACCGCGCGATGGGGATGATGCCCAAGGAAGGCTACGGCTTTTCGCGCGATGCGCCCGTCAACATGGCCCCGCCCAAGTTCAAGGACGCGGTGCTCCAGATTGGCGAGGGCACGCAGCGCCTGACGATCAAGATGCGGTATTTTCTGTAAGCGGCACTTCGGGTGCATCACCGCAGGTTCCCGCCAACAAATCCTCCCCCTCCCGCTTAACGTGATCTTTACCACGCCGCGCCAAAACGGGCTGACACAGGTTCACCAAGGGGCGGATTACAGCCATGGACACTCTGCGCGGCGCCTTCGATTCCGATCCGACTGCGGACCGGGGCTGGGACGCAATCGAGGAGGAAAGCGCGGAGCCCGCGCCTCGCCAGCTGCCGCCCGAGGCCATCGGCCAGGACGAGCGCCGGATGCAGGTGCGCGCCTATAATCACTGGGCGAGCATGCTGGGCGAGCGGATGTTCCCCAACATCGAGGATCTCGATCCGCTCAATCTCCCCGATTTCGGCCCGCATTCCGTGCTGCTCGATTTTTCCTACGGGATCGAAAATCCGACCGTCCGCTTCCTTGGCGCAAAGCTCGCGCAGGAATGCAGCGCGCAAGGTGTGATTACGCGCCTGTCGGATGTGCCGCCGCGTTCGCTGCTGAGCCGCATCACCGATCATTACATGCAGATCCTCGCCAATCAGGCCCCGATCGGGTTCGAGGCGGAGTTCGTCAATCACGCCGGGATCGCGATCCTGTATCGCGGGATTCTGCTGCCCTTCTCCAGCGACGACGAGACGATCGACTTCATCTACGGGGTCATCAACTGGAAGGAGATGGCCGACCAGTTGACCGCTGATGAACTGCTGCTCGAAATCGATCAGGCGCTGGAGCTGGGAGGCGAGCTTGAACTCGCGGCCGAAACCGCGCCGCGCCCGGCCGGCCCCATGACCGACTGGGCGGATTCGCCCGCGCACGAACATGACGAAGCGGACGTGGCTGTCAGCTATGCCGGTTTCTCGCCCGGCGAGGCGGAGGATCCGGGCCTGCCCGATTTCAGCCAATACGCCCTCGATGATGATGACGAGGAATATGACGAGGACGAGGGCGAGGACGATTTCGGCGGCTACAGCTTTGCCAGCCTTGCCGATTACATCGAAGCCCCGGCCAAAAAGGCGATCGATCTGACCGGGATCGAACCGATGCCCTTTATCGAGGACACCGACGAAGCCGGTTACAGCCCGGAGCCCGTGTTCGATTCGCCCGCGCCAGAATATCCTGAAGCGGACGACCACCTTGAAGCGGCTTATGCCGAAGCGGATCACGCTGCCGGGCAGGACGAGGTGGCTGATACCTTCGCGACCGAATTGCCCGGCGATGCAGGCCTTTATGATTGCCTCGCCGCCGCGCGCGAGCTTGCCCGCGCTGCCGATTCCACCGAGGATCGCAGCCGCTCGGCGCTTTATGCTGCGGTGAGCCGTGCCTATGATTTCTCGCTGGCCGCAGCCGAGGCGCCCGAAGACTATGCCGAACTGATCCACGATGCGGGCCTGACCGTGCAGGACCGCGCGCCGATGACCCCGGTGGTCAAGCTGGTTTTCGGCCATGATTACGACAAGACGCGCCTGACCGAATATGCTGCGGTGTTGACCCACGCGCACCGCCTGAACCTTGGCCGCGGGAGTCTCGCGGGCTTCCTCACCGAGACCGAAGGCGGGGTGAAAGCCGTGGTCAAGGCCGAACGCCGCTTGCGCCGCGAGGAACAGGGCAAGCCGGTCGAGGATGCCGCCGCCGTGCGCGAGGCACTGGCCGCGCAATTGCGCGCGCTGGAGGCGATCACGCTCGAACATCTCGATGGCGCAGGCCCGGAATTCGCGCTGGTGCTGATCCGCCGCGACGAAATCGGCTGCGCCGAAATCCTTGCCGAATTGCCCGAAGACGTGGCGATGATCGAACGCGCAGCAAGGAAGCTGGCATGATAACGGGGTTTCGGCCGCGCTGATGCGCGAGCAGACCTTTCGCCCCGCCTCCCCACCCGCCTTCACTTTGCGTTCAGGCGCGAGTCCGGTAGGGTGGGCCCAATGCGCCCCCGCTCCAACCCCTTTGCCGTCTGCCTTGCGCTGCTGGCGAGCCTGCTGTTCGCGGCCCAGCCGGTCATGGCGCAATCGATCCTGCGCGATGCCGAGACCGAGGAGCTGCTCAAGGACATGCTCGCCCCGCTGGTCGAGGCGAGCGAGCTTGAGCCCGGCAATGTCGAAATCGTGCTTATCAATGATGGCTCGATCAACGCCTTCGTGGCGGGCGGGCAGGCGATCTATGTCCACTCCGGGCTGATCGGCGCGGCCGATACCGCCAACGAGGTGCAGGGCGTGCTCGCGCACGAATTGGGGCACATCACCGGCGGCCACGTGGTGCGCTTTGCCGAACGGTCCAAGGCGGCCAACGGCATCTCGATCCTGTCGCTGCTGCTCGGCATCGGTGCGGCGCTGGCCGGGGCGGGCGAGGCCGGGATGGGGATCATTTCGGCCGGACAGCAGGCGGCGATGGGCAGCTTCCTGTCCTTCAACCGCGATCAGGAAGCCGCGACCGATCTGGCCGGTGTGCGCTATCTTGCGGGCGCGGGGATCAGCGGCAAGGGCATGATCGCCTTCTTCGAAAAGCTGCGCGGCAACGAAATCCGCAGCGGTTACAGCCAGGCCGACGAATCCGCCTATGGCCGCACCCACCCGCTCACCGGAGACCGCATTCAGGTGCTGCGCGGGTTGCTGGACAAGGAACCGGCGTGGGACGTGCCGCCCGATCCTGATCTGCAAAAACGCTTCCTGCGCGCCAAGGCCAAGCTGTTCGGATACCTGTCCGAACCCCCGCGTACGCTGGCCGCCTATCCGCCGCGCGATACCAGCGTGCCGGCGCGCTATGCCCGCGCCTATGCCTATCACAAGGACGCGCGCATCGACATGGCGATCGCCGAGACGGATGCCTTGCTGGCCGAGGAGCCCGACAATCCGTGGTTCCTTGAATTGAAAGGTCAGGTGCTGCTCGAATCCGGCCGCCCCGCAGATGCGCTCGCGCCGCTGCGCCGGGCGACGGACCTCACCCGCGCCCATCCCCTGATCGCAGGCCTGCTCGGCCACGCGCTGATCGCCACCGAGGACAAGGCAAACTTTGCCGAGGCCGAAACCGTGCTGCGCGCCTCTGTGCAGAAGGATCGCTACAACCCCTTCGCCTGGTATCAGCTTGGCGTGGTCTATGAAGCGCGCGGCGATATCCCGCGCGCACGCCTCGCCAGCGCCGAGGTGCAGGTAATGAACCGCCAATACCCGCAGGCGCTCGTCAATGCGCAAGCGGCCGAGGCCTACCTGCCCTATGGCTCGCCCGACTGGATCCGCGCACAGGACGTGGCGCTTGAAGCGCGCGCGGAACTGGAAGCGGTGAAAAAGCGGCGCTAGAGCGGCGGGCCTCACAAACGGAAAACCCATGTCCAGCGAACAACCTTCAAGCCTGCGCCATACCCTGCTGACCGCGCTTCTGGCGCTGGTGTTCGGCTTTCTGGGGGCCGCGGCGTGGTCCTATTCCGGGCTTGCCGACAACCGCACCCGCGCCTTCCTGCTGGATAACCCCGACATGCTCCCCCAGATGGCGCAGGCCTATGAGGAGCAGGAGGCGGGCAAGCGCCTCGCCAAGATGGGCGGGGAAGTGTTCGAGGAGTTCCCCGGCGTCGTGCTCGGCAATCCGCAGGGCAAGCGTGTGCTGGTGGAGTTCACCGATTACAATTGCCCCTATTGCGAGGCGAGCCTGAAGGACGTCAACAGGCTGATCGCCGATGATCCCGAACTTAAGGTGGTGATCCGCGAATGGCCGATCTTCGAAGGCTCCGACGTTGCCTCGCGCATGGCGCTGGCGGCGGGAATGCAGGGCAAATATGCCGCCTTCCATGATGCGATGTTCCGCATGAAGGACGTGGACGCCGCCGCCCGCGCTGCCGGGCTGGACATGGTCAAGGCGCAGGCAGATGCCGCGTCCGAACCTGTTTCGACCGAGATTGCGCGCAACCTCGATCAGGCCCGCGCGCTGGGCTTTACCGGCACCCCGGCTTGGATCGCGGGGAACAAACCCTTTGGCGGGGCAGTGGGTTACGAGAAGCTCAAGGAAGCGCTCGCCGCCACTGATGTCAAAGGCTGAGGGGCGCGTCCGGTGATGCGATTTGCACTGCTGGCCGCGCTGTTGGCGGCCCCGGCATCCGCAGGCGTGAACGAAGCCGCGCCCGACACGAATACCCGCATCGATTACGCCGCCGAACGCGCGGCGATTGCACGCTATCAGGACGCCAACCAGCGGTTGCAGGACGCAGGGTTCCGCCTTGCCCGCGCTAATGCTCCGTTCTGCACCCGCGTGATCCCGAGCATCGGGCTGCAACTGCATGACCTTGCCAGCTATGGCGGTCCGGCGGTGGCGCGCGCCGCGCTGGGTATGACCGGCGATTTCGCGGTGCAGGCCGCCGCCGCCGGATCGCCCGCCGCGCTGTCAGGCGCCTTTACCCGTAACCGCGAAATCGTGCGCCTCGAAGGTGTCGATCCCAATCTCTGGCCCGCAAGCCCCCCGCTCGATTGGCAGCGCGTGACCCGTGCGGCGGACCACATTGATGCGATGCTGACCGAACATGGCGGCATCACTATCGCCTTTGCGGGCGGGGGCGAGGCACGCGTGGTGCCGGTGGAGGTCTGCGCCAGCCGGTTCGATCTCTATGCCGGAGAAGAACGTGCCTATGCCGATGGCGCCCGGGTGATGTTCGGCGGCAATTCCCCCGGCTTTGCCTATGACGAGCCGGTCTTCACCGCGCTGGTCGCGCATGAACTGGCGCATAATGTGCTGGGGCATGATGCGTGGCTCGACCGCAATGGCCGCCGCGACAAGCACGTGCGCCGGATCGAACGCGAGGCTGACAGGCTGGTGCCCTGGCTGCTCGCCAATGCGGGTTATGATCCATCGGCAGGCGAGGAGTTCATGCGGCGCTGGGGCAAGGCGCATGATGCCGGCCTCAAACTGCGCCGCACCCATGACGGGTGGGACGAGCGCGCCGCCAACATGGCCGCCGAAGTCCCGCAGGTGCGTGCACTGTTGGCAAGTGAGGGCAAAGCCGATTGGCCGCGGCATTTCCGGCGCGAAATCGATGCGCCTTTTTGATGTGACGCCGCATCCGCGGCGTCGTCCTCGGTGCTGCTCCCAACCCCTGCGGGGCCGGGGCACCTGCGGCTCGGCCGCGTGGCCTCGCGGCCCCTTGGGCCGAGCTTGCGCCGAAACGTTGCTTGGTAGCGCCCGCTTGGCCGATTAGCCGTGCCCTCTGCGACGAAATGAGCTAGACCGGCATGACTATGGCAGTGCTCCAGATCCAGGCAGCGCCGTTCTTCGCGAGCAAGAACCGGGCGTTCTGGAACCTCCAGTTGGCGGGCTGGGGCGCGGCGTTTTTGCTGCGCGGCGTTTCGGCGCTGGCCAATCAGCAGCCGCTCGATCTGCTGGCGCTGATCCTTGTCACCACCATCACCGGCTTTTCGATCAGCCTGATCCTGTCGGTGATCTACCGCAAGCTCATCCAGCAGCAGCCGCTGGTGACCTGGGGACTGACCGCCGTGGTGTTGATGATCGCGGTGCTGCTCCACGCTTCGATCGATGCCTGGGTGCAGGGGGTCTATTATGCCGCCGCCCGCGAGACGACCTTTGCCCAGCGCCTGATCGGCCTGATCCCGCTGCCGCTGGCGATGCTGGGCGGGTGGAGCGCGCTGTATTATGCGATCAATTTCTTCCTCACCGTGGAACAGCAGGCTGACCGGCTGGAACGGCTGGAAGCGCAGGCCACCGCCGCGCAGCTGGCGATGCTGCGTTACCAGCTTAATCCGCACTTCCTGTTCAACACCCTGAATTCCATCAGCACGCTGGTGCTGCTGAAGCAGACCGAGCCTGCCAATGCGATGCTCACGCGGCTATCGGGCTTCCTGCGCCACACCCTGATCGCCGAGCCGGGCAGTCAGGTCACGCTGGCGCAGGAGATTGAAACGCTCCAGCTCTATCTCGATATTGAACGCATGCGCTTTGAAGAACGCCTGCGCACCCAGTTCGAAATCGAGGACGCCGCGCTTGGCGCGCAGCTTCCGGCGATGCTGCTGCAACCGCTGGTCGAAAACGCGATCAAATATGCCGTCAGCACGCAGGAGGAAGGCGCGCAGATTGCGCTGACCGCGCGCGTGATCGGGGAACGGCTGCGGCTGACGGTGGAGGATACCGGGCCGGGGGTCGATGACAGTCCCCGAGATGCGGCACGCGATCAAGCATTGGGCCGTCCGGTTTCAACCGGGGTCGGACTTGCTAACATACGTAATCGCCTGGCGCAGGCCTATGGAGAAAACCACCTTTTTGAAACGCGTTCGGAAGCTGGGGGCGGCTTTACAGTATTGATCGAGATTCCCTTCACTCGGGCCGCAAGCGCTCAGGAAGTGGCAGCATCCGCCTCCGCAGCCGTCGGGACTGCAACGGGCGGGAGCGACAATATCATTCCGCTCAACCCCCCAAGAACCATCGGAACAACCGCATGACCATCAGAACCATCCTTGTCGACGACGAGAAACTCGCCATCCAGGGCCTCCAGCTGCGGCTCCAGCCGTTCGAGGACGTCGAGATCATCGATACCTGTGCCAATGGCCGCGAGGCGATCCGCAAGATCAAGACCGAGAAGCCCGATCTCGTCTTCCTCGACATCCAGATGCCCGGCTTTGACGGCTTTTCCGTGGTCAAGGGCGTGATGGAGATCGAGCCGCCGCTGTTCGTCTTCGTCACCGCCTATGAAGAACACGCGATCCGCGCCTTTGAGGCCAACGCGGTCAATTACCTGATGAAGCCGGTGGACGAACAGAAGCTCGCCGACACCATCGAACGCGTGCGCCAGCGGCTGGCCGAAAAGAAGTCGGCCGAGGATGCCGGGAACTTGCTCGACGTGCTGGCCGAAGTCGCGCCGGAACGGGCGGCAGACTTCGTCGAAACCGCTGCGCCGGCCACCGAAAGCGCCGACCGCTTTGAAAAGCTCATCAACGTCAAGGACCGCGGCCAGATCTTCCGCGTCGAGGTTGACACGATCGAGCATATCGAGGCCGCGGGCGATTACATGATTATCTCCACCGGCGACAATTCGCTGGTGCTGCGCGAGACGATGAAGGATCTGGAACGCCGCCTTGACCCGAGGAAGTTCCAGCGCGTCCACCGCTCGACCATCGTCAACCTCGATCTGGTGCGCCAGGTGAAGCCCCACACCAACGGCGAATGCTTCCTGGTGCTGGAATCGGGCGCCGAGGTGAAGGTGAGCCGTTCCTACCGCGACGTGGTGGCCCGCTTCGTCCATTGACCGGCGCCGGCCCCGGGCGCAGTCCGGGGCCGCGCTTCCTGCCGCCGCGGGTCAGGCTTCCGCCTCGGCTATCGCCTCTGCCGTCAACTGTTCGCGGATCGCTGCATTGCGCGCGCGGATCATGCCCGGGATGCGAAACAGATCGGTGATCGCCCAGAGCAGGGTGACCGGCAGGCCGATAATGGTGATGCCGATGAACAGCATGATGCGCCCTGCCTTGCGGTCTGCGAGGTAAAATCGGTGCGCACCGAACATCCCGAGCAGCAGGCACAGGGCATAGGTTACCGCTTTTCGCGGCCCTATGTCGATTGCCTGAAACTCGATCTGCATCCTGTGCTGATAGCTCAGCGGCACCCGGCTTGCGCGGGTGTTTCCCTCGTCCATATTATTGCGTCCCGTAGTTTGCCATTCCGCAAGCGGAGTGGCTAACATGCGCAGCCCTAGGGGTTTCGGCCGGTAACCACAACCCAATGTCGATTAATGGATTGAACTCGTGACCCTTTTTAGCCTGCCCGGTTTCGATTTAGCCCGCTTTGTCCGCGAAACCCTCGCCGAGGATCTGGGCGAGGGCCTGCCCGGCGGAGGGCGCGATGTGACGTCTGAAAGCGTCATCCCCGCCGATGCGCGCTTCACCGGGGTGATGGACAGCCGCGATGCGATCACCGTCGCCGGGCTGCCGCTCGCCGAGGCCTTCTTCCGGCACCTCGACCCCGAATGCGTGATCGAACCGCTGGTGCAAGACGGCGCGCAGGTCCCCGCCGGCACCGATCTGATGCGCATCGAGGGCCGCGCCCGCGCTCTCCTCACCGCCGAGCGCTCCGCGCTGAACATCGTCCAGCACCTCTCGGGCATCGCCACGCTGACCCGCGCTTATGTGGACGCCATGCGTGAGGGCAGCACAACCTGCACCCTGCTCGACACCCGGAAAACCATCCCCGGCCTGCGCTTCTGCGAAAAATACGCCACCCGCCAAGGGGGCGCGCAGAACCACCGCATGGGGCTGTGGGATGCGGCGATGATCAAGGACAACCACGTGGCTGTCGCCGGAAGCGTGGGTGAAGCGGTGCGCCGAGCGCGCGAGGCGGGGGTCGAGAAAATCATCTGCGAGGTCGACCGCCTCGACCAGATCGAACCCGCGCTGGCCGCGGGCGCGCATCACCTGCTGCTCGACAATATGGACCCCGCCACCCTCACCGAAGCTGTCCGCCAAGTCTCCGGCCGCGTGCCGACCGAGGCGAGCGGCGGCGTCAACCTCCAGACCATCGCCGCCAAGGCCGCATCGGGCGTCACCTTCATCTCGGTCGGCCGCCTGACCCAGAGCGCGCCCGCCGCCGACATCGGCCTGGATTTCAAGCCACTGTGATCGCCCTTTCGCGCACGCGTCCGCTCAGCATCAATATCTTCGCGGCCGCGTTCCTGGCGGCGGCGGTGATCGCCTTTCTTGATGGGATGCGCGATCTTCCGGCGTTCCAGAATCACATGAGCCAGAACCTCCCGGACATCGTCTGGACCCGCGATGCCGCGATTGTGACGCTGAGCGCGCGGCTTTCGATTGCGATGATCCCGATTGCGATGGTGTGGCTTTCGGCGGCCCGCTTTGCCCGCTGGATGGTGACGATACTGGCGCTGGGCAAGCTGCTGAACCTGCCCGATGGCATCCGCCTGATCGTCAGGGGCGCGCCGGTGGATACGGCATGGCTGGCCTCGCTGGTGCTCGGTCTGATCGCGGTGGCCATGCTGTTCACGCGCGCCAGCAACCGCTGGTTTGCGCAAAAGGGAGGGGTTGATCCTGCGGTGTTCGAATAGAATCCTTCTGGCCGCCCTCGCGCTGGCCCTCCCTGCAACCGCGAGCGCACAGGCCTATCAGTGCCGCGCCCCGCAGGTCACCCGCGTGCCCAAGATCACCCCGGACGGCCCGCCGCGCCGCACGCCGGTCACCGGCTACACCCTCGCGCTGAGCTGGAGCCCCGAGTTCTGCCGGACCCGCGCCGATGAACTCGCCCACGCCATGCAATGCGGCGGCAAGGCGGGCAGCTTCGCGCTGGTGGTCCACGGCTTGTGGCCCGAAGGCGCAAAGGGCTGGCCGCAATGGTGCGAGGCAAAGCGCGCGCCCACCCCTGCCGAGGTGCGCTCTGCCATGTGCCTGATGCCATCGGAGCGGCTGGTCGCCCGCCAATGGGCCAAGCACGGCAGCTGCATGGTCCCGCGCCCCGACGCCTATCTCAAGGTGGTCCGCATCCTGCGCGTCGGCCTGCGCTTGCCCGATTATGACCGTATCGCCCGCGAGGACAGCCTGACCGCAGGCCGCATCCGCGCCGCCTTTGCCGATGCCAATCCCGAATGGCCCGAAAGCGCGGTGGGCGTAGAACTCAACCCGCGCGGCTGGCTGGAGGAAATCCGCCTATGCTACACCAAACGCTTCCGCCCCACCCCCTGCCCGGCGGGCCGGCGCGGCGCAAAGGACAGCGCGGCGGCCAAAATCTGGCGAGGTTTGTGAAGCGAGCGTCCGCTTTCAGGCGAGTGGTGGATGGGAGCGAATGACTGCAAGTGGGTGGGAAGGGTAATGGCTGCGAATTTTAGTAGGCGCACGTCTGTTGCCCATTGGCCCACACCTTTGATTGTTGGATTTATCAAAAGGTTCCATTTGCCATCGAGTGAATTGGGCGTAGATGAATTGCCCATGCGGCTATTTCGATTTCACAAGCGCAAGCAAGGGCCTAGGCTCAGCCACTCGGTCCGGGACTATCAGGCGTTAGTGCAGATGCATTTGCGTCGGCGACCCGACGATCCTCGTTTCGCGCTTGCAAATGCTATCGGGGCCGAGACGATGGAGCAGTTCTATGCACAGGGCGACGCTCACGTAGCAGTCTTGCGGTTTCATGGCCTCGAAAACGGGATGAATGTCTACGATCTGGGCTGCGGTTGTGGCAGAACCGCTCAGGCACTTCAGCGGGAAGGTTGGACCGGAAACTACATCGGTGCCGACGTCGTCCCAGAGCTACTTGCAGAACTGGCGCGGCAGTGCCCCGACTATCGCGTCGTTTTGAATTACAATCGAACCATCGAGGTGGACGACGCATCGCTCGACATGTTGTTTAACTGGTCAGTCTTCACCCATCTGCTACCCGCCGAGTCCTTTCTTTACATGCTCGACTCATTCCGGGCCCTCAAGCCTGGTGGCAAGCTCCTTTTTTCGTTTCTTGAACTGGAAGAGCATGAACATGACCGGGTCTGGCGCGACGAGTTGGAAAGACTCCGCCACGGTCATGATGACGAGCAGCTCGATACCTTCCTTCATCGCGATTGGATAAGGCGCTTTGCTCGTGATGCCGGATTTTCCGAGCCTCAGTTCACATCAGGCACCGACGGATCAAACCATCCTCAGTTTTGGCAAGCCATTGCTGTTATGCAGAAGCCCAATGGCTAACGCCGCGTAGTGGCAGGAAAGGCGCAGTGCGTTCAAAGTCCCTAAGGAGACGGCTTAGGAGTCGTTTCCCGAACGACCGCTTTCGGAGCGCAGACCCCGGTAACCGGACGCTCGCCGCCGCGGCTTGCTAGCGGCGCATTCCAACCTCGATCGGGAACCTGGGTTCTGGCGCTGCCTTGCGTGGCGCGGGAAGCAGGGGCCTTGCTGAAACGGCAAGGAGGGGCGGGGAACATCATGCTCAAATGGCAGCGGCGCATTGCCGCCAATTCAGTGAAGGCTTGCGTTCCCTTCCAGAATGAATTGCGCAAGCTGAAGCACGCGATCCGGCCGCCTGTTCCGGGGCGCCATCACGAATTGGTGCTGGACGGCATCATCGAACAGATCGCGCTGATCCGCAGTGCGGGCGGGCAGATCGCGGGGGCGCGGGTGCTGGAGATCGGCAGCGGCTGGATCCCGGTCGCGCCGCTGGTCTATCGGATTGCCGGCGCGCGCGAGGTGATCCTTTCGGACCAGCACCGGCTGCTCCACCCCCATTCGGTCGAAGCGGCTGCGGCGTTCCTGATGCAGCGCGCCGACCGGTTGGCGCAGGAGCTGGGGGTTGCGCCCGGGCGGGTGGCAGACGTGCTGGGCGTGCCGCTGGGCGGCGGGCTGGAGGCGATGCTGAAGGCGCTCGGTCTGGAATATGTCGTGCCGCTCGGCGCTGAGACTCTGCGGGGCGACATCGATCTGGCCTATAGCCACACGGTGCTGGAACATATCCCGCCTGCCGCGCTGGTGACGATCTTCGCGCTGGTGCGCGAGCGGTTGGTTGAGGGCGGATTGTTCTGCAACGGGATCGATAACAGCGATCACCGGCGGGGCTATGATGCAAAGCTGCCGATTGTCGATTTCCTGCGCTATTCCGAACAGGCGTGGAAGATGCAGTGCATCAACCCGCAGGATTACACCAATCGCTTGCGCCATTCGGATTACGTCGCGCTGCTGGAGGATGCGGGGTTCACCCTGGGCGAAACGCGCGTCCACGTGGCGGCAGAGGCGCTGGCAGGCATGGCGCAGGCAGAGCTGCCTGAACGTTTCCGTCACAAATCGCCCGAAGACCTGTGCACCACATGGAGCCTGATGCTGGCGCGCGCCTCATCCCCGCCAGACCCCCTCTAGCCCCCCTCCAGACCCCTGTTTCACCCCCTCCAGACCGGGGCTGGCGGGGGTTTGCGGGCCGATGTTTCACGTGAAACATGGGGGGCGTCAGCGGCGCTCGCGGAAAAAGGCCTTGAGCAAGGATGCGGCCTCGTCCTCACCGATGCCGGTGTAGATTTCGGGGCGGTGAAGGCATTGCGGCTGGTCGAAGACGCGCGCTCCATGCTCGACCGCGCCGCCCTTGGGATCGCTGGCGGCATAGTAAAGGCGGGCGATGCGGGCATGCTGGATGGCGCCTGCGCACATCGCGCAAGGTTCAAGCGTCACCCACAGCTCGCAGCCGGTAAGGCGTTCATCTCCAAGTACTTTTGCCGCGCGGCGAATGGCGAGAATCTCGGCATGGGCGGTGGGATCGTGGTCGGTGCGGGGGCTGTTATGCGCCTCTGCAATGATGTGCCCGTCCTTCACCACCACGGCGCCGATCGGCACCTCGCCCGCCTGCGCGGCGGCGCGCGCAGCGGCGAGCGCACGCGGCATGAAGCTGCGGAACCCCGCCTCGCTCATGCCGCGCGCGTCCTTGAAGGATTACTCGTTGCCGGTGACAGGCTTACCTTCGGCATCATCCGGCATTTTGACATCGACATCGGGGACCTCGATCGTCTTCTTCTCGGTGCCAACATCGACGTCGGCGGTCTCGACGTCAAATTCCGGCGCCTGTCCGCCCTTGACCTCGACCTCGGGCAGTTCAGCTTCCTTGGTCTGATCGACATCGCACGCCGCAAGGCTGATTGCCAAGGGGGCGATGAGGCTGGTGATGATGATGCGTTTCATGATTATGGTTCTCCTGCTCGCCTGGCCAGCCGGGCGGCGCCCCCGCCAGGTCGAGCGGCGAATGCACGCGACATGGGGTCTTGCGGCCATTACATGGGTTAGGCAGCCGGTCCCTACTGCAGCGGGCGCAACTTGCTTGACGATTCGCACCTTGCCGGTTATGCGCGCCGCTTTCCTTGTCTGGGCCCGAGCTCAGACCCGTTTTTACGAGAAGAGACACACCATGTCGCGCATCTGCGAACTGACCGGCAAGGGCCGTCAGGTCGGCCACAATGTGAGCCACGCCAACAACAAGACCAAGCGCGTGTTCCTGCCCAACCTGCAGAACGTGACGCTGATGAGCGAAAAGCTCGAGCGCAGCTTCAAGTTCCGCGTGTCGACCCACGGTCTGCGTTCGGTCGAGCACAATGGCGGGCTGGATAACTGGCTGCTCAAGACCAACGACGAGAAGCTCTCGGCCGGCGCGCTCAAGGTCAAGCGCGAGCTGGTCAAGGCGCAGGCTGCGGCCTGAGCTAAGGCTTGCCGGTGCGCGGGTCCAAGGGCCTGCCGCTAGCATCGATCTTTGGACAGATCACCAGAGGGTCCTGAACGCCGTTCAGGGCCCTTTGCCGATTCTGCGCGGCGGCGCGGCGCTGCAAGTCTGCGCCGCTGCCGTCCCACGCGAATCGCACCAGCAGGTTACGCTGGAAGATCGAGAAATTGTCGTCAGACACGATCCACACCGCGCCCTTCGCTGGATCGGCGGGATCGGGCACGAAGGCGATGCCCTCGAAGTTTTCGCCATATCCCTTCCCTTCGAGCCGCTGGATGACCTCGCCACGCCATTGGCCGCCCGGCCGGATATCTGACGGGTCAGCGATGATGATCGCCGCATCGAAGGTCGCCGGGACGGTATAGCGGACATTGCGCATCAGGATCAGCACCCGCCCGCCGGGCACCTCAGTGGCATCGACCGGGGCATAGGTGGAGCGGCAGCTGAAGTAGAACGGCACAGGCGCGGCCCCTTCGAATGGATCGCCGGGATAGAGCAGCGCAGGCCGGTCCCCCGCGTCGCTTTCCTCCGATCCTTCGGCCAGGATCAGGAAGCGCCCGTCTGACAGACGCTCCATTGTTTCCGGCCCGCTGTTTTTGCTCCAGCCTGCGAGCGCCGGCGGGGCAAACCTGCGGCGCGCCCCGTCGGGGCCGAATCGCATCAGCAGATTGGCGTTCTCGAAAGCGCCCCACAATGTGCCGCTGGCCGGATCGCGGGTGACGGATTCGAGATCGACAGTCTCTTCGCGCCCGCGCCCGGACAGCCCGACGAACCGGAAGCTCTCCGGAGCGGCCCGCGGCGCGGGTCCGGCAAGGTCGATATCCAGCAAAAAGCCGCGATCGGTGGCGGTGACCAGTGATTGGCCCGGTCCTGCCGCGAGTGCGGAAAAGCCCCCGAACCAGCCGTGTTCGCTGCGCATCTGCCATGTGCCCGTGATTGTCAGCAGCCCCGGCGGCGGCGGGCCGAGTTCGACCGGCGTGATGGCGATCTGTTTAACCGGATCATCGCGCAAGCCGGTCGGAGTGCGCAGGAACGTGCCCGGTCCCAAGGCCAGGATCGTGAGCGCCACCAACCCCAGCCGCCAGCGGCGCGCGCGCAGCTTTTGCTTCGCGCCGGGAGTGTCAGCTTTCACCGGTGGTGGATGTTATGCGAGGCCGAGCAGGCGGCGGGTCGCCACTTCGGGCGAAGCATAGGGCTCCTGCCGCTCGGCGCTCCAGTAGCGCAGTTCGGCCAGCGCAATCGGCTCAGCAGTGACCGCGCAGAGCACATGGCTCCCTGGCCGCAGCACGCGGAAGCTGGAGGGGCCGTAGTAAAGCTTTGCGACCTTGTCGGAGGGAGTCATCAGCATGGGACCCCTGATAGCACCACGTTGCTAACCGAACAAATCATCTTGGGCAGGTGATCCGCCGGAAGGGCGCTTGCGTGAAGGCGGTGGCGGGGGCGGGGCGGAGGGCGTGGAAGCAGGCGCTCCCCCGGTGGGGACCGCCGTGAGCGCGCCGTCGCGAAATTGCACCTTCAGGAATGCCTCGCCTGCGGCTTCAGCGCGGGTGGTCAGCGCCTTGCCCGATGCGCCGCGAATGATGGCATAGCCGCGCTCCAGTGGCTTTTCGGGGTGGAGTTGGCTCATCACACGGGTGAGCGCGGCGAGGCGGTCCGTGCCCTGACGCAGCGGACGCTCGATCAGGGCAGGGTGCAGGCGCGCGCGCTCCAGGCGGCGATGCGCTTCGGCTGCGCCGCGTGACAGCAGGCTGGGCGAGAGCCTTGCTGCAACCCCGGCGAGCCGTTCGCGCCCCTTGGCCGAACGGTCGCCAAGCGCGCGGCGCAGGCGGTCGGATAGCTCGTCAAGCCGCTGGGCCTGCGGTTGCAGCAGGTTTTCCGGGCGCGGGAGCAGCCGGGCGCGGGCGGCAAGGCGTTCACGCCCCAGTTCAACCGGGCGATAGACCGCGCGCCGTTGGCGGGTGGCGAGGTCCGACAGGGTGAAGGCGAGATCGGCGCGCACCGGCACCGCCATCTCGGCGGCGGCGGTGGGCGTGGGCGCGCGGCGGTCGGCGGCGAAATCGGCCAGCGTGGTATCGGTCTCGTGGCCCACGGCGCTGATCACCGGGATCGAGCATTCGGCAATGGCGCGCACCACCGCTTCCTCGTTGAAGCTCCACAGATCCTCGATCGAGCCGCCCCCGCGCGCGACGATCACCACATCGGGGCGCGGCACCGGCCCGCCGGGTTCAAGCGCGCTGAACCCCCGCACGGCCGCTGCCACCTGCTCTGCGGCGCCCTGCCCCTGCACTAGCACCGGCCAGACGACCACATGGGTCGGAAAGCGGTCGGCAAGGCGGTGCAGGATGTCGCGGATGACCGCGCCGGTGGGCGAGGTGACTACGCCGATCACCTGCGGCAAAAACGGCAGGCGGCGCTTGCGGGTGTCGGCAAATAGCCCCTCGGCGGCGAGCCGTGCGCGGGTCTTTTCCAGCAGCGCCAGCAGTGCGCCCTCGCCCGCCAGCTCCATCGAATCGATCACGATCTGGTACTTGGAGCGCCCCGGATAGGTGGTGAGCTTGCCGGTGGCGATCACCTCAAGGCCATCCTCCGCGCGGAAATTCATGCGCGCCGCGTTGCCCTTCCACATCACCCCGTCGATCAACGCGCCTTCGTCTTTGAGGGCGCAGTAGAAATGCCCCGAGGCAGCGCGCTTCACTCCCGACAATTCGCCCCGCAGCCGGACAAAGCCGAAGCGATCTTCGACCGTACGCTTCAGCAGCGCGGATATTTCGCTGATGGTGAGGGGCTGCGCATTGTCCCCCTGCCGGTCACGCGCTACCAGCCCGGCATTATCATCACTGATGGGCGGAGGGGCCATGAATATCCTGCTTCTGGGTTCGGGAGGCCGCGAACATGCGCTGGCATGGAAGCTGGCGCAATCCCCGAGCCTCAGCAAACTTTACGCCGCCCCCGGAAATCCCGGCATCGCCGAGGAGGCCGAACTGGTCGCGCTCGACGTCACCGATCACGGCGCGGTGATTGCGTTCTGCGGCGACAAGGAGATCGGCCTTGTGGTCGTCGGCCCGGAAGCGCCGCTGGTGGACGGGCTGTCGGATGCCCTGCGCGCGGCGGGCGTGCCGGTGTTCGGCCCCTCGCAGGCCGCCGCGCAATTGGAAGGCTCCAAGGGCTTCACCAAGGACCTGTGCGCCCGCGCGGGGATCCCCACGGCGGGATATGTGCGCACCTCCTCGCTGGAAGAGGCCCGCGCCGCGCTCTCCCGTTTTGCCGCCCCTTACGTGCTCAAGGCCGATGGTCTGGCGGCGGGCAAGGGCGTGGTCATCGCCGAAACCCTTGGCGAGGCCGAAGAAACGCTCGCCGACATGTTCGGCGGGGCGTTCGGCTGCGCGGGCGCGCAGGTGGTGATCGAGGAGTTCATGGAGGGCGAGGAGGCGAGCTTCTTCGCGCTGACCGATGGCACCGCGATTGTCCCCTTCGGCTCGGCGCAGGATCACAAGCGGGTGGGCGATGGCGACACCGGCCCCAATACCGGCGGCATGGGCGCCTATTCCCCCGCCCCGGTGCTGACGCCTGAATTGCAGGCCCGCGTCATGGCCGAGATCATCGAGCCCACGGTCCGCACTATGCGCGCGGAGGGCAATCCCTATCAGGGTGTGCTATTCGCCGGGCTGATGCTGACGGCGGATGGCCCCAAGCTGATCGAATACAACGCCCGCTTCGGTGATCCCGAATGCCAGGTGCTGATGATGCGCCTGCGCGACAATCTCGCGCACATGATGTGGCTCTGCGCGACGGGCAAGCTGGACGAACTTGACGCGGAATCGCCGGAGTTCGAGGCGGTCTATGCCCTGACGGTCATCATGGCCGCCAAGGGCTACCCCGGCACGCCCGAAAAGGGCGGCGCGATTGATCTGGAAGCGGCGCAGGGCGACGGGGTGAAGGTCTTCCATGCCGGAACGGCCCTGAAGGACGGCGCGCTGGTGGCGAATGGCGGCCGCGTGCTGGCGGTGACCGCGACCGGCGCGAATGTCACCGAAGCACAGGCCCGCGCCTATGCCGCCGTCGATGCGATCACCTTCCCCAGCGGCTTCTGCCGCCGCGACATCGGTTGGCGCGAGGTTGCCCGCGAGCGGTCGGAGCAAAATTGATCCCGATCAAGGCAAGGTCCCGCCTGAAGGCTGATAGAGGGTGCATGAAACAGCACCCTCTCCACGCGCTCGTCCTTCTTGCCGCACCATTGCTGACGCTCGCTGCGTGCCAGACTTCGGGATCGGAGAACCCGCCCCCGATGCTGGGCAAATCGACCTCGCCTTCACCCGATACCCGCGCGCCGGCCTTCATCGAGGCGGCTTGCGGGGGGTGCCATGCGGTCGAGCCGCCTTTCCTCTCGCCCAATCCGGCATCGCCCAGCTTTGCATCGATCGCCAACCGGCGGGGCCTGTCGGAAAAGTCGCTCGGCGACTGGTTGGCCGAGGCGCATAACTACCCCGAGGACATGGATTTCACCCTCACCCGCCCCCAGATCGACCAGATCGCCGCCTATATGGTGACCTTGCGCGATGCCGGATACGTGCCGGAAAATTAGGGCGCCCGCGGTGATAAGGCGCTGGGCCCGTCGGCTGCAAAGCAGCCGCGAGGCCACGCGGCCGAGCCGCAGGCGATCAGGCCCGCAGGGCCTGAAGCTCGCCGAGGATGCACCCGCGGAGGCGGGTGCGCAAAACCTAAAGCCGTTCGTCCATCAGCTTCAGCATGTCCGCCTCGGGCCGGGGTCCGTAGTGCGAGATCACTTCAGACGCGCAGATCGCCCCGCGCTTCAGGCAGCGGGTCAGCGGCTCGCCCTTGACGTAGCCTGACAGGAAACCGGCGGCGAACTGGTCGCCCGCGCCGGTGGTGTCGACAACCTTGATCACCGGCACCGCGGCAACTTCCGCACGGTCGCCATGCGCGATGGCGACCGCGCCCTTTTCCCCGCGGGTCGCGACCAGCACCGGCACCTTGCCCGCCACCGCTTCAAGGCCGGTTTCGAAATCATCCTCGCCGGTCAGCGTGGCCAGTTCGCTTTCGTTCACGAACAGAATGTCGATCACGCCGTCTTCGATCATGGCGCGGAAATCGTCACCGTGGCGGCCGATCACGAAGCTTTCGCTGGCGGTGAAGGCGATCTTGCGCCCGGCATTGCGCGCGACTTCGATGGCGCGGCGCATGGCGCGGCGGGGCTCTTCCGGATCCCACAGATAGCCTTCGAGATAAAGGATCGCCCCGCTCGCGATCAGCTCTTCGTCGAGCGCGGCGGCAGGAAGGAACTGACCGGCGCCGAGGAAGGTGTTCATGGTGCGCTCGCCATCGGGCGTCACGAAAATCAGCACGCGGCCGGTGGCAGGCTCGCCGTCACGGCCCGGCGTGTCGAAATCGATGCCGGTGGCGCGCATATCGTGGCGGAACACCTTGCCGAGCTGGTCATCGGCGACCTGCCCGATGAAGGCGCATTGCAGGCCGAGCGTTGCCAGGCCGGCGAGCGTGTTGGCCGCCGAACCGCCCGAAAGCTCGCGCGCGGGCGGCATGGCTTCGTAAAGCTCGTCAGCCCGTGCCTCGTCGATCAGGGTCATCCCGCCGCGATTGAGCTGAAGTTCGGTGATCAGCTCTTCCTCGCAAGAGGCGATCACGTCGACCACGGCGTTGCCGATGGCGATAACGTCGTAGCGGGGCGGGGTGGTCTCGGGCACGGCGGTTTCCTCGGGATTGATTGTCGCCCGCGCGCCTAGCCGCCTTAGGCCCGCACGCCAAGTGATCTGTGTGCGGTGCAGCGTGGACGCGTTGACTTCCCCCGTGGTCCCTCGCATCGGATGCTAAATGTCCGCCGTTCCCGCCGCCCTTGTGAAGGCCTTTGGCCAGCTGAGCGACCGTGCCGTGGTTGCGGTGGCGGTCAAGAGCATCGCCATCACGCTGGCTCTGTTCGCGGGAGCAGGGGCAGGGCTTTATGCCGCCCTCCCGCTGATTGCCGCCAGCCCATGGTTTGCGGCGCTGGTTCCCCCCAGTCTTGGCGGCCCCCTGTTGATCTTGGCCTTGCTGCTCGTCAGCCTTGTCGGGTTCTGGTTGCTGTTCCGGGTTGTCGCGGTGGCGGTGTTGCAGTTTTTCGCCGACGAGGTGGTTGCCGCAGTCGAGGCGCGGCATTTTCCGGCGCTGGCGGCGCAGGCGCGGCCCTTGCCGATCGGGCGCGAGGTGGCGGTGGCCAGCCGGAGCCTGCTGCGTACGCTCGGCTACAACCTGCTGGCTATCCCGCTTGCGGCCGTGCTGGCGTTCAGTGCGATCGGCCCTGCCATCGTGTTTCTTGGCGTGAACGCGGTGCTGCTGGGACGAGAATTTACCGACATGGCTTGGCTGCGGCACCATACGTCTTCGGGTGCAGGCGACGAGACCGGCAATCCCGTCCCGAGGGCCGAGCGCATCCTGCTGGGCGCTGCCATTGCCGGGCTCATGCTGGTGCCGCTGGTCAATCTTGTCGCGCCTCTGGTTGGGGCGGCGGCAGGGACGCATCTGGTGCTGCGCCGGATCGAGGGGCGGCGTTGATGCGTGCACACGTGATCACAGCGGCGCTGCTGGCGGCGGCGCTGGCGGGATGCGGGGGCGGCGGCGGAAAGCCCGCGCCCTCGCGCGCGGCGACCCGCTCCGCCAGCGCGCCGCGCAGCACGATCGTCGTGGTGCCCGAGGTGATGGCGAGCGCGGGGCTCGGGGGCGTGATCGGATCGCCGGCACCTGCGCTCACCCGGCGTTTCGGCCAGCCCCGCATCGACCTTGCCGAGGGTGATGCAAGGAAGCTCCAGTTTGCAGGTAGGACCTGCGTGCTCGACATCTACCTCTACCCTGTCGCCGCCGCTGCTGAACTGACCGCGACCCATGTCGAGGCCCGCTTGCGTCAGGGCGGTGCCCCCGCCGACCCGGGCGCCTGCATCCGCGAAGTGGAAGCGGGATAGTCTGCCAGCGCTTTGGCGGGCAGCGTACCGAGGTTGGCGCGCTAAAAGTCGTGCGGTAACGCCCTCTTAAGCCTGTTCATGCGATGTCGCGTGCGAGTTTTCAGGGAACGCGACCGGCATGACCACCCAATTCATCGACATCGCCCAGCGTGCGGCAGCGGACGGACAGATCACGGCCGAGGGGCTGCTGGCGCTGCGCCGTGAAGGCTGGGGCGACGGGATCATCACCCGCGCCGAGGCTGAAGCGCTGTTCGCGGTCAACAATGCGCTGCGGGAACGCAGTGTCGAATGGTGTGACTTCTTCGTTGAGGCGATTGGCGAATTCGTGCTCAATGGCACTCCGCCGCGCCTGCAATGCAGCCTTGAAGAGGCCGAGTGGCTGATCGGCCAGATCGATGCGGACGGCGTGGCCGAAAGCATGGTCGAGCTTGAAACCATGGTGCGCATCATCGAGCGCGCCGAGAACGTGCCCGACCGGCTGAAGAATTATGTGCTGGCCCAGATCGAGCGCGAGGTGCTGACCGGCACCGGCCCGACCCGTTCCGGCGGCGATCTCAGCGCGACCCATATCAGCGCTGCCGAATGCCGCATCATCCGCCGCGTGATCTTCGCCAGCGGCGGCTGCGCCCCGGCGGCGGTGTCACGCTTCGAGGCCGAGATGCTGTTCCGCCTCAAGGACGCAACCATCGCCGATGAAAACGCGGCCGAGTGGGACGATCTGTTCATCGATGGCATCGCCAATTTCATGAAGGGCTTCGTCCTGCCGAGCGCCCAGCTTTCCCGCGAGCGCAAGCTGGAGCTCGAGGCGTTCATCGCGTCGGAAAATCAGGCGAACATCGGCCGCTTCATGGGCCGCGTCATCCGCGAAGTGCCGCAAGTGGCAAACCATTTCGGCAAGGTGTTCGGCAAGAAGAAGCCCGCAGGTACCAACTACGAGGCGCTCGCCGCCGAGGGCGAGAAGGTCACCGCCTTCGAGAGCGAATGGCTGGACGCGATGGTGAAGGCCGATGGCGAGGTCGATGATCTGGAAAGCCGCCTGATCGCAAGGTTGGCGGAAGAGAGCTGACCGTTTAGGTGTCGAATTCGAGCGGAGCGGCAGCGCCGCCCTGCTTCGGCTGTGGCCCGCTAGGTGGGACCGCGGGAACGGGGACGCCGCTTTCGGGCGGCTTGCGCGGTCGCCCGCTGCGTTTGTGTTCAAGGATTTGACGCAGATAGGCGATTTCCGCCTTGAGCATGATCCGCTCGTCCTGCTCCGGCGTGAAGGCGAGCAGGTCCTCCAGCGAGGCGATCTCCAGCTCGAGCCACAGCAGCCGATCATTGCGGCCACGCCCGCCGCGCTTGCGGTTACGGTTGATGCGCTCGCGTTCGAGCGCCCTCTGCGCAGCCTCGCGGCGCTGACGCCCGGCAGCGCGCATCAAGGCGTCAAAGGTCTGTTTTCGGCAGGCTTCGGAATCGCGCATCACGGTGCCTTAACACACCAACACAGCGAAAGCGAATCGGCCTCAGACCATGAAACTCTCGCCGCAGCCGCAGGCGCCCTTGGCGTTGGGGTTCTCGAACACGAAACCGGCGGTGAAATCGTCCTCGCGCCAGTCCATCACGCTGCCGATCAGGTAGAGCACGCTGGCCCCGTCAATGTAGAATACGCCGCCGGGGGTGACGATCTTCTCGTCGAACTTCGCCTCGGTGGTGACGTAATCGACCGAATAGGCGAGGCCCGAACAGCCCCGGCGCGGGGTGGACAGCTTGACCCCGATGGCGTCGGCTGGGGCCTTGCCCATCAGTTCTGCAACGCGGGCCTCGGCGCTGGGCGTCAGGGTGACGGCGGCCTTCGGGGCAGGGCGAGCGGTGGTGGTGGTTTCGGTCATGTCAGCCTCTTCTGCCAAAACAGCGCGTGCCCGGTGGCGGGATCGAGCTGGTAGTCGCCATAACCTTCGCGGGCATACAGATGCCGCGCCGGATTGCCGCTCAGCACTTCCAATGTGATCTTGCAGGCCCCGCGCTTCAAGGCCTCGGCCTCGACGGCGGCCATCAGCGCCTTGCCGATGCCTGCGCCGCGATGCCCCGGGAGCACCGCGAGATCGTGGATATTGACCAGCGGCGCGGCGGCAAAGGTGGAATAGCCCATGAAGCAGTTGGCGAGGCCGACCGCCTCGCCCTCGATCCGCGCCAGCAGCGAGAAAGCCTGCGGGTTGGCCACCAGATCGCCCGGCAACCGCGCCTTTACCTCCTCGGCCAAAGGCGTGCTTCCGCCCATCGGATCGCGCGCATAGGCATCGAGCAGCGCCACCACGTCAGTCGCATCGCGGGCGTCGCGGTAATCGGCCAGCGCGACCGTCAGAGCCGGTGCCAGCGTCACAGCATCCCCAGTTCGAGCCGCGCCTCGTCGCTCATCTTGTGCGGGCCCCATGGCGGATCCCAGATGAGATTGACCTCGGCATCGCGGATGCCCGGCACGCTGGCGACACGCAGTTCGACTTCGCCCGGCATCGATTCCGCAACTGGGCAATGCGGGGTGGTGAGCGTCATGGTCACCGTAGCGTCGCGGTTCTCGTCAACCTCGACACCGTAGATCAGGCCGAGATCGTAGATGTTGACCGGAATTTCCGGGTCGAAAATCTCGCGCAGGGCTTCGATCACGTCGGCCTGCAGGTCGCTGCCCTCGCCGCCCACCGGGCCTTCTGGCGGTTTGGCGGAAAGGAAACCGTCGAGGTAGTCTCGGGTGCGCCTTTGCTCCTGGGGGGCATCCGCTTCGATGTCCAGGGCGTCCGAAACCCGGGCGCGCGGGGGCTTGTCGGCGGTCATGTCATTGTGATCGGCTGAGCTGTCCATGGCTCTCATCCTCTTCCAAAAATCTTGCGGGTGCGGGCAATCCCGGCGAGCAATGCGTCGACATCGGCCTGGCTCGAATAGAGCCCGAAGCTGGCGCGCGCGGTAGCGGGAACGCGCAAGTAATCCATCAGCGGCTGGGCGCAGTGATGCCCCGCGCGGATCGCGACGTTCGCTTCATCAAGGATGGTGCCGAGATCGTGGGGGTGGATGTCGTCCAGCGCAAAGCTGACGATCCCGGCGCTGTCATCGGGACCGAACAGCGTCACGTCATTCATTGCGCCGAGTTCGCGGCGCAGGCGGGCCACAAGGGCTTGTTCGTGGGCGTGGATGCGATCGGGGCCGATGGCGGTGACGTAATCAGCGGCGGCGGCGAAGGCGAGGGCTTCGGTAATTGCAGGCGTGCCGGCCTCGAACCGCTGCGGACCGGAGGCGTAGGTGGTGCGCGCGAAGGTCACCCGGTCGATCATCGCTCCGCCACCCTGATAGGGGGGCATTTCCGCAAGCAGCTCAGCCCGCGCCCACAGCGCCCCGATGCCCGTGGGGCCGTAGAGCTTGTGAGCGGAGAAGACGTAGAAATCGCAATCGAGGCTTGCGACATCGACGCCCATGTGCGGCGCGCTCTGGCACCCGTCGAGCAGCAGCTTCGCGCCGACCTTGTGGGCGATTGCGGCAGCGCGCGCCGCGTCCAGCAGCGCGCCAGTGACGTTCGAGACATGGCCGAGCGCGACCAGCTTGTGCGCCTCGGTCAGCATTGCTTCGGCGGCGTCCAGATCGATCTGGTGGTCTGACGTCAGCGGGCAGACGTCGATGTGCGCGCCCGTTTCCTGCGCGACCATCTGCCAGGGCACTATGTTTGAATGGTGTTCGGCCTGCGACAGGAGGATACGGTCACCGGCCTTCAGGTTCGTGCGGCCCCAGGTCTGGGCCACCAGGTTGATCGCTTCGGTCGCACCGCGGGTGAAGATCAGCTCGTCCTCGGAGCCGCCGATAAACTTGGCGACGGTCCGCCTGGCCGCTTCATAGGCGAGCGTCATCTCGGCCGAACGGGTGTAGACGCCCCGGTGGACGGTCGCGTAATCCTCGCCCAGCGCGCGGGCCATCGCGTCAATCACGGCGCGCGGCTTTTGCGCGGTGGCCGCGGTGTCGAGGTAGTGCCACGGCTTGCCGTCATGGGTGACCATGCCGGGGAAGTCGGCGCGCAGGTCTGCGAGCGTTGCGAGGGTGGCGGGGGCGTTCACAGCGATGCGCCCTCAAGCGCTGCCAGCGCAGCGTCGAGCAACGTCTCACGCTCCGCCTCGTCCTCCAGCGACACGAAGGCATCGCCGATGAAGGCCTGCACCAGCAGGCGCTGCGCGGCGGCGGGATCGAGCCCACGCGCCATCATGTAGAACCGCGCGGTTTCATCCAGCGCGCCAACGGTGGCGCCGTGGGCGCACTTGACGTCGTCAGCGAAGATTTCGAGCTGCGGGACGGCATTGGCGCTGGCCCCCGCTTCGAGCAACAAGCCCTTGAAGTCCTGCGCTGCGTCAGTCTTCTGCGCTTGGCGCGCAACCTTGATCTCGCCGAGGAAATTGCCCGTCGCGCCTGCCCAGTGGACCGCGCGGATGGTCTGGTTGGAGGTCGCTTCGGGTTCGGCATGAATGACCTGCGTGACGAATTCGCGGGTCACGCCCGCTCCGCCGATGGTGACCCCGCCGAATTCAAAATGCGCACCCTTGGCGAGCCGCACTTCCACTTCGACGCGGGTGTAATCCGCGCCCGCATTGGTCACGAACAGCTCGGCCCGAGCGCCTTCGCCGAGACGCAAGCGGATGCGGTGCAACTCCGGCGCGGCCGAGCCGACCACCATCGCGTGCCGCCGCACTTCGCCGGGTACGAGGGTTATCTCTTTCCAGCTATCAAGCGCCGCAGCGCCGAGCCGCGCCAGCCCGTCCATATCGGCATAGCGCCACGCTTCATCGCGGCGTGTGGGGAGCGTGGCTGTCGTCACGCCATCACCGAATCATAGCCTTCGGCCTCGAGCCGCAGCGCGAGTTCCGGGCCGCCGGTCTCGACGATGCGGCCACCGGCAAGGATGCTCACCTTGTCGGGCGCGACCACGTCGAGCAGGCGCTGGTAGTGGGTGATGAGCAGCACGGCCTTGTCGGGCGCGCGCATGATCGCGTTGATGCCTGCGCCGACGATCCGCAGCGCATCGATGTCGAGGCCCGAATCCGTCTCGTCCAGAACTGCGAATGCCGGGTCGAGAATGCCCATCTGCACCATCTCGGCGCGCTTCTTCTCGCCGCCCGAGAAGCCGACATTGACCTGCCGCTTGAGCATTTCCATGTCCATCTTGAGCAGCCCGGCCTTGTCCTTGGCGAGCTTCAGGAACTCGCCACCCGACAGCGGTTCTTCTCCGCGCGCCTTGCGCTGAGAATTCAGCGCCTCGCGCAGGAACTGGACGTTGGAGACGCCGGGGATTTCGACCGGGTATTGAAAACCGAGGAATAGGCCTGCCGCTGCGCGTTCATGCGGGTCAAAGGCGAGCAGATCCTCACCCTTGAAGGTCACGCTGCCCGCGGTCACTTCGTAGCCGGGCTTGCCGCCGAGCACGTTCGACAGGGTCGATTTGCCCGCGCCGTTGGGGCCCATGATCGCGTGGATTTCACCTGCGGGCACGGTCAGCGAGAGACCCTTGAGGATTGGCTTGTCGCCTACCTGTGCGTGGAGGTTGTCGATGATCAGCATTATTCGCCGTCCTTGTCTTGTCTGGGGGCCGTTGTCGCCGGGGCGATCAGATCGGTGCGCGCCTTCACAACGCTTGCGTCGCGCAGCTCGATTACCAGGCCTTTGGGTTTGTTCGCTTCATAGGCGTCGGTCGCCGCAGCGGCTCCGGCCAGGCGCGAGGTGAACTGCTGGTCAAGATCGCGCCCACGCGCGACGTGAATCTTGCCGATATTGTCGAACAGGATGCTCACAGCTTCCGGGCTGAGCGTCGTCTTTGCGCCGGCCAGCACCTCGTTCGACTGCGCGATGGCGGTCGTCCGCACAGTGGCGCAGCGCGTCACATCGCCGGCGTGCTGCGCTTCCAGATCGGCCTTCCCCGCAATACGGCGGTTGCTGATCGCAAGGCAGCGGCGGTATTCGGCGACATAGGGTTGGATCAGGCGCGGATATTCGACCGACCAGGTTTCCGGGTTGTCGTTTTTGATGGCGACAGCAGCCTCGCCGCTGGCTTGCAGCGCCAGCAGGGGGGCAAGAAGAGTGGCTGCAATCACGGCTTGCGGCTCCGGGGCTTGTCCTTGCGGTCATCGCGATCAGAGCCGCGATCATCGCCTGCAGGCTTAGGGCGCGAATAGGTCTGTTTCGGATTGGCGGCCTTGTGGGCGCGGGCGGCGGTTTTTCGTTCCTCGATCCTGTCACGCATCACTTGCGTGAGCTGCTTGAGCACAGCGTCGATATCGTCGAGGATATCGGCGGCGGCGATCCGCATCACCTTGATCCCGACGCTCTCAAGGCTCTTGTCGCGGCGCTTGGCGAGGGCGTCGTTCTGTCCCTCCTCGTCAATTGCCAGAGCAAGGCCGAGGTTGTGGCAGTTGAAATCGACAATCGCGCTGCCGACCACCGCGTGCCGCTTGAAGGTGTAGCGGCCCAGATCGGCAGCGGTGAACTTCGCGGCCAGCGCCTGGTGCGCGTCTGACGAATGGCGGCGCAAATCGCGCGCCTGTTCGTGCAGCGCATCGAGCCGCTTGTCCGAAATCTCCCACCCGCGGCCCTTCTTCTTGAGCGCGGGGGCTTCGGCGGTGGCGGCCTCGGGGTTGAGGGCTAGGGTTTTACGTTCTGTCACGGTGCATTGCCTTCGCGAACCAGGATTTGAGCATGACGCCGATCAGGATCAGCCACGGCAGGTAGATGATGAAGAAAGTGAGGTTATCGACCGGAGGCAGACCAATAACTCCTGCATAAAACATCGCGACCAGCCAAAAGCCGGTCGAAAGAATGAGCCCCCCAGCAAGCACTCCCTTGAACGCTCGGCTATTCACCCCACGCTCCCCTCGAGCGAAATCGCCAGCAGCTTCTGCGCCTCGACGGCAAACTCCATGGGCAGCTCTTTCAGCACGTCCTTGGCAAAGCCGTTGACGATCAGCGCCACGGCTTCCTCTTCGCCGAGTCCGCGCTGCATCGCGTAGAACAGCTGTTCGTCGCTGATCTTGGAGGTGGTCGCCTCGTGCTCGATCTGCGCGCTGGGGTTCTTCACCTCGATATAGGGCACGGTATGCGCGCCGCATTGGTCGCCGAGCAGCAGGCTGTCGCACTGGGTGAAGTTGCGCACGCCGCTGGCCGTCGGGCCAACGCGGACGAGACCGCGATAGGTGTTGTTCGAACGCCCTGCCGAAATGCCCTTGGAGATGATCGTCGAGCGGCTGTTCTTGCCGTTGTGGATCATCTTGGTGCCGGTGTCGGCCTGCTGGTAATTGTTGGTGACCGCGACCGAGTAGAACTCGCCCACGCTATCCTCGCCGTTAAGCACGCAGGAGGGATATTTCCACGTTACCGCAGAGCCGGTCTCGACCTGCGTCCACGAGACCTTCGAGCGGTCCCCCTGGCACAGCGCGCGCTTGGTGACGAAGTTGTAGATCCCGCCCTTGCCCTCGGCATTGCCCGGATACCAGTTCTGCACCGTGGAATACTTGATCTCGGCATCGTCCATCGCGACCAGTTCCACCACGGCGGCGTGGAGCTGGTTTTCGTCGCGCATCGGGGCGGTGCAGCCTTCGAGGTAACTGACATAGGCGCCCTTGTCGGCGATGATGAGCGTGCGTTCGAACTGGCCGGTGTTCTCGGCATTGATGCGGAAATAGGTGCTGAGCTCCATCGGGCAGCGCACGCCTTCGGGCACGTAGACGAAGGTGCCATCGGAAAAGACCGCGCAGTTCAGCGCCGCAAAGTAGTTGTCGCGCACCGGCACGACCTTGCCGAGCCACTTCTTCACGAGGTCGGGATATTCGCGGATCGCTTCGGAGATCGAGAGGAAAATCACCCCTGCGCGCAGCAGTTCCTCGCGGAAGCTGGTGGCGACGCTGACGCTGTCGAACACCGCGTCCACTGCGACCTTCTTGGCGCCCTTCACCCCGGCCAGCACTTCCTGCTCACCCAAGGGGATGCCCAGCTTGTCATAGATGCGCTTGATTTCGGGATCGAGGTCTTCGAGGCTGTCCAGCTCGATCTTCTTCTTGGGCGCGGCGTAGTAATAGGCGTCCTGATAATCGATCTTGGGATAGCCGACCTTGGCCCAATCGGGTTCCTCCATGGTCTGCCACAGACGGAAGGCCTTCAAGCGCCAGTCGAGCATCCATTCCGGCTCGTTCTTCTTGGCGCTGATGAAGCGGACAGTGTCCTCGGTGAGGCCCTTGGGCGCGAATTCGGTTTCGATGTCCGACGACCAGCCATGCTCGTAATCGGCGACCTTGGCGGCGGCTTCGCGCGCCTCCCGGTCTTGCAGTTCGATCTCTTCGCTCATGCCACTTGATCCTCGATAGGAGTCGCCAGCGCGACAGGGCCGCGCAGCTGGGCAAGGGTTATGCCCGCCAGCGCCCCGCGCAGCGCGTTGTTGATGATGGGCCAATGCGGCTTCATGTTGCACCCGGCCTCGAAGTCACAAGGGGTGTGATCGATGCAGGCGGTGAGCGCGATGCGGCCCTCGATCGCTTCGACAATATCGGCCACGGTGATCGCTGCCGCCGGCCGGCCTAGCTGCAAGCCGCCATGCGCCCCGCGCACAGAGCGCAGCAGGCCTGCTGCTGTCAGCTTCGACACGAGTTTCTGCACCGTGGGCACAGGTAGACCCGTCTCTACCGCCAGTTCAGCCGCGCTGACCCTGCCGTTGCCGCAATGGAGCGCGGCCTGGCACATCGTGATGACGGCATAATCGGCAAGGTTGGACAGGCGCATTGCGAGCGGTTCTCAATTCGGACGGAATCAGTCCGAATTGGAATTAGGAGCTTTATGGTCGCATTACAACCGCGAAGTGCCTTGTGCGTTCGCCTCAATCGGCGGCGGATCTCAGCGGGGTTCCGGCGTCCCCGTGGGCGGCCGGGTCAAGCAGTTCGTCGACCAGCGATTCGCGGCGGAACTGGGTTGGCGTGCGTCCGGTGTAGCGGCGAATGTCGCGGATCAGGTGGGCCTGATCAAAATAAGCCTCCATTAACTGGTCGTAGAGCTCCTTGCTGACGGCCGGCTGCGCCAGCAGCATGGCCGCGCGCAATGCCCGGAACCGTTTGAGCACCTGCGCGGGTGCCACACCGAAGAAGCGCCGGCAGATGCGCTGGACCTGACGCGGCGAGACACTGACGCTGGCATAGAGATCCCGGATCGCCGGATCGAAGCCGCTCCCCAGCCAACGCAATACGGCTTCGACCACGGTGACATGATCTGGGCGGAGCTTGTAGCGCCCGGTCGCGACAATCTCGGTAAGCACGGTGCCCAGTTCTTCGGGCGTGATCCGCCCTTCGCGGCACGCCTCAGCGGCGGCTTCGATCACTTTAACCTGCACGGCGCTCAGCACCGCTTCGGCGGGAAGCAGCTGATCGTGCACCTCGTCCGCCGGGAGATTGGAAAGCCGCTGCCATGCGGTGTGGGTCAGCGAGGCGCCGACCTGCAAGACCGGGCCTTCCAGCACGCAGGTTGCGCTGCGCATCTGCGGGGCGTTGATGAAGACGGACGCCGAATGGCCCGTGTTGCCGTCGGCAAAAGTGAAGGTCACCTTCCCGCGCACCAAAACGATCAGCTGCGCCGAGTAGGCGGGAATTGCCTCCTCGATCCGCCCCTCGCCGGTTTCGATAACGTACAAGGTGTGAACCAGCCCCGCAGCATCAGCCGATGGCGGGATCATGCGCGTGCGAAACGACAACCAACCTTCCCCCGCCTGAGCGAGAGCCCCTAGTTCGGTGTGGTGCGACCCAGTGAGGCATTTTCGCCCCGCTCCGTCTTCATGCGCAACCTATTGCCGCTTGTCGAGGGGGAGTGTGCTACATCGCGCGTCTTTCCCGCATTGCGAGCGGACGCAAAAAAGGGCGGCACTCCGAAAGGGAACGCCGCCCATTAAGTTGAGGAACTCTTTGCATCGCTGCTCCGAGCCCTTCGGGTCGCAGAAAGCGGATTAGCCTGCGATTCGCTAACAGGATTGTATGCAAGCGACACAAGTTGGCTTTGCGAGCGGAAAAAGGCGTTTGCAGTTTGTAAGTTTGGGTCAACATTCAGGTGTGGTTGACGGTGTGATCCGGAGGCTCGACACGCGGGCCGCCCTCGCATAGTCGGCATGCCCATGCTGTTCCGCCTCATGCGTCCCGCGATCTTCGCGCTCGATTCCGAAACCGGCCACCGCCTTGCGCTGAGCGCATTGAAGGCCTTGCCCCAGCGCGCCATTGCGGCTGCCGGGCCGCTGGCCGTGGAAGTCGCAGGCCTTGTCTTCCCCAACCCGGTGGGCGTCGCCGCCGGGTTCGACAAGGATGCCGAGGTGCCCGATGCATTGCTGGGGCTCGGCTTCGGCTTCACCGAGGTCGGCTCGATCACGCCGCTGCCGCAGGAAGGCAACCCCAAGCCGCGATTATTCCGGCTGGTCGAAGACGAGGCGGTCATCAACCGCATGGGGTTCAACAATGGCGGCGCAGAGGCGGCGCTGGCGCGGCTGCGGGCGCGCGCCGGGCGGCCGGGGATCGTCGCGGTCAATATCGGCGCCAACAAGGACTCCGCGGACCGCATCGCCGACTATGCGGTGATGGCCGGGCGGATGGCGGCCCATGCCAGCTACCTGTGCGTCAATGTCTCGTCGCCCAACACGCCGGGCCTGCGCGCCTTGCAAGACGAAGGCGCGCTGACGGCGCTGATCGAAGCGGTGATTGCCGCCCGTGACGAAGCCATGGGCGATGCGGCACGGCCGCCCGTCTTCCTCAAGGTTGCTCCCGATCTCGAGCCAGCCGATATCGACGCCATTGCCCGCATCGCGCTGGACAAGCGTCTCGGTGCGCTGGTGGTTTCGAACACCACGATATCGCGGCCGACCTTGCGTTCGCACCATGCGGGCGAGACCGGCGGCCTTTCGGGCGCGCCGCTGCGCGACCTTGCCACCCAGCGCCTGCGCGATTTCCGCAAGGCGACGGGCGGTGCGATCCCGCTGGTCGGCGTGGGCGGCATCGCGACGGCGGATCACGCGTGGGAACGCATCCGTGCGGGCGCTTCGCTGGTGCAGCTCTATTCGGCAATGGTCTATGAGGGCCCCGGACTTGGGGCGCGGATCGCACGCGGGCTGGAGGGCCTGATGCGGCGTGACGGGTTCGCCAGCATTGCCGAAGCCGTGGGAAGCGAATAGCACCGCGTCATGCGCTTTATTCCCGCCCTGCTCGCCCCGCTCGCCCTTACCCTGACGGGCTGCGCCACCAGCCAGACCCTTTCCGCGGTCGATCCCGCTCCGGCATTGCAAGGCGCGGTCAGCAGCGCCGATCCGCGCGCGACAGCTGCGGGCGAGGCGATCCTCGCGCAGGGCGGCTCGGCGGTGGATGCGGCGATTGCCGTGATGCTCGCGTTGACCGTGGTCGAACCGCAGAGTTCGGGCATCGGCGGCGGCGGTTTCATGGTTCGCGCCGATGGCAAGGACGGGGCCCTCGTCACCTATGACGGCCGCGAGACTGCGCCTGCCAGCGCCACTCCGAACCGTTTCCTTGATGCAGACGGCAAGGTGCTTGGCCGCGATGCGCGGGTGTTCTCCGGCCTGAGCGTCGGGGTGCCGGGCAATGTCGCACTCGCCGCCAAGGCCCATGCGGCGCATGGCACGCTTGCCTGGGCCAAGCTGTTCGAGCCGGCCATTGCGCTGGCCGATCAAGGCTTCGTGATGAATCCGCGATTGTTCGAATCGCTCAAGGGCAACAAGGGCCGCGCCGACAAGTCCGCCAGCGCCAAGGCGGTGTTCTTCGGGCCGGACGGTGAGCCGCTGCCGGTTGGTGCAGCGGTCACGGTGCCGGAACTGGCAGCCACCTTGCGCACGCTTGCGGCGCAGGGGCCGGAGGCAATCTATGGCAGCAAGGCCGCCGCCTCGCTTGCCGAACATGTCGCCGCCGCCACGCCGCAGGATGGCCGGATGACCCCTGCCGACGTCACCGGCTACACCGCCAAGGAGCGCCCGCCGGTCTGCGCCCGTTACCGCGTCTACAAGATCTGCGGCATGGGGCCGCCGTCATCGGGCGGGATCGCTGTGGTGCAGATGCTCGGCCAGCTCGAACGCTTCGATCTCGCCGCGCTTGGCCCGGACAGCCCGCAATTCTGGCACCTTTTCATCGAGAGCCAGCGCCTCGCCTATGCCGACCGCGAGCTTTATGCAGGCGATGCCGATTTTGTCGCTGTCCCGGTCGCCGGACTGGTCGATTCGGCCTACCTTGCCAGCCGCTCGGCCCTGATCTCGCCTGATGCGACGCTGGCCAAGGCCGAACCTGGGGTGCCCCCCGGCGCCCCGCTCGCACGCGGTGACGGCCCGGAAGAGCCTGAGCATGGCACCACGCATTTTTCGGTCGTGGATGGGGGCGGCAACGCTGTCAGCTACACCTCGACCATCGAAGGCGCTTTCGGATCGGGGCTGCACTTTCGCGGGTTCTACCTCAACAACGAACTGACCGACTTCACCCTGACCCCCGAGGCTGACGGCAAGCCGGTTGCCAACCGGGTCGAGGGCGGCAAGCGGCCGCGTTCCTCGATGGCGCCGACTATCGTGTTCGACGCTGCCGGCAAGCCGGTGCTGGTGATCGGTGCTGCCGGAGGCCCGACCATTCCGGTCACCGTCGCGCGCGCGATCATCGGCGTGCTCGATTTCGGGCTGGGTGCGCAAGACGCGCTGGCGCTGCCCTTCGCCATGTCCTTCGGTGAGAGCCTGCTGATCGAGGAAGGCAGTGCGCTGGTGCCGATGAAGGACCGGCTGACGGCGCTTGGCCACGCTTCGATCCGGTCGGGGCCGGCGCCGATCAAGGGCAATGCGCTCGGGCGGCGGCCTGATGGCACGTGGGAAGTGGCGACCGAACCGCGCATGGCAGGGCTGGTCACGCCCTGACGCTACCCATCGGGGGGCACACGCATCGCGGGTGCTTGCCGCTACGGCTCACACCTTCTAATCAAGGCCCAACACGGGGTCGCACCTGAACCCCGAGACAAAAGCCCGAAGGGATCAGGAGCCTTTGCCAGTGCATTCCCCCACCATTCCTCACTCTGCCCGCGCGGTGGCCAATCCTGCGGACCACCAGTTGTTGCAGGACATCGATAACGCGCAGAACCTTGTGGAGCTGTTCCTCAAGCGTGCCGATGAAAAGGGCGATGCGCCTTTCCTCGGCCACAAGGACAGCGGCCAGTGGATTACCCAGTCGTGGCGCTCGGCGGCCGAGCAGGTGTGCCTGCTGGCCGAGGCGCTGCGGGGCATGGGGCTGGAGGATGGCGATCGCGTCGCGCTCGTCTCCGAAAACCGCCCCGAATGGTGTATCGCCGATCTCGCTATCATGGCGGCGGGGTGCATCACCGTGCCGACCTACACCACCAATACCCGCCGCGATCACGCGCACATCCTCGACAATTCGGGCGCGCGCGCGGTGTTCGTTTCCACCGAGAAGCTGCTCGCCCCCGTGGTCGGAGCCATTGGCCAGACCGGGCTGGTCGAGCACCTCATCGGCATCGATAACCTGAAGCGCCAGCAATCGGGCAGCTTCGAATATCATGATTGGGCCGCCCTGATCACCGGCGATGCCGCCGCGGCGCGCGCCGCGGTGCAGGATCGCATCTCCCGTATCGAACGCTCTGAAACCGCCTGCCTCATCTACACCAGCGGCACCGGCGGCGCCCCGCGCGGCGTGATGCAGCACCATGGCGCGATCTTGTGCAATGTCTCTGGTGCGGCCGAAGTGCTGATCGAGGATTTCGGCATCAAGGACGAACGCTTCCTGTCGTTCCTGCCGCTGTCGCACGCCTATGAACATTCCGGCGGGCAATATCTGCCCATCGGCGTGGGCGCCGAAATCTTCTATTCCGAAGGCCTCGAAAAGCTCGCCAGCAATATCGAGGAGACGCGCCCCACGATCATGGTGGTCGTCCCGCGCCTGTTCGAAGTGCTGCGCACCCGGATCATGAAGCAGATCGAAAAGCAGGGCAAAGTCGCCAATTTCATGATGGACGCCGCGCTGAAGATCGCCGGCAACAGTAAAGAGGGCAAAAAGCGCCTCCGCGACCGGCCGATGGACCTGCTGGTTGAAAAGACGCTGCGCCCCAAGATCCGCGCAAAATTCGGCGGCCGGATCAAGGCGATGGTATCGGGCGGCGCGCCGCTCAACCCCGAAGTCGGCAACTTCTTCGACGCGATGGGCCTCACCATGCTGCAAGGCTACGGCCAGACCGAGGCCGGGCCGGTGATCAGCTGCAACCGCCCCAAAGTCGGCCTCAAGATGGACACCGTCGGCCCGGCCCTGCGCGGGGTCGAGGTGAAAATCGCCGAGGACGGGGAGATCCTCGTCCGTGGTGAGCTGGTGATGCACGGTTACTGGCGCAACGACGCTGAAACCGCGCGCACGCTGAAGGACGGCTGGCTCCACACCGGCGACATCGGGCACTTCGACAGCAAGGGCCGGATCAAGATCACCGACCGCAAGAAGGACATGATCGTCAACGACAAGGGCGACAACATCGCCCCGCAGAAGGTCGAGGGGATGTTGACGCTCCAGCCCGAAATCGCGCAGGCGATGGTGAGCGGCGACAAGCGGCCTTACGTGGTCGGGCTGGTCGTGCCGGATGCTGAATGGGCGCTGGAATGGGCGCGGGCCAACGGCGAGAAGTTCGATCTGGCGGCGCTCCAGCAGCTCCCCGCCTTCAAGAACGCGGTGCGCGCGGCGGTTGACCGCACCAACGCCGATCTCTCGGTGATCGAAAAGGTCCGCCAATTCGCCTTTGCTGACGAGGCGTTCTCGATCGAGAACGAGGAAATGACGCCCAGCATGAAGATCCGCCGCCACAAGATCCGCGAGCGGTATCAGGAGCGGATTGACGGGCTTTACAGGGGGTAGGGGCGGGATCAGCCCGCCACATCCTCGTCAACCTGCCGCCCAAAAAAATCGGGGTGGCAGGACTCGCGCGGCAGCCTAAACCTCACCGGCATGACCCCGGCCCTCGACACGCTGACTGACAAGGAGAAGGACGCTCTCCGGCTGCTGCTGCGCGGGCATGACGCCAAGTCTTCCGCGCGGGAGCTCGGCCTGTCGGTACACACGGTGAACGAACGGCTGCGCGAGGCGCGGCGCAAGCTTGGTGTCACCAGCAGCCGCGAGGCAGCGCGGCGGTTGCTGGAGGCAGATACGGCGGGCCCCCAAATGCTGGGGGACAAGGCTTTGGGGGATGCAGGCCCGAGCGCACCGGCGGCAGACATGACGGCATCCGCCGCCCGGCGGTGGGCATGGTTTTCTTCGGGGCCCGCACCTGGCCCGCGCCTTGCTCTCACCCTTGCTGGAGTGACCATTATGTCGCTTGTTCTTGCCGCCCTGTTCCTCCCCGCCTCACCGCTCGCGGTGTCCGCTCCGGGCCTTGCCGTCCAGACCGCCGCCGCCGAAAGCGAGGCCGCAGGCGCCGCCCGCTCCGCCGAGAATTTCCTCAAGCTGATCGACGAAGGCCGCTGGGCTGAAAGCTATGCCGCCACCGGGTCGGAGTTCCGCCGCCTCAACACCCTCGCCGTGTGGAGCGAGGTTTCCGCCCGTGTGCGCCCGCCGCTCGGCAAGGTGCTGACCCGCGACATTACCGGCAACGAATATGTCCCCGCTCCGCCCGCCGGATACCGGTTGATCAAGTTCCGCTCCGCCTATGCAGATGGCACGCAGCAGACCGAAAGCGTCAGCCTCGCGTGGGAGGATGGCGCGTGGAAGGTCGCGGGCATCACCTTTGACTGAGCGCGCGCGCCACGCATCCTACACCGCGATGGCCGCTTCGTTGGAGATGAACCAACCAGCGGCCTGACCCTCCATATCGCCGTCGAGGTCGACGAGGATGCAGTCGGGATCGTGGCCCGGATAGAAGGGCTCCGGATCATCTACCTCGCTGTTCCTGAACAGCAGAAGCTCACGGAAGGGCGCAGTTTCCCGTCGCAATTTCAGGCGGATACGCGTCCGGAGTGACGGGCGTGCGATAGGCCACCGTAAGTAGCTTCAGCCGCGCATTTCGCTCCAGCGGCCCTCCATGGTGTTGGCGAACTGCTGTTCGACCCGCGCCTTGAGGGCTGCCAGATCACGCTCTGGCAAGATCAGCCGCAAGACCCGCCTCAATACATATGCTGGCCGCCGTTGATGCTCATGGTCGAGCCGGTCATGAACCCGCCATTCTCGCTGGTCAGGAACGCCACCCCGCGGGCGATTTCCTCGGCCATGCCGAGGCGGCCGACAGGGATCTTCGCCACGATTTTCTCCAGCACTGCAGGCGGCACGGCGGCGACCATGTCGGTGTCGATATAGCCCGGCGCGATCGCGTTCACCGTCACCCCGAACTTAGCGCCTTCCTGCGCCAAGGCCTTGGTAAACCCGTGAATTCCGCTCTTGGCGGCGGCATAGTTGACCTGCCCGTATTGCCCCGCCTGCCCGTTGATAGAGCCGATGTTGACGATCCGCCCCCAGCCCCTTTCGCGCATCCCGGGGAAGGTTGCCTTGGCCATATTGAAGCACCCGCCGAGGTTGATGCGCATGACATCGTTCCAGTCTTCGAAGCTCATCTTGTGGAGCGTTCCGTCCCGCGTGATGCCGGCATTGTTGACCACGATATCGACCGGGCCATGATCCGCGGCCACGCGCGCACAACCCTCCAGCGTCGCTTCGTGGTCGCCCACGTCCCACCTGTAGGCAGGGATGCCCGTCGCCGCCGTGAAGGCAGCCGCCTTTTCCTCATTCCCGGCGTAATTGGCGATCACCGTGTGACCCTGGCGTTGGAGTCGCTTGCAGATCGCTTCCCCGATTCCGCGCGTTCCTCCGGTGACGATGGCTACCCGGCCCATGGCAATTCTCCCCTTTATCGCGACACTTGCGCCACCCCCAACCCTAACCTTGCCGTAAGGGAAGGGGAAGCTGCGAATAGCTATGCCGTCCTACGCGGCGAAAAAGGCCGGTTGGAGGGGGTCTGGCAGGGGTCTGGCGGGGGTCTAAAGGGGGGCAAGCCTGCATCAAGGCATGGGTAAAGCCGGCCTTAAGCCGGTGCGAAACCATCCAACAATATGTAGGAAATCCTGCAAAATCATGCAAATAGCATGAAATCAGAACTTGATCTGCGTTCCCACGTAGACCGCCTGGCTATCCTTGACCGAATTGGTCAGCGGATCGAGCCGCTCGCGTTCCTGCGAATAGCGCACTCCGGCCATTACGTTGAGGTTGGGCGAGAGGCGGAAACTGCCGCCCAAGCCGACCGTCTGCTGCCCGACCGAATCCAGCGTATTGGGCGAACGGCCAGCAATCTCGCGATCTTCCAGCTCGATACGTGGCTGGAGGCGGCTCGGCTTGTCGGCGGACTTCGGAACCGAAGGCTTGAACTGCGCCAGATCGGGCATTGCCACCGGGCTGATCGAAGCGGACAGATCGACCGTGCGGGTAAAGCTCTTGTAACCGCGCGCCGAGCCGAGCTGGAACTTGCTGGCATCAAGCCCGGCCAGACCGGCACCGCGACCGGGCACGGCATCCAGTGCCTTGCGCACCGAAATCGCCCGCGCCGTATCATCATCCACCCGCACCGCGACCGTGACAGTGCGCTTGCCGGTGATCGGCGGCGCACTGGCGGGGGTGAAGTGAATGCCGCGTTCCCGCGCCTTGCCTGCAACGCGTGCGGCCAGTGCAGGATCGACCGAAGCCGGCGTGAACATCCCGAGGCCCAGTGCGTCCAGAGAAGCCGCCGTGCGCATCGGGGCAACCTGCCCGGCCAGCGCCAGACCGGCGCTCGGCAAGGCCAGCGCCAGCGCGCCGGACAGCACAAAGAGCGGCAGCGAGCGCTGCGCCTTTGCCAATCTGTCCGCCTTGCGTGCCATTGCCCTGATCAATCCCTGTTGTTTCGCCTGAACACCTGTTCAGGCATCCGTTCAAGCACCTGCCACCTTAACGCCAGATGAGTCGTCAATGCAGCCACATATATTAGTAGGCTGGGCGGCATTGCTTGCAACAATCTTGCCCGCCGCCATCCGGTTTCTCCGCCTACCTGTGGCACCATGCACACAGAAACCCTTGCGACTCAGGGCAATTCAGGCTCCGTAAAGCCCGCAGGCCGCCATGGAGCGCGACGCAAATCCCCGCCGCTGGCCCGCGAAAGCGTGCTTGCCGCAAGGGGCCTTCGGGCTATAGAGCGGGCCCGAGACATATGATGAGGATGATCCGGCAGTGACACGCGCCAATTCCGCCACGCTTCCTTCGGCCCTGTCGGGCTCGCTTGGCCGCCGCACCATGGGCTATGCGATGCTCGGCGCTTCGCTGATCGGCCTTGCAGCCTGCGGCGGCGGCTCGCGTCCGCGCACGGAACTTGCTGCCGCGCAGCTCAACACCATCGGGGTCAACGCCTATCTGTGGCGCGCGGCGCTGGACACGGTGGCCTTCGCGCCGCTGCTTCAGGCCGACAGCGCGGGCGGCGTGATCCTGACCGATTGGTACACCAACCCTGCCAATCCGGGTGAGCGGGTGAAGCTGACCGTTACGATCCTCGATCAGGACCTGCGCGCCGATGCGCTGCGGGTTGCGGCCAGCCGCCAGGTTAATGACAATGGCGCCTGGGTGGAAGCCCCGGTGCAGGCGGCAACCGTGCAGAAGCTTGAGGACATCATCCTCACCAAGGCGCGCGATCTGCGCCGCCAAGCCCTCGCTTCGTAACAGCAAAACCGCCCTTCCACGGATAGGCTCACATGACCGGCACCAATAATGAACCGTCCGTCGCTGACGGACGGGGGCGTTTCGATCCGTCGCAAGCTGACGGGCGCTGGCAGCGCGCATGGGAAGCAGCGGGCACTTTCACCGCTGATTCCGATAGCGAGAAGCCGAAAAGCTACATCCTCGAGATGTTCCCCTATCCCTCGGGGCGCATCCACATGGGCCACGTGCGCAATTACACGATGGGCGACGTGCTGGCGCGCTACCAGAAGATGCGCGGGTTCGAAGTGTTGCACCCGATGGGCTGGGACGCCTTCGGGATGCCGGCCGAAAATGCCGCGATGGAAAAGGGTGTGCATCCGGGCGGCTGGACGCGGGCCAACATCGCGCAGATGAAGGCGCAATTGCAGCGCATCGGCTTCGCGCTGGACTGGACCCGCGAATTCGCCACCTGCGATCCCGAATATTACGGCCACGAACAGGCGCTGTTTGCCGACCTGTATGAGGCGGGCCTCGTCTACCGCAAGGAATCGACCGTCAACTGGGATCCGGTCGACATGACCGTGCTCGCCAACGAACAGGTGATCGACGGCAAGGGCTGGCGGTCCGGCGCGGAGGTCGAGAAGCGCAAATTGAACCAGTGGTTCCTGAAGATCACCGACTTTGCCGATGATCTGCTGGAGGGGCTGGGGAAGCTGGAGGACTGGCCCGAGAAGGTTCGCCTGATGCAGGAAAACTGGATCGGCAAGTCGCAGGGGCTGGAGTTCAGCTTCGATCTTTCCGACGGCGGCAAGCTGGCGGTTTATTCGACCCGCCCCGACACGATTTTCGGCGCGAGCTTCTGCGCCATTGCTGCCGATCACCCGATTGCCCAAGGGCTGGCGGGCGACCCTGAGGTCGCCGCGTTTATCGACCAGTGCAAGAAGGGCGCGACAACGGCCGCTGCCCTCGAAACGGCGGAAAAGCTGGGGTATCGCACGCCGATCACTGCCAGGCATCCGTTCACCGGGGCGGACCTTCCCGTCTACATCGCCAACTTCGTGCTGATGGAATACGGCACTGGCGCGGTGATGGGCGTGCCCGGCCACGACCAGCGCGACTTCGAATTCGCCACAAAATACGAACTGCCGATCCTGCGCGTCGTCGCAACCGATCCGGCCCGCGCCGACGAGCCTTTCAAGGGCGAGGCCGAGGCGGGGGACGGGGTGATCGTGAACAGCGATTTCCTGGGCGGCATGACGGTCGAGGACGCCAAGCAGGCGGTCATCACCCGCGCCGAAAGTGGCGGCTGGGGCGAGGGCCGCACTGTGTGGCGGCTGCGCGACTGGGGCGTTTCGCGGCAACGCTATTGGGGCACGCCGATCCCCTTCATTCACTGCGATGCCTGCGGCGTGGTGCCGGTGCCCAAGGACCAGCTTCCGGTCACCCTGCCCGAGGATGTCAGCTTCGACATCCCCGGCAATCCCTTGGAGCGCCATCCGACGTGGAAGCACGTCGATTGCCCCAAGTGCGGTGCTGCCGCGCGGCGCGAGACCGATACGCTCGACACCTTCGTGGACTCCTCATGGTACTTCCTGCGCTTCGCCAGCCAGCCTGCCGACCGTCCGTTTGACCCGGAAGAGGTCGCCAAGTGGATGCCGGTGCAGCACTATATCGGCGGCATCGAGCACGCGATCCTGCACCTGCTCTACGCCCGCTTCTGGACGCGGGCACTGGCGCACATCGGCAAGATCACCGTGCGCGAGCCCTTCGCCGCGCTGTTCACGCAAGGCATGGTGACGCACGAGACCTATAGCCGCATTGACGCCACCCGCGGCGTTCCGGTGTTCTTCGGGCCGGAGGATGTGAACCGCACCTCCGATGGCGCGACCTTGCTGGCCGATGGCGATGCAGTCGAAGTCGGCCGTGTCATCAAGATGTCGAAGTCGAAGAAGAACGTCGTCGACCCCGATGCGATCATCGCCCGCCACGGGGCGGATGCGGTGCGCTGGTTCATGCTCTCCGATTCGCCGCCCGAGCGCGATCTGCCGTGGTCCGACGCCGGGATCGAGGGCTGCGCGCGCTTCGTGCAGCGGCTGTGGCGCTTGTTCGCCGCCTATGACGCGGGCGCGACGGGCGAGGACAAGAGCCTCGAGCGCAAGACCCACCAGACCATCGCTGCGGTGGCCTCGGACATCGAGGCGCTGGGCTTCAACAAGGCCGTGGCGCGCATTTACGAGCTGACCGGCGCGACCGAGAAAGCCGCGCCTTCGGCCAGCCGGAGCGCGGCCATTCGGGCCTTGGTGCATCTGGCCGCGCCCATGATGCCGCACCTTGCCGAGGAAGCGTGGCAGTCGATGGGAGAAGGCCTGATCGCCGATGCCGCGTGGCCGCAGGTCGATCCCGCACTGCTGGTCGATGACGAGGTCACCATCGCCATCCAACACATGGGCAAGCTGCGCGATATCGTCACCGCGCCGAAGGGGGCTTCGAAGGAAGACCTTGAGGCGCTGGCGCTGGCGTCTGTTAACCTGCAACGCTCGGTCGATGGCGCTGCAATCCGCAAGGTTATTGTCGTGCCCGACCGATTGGTGAATATCGTCACCTGATGCGGATTCTTCTCGCCCTCGCGGCCCTGCTGGCCCTTACCGCTTGCGGCCTCAAGCCGATGTATGCGGGCGGCACGGCGGGTGCGAGCGCGCAGGGGCTGGCAGCGGTCGAGGTTCCTGCGATCCAGGGGCGCGGCGGGTGGCTGGTCAAGAACGCGCTCGACCAGCGGCTGGGCGCGGGCGGACGCAGCACGCCGCAATACCGGCTTGATGTGCGGCTGGACGATTCGCTCGAAGCGCTCGGCGTGCTCAATGATGACACCATCAGCCGCGAACGCCGCATCCTGCGCGCGCGCTATCAGCTGGTTGATCTGGCGACCGGCGCGGTGCTGCTTGATGCGACCGCGGGTTCGGATGCGGGGATCGACGTCGTCTCCAGCGAATATGCCACCATCGCCGCCGAGCAGAAGGCGCTGGAAAACCTCGCGCTCGATATTGCCGACCGGATGGCGACGCAGGTTGCGTTGACCCTCCGAGCGCGCACCACGCCGCAGTCGTGAAGGCGAAGAACGGTGATTTCGTCCGTGGCCTGCCGGCGGCGGTGCGCGATGCGCGCATCTTCTTTTTCTGCGGCCCGGACGAGGCCGGCGCGAGCGCCGCTGCTGGCCGGGTCGCCGCAGCGCTGCCCGATCCGGGCGAGCGGATCGAATTGTCCGGCGCAGACCTGAGGCGCGATCCGGCGCTGCTGGGCGACGAGGCGCGCTCCAGTTCGTTGTTCGGCGGCAGCCGCCACATCTGGGTGCGCGCCAGCGGCGATGATGCCCATGACGCCCTGCAAATCCTGATCGAAACCGGCGAGGCGGGCGCGGGCGCGGCGGCTCCGGTGATTGTCGTTGCCACCAGCGCCACCGACAAATCGCGCACCGCCAAGCTGCTGGAAAAGCGCGGCGATGCGCTGGTGGCGATGTTCCACCCGCCCGATCTTTCCGTGGTGGCGCAAGCCGTGCGCGGCATGGCGGACGCAGCGGGGCTGAGGCTGGGCGGAGACCTTGCCGAACGCATCGCCCGCGCCGCGGGGCTGGACGTGCGCCTCGCCCAGTCCGAGATCGACAAGCTGGCGCTTTATGTCGATGCCGACCCGCAGGCTCCGCGTGCCGCCACGCCCGAAGATCACGCCGCCATCGGCGCGGCCACCGAGGAGGATGGCTTGACCCCGCTGGTCAATGCCGTGCTAGGCGGTGACAGCGCGAAGATCGGGAGCGAGGTCAAGCGGATGCGCGAGCTGGGGTTGAACCCGGTTGGCGTCGCGCTGGCGCTGGAACGCCGCGCCGCCCAGCTTGCCCAGATCGCCGCCTATCTCGGCCCGCGCGGGGCGTTCGAGCGGATCGACAAGGGCGCCGAAATGCGGCTCGGCATCTTCTTCAAGGAACGCCGCCACATCGAGAACCAGTACAAGCGCTGGAGCCAGCCCGCCGCGCGCGGCGCCGCCGAAACCCGGCTCGACCGGCTGATCCCGCGCCTCACCGCCTTGCACCGCAATCTGATCGCCAATAGCCAGACCGCCGAACTGCTGCTCGCCCAGGAGCTGGCCGAAATCGCGAGATTTGCCGCGAAGCGTTAGTAAAATGTGACGAACTGTGTTTCATAGTCGCATAAGTCCACTCCGGATGTATTATAGGTTATCTGTTGCTCAATGGGTCGCGCCGTTGGGGGAAGATTTTCCATGAATCGCGCCACGCCTAAGCTGCTGGAGGCAGTTCGCCACCAGTCGGTTGAAGGCCGCATTGTGCCGTCGCTGGAACGCCGCCGGCTTCGCGCCTATCTTTTCATGGTTCTGATCGACGCGGCGCTGTTCAACATCAGCTTCGCACTGGCCGGGCTGGTGTGGGAAGGCCAATGGGCCGAAGCGCGCGCCATGATCGCGGTGCAGGCGATGTTGCCGGTGTTCTTCACGCTGGCCTTGTACAATTACACCTACGGCATCGAGGCGCTTCGCAACTGGGTCTACGCGTCGCGTCAGGCACTGACCGCACTGGTGATTTCGGCGGGGCTGATCAACTTCCTCGGGTTCTACACCAAGTCGAACGAGGATTTCTCGCGCGCGGTGGTGACGCTGGGTCTGGTGATGACCGCGGTGCTGCTGGTGGCGAGCCGGCGTCTGATCCATCTGTTCATCATGCGTCAGTGGGGCGGGCTGGTGACCAACCGGCTGGTGATCGACGATGGCGGTTCCGACTTCCTGTTCGACGGGGCCGAGCATATTTCCGCCGCCGAGTATAATCTCGATCCGGCCAGCCATGATCCCTTCATGCTCGACCGGCTGGGCAAGCTGCTGCGGCATCAGGATCAGGTGGTTGTTAGCTGCCCGCGCGAACGGCGCGAGGACTGGGCGTTCCTGCTCAAATGTTCGGGCGTTTATGGCGAGATCGTCAGCGAGCCGGCGCACAGTCTGGGTGCGGTGGGTGTGCATCGCTATGAGGCGCTCGACCGCACGACGCTGGTGGTCTCCACCGGGCCGCTGGGTCTGCGCGCACGCATTCTGAAGCGCCTGTTCGATCTGGTGGTGGCCGGGACAGGACTGATCGTGCTGTCGCCGCTGCTGATTGTGGTCGCGCTGCTGATCAAGCTGGAAGATGGCGGGCCGGTGTTGTTCATCCAGCGGCGGCTGGGCCGGGGCAACCAGTTCTTCGATATGTGCAAGTTCCGCTCGATGCGTCAGGATAAGCTCGACCATGACGGCAACCGTTCGGCCTCGCGCGAAGATGACCGGGTGACCCGCATCGGCGCCTTCATCCGCCGCACGAGCATTGATGAACTGCCGCAGATCCTCAATGTGCTGAAGGGCGATATGGCGATCGTCGGCCCGCGCCCGCACGCGCTGGGGAGCCAGGCGAACAACAAGTATTTCTGGGATATTGATCGCCAGTACTGGCAGCGCCATTGCCTCAAGCCGGGCCTGACGGGTCTTGCGCAGGTGCGCGGCCATCGCGGTGCGACCGAGCAGGAAAAGGACCTGACCGACCGCTTGCAGTCGGACCTTGAATATATTGCGGGCTGGTCACTGCGCCGCGATATCGCGATTGTGCTGCGCACGGTGCGCGTGCTGACGCACAGCAACGCGTTCTAGGCGAAAAGGGGACCGGCGGCGCGGGTGAGTGCGGCTTCAAAGGCCGCCAGTACTCCGCCTTAGTTCTTCTTCTCGCGGTCTTGCGGGACCGAGAAGGTGCCCGTCACGCGCCCGCGGCCCGAAGGCGCTGCGCCCGGTGCGGCGCTGGTGCCAGCCGCGCTGCCATCGACAGTGGAAAGCCCGCTATCGAGATCGATCACCAGCCGTCCGCCGCTCAGCGTGTCACTGCCGCGCCGCAGCCCTACGTTACCCGCCATGGTGATGACCCGGCGGTTGAAATCATACACCGCGTTATCGCCGCTCGCGCGTTCATTGCCGCGGGTGATGACGACGCCACCGGTGGCGGTGATGCGCTGGATTTCGAGCTGTCCGGCATCGGTGAAGTCGATCAGCAGGCGGTCCGAGCGAAGCTGGAGCCCGGCCTGCGTCACCGTCACCCCGCCGCCCAGCACCACGCGGTTGGCGCGGTCATCAAGCAACCCGTTGCCCGCATCATAAGTGACCGGCGCGCGCGAATCGTGGGCGGCGATGCCCTGTGCGGCCAGATCCATCCCCCCGGCGAGCACGGCAGTCAGCGCAAAGCCGCCAATCCCCCAGACGAGGGCGAGACGGGCATACGGGGTGCGGGGTGGCTTGGTCTGGGTCATCACGGCATCCTCAAGCGGCCGGGTATCATGGTCAGGCGGACATTGCCATCAAGCGCAATGGTGCGCGCGGCAAGATCGGCCGTGAGGCTGTCGGCGGAGAAGGTTCCCGCAGGCACCTCGCCGGAAACGCCCGCATCGCCGCGCATCATGCGCGACTTGAGATCGACCGACACGCCGCTCGCGTTCATGGCATAGCCATCGGACGCGGTCAGGCGCACCGTCCCGTCCACCGCCACGGTTTCCTTGTCGATATCATAGGTCCCGCCATCGGCGCCGAGGCGCGCGGGGCCATCGGTCAGCAGGATCTGCGCGACCAGGTCCTGCATCCGCACCAGCCCTTCGGCACTGGATCGCTGCACCGCCTCGCCCGCCAGCAGCGAGAAAGGCCGCCCCTGATTGTCGCGCCCGCGGTACATGGCATTGTCCACGCTCAGGCGCTCGTCGATCTGGGCGACCTTGTTGCGATCAAGCAGGAAGCTCACCTCGCCCCGCGGCGAAAGCGGCGTGATCACCATCAGCGCGGCGACCACCCCGACGCCCATCGGCAGTGCGCGGGCGAGAAAGCGCACCAGCCGGTCATGCGAACCGCCCGGCGCAGCAAAGGTCTGCCGCCGGCTGCGAAGCGCGCGCGCTTCACTGGTTTCGATGCTTTGCTCCGGGGCCATGATCGCGCTTGTGCCGCCTTCGACCTTACATGTGGCTGAAGATGTCGTTCTCGGCCCAGCCGGCGATGTCGAGCAGCGCGCGGGTGGGGAGGAAATCGAAGCACGCCTGCGCAATCGCGGTGCGGCCTTCGCGCTCCAGCCGCACAGCCAGTTCGGCGCGCAAGCGGTGGAGGTAGCGCACGTCGCTCGCGGCATAATCGCGCTGCGGATCGGACAGCACCGGGCCGCCCCAGTCACTCGACTGCTGCTGCTTGGAGATGCTCTCCCCCAGCAGTTCCTCGACGAGGTTCTTCAGGCCGTGGCGGTCGGTATAGGTGCGGGTCAGCTTGCTGGCGATCTTGGTGCAGAACACCGGCCCGGCCATCACGCCAAGGTAATAATGGATAGCCGCCAGATCGAAGCGGGCGAAGTGGTAGATCTTCTCGCGCTCAGGGTCGGCAAGGATCGCCTTGAGGTTGGGCGCATCATAGCTGCTGCCCGGATTGAACCGGACGAGATGCTCATGCCCCGTGCCATCGGATATCTGCACCACGCACAACCGGTCACGGTGGGTGATGAGGCCCATCGTCTCGGTATCGATCGCGAGCGCCGAGGTGCCGGTCAGCACGCCTGCGGGAAGGTCTTCTTCGTGAAAGTGAACAGCCATGCGGCCCGCCCTACGCGCATTGGGGATAGAGGGGAAGGGGCCAGTGGTGTGAGCGGGCGGGGCGGCGTAACCCTTGGGGCCATGTCCGAAACCATTCCCGCAAGCTGGCGTCCTGTGCTGAAGCCGGTCCTCGCCGCCCCCGAGGCGAAGAAGCTCGGCGCGTGGCTCAAGGCCGAGGAGGCTGCGGGCAAGGCTGTCTATCCGCCGCGCGGGCAACGGCTGGCGGCGCTGGCGCTGACCCCGCTGGAAAGCGTGCGCTGCGTGATCCTGGGGCAGGACCCCTATCACGGGCCGGGGCAGGCGCATGGCCTTGCTTTTTCCGTGCAGGCGGGCGTGAAGCCGCCCCCCAGCCTCGTCAACATCTACAAGGAGCTGGAGGCCGACTTGGGCCTGCCCCGCGCCGCCACGGGCGATCTGACCCCGTGGGCGCGGCAGGGCGTGCTGCTGCTCAACAACACGCTGACGGTCGAGGCCGGGCAGGCGGGCAGCCATGCGGGGCGCGGGTGGGACGCCATCACCGATGCCTGCGTGGCGGCGGTCGCGGCCAGTGAACAGCCGACGGTGTTCATCCTGTGGGGCAGCCATGCGAAGAAGAAGGCGAGCCGCGTGCCTGCCTTGGCGCGCGCCTCACATCATCTGATAGTCGCCTCGGCCCACCCCAGCCCGCTATCGGCGCATAACGGCTTCTTCGGCTCGCGCCCGTTCAGCCAGACCAATGCCTTTCTGGAAACTGCCGGTCGCGGCACGATTGATTGGACGATTTGATGGACGACGTGATCCTGTGCGAGGTGGCCGATGGGATCGCCACCGTGACCCTCAACCGTCCCCACGCGATGAACGCGCTGAACCGCGCCTTGCGGGGGCGCCTTGCCGAGGTGATGCGCGCGGTCAATGCGGACGAGAATGTGCGCGCCGTGATCCTGACCGGCGCGGGGGAACGGGCTTTTACGGCCGGCCTAGATCTGAAGGAGTTGGGCAGCGAGGCCGGCGCCTTGGGCAGCGCCAATGCCACCGACCCTGCCGACAATCCGGTGAAGGCCATCGAACTTTGCGCCAAGCCGGTGATCGGCGCCATCAATGGCGTCGCCATTACCGGCGGCTTCGAAGTCGCACTCGCCTGCGACGTGCTGATTGCCAGCACCAATGCGCGGTTTGCCGATACCCACGCGCGGGTCGGGATCGTGCCCGGCTGGGGCCTGTCGCAGAAGCTTAGCCGCATGATCGGCATCTCCCGCGCCAAGGAACTGGCCTTCACCGGCAATTTTCTGGACGCGGCGACGGCGCACCAATGGGGGCTGGTCAACCACGTGGTCGAACCTGACGCCCTGCTCCCCCTCGCCCGCAAGCTGGCCAGCGACATGGCGGGCATCGATCCGGCCTTCCTCGCGAACTACAAGCGCCTGATCGACGATGGCTACGCAGCCAACTTCGGCGAAGGCCTTGCACTGGAAGCGGCGCGCAGCACCGCCGCCAACTCTGCCGTCGAACCGCAAGAAGTCGAAGCCCGCCGCGCTGCTGTGCAGGAGCGCGGGCGCCAGAATGCAGGGGGGCAAGGATAACGGCGGCTTTTGGGGGTCCGCTGTCTTCTTGCTCAGAAGAAAAGAGAAGCGAGGTCCCGGGTCAAGCCCGGGAAGGCGGAGGGCCTGATTGCTAACGCCGCCGTCTCACCCCGCGTGGGCGGCGATCCATTCTTCCACCACCGGGGCGACCTTGGTGCGCCAGCGTGAACCGTTGAAGATGCCGTAATGTCCGGCGCCTTCGGCCATGTAATACCGCTTCTTGGCTTCGGGCAGGTTCGGGGTCAGTTTCAACGCCGCGCGGGTCTGGCCGAGGCCGGAGATGTCATCGCGCTCGCCCTCGATCGCCAGCAGGGCGGTGTCGGTGATCTGCGTGATATCGACCAGCTCACCCTTGTGGCGGAATTCGCCCTTGGGGATCGAGTGCTTCTGGAACACCTCTTCCACGGTCTGGAGGTAGAACTCGGCCGTCATGTCGCACACGGCGCGGTATTCGTCGTAGAAGGTCTTGGTCGCCTGCGCGCTCGCCTCATCACCCACGGTGAGGTGTTTGAACATCTCGTAGTGGCTCATCATGTGGCTGGAGAGGTTCATGCTCATGAACGCCGAAAGCTGCATGAAGCCGGGATAGACGCGGCGGCCCGCGCCCGGATATTTCAGCGGCACCGTGGCGATCACGCTCTGGCGGAACCATTCGATCGGGCGCTGCATCGCCATGTTGTTGACGACGGTGGGGCATTCGCGCGTGTCGATCGGCCCGCCCATCATGGTGAGGGTCGCGGGCGTGGCGGGGGATTTGTGCAGGTTCATCAGCGCGACCGCCGCGAAGGCCGGAACGCTCGGCTGGCACACGGCCATCATGTGGATGCGCGGGCCATTGGCGTCGGCATGGATGTGTTCTGCAAATTCGATCAGGTAATCGATATATTCGTCGAGGTCGAAGCCGCCCGCATCGGCCGGCACCATCTTGGCATCGGCCCAATCGGTGATGAACACATCAGCAGATTCGAGCATCCGCTCCACCGTGCCGCGCAGCAGCGTGGCATAGTGGCCGCTCATCGGCGCGGCGATCAGCAGGCGCGGGCGGTCAGCAGGGGTGCCTTCCACGGTGAAGTGCAGCAGATCGCCGAACGGGCGCTTCAGCGCGATGCGTTCGGTGACCGCATGGGCCTTGCCGTCGATCTCCACGCTGTCGATGCCGAATTCGGGCTTGCCGTAATGCGCGGTGGCATGGGCGAAGACGTCAAGTGCGTGCCCGGCCATCGGGCCAAGGCCGGTGTAGCGCAGCGGATTGGCGGGATTTGTCAACATTCCGGCGCTGATCGAAGCGAGCGCGCTGGCGCTGTTCATCCAGCTGCGCTGGAGCTCATAGGCGTGATAAAGCATCGGTTTCCTTCGCGGCGACGAACTCTCCGGCGCCTTATCCCGTGGCACCTTGGCCCTACAGATGCGCCTTCGCGGGCCGTTGTGCAATGCACAATTGTATACAGAGGTGCGGGGCCCGCCGGGAGGTCCGCGCTTTTTTGCACGTGAAATTCCCGCCCGGGAGGTCTAGAGGCGGGCGACCATGCACGCCGAAACCCAGCCGCGCGAACCTTCCGCCACCCCGCCAATCGAGGAATCGCCCCTTGCGGCGCTCACCGAAGGGGCAGACGAAACCCCCAAATCGCGCAGCCTTGCGCCGCTGCGCATGGTGTTTGGCACCGCGTTGCAATACCCGCGCGAGATCGGTTTTGCGCTGGCTGCGCTGGTCGTCACCTCGCTCGCGACCCTGGCGATCCCTTATCGTTTCAAGGTGATCGTCGACGAAGGCTTCTCCGGCGCGTCCACCGCCAGCGATATCGGCCATGCGTTCCAGTATCTGATGATGATCGTGGTGGTGCTCGGCATCGGCACCGCCTTCCGGTTCTATTTCGTGAGCTGGCTGGGCGAACGGGTGGTGGCCGATATCCGGCTGAAGGTGCAGCGCAACCTGCTGCGCCTGTCGCCCGGCTTCTACGAGGTCAACAGCCCCAAGGAGATCTCCAGCCGCATGACCAGCGACACTGCGGTGATCGAGAACGTGGTGGGCACCACGGTTTCGGTCGCGCTGCGCAACACGCTGACGGGCATCGGCGGCATCATCATGCTGTTCTACCTTGCGCCCACCCTGACGCTCGGGTTGCTGGTGGCGATCCCGCTGGTGGTCGCGCCGATCGTGGTGTTCGGGCGCAAGATCCGCGCCGTCTCGCGCTCCAGCCAGGACCGCATCGCCGATGTCGGCGCCTATGTGACCGAGGTGCTTTCGGCGATGAAGATCGTCCAGAGCTTCGGGCAGGAAGGCCGTGAGGGGGAACGGTTCGCAGGCGTGGTCGAAAGCACATTCGATACCGCCAAGCGCCGGATCATGCTGCGCGCGGTGATGACATCGGTGGTGATCGTGCTGATCTTCGGCGCGATGACGCTGGTGATGTGGCGCGGCGCGCTCGCCGTGGCTGCGGGCGAGATCACCGGTGGCACCATCGCCGCCTTCGTGCTGGTCGGCGGGCTGGTGGCGGGTGCTTTCGGCGCGCTGACGGAAGTTTACGGCGATCTGCTGCGCGGCGCAGGTGCGGCGAGCCGGCTGGCCGAACTGCTCGAAGCCAAGCCCGAAATCGCGCCCCCTGCCCGGCCCGAACGCCTGCCTGAACCAGCGCGCGGCAGCCTGAGCTTCCGCAATGTCACCTTCCGCTACCCCGCGCGGCCTGAAACGGCGGCGCTGAAGGACTTCACGCTCGAAATCGAGCCGGGCGAGACGGTTGCCATCGTCGGCCCTTCGGGGGCGGGCAAATCGACCATCTTCCAGCTGGTCGAACGCTTCTATGATCCGCAAGGCGGCACCATCCGCATTGACGGCGTCCCGCTGACCAGCGCCGATCCGGCCGACATCCGCTCGCGCATCGCGCTGGTGCCGCAGGTGGGCGTATTGTTCAGCGCCAATGCCCGCGACAACCTGCGCTATGGCAAGTGGGACGCGACTGATGAGGATATCTGGCAAGCCGCCCGCGCCGCCAATGCCGAAAGCTTCCTGCGCGCGCTGCCGCTGGGCCTCGACACGCATCTGGGCGAAGGCGGCACGCAATTGTCAGGCGGACAGCAGCAACGCGTCGCCATCGCCCGCGCGCTGCTGCGCGATGCCCCGATCCTGCTGCTGGATGAAGCAACCAGCGCGCTGGATGCCGAGAGCGAGCAGCTTGTCCAGCAGGCGCTTGAAAAGCTGATGCAGAACCGCACCACGCTGGTAATCGCCCACCGTCTCGCCACGGTGCGCGCCGCAGACCGGATCGTGGTGCTGGATGACGGCAAGATCGTCGAACAGGGCAAGCATGACGCGTTGAGCAAGGCGGGCGGGCTGTATGCGCGGCTGGCGCGGCTGCAATTCGCCGCCGACGCGGCCTAGTTTTCCGGTTCGCCAGACCTGCACCACCGAAGGTGGCTGCCGAACAAAATCGACGAAAGACGCCTCGGCCTGGACGAAGGGCAACCTATCGCGCGCTGCCGCGTTAGTGTGTCGCCACGGCGACATCCTGTCGCGGAACCTCAGGGACTCGAGTTTCACATGATCCACAAGACCGCCGCCCTTATCGGCGCGAGCCTGCTTGCGCTCGCCACCCCCGCGCTGGCTCAAGATCAATACCACGCCGGACACGCGCATGACGAGGCGATTGATACGCTTCAGGGCGCCGAGCCTGCGCAGGCCGCCGCGCTGCCCACCATCAGCTTTGGCCAGTGGGGCTTCGATCCCGCCTACCTCGCCGCTGACATCAAGCCGGGCGACGATTTCAACGCCTATGCCAACAAGCGCTGGATCGACGCCAACCCGCTCCCGCCCGAATTCAGCCGCATCGGGGCCTTCGTGCTGCTCGGCGAAAAGAGCACCGCTGACGTCAAGGCGCTGATCGACGAGTTCGCCGCCAAGGACGCCGCCAGCCTCTCGGCCGATCAGAAGCGCATCCTCGATACCTATCGCGGGTTCCTTGATACAGACGCCATCGAGGCGGCGGGCCTCGCACCTGCCAAGCCCTATCTTGACCGGATCGCGGGCGCCAAGAGCCTCGATGATCTTGCCATGCTGTGGGCCGAACCCGGCTTTGCCAGCCCGATTTCGGGCGGAGTGGGGATCGATGCCAAGCAGCCCGATCGCCACATTGCGCAGGTCGGCTTTGGCGGGATCGGCCTGCCCGACCGCGATTATTACCTCGACACTTCGGAAAAGGGCTTGGGGCTACAGGCCAAGTACAAGGCCTATCTCGCATTCCTGCTGGGTGAGGCAGGTTACGCGGACCCTGCGGCCATGGCCGAAAAGGTCTATGCCTTCGAAGATGCCAACGCCCGCACTGTCCAATGGGACCGCGCCGTGCGCCGTAACCGCGATCTCACCTACAACCTGCTGACCGCCGATGAGCTCGCCGCAATCGGCGGCAAGGTGCCGGTGGCCGCGATGCTGGAGAAGATCGGCGTTGCCGGCAGCCCCGGCTTTGTCGTCAGCCTGATGCCGCCCACGGCCGAGGAAGTGGCGCAGTACAAGCTCGACGAAGCGACCCTCGCCAAGATCGGCACCGGCCTTCCGGGCATGATGAAGCTGGTGGGCGACACCCCGGTGGATGTGCTGAAGGCGTGGATGGTCAAGGAGTTCCTGTCGGGCAACGCCACCGTCCTGCCCAAGCGTTTCGATGACGCGCGCTTTGCCTTCTACGGCAAGACCCTGCTCGGCACCCCCGAACAGCGCCCCCGCTGGAAGCGCGCCATTGGCGAGACCGAAGGGCTGATCGGCGAGCTGGTCGGCAAGGAATATGTCGCGCGCTACTTCCCGCCCGAAAACAAGGCGGCGATGGATGCGCTGGTGGTCAACCTGCGCACCGCGCTGGGCGAATCGATCACCGAAATCTCGTGGATGGGCGAGGAAACCAAGGCCCAGGCCCGCGCCAAGCTGGCCAGCTTCGATCCCAAGATCGGGTATCGCCCCAACCTTGAGATCTATGACGGCCTCACCATCACCCCCGGCGCGCCGATTGCCAACCGCATGGCGGCGGCCAAGTGGGGCCGGGCGGACAATATCGCCAAGCTGGGCAAGCCGATTGACCGCACCGAATGGGGGATGCTGCCGCAGACGGTGAATGCCTATTACAACTCGGTGAAGAACGAGATCGTCTTCCCCGCAGGCATTCTCCAGCGCCCGTTCTTCGCGCTGGGGAATGATATCGCGGTCAATTACGGCGCGATCGGCGGGGTGATCGGCCACGAGATCGGCCACGGCTTCGACGATCAGGGCTCCAAGTCCGACGCTTCTGGCGCACTGCGCAACTGGTGGACCGATGCCGACCGTGCGGCCTTCGACACGCTCGGCAACCGCCTGGTGGCGCAATACAACGCCTTCTGCCCGCTGGATGATGGCAAGACCTGCGTAAATGGCCGCCTGACGCTAGGCGAGAATATCGGTGATGTCGGCGGCCTCAGCATGGCTTACCGCGCCTACAAGCTTGCCACCAAGGACATGGACGTGCCGGTGATCGACGGTTTGACCGGCGACCAGCGGTTCTTCCTTGCCTGGGCGCAGGTGTGGCGTTCGACCCAGCGTGAGGAAAACTACCGCAACCGGCTGCGCACCGACAGCCACTCGCCGGAAGAATACCGCGTCAACGGCGTCGTGCGGAACCTTGACGAATGGTACGAGGCGTTCGGCGTGAAGCCCGGCGATGCGCTCTACCTGCCGCCGGAACAGCGCGTGCGCATCTGGTAAGAATATCTTGTGTGCGTGCCCGCCTCCGCGGGCACGTCTTCGGCGCTGTTTCAAGCCCTATGGGCTTGAGCGCCTGCGGCTCGCGCGCTTGCGCTCGCGGCCCGTCCTTTGGCGGGCCGAGGGGCATGCCTTCCATTGGCCCGCCCCGCCCACGGGCGGGCCTTTTCGGTTTGACTTGGCCGCAGCCCTCGGCAAAGCGCCGCGCATGACCGATACCCTCGCCGCAATCCTGCTCGGCATCCTTGAAGGACTGACCGAGTTCCTGCCGGTGTCCTCGACCGGACACCTGATCCTTGCGACCGAATTCCTCGGCTTCGATCAGGCCGATTGGGAGGTGTTCAACATCGCCATCCAGCCGGCCGCGATCCTTGCCATCGTGGTGCTGTACTGGCGCACCTTCTGGGATGTGGCCAAGGGCCTGTTGGGGTTTGAAAAGGGCGCGATTGCGTTTGTGTGCAATCTGCTGGTGGCGTTCTTCCCCGCGGTGCTGCTGGGGCTGGCGTTTGGCGATGTGATCGAAACAATGCTCGGCAATGCGGTGCTGGTGTGCTGGTCGCTGATCATCGGCGGCGTGGCGATCCTAGCCATCGAACGCTGGTCCAACCCCCCCGCCGAAGGGCCGGGCGTTGCCGGTGTGCCCCTGCGCACAGCGATCCTGATCGGCCTTGTCCAATGCCTCGCGATGATCCCCGGCGTCAGCCGTTCGGGCGCGACGATCCTTGGCGCGATGGCTTTCGGGGTGGACCGCAAGACCGCGGCCGAGTTCAGCTTCTTCCTCGCGGTGCCGACCTTGTCGGGCGCGACCGTGTACCAGCTTGCCAAGCATGGGGCGGGGCTGACGGCGGATGATGTGCAGTTGATCGGCATCGGCTCGGCCTTTGGCTTCGTCACCGCGCTGGTGGTGGTGAAGGTGTTTGTGGCGGTGGTGACGCGCATCGGTTTTGCGCCTTTCGCGTGGTATCGCATTGTTCTGGGCGCGGCCGGTTTGGCGTGGTTGACGCTCGCCTGACGGAAAGCCTGAATAACTTCAGGGAACCAGCCGCTCCGCCGCTTGTTTGGGAGTTGTACCGGTACGCGCTGTGCGCGCCCGGACCACCTCTCGGAGACTACAGACAAAATGGCGTTGCTGGTGCTGATCGTGTTGGGGGCAACTCTGGGCTGGCTGGCCTCGATCCTCGCGCGCACCGAGGCGCCTGCCAGCATCCTGCGTCAGGTCGCGCTTGGCATGATCGTTTCGGTGGTGACTGGCGAAATCGCCAATGATGGCACGATGATCGGCAGCCTCTCCTTCCTCAGCCTCGGCGTGGCGTTGGCTGCGACGGCGGCGGCGCTGGTGCTGTATCACGCCATCTTCACGCGGCGCAGCGCCAAGGCGTAGTTTGTGGCGCCCTCAGGCGCCGGGCGGCCTAGCATTGCCAGCGGCCCCCACGCGCTGTTTCAGGCACGCGCTGCTTTAGACTTCAGACCGGAACCGCCCCGCTGCCGCGCCCGCCGCGCAGGTGATACTCTTGCATCCCCCGGTGCAGCACATTGTCGACATCGATCACCGCCGAATTGGCATAGGTGAACCCGGCCGGCAGGCTGCGATAGAGCCGGTCGAAATCGCGCTCCACCGTCTGGCGGTAAAGGTCCGCGAAACTCTCGATCACGAAATACGTCGGTTGCAGGTCGCTGATGACGTAATCGGTGCGCATCACCCGGTCGACGTTGAGCATGATGCGGTTGGGGCTTTGTGCCTCGACCGCGAAACGCGCTTCGGTCGGGCCTGACAGGATGCCTGCGCCGTAAGCGCGCACATCGCCCGCTTCCTCGATCAGCCCGAATTCGACCGTGTACCAGTACAGCGCGCCCAGGGCTTTGAGCCGGTTATAGCGCATCGCCTTCCACCCGGCGCGGCCATATTCCTGCATATAGTCGGCATAGGTGGGATCGGTCAGCATCGGCACATGGCCGAACACGTCGTGGAAGACGTCCGGCTCCTCGATATAGTCGAAGGTCTCGCGCGTGCGGATGAAGTTGCCCGCCGGGAAGCGGCGGTTGGCAAGGTGCCAGAAGAACACGTGATCCGGGATCAGCATGGGCACGGGCACCACGCTCCACCCGGTGAGCGCGCCCAGTTCTTCGGACAGCGTGCCGAATTCAGGGATGCCGCCGCGCGACAGATCGAGCTTGTCCAACCCCGCCATGAAGGCGCTGCATGCCCTGCCGGGGAGCACCTCCATCTGGCGGGCGAACAGATCGTCCCACACCGCGTGGTCCTCGGCAGTATAGGCTGTTTGCGCAGGCTCCAGCCAATCCTCGCCCACATGCGCGGGCCGCGCCAACGGGGCGGTGAAGACATCGGCTGCCATGTCTGGCAGGATGGCAAAATCGGGCTTGGGGTCTGCGAGAGTCGCCATGGTTTCAGGTGATACTACTTTTGCGACTGAAGGACAAACATGAGGGAACGCCGATGGGCATGAAGCGCAAGGATTACGAGGCGGCGCTTGAACCGCTGACACTGGAACTGGTCAGCATGGCGCGCTGGGTGAAAGCCACGGGTGCGCGGGTCGTCGTGCTGTTCGAGGGCCGCGACACGGCGGGCAAGGGCGGGGCAATCAGTGCCGTGCGCGATAACCTCAACCCGCGCCAATGCCGCACCGTCGCACTGTCCAAGCCGACCGAGACGGAAGCGGCGCAATGGTATTTCCAACGCTATGTCGCCCACCTTCCGGCCGCGGGCGAGATCGTGCTGTTCGACCGGTCATGGTACAACCGTGCAGGCGTCGAAAAGGTCATGGGCTATGCCTCAGCCGATCAGGTCGAGGCGTTTCTGAAGGCGGTGCCGACGTTTGAAAAGCTGCTGGTGGATGATGGCATTTTGCTGTTCAAATACTGGCTCGCCACCGATCAGGCGCAGCAGGAAGAGCGCCTGCGCGAACGGCTGGAAGATCCTCTCAAGCGTTGGAAGCTGTCCCCGATCGATCTCGCCGCGCGGGAAAAATACGACGATTACACCAAGGCGCGCGAGGCGATGCTGAAGGCGACACACACGGACCATGCACCGTGGACGCTGGTGGATTTCAACGATCAGCGGCGCGGGCGGCTGACCCTGGTGCGCGATCTGCTTTCGCGGGTGCCGGATACCCATGCGGAGCCGGAGCCGATCGCCTTTCCCGATCTGGGCAGGCCGCCCGCGAAGGAAAAGTACAAGGTGTTGAAGCCGATCAAGGATTGGGAGGGGGCTTAAACCTCCGCGCTCGCCTGCGTCACCTGCCGCCCGTCGCCCGCAAAGGCCGCCAGCTCATATCCTGCATCGCTCTTGCGCATCGCCAGATGCAGCGGCTCGCCCGCGATGGCGGGGGAGAGGCCGCGGAAGGTGAAGCTGCGCAGCCGGTTCTCGCCCAGTTCGCGCGCGGCCAGTTGCAGTAGCAGGCTGGCGGTCAGCGGGCCGTGGACCACGAGGCCGCGATAACGTTCAACCTGTTCGGCATACGGCGCGTCATAGTGGATGCGGTGGGTGTTGAAGGTCAGCGCCGAGTAGCGGAACAGCAGCCGCGCGTCGGGGGTCAATTGGCGGTGGGCATCCCATCCGGTAGGGTCGAACACCCCCGCTCCCGGCGCGGGAGGGGACAGGGGCGCATCGCCTGGCGCAGCATCGCGGTACACCAGCGTCTGCGTCTCGACCACGGCGATGGTGCCGTTGGCCTTGGTAACATGTTCGACATCGACAAAGGCGAGGCGGCCCGATCCACCCTCTTTCTCGCTGATCGAGGCGACGCGGCTGGTGCGTTCAATCACAGCCCCGATGGGAACCGGGGCGCGGAAGGCGATCTTCGAGGAAGCCCACATCCGGCGCGGCCCAGAATCGAATTGGGGGAAGGGGGGCAGGAAGCTGGCCGGGCTGTCGTCCCGCGCCGGGTGACCATCCTCGCCCAGCTTTGCGGTCGGTGCCTCGGGCGTGCAGAGCGCAAAGTGGATACCCTGCGGCATGATCGCAGGGTGCGGGCGCGGCAGATCGAAGGTGGCGAGCCAGCGGTCCGCCAGCCCTTCATCAAGCCGGTCCTTGGCGCGGGCCTCGCGCCCAATCCACGCGTCGAAGCTCATTCCGCGCGCTCGAACACCGCAGCGATGCCCTGACCGCCGCCGATGCACATGGTCTCGAGCCCATAGCGCGCGCCGCGGCGGTGCATTTCATGCGCCATGTCGGCAAGGATGCGCCCGCCGGTCGCGCCGATGGGGTGGCCAAGGCTGATGCCTGAACCATTGACGTTGAGGATCTCGCGGCGCGAGTCGTCCGCGCTCCACCCCCAACCCTTCAGCACGGCGAGCACTTGCGGGGCGAAGGCCTCATTGAGCTCGACCAGCCCGATATCGTCCCACGAATATCCACGCCGTTCGAACAGCCGCTCCACTGCGGGCACCGGCCCGATCCCCATGCGTGAAGGATCGCAGCCCGCCGCCGCCCAGCCGCCGAACCACAGCATCGGGGTGAGGCCGAGTTCCTCCAGCTTGTCCTCCGCGACCACGAGGCAGGCGGCAGCTGCATCGTTCTGCTGGCTGGCATTGCCGGCGGTGACGATGGCGGCCGGATCGCGCTTGCCATCGATGGGCGCAAGCTTGCCGAGCGTCTCCATGCTGGCATCGGTGCGGTAGCCCTCGTCGTGGTCGAAAATCACCGGATCGCCCTTGCGCTGGGGGATGGCCACCGGCACCAGCTGCTCGGCAAACTTGCCTTCCGCCCAGGCCCGCGCTGCGTTCTGGTGGCTGCGGACGGCGAAGGCATCGGCCTCCTCGCGGGTGATGCCGTAATCCTTGGCGAGGTTTTCGGCCGTCTCGATCATGCCGGTGATGACACCGAAGCGTTCGACCGGCTGGCTCATCACGCGCCCCCGCGAAAGGCGATCATGCAGCACCATGTCGCCCATGCGCACGCCCCCGCGCGCGGCGAGGGTGTAGTGCTCGACGTTCGACATCGATTCGACCCCGCCCGCAACGACGACGTCGGCCATGCCCGTCTCGACCATCATTGCCGCCGTCGCGACCGCCTGCACGCCCGATCCGCAGCGGCGGTCAAGCTGGAAGCCGGGAACTTCGATGGGCAGCCCTGCCGCGAGCCAGCTCCAATGGCCGATGGCGGGTGCCTCGCCATTGCCGTAGCCTTGGGAGAACACCACGTCGTCCACCCGCGCCGGATCGATGCCGCTGCGCTCCATCAGCGCCTTGAGGATGACCGCGCCGAGCTGCCCGGCGTTCATGCTCCCGAGGCCGCCCAGAAACTTGCCTACGGGCGTGCGAAGGGGGGTGCAGATAGCGGCGCGTCTGGTCATTGTTATTCCTTGTCACTCAAAGCCACGGTGCCTGCGTCGACCAACTTGCCGATGGCGCCGGAAGAAAGCCCCAGCTTCTCGGCCAGAACCTCTTCCGAGTGCTCGCCGAGGTATGGCGCGGGGGCCGGATCGCCCGCCTCCCGGCCCGGCAGGTTCGCGAAGCTGCGGGTGGCGGGGTAATCGAAGCCCGAGGGGTTGGCAGGCGCGGGGCCGAACAGCGGGTTGTCCGCAATCAGCACCGGATCATTCGCCGCCTCGAAGGCGGTGCGGTAGCGTTCGAAGGTGCAGGCCTCGGCGGCCATGCGCGTTTCAAGCTCGGCGTAATCCATCCGGTCCGCTGCGCTCTGGAACAGGCCGAACAGCGCGGCGCGGTGCTGGAAGCGGGGGGTATCGCCATCGGCAAAGCGCACGCCGACTTCCGCTTCGAGCGCAGTGATCCCGGCTTCCAGTCCGAAGGCTTTGACAAGGCCGCTCCACTGCTTTGGCGTCAGCGCGGCGACCATGAAGCGCACGCCGTCACGGCTGCGGAAATCGCGCCCGAACGCGCCCCAGATCGCATTGCCCAATCGCTCGCGGTCGCTGCCGCGGTACAGCACTTCGGCCATCAGCCCGGCGTTCGCCATGGTGCCAATTGCCACATCGCCGAGCGGCAGGCGCACCTCGCTGCCCTCACCCGTCCGGTCACGGTGGCGCAGCGCGGCGAGCATGGCGAAAGCGCCGTAGGCTCCGGTGATGAAATCCCACGCGGGCAGCACCTGATTGACCGGGGGCGCGGTTGCCGGGTCCCACTCCTCCGGCCCGCACATCAGCGGATATCCGGCAGCGGCGTTCACCGTGAAGTCCATCGCCTGCCGCCCGTCATGCCAGCCCATTACGCGCAAGCTGATCATGTCCGCGCGCTTGGCGGCCATCGCGGCGTGGCTGAGGAAGCTCTGCTCCGGCAGGTTGGTGATGCACTGGCCGACGCTCGCCGCCAGCTCCACCAGCAGCTCGCGCCCCTCGCCCGATTGCAGATCGAGCGCCACGGATTTCTTGGCGCGGTTGAGGTTCTCCCATGACAAGGATCGCCCCTCGCGGGTGAGCATATAGCGGTTGTAATCCAGCCCGCCCGCCTTGTGGTCGACGCGGATCACCTCCGCTCCCAGCTGCGCGCAGTAAAGCCCCGCAGTCGGCGAGGCGACGAAGCTGGAGACTTCGACGATGCTCAGGTCGTTGAGAAGGTTGTACATCTCAGGCGTTGGCCGCCCATTCGCGCAGCATATGCTTGGCGATCTGGAGCTGGAGAATCTGCGTCGTGCCTTCGTAGATGCGGTAGATGCGCGCATCGCGGAAGAAGCGTTCCGCGTCATATTCGGCGAGATAGCCAGCGCCGCCGTAAATCTGCACCACGCGGTCAACCACGCGGCCGCACATTTCGCTGGCGAAGACCTTGAAGGCAGCGGCCTTGACGAGGATGTTTTCGCCCCGGTCGGCACGCGCCGTGACGTCGGCCATCATGCTTTCCGCCGCGTAGATCTCGATCTCGCTGTCGGCTAGCATCGCCTGGATCAGCTGGAAGTTCGCGATGGGTTCGCCAAAGGCCTTGCGTTCATTGGCATAGCGAAGCGCCGAATCGAGCGCACGGCGGGCATAGCCAGTCGCCGCCGCGCCCACGGAAATGCGCCCGTTGTCGAGGCTCTTCATGGCGAAGACGAAGCCCTTGCCCGTCTCCCCGCCCAGCAGCGCGTCCCCCGGCACGCGCACGTCATCCAGCATGATGTCGGAAATGTGCGAGCCGCTCTGGCCCATCTTCTTGTCGGGCGAACCGCGCGACACGCCGGGGCTGTTCATCGGCACGAGGAAGGCGGAAACGTGGGCGTTCTTGGGCAGCGCCTCCTTGGCTGTCCGCGCCATGATCAGCGCGACATCGGCGTGGGGGGCGTTGGTGATGTAACGCTTGGTGCCGTTCAATATCCAGCCGTTGCCATCGGGATCGGGAACTGCGGTGGTCTGAAGCCCCGCGCTGTCGCTGCCCGAACCCGGTTCGGTGAGGCCGAAACAGGCGATGCGGCCTTCCGCGATCTTCGGATACCATTCGGCCTTCTGGGCCTCGGTCGCGCCGTTCTTGAGCGCGCTCGCAAACATCCCGACATTGATCGAGAAGATCGACCGGTAGGCGGGCGCGGCATAGGCCATGATGTTCACGACGCGGGCATATTGCGTCATGTTGAGCCCCGCGCCGCCATATTCCTCGGGCACCGAGAGGCCGAACAGCCCCATTTCGCGCATCTCTTTGACGATCTCGTCGGGGATGCGATCCTCTGCGATCACCTGCGGTTCTGCCGGAATCAGACGTTCGCGGACATAGCGGGTGAGCTGCTCGGCGAACTGTTCGAAGGTGTCCTCGTCCATGCCCGGATTGGCAGGAGCGGCGAGATTGGCGGGGGCGTTCATGGTGTGGGCATCCTCGGATCAAGGGGGCGCGTTGCCCGCCTACCGGCGGGTCTTGGCGGCGTCGCCTGTCATTTCGGCAGGCGGGGCGTCAGCGGGAGGGGGATCGGTGGGCAGGGCTTCGGGCGGCAGGCGGCGCTCGTCGAGCATGCTCGCCGCGTCGTCCAGCGCCTTGGCCTCGCCCGGGCTGACCGCGCCGGGCGCGCTCGCCCCCTCGCTCCCGCAAGCGGCCAGAGCGAGGGGCAGTGCGAAGGCGAGCGGCCAGCGCCTCATGTCACTGCGCCGGGGGCGTGTCGCCCTCACCCGCCGCTTCCAGCGCCTTGTCGGCGACACTGGCTGCGGCATCGCCCGCGGCTGTGGCGCCGGCTTCAGGGGCCGCTTCGGGCGCATCGGTGGCGGTGGCCGAAGGATCGGCGACCGGCGCATCGGTGACCGGCGCAAGCGCGCTGTCGGCGGGCATTTCAACGGTATCCGCGCTCGCCTCGGTCGAGGCGTCGTCGGCGCTGCCGCAGGCGGCCAGCACCAGCGTGGCGGCGGTAACTGCGGTAAGGGGCAAAAGCTTGCGCATCGGGGTCTCTCCTGTGGAACGGCGCGGCGCGGGGGCGGGGCCGTCGTCGAGCGAGGGTTTAGACAAGCCTTGCCCTGCCCGCCAAGTGCCAAATGGGCACACTGCCCCAGCAAGCGGTGGAGGCAGGGGGCTGGCGTGATATTATCACCCACATGATCAAGCGCGCCCCTATCGCTCCCGCCCGCCCGCTGGGCCTGATTGCCGCGGTGCTGCTGCCCGTCACTGTCCTCAGTGCGCAGCCGGTGCCGGATGCCTTTACCGTGGCCGAAACCGGCCAGCGGTTCGGCACCTTGCAGGAAGCCGTCGACGCGATTGGCGAGGGGCGCGGCACAATCCGCATCGCGCCCGGTACCTATCGCCAATGCGCCGTGCAGCAGGGCGGAGTGATCGTTTACGAAGCGGCCGAGCCGGGCAGCGTCACCTTCATGGCACGCGCCTGCGAGGGCAAGGCCGCATTCGTGCTGCGCGGGATCGGCGCGGAAATCCGGGGCATCACCTTCAGCAACATCAAAGTGCCCGATGGCAACGGCGCGGGCATCCGGCTGGAGAAGGGCGCACTGAACGTTGCCTATGCGCGCTTCCAGAACAGCCAACAGGGCATCCTCACCGCCGATGATCCGCAAGGGCGCATCTACATCACACGTTCGACCTTCACCGGCCTTGGCACCTGCGAGAATTCCGCCGGCTGCGCGCATTCGATTTACATCGGCAACTATGGTTCGCTGACCGTGCGCGAGAGCCGGTTCGAGCGCGGGATGGGCGGGCATTATGTCAAAGCGCGCGCGGAGCAGGTGACGATCGAGAACAACAGCTTCGATGACGCGAACGGCAAGGGCACCAATTACATGATCGACCTGCCTGCGGGCAGCGTGGGCCGGATTGCGAACAACTGGTTCGTGCAGGGGCGCGACAAGGAGAATTACTCCGCCTTCATCGCACTGGGGGCGGAGGATTTGCTCCACACCTCGGAAGGCTTGCAGGTTGTGAACAACGAGGCGCGCTTCGTGCCCGGCGTGTCGCGCACCAGCGCCTTCCTCGCCGATTGGACCGCCAGCCGCGTGGTGATGCAGGGCAACACAATCGCTGCCGGGATCAAGCAATACGAACAGCGTTAGGGCGCTAGATCAGCAGATGCCCTGACCGGTCGCGCTTGGTCGCCAGATAGCGGGCGTTGTGTGGGTTTTCGGGGAGCTGGTGCGCCACCCGCTCGATCACGGTGATCCCTGCCGCCGATAGCGCGGTGACCTTCGCCGGGTTGTTCGTCAGAAGGCGGATCGTGGTCGCCCCCAGCAGTTCCAGCATCCGCGCCGCCACCGGGAAATCGCGTGCCTCGTCAGGCAGGCCAAGTCGCTGGTTGGCCTCGACCGTATCAAACCCCTGATCCTGCAAGCGATAGGCGCGCAGCTTGTTGATGAGGCCGATCCCGCGCCCTTCCTGTCGCATATAGAGCAGCACACCCCACCCGCCACTGTCCGCCACCTCGTGCGCCATTGCGTGGAGCGCGGCGTCGAGTTGCGGGCCGCAGTCGCATTTGAGGCTGCCGAGGATGTCGCCCGTCAGGCACTCCGAATGCAGGCGCACCAGCGGCTGGCGGTCGCCGTTCTGCTTGCCGATGATCAGCGCGACGTGCTCGCGCAGATCGGCAGTGGAGCGAAAGGCGACGATTTCGGCATCCTCGCAGGCGCTGACAGGCAGGCGCGCGCGGGTGACGATCTTCAGCGCGCCCGTGTTCGCATAGGCAGCAAGGTCTGCAAGGCTGACCGGGAGCGCCTCGCCAGCGGCTTCGGGGTTCACCAGAAAGGCCGGGAGAATGCCCGCAATCCGCGCCAGTTCCAGCGCGGCGGCGGCGGTTTCGGCCCAATCGAGCGTGATCGCCTTGAACGGGCCTTTCAGCGGATTGCCAAGGTCCAGCGCCGGATCGGCAATCGGCAGGGCATCGTGCAAGGTGAAATCCTCGCCGCCCGCGATCAGCACGGGGGCGTGGGGGACGGCAGCCTCGCGCTGGTTGGCGAGCTTGAGGGTCGCGGCGCGCGCGGCGGAGATCAGCATCTGCGGCGCGGCGGCGCTAGGCGCGGCGGCAGTTTCGACCGGCAGCAGGGTAGGCCCGCCTTCAAACGCCAGCGGCCAGCCGTGGCGCAGCGCGTCCACCGCCTGCGCCGCGCGGCGTTCCGGAGACGACAGAAGGCTCAGAGGTCGAACTCTGTGATCAGCGGCACGTGATCGGACGGTTGCTCCCACGCCCGCGCGCCCTCAAGCACGCGGTGCGCCCGCGCCTGCTTCGCCACTTCGGGCGAGGCCCACATGTGATCGAGGCGGCGGCCCTTGTCGTTCTCCTGCCAGGCAGGATTGCGATAGCTCCACCACGAGTAATACCGCTCTGGCGCGGGCACATGCTGGCGGCCGAGATCGACCCAGCCGTGGGCGTCCTGAAACCGGCCCAGCGTCTCGACCTCGATCGGCGTGTGGCTGACCACCTTGAGCAATTGCTTGTGGCTCCACACGTCGCTTTCCAGCGGGGCGATGTTGAAATCGCCGACGATCAGCGTGGGCCGGTCGAGTGTGTCGGCCCATCTGGTCATCCGACCGAGGAAATCGAGCTTCTGGCCGAACTTTGTGTTCACCTCGCGGTCGGGCACATCGCCGCCAGCGGGGACATAGACGTTCTCGACCAGCAGATCGCGGCCCACCACCTCGACCCCGATGTGGCGCGCCTCGCCATTGTCCTGCCAGTCGTGGCGGGTGACTTCGCGGATCGGCACGCGGCTCACCGTGGCAACGCCGTGATAGCCCTTCTGCCCGCTGACCGCCTGATGGGTATAGCCCAGTGCCGCCAGCGCCTCGGCCGGGAACAGGTGGCTCTCGCACTTGATCTCCTGCAGGCACAGGATGTCGGGCGCGGCCTCGGTCAGAAGCTTTTCGATCAGGCCGACACGCAAGCGGGCCGAGTTTATGTTCCAGGTGGCGACAGACAGCATGGGGCGGGACTTAGGGTAGCACGCCCCCGTCCTCAAGTAGCGAAGCGGTAGGACAACAAGAACGTCAACATTCCAGCTTTCACTTTTATGTCGCACACCGGCGCGATAGACGCGGGCGACCCTTCCGGAGAACCGCCATGCTGACCCGCACCGTCCTTGCCGCCCTGCTGCTCGCGAGCACCGCTGCCGCCCCCGCGATTGCCAGAGACCGCAAGCCCCCCGCCGAGCCGCTGGCGAAGAACGTGATCCTGTTCATCGGCGACGGCATGGGGATCGCCACCATCACCGCCGCGCGCATCTATGACGGGCAGAAGCGCGGGGAGACGGGCGAGGAGAACAGCCTCAGCTTCGAGAAATTCGAGCATGTGGCGCTGGTCAAGACCTACAACACCAATGCGCAGGTCCCCGACAGCGCGGGCACGGCGAGCGCGATCCACACCGGCAAGAAGACCCGCATCGGCGTGCTCGGCATCGGCCCGGAAGCGACGCGGGGCGTGTGCGCCGAGGCGCTGGCGCACAGCCTGCCGACCTTGGGCGAACAGGCCAAGGCGCGCGGCCTCGCGCTCGGCATCGTCACCACCACCCGCATGACCCACGCGACCCCGGCAAGCGTTTACGCCCATATCGCCGATCGGGACTGGGAGTCCGACAGCAATATCCCGGCAGCGCAAGCCGGGCAGGGGTGCAAGGATATCGCGCTGCAACTGGCGGAGGCGAAGTTCGATGTCGCCTTGGGCGGCGGGACGTCGATGTTCTATGGCCGCAATGGCGGCGGCCGGCGCGCCGACGCGGCGGCGGATTTGCCTGCGGCCTGGGCGGCAAGGAACGGCGGAGTGGTGGTCAAGGACGCCGCCAGCCTCGCCGCTGCACCCATGAACAAGCCGGTGCTCGGGCTCTTCAACCCCAGCCACCTCGGCTACATGGCCGACCGCAAGCCGGATTCGAAGGAACCGACCCTCACCGATATGACGGCGGCGGCGATCGCGCGGCTCAAGGGGGACAAGGACGGGTTCTACCTGATGGTCGAAGGCGGGCGCATCGATCACGCGCACCACGAGGGCCGTGCGGGATACGCGCTGGAAGAGGCAGTCGAATTTGCCCGCGCCGTGCAATATGCGGTCGATCATACCGATCCCAAGGACACGCTGATCATGGTGACCGCGGATCACAGCCACGTGTTCACCATCGCGGGCTATCCGCAGCGGGGGAACGACATCTTGGGGCTGGTGGTGCCACCTGCGGGCGGGGGGGACGGCGACCCTTCCGGTTCCGAAGAGCCCGGCGCGCCGACCTTGGCGGGGGACGGCAAGCCCTATACCACACTCGGCTATGCCAACGGCCCGGGCGCGGTGAAGGGCGAACGGCCGGTGCCGCAAACCGGGATCAAGGCGCAGCAGCAATCGCTGGTGCCGACTGGCGCGGAAACACACGGGGGCGAGGATGTGGCCCTGTTCGCCACCGGTCCCGGCGCAGCCCGCGCGCGCGGCGTGATCGAGCAGAATGTGATTTATTCGATCATCACCAAGGCGCTGGGCTGGGAGAAGTAAGAAGGAGGCCCGCGCGTGCTGGCGTTGGCGCGCTGGGTCGGTCGCACAGCGACCGCAAGCGCGACAGCGCGCCCGAGCTGATGCGAGGAAAGCCAAGGCGGACGGGAAGCGAAGCTGAACAGCCGCAGGCTGGACACCTCCGCCGCCCGGCGTTTGAGGGCTAAAACAAGCAACCCAAACAAAAAACCCTCGACCCGGGGGCGGTGGGTCGAGGGTTCCATGGAGCGTTCGTCACGCTTGTGCAAGGCAGGCCCGTTTGAAGGGTGGGCAACAGGGGGGAAACCTCCCTTCGGCCCGCCTTGTCCGTAGTAAATACGCGGGCCTGCCTTTCACTCACATGAACGCGGCACAATTTTTGTCGTTTTCATACAACGCTTCGTCGGACCGCCGTTCAGCCTGGACGACGAGCCGAGCGGCGGGGGTCGGTGAACGTAAAGGCGCTGTCGGCCACCGCGACGCCATAACGCTGGTTCGAAAGCGCCACGCGGGTGCGATTGTTCTGCGCATCGAGCGCAACCCAGTGGGTCAGCTGCAAGCCACCGGGCGCCGAGGCGTTCTTGACGAAAATCAGCGTGATCATCCCGAATTCGGGCTTCTTGGGATCGCGCACTTCGACGCTGAAAACATCCTTGTTGCCGGTCTGGACGATCTTGCCGAAACGCTTCACGTCCTTGCCCGGATCAAACAGCGCACCCAGCGGCGAATTGCCGATTGGCCAGCGTTCGACCTGCTTGACCTCGTAATCGACGACGTAAAGCGACTTGCCGTTGGAGACGACGAGGAAATCGGCATCCTTGCCGTAATCGAAGCGGATCTTGCCCGGGCGCTTGAGGGTCATCACCCCGCGCAGGGTGTTGCCCTGCCGGTCGGTCTGGGTGAAGTCCGCCTTCATGGTCGAGATCGCACGCAATGCGCCAACCACACGGTCAAGATCGGAGGTTGCGGCGCTTTGGGCGGCGGCCGGCGCGGTCAGCCTGACCGAATCACCGGGGGCAAGGCCGAGCGCAAGCGCACCGGCCCCAAGGCCGAGCGCAATCATACGAAGCTGGAAAGCTGTTTTCATCATGCCCCAGCGCCTAAGGCGCGGGGGTTGAACTGTCGATGAATTATCGCGCCCCGCCACAAGGCCGGGTGCGCGGAAAGCCGATCTTACTTGATCTTGGCTTCCTTGAATTCCACGTGCTTGCGCGCAACGGGATCATACTTCCGGAAGCTCATCTTCTCGGTGATGTTGCGCGGATTCTTCTTGGTCACGTAGAAGAAGCCGGTGCCCTCGCTCGAGACGAGGCGGATCTTGACGGTGGTGGGCTTCGCCATGGCGGTATCCTGTCAAATGGGTCGGCCCGGCGATTGCGTCACGCAGGGCTAAAAAAGCAAATAGCGGCGCACCCGGAAGGTCCGGCACACCGCCACACGGCGGCGCCATTCGCCGATTCACGGGGAAAAGTCAAGGCGAGGTTGGGGGCGGGTTACCAGTCCGAACTGCTGGGCTTGCCGCGATTGGCCTTTACCGTGCCCCGCACCTTCTTGACCTTGAGCCGCGTGGTCTTGCCCACGCGGTTGAGCCGGGTTTTGGCGCGGCGTTTGGGCTGGGTCTGGGCCTCTTCCAGCAGCGCGGCGAGTTTCACCCGTGCGTCCTGGCGGTTGGCTTCCTGGGTGCGGTGGGCCTTGGAATTGATGATGAGATCGCCGTTGCCAGCGATTTTGCTCCCCGCCAGTGCGCGCAGCCGGGCGAAAACCGGCGGGCTGAGGCGCAGCGCGTAGATGTTCACCCGCAGTTCGACTTCGGTGGCGACCTTGTTGGCGTTCTGCCCGCCGGGGCCGGACCCTGCAAGAAAGCTCTCGCTCGCCAGCCGGATCGCGCGTGCCGCCAGCGGCTCATCCTCGTCATCCATCCTTGGCCCCGAGCATCAGGAAATCGGCCGGGAGGGCCGCGCGCGCCTCGATCGCCGTCTTGCCCGGACGGGCGACGGTCAGGCTTTCGGCGTGCAGCATCGTGCGCTTGGCCCCGGCGGCGTTGCCCGCGCCATAGACCGGATCGCCCAGCAGGGGCGCGCCAAGGCCCTTCAGGGCGTGCACGCGCAATTGGTGCGTGCGGCCTGTTTCCGGGCGGAAGCGGATCAGGCTGTGCGGCCCCAATTCCTCGACCAGCTCCCAATGCGACACCGCCGGCTTGCCCTTCTTGGCCGCGATCATCCGCCAGCCCTTTTCGGCCGAGCTGATCTTGGTCAGCGAAAGCTCGATCGTACCCGATTCGCCCGGGGGATGCCCGGCGAGAATGGCGAGATAGGTCTTGCCCACTAGCCGGTCTTCAAACGCCTTGTTGAACCGCGCCAGCGCCTTGGGGTTGCGGGCCAGCAGCAGGCAGCCGCTGGTGTCCGTATCCAGCCGGTGCACCGCCACGGGCGGACGCTGGAAGCCCAGCTTCAGCCGTTCGAGATGGTCTTCAAGGCAGATGCCGCCCTTGCGCGGACGGTCAACCGCCATGCCGGAGGGCTTGTCGATGACCAGCGCTTCGCCGTCTTCGTAGAGAATTTTGATGTCAGCCATCCGGCCCCGTTACGCGCTCAGGGCCCGCTTGTCGAAGGCTGGTTCAGACCAGCACGGCCCGCATCAATCCGCGCAGGGCATTGCCGATCCAGAACCCGTCCGCGAGCATCTCCAGCGTCACCGTGCCTTCGCGCGCGCGGCCTTCGGCGATCAGGCTCGCGCGCAGCACGCCGGGCAGCAGGCCAAGGGCGAGCGGCGGGGTGATAAGCGCGCGGTCCGGCCCTTCGGCAAATATGCTGGTCCAGCTGCCTTCGGTCACCCGGCCATCAGCGCGCACCAGCAGCGCCTCGTCTGCGCCAAAGGCGCGCGCGGCGGCGAGCGCGTCCTCGTAAAAGCCCCGGTCCGAGGTCTTGTGCGCCAGCCTCCAGTCACTGGGATCAAGCGGGTGCGGCAGCGCGGCGAGTTTGACCGGCTCGGCCAGCGGCGGCGGCACGGGCGCGGTTTCCAGCGCGCTTGCGCCTGCGCGGCTGACCATCAGGCGCACCTTGGCCGGGGCTTCAAGTTCAAAGCACAGCGCCTGGATCTGGTTGCGCAAGGCGTGGCGATCAAAGGCAAATCCCAGCGTGGCGGCGCTCGCCTTCATCCGGGCGAGGTGTTGTTCGAGCATGGCGATGCCGCTGTCAGGCTCGAACCGCATTGTCTCGATCAGATCGCATTGCGGGGCGGGCAGTTCGGGCGTGGCGCGGCGCAGGAACCCGGCCTTGACCTCGCATTCGCGCCGTTCGGCAAGGGGGTCACTATCGGCTACCACCGCCGAACCGATGCCGAGCACCGCGGTGCCTTGCCCGTTCTCGATCGGGGTGAGCCGCAGCGTGCGGATCGCCACGTTGAAGGCGGCGTTTCCATCTGCATCGATCCGGCCGATGGCTCCGCAATAGGCGCCGCGCGCATCGCGCTCGACCTGGGTCAGCAATTCCATCGCCCGGATCTTGGGCGCGCCGGTAATCGAGCCGCAGGGGAACAGCGCCCGCACCAGATCCATCGCGCCCTTGCCCGGCGATAGCCGCGCGCGGACCGTGGAGACCATCTGGTGCACTGTCGGATAGGTCTCGACCGCGAAGGGCGCATCCACATGGACGCTGCCCGGCTCGGCCACGCGCGCCAGATCATTGCGCATCAGGTCGACGATCATGAGGTTTTCGGCGCGGTCCTTCACCGACGCCGCCAGCTCTTCCACCGCCGCGCGGTCTGCCGCAGGGTCGGGGCTGCGGGGGCGGGTGCCCTTCATCGGCTTGACCTTGGCCTCGGCCCCGCTCAGCGCCACGAACAATTCGGGCGAGAAGCTGAGCAGCCAGTGGGAACCATCGAAAATCAGGCCGCCATAGCCCGCCCGCGCCCCGTCACGCAGGGCAGCATAAAGCCCCACCGGATCGCCGCGGAATGATCCGGCGAGCGGATAGGTGAGGTTGGCCTGATAGATATCGCCCGCCCTGATCGCCTCGCCGAGCGTCTCGAAGGCTGCTGCATAGCCGCCGGGGGAGAGTTGCGGCTCCATCGGGCCGAGCGTGCCCGGCCCCTCGGCGCGGGCGGCGAGCCATGCGGGGACATCGGCTGCAGGAATGCGGGTGGGGGCATCGAACAGCCCGAGCCACACCAGCGGCCCCGCCGCGCCCGAGCGGGCCGCTGCCACGCCCGCTAGCCTTGGTTCAAGCGCGAGCCCTGCCTCGTAAGCAATCGTGCCGGCGAGCGTGCCGCCAGTCGCCGTCCGGGCCGCTTCGGCTGCGGTGAGCACGGCTTCGACCTCGTCCGGTCGATGCGCCACGAACAGCTGGCGCGGCGCTTCATAGAGCAACGCGTCAGCCGCGCCGTCCGGGGCGCGGGCATCATCGAGCAGGACAAATGGCTGTGGCGAACCCATGGCGTAAATCCTTGGCTCAATCGCGCGCGGAAGTCGAGAACTTGACCACCGCGCCCGCCCCCTGCACATCTCCGGCGATATCAATCGATAAGGGGCAGACATGACCGACAGCGCATCCGACATCTTCCTGGGACTGGGCGCGGATGGATCGCGGCAGGCCTTGCTGCTCGGCCGGTCCAACCGCCACGGGCTGATCGCGGGCGCGACCGGCACGGGGAAAACCGTGACATTGCAAGGAATTGCCGAAAGTTTCTCGGCCGCCGGCGTGCCGGTGTTCCTCGCCGATGTGAAGGGCGACCTGTCCGGCATCTCCATGCCCGGATCGCCCACCTTCAAGCACGCCGACAAGCTGGAGAGCCGCGCGAAAGAGCTCGGCATCACCGATTACGCTTACGCCGATAATCCCGTGATCTTCTGGGACCTTTACGGCGAACAGGGCCACCCGATCCGCACCACGGTATCCGAAATGGGCCCGCTGCTCCTGTCCCGCCTGCTCGATCTCAACGAGACGCAGGAAGGCGTGCTCCAGATCATCTTCCGTTACGCCGACGAGAACGGGCTGCTGCTGCTCGATTTCGAGGATCTGTCGGCGCTGCTGGCCTGGTCGAACGAGAATTCTGCCGAATTGTCAGGCAAATACGGCAATGTCACCAAGCCATCGGTCGGGTCGATCCAGCGGCAGTTGCTGTCGTTCGAGGCGCAAGGGGCAAACCATTTCTTTGGCGAGCCGGCGCTGGAAATCGCGGATTTCCTGAAGCTTGATGACAAGGGGCGCGGCTATGTCAATGTGCTGGCCGCTGACAAGCTGATGCGCAGCCCCAAGCTTTACGCCACCTTCCTGCTGTGGCTGCTGGCGGAACTGTTTGAATCGCTTCCCGAAGTCGGCGATCCCGAAAAGCCCAAGCTGGTGTTCTTCTTTGACGAGGCGCACCTGTTGTTCGACGATGCGCCCAAGGCGCTGATGGACACTATCGAACAGGTGGTCCGCCTGATCCGTTCCAAGGGCGTGGGCGTGTTCTTCATCACCCAGAATCCGATTGATATTCCTGAGGAAGTTGCCGGACAGCTGGGCAATCGCGTGCAGCACGCCCTGCGCGCCTTCACCCCGCGTGACCAGCGCGCGATCAAGGCGGCGGCGGAGACCTTCCGGGTCAATCCCAAGCTCGATGTCGAAGCGGCGATCACCGAGCTAAAGGTGGGCGAGGCGCTGGTTTCAACACTGGACGAGGATGGCGCGCCGACGATCGTTGAGCGCACGCTGATCAAGCCGCCGCGCTCGCGCCTTGGGCCGGTTGAACTGAAAGAACGCGCTATCATTCAATCGATTAGCCCTGTTGCGGGCAAGTATGACACCCGCGTTGATCGCCAAAGCGCGGCCGAGGTGATCGCCGCCAAGGCCGCCGATGCCGCCGCCACCGCCGAGGAAGTCGCCGAGAAGGGCGTGGAGGAAGTCGCCAAGCGCGAACGCCGGACGCCGTCTGTCTGGGAGAAGGCCGGCAAGAGCGCAATGACCGCAGCGGGCGGTTCACTCGCATCGATGGCGGTGGCGATGGTGCTCGGCAAGAAATCGGGTGCCGATCCGATCAAGACCGGGGCGACGGCCTTTGTCCGCAATCTGCTCGGCGGGTTGATGCGCTGATCGCCGCGGCCGCGATGTTTCACATGAAACACCGCGGCTGGCGGGGGTCTGGAGGGGGCCTAAGGGGGGGCTAGGCGGGGGCGAGCGGGGGCTGACCCCATGCTGGCCGTATGCTGACCCCGCCCAGCCCCGCGCTTATTCTCCGGTGGTTTCCGGCGCGACCATGCAGAAGGCGTTCAGCTTGTTGCCATCCGGATCGCGGAAATAGCCCGCATAGAAGCCATCATCCCCGCGCGGCCCCGGTGCGCCTTCGCAGGTGCCGCCCTGTGCCATGGCGATATCGTAGAGCGCATGGACATCCTCGGGCGTCTTCACTTCCAGCGCCACCATCACGCCGTTGCCCACTGTGGCAGGCTGGCCATCGAACGGCACCGTCGCCGCGATCCCCGGCCCCCCGCCCCATTCGCCCCAGGCGATGAAGGTTTCGAACTCCATCATCCGCTTGTGCCCGAAATGGGCGGCAATCGCGTCATAGAACGCCGCAGCGCGCGGCAGATCATTGGTGCCGAGGGTGACGTAGCCGATCATGTTTGTTCCTCCCGAGAAGTCCGAATCGATGAAGGAACATTACAGGAACATCGGGGGTGCAGCAAGCCAGGGGCGCAGGATTTCGGCCCGCCGAAGGACGGGCCGCAAGGGCGACCGCCCGCCCGCAGGCGATCCGGCGCGAAGCGACGGAAGCTCGCCGAGGACTGCACGCCGGAGGGCGTGCAGCAAGCCTTAAAGCGGCGCGGTTTCCCGCTCCACCCACGCCAGATCATCGCCGCTTAGCCGGGGCGCGAGCACTTCGCGCACCTTGGCGTGATAGCCATCGACCCACGCGATCTCGTCAACCGTCAGCAGCGACTTTTCGATCAGCTTGCGGTCCAGCGGCGCGAAGGTCAGCGTTTCGAAGCCGAGATACTTGCCTTCCATCCCGGCAATCTCGCGGTCTTCCACCAGCACCAGATTCTCGATGCGGATGCCGTAGTGGCCTTGCTTGTAATAGCCCGGCTCGTTCGAAAGGATCATGCCTGCGAACAGCTCCTGCCCGGTGCCCGCCTGCCCGCCCGCGGGCTTGGCGATGCGCTGCGGGCCTTCGTGCACGGCCAGCACGCTGCCCACCCCGTGGCCGGTGCCATGGGCGTAATCGACGCCCGCTTCCCAGAGATATTGCCGCGCCAGCACATCAAGCTGGCCGCCCGCCGTGCCTTGCGGGAACACTGCGCGGGCAAGCTGGATGTGGCCCTTCAGCACGCGGGTATTCCGATCGCGCATTTCCGCTGAAGGCTCACCCGGCCCCACCCACACGGTGCGGGTGATGTCGGTCGTCCCGCCGGGATATTGCCCGCCGGAATCCACCAGATAGATCGAGCCGGGCGGGATGGGGATATTGCTGTCTTCGTCCACCTTGTAATGCGGCAGCGCGGCGTGGCCCGCGGCGGCGGAGATGGTGTCGAAGCTAAGGTCTGACAGGCCGGGGTCTTCCTCGCGGAAGGCTTGCAGACGGGCGGCGGCCGAAAGTTCATCCACGCCGCCCTTCGGCCCTTCGATCTCCAGCCAGCGCAGGAAGCGCGAAACCGCTGCCCCGTCACGCGCTTGCGCATCGCGCTGGCCGTGCTGTTCGGCGGGGTTCTTGATTGCCTTGGCAAGGATCGTCGGGTCCTGCTTGAAGGCGAAGCTGGCGCCGCCGCTGCGCAAGGCCTGCGCGATGCCGACCACGGCGAAATCGGGATCGAGCGCGACGCTCTTGCCCGCAAAGTCCGCAGCCAGTGCGCTCTCGAAGGCGGCACGGTCACGGATCGTTACCGCATTGCCCAGATGGCGGGTCAGCTCCGGCGTGACCTTCTCGGGCGCGATGAACAATTCCGCGCTGCCATCCTTGTGGGCCACCACATAGGACAGCGCGACGGGGGTATGCGCCACATCGCGCCCGCGGATGTTGAGCAGCCATGCGACCGAATCCAGCGCCGGGATCACCACCGCATCATGGCCTTGCCTGTCCAGCCAATCGGCCACAGCGGCGCGCTTGTCCGCCGAAGTCCGCCCGGCCACTGCCTCGTCATGCGGGGTGGCGATGGCAGGCGAGGGCGCGGGGCGATCGGCCCATACGGCGTCGAGCGGGTTGCTGTCTGCGGGGACCATGGTGATGCCCCGTGGCTCGACCTGCTTTTCCAGTGCCTCGACCCAGGCCCATGTGTGCAGCCAGGGATCATAGGCGACCTTCGCGCCGCTCTCTGCCACCTCGGCCAGCCAACCGCCGAGCGTGTCCTTGGGGACGGAGCGATATTCGAACAGGTTCCCGTCCACCTGCTCGCGCACTTGCACGGTGTAACGTCCGTCAACGAAGATCGCCGCGTGGGTCAGCGTGACGCAGGCAAACCCGGCCGAGCCGCCGAAACCGGTCAGCCATGCGAGGCGCTGGGCATAATCGCCGACATATTCGCTCATGTGTTCATCGCTGATGGGGACCACGAAGCCATTAAGGTTCCTGCGCTTCAATTCTTCGCGCAAAGCGGCAAGGCGGGCCTCATGAGTTTGCATCAGCATTTCGTCGATCCTTCGGCGCGGCGCGGGCCTTGCCGCGCCGGAATGTATGTCTAGAACCGCCATCATAGGCTTTTGCCGCGCGTCTTTCCACCAGGGAACACCATGACATGATCCGTCCGATCAGCACACACGCACTTGCCCACGCTCTTGCTACCGCAATTGCCGCCACCACCTTTGCACCGGCCGCGATGGCCGCCACCAGCGAGGATTCCGCTCACGTGACCACTTCTGCCACCGCTTCGACTGCCGCCGCCACGACCGACATCAAGCCCCCCGTCGCCGAGAAGCGCGCCCACACCTATACCGTGCACGGCATCACGGTCGAAGACCCCTATGACTGGCTGTATGACAAGTCCTACCCCGTGGTGGACGACGAGGACGTGCTGAACCACGTCAAGGCCGAGAACGCCTATTTCGAAGCCAAGATGGAGGGCCAGAAGGCCCTGACCGAGGCGCTGTTCACCGAGATGCGCGCGCGCATCAAGGAGGACGATTCCACGGTCCCCCAGAAGGATGGCGACTACATCTACTGGAGCGAGTTCGAGGAAGGCGCGCAGTATCGCAAGCATTACCGCAAGCCCGCGGCGGGCGGTGAGGCCGAGCTGCTGATTGACGAGAACAAGCTGGCCGAAGGGCTCGAATATTTCAGCCTTGGCGCGGCATCGGTCAGCCAGAGCGGGCGGTTCCTCGCTTATTCCACCGACACCAGCGGTGGTGAACGCTACACCGCGCGGATCAAGGACCTGACTACGGGCGAGCACCTGCCCGATGTGATCGAGAACCTGCGCGGCGGGCTGGTGTGGGTCGCGAATGATACCGCGCTGGTCTACGGCCCCTCGACCGAGGAGTGGCGCACGCTGGAGGCCAAGCTCCACGTGATCGGCACGCCTGCGACAAGCGACGTCACCCTCTACAAGGAGGAAGACCAGAGCTTCGGCGTCGGCACCGGGCTGACGGCGCAGGAAGACTGGCTGATCATCGCCACGGGCGACAACGAGACGAGCGAAGTGCGCCTTGTCCCCGCCGCCAACCCGACCGCGACCCCCATTCTGGTGCGCCCGCGCAAGAAGGGCGTCGAATATTCGGTCGATGTGCGTGACGGCGAATTGTGGGTGCTCACCAACGACGATCACATCAACTTCCGCCTCGCCAAGGCGAAGCTGGAAACGCCGGGCGACTGGCAGACCGTGATTGCCGGGTCAGACGATTTCTATCTGACCGATTTCGACCTGTTCAAGGGCTTCTTCGTCACCGAGGGGCGATTGGGCGGGCTCGACCAGATCCAGCTGCGCCAATATGCCGCGCCGACCAAGGTGACCCCGATCACCTTCCCCGAGCCGAGCTATACCGCGGGGCTTTCCAACAACCCCGAATATGACGTTGCAACGCTGCGGCTGTCCTACCAGTCGATGGTGACGCCGGGGACGGTCTATGATTACGACGTCAAGACGGGCGGCCTCACCACGCTGAAGACGCAGGAAATCCCGAGCGGCTATGACCCCTCGAAATATGTTTCGGAACGCCTGACGGTGACCGCGCGGGACGGGACGCAGGTGCCTGTCAGCGTGCTGATGCGCCGCGACCGGGCGGAGATTCTCAAACAGGCGGGCATCGAAGGGCCGGGGCCGCTGCATCTTTATGCTTACGGTGCCTATGGCTATGCCGTGCCGCCGGGCTTCTCGACCACGCGGCTCAGCCTTGTGGATCGCGGCTTTGCCTATGCCATCGCGCATATTCGCGGCGGCGATGATCTCGGGCGGCGCTGGTATCTGCAAGGCAAGTTGTTCGAGCGGATGAACACCTTCAACGATTTCGTCGATGCGGGGCGCGGCCTGATCGCCAAGGGCTACACCGCTGAAGGCAAGGTGACCGCCAGCGGCGGATCGGCGGGCGGCGAGTTGATGGGCGCGGTCATCAATCAGGACCCGTCGCAATATGGCGCGGTGGTGGCGCATGTGCCCTTTGTTGATGTGGTGAACACCATGCTCAACGAGAAGCTGCCGCTCACCCCGGGCGAATGGCAGGAATGGGGCAACCCGATCACCGACAAGGCGGCCTTTGCCTATATGCTGTCCTATTCGCCCTATGATCAGGTGGCCGCCAAGGCCTATCCCCCGCTGATGGTGACCGCCGGATTGAACGATCCGCGCGTGACCTATTGGGAGCCGGCCAAGTGGGTCGCCAAGCTGCGCGAGCTGAAGACCGACGATAACCCGCTGGTGATGAAGACCAATATGGGCGCAGGCCACGGCGGGCAGTCGGGCCGCTGGAACTCCCTGAAAGAAACGGCGGAGGAATTCGCATTTATCCTTTGGCAGATGGGGATGGCCCCCCGCTCTGCTCCGGCTGCGCAAGACTGATCAGTTCGGGGGGAAGCGACACCTTATAGTCGATCGCTTCCTCCACCAGATGGATGACGATGCTTTCCATCTCGGGGCCGAACATCGCCATTTTCAGGTAAAGCTCCGGCACGGCGCGGATCAGGCCGAAGCCCGCTTCCTTGCCGAACACCGGGATCGGGCCGCTGGGCAGCGGGCGCTTGTCGAGATCGGGGGTGAGCTGCCACACCATCCCGACCTTGCGGCTGTTGAAGATCGCCATCAGCCGCCCGTAATCTGCCGCCAGCAGCACCGCGGGCATGGCCGCAAGATAGCGGCAGGCGGCGACAGCCGCAGTGCGGTCGCGCAGCCCGATGGCGCCCTCCAGCCAGCCCAGTGTCCGGCGCACATCCTCGCGGGTGGCCTCGGCGGCGTTGGCCAGCAGCCAGTCATAGCCGCGCAGACCTGTGTTCCATTCGCGCGGGGTTTGCGCGACCGTCGCCCAGAAGAAATCGACCGCATCGGCCAGCGTGGTCATGGCGCCGTTCTCGTAAGCGAAGATGCCTTCGGGCGTGAGAAGAACGCTTTTGCCCTTGCTGCCCGGCGGCTGGACGTATTTCACGCGAGGGCGGAAGCCGCGCCCGGTCTCTTTGCCGGATTGGCCTGTGCTAGGGGGCTCGGGCGTTTCGTCAGAGGGTTCGTCGGTCATGGGCGCAGTTTACGCCGCTGCGGCTAACAAGCCATTGCTATTCTTGCCCCCCGGCGCGTGCGGGGCTACCTCGCACCCATGCCCAACACCTTTACCCGCACCTATATTGCTCTGCCTGAGCACATCGACGAGCTTGGCCACGTCAACAACACGGTGTGGGTGCAGTGGATTCAGGACATGGCCACCGCCCACTGGGATGCGGTCGCGCGCCCGGAAGATCGCGCGGCGTTCTTCTGGGTCGTGGTGCGGCACGAGATCGATTACCGCGGCAACGTGCCGGAAGGCGCCGAAGTCACCGCGACGACATGGATCGAGGGCGGGGCGCAGGGTGCCAAATCGCTGCGGCGGGTGGAGTTCACCGATGCGCTGGGCAAGCGTCTCGTCAGCGCTGCGACCACATGGGCGATGATCGACCGCGCCACCGGCAGGCTCGCAAGGGTGCTGCCCGAGGTGCTGGAGCCGTTCGCCTGAGGGTCTGAACTGCGCCAACGAAGGCGGCAGAAAAAACTAACCCGCCCGCGCTTCGCCAGCCCGGCGGCGCCCCTCCGGCGCGGTGTGGAACACGGTCAGGCGTTCATAGGCGAGGCGGTTCCTGCCGCTCGCCTTGGCTTCATACAGCAGCGCATCGGCCCGGGCGTAGAACTCAGCGAAGGCCATCTTGTGCGCCGTGGCATCGCCCATCACCACCACGCCCATGCTGGCGGTTACCGGCAGGTCAAGGCCCGGCACTTCCTTGGCAATCCGCATCGGGATCGCCTGCCGCAGCGCCTCGGCCCGTTCGAGCGGGCGGGGGCCGCGCAGCAGCACCACGAATTCCTCGCCGCCCAAGCGCACGGCCACCGCATCGCGGTCCCCGGTGGCGCGCAGCGCGCTGGCGCAGGCGACCAGCGCGGCATCGCCAACCTGGTGGCCGTGCAGGTCGTTGATCGCCTTGAAGCGGTCAAGATCGATCAGCGCGAAGGTATCGAAGCCCTGCACCAGCAGTTCATCGAAGCGGGCCTCGATCGCGCGGCGGTTCATCAGGCCGGTGAGCGAATCGCGGGTCGAGATCTTTTCGAGCATCTTCGCCTCGGTCAGCGCCGCATCGCGCTCGCGCCGCAGGGCAAGGAAGCGGTCGGCGATGGCAAGGCTGATAACCACCACCTCGATCCCCACCGCCACATAAAGCATCTGGTCGAGGCTGGCCGGGCCGACGTGCCAGCCCAGCCCGCGCAGCAGGCGTTCGACCGATGCGGTGATGATCGGCAGCCAGGCAAGCGCGATGTAGCGCGCCGAGCGGCTGCCGCGCGTCACCGCTTCCAGCACGGCAGCGGTGATGACGATGATCGCGGGCAGGAAAGTGACGAAGTAGCCGGTATCGTCGACCGGCTGGGTGAAACCGAGCTGGAGCGCAAAGAAGCCGGGCACGATCATCGTGAACCAGCCCGTCGCCAGCGTGACCTTGCGCATGACCGGCGACTGCGCGCCGTGTTTCAGGAAATGGACGAGGAAAAACGCGGAAAGCCCCGCGCCGAGCGACCATGACAGCGGCGCCAGCACCGCCATCAGCGGCACGGGCAGCGTGACAAAGGCCGAGGCCAGCCCGCCGGCGCTGAGCACATAGACCATCATCGCGGTCACCATCATCGCGTGCAGCACCACGAAGCGTTCGCGCAGCACCACGAAGAAGCTGATGTCGAACAACAGCGGCAGCACCAGCATCCCCGCCACAAAGGCGAGCAGCACCATGTTGACCCCCGGCCATTCGGCGATTTCGGGATCATGGGTGATGCGCGCCTCGGTCAGCAGCGGGACCGAATGCGGCGCCTCGATCCGGGCGAGCACCATGGTGGTCCTGGGTGTGACCTCGGGCAGGGGCATCCGGAACACCGGCCCGGCGGGGAAGGGCGTGCCATCGCTTTCCGTCAGGCGGCTGGTGCGGGTGGTACCGTCGGCGTCGATGGCGTGGAAGGTGATCGATTTGAAGCGGGCGATGCGGGTGAAGAAGTGGCGCGGGAGCTTTTGCCCCTCCCAGCTCGCCGCCTCGAATCGCAGCCACACCGCGGGCACATCCGAGTGCCAGCCCTTCTGGTCGCAGGTCCACTGGGCGCGCGGGCGCATCGCGCTCTCACCGGGGGTAAGCCCGGTGGACGCGTGGCAGGCCGGCGCGAAGGTGGGCACCGTGTGGTCGTCTGCCACTGCCGGGCGGGCAGTCAGCAGCGCCAGCACAGCGGCAACCATGCCGAGCCGGAAAAGAAGGCGCACAAAAGCCATAGCTGCACCGATACCACCCGACCCTTACGATGCTGTTAAGCGCAAAGGCGCATCAGATTGAAAGTTTGCCCGCCTTTTGAGATGGTTGCTACAAGGTCTGCGGCCCCTCCGCTATGCCTGTCACAAGGCTGTGAGCGGCGGTCACATCCCTGTCATAAAACGGGCCTAGCGCGGCGCCCATCGGGCCATGCAATCGGGGGCCCCTATCGGGAATGAACATGTCACACCGCATCACCGCTGTTCTCAAGACCACCGCCGCGCTCGCGCTTGCCGCCACCACGCTTACCGCCTGCGATGACAGCAGCGGCGGTTCGGCGGCACAATCGGTGCACGCCGTCGGCTCCTCGACGGTCTACCCCTTCGCCAAGCTGGTGGCCGAGAACTTCTCGCGCAGCTTCCCGGACATGCGCTCGCCGCTGATCGAATCCACCGGTACCGGCAACGGCATTCAGCTGTTCTGCTCGGGCCTCGGCCCCAACACGCCGGACATGGTCAACGCCTCGCGCCGCATGAAGGTGAGCGAGTTTGAAACCTGCGCCTCGAACAAGGTTGATGATATCATCGAGCTGCAAGTCGGCCTTGATGGCATCGCCTTTGCTTCGGCCAAGGGCGGGATTATGCTGAACCTGACCCCCGAAACGGTCTACAAGGCGCTGGCCGCCAAGCCGTTCGGCAAGGAGCAGACGGCCAAGACCTGGAAGGATGTGGACCCGGCGCTGCCGGCTGAACCGATCTTGGTCTATGGCCCTCCGGGCACGTCGGGCACGCGCGATGCGCTGAAGGAGCTGATCCTCGAAGTCGGCTGCAAGACCGATCCGGCGATGAAGGCGCTGAAGGACAGCGACGAGGAGCAGTTCAAGCAGATCTGCACCGAAGTGCGCGATGATGGCGCCTATGTCGACCAGACCGAGCAGGACAACCTGATCGTCCAGAAGATCGAATCCAACCCCAAGATCGTGGGCATCTTCGGCTATTCCTACCTCGAGGAAAACTTGGACAAGGTGCAGGACCTGCCGATGAACGGCGTGCCGGCCACCTATGACAACATCGCCAGCTTCAAGTATCCGGGCGCGCGGCCGCTGTATGTCTACGTCAAGAAGGCGCACATGCGCGCGATCCCCGGGCTTGAGGACTTCATGAAGCAGTGGGTCAAGAGCTGGGCCAAGGATGGCCCGCTCGCCAAGGTCGGCATGGTCGCCATGCCCGCCGATGCGATGACTGCCAATGCCGCCAAGGTGCAGAACATGACGGTGCTGACCAAGGCTGAGCTTGAAGCCAAGAAGTAAGCTTTTCGAGGCACTTGCGGCACGCGTGCCGCGCCCGCATCAGGCGGCCGATCCGGCAGGTCCGGATCGGCCGCTTTGCGTTTGTGCGGGCAACGCGGGTGTTGCCACGGACACCAAAGGCTCTAGTCTTCCCGCCATGAGCGCGCGCAAGATCGCCGAGTGGCACAAGGCCGGCCTGATCGACGCAGGCACGCGCGACCGCTTGCTCGCCTATGAGGCCGATCACGCCCGCCCGCTGCTGCTGTGGGCCGTTTGGGGCATCGGCGCGCTGGCGATCGGCCTCGGCTTCGTCTCGGTGGTGGCGGCCAACTGGGAGGATATTCCGGGCCTCGTCCGCCTTGGGGTGCACCTCGCGCTGATTGCGGGGCTGCTGGGAATGCTGTTTGCACGCGAGGAGCGGCTGGCGGCGAAGTCCCCGTGGGCGACCGAGGCGCTGGTGTTCATCACCGCGGCGCTGGGCCTCACCTTTTTCGGGCATCTCGGGCAGGTCTACCAGACCTCCTCGCCCCTGTGGCAACCGCTTAGCCTGTGGCTGGCGCTGTTCGCGCCGCTGCTGCTGCTGACGGGGCGAGGGTGGCCGACCGCGCTGGCCGTGCTGGGCGGGGCGGTGTGGACGGCGCTGGAATATGCGACGGCGATGATCGGCTACGGCACGGTGCGTGATCCGGGGGCCTTGTGGCTGGCATGGCTGGGCGCGGTTGCGGCCCTGCCGGTGGCCTTGGCATTCCCCGGCGGATGGATGCGCGCCCGCAGCCAGCGCGCCGACTTCTGGCGGCGGCTCGAACAACTGGCGCTCACCTATGCGGTAGCCCTCGCCTCATTCACCTGCGCGGTGGCGAGTGCCGGCGGGTTGGGAGACGGGGGGCTGCTATCGAGCGGCATTGCGAGCTTTGCTGCCGGCGTGGTGGTGGCGGTGACCGGCATCGCCCACTTCGCCGCCCGCCCCGGCATCTCGGGCCGCATGGCCGCGACGATCATCACCGAGTCCGGGATCGCGATCATCGTTGCCGATTGGGCCAATGACCGGACTGTGCTGGCCGCCCTCCTGTTCTTCCTGCTGTGGGGCGGCATTGCGGCGGGCGCGCTCAGGGCACATTGGCGCGGCGTTTTCCAGATGAGCGTCGGCGTGATTGCCTTGCGGCTCATCATCCTCAGCTTTGAACTGGCGGGCGATCTGCTGATGAATGGCCTCGGGCTGATCGCGGCGGGGGTGATGATCCTCGGCGTGGCTTGGGGCGCGGTGCGGGTGTCGAAGCGGTTCGCCCCGCGCGAGGAGCCTGAGGCATGATCCGCGGCCCCTTGCGCATTGGGCGTCTCCTTGCCGCCATTCTCCCGCTCGCAGGGCTTGCCGCCTTGTGGGCGCAGAGCGACCGCACCTACTACAGCGGTACCGAATGGGAGGTGCCGATCATGGGCTACGACCCGCGCGATTACCTGCGCGGGCACTATGTCGAGTTTAGTTATGATTGGCCGGGGGAGGAAAATCTCAGCGACATCGTATCAAGCGCCCTGTGCCTTGAAGGCGAAGCGCCAACTATTGCCAATGTGGTTTGGCTGGGCGAGGCTGATAGGTGCGAGCACCCCGTGCGCGCCGAAACGAGCGGGGTTTATAGCTTGGACGGGCTGTTCCGCGGTCGCCTCTATATCGGTCAAGACCGCGCCGAGGCGCTCCAGCAGCAGCTTCAGAACCGCGACCAGCGCGGAATCGTGACGATCCGCCAGCGCGAGGATGGCAGCTTCACGCCCGTCGCCATCCGCTTCCGCCCGCTCACCCCCGCCGAGATCGCCGAGCGTGACGCGCCGCCGTAAGACGGTATCACGCCAACCGCCCCGCCGATCATGGAGCAATAGCGCGACAGCTTCAGAGCGGGTTGCCGTCCTTGTCGCGGTAGATTTCGCGCCGCCCCACGTGGTTGGCGGGGCCGACGAAGCCATCCTCCTCCATCCGCTCGATCCACTTGGCGGCGGTGTTGTAGCCCACGCCCATCTGGCGCTGGAGCCACGAACCGGACGCCTTCTGGTTCTCGAACACGATCTGGCAGGCCTGGCGATATTTGCGCTCTTCCGGGTTGTCCGATCCGGTCAGCTCGTCATCGAACCCGAAGCCGAAGCTGTCTTCCGGCTCCTCGGTCACGGCATCGACATAGGCGGGCGAGCCTTGGGCGCGCCAGTGATCGGCGACAGCTTCCACTTCCTCGTCCGACACGAATGGCCCGTGGACGCGCACCATCGCCCCGGTATTGGGCTTGTAGAGCATATCACCCTTGCCCAGCAGCTGTTCGGCGCCCTGTTCGCCAAGGATGGTGCGGCTGTCGATCCGGCTGGTCACCTTGAAGCTGATGCGGGTCGGCAGGTTGGCCTTGATGACCCCGGTGATGACATCGACGCTCGGGCGCTGGGTCGCCATGATCAGGTGGATCCCCGCCGCGCGCGATTTCTGCGACAGCCGCTGGATCAGAACTTCGATTTCCTTGCCAATGGTCACCATCAAGTCGGCCAGTTCGTCGACGATCAGCACGATCTGGGGCAGAGGCTGGTAATCGAGCTGTTCTTCCTCGAACAATTGCTCGCCGGTTTCGGGATCGAACCCGGTCTGCACCCGGCGCCCGAGCGGCTTGCCCTTGGCGATCGCGGCGCTGACCTTTTCGTTGAAGGAATGGATATTGCGCGAGGAGATCGCGCTCATCATCCGGTAACGCCGCTCCATTTCCTCGACCGCCCATTTCAGCGCGCGCACCGATTTGGCGGGCTCCGTCACCACGGGCGAAAGCAAGTGCGGGATATCGTCGTAGGTTTTCAGTTCCAGCACCTTGGGATCGATCAGGATCAGGCGCAGTTCGGTCGGCGTGAAACGATACAGCAGGCTGAGCAGGATCACGTTCAATCCGACCGATTTGCCCGAACCGGTGGTCCCGGCAACCAGCAAGTGCGGCATGGCGGCAAGATCGGCGATGATCGGCTCGCCCGCGATATCCTTGCCCAGAATGATCGGCAGATTGCCCTTGGAATCGGCAAAGGCCGCGCAGGCCGCGAGTTCCTTCAGGGCCACCATCTGGCGATCCTGATTGGGCAGTTCGATGCCCATCACGGTGCGCCCGGGTATGGGCGAGACGCGCGCGGAAATCGCGCTCATGTTGCGGGCGATATCCTCGGCAAGGCCGATGATGCGGCTCGCCTTGATGCCGGGGGCGGGCTCCAGCTCGTACATGGTCACCACCGGGCCAGTGCGCACGGCGGTGATTTCGCCCTTCACGTTGAAATCGTCGAGCACGTTTTCGAGCAGGCGGGCGTTGCGTTCCAGCGCCAGCTTGTCGAGCTTGGGCCCCTTGTCGACCGGGGGCTCGGCCAGCAGGTCGAGGCTGGGCAGGCTGAACGGCGCGAACATATCGGTCTGCGCGGTCTTGCCGGCGGCGGCGCGCTTGGGCGGGGCCGAGGGGTCGGAAATTTCGGGCGCGCGGCGGGGGCGATCCTCGGGGGTGGCAGCCGCAGGTTCATCCTTGACCGTCCGGCGGGGGCGGGGGGCCGGAATGTCATCATCCGCCTCGTCACTGTCACCCGCGAAGGCCAGCGCGGGCACGGCGCTGCGGCCCGGCAGCGGCAGGCGGCGCATCAGCCCGGCGAGCGATCCGCCGCCGAGGAAATCGGGCAGGCTCATCAACACCCGCCAGTCGATCGCGAAAATGCGGGTCAGCAGCGCCACGCCGATGCCAAGGCAGGCAAGCGCAAGGCCGAGGGTCACCCACCCCGCCGCGCTCTCGCCAAAGCGTGCCGCCACGGCCTGCACCGCGCCTGCGCCGAGCAATCCGGCCAGTCCGCCCGATTGCGCAGGCAGGGTGCCGCCCGGCCCTTCGAAGGCGAGGCTGAGCACGGTTGCGACCAGCGTCATCGCGATCAGCAGCAGCGCGGCGGGCATCCACCAGGCGGTAGTCTCTGGCTCGTCACCGTTCTCGACATCGCGCCACAGCTTGCGGGCCGAGACATAGAGCAAGGGCAGCAGCAGCACGCCGGGCAGGCCGAAGATCAGCAGCACACGGTCCGCCGCCCAGGCGCCGCTCGCGCCCATCCAGTTGGCGACTTCGCCCGGGTCGGCCGCGGTCGAGGGGCTGGGATCGGTCTGGGTGTAGCTCGCCAGCGCCAGCGCGAGGAAGACGCACGCGCCCAGCAGCAGGCCGGCACCGGTCATCTGGAAGATCCGGCGCATGCTCCGGCGCAGACCGGCGCGCCATTCGGCGTCGGTCTGGCGGGCGGGGGTCTGGCGACCTGAATTGCTGGCGGAATTGCTGGGCAGAGCCGCGCGGCTGGCCATGGGGGTGTCTCCTATGCGGAACACATCATGAATCCTGCGAGGGGCAGGGTCAAGGAAAGAGCGACAAACGACATGGCCCCGGCGGGTTGGCTCTTATCGTGTGGCGCCTGATCGGGCCAAAGGCCCGCAAGCGCGACTGCGCGCCCGCAGCGATGCGGCCTTCAGGCCGCGTGAGCGAGGATATCGTGGCCCGGATGGGCCGCGCCAGCAAAAGCGTCAATCGCGGCCCAGCGGGGCCAGCCGAGCACGCGGGCGCGGGGGGCGGTCATCCCCCCCAGCGCGATCACCGGCAGCGCCGCCTGCCGCGCCAGCAGGCGGAAGCGCACTGGTCCCAGCAACGCTCTGCCGGGGTGGGAGCGCGTCGGGAACACGGGCGAGAGCAGCGCGGCATCCGCCCCAAGCCTTGCGGCCAGCCCCAGCTCTGCCAAGCCATGCGCGGTGGCAAGGTGCAGCAGGCCGCAGCGGCGCGGGTAGAGCGCGCGGGGGCTGCCATAGATCCCGTCCGCCCCCCATTCGCGCGCGGTCAGCGCCGAATCCGCCAGCACGATCCTGTGGCCCCGCGCCCGCGCTATCCGCTGCAGCGCCCGGAACCGCGCGAGGCGCGCAGGCCCCTCCAGATGATAGTGGCGATAGATCAGCCCCGATCCGCGCGGCAGCCGGGCAAGCGCGCGTTCCAGCCCGGCATCATTGCGGGCGTCCGAGATCAGCCACAGGGCGGGGAGGGTCTTTGCGCGGGCCACCGAGCCGCTATAGAGCCGGCCCATGGAAAATGCAGCCACCCGCCTCGCAGAAGTTCGTGCCAACATCGCCCGCGTGTGCAAACCCGCGCGGCGCAAGCCCGAGGACGTGACGCTGATCGCGGTCAGCAAGACCCATGATGCGCCCGTGATCCAGCCGCTGATCGATGCCGGGCAGCGGGTGTTCGGCGAGAACCGGGTGCAGGAGGCGCAGGGCAAGTGGCCCACCCTGCGCGAGGCCCATCCCGACATCGCGCTGCACCTGATCGGCCAGTTGCAATCGAACAAGGCCGAGGAAGCCGTGGCGCTGTTCGATTGCATCCACGGCCTCGACCGACCCAGTCTGCTGACTGCGCTGGCACGCGCGATGGACAAGGCCGGGCGGCAGGTGCCGTGCTTCGTGCAGGTCAATATCGGGGACGAGGCCCAGAAGGGCGGCTGCCCGATTATGGAGCTGCCGAAGTTCCTGGCAGACGTCCGGGCGACCGACATCCCGCTTGCCGGCCTGATGTGCATTCCCCCGGCCGATACCGAGGCTGCGCCCTTCTTCCAGTTCCTCGCCAAGCTTGCCGCCGATAACGGCGTCACGGGTCTCAGCATGGGGATGAGCGGGGATTACGAGACTGCCGTGATGCTCGGCGCGAGCCATGTGCGGGTCGGTTCTGCGCTGTTCGGCGCAAGGGGCGCGGCGCACCAATGACTGAGGGGGTGAGCGAAACGCTCTTCCGGCTCGATACCTTCTTCGCCGCGTGGCGCGCGCCCCTGTGCGACGATCAGGCGCGTGTCACCCTGACCGCCCGCCCGCTGGAAGCGCCGCCGGGCCTCCATTTCGCCTGCGCCGATGCCTTCGTCACCGCGCTTGGCCACAAGCCGATCGGGGTGAACTGGGAACTGCTGGATGCCGAAGCAGAGCCTGATGGCCCGCGTTCGGCCTGCGCGGCGCTGGCGCAGGCGTTCAGGGCCAACATGGTGTTTTCGAACACGCCGTGGCTGGGCGAGGCCCGCGCGGGACAGATGGCGCGGGAATTCATCGACTGCTTCGATCCCTCCACGCGCCAGATCGTCACCAACCGCATGTATTTCGGCTGGCACCCGATCACCACGGCGAGCATCGAATGGGCCTTCGTCGCCTTCGATGACACCGCCATCGCCCTGCTGTTGGCCACCGACGAAGACTGACGAAAACGGGCCAAAAAAAAGGGCGCCCCGTTGCCGGAGCGCCCCTCTTTTCATGGGCTGAGCCCTACATCAGAACTCAAACAGAGCTTCGATACCGATGTTCCGGCCGCGCATCAGCGGCGAGAACGTGCCGGCACCCGGGCGCTGCTGGAAGGGCTGCTGCACGCCGTCCGAACGCGGTCCGGCGAAGGGCACCTGCGTGTCCCCGCCTTCCTGCACCTGATCGAGCAGGTTGCGGCCATAGAGCGACAGCGAAAGCCCCTCGACCGGCGTGTTCCAGGTGATGTTGGCTTCCAGGTTCTGCAGCTCGTTCAGCCAGCCGAAGTTGTCATCGGTGTAGGCCGCACGGTCACGGTACTGGTAGTTCACGCGGGTCAGGATGTTGCTGTCACCCAGATCCCAGTCGTGGATCAGGCCCAGGCCGACGGTGATCGGGGGAACGCGCGGCAGGCTCAGGTCGAGGTCGGCATCGCTGATGCGGCCATCGCCCGAGATGTCGAACAGCACGCGATCATACTGCGCGTCGATGATCCCGACGTTGGCGGTGAAGGCCAGCGATTCCGACACGCGCATGCGCGCCTCGGCTTCAAAGCCGAGGATCGTCGCATCGGCGGTGTTGAGAATGTTCTGCACCACGCCCGCGCCGGGGTCAGCAAGGTTCACTTCGCGCTGCATGTTGCCGACCTTGGTGACGTAACCCGCCACGTTGAGGGTCAGCGCGCCGTCAGCCGTCTGGAACTTGCCGCCGATTTCGTAATTGTCGACCTGCTCTTCATCGAAGCCAAGCGCCTGCGTGGCGTTGAATGCACGGTTGAACACCGGAATGTTCGTGATGCGGAAGTTGTAGCCGCCCGAACGGAAACCACGGCTCCAGTGGCCATAGACCTGGCTGTCGGCGAATTCGTACTGGAGGCCCAGCTTGGGCGAGATGTTGCGGAACCGCACGTCATCGGTGAAGCCGTTGGTTTCGGTGGCCGGGTTGAACGGCGCGGTGCCGACCGGGCAGGTGCCCGCAACCACCGAGCAAGGTGCGCGCGGGGTGATGTAGGTCACCGCGGCGTCCTTGGTCTCCTGATTCCAGCGGATACCGGCGATCAGCGAGAGGCCGTTGACGATTTCGTACTGGGCGTTGGCGAACACGCCGAGCACTTCGTGTTCCTGACGGCCGCCGCCGAAGAACACGGGCGGGCGCAGGTTGACGGGCAGATCGCGGCGCAGTTCACGGCTCTCGTCATAGGCGAGGTTCTGCTTGAAGTAGAAGCCGCCGAAGGTGAGGTCGAGACCGCCGGTCTTGATCGCGTAACGCAGTTCGTTCGAGATCTGGTCCTGTTCGGTGGTCGTGCCCGAGTGGAACAGGAACACCGGCGTGGCGTCGATATCGCCGCGGGTGCTCGCCTGATAATCGCGATAGCCGAACACGTTGGTCAGCGTACCGGCACCGATATCGAGCGTCGCGGTGAGCGAACCGGTCCAGATTTCGTTGGTGTAGAAGCCCGGCTCGTCGATCGACAGGTCATAGCTGTTGCGATCGAAGAACGCGCGGTTCTGGGCCGAGGGGCCATCGCCCTCGCTCTCGAAATAGTCGAGCTTGCCGAGCAGGGTCAGACCGCCAAGGCGGGCTTCCAGCGCGCCGCGCAGGATCTTGGTTTCGGCCCCGCCGTGGTTCTCGGACAGGTTGGGACGGGTGGCTGCCGCGAGGTTGCGGAAGTAGCCTTCGTCCTTGTTGTAGTAGGCGCCGACCTTGAACAGCAGAACGTCTTCGACGATCGGGCCGGAGATCACGCCGCTGACGGTGTAGTTGTTGCCGCCGCGGCCGCTATCAACCGGGCCGTCGACCGCTGCGCGGACCTTGCCCTGGAAGGTTTCGGTGGGGTTGCCGGTGTTGATGACGACAGCGCCGCCGGTCACGTTGCGGCCGAACAACACGCCCTGCGGGCCGCGCAGGATTTCCACGCTGTCGAGGTCGAACAGGTCGAACACGACGCCGCCGTTGATGCCGAGGTACACCCCGTCAACGAACACGCCCACGGTCGGATCGATCGACGGGATCGACGAGTTGATGCCAAGGCCGCGCACGGTGAAGTTGGCGGTGCCGCGGCTGGTGCCGACCTGATCGAGGCTGACGGTCGGCGCCTGGAACGACAGACCCGAAATGTCGCGGATCTTGAACGCTTCGAGCGTGCCGGCGTTGAACGCGGTCACGGCCAGCGGCACGTCCTGCACGTTTTCGGCATCCTTGGTCTTGGTGCCGGTGACGAGGATTTCGTTGATGCTGTCCAGCGTGCTGGTCGGTTCGTCTTCGGCGGGCACGTCGGCGTCCTGCGCCAGAGCGGCAGCGGGGGTGAGTGCGGCGGCCGAGAGCAGCAGCGCCAGCTTGCCGAACCGCACGCGGCCCGACAGCAGATTGATGGATGTCATGTTGTAACTCTCCCTGAGTTGAGGGCCGCCCCAATAGCAATACGTTTCAGGAATGCAACCGATCCGCGACAGGCCGAGTTAGGCCTTCAAAGCGATGAATCTTCGGGAGTTTGCAGTCAGGCCTTTTCCAGCTGTTGCTGGCGCTGATCGCTGGCGGCTGCCAGCAGCGCGGCCTCGATTTCGGCGAGGCGGTCGGTGGCCTTGATCTTGGCGGCGGTCAGATCGGTCACGTAGAACGTGTCAGCCGCGGCCTCGCCATAGGCGGTGATATGCGCCGAATGGACGATCAGGTTGGCCTTGTAGAGCGCGTGTGCCAGCCGGTTGAGCAATGCCGGGCGGTCACGCGCGGTCACCTCGATCACGGTGAAGTTGTTCGAGGCGTCATTGTCGAAGCCGACCCGCGGGGCCACATCGAAGGCCTTGGCGCGCGAATGGGCGAGCGGGCGCGCGGCCAGCTTGGGCACCAGTTCGACCTTGGCCAGCAGCGCATCGCGGATGCCTTTCTGGATGCGCGCCATCTGCGCGTCCTCGCGGAAGGGCTGGCCGTTGTGATCCTGCACCAGGAAATTGTCGACCGCATAGCCCGAGCGCGCGGTGTGGATGCGCGCGTCGATGATGTTGGCACCGGCAAGGTGGATGCCGCCCGCCATGCGGTAGAACAGGCCGGGATGGTCCGCAGCGATCACGCTGACGCGGGTGGCGCCGCGGGTCTCGTCGACCTCGCAGTGGATCGAAAGCTGATCTTCGCTCGCCACGGCAGCATCATATTGCAGGAGGTTGCTGGCGATGATGTCCTCGGGCTCGGCAATCCAATAGGCATCGCCCAGCAGCGCGCCGATGCTGTCGACGAGGTGATCGGCCTCTCCCAGCAAGCGCTGCACCGCGTCCTTTTTGGCCGTGACCCGTGCTTTCCGGCCCGTGCCCTTGTGTCCCAGCCGCAGGCGTTCCTGCGCGGCGTCATAAAGCTCGCCCAGCAGCTGGCCCTTCCAGCTGTTCCACGTCCCCGGCCCGACCGCGCGGATATCGACCGCGGTGAGGATGGCGAGGTTGCGCAGGCGTTCGAGGCTTTGCACCTCGCCGACGAAATCCTCGATCGTCTTGGGATCGGTCAGATCGCGTTTCTGCGCGGTGCGGCTCATCAGCAGGTGTTGCCGCACCAGCCAGGCGACCAGATCGGTCTCGCGTCCGTCTAGGCCAAAGCGCGGGCATAGCTTGTGCGCCACATCCGCGCCAAGCTCGGAGTGGTCGCCCCCGCGCCCCTTGGCGATATCGTGCAGCAGCACCGCCACATAGAGCGCGCGGCGCGAGGCGAGTTTGGGGAACTCGCGAGTGGCGCGCGGGTGATCGGCGGCAAGCTGCCCGCGCTCGATCTGGCTGAGCAGGCCGATCGCGCGGATGGTGTGTTCGTCCACCGTGTAGTGGTGATACATATCGAACTGCATCTGCGCATTGACCCGGCCAAAGTCCGGCACGAAGCGGCCGAACACGCCCGCCTCGTTCATCCAGCGCAGCGCGGTTTCGGGGTCTTTCCTGCCGCTGAGCAAATCGAGGAACAGGGCATTGGCGCGCTTGTCGCGGCGCAGCTTGCCATCGATCAGCTTGGCATCGCGCCCGGCCTGGCGCATGGTTTCGGGGTGGATTTCCAGCCCCTCGGCCTCGGCCAGCTGGAACACCTCGATCAGGCGCACCGGATCGGCCTTGAACCATTCATCGCCCGGCGCGCGCAGGCGTCCGGCTTCGACGGTGTAGCCCTTGAACTGGCGGGGACGCTGGGTCCATCCGGCGAAGAACCCGGTGCGCGGGCGCTTTTTCGCCATCTCCTCGTCAAGGTGCGAGAGGAACACGCCGGTCAGGCTGCCCACGCGTTTCACCTGGAGGAAATAATACTGCATGAACCGCTCGACCGCGCTTTTGCCCGGGCGGTCGGCGAACAGCATGCGTTCGGCCACCTGCCGTTGCAGATCGAAGGTCAGCCGGTCCTCGGCGCGGTCGGTGATCAGGTGCATGTGGCAGCGCGCGGCCAGCAAAAAGCCCTCGGCGCGGCGGAAATTGCGATATTCCGCCGGCGTTAGCAGCCCGACATCGACCAGCTGCGCGCCGCTATCCACGCGGTGGACATATTTGCCGATCCAGTAGAGCGTCTGGAGATCGCGCAGGCCGCCCTTGCCCTCCTTGATGTTGGGTTCCACGACATAGCGGCTGTCACCCATCCGCTTGTGCCGCGCATCGCGCTCGGCCAGCTTCTGGGTCAGGAACTGGCGTTCGGAGCCTTTGACCACCTCGTTCCAGAAGCGGCTGCGCAGTTCTTCATAAAGCGCCTGTTCCCCCCACACGAGGCGGCTTTCCAGCAGCGCGGTGCGGATCGTCAGGTCTTCCTTGGCCATGCGGATCGTGTCGCCCACCGTGCGGCTGGAATGGCCAACCTTGAGGCCGAGATCCCACAGCAGGTAGAGCATCGTCTCGATCACCTGCTCGCACCATGGAGCGCGCTTGCCGGGCGTGATGAAGGCGACATCGACATCCGAATGCGGCGCCATCTCGGCGCGACCATATCCGCCGACGGCAAGGATCGCGAGGCGTTCGGCCTGCGTCGCGTTGGGCACGGGGTAGAGATGCGTGGTGACGTGATCGTGGATCACCCGCAGCAGCTGGTCCATCAGGAAGCTGAAGCCCGCCGTCACCTCGTGCCCGGCAGAGGGCGCGTCCAGCAGCCGCCGCGCCAGTTCGACGCGCCCTTCATCGAAAGCCGTGCGCAGCGCGGCCACGATCGCAGGGCGCGCCTTGGCCCCGCCGTCTGCGAACAGCGCGTCGATCTCCTCGGCCAGCGCCCGCCGGTCGATGATCGCGCGCTGTCCGGGGACGCGTCCTTGGTTCACCTGCGCCGGCTCACGCCGCCACGGCCTGTTCGAGATAGCGGGCCTTGACGCTGCGCTTGTCGATCTTCTGCGTGCCGAGGCGCGGCAGGGCTTCGTGGGTGAACCAGATCTGGTGTTCCAGCGGCACCTTGAACGGCGCGATCCGTTCGAGAAGGAAGGCGCGCAATTCCGCCGGAGTGATCGCCGGGCGGCCTTCCTTCATGGCATAGACCGCTGCCGGGACTTCGCCGAAACGTTCGTCAGGCAGGCCGAAGACCGAACATTCACCGATGTCGTCATGGGCGTAGATCGCGTCTTCAACCTCGATGCACGAGATATTCTCGCCGCCGCGGATGATGATGTCCTTCTTGCGATCGACGATGAAGAGGTAGTCGTCTTCATCGAGATAGCCGAGATCGCCGGTGCGGAAGTATCCATCAGCGGTGAAGGCGGCCTTGGTGGCTTCCTCGTTCTTCCAGTAGCCGCGGAAATTGGCGACCGAGCGGATGCAGACCTCGCCCACCTGACCTTGCGGGAGCACGTTGCCGGCATCGTCAAGGATCGCCAGATCGACCATCGGCTTGCTGGGGCGCCCGGTCGATCCGGGCTTGGCGAGGTAGTTTTCGTTGAAATTGCCGCAGCCAACCGCGTTGGTCTCGGTCAGGCCATAGCCGAGCAGCGGGAAGCTGCCGGGGAAGGCTTCCTTGATGCGGGTGACATGCTCCACCGGACGCGGCGCGCCGCCTGCGGCAAAGCTCTTGCAGGCCGACAGGTCGTATTTCTCGCGGTCGGGGTGATTGGCGATTTCATAGCTCATCAGCGGCACGCCGACGAAGTAGCTGACCTTTTCCTCGGCCATCAGCCTGATCGCGAGGCCTGCATCCCACTTGGGCATCAGCACCAGCTTGCGCGCAATGGCGAAGCTTTGCAGGAACAGCGGCACTTCGCCCGTCACGTGGAACAGCGGCACGGCGACCAGCGCGCAGGGCTGTTCGGTCAGCACCTCGCCTTGCGATTCGACGTGGACCTTGGCCATCGCCGACTGGGCGACATAGTTCATCACGCCGTTCACCACGCCGCGGTGATCGGACCACGCGCCCTTGGATTTGCCGGTGGAACCCGAGGTGTAGAGGATGGTGGCCAGATCATCCGGCCCGAGCGTGCCCAGCATCGCCATCGCCGCGCTGGTGCCGCTCGGCACGGCCCAGGTCGCGACGAGGCCTTCAGACGGGGCATTGCCGTGCGTGAACAGCACGATCTTGGAAGGATGGGCATGGCCATCAAGGCGCGCGGCGCGGCCTTCATCGGCCAGCAGCACCTTGCATTCGGCCAGTTCCAGCCCGTAGGCCAGTTCCTCGCCCGAGGAGAACCCGTTGAGCAGCGTGGCGCAGCCGCCCGCCATCAGGATACCCATGTAAGCGATCATCCAGTTGGCCGAATTGCGCGCGGCAAGGCCGATGCGGTCGCCCTTCTGGATGCCGTGGACTGTCACCAGCCCTTCGGCCACGCAGGTCGCCGCGGCATAGGCATCGCCAAAGGTCAGGCGGATATCGCCATCGACAAGGAAGGGCAGGTCCTTGTTCTGATTGGCAAAGTGGGCGAAATAATGGGCGAGCGTCGGGGGGGCGCCCGCGAAGGCGGGCATGGTCACGCCGTCACGGGTGAAGGGCACCGTGGCGAAGGGCTGGCCTTCGGCGGTGAGGCCGGTGATGATCGCTTCGAGCGCATTGTCCAATTGGGTGGGCATGCGGTTATGTTCCTCTCTCGTGTTGCGGCTGTGCGACCGGGTGCGACCCGTGCGCCGATTTGCCTGTCCCATTCCGTTCCGGCGTCCCGCGCCCCTTCCCCTGCTCCGGATGCTGTGCCAGAAGCGCCAGCGCGACCGGAGCCGTTTCGGGCTCACCGTTACGGCATATCATTGCAATAAGAGGTTCGCTCCGTGCTGTCACTACTTGCCGCAAGCATCGCCGCCGATCCGATCCAGTGGACTTCGCTGGGACTGAAGCCGGGGGTTGATCTTGGGTTCTTCACCCTGCGCTATTACTCGCTCGCTTACCTGCTGGGGGTGATCTTCGCCTATTGGCACACGTCCAAGATGCTGAAGGCACCGGGTGCGCCGATGGCGCAGCGCCATGCCGATGACCTGTTCTTCTACTGCACGCTCGGCGTGATTCTGGGAGGGCGGCTGGGCTATGCGCTGTTCTACACCGGGGGCGATACCGGCATTCCATCGGCCTTCACCGACTTCTCGGGCGATGGCTTTGTTTCGTGGAAGCTGCTGCGGCTGTGGGACGGGGGGATGAGCTTCCACGGCGGGTTGGCCGGGGTGACGCTGGCGATGGCGTTCGTGGCCTGGCAGGGCAAATTGAACTTCATCCGCGTGGTCGATTATGTCGCTGTCGGCGTTCCGATGGGGATGCTGCTCGGGCGGCTGGCGAACTTTGTGAACGGCGAATTGTGGGGCCGCGTCACCAATGTGCCTTGGGCCATGGTCTTCCCCGCTGCCGACGATCTGCCGCGCCATCCCAGCCAGCTGTATCAGGCGGGGCTTGAAGGGCTGGCGATGCTGGTGATCATGATGGCACTGTTCTGGTTCACCCGCGCGCGGTATCGCCCCGGTTTGCTGGCCGGGGTGTTTACGCTCGGCATGGGGATTTCGCGCTTCGTGAACGAATTTTTCCGCGAGCCGGATCAACAACTGGCTGACTTTGCCGCGCGGACCGGGCTATCGATGGGGCAATGGCTGACCATACCGCTTATCCTGACTGGATTGATTGTCGTGATCTACGCGCTGCTGAGGAAGCCGCTGGCATCAGGGACGACAGCGCCGGCCTGAAGGACGGCGCACGTGTCTGGCGCAGCGCGCTCAGGCTGATCGATCCCGCTGCCGAGGCTCCTGCGCCCGCGCCGTCGGCCGCTGCGCTGCGCGATGCGGCCCGCGCCGAGGCCCGGTTGCGCGCTGAAGCTGCCGCACGCGAAAAGGCCGAAAGCCTCGCCCGCGCCAAGGCGGAAGGTGAGGAACGTGCGCGTCTCGCCAAGGAAGCCCGGATGCGCGAAAAGGCCGAGGCCGAAGCGCGCGCTCAGGCCGATCGTGAGGCGCGCGAGCAAGCGGCTGCTGAAGCGCGGGCAAGGAAGATGGCGGAAGCCGAGGCCCGCGCGCGCGCGGAAACCGAAGCACGCGAGAAAGCTGCCGCCGAAGCTCAGGCAAGGAAGGAGGCCAAGGCGCGCGCCGAAGCCGAGGAACGCGCCCGCCGCGAGGCCGAGGCTGCTGCCGAGGAACAGGCCCGTCTGGAAGCCGAAGCCAGAGCAAAGGCCGAAGCGGAAGCCCGCGCCAGAGCCGAAGAAGAAGCGCGCCTGAAAAAGGCCGCCGAAGCTGCCGCACTCGCCAAGGCGCGTGCGGAGGCCAAGGCCCGCGAAAAGGCCGAAGCCGAAGCCCGCGCCAAGGCTGAAGCCGAGGAAAAGGCGAGGCTGGCCGCTGAAGACAAGGCCCGCCGCGAGGCCGAGGCCAAGGCCAAAAAGGAAGCCGAGGAACAGGCGCGCCGCGCGGCCGAGGAAGCCGCCCGGCTCGCCGCTGAAGAACAGGCCCGCCGCGACGCTGAAGCCGCCGTCGAAGCCGCGCGTCTCGCCGCTGAAGAAGCCGCGCGAAAAGCCGCCGAGGAAGAAGCCGCCCGTATCGCTGCCGAGGAACAGGCCCGGCGCGAGGCAGAGGAAGTCGCTGCGGCCGAACAGGCGCGGCTTGAGGCCGAGGTGCTCGCCCGCGCGGCTGTCGATGTTCCCGCCACCCTCAAGCGCCTGATCCGCGAGACCGGCCCCGTCAGCCTCGCGCAGTTCATGGGCGAAAGCAACGCGCGCTATTATGCCAGCCGCGATCCCTTGGGCGAACAGGGCGATTTCATCACCGCGCCCGAGATTAGCCAGATGTTCGGCGAGCTGATCGGTCTGTGGCTGGCCGACCTGTGGGTGCGGATGGGCAGCCGCAAACGCATCCACTATGTCGAACTGGGGCCGGGCCGGGGCACGCTGGCCAAGGACGCGATCGGGGCGGCGAGGCGTTATGAATTCGCGCCGGAGGTTCACTTTGTCGAGACATCGGCGGCCTTGCGCAAGCTCCAGCGCGAGGCCTTTCCCGGCTGTCATCACCACCATGATCTGACGACCCTGCCCGATGATGCCCCGCTGCTGATCGTGGCCAACGAATTCTTCGATGCCCTGCCGATCCACCAGCTGGTGCGCAGCGCCGACGGGTGGTTTGACCGGCTGGTGGGGCTGGATGGCGAGAGCTTCACCTTCATGGCCGGCCGCGAGCGCATGGATCACCTCGTCCCGCCCAGCTGGCGCAGCGCCGCGCAGGGTGCGATGATCGAGACCAGCCCGGCGGCGACAGTGCTGATGGCCGAGATCGCCAATCGCCTGCGCGATCAGGGCGGCGCGGCGCTGGTGATCGATTACGGCCACATGGAGCTGCGGTCCGGATCGACCTTGCAGGCGCTCAAAAGCCACAAGAAGGTCGATGTCTTCACCCATCCCGGCGATGCCGACATCACCGCGCACGTTGATTTCGAGCTGTTGAAACAGGTCGCCGAAGATAATGGCGCGGACGTGATGGGCCTCACCTATCAGGGCGAGTGGCTGCGCCAGATGGGGATCGACACCCGGATGGAGGCGCTCCAGCGGCGCAATCCGAAGGAGGGTCAGGTGATCCAGCGCCAGCGCGACCGGCTGGTGGAGGACAGTCAGATGGGCACCTTGTTCAAGGTGCTGGGAATTTGCGGACGGCGCTGGCCGTTCGGCGTGGGGTTCGAATGAGGATGACAGGCATGATGAAGACACGCGTGCTGGCGCTGGCTGTGGGCCTCGCCGCAATGGCCTCCCCGGCGCTGGCAACCGGGCCGATCACGGGCCGCTGGGTAACGGCCGAGAAGGACGCGGTGGTGGCGATTGGCACTTGCGGAAAAGCCCTGTGCGGGCGGCTCGAACGGTTCCTTGTCCTGCCCGCCGGCGGCAAGGATCAGCGCGATGTCAACAATGCCGATCCCGCCAAGCGCAGCCGCAAGCTGCTCGGCACCGCGATCCTTTCGGGTCTTACCGCAGATGCGGGGGTTTGGCGCGGGCAGGTTTATGATCCCAAGACCGGCAAGACCTACACCTCCGAAGTGCGCCGCAAACCTGACGGGACGCTGGAAGTGAAAGGCTGCGTTGGCCCGTTCTGTCAGGCGCAGGTGTGGAAGAAGGCGTCTTGATTGTGGCACGCCCTCCGGCGTGCCGTTTCCTCGCTTGCGCGACCTGAAGGTCGCTACGCTGCGGGCGGCCGGTCGGCCTTGCGGTCGCTGCGCAACCGATCCAGCGCCCGAAATCGCGCTAGAATTTAGCTTTTTTGGCCAACCCCTGCGCTGCCTGCTTCGGTGTCAGCTTGCCCGCATCCTCGCGGTCGACTGCAAAGTTTGCCTCGCGCATCGCTTCCACGCTGATGGCCCCGATCAGTGGTTGGAGCGCGGCGAGCACGCCCTTGTCGTCCGCGATGCGCGGGGAGAGCATCAGCAGCGCGTCATAACTGGGCAGCGCGCCCTTGGGATCGGCCAGCACCACCAGCTTGTCGGCGGCGATTCGCCCGTCCGAAGTATAGGCGCTGATCACATCCGCCTCGCCTGACTGGAGGGCATTATACATGAAGGTCGGCGCGAAATTGCGTGTCTTCCCGAAGCGCAGCCCATAGGCATCGCGCACCGCCAGCCATTCGGGCCGCTCGAAGAATTCGGGGTCCCCGCCAACGGTGAGCTGCGGCGCCTTGCCCGCCAGTTCGGCGAGGCTGGTCACCCCCAGCGCCCGCGCGCGGTCCTGCCGCATCGCGAAGGCATAGGCGTTTTCAAATCCCAGCCGGCCCAGCACCTTGACCCCGTTCTCGCGCGCTTCCCACTCGCGGATCGTCTCGTACATCGCCTCGCGCCCGGGATTGTCGGCGCGCTTCAGGTAATTGGTCCAGATCGTACCGGTGTAATCGACCGAGATATCGACGCTGGAGGCGGCGACGGCGGAGTGCACCACCGCGCTCCCCAACCCGTCGCGGTATTCGACCGTGTAGCCCGCCGCCTCCAGCCGCTGGCCGATCAATTGGGCAAGGATATATTGCTCGGAGAATTGCTTGGCGGCGATGACGATGGGCCGGTCTGCCGGGTCACGGCCCTGCCCCCACAGTGCGGCGAGGATGCCGAGCACCACCACTGCCATCCCGCCATAGGTCATCCAGCGTTTGCGCCGGGCGAGCCCCACCTCGATCACCCAGAGCAGGTTATCCGCCGCCAGCGCCAGCCCCGCGCTTGCCAGACATCCCGCCAGCACCAGCGCCCAGTTCTGGGTTTGCAAGCCGGCAAAGATCGGATCGCCCAGGCTCGGCTGGCCGATGGTGGTGGCGAGCGTCGCTGCGCCGATGGTCCACACGCTCGCGGTGCGGATCCCGGCCATGATGAAGGGCGCCGACAGCGGGGCTTCGACCAGCACCAGCTTCTGCCACTTGGTCATGCCGACGCCGTCTGCCGCCTCCAGCACGCCTTCATCAAGGTTCGCCTGCGCGGTCACAGCGTTGCGCAGGATCGGCAGCAGCGCATAGAGCGTCAGCGCCATAAGCGCAGGCAGGAAGCCCAAGGTCGGCAGCCCCTCGCCGAACACGGCGCGCAAGGAGAGCAGCAGCGGGAAGAACAGCGCCAGCAGCGCCAGCGCGGGGATGGTCTGAACGAGGCTCGCCAGGCTGAGAGCAAGGCGCGAGACCACCGCCGAGCGTCCCGCCCACACCGCCATCGGCAGCGCGATCAGCATCGCCAGCCCGATCGCGCTGGCCGACAGCACCACGTGGGCCGACAGCTTGTCGCCAAGGCCGGGGAGGATGTCCCAGATATCGCCCATCAGCCGCGCTGTTCCCCGGAGCCTTCGAGCGCCGCGAGCCGCTCTGCCTGATCGCGCGGCACAGAGGCGAGGCGCTGCGCCACCGCGCCGCCTGCGCCTGCCAGAAGCGCGCGCGGGCTTTCGTCCGCGACAAGCTGGCCCTTGTCCATCACCAGCACGCGGTCAGCCAGCAGCAGGGCTTCGGCCATGTCGTGGGTGACCATCACGGTGGTGAGACCCAGCGCGGTATGCAGCTCGCGCACCTTGCGGCCCAGCGCGTCACGGGTGACGGGATCGAGCGCGCCGAAGGGCTCGTCCATGATCAGCAGTTCCGGCCCCCCCGCCAGCGCCCGCGCCACGCCGACCCGCTGGCGTTGCCCGCCGGAGAGTTCATCGGGCATCCTGGATGCGAAGGCGGGATCAAGCTCGACCAGCTCCAGCAATTCGGCGATCCGTTCGGGCGGCAGTTTTTCGCCAGCCAGACGCGGGCCGATGGCGATGTTCTCCCCCACGCTGAAATGCGGAAACAGGCCGATGCCCTGAAATACATAGCCGACCCGGCGGCGCAGGCGTGCGGGTTTGAGATGCGTCACATCCTCGCCCCCGAACAGAACCCGCCCGCCGGTGGGGGCGACCAGCGTGTTGACCGTTTTCAGCAGTGTCGATTTGCCCGAGCCCGAAGCGCCGACCAGTGCGACGAAGCTGCCTTGTGCGATCTCGCAGGACACGCCGCCTACCGCCGTGACCTCGCCAAAGCGGCAGATCACCCCGTCGAAGCGGAGCAGGGGTGAAGGGATCGGCATCGGCGCCATGATTAGCGCGGGTTTCGCGCCTGCGCCAGCGCCAGCGATTGGCCTTTGCCTGATGGCTTGCTATGCGGGTGCGCAGAACATCATTTCACTGGCAGGACATAAAATGCGCGCCACCCCCGATTTCGATTTCCACCTTGGCGAGGCTGCCGAGATGATCCGTGACACCACGGCGCGCTTCGCTGACGAGCAGATCGCCCCGCTGGCCGACCGCACCGACCGCGAAGACCGCTTCCCGCGCGAATTGTGGGAGCCGATGGGCGCGCTCGGCCTGCATGGCATTACCGTGGAAGAGGAATGGGGCGGGCTGGGCCTCGGATACCTTGAACATGTGATCGCCGTTGAAGAAGTCAGCCGCGCTTCGGCCAGTGTCGGGCTTTCCTATGGCGCGCATTCCAACCTCTGCCTCAACCAGATTCGCCGCTGGGGGAATGACGAGCAAAAGGCGAAATACCTGCCCAAGCTGATCAGCGGCGAACATGTCGGGTCGCTGGCAATGTCCGAGGCGGGCGCGGGGTCGGACGTGGTCTCGATGAAGCTGAAGGCTGACGCGGTGCAGGGCGGCTATGTCCTCAACGGCACCAAGTTCTGGATCACCAATGCGCCCGAGGCAGATACGCTGGTGGTCTATGCCAAGACCGATGGCCATGCTGGCAGCCGCGGCATTACCGCCTTCCTGATCGAAAAGGGGGACGAAGGCTTTGCCATCGGTCAGAAGATCAGCAAGGTCGGCATGAAGGGCTCCCCCACCGCCGAGCTGGTGTTCACCGATTGCTTCATTCCCGAAGATCGCATCATGGGCCCGCTGAACGGCGGCGTCGGCGTGCTGATGAGCGGGCTGGATTATGAACGCGTGGTGCTGGCCGGGTTGCAGCTCGGCATCATGCAAGCCTGCCTCGACACGGTGATCCCCTACCTGCGCGAGAGGAAGCAGTTCGGCAAAGCCATTGGCTCGTTCCAGCTGATGCAGGCCAAGGTCGCCGATATGTACGTCGCCCTGCAATCGGCCCGCGCCTACACCTATGCGGTCGCCAAGGCATGTGACGCGGGGCAGACGACGCGGTTTGATGCGGCGGGCGTGATTCTGCTCGCGTCCGAGAACGCCTTCAAGGTCGCCGCCGAGAGCGTGCAGGCGCTGGGCGGGGCGGGCTACACCACCGATTGGCCGGTGGAGCGGTATATGCGCGACGCCAAGCTGCTTGATATCGGCGCGGGGACGAACGAGATCCGCCGTATGCTGATCGGGCGCGAATTGATCGGGGCGGCGGGCTAATGGCGATCTACATCATCGCACGGTTCAAAATCCACGACCGTGAATCTTACGACCAGTATGATGCAGCATTCTTCGGCGTGTTCGAGAAATTCGACGGCAAATTGCTGAGCGTGGACGAGGAACCTCTTGTGCTCAGCGGCGGGTTCGACTTCACCCGTTCGGTGCTGATCGAATTCCCCAGCCAAGCCGCGGCCATGGCCTGGGCATCTTCGCCCGAATATCTGGCGATCGCGAAATACCGCGAAGATGGCAGCACCGGCGAGGCGATCATGGTCAAGAGTTTTGACGGCGCGCTGCCCGGCAGGGTCGGATCATAATGGGCCCGGCGAGCAGCGACGACGATTACGTCTATGACGAGGCGAGCGGCGAATGGATGGCTGCGTCCGAGCTCGCGACCAAGCAGGCGGCGGAGGACGCCGTCGAGGTGCGCGACGCGGTCGGCAATCTGCTCGCCGATGGTGACGCCGTGACGCTGATCAAGGATCTTGAGGTCAAGGGCGCAGGGCAAACGCTCAAGCAAGGCACGCTGATCAAGTCGATCCGCCTGACTGGCGACGCGCAAGAAATCGACTGCAAATATCCCGGCATCAAGGGACTGGTGCTGCGGGCCGAATTTGTGCGGAAACGCTAAGGACGACACCATGACCGCCCCCACCCTCACCACCAAACTCGACCGCGAGAGCCCCGAGGCCAAGGCTCGCTTCGCGCATAATCACGCCCTCGCGCAGCAGTTGCGCGCCGCTGTGGCCGAGGCCGCGCTCGGCGGGCCGGAGAAGCATCGTGAGCGGCATGTGTCGCGGGGCAAGCTGCTGCCGCGTGAGCGTGTGGAGCGATTGCTCGATCCCGGTTCGCCTTTCCTCGAAGTGGGCCAGCTTGCGGCGAACGGAATGTACGAGGGCGACGTCAACGGTGCCTCGATCATCACTGGCGTGGGCCGCGTCTCGGGTCGTCAGTGCATGATCGTGTGCAATGATGCGACCGTGAAGGGCGGCACCTACTACCCGATGACGGTCAAGAAGCACCTGCGCGCGCAGGAGATCGCGGCAGAAAACCGCCTGCCCTGCATCTATCTGGTGGACTCAGGGGGCGCAAACCTGCCGCATCAGGCGGAGGTGTTTCCTGACCGCGACCACTTCGGCCGCATCTTCTTCAATCAGGCGAACATGAGCGCAGCTGGCATCCCGCAGATCGCCTGCGTGATGGGCAGTTGCACCGCTGGGGGCGCTTATGTGCCCGCAATGTCGGACGAGAGCGTGATTGTCCGCAATCAGGGCACAATCTTCCTCGCCGGCCCGCCGCTGGTGAAGGCCGCGACGGGCGAGGAAATCAGCGCCGAAGACCTGGGCGGGGGCGACCTTCACGCCAAGAAGTCCGGTGTTGTCGATCATCTGGCCGAGAATGACGAGCACGCGCTCACCATCGTGCGCGATATCGTCAGCCACCTCGGCGCGAACACCGGTGCGGCCAAGGACATGGCGCTGAAAGACCCGCGCCCACCGAAATACGATGCGGAAGACCTCTACGCCATCATCCCCGATGATGTCCGCGCCCCCTATGACGTGAAGGAAGTGATCGCGCGGCTGGTGGACGGCAGCGAGTTCCACGAGTTCAAGGCGCATTACGGGACCACGCTGGTGTGCGGTTTCGCCCATATCTGGGGGATGCCGGTCGCTATTCTGGCCAACAACGGCGTGCTGTTCTCCGAAAGCGCTCAAAAGGGCGCGCATTTCATTGAACTGGCCTGCCAGCGCCGCATTCCGCTGCTGTTCCTCCAGAATATCTCGGGCTTCATGGTCGGCGGGAAATACGAGGCCGAGGGCATCGCCAAGCATGGCGCAAAGCTGGTCACCGCAGTCGCCACCGCGACCGTGCCGAAAGTGACCGTGGTGATCGGCGGCAGCTTTGGCGCGGGCAATTACGGCATGTGCGGCCGCGCCTACTCGCCCCGCTTCATGTTCACCTGGCCCAACGCGCGCATCTCGGTGATGGGCGGCGAGCAGGCCGCAAGCGTGCTGGCCACCGTCCACCGCGACGCTGAAAGCTGGACGCCCGAACAGGCCGAGGCGTTCAAGGCCCCGATCCGCCAGAAATACGAGGATGAGGGCAACCCCTACTATGCCACTGCTCGTCTGTGGGACGACGGCGTGGTGGACCCAGTGCAGACCCGCGACGTCCTCGGCCTCGCCTTGGCTGCCTGCCTCGAAGCCCCGATTGCCGAGCGCCCCGCGTTTGGCGTGTTCCGGATGTAGGCAGGCGAGGTCTGAAACCGCCCCCCGCCCCCTTGCGTAGCTAACCCAAATTAGGCCACAAGCGTGAAAAGCCTTCGGGAGGGGCGCAAAGCTTGCACAAACCATTTGACCCTGCGCTGTTGCGCAAGCCCACGCTGCTATCACGCATCGTGCGCCGGATCATCCTTGCGATCTGGTATCTTCAGGGCTGGAAGGTTGTCGACCCGCTCCCCAAACATCTCAAGAAATATGTGCTCGCCGGCGCGCCGCATACCTCCAACTGGGACTTCGTCTTCTTCACCGGAGCGACCCACGAGGAAGGCGTGCGCCCCAATTTCATGGGCAAGCACACGCTTTTCACCGGGATCATGCGCAATTTCATGTTCGACATGGGGGGTATCCCGGTTGACCGCCGCAGCCGGTTGAACGCCACCGAGCAGGTCGCCGCCGAATTCGCCGCGCGCGATGAACTCGCGCTGGTGATCGCCTGCGAGGGCACGCGCAAGACCGATGGCCGGTGGAAATCGGGTTTCTACCACATCGCCCGCGCGGCCAATGTGCCGATCGTCCCTGCCTTTGCCGACAATGTCCGCAAGATCATCAGCTTCGGCCCGCCGATGATCCCCACCGGCAATTACGGCGAGGACCTGCTGAAAATCGCCGAATGGTTCCGCTCCAAGCTGCCCGATTACGAGCGGTTCAAGGTGCTGGAACAACAGGCCCTCGACCTTATTGCCGGGAAAAACGATGTTTGAACTGCTTGCCCTGAACGCCGCGATCCTGCTGGCGATGATCCTCATCCTTTGGGCGATCAGCGTGAAGATCAACGATGTTTCCTTCATCGATGCCTTCTGGGGCGCGGGCATGGGCCTGCTGGCGGTGGCGAGCTGGCTGCACGTGCGCGGCGGACCGGGCGAACTGGCGACGCTGATCATGGCGATGACCGCCGCATGGGGCTTCCGGCTCGGCATCTACCTGCTGCTGCGCTGGCGCAAGGAAGGCGAGGACCGGCGTTACAAGCGCATCCTCAAGGACGCGCGCGAGAAGGGCCAGTTTGCCAAGGCCGCGCTCACCCGCGTTTGGCTGATGCAGGCGGTGCTATTGTTCATGGTGTCGAGCCCGGCGCAGGTCGGCATCCTCGCCAGCGCGGAGCCTGCACCGATCACCAGGCTCGCCTGGTTCGGCTTCGCCCTGTGGTGCGTGGGCGTGTTCTTCGAATGGGTGGGTGATTGGCAGCTGTCGCGCTTCAAGGCTGATCCGGCCAACAAGGGCTATGTGCTCGACAAGGGCCTGTGGCGTTACACCCGCCACCCGAACTATTTCGGCGATTTCTGCGCGTGGTGGGGCATTTGGTTGGCCTGCGCTGCGGCGGGTTGGGAATATGCTGCGGCCACCGTGATTGGCCCGCTGTTCCTCAGCTACACCCTCACCAGCTGGTCGGGGGTCCCGCTGCTGGAGAAGAACCTGCACAAGACCAAGGGCAACAAATATTCGGTCTACGAGCGCCGGACCTCGGCCTTCTTCCCCATGCCGCCGCGCTATTGATTGCGGCTGCGGCGCGGGCCTGCTCGCGCCGCCCGCCCGTGCCGCCCCTCTGTTGCGACGCACAAAAATCGACGAGCGGCACTTTATGCCCGCGCAAAGCTCGCCTATGTTGGCGCTTGCGCGAGGAGGCGCGAGCGAGATGCCACTGACCGACACCGCCCGGGGAGCCGAGCGCGAGCGCATCGCGCGCCATGTGCTCGATCTCGTCAAGGAGCGCGGGGCCGAGGTGCCGTGGACCGTGGCGATGGCCGAAAGCGGCCTCACCCGCGCGCGGTTCGAGGCGCTTTTCGCCGATTATGACGATCTGTTCGATGCCGTGGCGCAAACCTGGCTCGCCCCGCACATGGCGGTGATGGAAGAAGTGCTGGCAAGCCAGCTTCCCCCGCAGCGCAAGATGTACGAATTTTTCCGCCGCCGCTTCGTGATCTCGCGCGAGCGGTTCCGGGCTGATCCGGAGTATTTCACCATCCTGTGCGAAATGGGCGCGGCCAATTTCGAGCGGGTGCGGTCCTATGTCGACCTTGCCGACCACTATCTGTGCGAACTGATCGCCGAAGCGCAGGCCGAAGGGTTCTTTGCCGGGCTGGAGATCGACGAGGCACTGTCGCTGATCAACCAGATGATCTCGAACTACACCCTGCCGGACGCGCTGATCTACCTCGGTGAGAAATTGACCGAGCCGAAGCTGGCCCGGATCGTCGACACGATGTTCATCGGCTTGTCGGGCGAGGCCGGCGCGGATGCAGCAGGCGTCAATACGCTGAAAGTGGCGTCCTAGCCTTCATCCCACCACGCCGCCGCCGGATCGTCGCTTCCCCGCGCGCCGCGGCGCTTGAGGCCAGTGAACAAGCCGCCCTCCAGCGCCATTGTTGCAGGCGCAGTGCGGTTCCAGTCCATCACGTAGAGCCGCTCTGCGATCAGCCAGCGGCCCTCGCGCTTGGCGAAGCGATCAAGATAGCGCCCACCAACCACGATCTCCACCTCGCCGCCGGGTGCCGGGATGAGGTGGAGGGCGACGCAATTGGTCTCTGCTCTGGCGGTATCGCCGTTCACCCGCATCACCGTGTTCGAGATATTGTGCTGGGTCAGCCGCATCGTGCCCAGACCCGCCATCAGACCGGGAATCACTGACGCGATGGGCTGCGCGCCGTCCCCGTAATCGATGATCGCATCGTGGGTGAAGGCGGCGGCGAGCTGGCCGGGATCGCAGCGGTCAATCCCGCGGCAATAGAGCGCGAGGGTTTCGGCAATCGCCAGCCGGTCGGCAAGTTCGGTGGTGTCCATGCTGGCGAAGCTATCGCGGTCATGGAGGCAAGGGGACTGCCGAAAGCGTCAGCTCTCAAAGATCAGCGGCGCGGATCGCGCTTGAACTGCAAGACGTTGGCGGGGAGCTTGGGCGGGGGCGGGCGAAGGCGCTTGGGGGCCAGCGCGTATTTGAGCGCCGCGCCCACCACCACGCCTGCCGCAAGCAGCAGCGAGCCGCCCCAGAACCAATAGGGCAGCCCCAGCACGGCGGCGATCGCGCCCGTGTCTGACAGCACCGCCTGCCCGTCGATCACCACCTGCTCGGTGAGGAGATAACGCCATGCGCTGAAGGCACTGATCGCGCCCATCAGCCCCAGGAACTGCAAGGTGAAGCGCGCCCACCCGGCGGAACCGCGCCACGCCACCAGCGCCAGCACCGCAGCGACTACCGGCAGCGCCCACCAGCCTGTGGCCGAACGCACCCAGATCACCACACTGGCAAGGATCGCGGCAACCGCCAGCCACAGCACCGGACGCCAGCTGCGCGGATGGGCGCTGGCGACGATCAGGCCGGCTCCGGCAAGGCTCGGCGCCAAGGGGCCGCCCGCTGCAATCGCCGCCTGCACCACGCGCGGCGCGCTGCCACGCACCTGATATTCGGCAAAGCCCGAGCCATCGGGGAAGATCACCAGCTGCTGGAAGTCCTGCCCCAGCATCAGCGCGGTCAGGCCGTGGCCCATTTCGTGGAACCACGTCGTCAGGATGAAGAACGGATAGGCCAGCAGATCACCGAAAGGCAGCGCCGGCAGCATCATCACCACAATGCCGGCAACCGCCAGCCGGCCGATGGCCTCGCCTTGCGAGCCGGGGGTGACGAGCGCCTGCATTGCCTTAGCCTGCGGCTTCTTCAACCGCGCGGCCCGAGGCGTCCATTGTCATGCCGTCGCCCTCTTGCCGCTCGGCTTCCTCGTCCTCGTCGCGCTGTTCGCGCAGGATCGACCAGCTGGCGAGGAACAACCCGGCCACCAGCGGGCCGAGCACGATGCCCGAGAAGCCGACGAGGCTGATCCCGCCCAGCGTGGTCACCAGCACGATCCAGTCGGGGATGCCGGTGTCACGCCCGACCAGAATGGGGCGCAGGACATTGTCCGACGAGGAGATGATGAAGAACCCGACCAGCAGCACGAACACGCCCTGCCAGGTCGCGCCGGTCGCCAGCAGCCACAGCCCGGCCGGCAGCCACACCGCGCCCGCGCCGATCACCGGCACCAGTGCAAAGATCGTCATCAGCACGCCGAACAACAGCGCCGAGGGCACGCCCGCGATCATCAGCGCGATCCACCCCAGCGCGCCCTGCACCAGCGCAACCACGCCGGTGCCCTTGATCGTCGCCCGGACGATGCCGAGGAAGCGTTCCGCCAACCGGTCGGCAATGCTGCGTTCCACCGGGATCGCGCACAGCACGGTGCGCCCGATCCGCTCGCCATCGCGCAGCAGGAAGAACATCACGTAAAGCGCGACGCCGAACGCCAGGAAGAACCCCAGCGCGCCGCTGCCGATCGAGACCGCTTGGGCAGCGATCATTCCGGCGCTTTCAGAGAGCAGTTCCTGCAGGCGCGTTTGCACCATGGTGATATCGGCCCAGCCGCTGCGATCCACCGCCTCGCGCGCGATCTTGGGCAGGTTGGTGTAGAGCTGGTCGAATAGCGCTGCGAGATCGACCGGCTGCTGCTGGAGCGTATTCACCAGCACGATCGCCTGTTCGATCACCATCGTCGCGATCCAGGCCGCCGGGACCAGCACGAGGATGAAGATGATCAGCAGCGAAATCCCCGCTGCCGGATTGCGCCGTCCGCGCATCCGCCGCAGCACCCGGCGATACAGCGGCTGGAACATGATCGCCGCCAGCGCCGCCCACAGCAAGGGCTGGGCAAAGGGATAGACGATCACCGCCATCAGCAGGCTGACCACCACAAGGATGGTCAGGAAGCTGGCCTGTTGCAGATCCCCGGTGCGGTTCGCCCCTGCCTTGTTCGGATGCGCGGCCATCGTGTTCCCTTGTGCCTCAGACGTCGAGATTGGCGACGTTCAACGCATTATCCTGAATGAATTCGCGGCGCGGTTCGACGATGTCGCCCATCAGGCGGGTAAAGATTTCGTCGGTCACATCGGCATCCTCGACCTTCACCTGCAACAGCACGCGCGCTTCGGGATCGAGCGTGGTTTCCCACAATTGCTCGGCATTCATTTCGCCCAAGCCCTTGTAGCGGCTGATCGAGAGGCCCTTGCGCCCGGCGGCGAAGATCGCTTCCAGCAACTGGCTGGGGCGGCTGATCGCGCCATCGAGCACAACCGGCGCGGCGGCTGGTTCTTCTGCCTCGCCCGCGAGCAGATCGTCGCTGGCGGGGAGGGTTTCGGGTTCCGGTTCCTCGGCACCGGCGCGCACCAGACTGACCGGCGTGGCATAGGCTTCGGCCTGGGCGGCGGCGAGGCCGTGGAGCTTGTGGGCTTCGGTGCTGGAGAGGAAGCGCGCGTCAATCTCGTGGACGTCGGTCACACCGCGCCACAGGCGTTCGAACACCACCGTGCCGTCCTCGCGCTGCGATGCGCTCCAGCGGGCCTCGCGGTCACCTGCGCCCAGACGCCCGGCCGCGCGGTTCAGCGCGGCGGCCAGCGCCTCTCCGGCAAGCCCCGGCTCCAGCGCGCCGACCAGCGCCATCTGTTCGACAATCCCGCTGTCATAGCGGCGCGGCACGAAGGCGAGCAGGTTCTTGAGCCTGAGCGCACTATCAACCAGCCCGCGCAGTTCTTCTGCGCCGCGGGTGCCGCCGCTCGTTTCGAGCACGCGGCCCTGAAGCCCGGCATCGACCAGATAGCGATCAAGCGCACCCTGATCCTTGAGGTAAACCTCGCTGCGCCCCTTGGCGACCTTGAACAGCGGCGGCTGGGCAATGAACAGGTGCCCGGCGCGGATGATGTCGGGCATCTGGCGGTGGAAGAAGGTCAGCAGCAGCGTGCGGATGTGCGCCCCGTCCACGTCAGCGTCGGTCATGATGACGATCTTGTGGTAGCGCAGCTTTTCCAGATTGAATTCGTCTCGGATGCCGGTGCCCATGGCCTGGATCAGCGTGCCGACTTCCTTTGACGAGATGATCCGGTCAAACCGCGCGCGTTCGACGTTCAGGATCTTGCCCTTCAGCGGCAGGATCGCCTGCGTCTTGCGGTCACGCCCCTGCTTGGCCGATCCGCCTGCGGAGTCCCCTTCGACCAGGAACAGTTCGGACTTGGCCGGATCGCGTTCCTGACAATCGGCGAGCTTGCCGGGCAGGCTGGCGACACTCATCGCCCCCTTGCGGCTCATTTCGCGGGCGCGGCGCGCAGCTTCGCGGGCGGCGGCGGCATCAATCACCTTCTGTATGATCGATTTCGCGTCATTGGGGTTTTCCTCCAGCCATTCGCTCATCTTGTCGCTCATCAGCGATTCCAGCGGCGAGCGCACTTCGGAAGAAACCAGCTTGTCCTTGGTCTGGCTGGAGAACTTGGGGTCAGGCAGCTTGACGCTGACGATGGCGGTCAGGCCTTCGCGCATATCCTCGCCCGACAGGCTGACCTTTTCCTTCTTCAGCATGCCCGACCGCTCGGCGTAATTGTTGAGCGTGCGGGTCAATGCCGTGCGGAAGGCGGCCAGGTGCGTGCCACCATCGCGCTGGGGGATGTTGTTGGTGAAGGCCAGCACGTTCTCGTAGTAGGAATCGTTCCATTCCAGCGCGACGTCGATCCCGATGCCGTCCTTTTCCGCGCTCACCGAAATGGGTTCGGGGATCAGAGGTTGCTTGTTGCGATCCAGATACTTCACGAAAGCCGCGATCCCGCCTTCGTAATAAAGGTCATGCTCCAGCTTTTCCTCGTGGCGCAGATCGCGCAGCTTGATGCGCACGCCGGAGTTGAGGAAGGCCAGTTCGCGGTAGCGGTGTTCGAGCTTCTCGAAATCGAATTCTGTGACGTTCTTGAAGGTATCGTGGCTGGCCTTGAAGGTGACGCGGGTGCCCTTCTTGAAGCCGTTGCGGTCCGCATTGCCTTCGACCTTGGGTGCATCGCCCACCACGCGCAGCGCTTCGACCGCATCGCCATGTTCGAAGCGCATCCAGTGTTCCTGCCCCTCGCGCCAGATGGTGAGTTCCAGCCATTCGCTGAGCGCGTTGACCACCGAAACGCCCACGCCGTGCAGGCCGCCCGAAACCTTGTAGGCATTGTCGTCCGAGGTGTTCTCGAACTTGCCGCCCGCGTGAAGCTGGGTCATGATGACTTCGGCCGCCGAGACGCCTTCCTCGGCGTGCATGCCGGTGGGAATCCCGCGCCCGTTATCTTCGACCGAAACAGAACCATCGGGGTTCAATTCGATCAGAACGAGGTCGCAATGCCCCGCCAGCGCCTCGTCGATGGCGTTATCGCTGACTTCGAACACCATGTGGTGCAGGCCGGATCCGTCATCGGTATCGCCGATATACATCCCGGGGCGCTTGCGAACCGCATCCAGGCCTTTGAGAACCTTGATGGAATCGGCGCCGTATTCGTTGGCGTTGGGTACTTTGGCGGGCGGTTGCCCAGCGGTGTTGGAATTGTTCTCGTCCATGGCCCATCATATAGGGGCTACGGCGGCGAAACCCAACTGCAGGAGGCCCGCTAGAACCGCTTTTCCACGAAAGTTCAGGGTGGTTCGCTCGTGGCTTCAGAAGGGGGGGCGGAAATGTACCTTGCCGCGCCACATGGTCGCATCGAACAGGCCCATCATGCCCTGCCGCGAGGCTTCCGGAAACTGGGTCACGTGGCACATCGCAGCGGCCTTGGCAGCGGCGAGATCGGCGGGGGTGTAAGGGATGCTTTGGGTGAGCAGCATTGCATCGCTCACCGCCCAATCGGCCATGTCGGGCACAGGCGGCAGGCTTCCGGACGGGATGCCGACATAGCGCAGGGCCGGGCGATCATCTGCGGGCGCGGCTTGCACGATCTGCGTGGCAATCGCGCTCACCAGCCGGTGATCGGCGTGGCCATAGCCGCCATCCGGTCCCCAGGTCAGCACCATATCGGCATTGGCAACATGATCGAACAGCGCGCCGGCCAGCGAGCCGTCGCGCACATGATCCGCCAGCTTGCCATCCCCGAAGCCGAGATTGACCACCTCGGCCACGCCCAAGGCCTTGCCGGAACAGTCCGCCTCGGCCCGGCGCGCGGCGGCCAGCGCCTCGCCCTTGGGAAAGGCCGAGACGCCCGGCCCGGCATCGCCCGCCGTTGCATGGACGATCCGCACGAAATGCCCCTCGCGCGCCAGTGCCGCCAGCGCCGGGGCCATGAACAACTCGTCATCGGGATGCGCCACCACGGCGACCACCAGCGGCGGCTCGGGATCAGCGGCGGGCTGGCCCTGCGCCAGTCCCGGCGCGGGGGTCAGCGCGGCGGCGGCGGCGAGCGCGATCAGGCCTGTGGTGCGGTTCATGGGTGTCCCTCTTCTCGCCTGCTTCCTGCCACTTGTGCGAGCACCCATGCAAATCCTTTGCGCGCCGCCGCCGCCTGATTATGCATACCGGCCATGACCAACGAGACGATGATGAACCGCCTTGCCGAACCCTTCGGCAGCTTCCCCGACATCCTGATGCAATGGAGCCGCATCAAGGGTGATGATCTGGCTCTCGTTGACGAACACCGCGAGGTTTACTGGGCGGAACTGGTGGGTCTGGTCGAGCGGCTGGCGGCGCGGCTGGTGGAGACCGGGCTTCAGCGCGGGCAATCGGTGGCGATCCTCGGCACCTCCACGGTCGAATATGCGCTGGTGTTCCTCGCCGCGATGCGCGCAGGCGGGGTGGCGGCGCCGCTCACCACCAGTGCCTCGCCCGAACAGCTTGAGGGCATGGCGAAGGATTCGGGCGCGATCCATCTGTTTATCGATGCGGCGAAGGCGGCGGAGCTGGGGCAGGACTTCATGTCGGGCCTGATGCGGGTGCCCTTGGAGAGCATCGACCAGTGGATGGCCCCTCCCGGATCGCGCGCGCCGGACTTCGTGCCCGGGCCGAAAGATCCGTTCAACATCATCTATTCCAGCGGTACGACCGGCATCCCCAAGGGAATCGTCCATTCGCACCAGATGCGCTGGCGGCAGTTTGCGGCGACCGCGCTGAGCTATCTCGGCGCCGGGCTGGAGGTGCGCTCGCTCGCGTCAACGCCGCTCTATTCCAACACCACCATGGTCGCCTTCCTGCCGGTGCTGCTGGCAGGCGGCTGCGTGCGGGTGATGGGCAAGTTCGATTGCGCCAAGTGGCTGGCCCATGCCGAGGCTGACCGCACGACCATCACCATGCTGGTGCCAGTGCAATACCAGCGGCTGATGGATTTCGCCGGGTTCGACACCTTCGACCTGTCGGGCCTGCGGCTCAAATACTGCACCTCCGCGCCGTTTTCCGCAGACCTCAAGCGCGAAGTCCTAAAGCGGATGCCGGGCGGGCTGATCGAGATCTATTCGATGACCGAAGGCGGCGTCGTCTGCCTGCTGCCGTGCCACGAATTCCCCGACAAGCTCCACACTGTCGGCCGGCCCGCACCGGGCAGCGAGTTGAAGGTGCTTGATGACGAAGATCGCGAGGTGCCGCCCGGCACGCCGGGCAACATGATCGGCCGCAGCCTCACCATGATGAGCGGCTACAAGAACCGCCCCGACAAGACCGCCGAGGCGCAGTGGATTGACCCTGCCACCGGAGAGGCGTGGATGCGGATGGGCGATATCGGGCGGGTGGATGCGGAAGGCTTTGTCGAGCTGGTGGGCCGCGCCAAAGACATGATCATCTCGGGCGGGTTCAACATCTATCCGAGCGATCTGGAAACCGAATTGCTGAAGGAGGCCGGTGTGGCCGAGGCTGCCGTGGTCGGCGTGCCATCACGCGCCTGGGGCGAGACGCCGGTGGGCTTCGTGGTGCTGAAAGGCGGCAGCGATCCGGCGGTAATCATGGCTGCGGTCAATGCCCGGCTTGGCAAGACCCAGCGGCTGGCGGCGCTGCACGCCATCGCGGAAATGCCCCGCAGCCATATCGGCAAGCTGCTCAAGACCGATCTGCGCGAAGAGGCGGAGCGGCTGGGCGGGACGGATTAGAGCGCCAGATACGGCACGGCCCGGCTCCTCTGGCGAGGGGCCGGGCCGCCGGAAGCTGTCGCTCCGCTTTTCGCGCTTACACGATATCCGAGGCTTGAGGCCCTAGACAATAAACGTGTTGAACGCGGTGCCGCTGATGACAACGGCGAGCAGGAAGGCGACGGCCTTTTCACTGATACGCATGGTTGGGGTTTCCCTGTTTTGTTGTGGTTGGGGAGCCGGGGCAATCGCCGAAGGGGGGAGAGAGGGAATCGCCCCGGCCTGAGCATCATATACACAGCGGCGCGTAATTTTCAATCTCAAAAAAGATTGAAAATAATTCGTCACCGCAATCGAAAAAGGCAATCACCGGCAGGACGCCTTGGCGCGGCCAGCTCGAGACGCGGCCACCAGTTCAGGGGGGGGGAGTGCGGTGGCCGCGTCTCTTTCGCTGCTTGCCGGCGCAGAGGCGCGGGCAATGACGGGCAGGAGGGCCAGCTCAGGGGGGGAGCGCTGGCCAGTCCTTCCCGTCGGCAGGCGGGCAACCGGGACTTGCGACCCGTATCGCCGGCGATGCGTCCTTGCGGATCGCGCGGGGTGGAGAGGAACCTCACGCCGCATCGCTCAAGACGCCAAGTGGTATCCGCCGGGTGCTATTTCAAATGCGAAAACACCAAGCAGGCTTGCGCAGATTGCAACAAATTAAGGTGCATGACACGCAAGCGGCCGCCGGATCACTCCGGCGGCCGCCTTTTATATCAGAGGCTTGAGGCCGCGCTTAGTTGGCGGCGACTTCGCGGCCGCTGCGCTGCTGCAGAGCGGCAACGCGCTCGACTTCGGCGCGCGCCGCAGTGCGTCCTTCGGCCACGCACTTGCTGTCCACCGCCGAGCGGGTGTGGGTGTAGCGGGCGGCGGCATCAAGGGCGCAGGCCTTCTTCAGGCGAGCTTCGATGCGCGCTTCAAGAGCGGCGCGGCCTTCGGTGGTGGTTACGTCGACATCGCCATAACCGATCTTCACGGTCACGGTTTCAGCGGCAGCCGGGGCGGCGATGGCGGCGAGGGCGAGCAGGGGGAGAGTGAAGCGCATGGAAAAAACTCCGAAAATTGAGAGAGGGTTTCGGGGAGATCGATGCCGTTTGCCGACATTCGGTTGCGGATTGAAACTCTGGTGCAGTGCACAAGATAAATGTGCAAATGCGAAATGTGCGAAAATGGTTCCAAAGTTTGCAAGCGAAAACTGCGCATTTTCCGGGAACGCCTTGAAAAGACAATGGCCTTTTCTTGCTGCACTGCAAAAAGACGTGCAGCCTTTGCGTGCGACGCTGGACAGGGGAAGGCGCGCTCCTTAATCGGCCGCCATGAGCGCGCACCCCACAAGCGGCGAGTCCGCTGCCCCCGCCACGGTCCACCCCGATTCGATTCTGATCGTCGACTTCGGCAGTCAGGTCACGCAGCTGATTGCGCGCCGCGTGCGCGAGGCGGGGGTCTATTCGGAAATCGCGCCGTTCACCCAGGCCGAAGCCGCGTTCCGCCGGATGCGGCCCAAGGGTATCATCCTGTCAGGCTCGCCCGCCAGCGTGCCCGAGGATGGCTCCCCCCGCGCCCCGCAAGAACTGTTCGATGCCGGGGTGCCGATCCTCGGCATCTGTTATGGCCAGCAGGTGATGACCCATCAGCTCGGCGGTGAGGTCAAGCCGGGGCATGAAACCGGTGAAGGCGGCGAATTCGGCCGCGCGTTCCTGACCGTCACTGCCGAATGCGCGCTGTTCGATGGCCTTTGGGACGTGGGCGAGCGCCATCAGGTGTGGATGAGCCACGGCGACAAGGTCACGCAGTTTGCCCCCGGCTTCGAAATCGTCGCCACCTCCGACGGTGCGCCCTTTGCGGTGATCGCGGACGAGAAGCGCCGCTTCTATGGCACCCAGTTCCACCCCGAGGTGGTCCACACCCCCGATGGCGGTAAGCTGATCGCCAATTTCGTGCGCCACGTTTGCGGCCTTGCGGGCGACTGGACGATGGCCGAATTCCGCCAGACCAAGATTGCCGAAATCCGCGCACAGGTGGGCAAGGGCCGCGTCATCTGCGGGCTTTCCGGCGGGGTCGATTCGGCGGTTGCCGCGGTGCTGATCCACGAGGCGATCGGCGATCAGCTGACCTGCGTCTTCGTCGACCACGGCCTGATGCGCATGAACGAGGCCGAGCAGGTCGTGACCCTGTTCCGCGATCACTATAACATTCCGCTGGTGCACGTGGAGGCCGAAGAGCTGTTCCTCGGCGGCCTTGCGGGCCTCACCGACCCGGAAGCCAAGCGCAAGTTCATCGGCAAGACCTTCATCGATGTGTTCGAAGCCGAAGCCAAAAAGGTCGGCGGCGCCGATTTCCTCGCGCAGGGCACGCTCTATCCCGACGTGATCGAATCGGTCTCCTTCACCGGCGGGCCGAGCGTCACGATCAAGAGCCACCACAATGTCGGCGGCCTGCCCGAACGCATGAACATGCAGCTGGTCGAGCCTTTGCGCGAGCTGTTCAAGGACGAGGTCCGCGATCTGGGCCGCGAATTGGGCCTGCCTGATGCCTTCGTGGGCCGCCACCCCTTCCCCGGCCCCGGCCTTGCGATCCGCATCCCCGGCGAAGTCACCAAGGAACGCTGCGACATTCTGCGCAAGGCCGATGCGGTTTACCTTGAGGAAATCCGCAATGCGGGCTTGTATGACGCGATCTGGCAGGCCTTCGCGGTGCTGCTGCCGGTCAAGACGGTCGGTGTGATGGGCGACGGGCGCACCTATGACAGCGTCTGCGCCTTGCGCGCCGTGACCTCGACCGACGGGATGACAGCGGACGTCTATCCCTTCGATTCCGGTTTCCTCACCCGCGTGGCGACCCGGATCGTCAACGAGGTGAAGGGCATCAACCGCGTCGTCTATGACTACACCTCGAAGCCGCCCGGCACGATCGAGTGGGAGTGAGGATTCACGCTCGCATTGATCCGGGGCCTTGAGTCGATCAGCCCCTTCCAGCCACGCGGCAAATCGCATATCGCGTTGACCATGTTGATGTGTCGCCCGCTTACCCTCGTCGCTTCTGCACTTGCTCTGGGGCTTGCCGCTTGCGCCGGGCCTGAGGCTGACGCGCCGGTGGCCGATGCGACTGCCTCGCCCGCGCCGGTGACCGAAGGGGCATGGACGCTTGATCCGGCCGGTTCGCGGCTTGCCTATGTCTCGATCAAGGCGGGCGAAATTGCCGAGACCAACCGGTTTGATACCCTGTCCGGCAGCGTCGCCGCCGATGGCACGGCCACGCTCGATATTGATCTGGCCTCGGTCAACACCGGGGTCGATATCCGCAATGAACGGATGCGCGAGATCTTCTTCGGCGTGGCCGAGAACGCCAAGGCCAGCGTAACGACCACGCTCGATCCGGCGCGCTTCGCCGGGCTGGCGGTGGGCCAGTCGGTCACCCGCCCCCTGAAGGCGAGCGTGACGATCAAGGGCATGACCAGCGATGTCGAGACCGAGGTGCTGGTCACCCGCACAGGCGAAGACCGCGTGCTGGTGGTGCCGACCGCGCCGGTGATCGTCTCGACCGATATGTTCGGCCTGACCGACGAGCTGGGCGAGCTTCGTGCGATTGCGCAGCTTCCCTCGATCACCCCGGCGGTCCCGGTGACCTTCACTTTGGTGTTCCAGCGCGGCTGACCCTACGGCACGCGTGAAGGCGCGGCGGCCCTGTCAAATGCAGGCTTGAAAGCGTCCGCCAACTCGGCTTGTCTCCCGCGCAATCACAGCCTTGCACGGGAGAAACCACGAGATGAAAACCGCAATCACCGAAATGTTCGGCATCCAGCACCCGATCATCCAGGGGGGCATGCACTATGTCGGCTTTGCCGAGATGGCGGCGGCTGTTTCCAATGCGGGCGGGCTCGGGATCATCACGGGCCTCACGCAGGGCACGCCCGAAAAGCTGGCGAATGAAATCGCGCGCTGCAAGGACATGACCGACAAGCCTTTCGGCGTGAACCTCACCATCCTGCCGACGCTGACCCCGCCCGATTATCCGGGTCTGGTGAAGGCGATCATCGAGGGCGGCGTGAAGGTGGTGGAGACCGCCGGGCGCAACCCGGTGGAACTTCTGCCGCCGCTCAAGGACGCCGGGATCAAGGTGATCCACAAGTGCACTTCGGTGCGTCACTCGCTGAAGGCGCAGGAGATCGGCTGCGATGCGGTGAGCGTCGACGGGTTCGAATGCGGCGGCCACCCGGGTGAGGACGACGTGCCCAACTTCATCCTGCTGCCACGCGCCGCGGATGAACTGGAGATTCCCTTCGTCTCCAGTGGCGGGATGGCCGACGGGCGCAGCCTTGTGGCTTCGCTGGCGATGGGCGCGCAGGGGATGAACATGGGTACCCGCTTCATCGCCACCAAGGAAGCACCGGTGCACGAGAACGTGAAGCAGGCGATCCTTGCCGCGAGCGAGCTCGACACCCGCCTCGTGATGCGCCCGCTGCGCAACACCGAACGCGTGCTCAACAACGCCGCGGTCGAGCGCCTGATCGAGAAGGAAAAGGCGTTGGGCGATGCCGTGACCTTCCAGGACATCATGGAAGAAGTTGCGGGCGTCTATCCCAAGATCATGATGGAAGGCACGATGGATGCAGGCGCGTGGAGCTGCGGCATGGTGGCCGGGCTGATCCATGACATCCCGACCTGTAAGGAGCTGATCGACCGCATCATGCTCCAGGCCGAGGAAATCATCGCCCGGATGCAGGCCCAAGCCCGCGCCTGATCACGAACCCGCGCCAATCCGTTCACAGCCAGAGCCGGCCTGCAGCCACTAGGTATTGGCCCGCATTCTCCCCGGCGCTGCACTGCGGCAACTTGTAAAAGTGCGACATGCCGATTCTGGAGGGGGTCGGCGCCCGCACATTTTGCTGTGTGCTTCCGGGCGGCATCGGGATGCCGTGCGGAAGGGATTGGACGGGGAGGTGACGATGGAACTCTTGGACGGCCCCGCGGTGCTGGGCAGCATCATCATGTTTGCCACGCTGGCGGCGTGGGCGTTCGGGCGCTTGCAGGGCGGACTTGCGGTGCCGGAGGAGGCTGCGGCGCCGGTGGGTGAAAGATCGCTCGCCCGCCCGGCCGAGGCGGCGCCTCCTGCGGGGTCAGCCGCCGCGTCCACACCCTGTCAGCACGCCGCCCGCAATGAACGCAGCGTGGCGCTGGCCGCCGCACCCGCCTTGGGGGATATGCACGAGGAAATCGCCGCCTATCGCCGCGCACAGCAGGTCTTTGCCGGGATGGACGAAGATGGGCTGCGGCTGGTGCCGGTGCAGCATGCAGGACCGCGCAATTGCCGCTTTATCGGGCTGACGGGGGAACCGACTTGCGGCCTGTCAGCGCCGGTGCGCGGTGCCTGTGCCCCGGGCACACCGTGCGCCGCCGATGCCGCCCCGGCGAGGCCGGAGCGGGCCGTTCAGCCCTCACTCGCGCGTTCGGACTGGACCCGGGTGTAAGGCACGAAGTCCTCGAACATCACCGCCCCGGTGAAGAAACCATTGAAGCGGTTCACTGTGGTGGCGATATCGAAGCGGCACAACTGTGACCCGTTGTTGCGGTTCACCACCAGCGCATCAGTATCGTCGATCCCTTCAGGGTTGCGGGTGCGCTGCACCCAGATCGTGTTGCCCGAACCATAGACATAGGCAACGCCGTCAAGCGTCTGCATCCGCTGGCTCGGCAGGGCGTGGATGCAGGTGACAGGTTCGCCCGCCACGCGCCCTTCAAGCAGCTTGGCCATGCGCCGCTCGCTCTTCGAGGCTGCGGGGGCAGGCTGGGCCTCGGTCGTGTCCGCTTCGAGATCGCCCTGCCTCGCCAGCACCTGCGCCGATACCGGCAGCGAAGCAGCGACAGCCAGCGCCCCGGCAACACAGCCGATCAAAGCGCGCGAAGAGTGGGACAGGCGAATCATGCGAAACTCTCCTTTGGACAGGCAGATGCTATCACATTGCCCATGGCGTCTGAACCACGGCTGAGCGGCGGATGCCTGATCCGGCAACCGGCTCCGGCTTAAGGGTGGCCAGCGTCCGCACCGGAGGCAATATCGCCAAGCTTTGCCTGCGCCGCGCCATCAGCCGGGCCGCCTTTCAGCACAAAGCGCCGGTCGCAATAGCCGCAATCGACATAGCCATGCTCGTCAATTTCAAGGAAAACGCGCGGGTGGCCCAGCGCCGCCGGGCGATAGCCCGCGCCGCCACGGATGCCGCTGGCGCCATCACAGCTGACGCGGGTCACGTCGACCAGCAGGGTTTCAGGAGGGGGAATGCTCATGCCCCCGCCGATACAGGCCCGCGCGCAGCTGTGCAATTGCCTTTGCGGCTGTGCTTGCCTAGGCCCTTGCCATGTCCACACAGCCCGCCATCCGCATCGAAAACCTCGTCAAGCGCTACGCCCCGGCCAAGGGCGCAAAGGGCACCATGACGGAGGGCAAGCTGGCCTTGAACGGGGTCAGCTTCGATGTGCCGCAAGGATCGATCTTCGGGCTGCTCGGCCCCAATGGCGCGGGCAAATCGACGCTGATCAACATCCTTGCAGGGCTGGTCAACAAGACGAGCGGCCTGGTGGATATCTGGGGCTTCGACATTGATCAGCACCGCCGCAACGCCTCCCGCTCGATCGGGATCGTCCCGCAGGAAATCGTGTTCGATCCCTTCTTCACCCCCTTCGAAGTGTTGGAGAATCAGGCCGGCTTCTACGGCATCCCCGCCGCCCTGCGCCGGTCGGAGGCCTTGCTTGAAGCGGTGCGGCTGGCCGACAAGCGCAATGCCTATGCCCGCACCCTGTCAGGCGGGATGAAGCGGCGGCTGCTGGTGGCCAAGGCGATGGTGCATTCGCCGCCGATCCTCGTGCTGGATGAACCCACTGCCGGGGTCGATGTCGATCTGCGCCGCCAATTGTGGGAGCTGGTCAGCGAACTCAACCGCGAAGGCGTGACCGTGGTGCTCACCACCCACTACCTCGAAGAGGCCGAGGAGCTGTGTGACCGCATCGCGATCATCAACCATGGCCGCGTGATCGCCGACAAGCCGACCCGTGAACTCGTCGGCATGGCGCGCGAAAAGGTGGTGGTGGTGACCGCCGCCGCCGATCTGGCCGCCGCGCCCGCACACGAAGCTTTTGCCAAGGTCGAATGGGACGGCGCACGCACCGTCACCGTGACCTATGACAAGGACCGCCTCAACGCCGGGCAGGTGCTCGGCATTTTGCAGGCGCAAGGCCTCGTGATCGAGGACGTCACCACCCGCGAGGCGGATCTGGAAGATGTCTTCGTCCAGCTTACCGCCGCCGCGGCCTAGTCGCGCGTCAGCCTCACGAGCCGCTCGGGGCTTCCCCCTGCGTGACAATCGCTCGCCAGGTGTGCCGGGCTTCCCGCGAGATCGGCTTGCCGCAATGCTTGCAGGTGCCGTTATAGGTCAGCCCGTCCCACTCGACCGTGCGGCGAGAAGGTTCGTGTCGATTGATGACACAACCGAAAATCCAGAAATAGGCCATGGAGAGATTTGCCCGATTGATCGTTAGCCCGCTGCTAAGTCCGATCCTGCCCCGCACCGTTATTATTATGGCGGGAAGAGATCCAGCGTAGCCGATTGGTTGTATTCGCTGCGACCTCGACCTCTTCTCTAAGGGGTTTATCTTAAAACACCATGACAGTTTTGGCGACTTGCGATGAACCGCTTTGCGCGTCATTGCGGGATGATGGCCTTTGAAGACGGATCGCGAAGCCTTGCTGGCGTGCCCCTCAATGATGCGGCGCATGATGTGCTGGTGATCGGCTCTGGCGCGGCGGGGTTGACCGCGGCGCTGGCTTTGGCCGAGACGGCCCGCGTGCTGGTGCTGGCCAAGGGCTCGCTCACCGGGGGATCGACCGCCTGGGCGCAGGGCGGGATCGCCGCGGTGCTCGATGCAGGCGATACTTTCGACAATCACGTGCGCGACACCATGGTGGCAGGCGCGGGGCTGAACGATCTGGCCACCGTCGAGTTCGTGATCGAGCGAGCGCCGCAGTCCATCGACCGGCTGTGCGAGCTTGGCGTGCCCTTCAACCGGGATGCAAACGCGCTCCACCTCACCCGCGAAGGCGGCCATTCGCACCGCCGGATCGTCCATGTCGACGACGCGACCGGCTGGGCGGTGCAGGAGGCGCTGCTGCGTGCGGCGGACGCGCATGCCAACATCACCCTGCTGCCGGGGCGCACCTGCATTGATCTGATCACCGACCGCCACCGCGAGGCGTTTTCGGCTGCCGGGCGTGTGTGGGGGGTTTATGCGCTGGATGAAGCAACGGGCCGCGTCGAGCGCCATACCGCCCGCGCCACGATCCTCGCCACGGGCGGCGCGGGCCGCGTCTACCAGTTCTCCACCGCCCCGCGCGGCGCGACGGGGGACGGCATCGCCATGGCATGGCGGGCGGGCGCGCGCGTCTCCAACATGGAGATGATGCAGTTCCACCCGACCTGCCTCTACCACCTCGAGGTCAAGAATTTCCTCATCACCGAGGCTGTGCGCGGGGAAGGGGGACACCTGCTGCACCCCGAAACCGGCCGCCGCTTCATGGTCGATTACGATCCTGAACGCATGGAGCTGGCCCCCCGCGATGTGGTCGCCCGCGCGATCGACGACCAGATTAAGCGCTTCGGCCTCGATTATGTGCACCTCGATATCAGCCACCAGCCCGCCGAGTTCGTGAAGGGTCACTTCCCGACGATCTACGAAAAGCTGATGGGTCTGGGCATCGACATGACAAAGCAGCCGATCCCGGTCGTCCCGGCGCAGCATTACACCTGCGGCGGTGTGGTCGTCGGCCTTGATGCGCGCACCGATGTGCCGGGGCTGTGGGCGGCGGGCGAATGCACCGAAAGCGGGCTGCACGGCGCGAACCGGCTGGCGTCCAATTCCCTGCTCGAATGTTTCGTCTTCGGCGAGGCGGCGGCGCAGGATATCCTTGCGCGCTGGGACACGCTGGAAGCCCCGCCTGCGATCCTGCCGTGGGACGAAAGCCGCGTGACCGACTCCGACGAAGAGGTGGTCATCAAGCAGAACTGGACCGAAATCCGCCGCTTCATGTGGAACTATGTTGGCATCGTGCGCACCACCAAGCGGCTGGAACGCGCCGCCAGCCGCATCGAACTGCTGAAGCGCGAGGTCGAGGATTATTACGGCGCGTTCCGCGTCACCACCGACCTGATCGAGCTGCGGAACCTGCTGCAATCGGCCGAGCTGATCGTGAAGTCCGCCCTGCGCCGCAAGGAAAGCCGGGGCTTGCACTACACGCTGGATTACCCCGCGCTGGCGGACGAGGCGAAGGATACGGTGCTGGTGCCTTAGGGGCGCTGATGGGCCTAGTTGCGGGAACGCGCCGGGTTCGGTCAGCGTTCATTCGCATCGGCTTAGCTGTGTGCCGACACTGATCTAAAGGGGCGCTTTTGATGATGAAATTCCTGGGCTTGGCAAGTCTCGCGGCCTTGGCCACCACCCCTCTTGCCGCGCAAGACGCCCCTGCCCCCACTGAATCCGAAAACGCCCCCGAAAACGCAATCGTCGTCTCCGCCCAGCGTTCGGGCGCGCCGATGTGGACCGTCACCACCGCCACCGGCACGGTCATCCTCGTTGGCGAGATCCGGGCGATCCCCAAGGCGACCGTGTGGGAGCCTGCGCGGCTGGAGGAGGCCACGCGCGCTGCGGACCGGGTGATCCTGAGCGCGCGGGGCAAGATTTCTCCGGGCGATATCCTGCGGCTGATTTTCAGCGGATCGAAGTTCACCAAGCTGCCGGACAAGACCGTGGCGAGCGAATATCTCGCGCCCGAACAATGGGCGCGGCTTTCCGCGCTCGGTACCGCGCACGAGGAAGATTACACCCGCCAGTCCTTCCTGCTCACCTCGTTCCAGATGCTGCGCAAGGAACTGCGCTTCAACCGCGACACGGGGGACGATGCCTCGGACGTGGTGGAGAAGGCCGCCGACAAGGCCGATGTCCCGACCACCCGCGCCGGCACGCTGCGCGGCGAGGATATCCTCGACGCCCTCGCCGATGCGCCGCCCTCCGCGCACATCCCCTGCCTGACAGCGGCGATGGACGCGGTGGAGGCCGGGCCGCAGATCGTGGAGGAGCGCGCCACCAACTGGCGGCGCTACAAGATCCCGGCGGTGATGGCGAACCCGCTGGAAAGCGCGCTCGGCAAGTGCTGGCCGTGGGCGGACGAGACCATCGGCACCGAATTGCGCACCATCTGGGTCGACCGCATCGCCGAAGCGAGTGCCGCCAAGGGCACGACTTTGGCAGTTGTCCCCTTGCGAGTGCTTGCAGAAGGCGGCGGGGTGCTTGACCAATTGGAGCTGCGCGGCTTCGATATCGCCGGACCTCCGTGGAAATAGCCGCGCGGGGCCGGAAAGAGGATCCAAGCGCCCCATGCCCACCACCGTCACCCCCAACACCGGCATCGAGATTTTCTACGAGGATACTGCCCCGCTTGGCGGCGATCCCAACGCCGAGGTAATCCTGCTGGTGATGGGCCTTGGCGCGCAGATGACGCTGTGGCCGGATGAACTGGTGGCGGCGCTGGTAGGCGACGGGTTCCGGGTGATCCGCTACGACAACCGCGACATCGGCCTCAGCCAGAAGTTTGAAGGTGCGCGCGCGCCCTCGCCTGCAGTCCAGGTGCTGCGCAAGAAGATCGGCTTCCCGGCCAAGGTGCCCTATACCCTGAAGGACATGGCCGGTGACGGGATCGGCCTGCTGGATGCGCTCGGCATCGCCCGCGCACACGTGGTTGGCGCTTCGATGGGCGGGATGATCGCGCAGCTCATGGCGGTGCACCACGCAGAGCGCCTCGCCAGCCTTACGTCGATCATGTCCACCACCGGCAACGGCAAGCTGCCGCAGGCCGAAAAGCACGCGATGGAGGCGCTGATCGCGCCGTTGAAGGGCATGGACGAGGACAGCCTCATCGCCCACGGCCTCAATATCGCGCGCAATATCGGCAGCCCGGAAAGCGCCGAGTTCCCGTTCGACGAGCAGGCCCAGCGGGCGCGGGTGTTGGCGAATATGCGCCGCTCGGTCTATCCGGCGGGCCTCCCGCGCCAGCTGGCCGCGATCATCGATGACGGCTGCCGCCGCGCGCGCCTCGCGCGCGTGACCACGCCGACGCTGGTGCTCCACGGCGAGGCCGATCCGCTGGTGAAGCGCGAGGCGGGCGAGGATACCGCGCGGCACATCTCCGGCGCGCGGCTGGTGACGATCCCGGGCTGGGGGCACGATCTGCCGCTCCCCCTGATCCCGCGCATTGCCAGCGAAATCGCAGGCCACGCGCGCGGCGGCTAGGGTCCGCTGGGGGTGGTCAGCGCGTGCTGGTGAAGGGACTGATCGCCGCATCGCCCGCGCGGGCGGCGGTCGCTTCGACCGTCTCGGCATACATCGCACGGATGATCGGCAGGTCGGGATAGATTTCGGTCATGAAGCCGAGCAGGGGCCGCGTGTCGACATAGCAGATGCGCCGCCCGGCAAAGCCGAATTCGCTCACCACCGGATAGCCCTGCGCCACCAGATGATCGCGGGCGCCCTCGTAATCGGCGGCGAAGGTCGCGCAGTGGTGCAGCACGGGCTGGCCGTCGGCGCGCAAGCTCTCATGGAAGGCGCTGGGAGCGTCCGAGACGACTTCGATCACCTCGACATTGATCGCGCCCGTCTGGACGAAGACGCCGCGGATACGGATCGGCTCGGCGGGCTGGCCGCGATAGGTGTGATCCGCCAGCACGCCCTCGGTCCCGCCAAGGAACGGCCCCCAGCCATAGGCACGATTGAGCGCGGCGCAGCCTTCCTCAAGCTGCGGCACAAGGAACGCCATCTGGACCAGGGTGACGGGCAGGATGCTCACCCGCGCGCGTCCAGCCATTCCCGCGAGGTGCGTGCACATTCGCGGGCGCGGTCGATCAGGTCGGGGAAATTGTCACGCAGCGCCGCTGACCGTTCCTCCACCGCCATCGGCAAGTGTGCGGGCAGGGCATCGACCATCGCGGCGAGCGGCAATCCGCCGTGGCCCAGCGCCATGCGGCGGTTGATCGCATCGTCGATGATGTCGTCGAAGTTCGTGGTGTCCGGCCCTTGCGCGGGCGCATCGCAGGGCTGGCAATAGGACAGCCATTCACGCGGGATCGCCGCAAGCTCCTGAGCCGTCCCGCCCGACCGCGCCCAATGCAGCGTATCGACCAGCAGCGCCTTGGCCTCGCCCTCGACGCCCTCCAGAACGGCGCGGGCCATCGCCAGGGTCTTCACCTCGGTGAAGATGCCGAATTCGAGATTGACCCTGACCCCGGTGCCAGCCGCGCGGGTGACCATCGCCTGAAACTTGGCGGTGGTGGCGGCCATGTCGGGATCGCTGGAGACGCAGAGCAGGTTCCGCGCGCCCAGTTCTGCGGCGATATCGACAAGCTCGCAAAGCCACGGATCGGGCGCGCCGGGCATGATCCACGCGACCTCGCAATCGAGCAGTTTCACCCCGGCATCGCGCGCCTGTTGCCGGATGGCGCGGGTGGTTGCCGGGGTCCAGCTATCCTTTTCCACCCACATCCCGCCGAAATCGAAATCCGACGCGGCGGCGCATTCGATCAAATGTGCGGGCGTGGCCTCGGGCATGATCCCGGCGGCGAGCGAGATGAGGCGGCGGGTCATTATAAGGTTTGCCCGTCATCCAGCACGAAATCGGTGCCGGTCACGAACTCGCTCGCGTCGCTGCACAGGAACAGGATCATCGCGTCCAGCCCTTCTTCGCCCATCAACCGGCGCTTGGGGAACTTGGCAATCTGCTTTTGCCCGCCCTCAGTTTCGAACCAGGCATCGTTGATCGCGGTGCGGATATAGCCGGGGGAGACGGTGTTGACGTTGATCCCGGCCCTCGCCCATTCGCGCCCCAGCGTGCGCCCTGCCTGCACCACGCCCGCCTTGGACGCGGCATAGGCGACCAGGCCGGGGGAGGGTTCGAAGGCGGTGATCGAGGCGATCAGCACGATCCGGCCCCGCGTGACGCCATGCGCCATCATCCGTTTCGCGCCTTCACGTGCGGTCAGGATCGCGCCCTTGAGGTTGATGGCGAGGGTCTGTTCGATCTCCTCTTCCGAGATGGTCGTCGCCATGCCTGCCCCGTCAACGCCTGCATTGGCGATGACGGTGTCCACCGGGCCGAAAGCCGCCTCGGCCGCGTCGAACCCGGCGATGATGTCAGCCTCGCGCGCGACGTCCATCTGCACCGGACAGGCGTTGGCACCGATCTGGTCGGCAAGCGCTTCGAGCCGATCCGCCCGCCTTGCGCCGAGCGCGACCTTTGCGCCGCTCGCGGCAAGGATGCGCCCGAAGCGGGTGCCAAGACCCGAAGACGCGCCGGTGACGAGCGCGGTGCGCCCGGTGAGATCGAAGGAAAAGCCCATGGCCGCTACTTAGCCGCAGGCAGCTCGCCGTTCACATATTTCATCAGCGTGGTCTGGAAATGGCGCACCCGGCTGTCCTGATAATGGCCCAGCTCCATCAGCCCGTCGCGCATGCTCTTCATCCCTTCCTGCACGTAAGGCAGGTTGGCCATGTCCTGATCGAACACATTGGCAAGCTGCGGCCCCATGATGTCGTTCGCCCAGGCGAAGGGTTCATCATCCGGGATATAGGTCGGTGCGACGGCGCGGGGGCGTTCCTGACCCTTGGGGGTGGGGAACAGCAGGCGGATTTCCATGATGCACCAATCGGGCGTGTCGCCGGGCAGCCAGCGATAGACGAGGGTGGGCAGGAAGCCGATCCACGGCGCGAAGTTGGGGAAGATGTTGTAGGTGAAGTTGTCGAGGATCTCGGTGTCCGACGCGTCCGAATAGTCGTAGCCGTAGTTCTCGGCAAAGCCCTTGCGCCCCGCATCGGCCAGCACCTTGCGCGCGCCCAGCGGATCATTGGCGTCGTAGCCTTCAACCGGCTCCTCGCTGGCGTTGAAGCGGCGGTTGGTCTTGGCATCGGCCCCGCCGGAGAACTCGTTCATCTTCTCCAGCACGTAATCCGAATTCTTGCCCTTCATATGCGGGCTGAGCACGCCCGAAGGCGTGATTGCGCGGTTGAAGTGATCGCCGATCAGATCGTAACGCGTGTTCGCATCGCCGAGGAAGGCGAGCAGTTGCGGGTGTGTGGTGACCGAGTGCCAGGCTTCCATGAAGGCTTCGGCGGTCGCTTTCCAGTTGGCCGGGATCTTCTTCTGCACCCACATGCCGGTGTAGCGGTTTTCGAAGTCATAGCGTTCGTAATGCGAAGCTGCCGGGCCGAGCCACGTCTTGAAATCGGGCAGATCGTGGTTCTCGGTCAGCATGACGAAGCCCTGCCACAGCTCGATCCGGGCTTCGGGCAGGCTCATCTCCTTGCTTTCGAGGTGCTTGAAGTCCCACGCGCAGGGGATTTCCTTCAGGCTCCCGTCATTGCGCCAGGTGAAGCCGTGGAAAGGGCAGCGCAGTTGCACCGAAGACCCGCTCTCGGTGCGCAGCTTGCGGCCGCGGTGGAGGCAGGCGTTGTAGAAGGCCTTCACGCTGCCGTCCTTCTGGCGGATCAGCAGGAAGCTCTTGCCGGCGATGTCGTATACGACCGTATCGCCCACGTCGGGCATTTCATCCTCGCGCGCGGCGAACAGCCAGACGTTGGGCCACAGCTTCTCGCGTTCGGCCTGTGCGAATTCTTCCGAGATATAGGGCGCGACCGGCAGCGGATCATCGCCCATCTCGATCGTGGTTTCCTCGAACAGGTAATCCGGCGCGCGGCGGGTGTCGCCGTTGAGCATGTCGGTATAGCTGAGCCCCGGGCAACGGTCGCCGCGGGCAATGTCCTTGATCTCGTTCATTGGGCTTTTCCGGTCCTCTCGGGGTCTCCCCCGCCTCTCGTCCTTGCACTTTGTGCCCTCGCACTTTGTGCAGTGTCTCAGGCGCAGAATATCACACAGCTTCGCCGCAAGGACACCCTATCGGATTGGAGAGGAAAATGGCTTTAGCAGGCAAAATCGCCGCCCTTGGCGACATCATGCAGTTGGCCTTTGTGCCCGAAGATTTCGACGCGGCGGTGAAGCACTGGACGGAAACGATGGGGGTCGGCCCGTTCTACATCATCGAAGGCATCCATCTGGACGGCATGAAATATCGCGGACAGCCCACCGACGCGGTGTTCGACCTTGCGCTGGCCTATTGGGGCGACCTTCAGATCGAACTGATCCGCCCGCGCGACAATCACCCTTCCGTCTATACCGGCGAGTACGGGGCGACCGGCAATGGCCTCCACCACGTGTGCATTCTGGTCGACGACATCGCTGAGGCGCGGCGGGTCTGCGAGGAGGAAGGCGCGGAGGTGATGATCGAAGGGACGTTCGGCACGAGTCAGGCGATCTATGTCGATGCAGGCGGCGGGCCGGGGACGCTGGTGGAGATCTTGCAGCAGGCCAAGGACGGGCCGGACCTGTTCGGAATGATCAAGGCTGCGGGCGTGGATTGGGACGGGTCAGAGCCGCTTCGCCGTTTTTGATTTCCGCACGCCCCTCCGGGCGCGCGGTCCTCGCTAGACGCGCAGCAAAGCTGCGCCCGCTGCGGACGGGCAGTCGCCCTTGCGACGCCTGTGGCGTCGAATCAGCGCAACCCGCTTATGGAAGCTCTGGCTCGGGCCGCAGGCCCGCAAGGCCACGCGGCCGCCCCGCAGGTGCTCAAGCCCGCAGGGCTTGAAACAGCACCGAGGACGACCCCGCGGGGGCGGGGTCGCAATCAATCAGACGCCCCCAGATACCCCAGCTGCCCCGCCTTGAAGATCGTCTGGGCGCGGTTCACCGAGTCCAGCTTCTCGCCTGCGCGGTGGATGTGATACCGGATCGTGGCGTGTGACCGGTTGAGGATCATGCTGATCTCCTTGTCGGTCTTGCCGATCGCCGCCCAGCGCAGGCATTCCACCTCGCGCTTGGACAGCACGCAATCGGACGGGATGCGCCGTTTGGTGCGGATCGCTTGCACATAGCCCGCCACAAAGCACCGCGTCACCATCGCGAACAGCGCGCCGTTTTCGGCGAACTCGGCCGAGAGGTCTTCCTTGTCGCGGTCCATGCTGATGAAGCTGCTGGCGGAAATTTGGCCGAAGGGCAGGTGCACCGGCACCACGATCGCCGCCTTGCACAGCGCGCGCTTTTCAAAATCGGCGAGATCGATCTCTGCCAGATAGTGGTTGCGCCAGCGGGTGTTGAAGCCGTTGCGGTTGGCCCAGAACGGCTCGCTTTCATAGCGGCAGGCGCGCGGCAGCGGCGAATGCAGCGCCAGACGGTGATCTTCCCACCAGCGCGCCCCGTCATCCAGCCAGCGGAAAATATCGGCGTTGAGGATCGTGCCTTCGGCATCGACCATCGGTTCCTTGGAGGAAATGTCGTCACACACCGCGATCTGCATCCCCCGCTCCTGCGCGATCCGTGCCAGCGCGACGGCGGCATCGTGGATGTCCTCGGGGCAGGTGATCGTCACCGATTCAAGCAGTTGATCAAGAGATTCGCGACCTTGCGGCGTGCGCAATTCGACAACATTGGTAGCCATGCCGGGCCTTGCTCCTCTCGTTTGTTTTCTGAGTCGGAAGACTAGCGCAATTTTTGCGTTTGTCCTCATCATTTACCTAGGGGAAAGCAGGCGCGCCGGGGGCTAGCGAAAGAGACAGGGAGAACTTGCAGTCATGGCGTTTTCGGGTGCGAATTTCGGAGTGGTGCTCAAGGCGCTGGCGGCGGCAATCCCGGCAGACCGGCCGGCGCTGGTGCACGGCGCGCGGGTGGTGACGTGGGGCGAGTTTGACGCGGTCACTGACCGGATCGCCGCCGGCCTTGCCGCGCGCGGATTGATGCCGGGCGACATTGCCGGGCAAATGCTGCGCAACACCCCCGATTACATGCTCGCCTATTTTGGCTGCGTGAAAGCGGGGCTGGTGCCGGTCAATGTGAACTACCACTACAAGACCCGCGAACTGGCCGACATCGCCTCCCGCTTCGGGCTGAAGGCGCTGTTCACGGAAAGCGATTTTGCCGGGACCGCGCGCGAGGCCATGCCTTCGGAGACGCTGACCATCGATGCAGGGAGCGCAGACTGGGCGGCGCTATGCGAAACGCCGCTGCCCGCAGGCTTCACCATCCATGATGACCCGCAGGCGCTGTTCCTCACCGCCACGGGCGGCACCACCGGGATGCCCAAGGCGGTGATGTGGCCGATGGATCAGGCGTGGGGCGCGTTCAATATCGGCGTGTGGCAACGCCCGCCGGGCACGCCGCCGCTGGTGACCGGCAGCCTGGAGGAGCAGGTCGCGCAAGCTGCCGCCATCGGCCCCGATCATCCGGCCAGCAATTCGCCGATGCTGCTGCTCAGCCCGCTGATGCACGGCGCGGGGCAGTTCACGGCGGTAATCCACCTGCTCAAGGGCGGCACGCTGGCGCTGCTGCCGGGGCCGAAGTTCGATGCCGATCTGGCGCTTGATGAAATCGCGCGCCTGGGTGCCAAAGGCGCCTTCATCGTCGGTGATGCCTTCGCCCTGCCGCTGGCCGACCGGCTGGATGCGCGAGCCGACAGCGGCGAGGCGATCGCCAGCCTCAGAAGCATCACCTCGTCAGGCGCGGTGTTCTCGCCCGGCCTCAAGGCCCGGCTGATCGCGCATCATCCCGCGCTGATGATCATCGACGCGCTGGGATCATCCGAAAGCTCGGGCACCGGCATCGTCATCACCACGGCGGCAGGATCGAGTGGCGGCGGCAAGTTCCAGCCGCTCCCGGGCCGCGAGACCAAGCTGTTCGATGAAGATTTCAATGAAATCCCGCGCGGCAGCGAGGGCGTGGGCATTGTCGCACGCACTGGCCCGCTGCCTTTGGGTTACCTCGGCGAGGACGAGAAGAATGCGCAGACTTTCCCCACCATCTGCGGCCAACGCTGGCTGATGACCGGTGACCGCGCGCGTTGGTCGGCGGACGGCACGCTCGAATTCATCGGCCGTGACAATATGTGCATCAACACCGGGGGCGAGAAAGTCTTCCCCGAAGAGGTGGAGGCGGTGCTGCTGGACCATCCGGCGGTCAAGGACGTGCGGGTTGTCAGCCTCCCCGATGCCCGCTTTGGCCGCAAGATCGTCGCCGTGGTGCAGCAGGAGGGCGCAGTGGATGAATCCGCGCTGGACGCCCATGCCCGCGCCGGACTGGCGGGCTATAAGATCCCGCGTCTTTATGTGCTGACCGGGCAATCGCTGCGGCTCAATAACGGCAAGCCCGATTACAAGACCGCGCAAACCCTTGCCGAGGCAGCCGGCGCGGCTTAGCCCGGCACAAGCAAGGCTTACGGAACAATAACCTGGCAGCGGCCCGCTTAATGCAGATTAAATACCAATCCTTGCGCAGCGTGTAACGCCTGAGCAAAGGGGGCGCACTTGTACGAGGACCGCAATCTCGATCCCGCAGTTGGCCTGGCAAGGGCGAACCGGCGGTTGCAAGCCGTGCTGGACAATGCCTCGGTCGCGATCTTTCTGATGAACGAGCGGCAGCACTGCACCTACATGAACGCCGCTGCCGAACACCTCACCGGTTTCACGCTGGATGAAGTGCTCGCGCTGGACCGGCCGCTGCACGATATCATCCACCACACCCTCCCTGACGGTCAGCCCTTTCCGCTGTCGGAATGCGCCATCGACCGCGCCTTTCCCGAACATCACCAGATGCGCGGGGAGGAGGTGTTCGTTCACAAGGACGGGCACTTCTACCCCGTGGCATACTGCGCCAGCCCAATTCACGATGATGCCTCCCGCACGATCGGCACCATCATCGAAGTGCGCAATATCGCTGCCGAGAAGCGCGCCGATCAGCAGCGCCGCACGCTGGTGGACGAGCTGAACCACCGGGTGAAGAACACGCTGGCCACGGTCCAGTCGATTGCGCGCCAGACCTTCCTTGATGCCGAAGCCGGGCGGCTGGGCAGTTTCATGAACCGCTTGCGGGCGCTGTCGCAGGCGCATGATGTGCTGACCCGCAATGCATGGGAACGGGCCTCGCTGGAGGAAATCGCGCGCGGGGCGGCGGCGCCCTTCGGCGCGGACCGCTTCACGATCGGCGGCCCTCCCGTCCAGATCTTCCCGCAGCTGGCGGTGAGCCTGACCATGGCCCTGCACGAATTGGCGACCAATGCGGCCAAATATGGCGCCCTCAGCGTGCCCGGCGGGCGGATTGGCGTAAGCTGGACCGCTGCCGCACAGGAGGGCGGGATGTTGCTCGATCTGGTGTGGGAGGAAGCGGGCGGGCCGCCGGTCACCGCTCCTGCGCGCCGCGGCTTCGGCATGCGGCTGATCGAGGAGCAGCTGGCCTATGAATTTGGCGGCCGGATCGATCTCGCCTTTGCGCCAGCCGGGGTGACCTGCCGGATCCGGCTGGTGGTTTCGGGCGATGATCCGGCAATGACATAGCCCGGTACCGCGCAACAATCGAAGCTGCGGACGTGCAAAAGATTCACGGGTGGATTCTATTGATTCACTCCCCATATTTTTCTTCACAGATTCAGTTTGGGGCTTGCGGAGCCCGCGACTCAAGCTTGGTCCACGCGTCGCGGGTTTGTGACAGGGTGATGAAGCCTCTCGAATGGTAACTAAGGGCTTAAACCCCCGTTGACGGGAGTCCCTAGGTGATTCATCATCTAGTGGTTCGGCGCAAATCGGACCCCCAACCCTTGGTAAATCTCCCGCCGCCCTGCAGAGGGCAGACGGATCACGATTCGCCCCGGCCACAGGGACTGCCGCGCGCCGCAAATGGGATCGACCGACCTGCCAGCGCGCCCGGATACCGGGGATGCTGTTGGTAAGTCTGTGGACCGCCCGGTATAGAACAGAATCGGAACATGGCCTCTTGTGCCATAGGCCCGATTCGGGGGAAAAGTGGGGCTGACAATGGATTTCAAGGCGAGCGAAAACGTGCCCAATGACGCGCTGACTGGCGAAGTGACCAATGAACTGGATGCGGGCTCGCCTGCTGCGGGGGATGACAAGGCTGTGACGATGAAAACCACCGATACCGGTTCCGATGCGCTGATCGCTGCCAAGGCGGGTGAAGCTCTTGTCGGCGCTATGGCCGAGGCGGCCAAGGCTGACGCCTCGGACAGCAAGAAGGTCAACGACCGCCGCTTCACGATCGTGACCGATGAAAGCCGCGACGCGCGCCTGACCGATTTCGGCAAGGACACCCTGACCGACCGCTATCTGCTGCCCGGCGAGACCTACCAGGACCTCTTCGCCCGCGTCGCGGATGCCTATGCCGATGATCAGGACCACGCCCAGCGCCTGTATACCTACATCTCGAACCTGTGGTTCATGCCGGCAACGCCGGTGCTGTCGAACGGCGGCACCAATCGCGGCCTGCCGATTTCGTGCTACCTCAACTCGGTCGAGGACAGCCTCGAAGGGATCGTCGGCACGTGGAATGAAAACGTGTGGCTCGCTTCCAAGGGCGGCGGGATCGGCACCTATTGGGGCAATGTCCGCGGCATTGGTGAGCCGGTCGGCCTGAACGGCAAGACCAGCGGCATCATTCCTTTTGTGCGCGTGATGGATTCGCTCACCCTCGCGATCTCGCAGGGTTCGCTGCGCCGTGGTTCGGCCGCCTGCTATCTCGACGTCAGCCACCCGGAGATCGAGGAGTTCCTCGAAATCCGCAAGCCGAGCGGCGATTTCAACCGCAAGGCGCTGAACCTGCACCACGGCGTGCTCCTGACCGATGAATTCATGGAAGCGGTGCGGGACGGGGCTGAATTCCAGCTGCGCTCGCCGCGCGATGGATCGGTGCGCCAGACGGTCGATGCGCGCTCGCTGTTCCAGAAGCTGGTCGAGACCCGTCTCGCCACGGGTGAGCCCTATATCGTCTTCAACGACACCGTGAACCGCATGATGCCCAAGCATCACCGCGATCTGGGCCTCAAGGTTTCGACCTCCAACCTGTGCTCGGAAATCACGCTGCCGACCGGGATCGACCACCTCGGCAATGACCGCACGGCGGTGTGCTGCCTGTCCTCGCTCAACCTGGAAACCTGGGAAGAGTGGAAGGGCGACAAGCAGTTCATCGAGGACGTCATGCGCTTCCTCGACAACGTGCTGCAGGATTATATCGACCGCGCGCCGGACGAGATGGCCCGCGCCAAGTATTCCGCCAGCCGCGAACGTTCTGTCGGCCTTGGCGTCATGGGCTTCCACTCCTTCCTCCAGCAAAAGGGCATCGCCTTCGAAAGCGCGATGGCCAAGGCGCTGAACCTGCAGATGTTCAAGCTGATCCACGCCAAGGCGTGCGAGGCTTCGATGCTGCTGGCACAGGAACGCGGGCCGTGCCCCGACGCTGCCGACATGGGCGCGATGGAGCGGTTCAGCTGCAAGATGGCGATCGCGCCCACTGCGTCGATCAGCATCATCTGCGGCGGGACCTCGGCCTGCATCGAGCCGATCCCGGCCAACATCTACACCCACAAGACCCTGTCGGGCAGCTTCATCGTGCGCAACCCGTACCTTGAAAAGCTGCTCGAGAAGAAGTCCAAGAACTCGACCAATGTCTGGAACTCGATCCTCGAACGCGGCGGATCGGTGCAGCACCTCGACTTCCTGACGCCGGAGGAAAAGGCGGTCTACAAGACCAGCTTCGAAATCGACCAGCGCTGGCTGCTCGAATTCGCCGCCGACCGCACGCCCTTTATCGATCAGGCCCAGTCGCTGAACCTGTTCATCCCGGCCGATGTCGACAAGTGGGACCTGATGATGCTGCACTACCAGGCGTGGGAAAAGGGCATCAAGTCGCTCTATTACCTGCGCTCCAAGAGCGTGCAGCGCGCCGGTTTCGTCGGCGGGGTGGAGGCGGACAACACCTCCGAACTGGCCCGCATCGAACTGAGCGCCAGCGGCGACCAGACCGATTACGAGGAATGCCTGAGCTGTCAGTAAGCTGCCGCCGGGTGCGCGGGGGAAAGCCTCCCTTGCGCGCCCGCCAGCCATTACAGTTATGGGGGAGAGACCAGCATGAGCGTACCATTCGTCACCGCACTCATCGGCCTTGCCGTCAGCGTGTGGTTTGCCGTCAGCGCGGTGCGGGAGCTGAAGCGCAACGTGCCCGGCCACGGTCGCAACGCCGCGGCGATCCACATCGCGATGGTTTCGATGCTGGCGCCCTTCTGCCTGATTGTCATGGCCTATTACTGGCCCAACTGAATCCAAGCGCCCCGTGCGCCCGTATCTGATACAAAGATATCCTTAGGAGTTTTCGCCCATGTCGCTTCTCGAAGCCCGCAACACCTACAAGCCGTTCCAGTACCCCTGGGCCTATGACTTCTGGAAGCGCCAGCAGCAGATCCACTGGATGCCCGAAGAAGTGCCGCTGGGCGAGGATTGCCGCGACTGGGCGCAGAAGATCACCGAGAACGAGCGCAACCTGCTCACCCAGATCTTCCGCTTCTTCACCCAGGCCGATGTCGAGGTGCAGAACTGCTATCACGAAAACTACGGCCGGGTGTTCAAGCCGACCGAGGTGAAGATGATGCTCGCCGCCTTCTCCAACATGGAAACGGTGCACATCGCCGCCTATTCGCACCTGCTCGACACCATCGGGATGCCCGAAAGCGAATACAGCGCCTTCCTCGAATACGAGGAAATGAAGGACAAGCACGACTTCCTCGGCCAGTTCGGCGTCGACACCGATGAAGACATCGCCCGCACGCTGGCGGCCTTCGGCGGCTTCACCGAAGGGCTCCAGCTCTTCGCCAGCTTCGCCATGCTGATGAACTTCCCGCGCTTCAACAAGATGAAGGGCATGGGCCAGATCGTCAGCTGGTCGGTGCGCGATGAATCGCTGCACTGCGAAGGCATCATCAAGCTGTTCCACACCTTCTGCGAGGAACGCCAGTGCCTCACCAAGGCGGTGAAGGAAGACCTGATCGACATCTGCCAGAAGACCGTGCGTCTGGAAGACAACTTCATCGACCTCGCCTTCGAAATGGGCCCGATCAACGGCATGAGCGCCAAGGAAATCAAGCGCTACATCCGCTACATCGCCGACTGGCGCCTGAAGCAGCTTGGCCTGCAAGAGATCTACATGATCGAAGAACACCCCCTGCCGTGGCTCGCCCCGCTGCTGAACGGGGTGGAGCACGCCAACTTCTTCGAAACCCGCGCCACCGAATATTCCAAGGGCGCCACCCGCGGCGACTGGAACTCGGTGTGGTCGAGCTTCGACAGCCGCCAGAAGGCGAAGGCTGTGAACGAGGACGAGGCTGTGGTGGCCGAAGCCGGGCTGTTTGGGGTTGAGGCTGCGGAGTAGGAAGCCACTATCCAGGGCTGGCCGGCGTCCTTACACAACGGCGTAACCGCCACATTGCCATATACAGGGCCTCCGCAGTTTCTGCGGGGGCCCTTTTCTTACTCCCACCCCCCGCCGGCGGAAGGGGGGTGATTGGAACTGATACTCCTCTCCCGTTAGCTGGAGAGGCCAGGGCGAGCATCCCCCTTCTCAACCCTTCCGCAATCCCTCCCGCGCTAAGCCTCGCGCATGGATAACTTCGCCGCCCTCGCCAGCCCAGACCATATCGCGTCCGCCAAGGCGCTCCTCACCCCCGCCAACTTCGCGCAGGCGCTGATCGCCCTGAACTTCGTCGCCTTTGCCGCCTTCGGGATCGACAAGGCGCGGGCCGAGCGGGGCGCGTGGCGGATTTCCGAGGGGACTTTGCTGCGGCTCGCCTTCTTTGGCGGCACGCCCGGAGCCTATGCGGGCCGTGCGCTGTTCCGGCACAAGACGCGCAAGCAGCCGTTCAGCGATACTCTCTTCGCCATCGCCGCGCTCCAGATCGTGGGAGGGCTGGCGTTGGGACTGTGGTTCTGGGGCTTGCCCGCGCCGGTCGAGCGGATGATCGTGGGGCTTTCCTAAGCCTGCCGGCTTTCGCTATGGGGGAGGGGCAGGGTGCTGAAAATCAGCGGCATTTGCCCGGAAAACCCTGTGCGCGGCCAAAAAATGGCGCAAATTCATCGGGATGCCCGAAAACGCCCCGCGTTTAGGCCCCGTCCAGACCCCGTCTAGACCCCCTCCAGACCCCCCTTAGACCCCGGTCAGACCCGCTCTAGGCCCGGCACCAGGCGCGTTTCGGGCCGCCCCAGCGTTCGGCAAGGCCTTCGCGGACCAGCACTGCGCCCAAACTCTTGCCATCGCGCACCACGATCCGCAGTTCGCGGCCATAACGGTCCCGGCTGCGCCCGTTCGGCGGCACGGCCAGGCTGAAGCGGCCGGCGTTGAGAAGCTGGCGCAACCGCTCGGTCGCCTGCCGGCCCAGCCGCGCTTCCTGCGGGCAGCCGGGGCGGGATACCTCGGGGGTGTCGATGTCGGCAATGCGGATCTTGGTGCCGCGCAGCCAGAAGGTGTCACCGTCCACCACGCAGGTGACGCGGACCGATCCGGCGCACACGGGGAACAGCGCATTATACTGCTCGCGCCCGGCCTGCGCCGCGCCCGGCCCCGGCCACAACGCCAGCACGCCCGCCGCCGCCAGAGGCACGAGCGCAACCGCCGCCGCGCGGCGCAAGAATGATCCCGGTCGTGTCATGCAAATATCCCGCCGCAAACAATAGCGGCAACGCGCGCGCGATCCAGCGAATTTGATCGCGGTCAAATGCCTAGGGAAAGCCCCGGCCTAGGAGGAGGCATCAACCAGGGAGAATCCCATGTCTGCTCACACCCCCCACGAACTCGCCGAAGCCTTCCCCGACGATGCCGCCGCGCTCCACCGGCTCAAGCTGGAAAACGCGCATTTCGCCCGGCTTGCGGAACTCCACCACAGTGTAAACCGCGAAATTCACCGCATCGAATGTGGGGCCGAGGCAGCCGGTGACGAGCGGCTGGAGGGTCTGAAGCGCGAGCGGCTGCACCTGCTCGACGAGATCGCGGTGATGCTGGAACAACCAGCGGTCTAGGAACCGGAAGAACCTTATGCGGGCGGGGCAGCAGGCGATGCCCCGCCTGCAACCCGGCCTATTCGAGGCTGTCTGTCCGCGGGGCGGTGCGGCGATCTGTGCCCGAGCGGCGCTCGCCCTTGCGGCGGTCCTCTCCGGTCAAGGGCTGCTGCGCGCGGCGACGGTCACCCTCGCGGCGTCCTGAGCCGGCGGGGTCGCTGGCGGGTGTCGTGCTGTCCTGGTCGGCCATGGTCACCTCTCGTGGTTGCGATCATAGCACCAAGTCCATGAGATTCCTACTGCGGGCTGGCGCGGTGCACCAAGCCGCTTGGCCCCGCGCGCGCAAGCCGCTAGGGCGCGGCCCGAGATGCGCGAGATGCGCGCTGGGAACGACGCCGGTGACCGAAAAACAGAACCATCCGCGAGCCGAAACGCTCGATCTTGCGAAAGCCGAAGTGCTGATCGAGGCGCTGCCCTATTTCCAGCGCTACGCAGGGCGCACCTTCGTGGTGAAGTATGGCGGCCACGCGATGGGCGATCCCGAAGCCGCACGCGACTTTGCCGAGGATATCGTGCTGCTCAAGGCGGTCGGCATCAACCCGGTGGTGGTGCATGGCGGCGGCCCGCAGATCGGCCAGATGCTGGGGCGGCTGGGCGTGGAGAGCACTTTCGTGGACGGCCTGCGCGTCACCGATGAAGCCACTGCCAAGGTCGCCGAGATGGTGCTTTCGGGCGCGATCAACAAGGAACTGGTCGGCTGGATCGCGGCGGCGGGTGGCCGGGCAATCGGCATTTCCGGCAAGGATGGCGGGCTGGTGACCGCGCGCAAGGTCAGCCGCACCACGCGCGATCCCGACAGCAATATCGAACAGGTGGTCGATCTCGGCTTCGTGGGTGAGCCTGCCGAGGTGGACACCACCGTGATCGACACGATGGTCGCCGCCGGAATGATCCCGGTGATCGCCCCGATCGCGGCCGGCGCGGACGGGGCGACTTACAACATCAACGCCGACACCATGGCTGGTGCCATCGCGGCGGCGCTGGGGGCGGCGCGCCTGTTCCTGCTGACCGATGTGCCGGGCGTGCTGGGCGGCGCGGGCGAGCTGCTCACCGACCTCACCCCCGCCGACATCGCCAAGCTGCGCGAGGACGGCGTGATCCGCGGCGGGATGGTGCCCAAGCTGGAAACCTGCGTCACCGCCGTGCAATCGGGCTGCGAGGCGGCGGTCGTGCTGGATGGCCGGGTGGGCCATGCGATGCTGCTCGAATTCTTCACCGCGAGGGGCGCGGGCACGCTGGTGCGCGCTTGAGGCCTGATCGCTGGAACTCGGACTGGCGCGAGCCGTATTAACAGGCTAATACGCCTCGCAGGGACTTGAACGGGCGCGGGCTTTCTCTTTCGGGAGGGCCTGCGCGCCTTTGCAACGGAAACGGAATAGCAATGCTGCAAGCACTCGTTGAAATCCTCGGCATGGTGATCAGCACCGCCAATATGCTGCTGATCATCTGGTTCATCATCGGGCTGTTGTTCGCCTTCAATGTGGTGAGCCCGAGCAACCAGTTCGTCTTTGCCGTGCACGATGCGCTGAGCCGCCTGTTCGAGCCGGCGCTGCGCCCGATCCGCAAGGTAATGCCCGATACCGGCGCGATCGATTTTTCGCCGATGGTGTTCATGCTTTTGCTGGCCGCGGTTTCGCGCCTGCTCGGGGCGGCGGCTTACTGATGGGCGAGGCGGCACGGATCGACGGTAAGGCTTTTGCTGCGGCCCTGCGCGCCCGGATTGGCGCAGGCGCGGCGGCCTTTGCCCAGAACGCCGGGCGGCGTCCGGGCCTTGCGGTGGTGCTGGTTGGCGAAGATGCGGCCAGCCAGGTCTATGTTGGCGCCAAGGGCAAGGCATGCGTTGAAGCCGGGATCGCCAGCTTCGAACATCGCCTGCCCGCCACCACTAGCGCCGCGGAACTGCTGACGCTGGTGGAGCGGCTGAACCGTGATCCCGAGGTCGACGGCATCCTCGTCCAGCTCCCGCTGCCGCAAGGGTTGGATGAAGCGGCGGTGATTGCCGCCATCGATCCTGACAAGGATGTGGACGGGTTCCATGTCATCAATGCAGGCCGCCTCGCCGTGGGGCAGGAGGGTTTTGTCCCCTGCACGTCGCTCGGCTGCCTGATGCTGCTCAAGGATCACCTTGGTGACCTGTCCGGGCTGGAGGCGGTGGTGATCGGACGGTCGAACATTGTCGGCAAGCCGATGGCGCAACTGCTCACCGATGCCAACGCGACTGTCACCATCGCGCACAGCCGCACGCGCGATCTGGCGCAAGTGGTGCGCCGCGCGGATATCGTGGTGGCCGCCGTGGGCCGGCCGGAAATGGTGCGCGGGGACTGGATCAAGCCGGGCGCGACCGTGATCGATGTCGGCATCAACCGCCTGCCGCCTGCCGAAGATGGCGCCAAGGGCAGGCTGGTCGGCGATGTCGCCTTTGACGAGGCGCTGGCGGTTGCAAGCGCGGTCACTCCGGTGCCGGGCGGGGTCGGGCCGATGACCATTGCCGTGCTGCTGCGCAACACGCTGGTCGCCGCGCACCGTCACGCAGGGCTGGACGCGCCCGAGGGGATTTAGCACAACCTGCCCGATAACTCGGGGTTCTACCCGAACGGAGGTTTTCCATGCGGCTTTTCGCCGGCGCGCTCGCCCTTGCTGTTCCTCTCGCGCTCACCGCCTGTTCGGGCGGCGGCGGCGGTCCGCCCAAGCCCAGCAAGCGGCTGGTGGCGATGATCGACCGCGCGCTTGTCGGCGCTCCGGGCGCTGCCCAGCCGAGCAATATTGTGGCCGTCGAAATCGCCTTTGCCCGCGAGGCTGCCGAGCAGGGGCAATGGACCGCCTTTGCCCGGTTCGCCGCGCCGGGCGCGCTGATGCATGGCCCGGATGGCCCGTTCCCGCTCGCCCCGTGGCTCGCCACCCAGACCAATCCCCCGCAGGCCGTGCAGTGGAAGGCCCGCAAGGTGGTGATGAGCTGCGACGGGGCGGTTGCGGTCAGTCAGGGGCGTTACCGCGATCCCGATGGGTCGGTCGGCAATTTCGTCACCGTGTGGGAGCGCCAGCCTGACGGGGAATACCGCTATGTCTTCGATGTCGGCGGGCCGGATGTGCCGCAGCCCGTGCCGCGCAAGGCGCAGGAGGCGCAGCCGGGCGACATTGTCGTGACCGAAATCGACGCGATTGAAGGCCTTGTCGCCACCTGCCCGCGCTCGGGCGGCCCCACCCCTCCGCCCCCTGCGATCCCGCTGGGCGAGGACGGCAAGGCCGATGCCAGGCTTTCCAGGGATGGCACGCTGCGCTGGCGCTGGGAACACCGGGCCGATGGTACGCGCTTCCTTGCCGCCGACTATTTCTACCAGACCCGCTGGGTCAGCGCGATCGAACAAAGCCTTGTGCGCGGCCCCAATTGATGTGAGGGGCGCGGCAGCCTTTACGCAAAGCAGATCGTGGTGCTGACCGAACTTTTCCTTTCCGCCTTCGTCACCCTGTTCGTGGTGATTGACCCGCCGGGGTGCGCGCCGATCTATGCCGGGCTGACCAAGGGCGCGACCGCCGCTCAGGCGCGCAGCATGGCGCTGCGGGCGACGATGATCGCCAGCGCGATCCTGCTGGTGTTCGCGCTGTTCGGGCAGGAATTGCTGGGCGCGCTGCATATCGAATTGGACTCGTTCCGCATCGCAGGCGGGCTGATGCTGTTCTTCATCGCCTTCGACATGGTGTTCGAAAAGCGCACCCAGCGCCGCGAGGAGCGCGCCGAGAAGATCGCGCAGACGCCGGAGATCGAGGATGTTTCGGTGTTCCCGATGGCGATGCCGATGCTGGCCGGGCCGGGCGCAATCGCGGCGATCATGCTGCTGATGAACGAGGCCGAAGGCCTGTCGCAATCGCTGGAAGTGCTTGGCGCGCTGGCCGCCGTGCTGGCCATCACCGCCGCGTCGCTGGTCGCGGCCGGGCCGCTGATCCGGCTTCTGGGCGACAAGGTTGAGGCGGTCATCACCCGCCTGCTCGGCGTGCTGCTGGCCGCGCTTGCGGCGCAATATGTAATCGACGGGCTAAAGGGCAGCTTCGGGCTCTAGCCCCGCTGCATCGGGCATATTATGGCCGTCGGGTGCAAGACCCGGCGCGACCGGACATTTAGGGATTTTCGATGTTCAAGCATTTCGGCGGATCGCTGCTCTTCACCCTTGCCGGGCTCGTGCTTGGCGGATGGTATGGCTGGGAGCTGACCGGCACCATCAACGGGATGCTCGGCATCGTGTGGATCTGCGCCGTGCTGGCGGTGCTGGAAGTGTCGCTTTCCTTCGATAATGCCGCGGTCAACGCCTCGATCCTCAAGGACATGGACCCGGTCTGGCAGCAACGCTTCCTGACCTGGGGTATCGCGATTGCGGTGTTCGGGATGCGGATCGTCTTCCCGCTGGTGATCGTGATGGTCGCAGCGTCCCTCGGCCCCATCGAGGCGATGAAGCTCGCACTGAACGAGCCGGTCGAATACCAGCGCATCGTTTCCGATGCCCATGTTGGCCTGATGGGCTTTGGCGGGGCGTTCCTCGGGATGGTCGGGCTCAAGTATTTCTTCGATTCCGACAAGGAAGTGAACTGGATCGAGGCGATCGAACGCCCGATCGCCAAGGTTGCCAATATCGAGGCGATCGCCATCGGTGTGGTGCTGGCCGGAACATGGGCCGTCTCGTCGATGCTGCCCGCTGAAGAAGCGCACACCTTCCTGATCGCCGCCATCGCGGGCCTGCTGACCTACCTCGCGGTCGAGATCGTCAACCACCTGCTCGAACCGCCCACGCCCACCACCGGTGATGTGGCCAAGGCGGGCTTCGGCGCGTTCCTTTATCTCGAAGTGCTCGATGCGAGCTTCTCGTTTGACGGGGTGATCGGCGCCTTCGCGCTTACCAACAACCTCATCATCATCGCCATCGGGCTGGGCATCGGCGCGATGTTCGTGCGTTCGATGACGATCTTCCTCGTCAACAAGGGGACGATGAGCGAATATCGCTATCTCGAACACGGGGCGTTCTACGCGATCCTCGCGCTGGCGGTGATCATGTATCTGAACACCTTCATGCACATTTCCGAAGTCATCACTGGCCTGATCGGCGCGGTGCTGATCGGTCTGGCCTTCTGGTCATCGGTGCGCTGGAACAAGGCCAACGGCAGCGAACACCCCGAAGACGCGCTGCGGTAGTTACGCCCAGTCGCCGAGCAGCGGGGTGAATTCGTCCACCCGGATCGCCTGCCACACCCCGCCGGTGAGATAGGGATCGTCCGCCAGAATGGCGCGGGCGGCGGCCTCGTCGGCGGCCTTCACGATCAGCAGTGAACCGATGATCAGGCCATCGGCGCGTTTCAGCGGGCCGACGATCACGAAATGATCGGCATTGGCGTGGATGAAATCGAGATGCGCCGGACGGTGAATCGCGCGCAAGCGTCCGCCGTCCTCTCCGTCGCGGCAGTGGAAGCAGAACATCCGCATGATCGTGTGAGGCCCTGTGTTGGTCGCAGTCGTCCGCGTCAGGTGCAAGGCTAACCGCAGCGGGGCGCGGGGGCAAGGACAGGCGTTGCAAAGACCGCGCTTGAAGCGCAGCCTCATGCCGTTCAGAGGGCCGCTTTCACGTCCCCGAATCGTTTCAGGTGAAACCAGATGGCCGACTATTCCCCCGCCCCTTCCATCGACCGCGCTGACCTGCGCCGCGCCTACCGGCAGGACGAGGAGGCGTGCATAGCCGAACGGCTGGAACAGGCTGCCCCGGCCGTGAAGGTGCACGATGCGGCCGCGCGCCTCGCGATTGACCTGATCGAGGGCGCACGCGGCAAGAAGGCGAGCGGGATTGACGCCTTCCTCCAGCAATACGGCCTCGATACCGAAGAGGGCATCGCGCTGATGTGCCTTGCCGAGGCGCTGCTGCGCGTGCCCGATGCCGCCACCGCCGATGCGCTGATCAAGGACAAGATCGGCAGCATCGACTGGGGCGATCACCTCGGGGAAAGTTCCTCGACCTTCGTCAACGCGGCGACGTTCTCGTTGATGCTGACGGGCGAAGTGCTCGATCCGCCAGATGCGCGGCAGAAGGGGCTGGGCAGCGCCTTCAAGCGGGCGATGAACCGGCTGGGCGAGCCCGTGATCCGCACGGCGACGGGCCAGGCGATGAAGATCCTTGGCGGGCAGTTCGTGTTCGGCCGCACCATCGACGAGGCGCTGAAGCGCGCCGCGCCGGAGCGGGCGCGGGGTATCACGCATAGCTTCGATATGCTCGGCGAAGCGGCCATGACCTTCGCCGATGCCGAGAAATACCGGCAGGCTTATGAAAGTGCGCTGGGCCGGCTGGCGCGCGAGGCCGGGGCTGGCGTCGCCGCATCGCCCGGCATTTCGGTGAAGCTTTCCGCGCTCCACCCCCAGTATAATTTCTTCCACGCGGAGGAGGCCAAGGCGGCGATGGTGCCGGTGATCCGCGCGCTGGCAGTCCGCGCGCGCGATGCCGACATCCACTTCACCATTGATGCCGAAGAGGCCGAACGCCTCGAACTCAGCATGGACATCATCGAGGAACTGGTCGCCGATGATGACCTGTTCCGCCGCCCCGACGGCAGCCGGTGGGAAGGCTTTGGCCTCGCCATTCAGGCCTACCAGAAGCGCGGTGTGGCGGTGTGCGACTGGGCGGGCAAGGTGGCGCGGCGGCACGGGCGCAAGCTGTTCGTGCGACTGGTCAAGGGCGCCTATTGGGACAGCGAAGTGAAGCTGGCGCAGGTGGGCGGTTACAGCGACTACCCGGTGTTCACCCGCAAGGTGGCGACCGATGTCAGCTATTTGGCCTGCACGGCGCGCCTCTTCGAACACGCCGACGCGATCCGCCCGGCCTTTGCCACGCACAACGCCTATACGATTGGGGCGATCAAGCAGCTCGCTGCCGGGCGCTCGTTCGAGTTCCAGCGCCTCCACGGCATGGGCGAGGAGGTCTATGACGCGCTCCACGCGCTGGAAGGCAACCAGCGCACGCCGGTGCGCATCTATGCGCCGGTCGGCGGGCACAAGGAGCTGCTCGCCTATCTCGTGCGCCGCCTGCTGGAGAACGGGGCCAACACCAGCTTCGTCAACCGCATGGGCGATGCCGGCATCCCGGCCGAGGAGTTGGTGGGCGATCCGGTGGCGGAACTCGCCGCGCTTCAGCCCCGCCGCAATCCGGCGATTCCGCTGCCCAAGGACATCTTCGGTGCCGACAAGGGGGGGCGCCAGAACAGCGGCGGGATCGACCTTTCCGATCCGCTGGTGCGCGGGCCGTTGATGGAGCGACTGGGGGCTCTGGCGAACACGACATGGATGGCGCAGCCGACCTTCGTGCTGGGCGAAGGGGGCGGTCCGGTCACCTCCATCACCTCGCCGCAAGACCACACGCAGGCGGTGGGCACGGTGCGCGCGGCCTCTGCGGCCGAGATTGCACAGGCCTTCGACAAGGCCGCCGCGATACAGCCCGGCTGGGACGCGCTTGGCGGCGAGGCGCGCGCGTTGCTGCTCGAAGCGGCAGCCGACCAGTTCGAGGCACATACGGCAGAATTCCTCAGCCTGTGCCAGCGCGAGGCGGGCAAGACCCTGCTCGATTCCGTGCTGGAACTGCGCGAGGCAGTCGATTTCCTGCGCTATTACGCGGGCGAGGCGCGCCGGCAGTTTGCCGCGCCGGTCATCCTGCCGGGGCCGACGGGGGAGGAAAACACCCTCTCGCTCCACGGGCGCGGGGTGTTTGTCACCATCGCGCCGTGGAACTTCCCGCTGGCGATCTTCATCGGCATGGCGGCGGCAGGGATCGCGGCGGGCAACACGGTGCTGGCCAAGCCCGCGCCGCAGACCCCGCTGATCGCCGCGCTGGCGGTGACGCTGTGCCATCAGGCGGGCATCCCGCCCGAAGTGCTCCAGCTGATCCCGGGCGGGGGCGATGTTGGCGCACTGCTGACTGCGGACAGCCGCTGCGCCGGGGTCGCCTTCACAGGATCGACCGGCACCGCGCGCGCCATCAACCGCGCGCTGGCAAACCGCGACGGCCCGATCGCCACCCTGATCGCAGAGACCGGCGGGCAGAACGCGATGATCGTGGATTCCTCGGCCCTGCCCGAACAGGTGGTGCGAGATGTCGTGGGCAGTGCGTTCCAGAGCGCAGGCCAACGCTGTTCGGCGCTGCGGGTGCTCTATCTGCAAGAAGACGTCGCGGACCAGATGCTCGAGATGATCCGCGGCGGGTTTGAGGCGCTGCGCATCGGCAATCCGCAGGCGCTTTCAACCGATGTCGGCCCGGTGATCGATGCGGCGGCGCGCGAACGGCTTGCGGCGCATATTGCCGATTGCGAGGCCAAGGGCCTCCCCGTCACCCGCCTGCCGTTGCCTGATGGCGTCGCCAGCGGCTGCTTCGTCGCGCCGACGATCATCGAAGTGCCCTCGATCCGCGCCCTGACCGACGAGCATTTCGGCCCGGTGCTGCACGTGGCGCGCTTCCGTGCGGGGGAACTGCCGCAGGTGGTGGCGGATATCAACGCCACGGGCTTTGGCCTGACGCTCGGCCTCCACAGCCGCATCGCGGAGACGCGGAAGTTTGTGCAGGCCCACGCCAAGGTCGGCAATTTCTACGTCAACCGCAACCAGATCGGCGCGGTGGTGGAAAGCCAGCCCTTTGGCGGCGAGGGCCTTTCAGGCACCGGGCCGAAGGCGGGCGGCCCGCACTACCTTGCCCGCTTCGCGACCGAGCGGGTGATGACCGTCGACACCACAGCGGCCGGGGGGAACGCGAGCCTGCTGGCTTCGGGATAGGCTGGCAGGATGGCGCGCAGCTTCACCGTCGCCAGCTACAACATCCACAAGGGTGTCGGCACCGACCGCAGGCGCGATCCGGCGCGCATATTGCGGGTGCTCGCAGAGGTGGACGCTGACATCGTCTGCTTGCAGGAAGCCGATCTCAGGTTTGGCACCCGCGAAAGCGTGCTGCCGCGCTTCCTGATCGAGGCGCATAGTGATTACGTCCCCGTACCGCTGGATGTGCAAGGGGATTCGATGGGCTGGCACGGCAATGCGATCCTCGTGCGGCGCGGGATTGCGGTAGAGCGGCACGACATCATCCACATCCCCTGCCTTGAGCCGCGCGGGGTGGTGACAGCGGGTTTGAGCGTCGGCGGGACGCGTGTGAGCGTGTTCGGCATGCACCTCGATCTGTCGGGCCTGTGGCGCGTGCGGCAGGCCCGCGCCATCGCTGCCATGGCTGATGCTGCGCGCACAAGCGGGCCAGTGGTGCTGATGGGCGACCTTAACGAATGGCGCGCCGCCTCGGGGTGCTTTCGCGAATTTGGCAAGCATTTCGCGGTGCTCGACCCCGGCCCCAGCTTCCCGAGCCGCCGCCCCTTGGGCAGGCTTGACCGGATCATGCATTGCGGGGGCCTGGTGACGAAGGATTGCGGCGTTCACCGAAGCGCGTTGGCGGCGATCGCGTCCGATCACTTGCCGGTGTGGGCGGAGTTCACGCCCGGCTGACATCAAGGGGAAGGGGGATATCGCATCCCCCGCCCCTTGCCCCGCCGCGCCGCATCGGGAATCCCTCTTGCATGGCGATTCTCTCCGATAAATGGATCCGTACCCAGGCGCTCGAACATGGCATGATCGAGCCTTTCGTCGAAGCCCAGCGGCGCGACGGGGTGATTTCCTATGGGCTGTCGTCCTACGGCTATGACGCGCGGGTTGCGCCGGAATTCAAGATCTTCACCAATGTCGATTCATCGGTGGTCGATCCCAAGCAGTTCGATCCGAAAAGCTTCGTCGACCGCGAGACCGATGTCTGCATCATCCCGCCCAACAGCTTCGCGCTCGCCCGTACGGTGGAATATTTCCGCGTGCCCGAAGATGTGCTGGTGATCTGTCTGGGCAAGAGCACCTATGCGCGCTGCGGGATCATCGTGAACGTCACGCCGCTGGAGCCGGGCTGGGAGGGTCATGTGACGCTGGAATTCAGCAACACCACCCCGCTCCCTGCCAAGATCTACGCCAACGAAGGCGCGTGCCAGTTCCTGTTCCTCAAGGGCAATGAACGCTGCGAGACCAGCTACAAGGACCGCGCGGGCAAATACATGGGCCAGCGCGGGGTCACTCTTCCGAGGCTCTAGACTTGCGCCCCTCCCTCGCGCATCACCCTGCGCAAAGGAGACCAAGCATGAGCACCCGCGAATTCGACATTATCGTCTATGGCGCAACCGGTTACACCGGGCGACTGGTGGCGGAATATCTCGCCCATCATTACGGCCCGCGCGACGATGGCCCCAAGTGGGCGATGGCCGGCCGCAGCCTCGCCAAGCTGGAGGAAGTGCGCGACGCGATCGGCGCGCCTGCCACCACGCCGCTTGTGGTCGCGAATGCCGATGATGACGCTGACCTGGAGGCCATGTGCCAGCGCACCCGCGTGGTGCTGACCACGGTTGGCCCGTACCAGCTCTATGGCGACAAGCTGGTGGCCGCCTGCGTGAAGACCGGCACCGATTATGCCGACCTGTGCGGCGAGCCGGCTTGGATGGCCGAGAAGATCGCAGAACACCAAGCCGCCGCCGAAGCCAGCGGTGCGCGCATCTGTTTCTCGTCGGGGTTCGATTCCATCCCTTTCGATCTCGGCGTGATGATGACCCAGAAGGCCTGCGTCGCGAAGTTCGGCAAGCCCGCGCCGCGCATCCGTGGCCGGGTGCGCGCCATGCAGGGCACCTTCTCGGGCGGCACCGCGGCGAGCCTTGGCGCGACGATGAAAGCGGCGGCGAAGAGCCCCTCGCTCATCAATGTGCTGCGCAATCCCTTCGCGCTGACGCCGGGCTTTGACGGGCCGGACCAGCCCTCGGGCATGATCCCGAGCTATGAGGACGACCTCGGCAAGTGGTCCGCGCCCTTCGTGATGGCGCCGATCAACACCAAGAACGTGCACCGCACCAACTTCCTGCTCGGCCACCCATACGGCGCCGACTTCAAGTATGACGAAATGATGCTGACCAGCCCCGGCGAGGCAGGCAAGGCGGCGGCCAATGCGGCGCTGGAGTTCATGAAGAACCCCTTCGGCGCCAAGCCCCCCAAGCCCGGCGAAGGCCCGACCAAGGAAGAACGCGAGAACGGCTTTTATGATGTCGTCTTCGTCGCTGACATGGATGATGGCCAGCGCCTGCAATACGGCGTGAAGGGCCGCTTCGATCCGGGCTATGGCTCGACCTGCCGGATGCTTTCGGAGACCGGCATCGGTCTGCTTTCCTGCGACCGTCCGGGCGGGATCGGCACGCCGGGCAGCTTCCTTGGCGAAGATCTGGTCAAGCGGCTGGAAGAACACGCCGAACTGACCTTCGCGGTTGAGGAATAATACCAATGCGCGATGAGCCTGACTCATCGCGCATTGGTTAAGCCGGTGCGGCGCTTGAGCATTTCCAGCGCGTGATGCGTCAGCATCTTAGCGCGCTGGTATAAGACAAGCAAAAGGGGCAGCCGGATCATCTCCGGCTGCCCCCTTGCGACCCTCCCTGAAGGAGGTGAGCCTCAGAAGCTCAGGCGCACGCTGGCGCGGAAATTGCGCCCCACCAGCGGCACGAAGTCCTTGGTGAAGCTCGCATGGCGGCGGCCAACCACATCGAACAGGTTGTCGGCGGCCAGCTGGACGGTGACATTCTGGTTGCCCTTCAGCGGGCGCCACGCGACCAGCGCATTGACCAGCGTGAAGCTGTCGGTCGGCGTCTCGAAGCTGGTGATGCGGTCCTGCTTGGCAAACCACTGCACTTCGCCGCGCAGATCGATGGCGCCGGTCTGTGCTTCCAGCGCGCCGAGCAGGCTCAGCGGCGGGATGCGCGGCACGGCGGTACCATCGGCCAGTTCAGCCTCGACATAGGACGCGCTGAGATCGGTCAGCACGCGCAGGCCTTCGGTATCGATGACCGGATAGCTCAGCTCCGCCTCGACGCCCCAGAAATCGGCGTTTTGCTGGAGGTATTCGAATACCGGCAGATCGTCTTCCTCAAGGCCCGTTTCTTCAAGGAAGATGTAATTGTCGAACCACTGGCGATAGGCGGTAAGGTTGAAGGTGCCCTTGCCGATATTGCCGCGGGCGAAGGCTTCAAGGCCCCAGGCGCGTTCGGTGGTGAGGTTCGGATCGCCCACTTCGAAGGCCTGCGTGGCGATGTGCGGACCGTCCGAGAACAGCTCCTCGGCGCTCGGCGCACGTTCGGCGCGTGATCCGTTGAGGCCGAAGCGCAGGCCCGGCGTGCCTTCATAGACCAGCCCGAGCGCGCCCGAGACAGTGTCGTAATCGCGCTCGATCCCGAGCGTCGTGGCCTCGACCGTGGTGAATTCGGCGCGCGCGGCGGCTTCGATCTGGAGCGGGCCGGTGCCCCATTCCTGCAGGGTGAAGACCGCAAACTGATCGGTCAGGTTGGGCGGGATGTAGGCTTCCGCGCCCACCGCGAGGAAATCGCGGTGCTGGTACTGGATGCCGCTCGATCCGCGCACATTGCCTTCGGTGTTCTGCACCAGTTCGGCGCGGGCTTCGACGCTGGTCGAATCGAAGACGGTGCCCACTTCCGGCCCTTCGAATTCGGTGTGGGTGTAATCCGAATAGCCCACTCGCAGCTTCAGCCGCTCGAACGTGCCCTCGCCAAGGTAGACATCGCCCTTGAAGTCGGCGCGGAACTGCTTGAGGCCGATGCGGACGATTTCCTCCTCCTCGCCGTCGCCGGGGCCGGCAATCGGGGCCGTCGGGATCGGGCCGGCCGCCAGCGAGGCGATCCGGGGCAGCGTGACAACGGGTGCGCCGCCATGCGCGTGATCCATCCCGGGGCGCTTGATGACGCCGTAATTGGTGTCATACCAGCCGAGCGATGCGCCGAAGGTGCTTTCGCCCAGGATCACGCCGAGGCCAGCGTTGATCGTCCAGCTTTCCATGTTGCTGTTGGGCACAAAGCCGCGCTGGCCCGCCTTTTCGCGGTATTCTGCGGCTTCTTCCGGCTCGCCGTCGGCCTGCTTTTCGGCGGCTTCTTCAAGCAGTTCATCGCGCAGGCCGGGTGCAAGCTGGAAGCCGCCGATCTCCATATTGCCGGTCTCGCGCCACGATCCGTCGACGTGGAACACCACGTTGGATGCGACCGCGAGATCGAGCGAGGCCGCTCCGGTGCGCAGGTCGGTGGCGCTGTCGATGCCGGCGAAGGCATCGAGGTGGATGTTATGATCGGGCATCCGGGTGGGGATGCGCTTGTCGATCACGTTGACCGCCCCGCCGATGGCCTGGCTGCCATAGAGCAGCACTGCGGGGCCGCGCAGCACTTCGATGCGTTCGATGGTGATCGGCTCGATCGTGGTGGCATGATCGACCGAAGTGTTCGAAACATCGGCCGTGCCCACGCCGTCAACCAGCACGCGCACGCGTTCGCCTTGCTGGCCGCGCAGCACGGGGCGCGAGGAGCCGGGGGCAAAGCTGGTGGCGGAGACGCCGGGGATCTTGGTCAGAAGGTCGCCAAGCTGGCCGGTCACGGCGTTGCGCTGAACGTCGGCAATTTCGACCACGCTGGTACCGGCGAGCAGATCAAGCTGCTTGAGCCCGGCGGCGCTGACGATGATTTCGCCGGTGGCATCGGTCTGGCGATTGTGCAGATCGTCCTCGGGCGTGCCCGCGTCCGCAGGGGGCGCAGCGGTTTCGGCTGCAGCAGGCGCGGCGTCGGCAAGTGCCGGGCTGGCAGTGGCGGCAAGGCCGAGCGCAGCGGCGAGGGCAAGACGCGAGGGGGCAAGGGAGAGCTTGCGCATGGTCATCTGTGGTTCCCTGAATATGTATGAGATAACGTATCGCGCACCTAGCGCCGCCTGCGCTGATTGCAAACGGGAATCTGCACGAGCGGTCGATGTCGGTCGATGAATGGTGACGGGCGTTGCGCAAATGCCGCAGGGGCAGCAGCCCCGCACGCGTGGGGCGCCCAATCCGGGCGGGCGGGCGCGCCTTATGGCGCCCGGCCCGGATCATCGATGCGGTAGGAAAATGGAGCGGGCGAAGGGATTCGAACCCTCGACCCCAACCTTGGCAAGGTTGTGCTCTACCCCTGAGCTACGCCCGCTCACTGGCGCTGACAGAAACCTCGATAAGCCGCGGTTCCTGCCGGAGAGGCGGCGCGATTAGCAGCGCCTTTGAAAGGCTGCAAGCGCTAAATTGGTGCGATTGGGGCTTGATCGCATCATGGCGAGCGGCCAGCACAAATCGGGTGCTTCACAAGCGTGTGGGAGCATCCCACATGGGAACCGGACGGGCGCAAAAGGCGCGCCGCCGCAGCAGGAGCATTTATCTTGGCCAGCATGGGACTGAGCATCGACGAACAGAAGGCGGTGGACCGCTTCCGCCAGACGGTGGTGGAGCCATCGCAGAGCAAGCTCGTGATTCTCGACTTCTGGGCCGAATGGTGCGGCCCGTGCAAGGCGCTGACCCCGGTGCTGGAAAAGGTGGCGGCCGAATATGCCGACAAGGGCGTGGTCCTCGCCAAGATCAATGTCGACGAGGAACAGTTCATCGCCGGACAGTTCCAGGTCCGCTCGATCCCGACGGTCTATGCGATGTTCCAGGGCCAGCCGATCGCAGACCTCACCAATGCCCGCAGCGAATCGCAATTGAAGGCGATGCTGGACCAGCTGCTGACGCAGTTGCCGGTGCAGGGCGGGGCGGTTGACGGGGCGCCGGGCGCGCCGCAGGGCCCTTCGCCTGAAGAAATCGCCCAATTCGTGAAGCTTGGCGAGGAGGCGCTTGCCGCTGCCGATCCCCAGCGCGCCGCCGGCATCTTTGCCCAGATCACCGAATTCGCGCAGGATAACGCCCCGGCCCACGCCGGCCTCGTTCGCGCGCTGGTGCAATTGGGCGAGGTGGAACAGGCCCAGCAGGTGATGGAGGTGATCGATTCGGATCCGCGTCTTGCCACCGATCCCGCCATCGCGCCCGCCCGCAGCGCGCTGGAGCTGGCGGGCACCCGCGTCGATGATGGCGAACTTGCCGCCCTGCGCACCGCTGCCGAGGCCGCTCCGGCGGATATGGACGCCCAGTTCGCCTATGCCGAGGCCGCCTTTGCCGCAGGCCAGCGCGATGCCGCCGCCGATACCCTGCTCGCCATGATCGCCGCCGACCGCGAATGGAACGACAGCGCGGCGCGGACCAAGCTGCTCAAGATTTTCGAGGCCACAGGGCTGGAAGATGAATGGGTCATCGGCGTCCGCCGCCGCTTGTCGCGCGTATTGTTCGGATGACAAAACGTCTTCCCATCTTCCCGCTGACGGGCGCTGTGCTGTTTCCCGGAATGCAGTTGCCGCTCCACATTTTCGAGCCGCGTTACCGCGCTATGGTGGGCGATGCGCTGATCCGTGACCGTCTGATCGGCATGATCCAGCCGCAGCGTTCGGTGGAGGGTGCGCCCCTTTACGGCGTCGGCTGCGTCGGCCGCATCGGCGAGATTCAGGCGATGGAGGATGGTCGCTACAATCTGATCCTTGAAGGCACCGCCCGTTTCCGGCTGGTGCGCGAGCTGGATGTCACCACCGCCTACCGGCAAGCCGAAGCGGAATTCTTCGACGAGAGCGAGGACGAGACCCTCACCCACGCCCAGCGCGGCGGGTTCGAGCGGGAAGCGCGGCATTTTGCCGACAGCCAAGGCTATTCGGTGGACTGGGATTCGGTCGAGCGGCTCGATGATCGCTCGCTGATCAACGGCGTCTCGCAGATCGCGCCCTTCGATCCGGCATCCAAGCAGGCCTTGCTGGAGGCCGGGACGCTGACCGAACGGTGCGAATTGCTGGTACAGCTGATGCAGTTCTACGGCCGCCACGATGGCGGCGAGGAAATCGTTACGCTGCAATAGGCCTAGCGTCCGGCCAATCCCGCAAGACCCAGCGGCGCGTAATCGCCGATAGCGAGTTGTTCGAACACGCCGAGGCCCGTCTCGCCGCTTGTCCCGGTGACGCGGCACAGCATCTGGACATGGAGATTGTCCGGCCGGGCAGGATCGATGGTGGCAAGGTTAATCGCTTCGCGTTCCACCTCCATCGCGCCGTGATCCAGCCCGTGGCCCCATTTGGGCGAGGTGTAGCCAAGGCCGCGCATCTGGAAGCGGCTGAGCGGCTCCAGCGTGAAGCCTTCGCCGAGGATGGTCAGCGTGCCGCCTGCGGGCCAGCGGGTGCCATCGGTGAGCTGCGTGACCATGCGCGGGGCATGATCCTCGGTGAAGCTGGCGGCATCGCCCCCATCCGCAGCGATCACCGCGCGGGTGTTCCATGCCGCGCCATCGGCATGGGCGTTGAGGTGGAAAAAGGCGCTGCGGGCGGGCAGGTTGATCGGCGTCCATTGCCAGAAGAACTGCGGCACGCTGCGCCCGGCAAAATGCGGGTCAGCCGCGCCGATGGGGCGCACGCCCCAGCTGCGATCCCGCGTGCCCATGCTGCCGGCAGGCAAAGGCTCGCGCGCGCCATCGACGGCGATCCAGCCCTCGTAATGCCCGTTCTGGGTCATGCGGGTATAATCCATCACCGTGCGCGGCCCCACGCGCCAGGTGAAGCGCGGCTCGGCAATCGGCGCGGCGCGGCCGGTGAAGGTGAGATCGGCGGCGATCCCTTCCCCGTCGACGATCACGCGCAGGGATTTAAGTGGCTCCACCACCTCGATCCGGATCGGCCCGCAGGCAAGCGCCATCCGCTCCATCCCAAGCCGGGCGCTGGCATGGAGGCAGTGCTGGATGCCGTCCCTGACCACGCAGAAATGCGCGTCCACCACATCCAGTGCCGGGTAAATGCCGAAGGCGGCGGCAAAGAAGCTGCTGCCATCGGGCGCATAGCCGTTGAAGAAATAGCGGTCGTAGAAATTGCGGTCAGTGCCCGCGAAGGCGACCGGATCGGGGGTCTGGTGGATCGGGTAATCGTCACCCCTGCTCAAGGCCATCGCGCTATCCCTTCTGCAAAAGTTCGAGGCTGCCGTGCTGGTGGCACAGCGAGGCTGCACCGCGCGCCATCGACAGGAAGTTGGCATCGCCGCGTGCCGTGCGCACCACAAAGGCGCTGCTGAACACCGCAGTGGAAACGCCGTGGAGCGCGCCCACCACGTAATCGCGCCAGATCGCATCGACGGTGAGCGGCACGCCCAGCCTGGTCATCCGGGCGCAGTAGCGTTCAAGCAATGCGCGTTCATGCACGCGCCGCAATTCGTCCCCGATCCCGCAGCCGAGGAAATAGCCGACATCGGTGAGGCCATTGCCGATGGTGAGCGTCTGCCAATCGAGCACCGCCACCGGCTCGGCCCCGCCCTTGATATCGAACAGCACATTGTCGAGCCGGAAGTCACCATGGACGAGGCTGACCTTCTCAGGGCTCCGGTCGGTGGTGGCGGTGTGTTCGGCCAGTGCCTCGCACAGGGCCATGAATTCGGGTTCGAGGCTGTCCTTGTACCGCTCGCGAAAGATCGCCTGCGCCTGGGGGTAAAGCGCCTTGACCTGCGCGGCGGCGGCGGGATTGGGTTGGAGCCATTCGGCATCGAGCATCGCGGGGTTGTGCCAGCTCGGCGCGTGGAGCGCGGCGGCCTGATCGATCACCGCCTCTGCATCGGCCAGCGTGCACCCGGCAATCTGGTTGCCGCCTCGCGCCGGGCCCAAGTCTTCGAACAAGAGGCAGAAGCGCGCGCCGTCTTCCGCGATTTCGGCGAAGTGGGCGTGCGGCGTGCGGATCGGGAGGAGCGGGGCAAGCTCGCGGTAGAAGCGCACTTCCTTGGCATAAAGCCCGAGCATCGCCGCCGTGCCGCGGCTGGTGGGATCGGCGGCGGGGAATTTGCCCGCAAGGGTCAGGGGGGCGGGCTGGTCTGCGAACCCCAGCGTGAAGCGCACAGAATCGCCCACTTGCCCCGTGCCGATCGGTTCCCACTGCCAGCGCGCAGGCACGCGGCCCAGCACCTTTTCCCACCACGCATCGGTGATTTCGTCCGGGTGCGCCGGAAAATTGTCCATCCTGTCCTCTCCCACCAGCAGGGATAGGCAGCGATGGGGAGGCTGGCAATGGGGCGGGCTACCCGAACAGCCGCCCGGCGACCGCGTCGAGCTTGGCCATCAGTTCGGGATCATGTTCTTCCGGCGCGGTGATGACGGCATCATCCAGCGCGGTGTCGATGGGGGAGGGCTCGCGGGTTTCGGGCAGGGCGGCGATGAAGTTCTTCACCATCGCCCGGGCCAGCGCGCCGTTGGCCTGCATCTGGCCGACCACCTGCGCGACGTCCACCGCCTCGCCTTCGCGCCAGCAGTCATAATCGGTGACCATGCCGACCAGCGCGTAAGGCAGCTCCGCCTCACGCGCGAGTTTTGCTTCGGGCATCGCGGTCATGCCGATCACATCCGCGCCCCACTGGCGGTACATCCGGCTTTCGGCGCGGGTCGAGAATTGCGGGCCTTCCATGGCGAGATAGGTCGCGCCCACCGCCACCTTGCCCCCGGCGCGCGCCACGGCCTGCGCAGCCATATCGGACAGGCGCGGGCAGACCGGATCGGCCATCGAGACATGGGTGACAAACCCGCTGCCGAAGAAGGTGCTGGGCCGCGCCACGGTGCGATCGATGAATTGTTCGACCACGGCAAAGCGCCCCGGCTCCAGCTCCTCGCGCAAGGATCCGACCGCGCTGATCGCAAGGATATCGGTGCAGCCGGCGCGCTTCAAAGCGTCAATATTGGCACGGGCGTTCAATTCGGACGGAGACACCGGATGCCCCCGGCCATGGCGCGGCAGAAAGCGCACCTTTACCCCGCCCAGCGTTCCGCACAGAATCTCGTCCGACGGATCGCCCCACGGCGTTTCAATCGCGATCCACTGCGCGTCCTCGATGCCGTCAATGGCGTAGAGGCCCGAACCGCCGATGATCCCGATGCACCATTCGCTGGCCATGCGTGGCTTTGCCCTCTCTTGCTCGCAGAGGGCCTTAGGTCAGGTCGAAGGGGGTGGGCAAGGCCTTGCGGACGATCTTTTCCGCTGCGGCATAGGGCGCCGCGATCAGCGGCAGCGCTGTCATTGCGGCAAAATGTGCGGCAAGCCCCGGCCACCGGCCAAGCGGCGTTTGTGCCACCAGCGATATCTGCATCAGCACGGTGGTCACCGTGATATCCGCAATCGAGAGCGCATCGCCAGCAAAGAAGGCGCGGCCCCCAAGGCGCGCTTCCAGCACATCGAATATCGGCGGAAGCTGGTTGGCCCAGGCATCGCGCGCCTTTTCCAGCCCGGGTTCCTCGCCCTTGGAAATGGCGAAGAAGATCGGGCGGAAGATACCGAGGCCGCCGGCCATCGCCAGCGAGGTGTCGGCGAATTCCTCGATGAACAGCGCCTCGCCGTAAGCCATCGGGTCTGCGGGATAGAGCGCCGGGGCGGGGTGCTTCTTTTCGATATAGGCGCAGATCGCGCTGGAATCGGGGATCGTGCCGGCTACGCCTTCTTCCGCCACCGAACGATCCCGCAGCACCGGAATGCGCTTCATCGGCGAGATTTCGCGGAAAGCAGCGGGCGGATCGAAGACGTTCACCGCCTCGATCTCGTAAGCCACATCCCTGGCGATGCACACGCCGGCCACCTTGCGCACAAAAGGCGAGATCGGGCTGCCATAGATCAGCAGATCGGGGCGGGTTTCGGTCATCGCTTCTCCTCTCGTCGTCCAGTCAGGGCGCTTCACATAGGCTGCGCGGGCAATAGCGCAATCATCAGGTGATTTGCGCTAAGCCCGGCCCTAGATGCGGACCAAACCTACCGATTGCGTTTTCAGATGCAACGCGCCAACCTTAAGGGGAGAGAGACGACTCCCCATTCGCAAGAGAGGACATGACTATGGTCACCCAGTACAAGAACCTTATCGGCGGCGAGATGATCGGCACCGACCGCTGGCTCGATGTGGTGAACCCCGCCACCGAGCAGGTGATCGGCCAGGTGCCCGCGTGCGGTCAGGCTGAGCTTGACCGCGCGGTTGCCGCCGCCCGCGCCGCTTTCAAAACCTGGAAGAACACCCCCATCGAAGAACGCCGCGCTGCGATCATGGCGATTTCGGGCGCGATCAAGGCCAATGCGGAAGAACTCTACCGCCTGCTGACCAGCGAACAGGGCAAGCCCCACGATCAGGCCAAGGGCGAAATCTACGGCGCTGCGGGCATGAGCGCGGCGCAGTCCACCCTCAGCCTCGATGACGAGATCAACGAGGACAGCGACACCCGCCTGTCGCGCACCCGCCGCGTGCCGGTGGGCGTTGTCGCCGGGATCGTGCCGTGGAACTTCCCCGTCATGATGGCGATCCAGAAGATCGTCCCCGCCATGCTTTCGGGCTGCACGATCGTGCTCAAGCCCTCGCCCTTCACCCCGCTCACCACCCTCAAGATCGCCGAGCTGATCGCAGGCGTGGTGCCCGCCGGTGTCGTCAACATCATCACGGGTGAGGATGATCTGGGGCCGATGATGACCAGCCACCCCGATGTCGACAAGATCACCTTCACCGGATCGACCGCGACCGGCAAGAAGATCATGGAAGGCGCCTCGGCTGACCTCAAGCGCATCACGCTGGAACTGGGCGGTAATGACGCCTCGATCGTGCTGCCCGATGCCGATCCCAAGAAGGTCGCCGAACAGCTGTTCTGGTCGAGCTTCTCGAACGCAGGGCAAATCTGCGTCGCGGCCAAGCGCGTCTATATCCACGAGGATATCTATGACGAGCTTTCGGCGGCGATCGTCGAATACGCCAAGACCGTCACCGTGGGTGACGGCGCGCAGCAGGGCACGGGTGTCGGCCCGATCCAGAACAAGAAGCAGTACGAGCGCGTGCTGGAGCTGATCGAGGACGCCAAGGACAATGGCTACAAGTTCCTGCTGGGCGGCAATGTCGACCCTTCCGGCACTGGCTACTTCGTGCCGCTGACCATCCTCGACAACCCGCCGGAAGACGCGCGGATTGTGGCCGAGGAACAGTTCGGCCCGGTCATGCCGCTGATGAAGTTCTCGACCGAAGAGGAAGTCATCGCGCGCGCCAACAACTCGGAATACGGCCTTGCGGGCGCAGTGTGGACCGGCAATCCGGACAACGGCGTGAAGATCGCCGAGCAGCTTGAAACCGGGACGGTGTGGGTCAACGAATACCTCCACCTGTCGCCCTTCGCGCCGTTTGGCGGGCACAAGCAGTCGGGCTTCGGCGCCGAATACGGCAAGGAAGGCCTCAAGGAGTTCACCTACGCACAGGTGATCACCGTGAAGAAGGACAGCGTGCTCGCGTAAGCGACGCGTGGGCATTTCGGTTGAAGAATTGAGCGCCGGGCTGGCGCGGGTCACATCCCGCGTCAGCCTCGGCGCTTTGTCTTATGCGCCGCAGCGCCTGACGGGCGGGGCGGTGATGGAAAGCTGGCGGTTTGCGGCTGGCGATGACGCCTACGTGCTGCGCCGCGCGCCGAGCCTCGCCTTCATGCAAGGGCGGCCTTACGGGCATCCCACCGAGGCCGCGCTGATCGAAGCCGCTCGCGCCAAAGGTGTGACCGCGCCGGAAGTGGTGGCGGTGCTGGAGCCGGAGGACGGGCTCGGCTCGGGTTTCGTGATGCGCGCGTTGCCGGGGACGGCGGACCCCAAGGTTATTCTGGTGTGCGATGATCCGGCGGGATTGCTGAATCAAGCCGCCCGCGATCTGGCGCGCATCCACCGCTTGCGGCAAGCCGATGTGCCCGAGGGCGTGCCGGTGATGGACTACCGCGCTGCTATCGCCGACCTGAAACAGCAGTTCATGGACGCGGGCGGCAACCGCCCGATCATCGCTCTGGGGCTCCGCTGGCTCGAAGACAATTGCCCTCCGCACGTCGAGCCGGTCCTCAACCACGGCGATTACCGGATGGGCAATCTGCTGGTCGAAGGCTCGCACCTTACTGGGGTGCTCGACTGGGAAATCGCCCATTTCGGCGACCCCCACGAGGACCTAGCCTTCGGCTGCATGGCCGTCTGGCGCTTCGCCCGCTACGACCGGCCCGCGCTGGGGCTGGGAGCGATTGAAGACTACCTCGCCGCCTACGAGGCCGAGGCGGGGGTGACGGTCGATCCGGCCCGCTTTCGCTTCTGGACGATCTACCGGACGGTTTGGTGGGCCTTGGGCTGCCTCAAGATGGCCGCGCAGTGGCGCAGCGGCGCGGACCGGATGCTGGAGCGCGTGGTAATCTCGCGCCGGACGAGCGAGCAGGAACTGGACCTGCTGCTGCTGCTGGAGGAGGATGCGCCGGAGGCCGAGCGGGCGCGGCCAGTTGTCCTGCCAGATATGTCCTGCACCTATCTGGGCGAGGCCAGCCAAGAGGAGATGGCCACGGCAATCGCCGAATGGCTGGACACGCTCAAGGACAAGCTGACCGGGCATGACCGTTTCCAATTGGCGGTCGCCCGCAATGCGCTCGGCATGATCGCGCGCGAGGCTGACCTGCTGCCCGCAGAACTTGATCTGGTGCTTTCGCAGGCGCTTTTGTCGGGCGAAAAATCGCTCGCGTCAGCCGAATTGCTAGCTGACCTCAGGGTCAACGCGCTTCAGAAGCTCAGCGCCGACGTTCCGAAATACCCCGCGCTGCGCGCTGCCCGCCAGAAATGGATTGGAGAACACTGATGGACTTTGCCATCCCCGCCGACCTTCAGGCCTACTTGGGCGAACTCGACGCCTTCATCGCCGCTGAGATCAAGCCGCTGGAGCAGCAGGACGACAACATCCGCTTCTTCGACCACCGCCGCGAATATGCGCGGACCGACTTCGAGGGCGGCGGCCTGCCCCGGCACGAGTGGGAGGAACTGCTCAAGGAAGCCACCCGCCGCTCGGACAAGGCGGGCCATTGGCGCTTCTCCGCCCCCAAGCGCTACGGCGGGAAGGATGGCAGCAACCTTGGGATGGCGGTGATCCGCGAGCATTTCGCGCGCCAAGGCCTCGGGCTGCATAATGATTTGCAGAACGAACACTCCATCGTCGGCAACTTCCCCTTCGTTGCCATGTTCGACCAGTGGGGAACCGAGGAACAGAAGCAGGAATTCATCACGGGTGGATTTGAACGCACCCGCCGCGTCGCCTTCGGCCTCACTGAACCCGATCACGGATCGGACGCCACCCATATGGAAACCGTCGCCGTGCGCGAGACCCGTGACGGGGTGGATGGCTGGCGGATCGATGGCGAGAAGATGTGGATCACCGGCATGCACGTCGCCACCCACTGCGCAATGTTCGCGCGCACCAGCGGCAAGGCAGGCGATGCGAGCGGGATCACCTGCTTCCTCGTGCCTAATCCCACAGAAGGCCTCAAGATCGAGGAGTGGATGTGGACCTTCAACATGCCCACCGATCACCCGCGCCTCAGCGTCACCAATGTCTGGGTGCCCGATAGCGCAATCCTCGGCGTGGAAGGCCGCGGCCTCGCGCTGGCGCAAAGCTTCGTCCACCAGAACCGCATCCGGCAGGCGGCTTCAAGCTGCGGCGCGGCGCTCTATTGCATTGATGAAAGCGTGAAATACGCCCGCCAGCGCAAGCCCTTCGGCGAGGAGCTGGCGCGCAATCAGGCGATCCAGTTCCCGCTGGTGGAGCTGGCGACGCAGGCGGAAATGCTGCGGCTCCTCATCTTCAAGACCGCGTGGGAGATGGACAATATGCCCCACGAAGCGATCGAGCGCACCATCTCCGACAAGGTCAGCATGTGCAATTACTGGGCGAACCGGCTGGTGTGCGAAGCGGCGGACCGCGCGATGCAGGTCCACGGCGGCATCGGCTATTCGCGCCACAAGCCGTTCGAGCACATCTACCGCCACCACCGCCGGTATCGCATCACCGAAGGCAGCGAGGAGATCCAGATGCGCAAGGTGGGGGCGTACCTGTTCGGCTATCTCGGGCCGAAGCGGGGGATGTACGGGTGAGCCAAGCGCGCAGCTGGGCGATCATCGGGCTGATCGCGCTCGCAATCGGCGGGGCTGTCTGGGCGGCCCGTCCCGCTGCGCAGACGCGGGAATTCGCCGGCATCTGGCTTCTGAAGTTCGAAGGATCGCAATTCTTCGAGGGCGCGCCGCTGGCGACGGTCCGCGACCTTGATCAGGCTGATGCCAAGTGGCTTGAACAGGGCGATGCGATCGACCTCGACAAGCTCGCTCCCGATGATGCCGAGGGCTAACCCCGCCCCCCGTCTCTTCGGCGCCATATTCCCGCCAGCAGGCTGCCGATCAGCACGTGCCACACCGCCGAAATCGCCGCCGGAACGGGTGCGAGGGCGGCTTGCTGCACATTCGCGAATTGCGCGGCGAAGGCGGGCGTTTTGGCGAGGCCTGAGCCGAGGCCGGAATTCTGCATCCCCACCTCGATAGAGATCGTCCGCGCCTCTATCTCGCCCAGCCCGAGCGCCCGCGCCAGCACATAGCCCAGCGCGAAGCCCAGCGCGTGGAGCAGGAAGGTCGCCAGCAGCAGCACGCCCGCGTGTTCCATGATCTGCGCCTTGGATCCGCCGACGATCCCGCCCACGATCAGCACCACCAGCACGATCGCGACCAGCGGCAGCACGGCGCTCACCGCCCCCGCTGCACGCGGGAACAGGCGGTTCAGCAGAGTCCCTGCGATCACCGGCACCAGCACCACGCCGACAAGGTTCACCAGCAGGTTCAGCCGGTCGATCTCGACATAGGCCCCCGCCAGCCAGCCCGTCAGCAGCGGGGTCAGCACCACCGCCGCCAAGGTCGAGGCCATCGTCATCGCCACCGACAGCGCCACGTGCCCGCGCGCAATGTAAGTGACGATGTTCGACGCGGTGCCCCCCGGGCAGCAGGCGACCAGAATGAGGCCGACCGCCAGCCCCGGCTCCAGCCCCAGCACCTTGGCCACGGCAAAGCCCGACAGCGGCATGATCGTGTATTGCAGCGCCACCCCGGCCACAAAAGCGCGCGGCAGTTTCATCAGGCCGCGATAATCCTCGAAGGTCAGTGTCAGGCCCATCGCCAGCATGATCACGCCGAGCGCGAGGTTCAGCAGCGGCTGCCCGGCAAAGCGGATGCTGCCATCGGTCATCCACGTGAAGGCAGGCGGGAAGAACCACGCGAGACCCACGCCCGCAATCGTCAGCGCGGCGAAATTATTGGTGATCCGTTGCAGCATCCGAAAAGCCCCCTTCAACCCGCCGTCCGTAATCGACCAACGACATTCCCGCCCCTAGCAATATCCCGTTCCCCCGCTAGTCTCCCGCGCCGACAGAGGGAGACTTTCCATGCGCATTATCACCGCCGCCCTGCTCGCAGGGGCCGCCACCCTTGCCTTTGGCATTTCCGCCCCGCTCTCCGCCGCGCCCGCCAAGAAGGACGCCAAGGCGGACGACAAGTGGAGCGTTGAAGCGCCCAAGGGTGCGGTGCTCAAACAGGTGGCCATCAGCACCGATGAAGGCACGTGGATGGATGTCGATGTGTCGCCGGACGGCACAACCATCGCCTTCACCCTGCTCGGCGATATCTACACCCTGCCGATCAGCGGCGGCACCCCCAAGCGCATTACCGAGGGCCTTTCGTGGGACGTGCAGCCGCGCTTCTCGCCCGATGGCAGCCGCATCGCCTTCACTTCGGATCGCGGCGGGGGTGACAATATCTGGGTGATGAACCCCGATGGCACCGACAAGCGGCAGGTGACCAAGGAGGACTTCCGCCTCGTCAACCAGCCGAGCTGGTCGCCCGATGGTCGCTTCATCGCCGCCAAGAAGCATTACACTACCGAACGTTCGGCGGGCACGGGCGAGGTGTGGTTGTATCACGTCAGCGGCGGCGGCGGGGTGCAGGTGGTGGAACGCGCCAATGAACGCCTGCAAAAGGAGTTGGGCGAGCCGACCTTCGCGCCTGATGGCTCCGCGATCTACTACACCCGCAACACCACGCCCGGAAACGCGTTTGAATATGCGCAGGATTCGAACGCGGGGATCTTCGCCATTGAACGCCACGATCTGGCCACCGGCGAAGTCACCACTGCGGTCAGCGGCTATGGCGGCGCGGTGCGCCCGACGCCCTCGCCCGATGGTAAGCAGCTTGCCTTCGTGCGGCGCGACAAGGACCAGACCCAGCTTTGGGTAAAAGACCTTGTCAGTGGGCGCGAGCGGATGATCTTCGGCAAGCTTGATCTGGACGTGCAGGAAACCTGGGCGGTCACCGGCGTCTATCCCAATATGGACTGGCTGCCCGACAGCTCGGGCATCGTCTTTTGGGCGGGCGGCAAGCTGAACCGCGTGAACCGCGATGGCAGCAGCCACGGCGTCATCCCCTTCGCCGTCAACGACACCCGCGCAGTGGCCGACGCGCCGCATCCGGTGATCGATGTCGCGCCCGACACCTTTGCCACCACCATGCCGCGCTTTGCCACGCTGTCGCCCGATGGGTCGCGGGTGCTGTTCGAAAGCCTCGGGCGGCTCTATTCCAAGTCCGCCAAGGGCCGCGATGCGCCCGCCCCGCTGACGGGCGACACGGCTGACGCGGTGGAAGCCTTCCCCGCCTTCAGCCGCGATGGCAGCGCGCTCGCCTATGTCCGCTGGAGCGACGACAAGCTGGGTGAGATCGTGCTGGCAGACGCGCGCGGCCAGAACCGCCGGGTGCTGACCGGGCCGGGCCATTTCGGCAATATCGCCTTCTCGCCCGATGGCACGATGATCGCCTTCGAAAAGCGCGAGGGCGGCTATCTGACCGCGCCCGATTTCTCGGAGAACCCGGGCATTTATGTGATGCCGGTCGGCGGAGGTGAGCCGAAACTGGTCACCCGTGACGGGGCGAACCCGCAATGGGGCGCAGGCAATGATCGCCTGTTCATGGCGGCGCGCGATGGCGGCAAGCTGGCGCTGGTATCGACCGACCTCAACGGCGAGGCCAAGCGCGTCCATGCCAAGGGCGATCTCGCCAATGATCTGCGGATCGCGCCTGATGGGCGCACCATTGCCTTCCGCCAGAATTACGAGGTTTTCGCCATGCCGCTGGTTCCGGGCGGCAAGCCGGTGGATGTGAGCGAAAAGGGCGGATCGCTGCCTGTCACCAAGGTCAGCACCGGGGGCGCGGATTACCTTGGCTGGGCCAATGGCGGCGACACGCTGTTCTGGTCAATCGGGCCGTCCTTGCAGAGCGCCAATGTGCCCGCGTTGTTCGCCAATGCACCCAAGGGTGAGGATGACAAGACGGCTGCTTACACCCCGCCCACCATCGGCATTCCGCTGCAAGTGACGGTGCAGAAGGCCAAGCCCGCCGGCACCACGGTCATCACGGGCGCGCGGGTGCTGACCATGCGCGCAGGCCTGGGTGCGGATGATGCTGGCGTGATCGAAAACGGCATGATCGTGATCGAAGGCGACCGCATCACCGGCGTTTATGATGCCACCACAGTGAAGATCAAACTGCCCGAAGGCGCACGGATGATCGACGCCAGCGGCAAGACCATCATGCCCGGCCTTGTCGATGCCCATGCCCACGGCGCTTACGGGGCGGGCGACCTGATCCCGCAGCAGAACTGGTCGTTGTTGCAGGATTTGGCGATGGGGGTGACGACGGTTCACAACCCTTCGTCTCAGGCCAGCACCGTCTTTGCCGCAGCCGAACGCCAGCGGGCGGGGCTGACGACGGGTCCGCGCATTTTCTCGACCGGCGAGATTATTTACGGGGCCAAGGCGGCGGACGTTTATGCGCGGATCGATAGCTATGACGATGCGCTCGCCCATGTGCGGCGGATCAAGGCGCAGGGCGGGATTTCGGTCAAGAACTACAACCAGCCGCGCCGCGAACAGCGCCAGATGGTGGTGCGCGCTGCCGCTGCCGAGAATATGCTGGTGGTGGCCGAGGGCGGATCGCTGTTCGGCATGGACATGAACATCGCCGCTGACGGCAATTCGACGCTGGAACACAACATCCCGGTCGATGTGTTCTATGGCGATGTGCTGCAATTCTTCAGCCAGTCGGGCACCAATTACACGCCGACGCTGGTGGTGACCTATGGCGGCCTTGCGGGCGATCCCTATTGGCGGCAGGCGACCAATGTGTGGGAGAACCCGCTGATGGTGCACACCCCGCCCAAGATGCTGCTCGCAGAAACCGCGCGGCGCACCAAGGCGCCCGATTGGGCCTTCGTCGATGACAATAACGCGCGCGAGGCGAGGAAACTGGCGCAGCGCGGCGTGAAGGTCAGCATCGGCGCGCATGGCCAGCAGTCGGGCGTGGGCGCGCATTGGGAGCTTGGCAGCTTCGTGCGCGGCGGGATGAGCCCGGTCGAGGCGCTGAAGGCGGGCACCATCGTGTCTGCCCAGTCGCTCGGCATGGCCAAGGATATCGGCAGCATCGAGGCGGGCAAGCTGGCCGATCTCGTCATCCTCTCGGACGATCCTTCGCAGGACATCGCCAATTCGGACAATATCGAAAAGGTGATGATCGGCGGGCGGCTCTATGATGCGAAGACAATGAACGAGGTCGGCACCGGAGACGCCAAGCGCCGCCCCTATTTCTGGGAAGGCGAAGGCGCGAAGGGCGCAGGCGGCTCGCAGCGCACCACCAGCGAAGGGCGCGGCCACGCCGATGGGGACGCAGGCTAGCCCAGCGGCAGGTTCGGGAGGGGGTCAGGGCGGGTTACACCCCCTCCAGACCCCCCCTAGACCCCGGCCAGACCCCGCTTACCCCCTGCTTGCGCGTGCTTCACGTGGAACAATCGGCCTCCAGCAGCCCGCGCAGGTCTTTAAGCGCCTTGGCCCTGAGCTGGTGAACGCGCGGCACGCTGACTTCCAGCACAGCCGCGATTTCGGTGAGGTTCAATTCCTCGACAAAGAACAGCTGGAGCACCAGCTTGAGCCGGTCGGGCAGCTTCACCATCGCCGCGATCAGCCGCTCGCGATCCTCCGACGCGCACAGCGCCTCGAAGGGATCGGGATCATCGCTGGCAAAGGCGAGACTGGTCTCGTCATAGGCGTCATCAATGGGGGTGAGCCGGACAGCCGAAGCCTCGATGGCGAGCAGTTCGGCATCATCCACCTCCATCACCCGGGCAAGTTCCGCGCGGCTCGGCTCGCGGCCCAAGGTCCCGCGCAAGCTGGCGAGCGCCCGCTCATAGCCCGAACGCTTGGTGCGCGCGGTGCGGCTGTCATGGGCGACGCGGCGCACCTCGTCCAGCATCGCCCCGCGCACGCGGATCTTGGCATAGGCGGCAAAACCATCCTCGGTCGGCCCGGTATGGCGCTGGGCACATTCAGTAAGGGCGAGGATGCCGGCCTGCACCAGATCCTCGATCTCCAGCCCCTCCCGCCCGCGCCCGTTGATGTGCCAAGCGGTGCGGCGGACGAGGGGGAGGAAACGGCGCACCCGGTCTTCAACCTCGGCACGGCTGGGCGCATAGGGCTGCGTCAGCGCGCCGAAAGCGGAATGATCGTGCTTCATGCGGCCAGCTCCTCGCGCGCAGGTGCCGAAAGGGCAGGGACTTCAGCCGGCGACCCGATCACGCCGACCACCGCAATCGGCTGGGCGGCAGGCAGTTCCGTGATCGACAGCACCAGACAGCGCGGCGCGCGGTGCTTGAGCAATCCGGCGAGCGCGCGGCGGGCGGGCGGTTGAACGATCAGCGCGATCGGGCCTTTTTCGGCATCGGCAACGGCATTGATTTCGCGCTGGATCATCGCGCCGCAATCAGGCTCGATCAGCGGGTATCCGGTCGCCGGGTCAACCATTCCGCCAAGGATTGCGGCTTCTAGCCCTGCATCGAGCGTGACGACCTTGAGCGCCTCGTCCGGGCCGGCGATGCGGGCCACCAGCCGGGGCGAAAGATCGGCGCGCACGGCATCCACCACCGTGTCGAAATCGCTCGTGCGTTGCAGCGCCAGTGCCAGCGCCGTGAACAGCGGCTGGGGGTGGGCAAGCCCGATCCCGTCGGCCATCAGCGCGCGCAGGGTGCGGGTCAGTGCAGCGAGCGGCAGCGGGTCAGGGGTTACCGCCTCGACCAGCGCAGGCGCGCGGGCCTTCAGGCCATCCACCCACTCGCGCACCTCGTCCGGGCCGAGCAATTGGTGGGCCTCTGTCAGCAAGGCCTGATTGGCGTGGGTGGCGATCACCGAGGCCGGATCGACCACCAGAAAACCCTCGGCCACGGCATGATCGCGCGCGGCGGGAGAGATCCACAAGGCGGGGCAATCGAAGCTGGGATCGCGGGTTGGCTCGCCGGTCAATCCGTGTCCCGGGCGCACGTCACCGGCGTCAATGGCGATCAGCTTGCCGGGGCGGACATTGCCCCGCGCGATGCTCACACCGCCCATCATCACGGCATAATCCTGCGCTGCCAGATCGAGCGAATCGCGGATCCGGAATTGCGGCAAAACAAAGCCCAGATCGCGCGAGAGCTGCTTGCGGATGCCGGTGATGCGGGTGATCAGCGGCGCGCCTTGCTGGGCGTCGACCAGCCCGACAATGCCGTAGCCCAGTTCGATGGTGACCAGCGTGCCATCTGCCACGTCGGCGAGCGCGATGTGATCGGGCGCGACCTCCTCGACCGGCTCGTTGATGGTTGCAGGGGCATTGGCGCGCTGCTTCAGGTGCCACCAGATGCCGCTGGCAATGGCGGCGGCGGGCAGGAAGATCGTCTGCGGCATGGCCGGCACGACGCCCACCGCGCCGAGGATCAGCGCCACCGGCAGCCACCCGCGCGGATCGGCGAACTGGCCGCCGATCTGGCCGGCGAGATCGCGGCTGTCGGAGACCCGGGTGACGATGGCGGCCGCCGCGATGGAGAGCAGCAGCGCCGGCACCTGCGCCACCAGCGCATCGCCCACCGCCAACGTCACGTAAGCCTCGCCCGCCTCTGATGCAGAAAGGCCGTGGCTGATCATCCCGATGGCGAAACCGGCAACGATATTGACCCCGAGGATCAACAGCGCCGCCATGGCATCGCCCTTCACGAACTTGGAGGCACCATCCATCGAACCGTAGAAATCAGCCTCGATGGTCACCTCGCGGCGGCGTTCGCGGGATTCGTCGGCGGTGATGAGGCCTGCGGCAATATCGGCGTCGATCGCCATCTGCTTGCCCGGCAAGGCATCGAGCACGAACCGCGCGGAGACTTCCGACACGCGGCCCGCGCCCTTGGTGATGACGATCATGTTGATGATCATCAGGATCGCGAAAACGAACAGGCCGACAACGAAATTGCCGCCCACCAGGAAGGCGGCAAAGCTTTCGATCACATGGCCGGCCGCCGCTCCGCCTTCGTGGCCGTGCACCAGCACGACGCGGGTGGAGGCGACATTGAGCGCGAGCCGCAGCAGGGTCGCGAACAGCAGAACGCTGGGGAAGCTGGAGAAATCGAGCGGCTTGCGCGCATTCAGCGCGACCATCAGCACCGCGATGGAAATGGCGATGTTGAGCACGAAGAAGATGTCGAGCAGCAGCGCCGGTATCGGCAGCACCATCAGCGCCAGCAGCGCAAAGATGCCGACCGGCAGGGCGAGGCTGGCGGGCAAGGCGGCAAGCCGGGTGAGGGGAGAAGCGGTCATGGTTGCACTCACAGGCCGAGCGCCTTCAACCGGTCATAGGCGCGGCGCACCTGCGGCGGCGCAGCGCCCGCATCGGTGCCGAAGGTGTTGCCAAGAACCTGCGACATCGGCGGCCGCCGTGAGGGACGCGCGGGGGCCGAAGGAAACGCGGCTTGAGACAGGGCGGGGGGCGTGCCGGGGCCGAACACGGCTTCATCGGCGATAAGGTAAGGCGCCGGGGTCATGCCTGCGGCATTGCTGTAAGACGCTGGGTAATCGGCGCGCACGAAATTGGCGGCGCGGCCTCCGCTTGCCCCGCCTCTACTCGCATTGCCACTGGCGCGGTCAAGCGCGCGGCCGAGCTTGCCGTCGATCACGTCCATCACCTGCGCAAGGCTGCGCGGGGAACCGTCGGCGCTGTAGAAGATGCCGCGATTGGCGGCTGCGGGCCGGGCGAACAATGCGGCGGCGTTCTGGCCGGGATCGGCCTGCAACTCGCTCAGAAACCGCCCCGCGCCGCCCGCGCCAAGGAAATGCGCGAGGTAAAGCTCGCCATGATCGGGCTGGCGGCCAAGGATCGGCATCAGGTGCGAACGGTTGTCCTCGGCAAGTCCGGCCGCCATCAGCGAGGCCACCTGCGGATCGCTGCGCAGCGCGAGGATCGCATCACGCCGTGCCGGATCGGCGACCCATGCGCTGCCCGATGCGGTCACGTCGATCTGGTCGGCGACATGGCCCAGCCCGAAGCGCGGGCCGTGCTTTTTCATCGTGTCCAGCCAGGTGCTCTCGATGAACTGGTAGAGCCCGGTCGCGCTCGATGTGGCGGCGCGGGCATCGGGGTTCATCGCGGATTCGACCTCGGCCTGGGCGAGCAGGAAGTTGAAATCGACGCTGGTGGCCTGCGCGGCCTTGGCGATCGCGGCTTCGACCGGGGTGCGCGGGCCAGCGATCTGGCGCGCCGCGCCCGGGGCATCGCCATCCAGCCCGCCCCGCGCGGCGGCGTGGATGCGTGCGGCGCTTTCAAACCCGGCGCGGATCGATCCCGCGGGCAGGTGCATCGATGTCGGGGGCTGGCTCATGCGCGCTTTCGCCTGTTGTTGCCGCCTGCGGGGATGCGGGGGCTTGTCGGGCGATTGCTGCAAGCGGTGTGCCAGACGCAGCGCGCGCGGGGCTAGGCAAGAACCCTTAGGCTCGCGCCGGGGCGTAGGCGGCGCGGTGGCGGCGGCGGGGGCCGCCCAGTGCTTCGATCCGTGCGGCGACATTGGCGGCCAGCAGGTTGCGCACGCGGCGATTGACTTCGTTGAGTTGGCGCGCGGTTTCGGCAAGGCTGCGGGCCTCGCCGTCAAGCAGCCCCTGCGGCCCGATCGCGGCGAGGGCATCGCACAGGCTTTCCTTTTCCTGCGCCGCACCGATCAGCCCATCGGCATCGAGCGCGGCAAGTGCTTGCCGCTCGCGTTCCAGCACGGCAATCATCTGCCGCAGATTGCCGGTGACGGTGTCGGTCACGTGGCCAACCAATGGGTCAACCGGCGCAGCCGGAGCAGCGGGGCGGCGCGCGGGGACGAGAACCTCGGGCATCGGCTCAGTCCCGCTCGGGCAGCGACAGGCTGACCTGCGCGGCGATCATGGCATCGGCGATCTTGGCCGGGACCAGCGGATAGGAGCCATCGCGCAGCGCGTTCCTGATCTGCTGAACACGTTCGGAATCAACCGGCGGCGTGGCGGGATCGACACCGCCAAGGCCTTCGGAGCGGCTGACTTCGAGGCTGATGCCGGAAGCGGCCGGGCCGGTGGCGGGGGTAGCGGAAGCGGGGGCGCGCGCTTCGATCTGCGCGCGCTCACCCGCGCTCACAGCGCGGGCGGCGCTGACGCTTGGCAATTTGCTCAGTTCGAGGGAGGGCATGGGCGGTGTCCTTGGTGTGCAATTTCTGTCAGCGAGAACGGTGACAGGCGGGAAGGTTTAAGGGGTGATGATTGCAGGCTCATCCGGCGGGGATGACGGCGAGGCCCGGACGCTCGATCCGGGCGCGCAAGGCATCGGCCTTGCGGCTGGTGCGCACCTCGATCCATTCGCCGATCGCGCCGGCCTGCAGCGCCTCGCCCGGCTGCTGGACGCTGAAGCCGCGGCCGCGCACAAGCACGGTGATGGCATCGCCGCGCTTGACCACGGGCGCGGCGCGGGCGGCGGGGGCAGCACCCCCTGAGGCAGGCGCGATGGCGACGAAAATGCGCCACGCCGAAGGGCCGGGGCATTCGACCTGAACCGCGGTGCGCGCCGGGGTGTGCCAGCTCACCGCCAGCGGCCCCTCGCACCCCGCAAGCCGCAGCCGCTGATCGCTGGCCATGCGCGCCCCGCCCGGTGTGCCGATGGCGGCGCCGGTGAACGCCGCCACCGCGCGGTCAATCGCCGCCGGATCGGTCGCCGCCGCGCGCGACTGCGCCTCGGCAGAAGGATCGCATAGCGGCAGCAGCATCGGCAGCACCAGCGGGGAAAGCCGCCAGCCTTCAAACCTGATCGGGGGAGTGTCCATCGGCAGAGAATCCTTGTCATTGCGCAGGTTGCGCCTGCGGGATCGGCAGCAAGGGCCATGCCAAGCGCATTCCTACGCAATCACTCGTAGCGCAGCGGCGCAGTCGGTTCAGCATAAGCCGCTAGGGTTTACAGCCAAAGACGTTCACCCCTGTTTGCGATCCTGCCGCCCATGCTTTTTGCTTCCGGATTTTCCCGTTCCGCCCGAATCCGCACCGCATCGGAAGCGCCTGCTCCCGCGGGCGAAACCCGTGCGACCGAGGCGCGGCGGGTGCTGCTTGAGCGGATCTGCGAATTTGTCATCACCCATGATCTCGCCGTCACCGGGCCGAACCTTGCCATGGTGTGCGGCGCGTTGTCGGGTTCGCAGCCCGAATTGGCCGGCGCGCTGGTGCAGCGCGAGCTGGCGGGAGAGCCCATCGATCAGGCCTGGCTTGATACGCTGGCGCAGATGGACCCCGACGGGCACAGCCATATCGCCGCGCTGGAAACGCTGTCGGAAAAGCTCGAATACACGCTCGAACGCTTCGCCGAGACCGCGCGTGGCGCGCAGAGCGAGACCCATGACCATCGCGGCGCGATTGGCCAGCAGGTCGAGGCGCTGGGGCGTCCGGCGGAGCTGACCCAGGTGATCGATCTGTCCCGCGCGATGCTGGCGCGGATCGAGGAGGTCGAAGCGGCAATGGCGCGCAGCGAGCAGGAGATTGACCGGCTGCGCGATAACCTCGCCCAGGCCCGCACCGAAGCCGATGTCGATCACCTCACCCGCCTGCCCAACCGCCGCGCCTTTGAACGGCGGCTGGTTGCCGCTGCAATGGAGGCGCGCGCGCGGGACGTGCCGCTGAGCATCGCCTTTGTCGATGTCGACCACTTCAAGCAGGTCAATGACCGTCACGGCCATGCCGCCGGTGATCGCGTGCTGTGCGCGCTGGCGGCGACATTCGGCGAGATGGCGGGCGATGCCTGCTTCACCGCGCGTCACGGGGGCGAGGAATTCGTGCTGCTGTTCGCCGGGATCGGCAAGGTAGCCGCCAAGGGGCGGCTGGATGCGATCCGCCGGGCGCTGGCGGCGCGGGTGCTGATGAACCGCGACACCGGCCAGCCTTTCGGCAAGATCACTTTTTCGGGCGGTGTGGCCGAAGTGACCGAGGATGCCGACACCCGCGGCGCGCTGGCCCGTGCGGACGAGGCGCTGTACCGCGCCAAACAGCAGGGCCGCAACCGCATCGAACTGGGCTGACGCCCTCCCCCATATCCGGAAGCAAGGGCACGCGCTGAACCCCGGCGTGGGTCAGCGCGCGCTTGCGGCAACCGGCTGCGTCAGCGCGGCATCATAGGCGAGACTGGCATAGAGATCGGGGGTCTCGCCTGCTGTGATGATCATGCGCACCCGCGCGCCCTCTGCGCGCGCCTCGGCGGCAAGCGCATCGGCGCGGGTCCAGGCCTGGGTCTCGTCGCCGGGGGTGTGGACCGCGAAGATCGTCAGCGTTGCGCGCGGATCGGGGCCTTGCGCCCGGAGCCATGCGCCAAGGTCGGGGCCGCCCGGCACGGGGCGGAACAGGGCCTGTGCGGGCGCGATCTCGGGGCGGGTCTCGTCACGCTCGGTCTTTTCGCGCACGGCGCGCGCGGCGAGAGAGCGGGCGGATTCGGCCTCGGCAGCGGGGAGCGCGGACAGCGTCAGCAAGAACAGGATCAGCGCCAGATCGGCGAGGATCAACTGCCAGCTATGTCCTCCGCGCGCGATCCCCGGACGCGGGGCGGCGATCGTTCGGATCATGCGACCCCCCGCAAATATGCGCGCCGGGCCTGCGCGGTGGCTTCGGCCCCGCCGATCTGGGCGACGAACCAATCAGCCAGCTCCTCGCGCTCCTGCTCCTCGGCCATACCCCGGCGCTCGATCGCGCTCGCCAGCGGGAAGCACACAAGATGCGCCGTCAGCGCGCCATAGAGCGAGGTCAGCACGGCAGTCGATACGGCCGCCATGATCGCCGCCGTGGTTGAGACAGCCGGATCGGGGGAGAGCTGGGTGAAGCCATACAGCGTGCCGATCAGCCCGAAAACCGGGGCCAAATCACCCGCGCACCCGAACACCTGCGCTGCGCCGAGGCGGCGGGCCTCCTCCACCGCGCGTTCGGTGCGGCGGATGTAGGCGAGATTATCGAGCGTGCCGTGGCGCAAGAACGTTTCCAGCATCAGGCCAAGCGTGCGGTCTGGCGGCAGCAGCGGATCGGCCCGCCGCGGGCCATCGCGCTGGATCGCGCCGACCGCCATCGCCAGCGCCTTGCGGTTCGCCTCGGGCGCAAAGCCGCCGCGCAGCAAGCGCCCTGCCATGCGCAGCGCCGCGCCGACATCGCGCCAGCCGCAGCGCGCAATCGTGGCGATCGCCGTGCCGGCAAGCACGATCCCCAGAGCGCCGGGATCGAATAGGGGCGAGATTGTGGGCGGCATGGGATCCCTCTTGATGGCTATCCCGCTCATAACGGACGGAAAACCGCGGGTTTAAGGGCGCACAAGAGGCGGCAGGGGTTTGCCTGGATAGCACCGCACGACCGGCAAAAGCCTGCCGCTTCCCCCTGCCGCCCCCCTGCCGTCATGGCGCGTACGCAGTTTGGCACGCTTCCTGCTGAACCTGCGGCGAACCCGCGGGCTTGCCCCGCATCAATCAGGACAACCGCAGTGAACGAGCGACTTTTCGGGATCCACGGCGCCGCGCTGACCCTGCGTTCGGAACGCATGGGCGTGATCGCCTCGAACATCGCCAATGCCGCGACCCCCGGCTACAAGGCGCGCGACATCGATTTCAACGCCGCGCTGGATGCCCGGCTCTCCCGGACGCGCGGGGAGCCGAGCATCGGCGGCAATGCCGGGATGCTCTATCGCAGCCCGACCATGCCTTCGATGGATGGCAACACGGTAGAACTGGCCCGCGAACAGGTGGCCTTTGCCGAAAACGCCGTCGCCTATTCGGCCACGCTCAGCTTTGTGCAGGGGAAGGTCAACACCATCACCCGCGCGCTGAAGGGCGAGTGAGCGCGATGCCCGATCGTTCCCCCATGACGCTGTTCAGCCTCACCACCCGCGCGATGAGCGCGCAGATGGTGCGGATGAACGCGGCGACATCGAACCTCGCCAATGCCGGGTCTGTCTCCACCACCGAGGAAGGCGCCTATCGCCCGATCCGCGCGGTGTTTGCGACCGAACTCGACCGCGCCTCGGGCCTTGCCGGGGTGACCAGCAGTGGCCTGATGCGTGCCGAAACCGCCGCCACCAAGCGCCACGATCCCTCCCACCCGCTCGCCGATGCCAATGGCGACGTGTTCGAGGCCCCCGTCGATGAGACCGCCGAGATGGTCGAGATCATGGACAGCGCACGCCAGTACCAGAACCTGGTTCAGGCGCTCCAGACCGCCAAGCAGCTGATGCTCGAAACCCTGAGGAGCCAGTGATGACCACCACCAATACTTCCCTTGCCCCCGCCGCGCAGGCGACGCTTGATCGCCTCAACACCCCCTCCCGGCTCAAGGGCGGCGGGTTGGGCGCGCTTGATGGCGGGGATTTCATCAAGCTGCTGACCACGCAGCTGACCTTCCAGGACCCGCTCGCGCCGACTGACAACCAGGACATGCTGGCGCAGATGGCGCAGTTCTCCGCGCTCGCCGCGACCACTGAAAGCGGCGCGACGCTGGAGGATATCGCGACCAAGCTCGACCGGCTGATCGCCGCGCAGGAAGCCACCGCGCGCGCCGCCATCACTCCGCGACCCTGAACAGTTCAACCCCAGAAGGATAAAGCCCCATGTCGTTCTTCACTTCGCTGTCCGGCCTCAAGAATGCCGAGACCGATCTGCGCGTCATCGCCCACAACATCGCCAACGCCGAAACCGTGGGCTTCAAGAAAAGCTCGGTGCAGTTCGCCGATCTCGTCGCCACCGGCTCTGCCACCGATCCGCGCCGCAGCCCGGGTATCGGTGCGACCATTGCCGGGATCACGCAGGACTTTGTGCTCGGCCCGCTCGAACAGACGGGGCGCAGCCTTGACCTTGCCATCGACGGCGACGGATTTTTCGCGCTCGCCAACCCGTTCTCGGGCGAGGTCAGCTATACCCGCAACGGCAACTTCCGTCTCACCGCCGCGGGCGAGCTTGAGGATTCGTGGGGCAACCGTCTTCAGGCCTACCCGGTCGATGCGGCGGGCAACCCGACCTCGACCGTGCCGGCCGATGTCAACGTGCCGATCACCAATGCTGCCGGTTCGAGCCTCGCTAACGTCACCATCAACAATCGCGGGATCGTGATCGCCGCCTATTCCGACGGTACGACCGACCCGGTCGGGCAGGTCGCGCTGGCGACTTTCCCCGCGCCCAACGGGCTGCGCTCCACCGGCCAGACCAAGTGGCAGGCGACCGGCGAATCCGGTGCGGCGGTCTTCGGCAATCCCGGCATCGGCAGCTATGGCGAAATGATCGCCGGCGCGCTGGAACGCTCGAACGTGGATCTGGCCGAGGAAATGGTCTCGCTGCTCACCGCGCAGCGCAATTTCCAGGCCAACGCCAAGGCGATCGATACCGCGACGCAGATCTCGCAGACCGTGCTGAACCTGCGTTCGTAAGACGATGGACCGGCTGATCTACACCGCGCTGACCGCGATGAACGCGGCGATGGACCGGCAGCGGGTGGTGGCGAACAATCTCGCCAACGCCAGCACGCCGGGCTTTCGCCAGGAAATCTTCGCGGTCACACCGGCCACCCTGAAGGACGGCTCGCTCGAAGCCCGCGCGATCGCGAGGGGCAATGTGCGCGGCGCGGACATGAAGGCGGCCCGCGTGGTGCCGACCGGCAATCCGCTCGACGTGGCGATGGAGGGCAAGGCGCTGATCGCGTTCCAGTCCCCCGATCGGCAGGGCGAGGTCTATTCCCGCCGCGGCGATCTGAACGTGGGACCGACCGGCGTTCTCGAAAACGGCGAGGGGCTGGCGGTGCTGGGCGAAAGCGGCGCGCCGATCACCGTGCCGCCCGGCTTTGCCATCAGCCTTGCCGCCGATGGCACGGTGCTGGCCACCGATCCGGCCGCCCCCAATGGTGTGGCCGAGCCGGTTGACCGTATCCGGCTGGTCAATCCCGAAGGCAGCCCGCTGGTCAAGGGGATCGACAGCTTTCTCAAGGTGCCCGGCCCTGGCGGCCAGACCGGCGTCTTGCCGCCCGATCTCACCGCCCGGATCACCCCCGGCGCGCTCGAAATGTCCAATGTCGAGACCGCCGACACGCTGGTGCAGATGATCGAGGCGCAGCGCGCCTTCGAACAGCGCGCCAAGATCATCGCCACGGCTGGCACGCTCGACGAAGCGGGCAGCAGCCTGATGTCGCTGCGCTGACACCCCCCATTTCTCAGGAGACCTGACCCATGCCCACTTCCGCCCTTCACGTCGCGCGTACCGGCCTTGAGGCGCAGGATGCGCGGATGCGCGTCATCGCCAACAACCTTGCCAATATCGGCACCACCGGCTTCAAGCGCGACCGGGTCGATTTCGCCACGCTCGCTTATCAGGAGCAGCGCACGCCCGGCCAGCAATCGACCGGGCAGACGGCCTATGCCGTCGGGCTGAACCTCGGCACCGGGGTGCAGATCCAGGGCACAAGCCGCATCGGCACGCAAGGGACGCTGAACCCGACCGGCAACAATCTGGATATCGCGCTGGATGGGGAGGGGTTCTTCCAGGTGGAACTGCCCGGCGGCGGCCAGCCCGGCTTTACCCGCGCGGGCAATTTCACCCTGTCGAACGATGGCACGCTGATCACCTCGCAGGGCTATGCGCTCCAGCCGCCGATCCAGATCCCGGCCGGTGCACAATCGGTGACCATCGCGCCCGATGGCACGGTGAGCGCGATCACCCCCGGCAATGCCGAGGCCACGCTGATCGGCCAGCTTTCCGTGGCGACCTTCATCAACCCGGCGGGTCTGCGCGCCATCGGTGACAACTTCCTCGTCGAAACCGCTGCTTCCGGCCCGGCCGAACAGGGCTTTGCAGGCGAGAACGGGCGCGGGCAGATCCGGCAGGGGATGCTCGAAGGCTCGAACGTCAATGTCGTCGAGGAGCTGGTCGAGATGATTGAGACCCAGCGCGCCTATGAAATCAATTCCAAGATGGTGAGCGCGGTGGATGAAATGCTGCGCAACGCCAACCAGACCCTGTGAGGAACCCCATGACAGGTCGCACCCCCTTTGCGCTGGCCGCACCGTTCCTGCTGGCCGCCTGCATGGGCGGCGGGCAGGGGCCGCAGCCCGGCTTTGCCGCACCCCCGCCGCCGGGCGCCGCGATGGTTTCGGCCAGCGCCGGCGATCCCTTGCAGGTGGCCGCGCCCCCGGCGGTCCAGCAAGGCGTCAGTGCCGGGGCGATCTTTCAGGCTTCCAATGGCTATGCCAATCTTGTCACCGGCACCCGCGCGCGGGCGCTGGGCGATATGGTGACGATCATCCTCACCGAGGCCACCGCCACCTCCAAAAGCACCACCGGGCGCACCCAGCGCGAAGGCGCCTTCGGGGTGACCCCGCCAGCCGCCGGCCCGCTCGATTTCCTGAACCCCGAAGCCCTTAAAGCTGCGGCCGAAGCGTCGTTCACCGGCGCAGGCAATGCTGCGCAGCAAAGCCGACTCAACGGCGCGGTCGCGGTGACGATTGCCGCAATCTACCCCAACGGCACCGCCGAAGTGGTCGGAGAAAAGCAGATGATGCTCAGTCAGGGTGACGAATGGGTACAGTTTTCCGGACGCATCCGGCTGGTCGACATTGATGGCGACAACCGCCTCGCCTCCTCGCAGGTGGCCAATGCCCGGATCATCTATTCGGGCAAGGGCGCGGTGCAGCAGGCGAGCCGGCCGGGCTGGCTCAGCCGCTTCTTCAACAAAATCTCGCCGTTCTGAGGGAGCCTGAGCTGATGACCTCCACCCGCACGCGCGCCCGTATTCTCGCGCCGATCCTGTATCTGCTGATCGCGCTGATCGCCGGACAGATGCCGATGCCCGCCCATGCCGAACGCATCCGCGATCTCGGCCAGTTTGAGGGGCTGCGCGCCAACCAGTTGACCGGATATGGCGTGGTCGTCGGCCTGGCCGGCACGGGCGACAATAATCTGGCCTATGTGACCGAGGCGATGCGCGGCGTTTCGGGCCGGCTCGGCCTGCCGCTGCCGCCGGGGGTAAGCCCGGTGCTGCGCAACGCCGCTGCGGTGATCGTCACCGCCGAACTGCCCGCCTTTGCCAAGCCTGGCCAGCGCATCGACATTACGGTTTCCACGTTGGGTCAGGCGGCATCCTTGCGGGGCGGAGCACTGGTGCTGACCCCGCTTTATGGCGCGGACGGCCAGATTTACGCGATGGCGCAGGGCAATGTTGCCGTGGGCGGCCTTGGTGTGTCCGGACGGGATGGCTCGCAGGTCAGCGTCAATGTCGCAACCGTTGGCCGGATTGCCGATGGGGCGACGGTGGAACGCGCGGTCGCCACCGGCTTCGATACCGCGCCGGTCCTGCGCTTCAACCTGCACAAGGCCGATTTCCTGACCGCATCCCGCGTGCGCGATGCAATCAACGGGCAATATCCGGGCATCGCCAGCATTGCCGACGGCGTGTCGATCGCGCTCGCGCTGCCGCAGGGCAATGACGCGCGTTCCGGGCTGATGGCGGCGATCGAGATGCTGCCTGTCACCCCTGCGCCGGTTGCCGCCCGCGTCATCATCAACAGCCGGACCGGCACGGTGGTCATCAATGATGCGGTGCGCCTTGCGCCAGCGGCGGTCAGCCACGGCAAGCTGGTGATCCGCATCGACGAAAACCCGATGGTGGTCCAGCCCGCGCCCTTCAGCCAGGGGCAAACCGCGGTCGAGGAATCCAGCAATATCACGGTCGAGGAACAGTCGAACCGCGTCGCCTATATGCCCGGCGCGGCATCGTTGAACGAGATTGTGGATGCGCTCAACCTGCTGGGCGTGGGCGCTGCGGATCTCGTGGTGATCCTCGAAAGCCTCAAGCAGGCCGGCAGCCTGCAAGCCGAAATGGTCGTGCTGTGACCGGCGCTATGTCTCCCATGCGCCCGGTCCAGCCAACCCGCAACGCGGCTCCGGCCGATAGCTCCCTGTCTGAGGACCGGGCCGCGTTGCGCAAGGCTGCCGAAGGCTTCGAGGCGATCATGGTGCGCAAGATGCTCGAAACCGCGCGCGCCGCCAGCCTTGCGGAGGAAACCCCGCTCACCGGCGGCGGGCTCCAGCAGTTCCAGGCGATGCGCGATGAACACTTCGCCAAGATCGCGGCCGAGGCCGGCGCCTTCGGGTTTGCACGCAGTATCGAGGCGAGCCTCGCGCAATATCTCCCCGTCAAAGGTGACAGCTGATGCCAACCGCGATTTTCACCATTGGCCGTTCGGGCCTGACCACGACCCGCCGCAGCCTTGAGCTGACGGCGCAGAACATCGCGAACGCCGACAACGTCAATTATTCGCGGCGCACCCTGACGCAGGGCGAGCTGGTGATGACCGGATCGATTGGCCTCAACGCGCAGGATTCGCTCGGCGGGGTCAGGCCCGGGTCGATCGAGCGCGCGGAAAGCTCGCTGGTCCAGCGCCAGGCGCGCGATTCGTCATCGGCGCTTGAGGCCGCGCAGGCCGAATTCTTCGCCATGAAGGAGGCCGAAAGCGCGCTTGAAACCTCGGGCGTGTTCACCGGTCTTGTCGATTTCGAGGCCGCGCTCACCCGTCTCCAGAACAACCCGACCGAGCCTGCGCTGCGCCTTTCCGCGCTGGAGGCAGCGCGCAAGATGGCGGGGAATTTCCGCATCGCCAACGGCACGCTCGCCAATGCGCGGGGGCTGGTGCAGGCCGAAGTCAGTGCCAAGACACTGACGGTCAACGAATTGTCGGGCGAATTGGCCAAGATCAATGCCGATCTGTCAGGCTCGCGCCAAGGCACCGCCGGGCGCGCGGCGCTACTGGATGCGCGCGACAAGGCGCTGCGTGGCCTCGCCAAGGAATTCGGCATCGCGCCGACCATCAACGCGGATGGCACGGCTGATGTGATGTTGAACGGCACGCCGCCGGTGGCGCTGGTGGCCGGCAGCACTGCAACCCCGCTTGCCACCAGCTTTGCTGCCGATGGCACCGTGTCCTTTACCGTGGGCGGAACGCCCTTCGCGCCCGCAGGCGGGGCGATGGCGGGCCGCGCCAGCGCGCTTGCCGAAATGGCCGATCTGCAAGCCGCGCTGGATGGGCTGGCGGTCTCCGCGATCAACCTGTCGAACGCCGCGCAGGCCAATGGCGTGGGCAGTGATGGCAGCCCCGGACAGCCGCTGTTCGCCGGCACGGGCGCAGGGAGCATCACCATGGTTCTCGCTTCTGCCGATGGGTTGGCCACCGCGCCTGCGGGCGCGCCGGCCGGTAGCCGTGACACCGCCAATCTTGCCGCTTTGATCGCCGCGCTGGGCGATCCCAGCGGGCCGGTGACAGGCACGGATTCGCTCCTGCTGGGCCTCGCCAGCCGCGTCTCGGCGCTGGAAACCCGCAGGGACGGTCTCAGCGTCGTTGCCGCCAGCGCCGAGGCGGAATTGCTGCGCGAGACCGGGGTCGATCTCGATACCGAGGCGGCGAACCTCGTCCGCTTGCAGCAGGCCTTCGAGGCCAACAGCCGGGTGATCCAGGTCGCCGCCCAGTTGTTCGATACGATTCTGGACCTCAGGTAAGGGAGCGCAAGGCCCATGGGTTCGATCACCAATTCCGCCGGTTCCTATTTCAACCGCTCGCTCGCCCAGATGGCCGATTTGCGGGCCGGTATCGAGCGCACGCGCACGCAGATCGCGACCGGGCGCAAGATCGAGCGCGGCTCGCAGGATCCGGCCGCCGCCGCGCAGTTGCGCAGCGTCCTGCGGCGCGAGGCGCTGGCCACGGTCGAGGGCGATAACGCCGCGCGGCTCGGGCAGGATCTGGGCGCGGCCGCGAACGAGGTGCAGGCGGTTAACGCCGTGCTCCAGCGCGCGCGCGAACTGGCCGTGCAGGCGGCAAGCACCAGCACCGGCGAGGACGGGCGGCGGGCGATCGCCTTTGAACTGGAACAGCTCGGGCAGGAGTTATTCAACCGCGCCAATGCCACATCGCTCACCGGCGAACCGCTGTTTGCGGGGCAATCCTCGGGCACGGCCTTTACCCGCGATGCGGCGGGCAACGTCACCTATGCCGGCACGCCGACCAGCGGCGCTGTGCCGGTGGCGCCGGGCACCGCCATCGAACGCGGCCTGCCGGGCAGCGAGGTGTTCCAGTTCGATCTGGGCGGCACGCCTACCAGCGCCTTTGCGGTTCTAACCACGCTGACCACCGCGCTTCAGGGCGGGGCGGGCGATCCGGTGGTGGCGGCCAATGCCAGCCTCGCCGGGATCGACGCCGCGCTCGATACCACCAACCGTGCGGTGACCATTCTCGGCACCCGTATGGCCTGGGTCGAGCAGGTCGAATCCCAGCAGGCCGAACGCAAAGTCGCGCTGGCCGAGCGCCGCAGCCGGGTGGGCGATACCGACATCGCCGAAAGCATCGCGCGGCTGCAGCAATCGCTGACCGCATTGGAAGCAAGCCAGTCCGCCTTCGCCCGTGTCAGCTCGCTGACGCTGTTCGATGCGCTGCGCTGAGGAGACCTGATCCGTGTTTGCTGCCATCGGCATTGTCGTTCTGCTGGTTATGGTCTTCGGCGGGTTCATGCTCGCCGGCGGGGCCATGGGGCCGGTGCTCGCCGCACTTCCGCTCGAATTCATGATGATCGGCGGCGCGGCGACGGGCGCCACGCTGATCGGCAATTCGATGCACGAGATCAAACTGCTCGGCGCCGGATTGGGCCGGGTGTTCAAGGGGCCGAAATACTCGGACCAGGACCACATCGATGCGATCGCGCTGACATCCAAGCTGATGAAGCTGCTGCGTTCGGAAGGCGCGGTGGCGCTGGAAAGCCATGTCACCGAGCCTGCCTCCTCGACCCTGTTTTCCGAATATCCCAACCTTCAGGCCGATCCGGTCGTCACCGCGATGATCTGTGATCCGCTGACGTTGATGGTGGTGTCCTCAGGCACGCTCGATACCCACGCGGTCGAGGACATCATCGACAGTTCGATCAAGACCCAGATGCATGAAATGGACGAGCCGCAGCACATGATCCAGTCGCTGGCCGACGCTTTGCCCGCGCTCGGGATCGTGGCGGCGGTGCTGGGGATCATCAAGACCATGGGTGCGATCGACCAGCCCCCTGCGGTGCTGGGCAAGATGATCGGTTCGGCGTTGGTGGGGACGTTCCTGGGCGTGCTGCTGGCCTATGGCTTTGCCGGGCCGCTGGGCGGGCGGCTGAAGCAGATCAACACCCATGATCAGCAGATCTTCCATTCGATCAAGCAGGTCATCATTGCGAGCCTGCACGGCTATCCGCAGCCGCTGGTGCTGGAAGCGGCGCGTTCCGGCCTGCCGCCTGCGCACCGCCCGAAGCTGACCGACCTGCTCGATATGATGCGCGGGCGCTGACATGGCCGAGGGCAATGCCGCCATCCCGGCGCCGATCATCGTCAAGAAGGTGACCATCGTCGAAGGCGGTCACCACGGGGGCGCGTGGAAGGTTGCCTATGCCGACTTCGTGACCGCGATGATGGCGTTCTTCCTGCTGTTGTGGCTGCTCGGCGCTACGGAAGAAAAGCAGCGCAAGGGCATTGCCGATTACTTCGCGCCGACGCTGGTGAAGATGCGGCAGGAGAGCGCCGGGGCGGACGGCTTGCTGGGCGGGTCTTCGCTGACCGATCCCGACAACTACCCCAACCGTCAGGGCCAGACCGGCACGCGCAGCATCACCATTCCGCGCGGGGTCACCGGCGGGCCGTCGGAAGCGGGCGGGCGCGGCGAGATGGAAGCGAAAAAGCTCAAGGAATTGCAGGACAAGATCGAGCGCAAATTGGTGCAACGCCGCCAGCTCAAACACCTCGCCCGGCAGGTGCGGGTGATGCGCGCGCCCGAGGGCATTCGCATCGACCTGATGGACAATGCCGATTTCTCGATGTTCGAACTGGGCACCACGATCCTGACCAAGGAAGCGCGCGGGCTGCTGCAGGTGATGTCCGAGACGCTCAGGGAAGAAAACGCGCCGCTGATCGTGCGGGGGCACACCGATTCGCTGCCGTGGCGCGGCGGGGTGCAGACCAACAATTGGTCGCTCTCCGCAGGCCGCGCCGAGGCGACGCGTCAGGCACTGGTGCTGGGCGGGGTGGCGCAGAACCGTTTCGCCCGGATCGAAGGCGTGGCCGAGACCGAACCGCTGGTTACCGACAATCCCGCCGATCCGAGGAACCGCCGCATCTCGCTGCTGCTGCTCGAAAGGCGCGGCGCGGCCTTAGGCGGACCCGAACGCGCCGCTCCGCTGCAGACCAAGAGCACTGGTCAAGACAAGCCCTGAACCCTGCGCCGCGACCGGCGCGCGCTTGCCAGGGTAGGCATCGGCGTCCAGCCGGAATTATGGCCGAGAACCTGCGCGCACCTGCATGAAGGCCGCCAGCGCCGCGCGCCCTTCTGCCGATTCCAACGCGCCGCCATGTCCCACCGGGACCGGCTGGAAAGTGACCCGCGCACCGCCTGCCTCAAGCGCCTGCGCGAATTCTCGCATCCGCGCCGGCCGAACCACCTTGTCGTTCGTGCCGGACAATAGCAGGATCGGGGCGCCTGGGCCCACGGCGTAACCGAGATAGTCGAATGCCTTGAGGGCAGGATCAAGACGCACCCTGACGATGGGCTTTGCCAGACCGGGCACGAAATCACGCCCGACCGCCTGATAATCGGCGGCACTGCCTTCGATGATCAGCCCGCTGAGGGTGCCCGACCTGGCCAGCGATGCCGCCATCCCGCCTCCGAACGACAGCCCATAGGCATAGACAGGCCCGCGACCGATCCAGCCTGATGCCCGCAAGGCGTCCATCATTGCCGGTCCGAAGGCAGCTGCGACCTCGATGGTGGCAGGCAGGGTTGTCCCGCCGCGACCGGGGTAATCATAGAGGATAATGTCCGCCCCGCTCACCTCCGCAAGCTGCGCGGCCATCCGGCTCGTTCCCACGGAATCGACGAAGCCGCCATTCCCTGCGCTGTAGATGATCGCCGTCTCGCTGGCGGGATTGTCGAGCCTGACAGCGCGCACCGCGCCCAGATCGCCAAGAGACAGCATTGCATCGGTGGCGGCGTAGCCATCCGGCACGGTCAGCACGGATTGGGGCGGAGCGAGGCTCGCGCTTGGAAAGAAGCTCGCCTGCGAGACGACTGCGGTGCAGCCCCCGAGGCTGAACCCGAGCGCCGCGAAAATCATGGCAGATTTGCAGGAAATCACCTCGCCCTCCGTAAAAATCTGTCAATTGAACCAATGCGGTAAGCAATGGTTGCGCAATCCTGTCGTCGCGCTGAACGAAAGGCCGGACACGTTGCGAAAGAGCGAGAGGAAACGCGCCGCTTGGCCATGCCTGCGCCGCCATACAAAAGAAGCCCGGAGCCGTGCGGCTCCGGGCTTGATTGTTCCGCCCCAAGGGGCAGGGGCGGAAGCGGGACTTGCGTCTCTTAACGCAGCAGCGACAGCACGTTCTGCTGCGACTGGTTCGCCTGGGCGAGCATCGCGGTCGAGGCCTGGCCGAGGATCTGGGCCTTGGCGAGCGCGGTGGTTTCGGCCGAGTAGTCGGTGTCCTGGATCCGCGAACGGGCGTCCGAGAGGTTGGTCGACACGTTGGTGAGGTTGTTCACCGCCGACTGCAGACGGTTCTGGCTGGCACCCAGCGTTGCGCGGGTGGTGCTGATGCTTTCGATGTCGGCGTCGATGTCGGTCAGCGCAGCACGTGCTGCCGTACCATCGGTGCCGGTCACGTCAAACGAACCAGCCGCACCGCCGCCAGCGGTCAGAGCGGTAAGGTCATCGAGGGTGATGTCGATGGTATCGGCATCGTTGGCACCGGCCATCACGGTGACAGTGGCAACCGAACCGTCGAACAGCGCGACGCCGTTGAATTCGGTGTTGGTCACGACCTGACCGATCTGCGCCGTCAGCTCGTCAACTTCCGCCTGGATGTTGTCACGGTCGGTGTCAGCATAGGTGTCCGAACCAGCCTGCACGGCCAGTTCGCGGACGCGCTGCAGCATGTTGGTCACTTCGTTCAGCGCGCCTTCCGCCGTCTGGGCGAGGCTGATGCCGTCGTTGGCGTTGCGCACACCCTGCTGCATACCGCGGATCTGCGAGGTCATCGAGTTGACGATCGCAAGGCCGGCGGCGTCGTCGGCGGCGCTGTTGATGCGCTTGCCGCTCGACAGGCGTTCCATCGAAGTGCCGAGCGCCTTGCCCGCAGCAACGGCCGAGTTGGTGGCGCGCATGGCCGAGGTGTTGGTGTTGATCACGTTCATTGTTCAAACTCCTGAATGGTCAGGCAGGACGAACTGGCCCGTCGCTGCTGCCCCATAGAGCGGCGCTTGTCCGGGATGTTTAAGCCGAAAAATTTCTCTCGGTTTTTCAGTGATATATTGTGCATATTCCCGATCGGGCATCCCTTGCCGCCAGCCGCGCCTAGGTGTTCGCCGCGCGCCGGTTAGGGGAAGCTACGGGGGCTTAAATTTGCCTCTCGTGCAGGCTGTATGCGGCAGAGGATTGCCGAGACCAGGCAACCAGGGGCAACCATTCATGCAACCGGCGATCAGCAGCGCACGCGCCGCACCGCAGCAGCATAGCGAAACCCGCGCGAGCGGGGACCACGACATCCTGATCGGCATGACCGTGCCGCTGATGGGGTGCAGCTGGCAGCGCGAAAGGATCGTGCTCGGCGATAATTTGCCGCCCGCGATGGCGGCGGGGATCGCCCGCAGTGGCAAGATCGCGATCACGCTGGGCCATTCGCACCAGCCGGTGCTGGCGCAGACCGGCGCTGGCCGGATCGCGCTGTCCTATGATCCGGACGCGCTTCCCCAAGCCCGCGCCGCGCTGATCGCGGCCTCGGCACAAGGCGGCTGGCCGGTGGCAGGCGATCCGCAGTCGCTCGCGCTACTGACGCTGGCCGAACGCATTGCCGCCTCGGATATTCCGGTCCTGCTCGAAGGGCCGACCGGCACCGGCAAGGAAGTGCTGGCGCGCTTCGTCCACCGGTTGTCGGCCCGCGCGGCTGGCCCGTTCGTGGCGGTCAATTGCGCCGCCATGCCCGAAGCAATGCTCGAAGCCTTGCTGTTCGGCCACAAGAAGGGCGCCTTCACCGGCGCGGCCGAAGCGGGCGAGGGGCTGTTCCGCGCGGCGGACGGCGGCACGCTGTTGCTTGACGAGATCGGCGAACTGCCGCTCGCCCTGCAATCCAAGATGCTGCGCGCGCTGCAAGAGGGCGAGATCCTGCCGCTTGGCGCGACACGGCCGGTCAAGGTCGATGTGCGGATCGTGGCCGCCACCAACCGCCACCTTGCCACCGAAGTCGAAGCCGGGCGCTTCCGCGAAGACCTGCTCTACCGTCTCAACGTTTTTCCCCTCGCGCTGCCGATGCTGCGCGACCGCCCGGGCGACATTGCCCCGCTCGCCTTTGCGATGCTGCTGCGCCATGCGCCTGCGCCCGGCCAGCCCGGCTGGATCGCAAGCGATGCGCTTGCCGCGCTGGAGGCGCATGGCTGGCCGGGCAATGTCCGCGAGCTGGAAAATGTCATCCGCCGCGCGATCCTGCTCGCCGGGGACGCTGCGGCGATCGCGGCGGCGCATATCGTGTTCGACACAGCCGTGCGCCCGGTCACCGAAGACCCTGCTCCTCTGCCTCGCAGCATCGCGCCGCGCTCGCTATCCGATGTCGCCTTCGCCTCCGAGGCGCGGGCGATCCTCGAAACGCTCGGCCGCAATGGCGGCAACCGCGCCGCCACGGCGCGCAGTCTCGGCATTTCCGAACGTACCCTGCGCTACCGCCTCGCCTCGATGCGCGGGGCCGGCATGATCGCGGCGGGAGGTGCAGCATGAGCGGCTTAAGGGTCGGTTTCGGTGTCGAGGACGTCATGGCCCTGCGCAGCCAGGTGCTCGCCCGCAGCGCCGCGCTACGCGATGTGCGCGCGGCGAGCGAGGCGAGCGGCGCGCTTGCGGCCCCCGGCAAGGCGCCGGGCGCAGGCTTTGCCGATACCTTGCACACGGCATTGAAGCAGGTAAGCGCGGTGCAGGAACAGTCCAGCGCCATGCAGGTCGCCTATGAACGCGGCCAGGTGACCGACATCGCTCAGGTGATGCTGGCGCGGCAGGAAGCGGGCGTTGCCTTCGAAGCCACGTTGCAGGTGAGGAACAAGCTCCTCAACGCTTACCAAGACATCATGCGGATGGGGGGCTGATAGATGGCCGAGACCACGCTTCCCGTGCCCGCCGATCCCGCAGGCCTGCCCGCAGTAACCCCCGCCGCCAGCGGTTGGCGCACCATGCTGCCCCCGCCGCTGGCAGGCTTCGTTAGCCAGCCCGCGCTCGCCCGCGCGCTGCCCGCCCTGGGCGCATTGGGCGCGGTTGCGGCGGCCGGCGCGCTGTGGATGGCGATCTCCTCGGGCGCGGACCGTGTGCTCTACACCAGCTTGACCGATGCCGAGCGCGCCAAGGTGGTCGAGACGCTGGAAGGCGGCGGCATCGCCTATTCCATCGACAACAACACCGGCGCGCTCTCGGTCTCGGAAAACGACGTCTACCGCGCCAAGATGCTGGTCGCCAGCAACGCCGGGATCGCCGCGCCCGAAGGGGCCGAGGCGATGCTGGATTCGATGCCGCTGGGCACCTCGCGCACGCTGGAAGGCGAACGCCTGCGCCTGGCGCGCGAGCGCGAGCTGATGCTGACGATCAAGGAGATCGACGGGATCGAGAGCGTGCGCGTGCACCTTGCCACGCCGGAACGCTCGGTCTTTGTGCGTGAGAACAATCCGCCGTCGGCATCGGTCATGGTGCGGCTGGTGAACGGGCGCAATCTCAGCCCTGACCAGGTGGCCGCGATCGTCAATCTGGTCGCGGCGTCCGTGCCCGGCATGAGCCCCGATGCGGTGCGCGTGGTCGACCAGAACGGGCGGCTGCTCTCCGATCCCCGCAATCAGGCGGGCGAGGGCCTCGATCTCCAGCGCGAACATGAAATGAAGCTGCGCGAACAGCTTGATGCGCTGCTGTTGCCCCTGCTGGGCGAGGGCAATTTCAGCACGCAGGTGCAGGTCGAACTCGACAAGGCCGAAGTCACCACCGCGCGCGAGACCTATGAAAAGGAAGGCGCGGTCCGCACCTCGAGCGAACGCAACGCGCAGCGCACCGGGACCGCGCCCGCTGGCGGCGTGCCCGGGGTTCCGGCCAACACGCCGCCCCCGCAGGCGCAGCTGGTCGACGGCGCGCCGCAGCCGACCACGCCCCCGGCGGCCACCTCCACCGACACCGAAACCGCCACCGACCGCGCCTATGAACTGGGCCGTGAGGTCGCCGTTACCACCGCCGGGCCGGGCAGCCTCAAGAAGCTCTCGGTCGCGGTCGCGGTCAGCGACAAGGCGCTGAAAGCCGCCGCGCCCATGACCCGCCAGCAATTGCAGGCGCTGGTCAGCGCGGCTGTGGGCGCGAACACCCAGCGCGGTGACATGGTGCAGGTCGTCGCCAGCAAGTTCGAACCGGCCGACCTTGCCCCGCCTGCCTTCTACGAACAGCCGTGGTTTGCGATGCTGGTGCGCTATGGCACGGCGCTGATTGCGGTGCTGCTGGTGCTGCTGCTGGCGGTGCGTCCGCTGATCGGCAGGCTGCGCGGTGACAAGGGTGCCTCAAAGGGCAAGGGCAAGAACAAGGATGGCACCGAAGCGGAAGCCGCGCTCACCGCCGAGGATGGCGCGCCGCTGGCCCTGTCTGCTGATGGTGATGAGGCCGCCGCCGCCGGACAGGGGTCTGGCACGGGGCTGACCGATCCTGACACCGGCGTGGCGCTCGGGTTGCAGGCGGATGATCTTCCCCGCCAGGTTGAACTCGCCCGGCGGCTTGCCGTCCAGCAGCCGGAACGCGCGGTCGAGGCGCTCCAGCGGATGCTCGAAGCCCCCGAAACGCGCGCTGAAGAGGCAGAGGCGGCATGACCATGGCAACCGCTCTGAACCCCGCCGGACCGCCGCTGCTCAGCCGGGTTGACCGCGCCGCGGTGTTCCTGATGCTGCTCGGTGACGAGGAAGCGACCGGGCTGCTGTCGCGCCTCTCGCCCGCCGAACTCGAAAAGCTTGGCGCGGCCATGATGGCGCTGGGCGAGATCGAACAGCCCCACATGGCCGAAGCCATCGCCGATTTCGCCGGAGAGGCCGCGCGCGAGATGCTGCCGATGCGCGGGCGCAATGACCGGGTGCGCACGTTGCTCGACAAGGCGCTTGGCCCCGCGCGTGCGGACAGCATGATGCAGCGGATCGAGCCCGATGCCGCGCCGCGCAGTCTGGAACTGGCCAAATGGCTCGCGCCCGGCGTGCTGGTGCGCCTGATCCTTGACGAACACCCGCAGGTGATCGCCGCGCTGCTGCTGTTGATCGAACCCGAGCTCGCCGCCGAAGTGCTGGCGATGCTGCCGCTCGAACTGCAAACGCTGGTGGTGGAGCGCGTGGCCAAAAGCGGCGCGATTTCCGCCACCGCCATCACCACCATCGATACGCTGCTGACCCAGCGCATCAGCGCAAACTTTGGCACCGCCGCGCTGATGCTGGGCGGCCCGCGCGATGCGGCCAACCTCATCAACCTGGCCGCTGGCGAACTGCGCAACACCGTGCTGCCCGCGATTGCGGAGCGCGATGCGCCGCTGGCCGAGAAGATCGAGGAGGAGCTGTTCACCTTCGAAATGCTGTTCGTGCTCGATCCGATGTCGATGGGCAGGCTGCTGCGCGATGTCGACAACGAGAAGCTGGTCGATGCATTGAAAGGCCTCAAGGAACCGGAACGCGCGCCCTTCTTCGCGGCCATGTCGAGCCGGGCGGCCGATGGCGTGCGCGACGAGATCGAACTGCGCGGGCGCTTGGCCAAGAGCGAGGTTATCGCGGCCCAGAAGGCGATCGTCGAAATCGCGCGCGGCCTTGCCGATGCGGGCGAGATCGTGATCGGCAGCGGGAGCGGCGAATTTGTCTGATTGGCTGGAGGCGCTCACCGCCGAACCCCGATGTGCCGACCTGCCCGAGGACACTGCCCCGGGCTGGCTCGCGCTGCTGGCCGAGGACGAGGGCGACAGCGCGCCTTTCCGCGAGGCGTCGCTGCTGCGCGGCGACAAGGCCGAAGCGCCCGCCCCGCCGCCCGAACCTGAACCCGGGCCGGAGCCTGACGCCCCCGCGCCCGATCCCGAGGCTGAGGCCTTGGCGCGCGCCTATGCCGATGGCGTGGCTGCTGGCCGCGCCGCCGCCGAAGCCGAAAGCGAGGCGCTTGCGCGTCGCCAGCGGGCCTTGCGGCTGAATTTCCGCACGCTCGATGAAGCCGCCCTCGGCGTGCTGGCCGATGATCTTGCCGCCACGGTGCAGGCCCTGTGTGACAGCGTGCTGGGCGAAGCGGCGCGCGATCCAGCGGCTTTGCGCCAACGCTGCGAGGCGGCTGCGCGCCGGATCGGCGGTGCACCCGATACGCTGGTGCTGCATCTTCACCCCGAGGATATTGATTTGCTGGAGGACGGGGCGCTCGCTGCGATGCGGGTCGTGCCGGATGCCGCGCTCGAACGAGGCAGCGTGGTGATCGAAGGGCCGGATGGCGCGATTGCCGATGGCCCGGCCGAATGGCGCCGCGCGATTGCGGCGGCGGTGCGGGGATGATTGCCGAATTGCAGCTTGATCTGGCCCGGATGCGCGCCGCGCCGGTTGCGGGCGGCCCGGTGCTGACGGGGCGGGTGGTCACCTGTGATGGCGGCCTGATCGAGGTGGCGGGTCTACCGCTGCCGGTCGGCTCGCTAGGGCTCATTGAAAACGATGCCGGGGCCGAATGTCTGGCCGAAGTGATCGGCTTTCGCGCCGGGCATTCGCTGATGATGCTGTTGGGCGATGCCATGCTGCTGCGCCCGCAGGCGCGCGTGCGGGCGCTGGGCAGTCCGGGCGAGGTGCGCGTGGGCGAGGCCTTGCTGGGCCGCGCGGTCGATGCGCTGGGCGAACCGATTGACGGCGGCCCGCGCCTCGATCTGCCGCAAGCCTGGCCGCTGGGCGGCAAGCGCGAAGGCGCGCTGGAGCGGGCGAGTGTCGAACAGCCGTTCGATTGCGGCGTGCGCGCGATCAATGCGCTGTGCGCGATGGGCGTGGGGCAAAGGCTCGGCATCATGGCGGGATCGGGCGTGGGCAAATCGGTGCTGGTCGATACCATCGCCGGGCACGCAGCTGCCGATGTCACCGTGGTCGCCCTGATCGGAGAGCGTGCGCGCGAGGTTTCGGACTTTGTGAACCGCCATATGGCGGGCCATCGGCGCGGCGGGATCGTGGTGGTGGCCGTGCCTGCCGACCATGCCCCCAACCTGCGCCTGCGCGCCGCGCAATATGCCTGCGCGATTGGCGAATATTTCCGGGCGCAGGGCAAGCGCGTGCTGCTGATCCTCGACAGTCTCACCCGCGTCGCTCACGCCGCACGCGAGCTGGCGCTGGTGCTGGGCGAGCCGGGCGCGGCGCGGGGCTATCCGCCAAGCGCGCTGGCCGCGATCACCCGGCTGGTGGAGCGCGCGGGCAATTCCGCCCGCTCTGGCGGGGCGATGACGGGGGTCTATACCGTGCTTGCCGACGGGGACGACACCAATGATCCGGTGGTCGATACCGCCCGCGCCATTCTGGATGGGCACATCGTGCTGTCACGCGAATTGGCGGCGCGCGGGCATTATCCGGCGATCGATATTCCTGCCTCACTCAGCCGGGTGATGGATGATGTGGCAAGCCCCCCCGTGATTGCGGCGGCGCGGCGCTTGCGGGCGTTGATCGCCGCGCGCGAGAGCGGGCGCGATCTGGTGATGATGGGCGCCTACCGCGCAGGCGGCGACCCGCTGCTCGACGAGGCTTTGGCACTGAGCGCCCCGATCGACGCGTTTCTCACGCAGGGCCGGGGGGAGGCCGAACCGCTCGCCGCCAGCCACGCCGCGCTGGTCAAGCTGATGGCCAGCCAGCAGGCGCCCACCCATGCGTGAGGCGCGGCGCGTGGCCTTGCTCAAGCGGCAGAGCCTGATCGCCGAAGTGGCCAAGAAGCAGGCCCTGCGCGCACTGGCCGAATCCCTGGAGGCCGAGGCGCGCAGCGAGGCGCTGGCCGAACGCAGCCTGCGACTGGTCGCCGCCAGCGCCGCGCGGGCCGGGCCGACAACCGGGGCGGCGCTTGGCCAGCGTGCGGCTTTCACCGCTGGCCTTGCGCAGCTTGCCGCCAATGCCGGGGACGCCGCGCGCGATGCTGCGCTCCAGCGCCAATGGCAGACCGAGAGCCTGACCCGCGCCGAAACCCGCGCCAAGCGCCTCGCCGAGATGAGCGCGGATGCGCGCACAGCCCTGGCCGCTGCACAGGAGCGGCGCGAGGCGGCGAGTGCGATGCCGCTGGCACGCAAGTTGCACAGCACGGAACGAGACTGACCCTTTGCCGTGACGAGGATGTGCCCGACGTGACCAGCCTGCTCCCCCTCCTGCCCGAAAGCCCTGTGCTGACCGTCACGCTCCCCGTTGGCGGGGCACTGCCGCAAGCGCCGGGGGCACAGGGCCTCGACTTTGCCGGACTGCTGGATGCTGTCGCCGCGCCTCCGCCTGAAACCGCGGCGCCGGGCGCGGTTCTGGTGTCTGCTCCGGCTGTGGCCGTGCCCATGCCTGTGACACTGCCTGCCAGCGTGGTCGCCGGATGGCCGGGCGGCAAGAACCTGCCGGAACCGGGCGCGACTTTGCCGCTTGCCCTGCCGCACGCCCTCGCTCTGGCGGTTTCCCAGCCGCTTTCCGTCCCGACCATGCCAGCGCGGCCCCATAGTCCCGATCCGCTGACCGGTCTCGTTGTTGTCGCCCCCTTGGCCGAGACACCTGTGCCGCTGGCGCAAGCAGCGGCTCCCGAAGCGGTTTCCCCGGCACCCGCCCGGCCGCTCCCCGTGCCCGCCGAGGTGACCGGCGCGGCGCTTCCTGCGATCCCAGACCGTGCCGAAGCCGCGCTGCTGCTGACCACCCCTGCCCCGGTGGATGGGGAGGAGCAGGCAGCCGCCGACGAACCGGACGAAATCCCCGCCGCCGACATCGATCAGCCGGAGGATTCTGCCCCGGCGCCGCTGCCCGCCGCCGCCGTGATGACGGCCCAGCCTGAGGCCGCACCGCCGTCGCTGCCGGTCGTCGCCAACGCGCCGGTCACGATGCCCGCGCCTGCGCATTTACCGGATGCAGAGGCGGGGATGAAGCCCGCCGCCGCGCCGCCAAACGCAAGCGCGCCGCGCGCGCCTGCTGCCCGCCCGCCTTCACCCGCCCTGCAGGCTGCTTCGGACACCGGGCCTGCCTCTGGCGCAGCCTATCCCGCCTCGCCGGAGAGCGCGCCGATCCTTGCGCTATCTGCCGCACCCGCTGCCGCACCTGCATCCGCACCCGCTGCCGTGGTTGGCGCAGACATGGCCGAGGCCAACCCCGCCGCCGTACCTCAGGCAGAAAGCGAACCGGCACCCGCACCTGCTTTGGGCACAGCCGCTTTGCTAGCCGCTGATGGCGCCGATCTGGCCGCTGCCGGCCCTTCCGCCGCCGCCAACACCGCGCCCGCCGCGCTCCCGCCCGCTGCCGCGCCTGCCGCCCCGCTGGCCGCCCCGCTGACCGAGCGTGCCGCCGACACCCGCCCGCAGCTTGAATCCACCATCGCGCAGGTCGGCGATATCCGCGAAGCCCTGCGCGCCGCCCGGCCCGCGATGACGCTTCAGCACGCCGAGTTCGGCACGGTCTCGCTCCGGCTCGAACAGGCCGCGCCCGATCAGTGGCGCGCGGTGCTGGCGAGCCGCGATCCCGGATTCGTCCCGGCCATCCAGGCCGCGCTCGAAACCCGCGCGATCGGGGCCTCGGGCGAAACCGCGACCAGCTTTGCGGGCCAGCAGGGCGCGTCTCAGAATGACCGCTACGGGGCATCCCCTAACGGGGGGCAAGGATCGTCTCAACCATACCTCGGCCAATCGGGTCAGCGAGACGGCGAGGCTGCGCCGGACCACCGCCGCCCATCCACCGCTGCCGCCCTTGCGGCGCGCGGTGAGGGCGAGGCGGAGGATGCCGCGGCCTTCGCTCCGGGATCAGGCGGGCTGTTCGCATGATCGTCTCCGCGCGAGTGAACACAGGGAGCTGACACGGCATGGCGAAGGGTAAGGACAAGGCCGAGGGCGAAGGCGGCGGCAAGTCCGGCAAGGGCGGCGTGATCAAGCTGGTGCTTGGCGCGGTGCTGCTGTTCGGCCTTGGCGCGGGCGGGGCTTACGGCGCCTATGCGATGGGCCTGTTCGGCGAACAGGGCGAACACAAGATCGATGAACCCAAATTCGTGCGCAAGGACGAGGAAGACCCTTACGCGCCGGTCAGCAAGGACAAGGACAAGGAAGGCGGCGAAACCGTTTATGGCGAAGGCGGCAGCAAGTATCGCACTGCCTATTATTCGTTCGAGGAAGCCTTCACCTCCAACCTCGCGGATTCGCCGGGTCTGGTGCAGGTCGAACTGGCGGTCTCCACCCGCCGTGACGGGCGGGTGCTGCAATGGGTCAAGACCCATGAACTGGCGATCCGTTCGGCGCTCATCGCCCAGCTTGCCGCCACCACCGAAGCCGAAGCCTATGACGTGCAGGGCAAGAAGAAGCTCGCCGCGCGCCTGACCAAGGCGGTCAACGAGGTGCTGGAGGAAAAGGAAGGCTTCGGCGGGATCGATGCGGTCCACTTCAAGGGGTTCCTGGTCCAATGAGAATGGGACACACCTTCACGCCCGCGCGCGCTGCTGCGGTGCATTGCCCCGAGCTGACAACGCGCGGCCCGAACCCTGCTGAAAGCGCGGCCCTGATGACCGCCTGGCGGCGCGATCTGGCGCGGTTGCTGGCCGATGATCTGTCCGGGCTTTTGTCGGGCGACCGGCTGGAGGCCAGCGTGTCCGAGCCCGAGCGCCTGTCCGGTGCCGACGCGCTGCGCCGCATCGGCCCGCTGGCCGCCAACGCCTTGATCCGCTGCGGTGCGAGCGGGGAGACGGCGCTGATCAGCTTCGATTTTGCCACCGCCATCGCGCTCACCGACCGCAGTTTCGGCGGCGACGGGCGGATCACCGGCTCGATCCCCGATGCCTTACCGCGATCGGCGGCGCTGCTGGTGGAGGAAACCGCAACCATGATGGCAGGGGCCATCACCAGCGCCAGTTTCGGCGATATGCCGCCGCCTTCCGGGGCCGCCACGCGCGGTGAAGTGATCGTGCGCAGCGAAAGCGCGGCGCGGTTGAAGCCCTTTGCGCTCGATGCCGAGGCGCTGTTGTTCACGGTCGATATCGCCAACCGTCAGGGCTGCATGTGGCGTGCAAGCCTGGCGGTGGCGGCCGAACGGATGGGGCGGCTGCTGCCCGGCGGTGGCCGCCGCGCCCGTCCGCGCGGGGTGCGGGTGCCTGCCACCGGCATGGCCGCGCCCTTTGCCGATATGCCGCTGCCGCTGCACGTGGTGCTGGCCGAATTCGATCTGTCGCTGGCGCGGCTCCAGACCCTTGCGCCGGGTGACACCATTCCGCTGGCGATGGGGCGGCAAGTGCCGCTGCTGGCGGGCGATACGCTGGTCGCCCACGGCTCGGTCGGCACGGCCGAGGACCGCATGGCGATCCGCCTGACCCGCATCCCGCTTCCGACTTCCGTTTCTGCCGAGGGGCCCCTGTCATGATTGTTCACCAACCCGCCTCCTTTTCCCGTTTTGGCGATGTTGCCGTGCGCCTTTCGGTCGAACTGGGCCGCACGGAAATGCCCCTGCGCGATGTCTTGACGCTGGGCGAGGGCAGCACCGTCACGCTTGACCGGCTGACCGACGAATTACTCGATGTGACTGCCAATGGCCGCGTGATCGCGCGCGGCGAGGTGGTGGCAGAGAAAGGGCGCTTTGCCTTGCGGATCGTGAGCCTTGTGGGCGAGGACGGCAAGGACGTGCCGCCGCTGCCCGGTGCCGATCCGGCCTATCCGGCGATGGATGCCGCACCTGCCGCCGCAAGCGCGCCCGAACCCGCGCCCGCGCCTGCGCCCGCCGCGCCGCCGCCGCCGGTCGATCCGCTGACCTCCATGCTCGATGACCTGACCTGATCGGGCGGGGAGAGGGTCGATGCTCGAATATCTTCTGCGCCTTGCGCTGCTGCTGCCGGTTCTGGCGGGGCTGATCTGGGGGAGCCTGTGGCTGACCCGCTGGCTCCAGACCCGGCTTGGCCATACCCCCGGTGCGGGCGGGCCGGGCCGGCAGCTCCAGCTGATCGAGACCAGCCTGATCGCGCCCGGCATGAAGCTGGCCGTGGTGCGCTTCCGTGACCGCGAGATTCTGCTGGGCTGCACCCGTCAGGGCATGGTGCGGCTGGGTGAAGTGGCTTTGGCTGAAGCCCCCGTTTCCGCCGCCTTCGACCGCCTCCCGGAACCCGAGTGATGCGCGCCCTTCCGTTTGCCCGCATGGCACTCGTCTGCCTTGCCGCGTTAACCATGTTTTGCGCCTTGCCCGGCATCGCGCTGGCAGCGGCTCCGGGTGCGGCCCCCGATCTTGTGCAAGCAGGCGTGGGCGCGGCGGCGGAGCGGGCCCTGGGCGATCAGGGCGCAGGTGACGGTTCACCCTTGAGCATGTCGCTCCAGCTCTTGGTGGTGATGGGCCTGCTCACCATCCTGCCCGCGCTGGTGCTGATGATGACGAGCTTCCTGCGGATACTCGTGGTGCTGTCGATCCTGCGGCAGGCGCTGGGCTTGCAGGGATCGCCCCCGGGGCAGGTGCTGGCCGGTCTGGCGCTGTTCCTCTCGCTGTTCGTCATGGCCCCGACGCTGGACGTGGTGAACAGCCAAGCGATTGCCCCCTATGCCTCGGGCGCGCTGTCTGCCGATGCGGCGATCGGCAAGGCGGGCGATGCGTTCCACGCCTTCATGCTCGCCCAGACGCGCGAGGCCAACCTTGTGATGTTCACCGATATGGCGGGCGGCGGCACCTTCAAAAGCGGCGCGGACGTGCCTTTCTCGATTCTGCTGCCCGCCTTTGTCACCTCCGAACTGGAGACCGCCTTCCAGATCGGCTTCATGATCTTCCTGCCCTTCCTCGTGATCGACCTCGTGGTGGCGAGCGTCTTGATGAGCCTCGGGATGATGATGCTTTCTCCCACCATCATCTCCCTGCCGTTCAAGCTGCTGTTGTTCGTGCTGGTTGATGGCTGGGCGCTGCTGATGGGCAGCCTTGCCCTGAGCTTTGCGACATGAGCGAGGATACCGCCCTTCTTGCGCTGGCCGACCAGACCCTGTGGGTGACCGCGCTGATCGCCGGGCCGGTGCTGATCGCGACGCTGGTGGTGGGCCTTGTGGTCGGGATCATTCAGGCCGCCACTTCGGTCAACGAACAGACCCTCAGCTTCATCCCCAAGCTAGCCATCACCGCGTTGGTGTTCGTGGTGCTGGGCGCGGCAATGATGGGCCTGCTCGCCGATTTCACCCGCGAGATCATGGCGCAGGTCGCCGGTTTGAGCCGATGAACGTCCTCGATTTCGGGTTCGGCAGCCTGGAGGCGCAGCTTTGGCTGGTGCTGTTCCTGTCGATCCGCTGCGGCGCGGCGCTGATGGCCGCGCCGATGATCGGCGGCACGGCGGTTCCCGTGCAATTGCGCATCCTGCTCAGCCTAGTGCTCGGCTATTTCGTCGCAAGCTGGGTGACGCTCCCCGCCCCGCCGCCCGCGATGATGAGCATCGCCGCCGTGCTTGCCGTGGTGCAGGAAATCGCGGTGGGGCTGATGTTGGGCTTCGTGCTGCAACTCGCCTTTGCCATCCCCCTGATCGCGGCCGAGCAGATTTCCGGCACGATGGGCCTTGCCATGGCAACCTCGATCGATCCCGCCAGCGGCGCGCAGGCAGGCGCGCTGGGGACGTTTTTCGGGCTGGTGATGAGCCTCTTGTTCTTTGCCACCGGCGCGCATCTGCTGTGGTTTGAACTGCTGCTCGACAGCTACCGCCTGCTGCCTGCGGGCAGTTTTGCCTTCGGGGCGTGGCGGGCCGAGGCGGTGGTTGCGTTCATGGGCTATGGCCTTGGCGCTGCCGCCGCGATTGCCCTTCCGGTGGTGCTGGTGCTGCTGCTGGTGCAGATCGTGACCGGGTTGATCGCCCGCTCCGCGCCTTCGCTCAACCTGTTTGCGCTGGGGCTTCCCGCAGGCGTGCTGGCGGGCATTGCGGCAATGATCATCGCTCTGCCGGTGATGACCGTGCAGCTGCGCGGCGTCATCACCGCCGCGCTTGAACAATCCGAAGCCCTGATCCAGCCCGCCAAGGCCCCCTGACATGGCCGAGGAAACGCCGGGCGAAAAGACCTTTGCCCCCACCGACAAGCGCCGCGAGGATGCCGCCAAGAACGGCGATGTCCTGCGCTCGCGGGAATTGGCGACGCTGGCGGCAACGGGCACCGGCGTGCTGGCGCTGTGGGCCTTTGGCGCATGGATCAGCGAAGGGCTGGCCGCCACCGCGCGCGCCGGCTTCCAGTTTGATCGCGCCGCGCTGGACGGGTTCACCCCCGGGCTGCTGATGGGAGACGCGATGCTGGCCGCGCTGCCCCCGGTGCTGGCGCTGGGCGCGATCGTGGCCCTTGTCACCACCGCCTCGCAATTGCTGCTGGGGCAGGACGGGCGCTGGATTGCCGGGAACGCCGGGTTCAAGGGGCGGCGCATCAACCCGCTGTCGGGCATCAAGCGCATTTTCGGCACCCAGGGCCTGATCGAGCTGGGCAAGGGGCTGGCGAAGCTCGCCCTGCTGGGCGGCATCGCCTGGATGTGGGGCAAGGGCCGCGTGCCCGGTCTGCTGATGCTGGGCACCCTGCCACTGGAGGCGCAGGTGGGCGCGGCGCTTGATGCGATCACATCGCTGGTCGGCGCGCTGCTGATCGGGATGCTGGTGATCGCCGCCATCGATTACCCCCTGCAACGCTTCCAGCGCGACAAGCGGCTGATGATGAGCCTTCAGGAAATGCGCGACGAGAACAAGCAGTCCGAAGGCTCGCCCGAGATGAAATCCGCCCGCCGCCAGCGCCAGCGCGATCTGGCGCGCGGGGGCGTGGCCAAGGCGATGAAGGAAGCGCAGTTCATCATCGTCAACCCGATGCACTTCGCGGTGGCGCTGACCTATGATCCCGCCCGCGCGCCTGCGCCGTTGCTGCTGTGCAAGGGCCGGGGTGAAACCGCGCTCGCCATGCGCGAGATCGCGGCGGAGGAAGGCCTGCCGGTGCTTGAATATCCGACGCTGGCCCGCGCGGTCTATTTCACCACCCGCCCGAACCAGATGGTGCGCGAGGAGCTGTATGTGGCGCTCGCATCACTGGTGGCCTTCGTGATGGCATTGAAGCGCGGCCAGCGCCCGCGCCGCCCGGCGATCGACGTGCCGCAATCCCTGCGCTTCGATGGCGACGGGAGGCCCGATCAGCATGCTTAAACTTCCCCCCCAGCACCCGTCCTCAGCACCATGACCACATCTCCCGGTTCCTCGATCATCTCAGGCCTTGGCGCAGGCAGCGGCGTTGATTTCATCAAGCTTGCCGAAGATATCGCCGCAGCCAGCTTTGCCGCGCAGCGCACCCAGCTGACCGCACGGCAAGAGGCGCTGACGGCGCAGGTTTCTGCCGCTGCAACCTTGCGCGGATCGATCACCAACCTTGCAGCCGCGCTGGGTGACCGTGTGCGCAGCGGCGACCTTGCCCCCAAGGGCGAGATCGCCAATGCTACCGTTGCGAGGGTTACCGTGCCGCCGGGCAGTTCGCCGCGGGGCAATTTCAGCCTTGAAGTCACCAGCCTTGCGCAAAGCCAGACGCTTGTCAGCCGCCCGCTCGCCAGCCGCGATGCGCTGGTGGGGGAAGGCTCGCTGACCCTGCGTTTTGGCACGGTAAGCGGCAGCAGCTTTGCCCCCGATGCTGCGCGGGCCGGGGTGCCGATCACCGTCACCGCCACCGATACCCTCGCCACGCTGGCGACCAAGATCAACACCGCCAGCGGCGGCGCGGTCAGCGCCTATGTCGCCACCGGCACCAACGGCGCGCAACTGGTGATGAAGGGCCGGGACGGCGCGGCCAGCGGCTTCGTGCTGGAAGCGGCCAGCATCAATGATCCGGCCGTGAACGCGCCGGGCGATCTCAGCTATCTCGGCTGGCAGCCCACCAGCACCAACGGCGAATTGCGCCAGACCGCGCGCGATGCCGCCTACCTGCTGGACGGGGTGGCCGCGACCAGCCCCACCAATCGCATCACCGGCCTGCCGGGCGGCTTTGGCCTGACCCTTACCGCCACCAACACCGGCGCCCCCACCAGCCTGACCTTCGGCACCAGCACCGAAGCCGTCTCCAGCCTGATGAATGATTTCGTCAGCGCGCTCAACGAGATCGTGGCGCAGGTCAATGATCTGGCCGCGCCGGTCGGGGGTGAGCTAGGCAATGATCCGGGCGCGCGCGAATTGCGCCGTGATCTGGCGGGGCTGGCCAGCCGGGTGGTGATGTCGGGCGCGACCGGCTCTGAACCGCGCACGCTCGGTGATCTGGGCCTCGCGCTCAACCGCGACGGCACCTTCAGGCTTGATAGCGCGCGGCTCAACCGCTCGCTGGAAACCAGCCCCGATGCGGTCGCGGCGATGTTCACCGTCGGGGCAAACGGCGTGTTTGCCACGGTTGATCGCTTCGCGCGCGAGAACAGCCTGACCACCGATCCCTCCTCGCTCGGCGGGTCGCTCAAGCGGTTCGAATTGCAGAAGGCATCGAGCGATGAGCGGCTGGCGAAGATCGCCGAGCAGCAGGAAAATCTGCGCCAGCGCCTGACGCGCGATTTCACCGCCTCCGAACGCCGTGTTTCAGCCTCGCAATCGACGCTGGCGTTCCTGCGCCAGCAGGTCGATATCTGGTCGAACAGTGACCGGTAAGGGCGCGCCGTGATGCAGATGCTCAGCCGCAATCCCGCCGCCGCCTACCGCCGCGTGACGCTTGACGCCCGGATCGAGGCATCGGGCAGCGGCGACCTCACCCGCATCTGTCTGGAGGAGGCTTGGGGTGCGCTAGGCCATGCCCTGATCGCGCTTGAACGGTCCCAGACCCCTCCCAGAGAGCCCTTGACCCGGGCTCAGACGATCATGCTGTGGCTGGCCAAATCGGTCGCCCCCGGCCACCCGCTGGGGGCGAGCCTCAAGGCGTTCTATGGCGGGCTTGCCGGGCAGATCGGGGCCAATCTCCAACACGCCGATATTAGGAAACTGGCGGAAATCCGGCAGGATATCAGCGATGTGCTGGCGGCGGCGGGCTAGGTTCCGGGCGATGTTTCACGTGAAACATTCAAGGAACAGTGTCATTCCCCGATAAATTCCCCGATAATCCGCGCCGCATCTGCCGGGTCCTGGAACGGGTGGAAGTGGGTCATGTCCGGCCGGTACAGATCGGTCCCTTGGGGCAGGATATTCGCCAGCTCCGGCCAGGTCGGCGAGCTTTTGAAATCGTTGAGCGTGGTGTGCTGCGCGCGGACCACCAGTACCGGGATGTCGACTGTCCGGGCCGCTTCCAGAATGCCCGGATTGCTGCGGCTGGAGGCATAGACGCTGGCCTCCACCTCGGGCGCGCAGGCCAGTTCCATGCCGTCTCCGGAAAGTGCCGGGACAAGGCCGTGGCGGCAGTAATCCTCGAACACGCGCGCATTGAACAGGTGATAGGGATCGCGCGCGGCAAAGCGTTCGATCATCGCCTCGGCCGAAGCAAAATCGCGCTTGCGGCGGATGGCGGGGTGGGGGTTGTCATCGGTGTAGAGCGCATCGGACGGTGCGTAGAATTCCGGGGCGAGGATGACCGGATCGAACAGCACCAGCCGGGCGAAGAAATCAGGATGATCGGCTGCGGTTTGCAGCAGGGTATGCGCCCCCATTGAATGGCCGACGCCGATGGCACCCGTGATGCCCGAGGCCCCGAGAAACCCGGCCACATCGCTCGCCAGCAATCGCCAATCGCTGATCGGCTCGCTGCGCGAAAGGCCGTGGCCGCGCAGGTCGAGGGCATAGGCGGGGTGGGCGGCAAAGTGCTCCACGACCGCGTCCCACACCCGTCCGTGGAAGCCTGTCGCATGGGCAAACACCAGCGGCGCGCCCGCCCCGTCGGAGGCCCATTCGTGCACGGCCATATCCATGCCGTTCACGGGGTAAAAGCGGGTCGCGGGGGCGGGTCTGGCGGTGGTCATGGGCCTGCCCAACCGCATCGCTGGCCTCAAGTCAATCGCGCGCTTTTGCCAGTGCCGCTTGCCACGCTTACTCGGCAGGCGCTGGCTCCGCCTCGGCATCGCTATCCCCGCGGTTGCGCGCAAAATGCAGCGCTTCGGCCAGCCGTTCGGGCGCGATGCGGTAGAGACCGGCGATATAGAGCACCATGCCCAGCGGCACGGCAATGGCCAGCGCCAGCAGATCGGGCACCTGTGGCAGCAGGTGCAGCGCCAGTGCCACCCCGCCCGCCATCGCCAGCGCAGCCGCCAGCGGCGGGAGCACTGCGCGCGCCAGTCCCTCGATCCTGAGGCCGATGATCCGGCCCGACAGCATCACTGTCACCGTGGTCAGCACCGCCATCCCGCCGACCCAGCCCCACGCGAAGCCCATCAGCCCCCAATGCGATCCGATGAAATAGGCGCAGGTCATCACCACGCTGCCGATCACGTTGATCCGCAGCGCCGCCATCGGCACGCCGCGGGCATTGGTGGCGGGGGCGAACAGGATCTGGAGCGTCATCATCGCCATCGCCAGCGAAAGCACGGGCAGCAGCGGGACGATGTCGATCCAGTGATCACCCAGCAAGACCGGCACCAGCACCGGCCCGACCACCGCCAGCCCGGCATAGGCCGGCAGCGCCACCAGCATCACCAGCCGGATCGTTGCCAGCAGCGCCGGGGCGCCGGCATCGGGCTGGCGGGAATAGGCGGCAAAGGCGACCTCGTTGATCGGCGGCACGAACTTGGCCGCGAGCAACTGCGCGAGGAACAGGCCGGTGGTGTAGACCCCCAGCGAATGGGGATCGAGCACGCGGCCCGCGATCATTACATCGGCCTGGCTCTGCACGAACCAGAACAGCTGGGTTGCTGTCATCACTCCGCCGAACCCGGCGATGTGGCCGGCGCCGGCAAAGCGGAAGCTCGGGATGATCGGCGCGCGCGCGGCGCGGGTCATGCCGATCGCCTCGGCCAGCATCATCACCAGCGGCGCGGCGACCAGCGTCCACACGCCCCAGCCCGACAGCGCGCCTGTCAGCGCCGTGCCCGCGCCCGCGATCGCGGCTATCAGGCGTACCTGTGCCGGGCGCCGGAAATCCATCTTTCGCGACAGGATCGCATGGCTCAGCGCGCAGAAGGGGATGCACAGATAGAGCAGCGATTGCACCCTGAGCAGGTGGGCCACCTGCGGCTGTTCGAACCACATGGCCACCAGCGGCGCGGCGAGGAACTGGATCAGCGCCAGCCCGCCATTGAGCAGCATCAGCATCCCCAGCGTCTGGCGCAGGCGTTCCTCGGTCACCTCCTCCTCGCGGATCAGCGCCGAGGCAAGGCCGTAGCCGTTCATGGTGTTGAGCAGCACCAGCATCACCTGCGCCATGGCGAACAGGCCGTAGTCTTCCGGGGCAAGCAGGCGGATCACGATCAGGGTCGAGGCCCATGACACGATCTGCGTGCCGATCTGGCTGCCCGAACGCCAGATCACGGCCGTGCGCACCTGTGCGGCGAGCGATGAAGGCTTGCGGTCAGCCACGCGCGGTCTCCGCCAGAGCGATGCCGGCAGACTTGCCCGGTTCCAGCGCCGCGCCCCACACCCGCGCAAGCAGGCGCGCAGCGGCGGGGTTGCGCACAAATAGCAGATCGGTGAAATCGTAAGCGGCGGCGGCGCCCATCTCGCGCTTGTAGCCGCCATCACCCGCGCCCAGATCCACGCTCCGCTGTCCGGCTTCAATCGCATCGATGACCGCGCGGTAATTGGCGAGCTTGCCGACTTCGTGATTGCCGAAAGCGGTCCTGTAAGACCCGGCAATGCCATAGCGCACCGGCCCGTCATCAAGATCGAAGCTGAAGGCGACCGCTTGTCCGTCAATGGTCAGCAGTGTTGCGCACAGCATCCCGGCCAGCACCGGATCGGCCAGCGCGTTGCGCCATGCGGCGCGCTGGGCTGCAGTCATGAACTTAGCGCCGCGCCCGTCGGTCCTGGCGGCGATCCAGCTGGCGGCTTCCACGGCGGCGAGCTGATCGAGGACGCTGTCGTTCCAGTCGCTCCCGCGCACATGGCGCCATGCCACGGTGCCGAGGCTGGCAAGCCGGCGTTCGATCCGGGCGAGGCGTTTGGCGGTGGAGTTGCGCGGCCAGCCCCCGGCGCGGGCGGTGTCCAGATCAATGGCCCAGCTTGTCCCGGCATCCCGTGCAAGCACGGCCCAGTTGGCCAGCTTTGCGGCTTCGGTCAGCCGGGCAACGGCCGGATCATCGCTGCGCGCCGGCCCGATCCTGAGTACCGGGCCAAGCGCGCGCGCGGCGGGCGCGCGCAGGGCGTGGGCGAGTTCGAAGGCGGTGCACTCCGGCGCAATCAGCGGGCTGCGAAACGGCCAATAGGAACCGGGCACTTTGCGCGCACCAGCGATAGCCGGGCCAAAAGGCGCGGTCGGGATCGCCGCCAGCACGTTTCCGTCCACCCCGCGCAGCAGCATGGTCTGCCCGGCATCGCACCCGGCGGCGTACCATGCCGATCGCAGGAACCCGTGTCCGCCAAGGTTGCACGCCGCCAGCGCGTCAATCTCGGGCGCGAGGCCCGAGGTCGCCACGACCGTCAGGTGGTCGGCTGCAATCCTGCTTTCGTACATTGATCGAACCTGCTTCCGGCGGAACGCCAGAAGCTGCCTTAGGCCTTGGGCGTAACCTTCCGGTTAACCACAGACCGCTTTCCGTCGCAGATGCAACAATTGTCTAACATTCAGATGTTTGCAGGCATTCGCCTGCCGGCGTCGTTCTAGAACACCACCACCGACCGGATCGACTTGCCTTCGTGCATCAGATCGAAGGCGGTGTTGATCTCTTCGAGGCCCATGACGTGGGTGATCATCGGGTCGATCTCGATCTTGCCGGTCATGTACATGTCGACGATCTTGGGCACATCGGTGCGGCCCTTGGCTCCGCCAAACGCGGTGCCGCGCCAGTTGCGGCCTGTCACCAGCTGGAACGGGCGGGTGGCGATTTCCTTGCCCGCTTCGGCGACCCCGATGATGATCGAGGTGCCCCACCCGCGGTGGCAGGCTTCCAGCGCGGTGCGCATCACTTCGGTGTTGCCGGTCGCATCGAAGGTGTAATCCGCGCCGCCATCGGTCAACGCGACGATCGCGGCGACGGTGTCCTCGCGGCTCATTCCGGCGGAGTTGAGGAAGTGGGTCATGCCGAACCGCTTGCCCCATTCCTCGCGCGCCGGATTGATGTCGACGCCGACGATCATGTTCGCGCCCGCCAGCCGTGCGCCCTGAATGACGTTGAGGCCGATCCCGCCGAGGCCGAACACCACGACATTGTCACCCACCTGCACCTTCGCCGTATTGGTGACCGCGCCAACGCCGGTGGTCACCCCGCAGCCGATGTAGCAGGCGGACTGGAACGGCGCGTCCTCGCGGATTTTGGCGACCGCGATTTCCGGCAGGACCGTGAAGTTCGAGAAGGTTGAACAGCCCATGTAATGGAAGATTGGCTGGCCCTTGTAGCTGAAGCGGGTGGTGCCGTCGGGCATCAGCCCCTTGCCTTGGGTGGCGCGGATCGCGGTGCACAGGTTGGTCTTGCCGGAAAGGCAAGACTTACACTGGCGGCATTCGGGGGTGTAGAGCGGGATCACGTGATCGCCCGGCTTCACGGACGTAACGCCAGCGCCGACCTCGCGCACGATTCCTGCGCCTTCATGGCCGAGCACCGAGGGGAAGATGCCCTCGGAATCGAACCCGTCCAAGGTGTAGGCGTCCGTATGGCAGATGCCGGTCGCCATGATTTCCACCAGCACCTCGCCGGCCTTCGGGCCTTCGAGATCGAGTTCGACGATTTCGAGCGGTTGCTTGGCGGCGAAAGCGACGGCGGCACGGGTCTTCATGGATAGGTCTCCGGTGGTCAGTGGCGGCCCGGTACCGCCTCGTGATTGTAAGGACAATGGCGGCAGGCCGACCCGCAGCACTTGCCGCGTTTCAAATGAGCGATCCGGGTGAACACGGCATAGCCTGTCGCCGGATCGCGATAGGTTGTCTCCCCGCGCTCGCAGGCGGCTTCGTGCAGGGCGTACCATTCCGGCTGTGTCATCGCGCCATCCGATAGGCGGAAAGTGTCCGCGATGCCATGCGCGACATAAAATTGCCTGTCTGCGCAGGATACCCGCTTGCGCACCGCCCGCTTTTGCGCTCTCTCCCGCGCTCGCCATTCCTACCGGAGAGCCTGCCTTGCGCGTTGTTCTGTTGCTTGCCGCCCTGTTTCTCGCCGTGCCTGCTTCCGCTCAGGGAGTGCAGCAGACCAAGGGCAATTTCGAGGACAAGTTCCGCCAGCTCGATGAAGTGCTGCCTGACCCCAGCGCCACCCGCAATGCGAGCGGCGCGCCGGGGCACCAGTACTGGCAGCAGAAGGTCGATTACAAGATCACCGCCGATCTTGACGAGACCAAGCGCCGCATCACCGCGCGCGCCACGGTGCGTTACACCAACAATTCGCCTGACGCTCTGCCGTGGCTGTGGATGCAGCTCGATCAGAACATCTTCAAGAAGGATTCGATGGCCGAGCTGACCGACGCCTTCGGGGGCGCAGGCCGGCGCGGGCCGAAGGTCACGCTGGGTGCAGGCACCGAACCCACCAAGCTCTCAATGGAAGAACTGCGCCGCCAGCAGGCCATGGCCGACAATGAATATGGCTATGACATCAGCGCCGTGACCGCGCTGACCGGCGGCAAGCTGCCGCACACCATCGTCGGCACGCTGATGCGCATCGACCTGCCCGAACCGCTCGCGCCGGGGCAGACGACCGAATTCGCGATCGAATGGGCGTTCAATATCGTCGAGGAAGACGCGGTCAACGCGCGTTCGGGTTACGAACATTTCCCCGATGATCCGCGCAAGGGCGGCAATGATATCTTCCTGCTCGCCCAGTGGTTCCCGCGCATGGTGGTCTATTCGGACTACGAAGGCTGGCACAACAAGGAGTTCCTTGGCCGCGGCGAATTCACGCTCGAATTCGGCGATTACGAAGTCGAAATGACCGTGCCCAACGATCACATCGTTGCGTCCACCGGCTCGCTCCAGAACGCCGACACTGTTTTGACCGCAGCCCAGCGCCAGCGCCTCGAAGCCGCGAAGAACGCCGACGCCCCCGTCTTCGTCGTCACCCCCGCCGAAGCCGCCGCCGCCGAGGCCAAGGGGCCGACCGGCAAGAAGACCTGGACCTTCGCCGCCAAGAACGTGCGCGATTTCGCCTGGGCCTCCAGCCGCAAGTTCATCTGGGACGCCCAAGGCGTGAAGCAGCCCGGCGCCGAGAACGAAACCGTGCTCGCCATGAGCTTCTGGCCCAAGGAAGGCGGCGATCTGTGGCGCAAGTATTCGACCGCCGCCGTGGTCCACACGCTGAAGGTCTATTCACGCTTCAGTTTCGATTACCCCTATCCCACCGCGCAGTCCGTCAACGGGCCGGTTGGCGGGATGGAATATCCGATGATCACCTTCAACGGTCCGCGCACCAACTTGAACAAGGATGGCACGCGCACCTATTCGCTGGCCGAGAAGATGTTCCTGGTCGGCGTGGTGATCCACGAGGTCGGACACATCTACTTCCCGATGACGGTGAACTCGGACGAGCGCCAGTGGACGTGGATGGATGAAGGCCTCAACTCCTTCCTCGATTCGGTCGCCGGTTACGAGTGGGATCCGAATATGCCCTGGACCCGCAGCCTGGCGCGCGATCTGGTGCCTTACATGGTGTCGAACACCCAGCAGCCGATCATGACGCAGTCGGATTCGATCAACGACCTCGGCTCGAATGCCTATGGCAAGCCGTCGGCGGCCTATCACGTGCTGCGCGACACCGTCATCGGGCGCGAGCGCTTCGACTTCGCGCTGAAGGAATATGCGCGCCGCTGGAAGTTCAAGCGCCCGACGCCGGCAGATTTCTTCCGCACCATGGAGGAAGCCAGCGGCACGGATCTCGACTGGTTCTGGCGCGGGTGGTTCTACACCACCGATCACGTCGATATCAGCCTCGACTCGATCTACCGCCTGAAGATGGACAGCAAGAACCCGGACATCGACCTGCCCCGCCGCCGAAAGGAACGCGCTGACGAGCCCACGCCGGTCGGGATCGAAATCAACCAGCAGCAAGGCCTGCCGATCTGGGTGCTCGAGAACCCGGGCGTGACCGATTTCTACGACAAAAATGACGAATTCACCGTCACGCCCAAGGACACCAAGGGCTACAAGGACTTCCTCGAAGGCCTCGCCCCGTGGGAACGCGCTGCCTTTGACCGGGCGGTGAAGGAGGACGCCAATTACTACGTCCTCAACTTCAGCAACAAGGGCGGGCTGGTGATGCCGATCGTGCTGGGCCTGACCTTCAAGGACGGATCGACCGAGAAGCTCAACATCCCGGCCGAAATCTGGCGTCGCAACAGCAAGGAAGTGGCCAAGTTGCTGGTCTATCCCAAGGGTAAGGAACTGGTGCAGGTGATGGTCGATCCCGATTGGGAAACCGGCGACGCCGATCTGGAAAACAACCACTACCCGCGCCGCATCATCCCCAGCCGGATCGAGGCCTTCAAGGATGAAGCCAGCAAGTCGCGCGTCAGCCGCGATCTGATGGGCGAAGCTGCCGGGGCCGAGCCGGACAAGAAGAAGAAGTGATGCTGCTGCGCTGCTGGCTTGCCGCGCTGGCGCTGATGCTGGCCCCGCTCGCCGGGGTCAGCAACGCCGGGGCGCACCAGCAGAAGATTGCGATCAGCACGCTGTCATTGAACCCGCGCTCGGGGATGATCGAGATCGCGCATCAGGTGCCGGTCCACGATGCCGAACACGCACTGCGCGGGCAGGGAGCGAAGAACCCCGACATCATCGGCAGCGCCAAAAGCCGCGAGGCCTTTGCCGCCTATGTCACCCGCCGCTTTCAGTTGCAGGTGGACGGCGCGACGGTGACCCCGGCCTATGTCGGCAGCGAGATCATCGGCGGCAGCCTGTGGGTCTATCAGGAGGTGCCTGCGCCTGCTGGCGACAAGTCCCTGCTGCGGTTCAACTCGCAGGTCCTGACCGATGTCTGGGCGCGGCAGGAAAACCGCGTGAATATCGGGGGCGGGACGCAGGTGGAGACAGTGATCTTCCATGCTGGCGATGCGCCCGCCATGGCGATGCTGCGAGAGTAGATCAGGGGCAGTGGGTCAGGCGCGGCGGCGCTTCGCGGGGGGCATCTTGAGCGCCGCTGGCGCCTCGGCTGCGGTCGCAAAACGCGCCTGCAAATCACCCAGCAGCATCGGGCGGCCATAGCGATAACCCTGCACATGCTGGCAGCCGATCGCGCGCAGGAAGATTTCCTGCTCTTCGGTTTCCACCCCTTCCACCACCACGCGCAGGCCCAGCGAGTGGCCCATCTGCACGATCGCCTGAATGATCAGGCGCGACTGGTGATCCTCACCGATGGCAGCGATGAAATCGCGGTCGATCTTGACCTTGTGGATGGGGAAGGCGCGCAGGTGGGTGAGCGATGAGAACCCGGTCCCGAAATCGTCAAGGCAGATGGTGAAGCCGCATTCGTCGAGCGTCGCCAGCGACTGGCGCAATTGCCCGCCGGCATCGAGCAACATGGTCTCGGTCACTTCGATGCAGATGTTCCGCGGCGTCAGTTCGCTATCGTCGATCACGTCGATCAGGTGGCGGACGTAATCGCCCCGCCGCAAATCCGCATCCGAAAGGTTGAGCCCGATGCGGGTGTCCGGCCCGAACAGGGCAAGGATTGCCGGGCCATCGGTGACGACCTGATCCAGCATCACCCGGCTGACCCGGCGGGACAGTTCGGGATCAAGCAGGGCCGAGAACACCTCGCTCGCCGCGATGATGGTGCCGTTCTCGTCCCGCAGCCGCAGCAGAGCCTCGACCGATACCACCGCGCCGCTGCCCAGTTCAACAATCGGCTGATAGGCGGCCATCGCCCGGCCCGCATTGAGCGCGCTGCGCAGCCGCACGATGGCGTGCTGTCGTTCGGACTGGCGGGCCTCGATCTGCTGGTCCCAGCACACCACTGACCCGCGCCCCTGTTCCTTGCCGCGATAGAGCGCAAGGTCGGCGCGGCGCATGATTTCCTCGCTGCTGCCCGCCGTGGTCATCCGCGCGATCCCGCAGGTTGCGCCGATGCGCAGCAGCGCGCTGCCGAGCGGGGGCATCTCGGTCAGTTCTGCCACCAGATCTTCAAGGAAGCGGGTCACATCGCGCAGCGCCATCCCGGCGGGAAACAGCAGCGCGAATTCATCGCCGCCCCACCGGGCAAGGAACACGCCGGCCGCGGTGCGCAGCTGCAAGTGGCCGGCGATGGTTTCAAGCACGCGGTCGCCCACCAGATGGCCGAGCGTGTCGTTCACGTCCTTGAACCCGTCGAGATCGAGCAGCGCGATGGTCACCGGCTCGCTCTCGGCCCGCTGCATCGCCTGGGCGAGGCGTTGGTCGAAGCTGGCGCGGTTGTAGAGCCCGGTAAGCCGGTCACGCTCGGCCGCGCGCTGGAGCGCGGCGTTGCGCAGGTGTTCCTCGGTGCAATCGAGGATGATCCCGGCGACGCAATCTGGCTGGCCGTCAACATCGATCCGTTCGCCCACGACCCGGATCCGCCGTGCCTCGCCATCGCGGCGGTGGATCGTGGTTTCGAACATGAACGGTTTTCCGCCCTCGATCGTGTCGTCCATTGCCTTGCTGACCATCGCGCGGTCTTCCGGCTGATAGAGCTGCACGACATCGCGCAAGTTGATCGAATGGCCCGGCTCCAGCCCGGTGATGGCATAGACCTGATCTGACCAGTGCAGCCGCCGCGTTGCAAGATCGACCCACCAGCTTCCGACATTCACTGCGCGTTCGGCCTGGCGGAAGATCTGGCTCGATTGCTGGAGCGCGGCATTGGCAAGGCTCAGGGCGCGAGTGCTGCCGTGAAGCGCGATGCTCTTTTCCGCAAGTTCGGCAAGCATCTCCAGCTGGCCGATCTGTTCGGGGGAGAAGGTGCGCGGTTCGGGCGAGATGACGCACAGCGCGCCGATCATCATACCCTCCCTGGTGCGGACCGGCACGCCGAGATAGGAGCGGATGAAGGGGGCGCCGGTAACCAGCGGATTGTCGCAGAGGCGCGCATCGGCCTCGGCATCCTCGATCATCAACGGCCCTTCGCCCAGAACGCAGACCGCACAGAACGCATCCTCGATCCGGGTTTCCAGAAGATCGGTGCCGGTGCGGCCCAGGAACCATTGGCGGTCCTGCTCCACCACTGAAAGCAGCGCAATCGGGCAGCCCAGCATGGTGCTGGCCAGAACGGTGATGCGCGAAAACAGATCCCGGTCGGGAATCGCATCAAGTCCGAGACTGCGGATGGCGTCGAGGCGCGGCGATTCCGTCACGCGCCTGCCATGCCCGAAAGGCCGTTAACAAAGCGTGGGGACAAAGGCAGGTGTGACCGCAAGCAGGGGCAAGCCCCGTTCGTTAGGTGCAATGCCAGGGAGAGCATGGCCGCACCTCCCCGGCAATTTATCACATAAATGTGTCATTTCGCCGCAAGCACGACCCCCACTTGGTTGCGGGGCCCACGGAAATTGCATCAGGACCGCGCCTGTATTCGTGGCGGCTTCAGGCCGAGAGGTGCCCCGTGCATCGCCGTGCCGCGCTTTAGCGGATACCGAACAACGATCTCGAACAGGGAAATATCTGGATGATTATCAGGGATATAAAGCGTCGGCGCGCCCACCTCATGCTGACGGTTGGCACCATCGGGCTGAGTGTCGTCATGCCGTCGTTTGCCGCGGCGCAGGAAGCGGTCGTGGCCGATGAAGACACGGCCGAGGATGCCGGCGAAGCAATCGTCGTCACCGGCACCCGCATCCAACGTCCCGAAGCCGCCACTGCCACCCCGGTGGTCGCGATCACGGCCGAGAACATCGTGCAGTCGGGCATCAACAACGTCACCGAACTGTTGGCGCAGAGCCCGGCGCTGTTTAATTCCGAGACCAATTTCGATGCCGCCGGCTCGCAGGCGCGCACTGGCGCTGCGGGCGTGAACCTGCTCAACCTGCGCAACCTTGGCTCCAACCGCACGCTGGTGCTGGTCAACGGCCGCCGCCATGTCGCGGGCGTCTCGGGCGAGGCTGCGGTCGACACCAACACCATCCCCGTCAGCCTGATCGAGCGGGTCGACATCCTCACCGGCGGCGTTTCTTCGGTCTATGGTGCGGACGGCGTGTCGGGTGTGGTCAACTTCATCATGAAGCGCGACTTTGAAGGCATCGATGTCCGCGCGCAGAACGGCATTTCCGATTTCGGTGACGCCGAAAGCAACTTCTTCTCGGCCACGGTCGGCAAGAACTTCGCCGATGATCGCGGCAACATCGCGCTCAATTACGAGTTCCGCAAGGATGGCCGCGTCGGCTTTGGCGATCGTCCGAACGGGCGTTACGAGGCCGAAACGCTGGTCCGCAACCCCAACGACATTCCCGATGATCCCAATGTGCCGGACAACATCTTCCTGAACCGTATCGGCTATGCCGACAGCTCGCCCGATGGCGCGCTGGTGATCGACGATAGCTTCAGCCCGCTGTTCCGCGGCGATGGGCGGCCCTATGATGCGGGCACCTTCCTGCCGCAATCGGGCTTCTTGGCGCAGGGCGGCGACAACACGCCTGTCAATGATTACCAGGGCGATCTTCAGGCCGGCACCAGGCACCACGCCTTCAACGCGCTTTTGAGCTTTGAACTGACGCCGGATGTGCGCCTGTTTGCTGAAGGCAAATATGTCCGCACCAAGAACTTCTCGGTCGCCCAGCCGTCCTTCGACTTCTTCACCTTCATCTCGGAAGACAATCCGCTGATCCCGGCCAATGTTCGGGCGGCCGGGCTGGGCACCTTCGGCGGCCTGTTGTTCAACCGCGACAACTTCGATTTCGGCACCCGCAACGAAAATCTCGAGCGCGATCTCTATCGCACCGTGATCGGGCTGGATGGCAATGTTTCGGACAACGTGAAGTTCGAGGCAAGCTATGTCTATGGCCGCAATGACACCACCTACATCTCCACCAACCAGCGTATCGAAGACCGTTATTTCGCCGCGCTTGATGTGGTCGATGTGGGCCAGTTCCGCACCGGCACGCCCAATGGCGTGATCGATTGCCGCGTGAATGTTGACGGCGGAGCGATCGCGGACGCCGGTAATGGCAATTATGGCGAGGCCCCGCAGACCTTTGCGCCGGGCCAATGCGTGCCGCTCAACATTTTCGGCGAAGGCGTCGCCAGTCAGGCCGCGCTCGATTTCATCCTGACTGACACCACCAATGATTACCGGATCGAACAGCACGTCGCCAACGCCTTCATCTCGGGCGATTTCGGCAAGTTCTTCGAATTGCCCGGCGGCGCGGTGAACTTCGCGTTCGGCGGAGAATACCGCAAGGAAAAGAGCAATTTCCAGCCCGATACGATCTCGACGCAGGTGACCGACTTCGATCCGAACAGCGGCGTGCTGGCCGATCTGGCGCTGCTGGCGCCCGAGGTCGGCAGCTTCGACGTGTGGGAAGTGTTCGGCGAAATCAACGTGCCGCTTCTGTCCGACCGTCCGTTCTTCGACGTGCTCGAATTCACGGTGGCGGGCCGCTATTCCGACTACTCGACCGTCGGCAGCACCGAAGCCTGGTCGATCAACGGCCAGTGGGCCCCGATCCGGGATATCCGCTTCCGTGGCGGCTATTCGGAATCGGTGCGCGCGCCCAATATTACCGAGCTGTTCTCGCCGCGCAGCGGGACTTTCGCCTTCATCGACGATCCGTGCGGGCCGGAGAACCTCAACCAGGGCACATCGTTCCGCGCTGCCAATTGCCGCGCGCTGATCGAAGGGCTGGGGGTCAATTTCGACACCTTCGATCCGGCCAGCGACATCAACTCCAGCGCCAGCCGCGAAGGCGTGTTCTCGGGCAACCGCAACCTCACCGAGGAAAGCGCAACCACTTGGACCGCGGGCGTGATCCTCCAGCCGCGCTTTGTGCCGGGGCTGACCATCACCGGCGACTGGTTTGACATCCGCCTCACCAACGCGGTGCGCACGGCCTCGCTGAACGAAACCGCGCAGTTCTGCGTGGACTCCGCCAGCCTCGACAACGTGTTCTGCGATGCGATCACGCGATCGGCCACCACCGGCTTCGTCAGCAACTACCTTCTTTCGCCGCAGAACGTCGCCTTTATCGAGACGGCGGGTGCTGACGTGACGGTGAACTATGCCTTTGAACCGGGCAGCGGGTCGCTCGGCCGGTTCAATCTGCGCGGCACCTTGGGATATCTCGACAAGCTGCTGGTGCTGCCGGCCAATGGCGGGATCGTTGATGACAACCAGGGCGAGAACGGTGCGCCCGAATGGGTCGGTACGGCGGACATTACCTGGACGCTGGGCAACTTCGCGCTCAACTACGGGGTGCAATATGTCGGCGACCAGCTACGCTTCGAGAAGGACCAGATCGCCGGCGATCCCGATATCGCCGCGCCCGAGTTCCTGACGATCAATGACCGCTTCATCCACGATATCCGCGCCGAAATCAGGACGGATGACGAACGCGCGAACTTCTTCCTCGGGGTGAACAACTTCACCAACGAACTGCCGATCCGCGGTTTGGCGAATCAGTCTGGCGTGGGCTGGCTGGGCCGGTATTTCTATGCCGGGATCCGGTTTACCACCGACCAGCTCGGCTTCTAAAGGCCGCGCCGCAGGGTGACGAAATCGGGGGCGGGTGTCCGGCTGATGCGGACGCCCGCCCCCTTTCCTTATGCCGGTGCCGCGACAGCGGTGGCTGCGGGCTTCATGAAGCCGATGTCGGGCGAAGCGAAGCGCCCGATATTGGGCGCAACCGATGGCAGTTCCGAGGGCGCGACGCCGAACCACAGGCCCAGCGTGGAGGACAGCTCGTCAACCGAGGTGGTCGGAAGCAGGCGTCCTTGGCCGACTTGATCATTGCTGGTGATCGAAACCTGCGGCGCGCGTCCATAAAACCGCCCGCCGCGCACGCCGCCGCCGACAACGAAATGGTGCGCGCCCCAGCCGTGATCCGAGCCATCGCCGTTGGAGGACAGGGTGCGCCCGAAATCGGAGGCGGTGAAGGTGGTGACGTTATTCGCCACGCCCAGCTCAACCGTGGCGCGGTAAAACGCGTCGACCGCGGCATCGACCTGACCCAGCAGCGCGTCATGGGTGCCGATCAGCCCGTCATGGTTGTCAAACCCGCCGAGCGAGACAAGGAACACCTGCCGCGTCACCCCCAACTGTCCGCGCGCCGCAATCAGCTGGGCAACCACGCGCAACTGGTCGGCAAGGCGGTTGCCGCTGCCAAAGCTGGTGTTCAGCGTCACGCCGCGCAGCGCATCATTGACGAAGGCGCCATACTGGATCGAGCGGTCGTTGAAGCGCGCATAATCGGCGGCCATGACATTGCCCGAACCACTGCGCAGCAAGGTGCCGAGCGCCTGCGAGGCGGCGGCGGAATTGAACAAGCGCCCGGTCTGGAGCGGGTTGTAAAGCGTCGCTCCGGCGGGCGAGACCTGATAGGGCACGGCGGTCTGGCCGCTCAGGAACACCGCGTTGCCGGTGGCATTGATCGCGGTGAACATCGCATTGGTGTTCGAGCTCAGCGCCAGATCGCCCATGCGTCCGCCCCACCCCGTGCGCGCGCCTTCGGGCTGCGAGCTTTGCCAGGTCGATTGCTGGTCGTTGTGCGAAAACAGCTTGGCCGGGCGGGGCACGCTGCCTGCGTCATACTGCGCGCGGGTCAGCGGGGCGATCAGCGGGCCGACATTGAGCAGCGGCGCCATCGCGCCTGCATCGAACAGCGTCTTGAGCCGCGGCATGGTGGGTGCCAGCGCATAGGTGATATCGTCGGTCAGGCTCTGACCGGACGGAGTGGCGAGCACCGTGTTCGCCAGCGCATTGCGCGCCAGCGCGATACCCGATGCCTCTTCGGACCCGGCTGTCCCGCGGATCGCGGCATAGCGGGCGTAATTGGTCGCATCATAGGGGATCAGTGTGTTGCCGTGATCGTTCCCGCCATACAGGAACACACAAACCAACGCCTTGTAGCCGCCGGTATTGCTGAACGCCGCGGCCTCCGCCAGCCCTGCAAGGTCCAGCGCATAGGTGGATGCCGCCCCCATCATGGCGAGCTGGCCCGATCGCTTCAGGAAAGCCCGCCGCTCGATCTCGCTGCTTTTGCCGATGAACATCTGCGCGTCCCCCCGAAGCCTATTTCTGGATCAGATAATCGGTTGATGCGAGGATCAGCGTGACGCCGATCTGCACCCGCCGCAGCCGTTCGGCATTGGTCGAACTCGCTGTCAACGGCACATCCTCCATCGCGGTGCGGACCGTATCGCGCACCCCTGTGCTGAGCTGGCGGCCGGTCAGCAACAGATCGAGCCGGTCGAGCAAGGCGACGCTATCCTGCGCGATGGCGATCTCGGCTGCGAAGTCGAGCGCGATGTCGGCCACCGGCGTGCGGGCCCCGGTGATCGCGCGTTCAAGGAAGTTGACATAGCCCGCCACCGACGTTTCGTTGACCAGCTGGAATTCGGGCGCGAGCAGGCCGCGATTGGCGATTTCGGTGTTGGCGGGGAAGTATCCGGGGCGGAAGAAGTTGAACACTGACGGCGATCGCAGCGGGCTTTGCCCCAGCGCGCCTGCCGCATCGCTGAGGTCGCCGACCTGCCAGTTGCCGCTGTTGGAACGCGCGTTGAAGGTGCGCGCGAGCTGCACATAGCGCAGCACCGGTTCGCGCAGCTTGCCGAAATTGGGGTTGGTCAGCCCGGCTGGATCAAGCGCCTCGGCATCGGTCAGGATCGCCTTGAACACCGCCGCCAGATCGCCCCTGCGCCCTGCGCCATTATTGGCAAAGATTGCCGCGACCCGGCCCACATAGGCGGGCGAGGGGTTGCTCGTCACCAGCCGCTGGATCATCTGCCGGGCGAAGAACGGCCCGACATTGGGGTGGTTGAACAGGTGATCGAGCGCGCGGCGCAGGCTTTCGGCAGCGCCGGTCCCGGCCGGGATGGTCAGGCCAAGAAAGGTTTTGGCCTCGGATGAATGGAACCCGGTGGTGCGCGCCGGAACCCAGCGGGCCGGATCGGCGGTCATCGGCCGGCGGGTATATTCGGCATCGGGAATTTGGCGGGTGCCCCCCACTTCGGTGGTGAAGGCAAGGCCGGCAAGATCGAAGTCATATCCGGTGAACACCCGGGCCAGTCCGGTGACGTCTTCACTTGTGTAGCTTTCGATCGGGTTGCCGCCCGCCAGCTTGGGGGAGCCATCGGGATTGAGCTCGAACAACCCGATGGTGAACAGCTGCATCACCTCGCGCGCGTAATTCTCGTCCGGCACGCGCCCCGTCCGGGCATCGGCGGCGCGGTTGCCGCGGGTGTTGAGGAACACACCCATCGCCGGGTTCAGCGTGATATCCTGCAACAGATCGCGGAAATTGCCGAAGGCGCGGGCGTTGAGGATGTCCCAATATTCCCCCATCGCCTGACTGCGCCAGGTCAGGTTGACGCCCGAAGCCGACACCACGAAGAACTCCGACAGCGCAAAGGCGATCCGTTTGCGCACCGGATTGCCGCCCGAAAGCAGCTGCGACCAGACCATGTAATCGCCGATGACCGCGGAGTTGTAGAAGCGGTTGGCATCGACCCGGTCGAGGTTGCGGTCGGCAAAGAATGTACGGGCGCTCTGGCTGTTGGCGGCGGCAAACTGGCGATCGAGCCAAGGCTCATAGCCTTCGCTGCGCAGCTCGGCGATCTGCCCGGTCGAGGCAGAGAGCGAGGCTTGTAGCAGGAACCGGGTCGCCTCGGCATCGCTCTGGGGCTTGCGCACCGTGGCGACCGGCGGGGCGCCGCCGCCCGTGCTGCCGCCGCTGCTGCCCCCGCCTCCGCAGGCGGCAACCGCCAGAGCGAGCGCGCTTGCGGCCGCTGATGCCGCGTGGCGGACAGGCGGCGATGCAGGTGCAGGCGCGGTCAATCCTGCCGCGGCGTCCGCTTGCTCCGGCGGCGGCGAGGGCACCGCCTGCGCAGGCTCGGCCTCCATTATATCGTGGTGATCTTGCTGATCAGACATCTGCGCGCCCCTTCCACTCCCCTCTACGTGCAATGGCTAGATGACCCTTCGCGAGATGCAAAATTTTATTGGCAGTCTCGAGGAAGGGGGTCTGCACCGCGCAGGCTGTCTATCCGCTGCGGTGCTGCCTAGGGGAGCTCACCTTACGCTTTTCGCTGAACGCCTACGGAGATTCACAAAGGCTAAAGTTAGGTAACTGTTCATTTACCAACCTGCGTTAGGTCTGGCTCGAGAGGCCGGTTTGGCAAGGCGATGCCTGCCACACGCGGCAGTGGGATGAACCTGAGCCGCGTGCTCCATGTTGCTGAAGGGGGGATGAGAGATGAAACTGCTCAAGCTAACCTTCGCTGCGTTGGCTCTGTCTGCATCCGACGCAGCTATGGCCCAGAGTTCGGCTTACGCCTTGGGCGCGCAGGTCCAGCAAGTGTGCGGTGCCTATAATGCCGGAGGCCAGACCGTGGCCGTCGATTTCGGTGCGCTCGCAACGATCCCGCCCGATCAGTTCGTCTGGCGTCCCGCTGGTGACATCACCTATAGCTGCAACGTGCTGGCGGGCTTCACCCGCACCGTGGCATCGCAGAACGGCGGCTTTCTGACGCTCGGCGGCCAACCCACCAGCGATAACGCGCGGCGGGTCCTGTTCACCATGCAACACTGGGGAGCGGACGGGTTTAACTATGCTCAACTCACCGCGCCGCGCGTCAGCACGCACCGGGACACCGCGGGCAACCCGCGTTTCCTGAATGGCGAAAATGCCCGCGTGTGGTTCCGCGCTTACGGTGTGCAAGGCACCGCCGGCGGCGGCGCGCCAGCCGGAACGCGGGTGTTCGCGGGCGACTATCGCGACACCGTCACACTCACCATCACCGCCAACTGACAGGCTGCAAGAGGATATGGTCTTGAGACATTCCGTTGTGCTTGCCGCCAGCATTGCCGCGCTCGCCGCCGCGCCGGTTGGCGCCCAGACGGTGAACTACCAGATGAGCGCGCAGGTCGCGCCGGTTTGCGGCGTCTACAGCCCGACCGGACCGGTCATCGATGTCAACTTCGGCTCGCTCGCCGATGTCGATCCGACTGCGTCTGTCAGCGTGGGCGCGGGCAGCGCCACCTATCGCTGCTCCATCCGGTCTGGCTTCACCCGCACCATCACCTCCCAGAACAACGGGTGGCTTACGCTCGGGGGCAATTCGACCACCGATGTCAGGCGCCGCATCCGCTTCGAAATGTCGCATGGTGGCGGCAACGGGCTCGCCTTCGGGATGCGCCAGCTGACGGCGCCGGTCAGCCGCAATTTTCCCAGCGCCCCGCCCTGGCTCGCCGGCCAGACCGGGACCGTCACTTTCCGGGCCTTCGGGGTGCGCGCGGCGCCCACCGGCAACGGCGTGCCCGGCACGACCGTTCTGGCCGGTAACTACCGCGACACGGTGACCATCACGATCACCGCCAACTGACACGACCATACCCACCAACCAACTTTTCACGTTCAACCTAGAGGACCAGACCAATGAAGAAGATTGCACTTATCGCTGCCGGTATTGTCGCCGTTGCTGCCGTCCCCGCTTCGGCTCAGAGCCTGACCTACAACCTGAACGCCCAGGTTGCGCCGACTTGCGGCGTGTTCAACGCGAGCGGTTCGACCATCCCGGTCGACTTCGGCCAACTGGCCACTGTCGCGTCCTCCAGCACGGTTGATGTGGCCGCAGGCGAAGCGACCTATCGCTGCAACAGCGCGAACGGCTTCACCCGCACGATCACGTCGCAGAACAACGGGTTCTTGACGCTCGACGGCCAGGCGACCACCGACAACGCACGCCGCATCCGCTTCAACATGGCGCACACCGGCAACTCGGGTATCGCGTTTTCGGCCCAGCAGCTGACCACGCCGGTCAGCGCGACCTTCAGCGGCAGCGCTGCGTTCCTGGCGGGCGAAACCGGCAACGTCAGCTTCCAGGCTTTCGGCGCACAGGGTGCGACGGGCACCACCGTTTATGCGGGCAACTACCGTGACACCGTGACCATCACCGTCACCGCCAACTGATCGCATTTGATCAGCCGGGGTTTCAGCCCCGCGCGAAAACAAAAAGTGGTGGAGCCGCAAGGTTCCACCACTTTTTTGTGCGAGCAATGTCCGTTAGTCGAAGTTTGCCATAGGGGCTTACCAAGCTTGCCCCTTTGTCAGAGGAGCGGCTGGCCCCGCAACGGACATTTCAACGGAAAATCGGATGACGCAACCGGGCATGGTCGATCAGGGCAAAAGGCTAACGCGGTGGGTATCGATCGCTTTGGCGATGGTAACCGCTTTCGCGCTTGCCGCGGCGGCGCATGCCTATGAGGTCACGCCGATGCGGGTGTTTCTGCAGCCCGATCGCGGCCAGAACAGCGCCACCATCACGATCAACAACATCCGCGAGGAGGCTCTTCCGGTCGAGATCCAGGTGTTTCGCCGGGTGGTCGCGGCCAACGGGGAGCAAGTGTTCGAGCCGGCAGACGACGAGTTCATCACCTTCCCCCCGCAGGTGCAGATTCCCGCAGGCCAGTCGCAGGCGATCCGCTTTCAGTATGTCGGTGATATGGGCGAAGTGGCCGAGGCTTTCGTCGTGCAGGTGACCGAGGTTCCGGTGAACAAGCTGGAAGGCACGGGCATCCAGTTCACCTACAATTTCGGCGTCGCGGTGTATGTCCAGCCGCCCCGCGCGCGGGCACGTCTTGCGGTGAGCGAGGCGGCGGCCACGGACGGTACCTTGCGATTCAAGGTTGCCAATAGCGGCAATGATTACGGCTTTTTGAACGGACAGGTGCTCGAATATCGCGTCGGTGCAGCGCGCGTCACGCTGACCCCGGACGAATTGGCGACACTGGTCAGCAACCCGATCGTGCCGCCCGGCGCGACCCGCGAATTCACCTTCCCGCTCGCGCCCGAAGTTGTTGCAGGTTCGGCTGCGGCAAGCGGGCCTGTCGAAGTTCGGCTGCTGCGCGGTGAGAGCTGACGCAGGCCTGCCCCCTGCCGCTGCTGCTGCACGGATGTGGCACAGCCGGTGGTGATGGCTTGATCCGTGGGGGACGGGGGCCGGAAGCTTGGTGGAACGCGGCGCGGCCGGCTGGTGCTGGCTCCGTTGCTGACGGCCACCAGCGGCGCTGCGTGGGCTGCGCCTGACACCCTTGCTGCGGCCCGCTATGCCGTGCCGCCGATCCCCCATATCCCGCTAGCCTCCAATATGGCGGCGGCGCTGGCTTCTGCGCAGGCCGCCGCCGCCATGCCGACGGCGCCGGCCACCTTGTTCCTTATGCACCCGGAGCTTGACGGGAAGCGGCTGTCGCAGGTTACGGCCGAATTCAACGTGATCGAGCTGCGAACGATCGAGGCCGGTTCGCTTGAACGGGCGCTGCGCGGCAAGCTGCCCCCGGCCCACGCTGCAGAACTGGCGCGCGAGGCTGGCAATTTCCTCCCCGTGGCCCGCCTTCAGGAACTGGGCATCATCGCCACTTATGATCCGGCCAGCCTGACGCTTAGACTGGCGCTGGTGCCGGAAGCGGCGCGGGCGCGGATCATCGGTTTTGCCGACGATCCGGCAGCCGCGCGCCTGCTCCGCCAGTCAGCCGGCCTCATGACCATCGGGGCGGCCGAGCGGGCGGACGGTCTGTTGTTCGGTGGCCTGATCGAACGCGCCGAAGGTTCGCTCCCTAGGATCGAAAGCGCACCCCCGTCCGCCCGCAGCCCGATCCTGTTCGATGGAACAGCCCTGCTGGACGACGAGGTTGACGCGGCCACCCGAAGTGCTGTCCCGGCTGCACCCGGTAGCGCCGCGCCTGCGCCAGATGTCCTGCCCGCTGCGCCCGTTGTCCCGGTCCCGCCCTCAACCGATGCGGCGCTTGCCGCAGTTCCCACGCCCGCCACCTCCGGCCCGCGCCCGCCGCGGGTCAGCCGGATCACCATGGTCCCCCTGCTTGATGGCAACCGGCTGCCGCTGGTTACCGCCGAACTGACTGTGATCGAGTTGCGCGCGATCGAGGCCGGTTCGCTCGCACAGGCGCTCGGCACCAAGCTGGCCGCAGCGCAAGCCGCCGAGCTCAAGCGTGAAACCGGCAATTTCCTCCCCGTGGCGCGGCTCCAGCAGCTCGGCATCATCGCCACCTATGATCCTGCCAACCTCATGATCAAGCTTGCGCTGGCGCCCGAGGTCGTGGGGGCGCAGACCTTCGACTTCATGGGGGATGTCAGCCTCGGCGCAGCCGAGCGCGTCCAGCCCGCAGATGTCGCGCTGGGCGTCACCGGCAATCTCGTCGGCTCTCATGATTTCAGCGATCCGCGAGGGCGCACGCGGCTGCTCTACAATTTTGCCGGTTTCATGAATATCGGCGGACGCGAGCGTGGGGCCTACCTTCTGTTCGGCGGCACGGTGAACCTTGCCGATACGCTCCAGCAAAGGTTCGAACGCGACCGGCTGGTGCTGTTCAGGGACTTCGAAGGCCCGGCCCTGCGCGCGGCAGCGGGTGATCTGGTGGCAGGGTTGCCGCTGATTGCGGGGGAGGCCGATGTGGCCGGCTTCTCGCTTGAACGGCGTTATGATGCCTTGCAGCCCTTGCGCAATATCCGGCCGACCGGCCGCCGCCAATTCGTGCTGGAGCGCCCGGCGCGGATCGAGATCTATGCCAATGGCGCGCTGGTTCAGGCGCTTGAGGTGAATGCCGGGCCGGTCGATCTCAATCGCATTCCCGCGCTTTCGCTATCGACCAACATCACGATCATCATCGAGGATGCAACCGGGCGGCGCGAGATCGACAGCTTCACCCTTGCCAATGACATCGAATTGCTGGGCGCAGGGATCAGTGAATTCAACATTACCGCCGGCCTGATGCGCGAGCCTGCCGCAGGCGGCTTTGTCTATTCCGCCACGCCCTTGCTGACCGGGCAATACACCCGCGGCTTCAGCGATGTGGTCACCGCGGGCGGCCATTTTGCGCTGATGGAGGATTACCAGAATGTGGGCGTGACATTGGCCAGCCTTGCGCCGGGCGGGGCGCTGTTTCTGGGTGGCAGCGTCAGCAATGATGTGGCCAGCGGGGCGTTCGGCTATGCGGTCAGCCTTGCCTATCGCGGTGATCCCTTGGGTCTGTCGGACGCCGGCAGCCAGCTCAACTTCCGGCTCGATTATCGTTCGGATGATTACCGGCGGCTCTCGCCCGCCCGTCTTCCCGATCCGGTCAAGCTGGACATGGCGCTTGATTACCGGCTCAACCTGACCGAGCGGGTGGCGGTGTCGCTGGCCGGCAATTACCTCGAAAACCACGCCGGAGGCCCGGGCACCCGCGCGGTGTTCGGCGGGTTGCAGGCCTCCTTCGGGCGGGTGCTGGCATCGGCCACGGCGCGCTATGCCGATATTGGCGGGCGCAGCGATCGCGGGGTGTTGGCGACGCTGACGATCCCGCTGGGCCGTAACCATTTCTCGACCGCCAGCTATGACAGCGTGACCCGGCAGGCCCGCTTCGAAGCGCGCCGCGTGCGCGACATCACCGTGCCGGAGTTCGATTACGGGGTGATCGCGGAACACTCCCCGCTGTTCGACCGGGTGACGGGGCAGGCGCGCTTTGCCAATTCGCGCTTCAATCTCGATGTCGAAATGGTCGGCACGCGCGCCGATGGCCGCAGCGGGATGCGCGATCAGAACATCGCCAATTTCCGCCTGCAATCGGGCCTTGCCTATGCCGACGGCCAGTTCGGCATCGGCCGCAATCCGGGGCGCGGCTTTGTGATGGTGGATCGCCACGCCTCGCTCAAGGAGGCCCGCGTGGAGGTGGAGACAAGCGGTGTCGGGCGGCGCGCAGGGCAGAGCAACGCGCTTGGCCCAGCGGTCATCAGCCAGCTTTCCGGCTACCGGCCCGACAATATCCGTGTCAGCGTGCTTGGCGCGCCGCCGGGCTATGATATCGGCGCTGGCGAATATCTCAGCGATCCCGGCGCGCTGAGCGGGGTTAGGCTAAGTATCGGAAGCGATGCCTATCGTTCGGCGCTGGTCACTTTCGTTTTGCCGGACGGAACGCCGGTGAAGCTGGCTGACGGGGTGGTTCGCAACCTTGCCACGGGCGAGACCAGCGGGGTCTTCACCAATTCTGCGGGGCGCGCGGTGCTCTCCAAGCTGGCGGCGGGGCGTTACCGAGTGGAAATGACGGGCGGGGATCTGGTGTTCGAATTCACGGTCGACGCATCAGCGCCCGCGATCATCAAGCTGGGCACGCAGATGATGGAGGTGGCCCCATGAGCAAATACCGGATGGCCCGGCGCCTGCGCGCGGTGCTTGCGGCGCTGCTGATCTGGGCCGGCGTGGCAGGGCATGGCGCGGTGCTCGCGCAGGGGCAAGGCGGCGGCGGCGCGTGTCCGGACGGTTATCGCATCACGGGGCGGCAGGCGAGCGGGCAGAGCTATGATCCCAATCAGGCCAATCGCACCGTGCTCCAGATCATCTTGCAGGCCACCGAGGGGTCGATCCCGCCGCGCTGCACCAGCGCGCCCGTCACCATCACGCCGCAATCGGGCACGGCCTTCGTGTTCGCCAATGGCAGCTATCAGCTGGGCTTTGTCCAGCTCAACTCCAGTCTGGTCCAGCAGGCCAATGTCACCCGCTTCGTGCTGAGCGGCAGTGCCCGCAGCCGGCTGGTGCGCGGCGAGGCGGTGACGATCGACTTGTTCGAACTGAGCGCCGGCCAGTTTCCCGCTGCGGGCGAGTATCGTGGCACGGTGCTGGTGCAGGTCGGCAGCGGACTGCCCCAGGCGGTGCTGTTCGTGATCACGGTGCGGCCGGCGATCAAGTTTCTCGCCGAACACGGGGCGATGACCCGTGACCTCAGCTTTGGCGAGGTCAGCGCCGGATCGGTGATCCGCACCGCCGTTTATTACCAGAGCAATGCGGCGGCCAGCATCACCATCCAGTCGCAAAATCGCGGTCGGCTGGTGCACACCGTGCAAGGACCACTGCGCGCCATCCCCTATAGCCTCACCTATGACGGAATCGCGGTGAACCTTTCGAGCGGGGCGCAGATCAACCGTCCATTTCGCGGGCTGTTGGCGGTGCGCGAGGAAATGGTGCTGGAGGTTGCTCCCGGCACCAACCGTTTCGCGGGCGATTACCGCGATGTTCTGACGCTGCTATATACCGCCTATTAGATCGGCCGCAGCGTAACCGAAAGCTGATCCGGGCGGACGGGGGAGGTCAGTTCGATCACGGTGAGGGCGGTGCCCGGCCGCGTGCTGGTGATGGTGACCGCGCTGCCGCTGATCTGCACCGGCCCTGCCGAACTGCGCGCCGTGCGCAAACCCGCCTGCCCTGCGCTATCGAACAGCACCAACTGGTATCGCTCGGCATTGCAGCTTGTGGTGATGACAAGGCCCGAGGGCCGGTCAGCGGGAGCCTCCACCGCGATGATCGCGCACATCACCGGCACACTTGCCTCCAACCGCCAGTGCACGCCGGCGTCAGCGCGCGCGACCGAGGCCAGTCCGCCCGCCAGCCCCAGCGCCATCCCAAGCACCAGCCCGAACGCTTTGGTGCGCCCGGCTTGGCTCTGCACAGATCGATCCGGTCGCGGCATGGCTCGGTCTCCCAAAGGAACGGCGTGGCCTGCCTTGCGCATCATCGGCGGGCACCGGTCCTTTCGCTATGCAGAACGCCGGGAGCTTGCCGTCTTTAAGGCCTTGTTAGCAATTGGGGGTGCGGCGCTGTGCCGCCGGGGGACGATCGGACCGCACATCCTTGCGCGCGGAGCCCCTTTCGTTGAATTTGGTTGACCAATTGAGATAGGAAATTGGTGCTATATTGGTTTGACAATGTGGATCGTGCAATTGTAACCCTACACCCCAGAACAGAAGGCTTTGTGGGAGGTGGGGATGATGGGTGTTTCGAGCTGCAGCGCAGTGCTGCCAGATCGTTTGGTGCGCGGTGGCCTGGGCTTGCTTCTGAAAGGGGCATCGCTTGGGGCGCTGGCTTGGTCCGGCACGGGGTTTGCGCAGGACCTTGCCCAAAGCACGCCTTCTTCGGCCACCGAAGCCGAGGGAGAGATCATCGTTTCCGGCATTCGCAGTGCGCTTCAAAGCGCGCTTGACGAGAAGCGCGATGCCGGCAGCCTTGTTGAGGTGATTCAGGCCGAAGACATCGGTAAGCTTCCCGACCAGAACCTTGCAGAAGTGCTTGAAAACATCCCCGGCATTCAGATTACGCGCGAGGCAGGCGTCGGCACCGGCGTGCAGATTCGCGGCACCAACGCCAACCGGGTTGAGATCAATGGCGTGGCGACGGTTGGTTCGGGGTCAGGGCGCGGCGGGATCAGCTTCGAGGATGTGAACGCCTCGATCATCGCGGCGGTCGAGGTGGTAAAAGCGCCCGAGGCTGGCACGATCGAGGGATCGGTCGGCGGGACAGTCAACCTCCGCACGATCCGGCCGCTCGATCTCAAGAACCGGCTTGTCGCCTTGCGCGCACAGAGCGAATACAGCGAGCTGGCGCAGACGCTTCAGCCCCGCCTGTCGGCCGCATATGGCGATAAGTGGTCAACCGGAATTGGTGAAATCGGTCTGGTTCTGAGCGGAAGCTATGCCGAGCAGGACGCGCTGTCCTTCCGCCCCCGTGTCGATCGCGATGGCGGGCTGGTCCCCAATCGCAACGCCACTGTTGTGCGCGGCGGGGTGAGCCAATTGCCTGCGAGCCGTCCGGCCGCACAAGGTTTCGACTTTGTTGGCATCCAGTTCTTCAATCAGGCGCTCGAACAGTTCCGCTACACCACGATCAACTTCGCCGGCACGCTTGAATGGGCGCCGACCGACAACCTGAAGCTCTACTTTGACACGGTGCAGAACGATCAGGAGCGTCGCTCCGAAGGCTCGCGGGTGCAGGGATCGCGGGTCAATACCGTGCTCAACGTCAGCGTCCCGACGACCTTCGAAACCGTCGATTTCGGTACGCTCGACGGGGTCAAGCTTGGTTCCATCCAGGTGGCTGAGACCGGGGTCATTCCGGTGGGTACAGGCGGCAGCCGCTTTGATCCCAACCTGCGCTTTTCCAGTGACACCGGCGCGCGGTTGACCAAGAGCGAGATCTACAGTTTCGGCGGCGAATGGGAGAGCGGCATCCTCAAGGCGAAGGCCGAGGTCGCCCGGTCGCTTTCCAATTCCACCAACCCGAACCTCAGCACCACGCTGAACTTCCTCAATCCCAATGCGCCGATCGGGACGCGCAACGATAACGCCGTGCCGTTCCAGTACGACCTTTCAGGAGGCAAGCTGAGCTTCGGGATTGCCGATGGCGCGCCCTTTGCGCCGACGTCTGCCCAGATGCTCGATCCGGCGAATATCGTGTTGCAGGCGGTCAATGTCGGCAACAATGGCAATGACAACAAGGAGGACGCAGCCCGCATCGACTTCGAGGTAGATACCTCTGGCTGGGCAAGCTTCCTCGAATCTGTCGCATTGGGCTACCGCGTCAACAAGACCAGCAGCCAGTTCCGCAACATTGGCGTCAACCTGTCGCTGAGCAACCTCGTCGACAGTCCGCGGGGCACGCTGTTCTCCGAATTGCTGGTGCCCGGCCCAACCTTCTTCAACCGCGCCGACGGCCGATCGCTCTACTTCCGCGACTTCCTCGTGATCGATCCGAAGCGGTCCTTCAGCGATCAGGCGGGCACGCTGGCGATCCTGCAACAGGCGATGCGCACGGCCGGCAGCACCCGCACGCTGGGCAATCCGGTCGAGAACGCCTCGGGCTTCTTCGATATCGACGAGACCACCCATGCGCTCTACGCGCAGGCCAATTTCGAATTCGGCGCTGTGCGCGGCAATGCGGGGTTCCGCTGGCTCGACACGCAGATCGCCTCCATCGGCAATTCGGTCGCACAAGGCGCGGTAACGCAGACCACTTCGCGCGGCGGCTACTCCGTGTTTCTGCCGCGTCTCAACCTTGCGGCCGACATCACCGACAAGCTGATGATGAGGGCAAGTTTCACCAAGGACATCAACCGCCCCGCCTTCAACCTGCTCAACACGTCGGTGGTGTTCAGCACCAGCGAGAACGCGCCGGTTTCGATCGGCAACCCCGGGCTCGCGCCGGAAACCGTGACGTCCTACGATGTCTCGCTTGATTGGTATTTCGCCCCGGCTTCGGTGATCAGCGTCGCCCTGTTCCACAAGCGGCGGGCCGATCTGTTCGTGGCGCAGTTGGAAGACGCGCCGCTCGATATCAACGGCTTCCGCGATCTCACCGCGCCGTGCGAAGGCGGGGGGATCTTCAACCCCATCGCCTTCCGCAACATCCTCTCGCCGCCCAACACCGGGGGCCAGGGGTTGTGCGTGCCGATCCAGACCACGATCAACGACACCCGCCGCACCACCCAGACCGGGATCGAAGTCTCGGCCCAGTATGACCTTTCGCAGTTCGAGGACACATTGGGTTTCGCCTCGGGCTTCGGTGTGCTGGCAAACTACACCTTCCAGGATTTCGGCGGCGGCGCGGCGACCAACACCTCGGCCGCCCGCGGGACCGACATCTTCAACGCCATCAATGGCATCTACGATGATCGCCGCTTTGTGCCCGTCACGGCGGTGCAGGGACTGCTCGACTTTTCACGCCATTCCTACAACGTCACCGGCTATTACGAGAAATACGGGATTTCGGCACGCCTGCGCTACACGTGGCGCAGCGCGTTCCGCACGCTCGACACGGCGGGCGGCGCATCTTTGGCGAGCACCTTCGGCTTCCCGGTGGTTACGGCGGCGCGCGGGCAGCTCAACGGCGGCCTCAACTACGACGTCAACGAATGGCTGAACATCGGCATCGAGGGCGTCAACATCACCAAGTCCAAGATCTCGCAATACTGCGTGAACGATGATGCCCTGCTGTGCTTCCAGGGCTTGCCTGACCGGCGCGTGACGTTCGGGGCTTCGGTGCGGTTCTGAGGAACGAGGGCGTCCGGCCTCAGCGCCGGACGTCCGCAACCCCGGCGCGGAAGGCTTCGAGATCGGCCTCGCGGAACAGCGCCGCGTCGCCGGGCAAGGTGTGCTTGAGACAGGCCAGCGCAAGACCGCTTTGCACCACCTGGGCAAGCGGCGCACCTTTGGTCAGGCCGTGGAGGATACCGGCCGCAAAGGCATCCCCGCCGCCGATGCGGTCGACAATCCCTGCGACCACAATCTCATCGGTCTGCACGCTGTCATCCCTCGTGTCGATGCGCGCGGCGATGCAGTGGCGGTCGGCATCATCGACATGACGCGCGGTTGAGGCGATGATCCGCAGCCTTGTAAAGTGCGCGAAGGCCGCATCGGCGGCAGCGCGGCGACGCTCGGTCCCGTCGCCTGAAAACTCGGTGCCCAGCAGCAATGCGATATCGCGGTAATTGCCGAACAGAATGTCGGCACTGGCCACGAGCCGTATCAGGATCGCACGGGGATTGCTGTCCCACGCTTCCCACAAGCGGGCGCGATAATTGCCGTCGAACGCGACCGGCACGCCCATTGCATTCGCGGTCTCGGCCGCCGCCAGCGCGGCAGCGGCAGCTTGCGGGCCGAGCGCAGGAGTGATGCCCGAAAGGTGCAGCAATCCCGCCCCTTCGAGCATGCGCGGCCAGTCAAACCCTTGCGCACAGGCCCCGACGAAAGCCGAGCCGGCTCGGTCATAGATCACCTCCGAGGCGCGCAGACCGGCGCCGGGGGCAAGGAAATAGAGGCCCATCCGCCCCTCGGCATTCCGCACATCACTGGCATCCACCCCCTGCGCGCGCAGAAACCCGCGCGCGGCGCGTCCCAGAGGATTGTCGGGCAGGGCGCCCACCATCGCGACCTCGTGGCCGAGGCTCGCCAGCGCCACCGCGACATTGGCTTCGGCCCCGCCGACATGGACGTTGAGCCGACCCGATTGCAGCAGCAGCTCGCGCCCCGTTGCGGCCAAGCGCAGAAGGACTTCACCGAAGCAGACAATACGCCCCTTCGCCATTTGGGATTGTGCCATCAGGAGAAGAAGGTGCCGCCGTTAATGTCGATGTTCGCGCCCGTCACGAAGCTCGCGTCGTCGGAAACGAGATTGACAACCGTGCGGGCGACTTCGGCGGCATTGCCCTGACGCCGCAGGGGGGTGGCGGCAGCGACAGCAGTGCGCACCTCGTCCTTGGTGAAGGTGTCGTGGAAGGTCGTGGCGATCATGCCGGGGCACAGCGAATTGACCCTGATACCGCGTGGCCCGAGTTCCTTGGCCATCGCTCGGGTGAAGGTCATCACCGCGCCCTTGGACGTGCCATAGGCGGCGGCGCCCGGTCCGCCGCCGTCACGGCCTGCCTGAGAGGCGAAGTTGAGGATCGCACCTCCTGCGGGCATGAAGGGGGCCACCGCCTTGGTCATCAGGAAGGTCGAGGTGACGTTCAACTGCATGACATGGTTGAAGAAGGCCATATCCATCTCGGCCAGCGGCTTGCGGGCGACCATGCCGCCGGTGACGTTGACGAGGATGTCGACGGTTTCCCCGAACCAGTCGCGGGCCTCGGCCACCAGTCGTTCCGCGTCTTCGGGGATGGTGACATCCGCGCGAACAGCGATGGCATCGCCGCCGGCCGCGTTGATGGCCGCCAGCGTTTCGTGCGCCGGAGCTTCGTTGTTGCACCAGTTTACCACCACCCGCGCCCCGGCAGCGGCAAGCGCCTCCGAGACAGCGCGACCGATATCGCGGCTCCCGCCGGTGACGATGGCGGTCTTGCCTTCAAGCTTCTTCATCATGGATTTCCTTGGATGGCCCGCACGCCGTTGCGGGCGGAAAGGGGTTTGATATCGGGGCACAGCACCCAAACGGTCACAACCGTGAGGGTCGCCAGCGCGGCTCCCACGACAAAGGCGGGCGCGTAGCTTTCGGCGGTGATCACCGGGATCAGGAAGTTGAGACCGACCACCGCCAGCTTCGCGGCCGTGCCGGCATAGCCGGCGAGGGAACCGACCGAGGTTCCGGCATAGAAATCGCTCGGCAGGGTCTGGATGTTGCCGATTGCGGTCTGGAAGCCGAACAGGATCGCGGCCATCAGCAACACCGCCACCACCGGGGTCGAAGCCTGCATCGTCAGTAGCAGGGCGACCAGCATGATCGCGCCGCCCAGCGTGATCACAGTCTTGCGCGTGCGGTTGACGCTCCAGCCGGCGGCGATGCGGTTGCGGGCGAGCAGCCCGCCGAACCACGCGCCGAACATCGCGCCGACATAAGGCACCCAGGCATAGAGACCGATCTCGGTCACGCCAAACCCGTAGGTCTCGGCGAGGTAGAGCGGCAGCCAGCCGACGAACAGCCACCAGATCGGGTCGATGGCGGCGGAGGCAAGGATGACGCCCCAGCTTTCCCGGCGCGACAGAATCTCCAGCCCGCCGGGCGCATAGGAGGCTGCGGCGCTGGTTGCGGCATCGCGCTGGCCAGTCAGGATGTACTGCCGCTCGGCCTCGCTGATCCACGGGTGTGCGTCTGGCCCGCCTTTGTAGACCAGCAGCCACGGCACCAGCCACAGGAAGCCAAGCGCGCCCACGGCGATGAAGGCCGCTTGCCAGCTGCCGAGAAATACGAACAGATAGGCCACCACCGGTGCGGAAATGATCCCGCCGATCGCGGCACCGCTGTTGAAGATGCCTTGTGCCAGCGCCCGCTCGTTGATCGGGAACCATTCGGCGTTGGCCTTGGTCGCGCCGGGCCAGTTCCCCGCTTCGGACAGGCCGAGCACGGCGCGCATGATCGCGAAGCTGACAATGCTGCGCGCGGCCGCGTGCGCCATGGTCGCAGCCGACCAGACCACAATCGACAGGACAAAGCCCAGCCGCGTCCCGATCCAGTCGAAGATCCGCCCGAAGATCGTTTGCCCGAAGGCGTAGGCGAAGGTGAAGATATTGAGGATGAGCGCGTAATCGGTCTTGGTGAGGCCGAGGTCGGCAGAAATCTCGGGCCACAGGAAGCCGAGCGCACCGCGGTCGATGTAATTGATCACCGTCGCCACAGCGACCAGCGTGACGATGATCCAGCGCAGCCTGCCCCCGCTCGCCATCACTTGTCGGCCTTGCGCGGGGCGAGCGCGATGCGGGCGGCAGGGCCGGTCCATTCCAGCCGCTGCCCTTCCCACGTCACGCTATGCGAACGGGCGGCTGCCGTATCCTGTGCAATGACGACGGCGACGCGTGCACCCTTGAGCATTTCGATCACCATCAGATCATAGCCGGGCAAGGCTTCCGCCCGGACGCTACGCAGCTGGCTGGTGCTGGCGACGACCTGTTCGGCCGCGCCGTCATAACGGCCGTGGCTTTCGAGCACGCCTGCAAACACAGCCTCGCTCTTCCCGGTAAGACGCTGGATCAGGAAGGGTTCGCGGCGCAGATTGAAGTTCGGATCGTTCGCGCCGCTTTCGGCAAGGATCAGCTGCGCACCGGGCTGCGGCACCCAGCGCCAGGTGTAGAACCGGTCCCCCGTCTGCCACGTTACAAAGCCCTGCGCCGGATCGGGCGTAGCGGTGGCATCAACCCAGACGTGCTGGTAGCCGAATTCCCGGCCCAGCACCGGGCGTTCAGCCAGATTCTGGCTCAGCTTCGGCCCGATTTCGATCAGGTGGCCATTGTAATGCAGCGGCAGATCGAACTGGCGGGCGCGGTCAGATGTCACCCGCAGCAGATCGACCACCACCGGGCGTTCCAGCCCTTCGATGGCGACGCTGGCGAGCATGCGCTTCATGGCGACGCCGGGATAGGCGCTGTCGATGTCGGCGATGCTGACAGAGAATTCCGGACTGTCGGCAAAGTGCAGCTGGCGCGGGGCATGGCGCTCGCCTTCCTCCTCGCTCGCGCCGAAATGGCTGCGCTCGTCCACCACCAGCGTGTTGTGGGCGATGGTCTGCTTGGCCCAGGTCTCGTTTTCTTCGAGGTACTTGCCCCCGTCCTTGGCCGGGATGTTCAGGAACCGCGCCGCCCCGTAATCGGTGACGATCTGTGCGCCATTGTCATAGAACTGCCAGCTCAGCTTGTCGAAATGACCGTGGCCCATGCCAAGCGACGTGTTCTTCACCACCAGCGCCTGCCCCGTATCGGCATTGCCCCGGCGGATCAGCGCCAAGGCACCCATCGTGCCGTCGGCCCCGTCGCGCAGAAGCAGCGAGCCGAAGGGGAAGGGGCGCGCCAGCCCCGCCGCCAGATCGCGCGCCACCCGCTCACCCGCAGGCGAGAACGCCACCCGGCCCTGACGCTTGGCGATCCCCAGCAAGGCCGGGTCGCGGGTGCGGGCATAGGCAATCGCGACGCCCTGATAGAGCTCCTCGGTATTGAGGCTCTTGTCGCGGATCGCATCGTTGAACGACAGGAACCGCCCGTCATAGGTGAGGTGGATGGCGGTGGTAACGGCTTTCAGCAGCACGCCATCACGCCGTTCGAAGATGCGTTGGGCAGGATCGTGCCGATCAATGGCCTCGGCAAACACCACGAAAGGCCACAGGGCGTAGCGTTGATAATACGGCCCTTCGGCATAATATCCGTCGGGCGAGAGCAGCAGGTCGATCTGGCGCAGGAACCCTGTCTTGCCGTCCTTGGCGGACCCCAGCAGCGCCCGCTCCACCAGATCGCGATCGCCCAGCACATAGCCAGCCATGCCCACCCCGGCGGTCGACCAGGTGGCGTGGTTGTGGATGCGGTTGAAGGTCTTGCCGCTTTCCACCGACATGAAGTCGGCCATCTGCCGGAACAGCGTGTCGATCCGCGCACGGTCAGCCGCGCCCAGCGCGTCCCGCACCGGTTCGTAACCCTGGATCGCGTTCACCAGCCACACGGCATCATTGAGGTTCTGCCAGAACAATCGCCCATATTGCTGGTTCGAGCGTGCGGGATGCGGGCCGATCCTGGGGTAAAGCGCGGCATACTCCAGCAGCATATCGCGGACGTAATCGCGATAGCGCGCCTCTCCGGTGATGCGGTAGAGTTCACCCGCTGCGGCGAGCGCGCGGTAGTTGCGCTTGTGCTGTTCATGGGTTGCCCCGCCGCCGACATCGACCGGCACCGGCACATCGATCCCACCGGCCATCATGTCCGCAACGAAGCGTTCGGCGCGCGCGGTTTCCTCTGCGAAGAGGGGGGCGGGGGCCGTGGTCTGCGCCTCTGCCTGCGCGGTTGATGCGGACCCTGCGGCATGGACAGGGACAGCGGGCAGGGCAGCGGCCCATGCAAGCGCCGCGCTACCAGCCAGAAAACGCAAGGCGATCATGACGCAAGCTCCGTAAATCCATTGCCGGTGATGGTCTGTTGCGGCGTCACGTCCGGCCGGGCGAGGGTGATGACCGGCGCCGGGGTGGCGGTAGCGGTGTTGTTCTCGATCAGGGTCAGGGGCGAACCGGTGGTGTGAACAATCCGCAGCGGGGCGCTGCCGGTGAAGTCATTACGGGCAACCAGAATGTTCTGAACGCCGGTCAGTTGCAGAACCGCAGGCGCGCCGCCCAAGGGTCGCATCCCGGCATCGGCCACGCTGTTGACCTCGAAAGCAAGCCGCGGGCCAAAGGTGCTCTCGTCATTACCGCCGCGGTACAGCGCCACGATCGGCCCGGCGATGGCACTGAAATCGGATCCGGTGACCACCACGGTCTCGGCATTGTAGCGGCCCAGATCATCGGTTTCGCTGTCCCCTGCCAGCACCCGGCCGGCAATGTTGGCAAAGCGGCTGTTGGCAATCGTCACGCGTTCGGCCAGCGCGCCCTTGCCGAGCGCTATGACGTCGAACGCCTTGTTCACTGTCAGGTCGCTGACGCTTACGTCGTCGATTTCGATAAGGAAGTTGGTCGGCGGTGCGACAGCGCTGGTGGCGATCACCGCGTTGCCGGTAACATCGGGGGCGTCCGCGCCAGTGATGTCGAGCCCCTTGAGCCGGAGATTGGCGCCTGCGGCCAGTTCGAACAGGCATGTCCGGCTGAAGGTCAGCTGCGGGCGAACACCTTCGGCCGCCTCAAGCGTGAGGGTGCGATCGATCGTCAGGATCTGGTCGAGCGTGTAATTGCCCGCGCTCAGGATCAGCCGGTCCCCGTCACGGGCCTGCGCGAGTGCCGCCAGCAGTGCGGCGCTGCCCTCGGCCACCGGAATGCTTGCGCCTGATCCGAAAGCCGCATCCGGGCCGGGCTTGACGAAATGCCGCGCGCCCACCGCATCAAGGGACGGCAGCACCAGATCGCGCGGTGCACCGGTCGCGGCAAGGGCTGGATCGGCCGGGTAGAGCAGCCCGTTGGCGCCGCGCTCCATCGCTACTGCGCCCTGCGCGGCGGCGGGGAAGCTTGCGACCGGGCTTGCGGTCTGGATCACGTTGCCATCGAAGGTGATGCCGGAGATATCGTCCTGCACCTCGATCGGCTTGGGCGCTTGCCCGAAGGCGACGAGATTGCGCACCATCCGGCTGTTCACCGGCGTCGCACTGCGTTCGGCGTTCGACCCGGCCGCCAGTGTCATGCGGGCGCTGTCGACCACTGTGTTGCGCTCGATCAGGGCGTTGCTGACCTGGACATAGCGGTTGACGGGCGAGTTCGGCACGCCGTTCATAACCGTGAGCGCGCCTGCAAAGCCGGTGCCGCGCAGCCCTTCCATGTAATTGCCGCGCACGATCTGGTCACGGTTGATGACACGGATGCCGCCGGTGTTGGGCTTGCCCTTGCCGAGAAACACGTTCCGCTCGATGATGTTGCGGTCCCCGTGGCGCAGCGTCACTGCGCCCTGCGCCTCAAGGAACAGATTGCCGCGCACGATATTGGCGCCTGACTTGATCGAGATGATCTCGATCTCGCCATTGGTGCGGTCGAAGATGTTGCCTTCGACGATGGAGGCGGAATCGAACATCGATTCCCGGCTGGTGCCGATCCGGATCGTCTCGCCGCCGTTGGAGCCGAGCACCGGGCGCGGCCCAAAGTAATTGGCATCGATCCGGTGGCCGTTCTCGCGGCTGCCTTCAAGATCGAGCCTGACCGCCAGTGTCACCCCGGCATTGGTCTTGCCGATAAGGGTGCTGTGATCGAAGCGGTTGCGCTGGCCATCCAGTGCCACCCAGTAATCGGTGCGGGTGCGGTCCGGCTGGTTAAAGCGGTCGATCACGACCTGCGTGACCCGTGCATCGGTGGCAACATCCTCCTTGGAACGGCGGAAAGCGATCACTTCGCCTGTGGGGGTGTAGCCGTCCCGGAAGACAAGCCCGCTGACCAGCACATATGTGCCACCAATCTTGAGGTTGGAACGACCGGTGATGATCACCTTGCCGGCCTCCTGCGCCATCAGCGCGATCGGCTTCTCGCGGGTGCCGCGCCCTGTCAGCACGATCTCGAAATCCCGCCATTCGCCATTTGCAAGCACGATGACATCGCCGGCCTGCGCCTTGGAGGCAGCCTTGCGATACGCCTCCTGCGAGCGAACTAGCACCACCTTGGCGTCTTTCGGTGCCGACTGGGCCAGTGCGGGCGCAGGGACCGACAGGACGGCGGCAGTCGTCACTGCCAGCATCATGCCGCCGATGAGGCCGCGGGCAAGCGGCAGGCGCGGATAACCCATATTCTCTCCCAGGCCGCCCTTTCCATGGCTGCCGACCGTAAAACTATCGCCCGAGTCCTTTATGTCAACCAATTTGTCAGACCTGTTTGGTTCCGCAGATATAGGGTGAATTGCGCTGAATTAAGGCAGATAACTCGGCAAACAAGGCACGCTACGTGCGCGGAATTGTGCTTCAGCGCTCATGAGGCGCCCCCTAAAGCTTAGTCCAATAAAAAATACCAATGGGTTGACAAAACAATGCCCGAGGGTCAGCCATCATGAGCAAGCCGGCTCGAATCGGCGGATGGAGAGGTGATATGGTTGAACGCATCACGCGGGGTCGCCCCGCCTATGCTGTCCGCGAACTGCGGCGCATCGGTCTGCTGGCCGGCGTTTCGGTTTTGGCGGTCCAGGCGCCCGCACTCAGCGCGCAGTCCGCTGACGATCCGACAGTGGTTGCCGAAGGGACGACCTCGAACGAAATCACCGTGACCGGCACCCGCGCGATCGTGCAGGGATCGATCGCGGAGAAGCGCAAGTCCGATCTGGTCTTCGACGCTCTGAGTGCTGACGAAGTTGGCGATCTGCCCGCGCTTTCGATCGGTGAAGCGCTTGAAACCCTGACCGGCGCTGCCTCGCACCGCGAACAGGGCGGGGCGACCGAAATCTCGGTCCGCGGCCTTGGTCCCTATCTCGGATCGACCGTCGTCAACGGCCGCGCCGCGACCAACGGCAGCGGCGACCGTTCGGTCAACTTCAGCCAGTTCCCGTCGGAATTGTTCAACACGGCGGGTATCTACAAGACCCAGTCGGCCAGCATGATCGAAGGGGGCGTGGCCGGGCAGATCGTGCTCGATACCGTCAAGCCGGTCGATTTCGGCAAGCGCCGCATTCAGGTCGAGCTCAAGGGCAATCACAATCCCCAGAACGCCGATATCGACAAGGACCAGCGGTTCGTTGATCTCGGCTACCGCGGAACGGTCAGCCTGATCGACCAGTTCACGCTTGGCGATACGGACATCGGCCTGTCGCTCGGCTACCAGCGCAACGTGCAGAGCAACCCGGAACAGGAAGCGCGGGTCAGCGACACGATCAACTACTGCGCGGACAACACCACCGGCACCACCGGCCTGCGCGGCACCGGCAATTGCGAGGTTCTGGTCGGCGGGGTGCAGCAGCGCCCGGCGGTGGCCGGCACGCAGGATTTCGTCGTCGCCCGCAACAGCTACACCTACCGCCAGAACATCACCGATGACGCGCGCGATGCCTTCTTCGGCGCGATCCAGATCAAGCCGGGCTCGTCGGTCGATATCAATCTGGATTTCCAGTACGCCAACCGGGTCTTTTCCGAACAGCGCAATGACCTTGTCTTTGCCGAGGGGCGCCGCATTGATGACCGGCTGGCTCCGCTTCCCACGCGCCTCAATTACGATCTGATCGTCGGCGATTTCGGCGCGCTGCGCCAGTTCACCGGTGAGACCAGCATCGAGACCAACAGCGAATATCTCGAGCGCGCAGAACGCTATTACGGCGGGGGGCTGTCGGTGGCCGTTCAGGCATCGGACCGGCTGAAGGTGTCAGCTGACGTCTCCTATTCGGAAACCACGCGCACGGAAGAATCGGTTCAGGTGCGCATGCGGCAGCGCGGCGGACGCGATATCTTCGGCAACCTCAACCAGTATCCCCGCTCTCGCCAAAGCAACTGGACAAGCGGCACGACCAATGCCTCGTTCGACCGGATCGAGACCGCCTACCAGATCGGCCTCAACGGCTCGCAGACGTTCAACACCATCGTCCAGAACTTTGACGTCACCAATCATTCGCTGTTCAGCGACGATGCCCGCACCCGCTTCACGCTGTCGCAGGACAGGTTCAACAGCATCTGGGGCGCGCGCGGCGATTTCACCTACGAGATGGAAGGTTTCCTGTCCTCGATCGAAGGCGGGGTGCGCTTTCAGGAACTGGTCTATCGCGATGTTCCGGGCGGTGTTGTTGGTGCCAGCCGGGTTGAGGTCACTTACAGCAACGCCGCCCTGTCGGCCGCAAACCAGCAGTGCCGCACGCCCTTTCCCGAGAAGGACTTTCTTGCCAGCGTCAGCGGCGGCAACCCGTTGATTACCAATGTCGATGCCAATGGCAACGTGATCGGCGTCACCAACACCTTCGCCAGTTTCGATGCGCTGTGCCTTGCGCGGACGCTTGAGGCGAATGATCCGCGCGGCATCACCTTCGATGGCAACGGGGTGCCGATCTATCCCGATGGCCGGTTCGATTCGATCGACAACAACGATGTGACCGAACAGACCTGGGCGGGCTATCTTCAGGCCAATTACGACAGCACGCTGGGCGCGGTGCCGGTTCGCGGGAATGTCGGCCTGAGGGTGGTCAAAACATCGGTGACGTCGGAAGGCTTCCGCGGACCTCTCACCGTCAGCCCCGCGCCCGGCGGCGGCTTTATCATCAATGCGCCGGCCACCGGCGCGCTGGTGCCGATTGTGGGACGCAATGATTACACCTCGTTCCTGCCGAGCTTCAATCTTGTTGCCGATGCCGCGCCTGATCTGATTGCGCGGGCTGCCGTGTTCCGGGCGCTGTCACGGCCCGATCCCTCGCAGCTCGGTTTCGGACGCGTGTTCCGGACCGTGACCGATACCGATGCGGGCAGCATCGACGAGCTGATCGGGCTTGCCAATGCCACCGGCAATCCGCAGCTTTCCCCGCTGCTGTCGTGGAATTTTGACGCGGCGCTGGAATGGTATCCGAACGAGGACACGATCCTGGCGGGCGGCGTCTATTACAAGCGGTTCAACGGCGGGTTCGAGAATGTCGGGCAGCTGGAAACCTTCGACGTCAACGGGCAGGCGCTCGATGCGCTGGTCACCACCCAGCAGACGACCAGCGAAGCGAGCACGATCTACGGCTTCGAACTGACCGCAGCGCACCGCCTCACCTTTTTGCCCGCGCCGCTTGACGGGCTGGGCTTCAAGCTCAGCTACAATTTCGCCAAGTCCAATTTCCGCAACGAGGACGGCTTCCTCGGCGCGTTCAGCACGGTGAACCCGGATGGCTCGATCAGCACGGTCGAAGGCCTTATCCCGCCCGCCAACCTGTTCGGTCTGTCCAAGCATGTGCTGTCGGCACAGGTCTATTACGAGGCAGGGCCGTTCGATTTTCAGGGCGTCTACAAATATCGCAGCCCCTATTTCCAGCAGTTCGTCGGGGATTCCAGCGGGCGTCTGCGCTTCACCGATCAGGCCGACATCTTCGAGGCGCGCATCTCGGTCAAGCTGAACAAGCAGCTGCGCCTGTCACTCGAAGGGCTCAACCTGTTCGGCGAGCCCCGCCGCGATTTCCGCCCGACGATGGGCGACCTGTCGCAGAACCTTGTCTACGGGGCACGATACTTCCTGGGCATCCGCGGCCGGTTCTGAGTTGTCCTCAGGGTCGCAGGCCGATGCAATGGTTGCCACTGTTGCATCGGCCCCCTATTTGGTAGAGGCAATTGGTCTGAATACAGGTGGTGGAGGCGCAAGCCCTTGAAAGATCGTCTTTACAAGGCCGTGGTCAACGAGATTCTCGCGCTGATTGATGCAGGGACGTATCCTCCGGGCAGCCGTTTGCCGGGGGAACGCGATCTTGCCGAGCGTTTCGATGTGAGCCGCGTCACCATTCGCGAGGCAGAAATTGCGCTCGAGGCGCTTGGGCACATCGTTATCAAGACCGGTTCGGGTGCCTATGTCATGCGCGGCAGCACCAAGGCGCCCGACGGCCTGCCCGATGTAACCGCCTTCGAACTGACCGCCGCGCGCTCGGTGATCGAGGCGGAAACGGCGGCCCTCGCCGCGGTCAACATCACGGATGCAGGCATTGCAGAACTGCGGACACTGGTCGAGGCAATGTCGGCGACCGGGCACGTCGACACCGACGACCACGATGACATCGACCGGCGTTTCCATATCGCTATTGCCCGCCTGTCGGGCAATCCGGTCATGGAATATGCGGTCAGTTCCCTATGGCGCATGCGCAACGAGCTGCCCAAGGTGAAGCATGTCTATTCCAGCGTCTGCGTGACCGATGCATCGGCTCGCACCCATGAACATGCGGCGGTGGTGGATGCATTGAGCGCGCGAGACCCTGCGGCCGCCCGAACAGCAATGCGCGAACATTTCCAGCGCCTGTTTGAAGCGATGATATCCGCGACCGAGCACACAGCTTTGGAAGAAGTCCGGCGCCGGATCGGCGAGGATCGTCAACGCTTTCTGGTAACGACGCAAATCTAGATCACCGTCGCACCTGTCGCCGCAATGGGGCGACTGCCGCTGCTGGATACGGCCATCGGCGAGGCGGTAAAACCGCGCCGCATTTCAGGCCCGGTGTGCCCGAAGGCGATGTCAGGATTTCGGGAGAAACTGTTTGGTGCGGTCGAGAAGACTCGAACTTCCACGGGCTTTCGCCCACAACGACCTCAACGTTGCGCGTCTACCAATTCCGCCACGACCGCACTCGGGTTTCCGGGGCAGTCAAAGCACTGGCCCCGCGGTAGGAGCGCGCCCCTAGCAAGGGGTTTGGCCGCGTGCAAGCTCTTTGACGGGGAGCCTGCGAATAGCGGCTAGCGCGGCGCCCAGCCGATCGCTGCGCCGGCGGCGGTGGAGGGGATATTGGTGATCGCCTCGGTCACCGTCAGGCTCTCGCCCGGCGCGAGGCGGCGCTGGGAGGGGGCCACAACCCAGTCCCCGACATTGCGATCACGCCGGTCGCTGAACACCACCAGCACATCAGGCACATCAAGGCTTTCACTGGCGGTGTTGCTGATCGTGCCGCGCACCCGGAAGATCGTCTCGCCGTTTTCGAGCGTGTCCTTGCGGTTCTCGGCCGCGGGGAAATCGAGCTTCAGGCCCGGCTGGCCGATCCCGAAGGTCGGGCGCTGGAGCGGGAGCCATTCGGGCAGGCCATACTGGTTGACCGCAAAGGCGGTGCCGCCCGCCAGCGCAGCAAAGATGATCACCGCCAGCGTCCACATCTTGAGCGGGTTGCGGGCCTGCGTGAAGGGTGCGCGGTAATCGAACTGCGAGCCGCCGTCTGCGTCATCATCATAGCCACCATCATCGTCAGCGAAGGGCGGATCGGCAAAGTCGTCCTCGGCAACCGGCCCGGATACAGGGGGCGCGGGAGGCGGAGGGGGCGGCGCTGCGGGAGTAGGCGCTGAGGGAGGTGGGGGCGGCGGTGCGACCGGCGCGGGCGCAGGGCTTTCCGCCTCGCCCGACCCCGGCGCAAGGCCGCGGCGCAACGCGCGCATGGCGAGCGGCGCGGCATCCTGCGAATAGCCGGAAGGCTGGCCTGCACTCTGTGACGCATCGGGCGTGCGCCAATGGCTGACCGATGGCCCTTCGCTGGGGGCTTCCGGCTCGGGCGCGGGGCGCTGGGTCACGGGGGGGACCGTTGCCGCAGGAGGGGCTGCGCGTTCTGGAGCGGGCGTTGCTGGAGAAGGCGGGGCCGGCCGCGGCTCTGCGACCGGCGCTCTCGGCATGGTTCCGAGGTCCAGCTCGGGCGGGTCCTGGAACCAGCTGTGCTTGCATTTGGCGCAGCGCACGGTGCGGCCTTCGTTGCCGATGGCCGCATCGGGAACCGCGTAGCGTGTGCCGCAGGCTGGGCAAGCGATGATCATATTACAATTTGCATAGTCTTCAGCACCTCTTGCACAAGAGCAACTGCGACGCAGCCCCGCATTTACCCGCTGTTTTCCACATTAGGGGCGGAAATCGGGGGTTCCGGCCTGCTCGGCGCGGGTTGCGGCTTTCCCGAAGGGGGCTGCGCTGTTACGTGCGCCTTGATGAGTGACACCCTCGCCGAGATCGTCAAATTCGACAATGTGGGCTTGCGCTACGGCACCGACCCCGAGGTGCTGAGCAACTTGTCCTTCACGCTCTATCCCGGCAGCTTCTATTTCCTCACCGGCGCAAGCGGCGCGGGCAAGACCAGCCTGCTGAAATTGCTGTATCTTGCGCAAGCCCCCTCACGCGGGGCGATCCGGATGTTCGGGCAGGACCTTGTCACCATGCCGCCCAGCCGCTTGCCGGACTTGCGCCGCCGGTTGGGCGTGGTGTTCCAGAACTTCCGGTTGGTTCCCTATCTTACCGCCTTCGACAATGTCGCCTTGCCGCTGAGACTGGCCGGTACCGAGGAGAAGAAGGTCCAGCGCGCGGTGGGCGATATGCTTGACTGGGTGGGCCTGTCGCACCGCGCCCATGCCGTGCCGCCGACCATGTCGGGCGGCGAGCAACAGCGCGTTGCCATTGCGCGGGCGGTGATCGCCCGGCCCCGGATCCTGATCGCGGACGAGCCGACCGGTAACGTCGATCCCGAAATGGCGCTTAAACTGCTGCGCTTGTTCGAAGCCCTGAACAACCGCGTGGGCACCACGGTGGTGGTGGCGACCCACGATGTCCACCTGCTCAAGAAGGTCCCGGATTCGCTGATCATGCGGCTGCACAAGGGCCAGCTTTCCGATCCCACCGGGGCGCTGCGTTATCCGCCGCGCCCCTCGGGCGTCAGCGGCAGCAGCAGCACGAGTGGCGGCGCATGAGCACGCTTCCCCCGCTTCCTGCCGAGGCCGAGCCGGACGACACCTCGCCCGAAACCCCGCCCAAGCGGCCCGAGGGCCGCGCCGCCGCGCGGTTGCTGCCGCCTGCACGCCTGACCGGGCCGATGCCCTGGGTGATCGCCATCCTGATCGCGCTGGTGGTGATCGCGGTGGCGGGCGGTCTTGCCTTCCGCAATCTGGCCACCGCGGCCAGCGCCGGGGTTTCCAGTGCGGTGAGCGTGCAGGTAATCGAGCCCAACCCCGATCTGCGCGCGGCGCGCGGGGCCGAGGCGGCAAGGCTGCTGGCCGGCACCCCGGGCGTGACCGCTGTCCGGCTGGTGCCAGAGGCTGAACTTGTCGCCATGCTGGAACCATGGCTGGGCGAGGCTGCGGGAAGCGATGATGTGCCGATCCCGGCGCTGATCGATGTCGAACTCGCCCAAAGCGCCGGTCCGGCTGAAATCGCCCGGATCAAGGCGATGCTGGCGGCCAAGGTTCCCGGCGCACGGGTTGATGCACAGGGCGATTTCCTCGCGCCGGTCAATGATGCGCTCGCCGCGCTGCAATGGCTGGCGCTGGGGCTTGCGGTGCTGGTGGCGTTGGCGACCGCCGCGGCGGTGTGGCTGGCGGCGCGCAATGCCTTTGCCAGTGCGCGCGAAACGGTGGAGATCATGCACCTTCTGGGTGCAAGCCAGCGCCAGATCGCCGCGGTGTTCCTGCGCGATGTGCTGCGCGAGGCGGCAGCGGGCGCGCTGCTGGGGGCAGGGCTTGGGGTCGCGGCGGTGTGGGTGCTCGGCCAGCAATTTGCCGCGCTGGGCAGCGCGATGGTCAGCGGCGGCGGGTTGATGCTGACCGACTGGCTGATAATCGGGGCGGTTCCGCTCGCCGGTGTGGTGTTGGCGCTGGTCACGGCGCGTATCACCATTGCCTATGCCCTCAAGGCTATGCTCTAGGGCGCAGCATGATCCGGCGCGCCCTGTCCCTGTTGTTTCTTGTCTGGGCGATCGGCTTCCTGTGGTTCGTCGTCGCCCTGCCCAAGCCTGCCGAGGGCGCGCGCACCGATGCGGTGATCGTGCCCACCGGCGGCCCCGGGCGGATCGCGCGCGGGCTGGCGGTGCTGGACCGGGGGCTGGCCCGGCGGATGCTGGTCAGCGGGGTCGATCCCGAGGTTCGCCCGAATGAATTTGCGGTGCAATTCGGCGTGCGCCCGCGCACCATGGCCTGTTGTGTGACGCTGGGCTATGCGGCGGTCGATACCCGCTCCAATGCCTCGGAAACCGCCAAGTGGGTGGCGCAGAACGAAGTGCGCTCGCTCCGGCTGGTGACGACAGACTGGCATATGCGCCGCGCCGCGGGCGAGCTTGACCGGACGCTGCCCGCCTCGGTCACGGTGGTGCGCGATGCGGTGCCCTCGCAGCCCGATCTGGGCACGCTGTTCCTTGAATATCACAAGCTGATCGCAAGCCGGGCGGCGGGTCTGGTCGATCTGTGAGCTGGCTGGTGGCGGCGCTGCGTTCGCTGGTCTTCTACGCAGTGTTCTACGGCGGCAGCGCGCTGCTGGTGGTGGCATCGGTTGTGGCCGTGGCGGCGCGCCGGCCCGATTGGCTGCGCAAGACCGTGTGGCGCTGGGGCGGCTGGCACCTGTGGTGCGTGCGATATCTGCTGGGGATCGAAGTGGTGCTGGATGGCGCCTTGCCGCAAGGGCCGGTGCTGATCGCGGTCAAGCACGAGGCCTTCTTCGAGGCGATCGATACCCCGCGCCTGTTCACCTTTCCGGCGGTCTTTGCCAAGCACGAGCTGTTCCGAATCCCCGGCTGGGGCCACTCCGCGCTGGTCTATGGCCTGATCCCCGTCGCACGCGAGGAAGGCGCCAAGACCTTGCGCGCGATGCTGGCGCTGGCCAAGCAGCGGGTGGAGGAGGGGCGTCCGCTGGTGATCTTCCCCGAAGGCACCCGCGTGGCGCACGGCACGCGGCCGCCGCTTCAGGCGGGGTTTGCCGGGCTGTACAAGCTGCTGCGGCTTCCGGTGGTGCCGATCGCGGTGGATAGCGGGCGCTTGTATAACTGCATGGTCAAGCGGCCGGGGCGGATCACATACAAGGTCGGCGATGCGATCCCGGCAGGCCTTGCGCGGGGTGAGATCGAGGCGCGGGTGCATGATGCGATCAATGCACTGAATGTGGAAGGTTGAGGTTCGGCGGCTGAGGCTGGGGGTCGCGCGGGCGCTTCGGGCCAAACTGTCGCCAGACCCCGGTTAGACCCCCTCCAGACCCCTCTCAGCCTCCCCGAAAGCGGCCCCAGACCCCCTCCAGCCCGGCCCTGCAGAGCGGGTTTCACGTGAAACATTGCGCAGGCAGGCTACGCCCCGTGTTCGCGTCCGAAATCGGGGCGTTCGTCATCCTGGCCTTGCTCGACCACCTGCCGCCGGATCGCGCGGGTGCGGGTGAACAGATCGAACAAGGTGTCCCCGTCGCCCGACCGGATCGCCCGCTGGAGCGCGGTCAGGTCCTCGGTGAAGCGGCCCAGCATCTCCAACACCGCTTGCCGGTTGGTGAGAAACACATCGCGCCACATCACCGGGTCAGACGCGGCGATCCGGGTGAAATCGCGGAAGCCGCCAGCGGAATACTTGATGACCTCGCTTTGGGTCACATCCTCCAGATCGCTGGCGGTGCCGACGATGGTGTAGGCGATGAGGTGCGGGATGTGGCTGGTGACGGCGAGGACGAGATCGTGGTGGGTGGCATCCATCAGCTCGACCTTGGAGCCAAGCTCGGTCCAGAAATCGCTCAATGCCTGCAGCGCTGCCGGGTCGACGCTCTCGGGCGGCGTGATGATGCACCAGCGCCCGGCGAACAGGGTGGCGAAACCGGCTTCGGGGCCGCTCTGCTCGGTGCCCGCAACGGGGTGGGCGGGGATGATGGTGGCACCCGGCAGCGCCTCGGTCAGCGCCTCGGCGACGGCGGCCTTGGAGGAGCCGACATCGCTGACAATGGCGTGGGGGGCCAGGCCCGGCGCGATGGCCCGCGCCGCATCGCCCATCGCGCCGACGGGGACGCACAGGATGACGAGATCTGCATCGGCCACGGCGGCCTCCGGCGTGTCGTGGACGGTCTCCACCAACCCGCGTGCGGCGGCGCGCTCGCGAACCGAGGCGTCGCGGTCCCAGCCGGTGGTGGTGACAGCCAGGCCGCGCGCCTTGACCGCCAATCCGATCGACCCGCCGAGCAGGCCGAGGCCGATGATGGCAACCCGCGTGATGGTCATGCCGCTTCCCCGCACAATTGGCGGAGCGTAGCGATGACGCGGGTCATATCGTCGGTCTTGCCGATGGTGATGCGCAAGGAGCATGGCAGGCCTTGCGACGGCAGATGCCGCACTGCATAGCCCGCTTCCGACAGTGCCTCCAAAGCCTGTGCAGCGGTCACATCGCCCTCGAAATGGACGAGCAGGAAGTTTGCCTCGCTAGGGCAGGCCGAGATGCCGTGGTTGCCCAGCATTGCAATAGCCTCGGCCAACCGCGCCCGCTCACGGGTGTTGTGCTCGCGGGAGGCGGCGACAAAGGCCTGATCGCCCAGCGCGGCCAGCGCCGCCTTCTGCCCGCTCACCGAGACATTGAACGCCCCGCGCAACCGGTTGACGAGATCGATCAGGTGCGGCGAACCGGTGACCCAGCCCACACGTTCCGACGCGAGGCCATAGGCCTTTGAAAAGGTCCGGCTGACCAGCACGTTTTGATGCGCGGCGGCGAGTTGGAACGCGTCGCTCTGGAACGCGGGGTCGACATATTCGCCGTAAGCCTCGTCCACCACCAGCAGCACGTCCGACGGGAGCCCGGCGTGGAGCCGTGCCACTTCTGCAGGGGGCAGGAAGGTGCCGACGGGGTTGTTGGGGTTGTCCAGCAGCACGACCTTGGTGGCAGGCGTTACCGCTGCCAGCAGATTGTCGACCGAGGCAGCGTAGCCCTCGTCCTCGGCAAATACAGGGGTCGCGCCGATCTTCTGGGCAAGCAGCGGATAGAGCGAAAAGGAATAGCGCGAGGCCAGAACCTCGTCCCCCGGTCCGCACAGCGCCTGCACCGCGCAGTGCAGCAGCTCGCCCGAGCCGGTGCCGCAGACGATCCGGTCAGGGTCCAGCCCGTGTACCGCAGCAATCGCCTCACGCAGGGCGCGCGCATCGGGATCGGGGTAGTCCGCCGCGACGTGCCCTTCGGCCAAAGCCGCCAAGGCCGCAGGGCTGCTGCCGAGCGGGTTCTCGTTCGCCGAAAGCTTGGTCAGCGGCTTGCCGCTCGCCGACTTGGACTTGCCGGGGACATAGGCGTGGATCTCGGCGATCCAGGGTTTGGGTTCGGGTCTGGACATGGGACGTGGGCGATAGCCAGTTTGGCCCCGCGAATACAGGGCGAAAACGAAGGCGGTGCGCCCGCGCCGATTGACATCCGATTGACATGGGCGGGGGCCTCCCCCAATTCGCACCGCGAATGAACGCCGCTCCGCTCTCCAAGGTCTATAGCATCCCGCACCCCCTGCCGCTCGACAGCGGGCAGGTGCTGGAGGGTGCCGAGATCGCTTACGAGACCTATGGCACGCTCGCGCCGGATGCCTCGAACGCGGTGCTGGTGTGCCATGCGCTGACGGGGGACCAGTATCTCGCCAGCCCGCACCCGATCACGGGCAAGCCGGGTTGGTGGGAGCGCATGGTTGGCCCGGGCAAACCGATCGACACCGACCGTCACTTCGTGATTTGCGCCAATGTCATCGGCAGCTGCATGGGATCGAGCGGCCCGGCGAGCCTTGCACCCGATGGCCAGCCCTATGCGATGCGCTTCCCCGTCATCACCATTCGCGACATGGTCCGCGGGCTGGTGGCGTTGCTTGACGGGCTGGGGATCGGAAAACTCCATGCCGTTGTCGGCGGATCGATGGGCGGGATGCAGGCGCTGAGCCTCGCCGCCAACTGGCCGGAGCGTGCCGCGCGGGTACTGGTGATCGCGTCCACCGCGCGGCACTCGGCCCAGAACATCGCCTTCCACGAAGTCGGCCGGCAGGCGATCATGGCGGACCCGGCGTGGGCCGAGGGTGATTACTATGCGAGCGATGCGAGGCCCGACAACGGCCTCGCCGTGGCGCGGATGGCAGCGCATATCACTTACCTGTCCGAAGCGGGCCTGACCGAGAAATTCGGCCGCCGCTTGCAGGACCGCGAGGCCAAGGGCTTCGGCTTTGACGCCGAGTTCCAGGTGGAAAGCTACCTCAGGTATCAGGGCACCGGCTTCACCCGGCGGTTTGATGCCAATAGCTACCTCTACATCACCCGCGCGATGGACTATTACGACATCGCGGAAGAGTTTTCCGATGTTCCGGGGGGCGGCAAGCTCGCGGATGCCTTCGCGGGAACGCAGGCGCGCTTCTGCATCGTCAGCTTTGATACCGACTGGCTCTATCCAACCGCCGAGAGCCGCCACGTCGTCCACGCGTTGAACGCTGCAGGCGCGAAGGTCAGCTTTGTCGAGCTTTCCGCGCCGCACGGGCATGACAGTTTCCTGCTGGAACATGACCAGCTCGACCGGGTGGTGAAGGGGTTCGTGGAGTGAATTTACGCCCTGACCTCGCCGCCATCGCCGCCCATGTCGCACCGGGGAGCCGGGTGCTCGATATCGGCTGCGGTGACGGCGCGCTGATGGCGGAACTGGAAAGCGCTAGCGGCTGCGATGCGCGCGGCATGGAACTGGACGGCGCGCTTGTCGAACGCTGCGTGTCGCGGGGCCTCAGCGTGGTGCAGGGCGACGCCAATCTCGACCTCGCTAATTACCCCGACAAGGCCTTCGATTACGCGATCCTCAGCCAGACCCTCCAGACGGCGACGCGGCCCGATCTGATCCTTGACGAATTGCTCCGGGTGGGGCGGCGGGCCTTCGTGTCCTTCCCCAACTTCGCTCACTGGCGCACCCGTGCGGCGTTGCTGCTGGGCGGGCGGATGCCGGTCACCCGCGCGCTGCCGGTAAGCTGGTACGAGACGCAGAACATCCACCACGTCACGGTCGAGGATTTCCGCGATCTGGCGCGGCTGAAGGGCGCCAAGGTGGAGCGGGCGTGGTTCTTCTCGAACGAGAAACAAATCGGCGCGCCAGCAGCTAACTGGCGCGCCGAATTCGCGGTATTCGAGCTAAGTCGGTAAGTCTTTGCTTTGCGGCCACCTTCGGTGGCGCAGACCCCCCACCCCGCCTCCCCACCCGGCCACCAATGATGCCATCATGCTATGGTGGCCGGGTGGGGAGGCGGGGCGGGGGGTCTGAGGGGTCACGCAAGTGACCCCTTCACATCAAGCCCGGTGCAGCATGCACAGCTTGTGGCCGTCCAGATCGAGCACATAGCCGAGGTTCAGCGTGCCCATCGCGCCAGTGCGCGGGCCCGGCGGGTCTTCGATCGACTTGCCGCCCGCAGCCACGGCCGCATCGTGGAAGGCCTGCACCTGCTCAAGGCTGTCACAGGCAAAGCCGACGGTCGATCCGTTGGAGCAGCTCGCAGGCTGGTTGTTGATCGGCTCGCTGATCGAGAACATCCCGCCATTGTGCATCCAGAAGGCGCGGCGGTGGCCGGTGGCGGCGACGTTGATCATCCCGGGACCAGCGCCGAGCGTGGCGAGCACGCTGTCATAGAACGCCTTGGCGCGGTCAAAATCGCTCGTGCCGAGCATGATGTGACTGAACATGAAACTACCTCTCCTTTGGTAAGGTGGGTTGCGGATTAGGATGGATTTTGTCCTGCCGCAACGCGGATTCCGCCCGACGCAACGCGGATTCCGGTAGCGCGGCGTTCATGTTGCGCGGCATAGACTAGGTTATGCTTACCTCCCTCCTTGCCGCCGCGCTTGCGCTTCAGGCCGCGCCTGCCCGCCCCGCTCCCGATGCAAACGCGGCTGTGACGATCGACACGCTGCCGATCGAACAGGCCGCCGCGGCCCGCTGCGCCGTTGCCTATGCCACGGTCAGCGGCTGGCAGAAGACGGGCGATCCACGCGGGTCGGGCTTTCCCGATGTCGCGGCAACAGGCGGCCGCGAATTCTTCGTGCGGGTCATGGCCAAGATCATGCAGGACACGGGTCTGGGCCGCGAGGATATCGTCTCGCTCACCTCCCGCGCGCTGGAGGACAACGAAGCGCAAGGCGGTGCGAACCGCATCAAGGCCATGATGCCGGCCTGCGAATTGATGAAATCGGCTGCCGGATTGTAAGACAAGCGACATATCCCCCGCGCCGGCCGTCGGCCCTGCTGGATTCGCCGGCGTAAGTCAGGCATGGAATGGCCCACCATGTGGCTGCTGTACCAATTCCCGCTCTGCCCCTTCAGCCGCAAGATCCGGCTGTTGCTGAGCGAGAAGAACATCCCCTTCGATCTCATCCGCGAGGATCCCTGGGCGGCCTCGGACCTGTTCTTCAACCTGAACCCTGCCGGACGCACGCCGGTGATCGCCAATCAGGAAAAGAACGTCGTCATCCCCGATAGCCGCGCGATTGCGGAGTATTTCGAGGAGACGGTGGATCGCAATCCGATGATCAACGGCACCGCCTCCCAGCGCGCCGAGATCCGCCGGCTGGTCGCCTTGTTCGACGAGAACTTCTACGCCGATGTCACCGCGCCGCTGCTGTCCGAGCGCATGAAGAAGCGCATCCTGCGCCAGCCCCCCGATAGCGGCGCGCTGCGCAACGCGATGAAGATGGCGCACGGGCATCTCGATTATCTAGACTGGCTGATCGACAATCGCCCGTGGGTGGCCGGTTCCACCATGAGCCTTGCCGATCTGGCGGCAGCGGCGCAGATTTCGGTCGCGGATTACCTCGGCGGGATCGACTGGGCAGGGCACGAACAGTCACGCGGATGGTATGCTGTGTTTAAGAGCCGCCCGAGCTTCCGCCCGCTGCTCACCGAGCGCATGGACGTGATCAAGCCGCCGGCGCATTACGCGCTTCTGGATTCTTAGTGATCCTCGCTCCCTTCGGTCGCTGCGGGCGGCCGGTCGGCCTTGCGGTTCATCTGCGTTGAACCGATATTGGCGTTGATGAGAGAGGTAGCCTGATGACCGATGATCCCCGCAGCCTGACCGATGCCGAATGGCGCGAAAAGCTCACACCGATGCAGTACCACATCCTGCGCGAGGCGGGCACCGAGCGCGCCTTCACCGGCGAGTATGACAAGTTCTACGACGAAGGCGAATACCACTGCGCCGCGTGCGGCACCCAGCTGTTCTATTCGACCGCCAAGTATAATTCCGGCTGCGGCTGGCCCGCCTTTACCAAGCCTTCGACCGATGAAGTGATCGAGGAGCACCGCGACACCGCCTACGGCATGGTCCGCACCGAAGTGCGCTGCGGCAAGTGCGGCGGGCACCTGGGGCACGTGTTCCCGGATGGTCCGCCCGAACAGGGGGGCTTGCGCTATTGCATCAATTCGGCAGCCTTGATCTTCACGCCGCACGAGGATTGAGGCAGAGCGCCCCTGCACGACGGGGGAGGCGCGTAAAGCCGGGTTCATTCCCGGTTACAACTTGCCTATGCAGGGGGGCGGCTTGCCCTTCCGTCATCAAGCGGCATCAGGTGGGCACAGGCCATGTCGAAAAGGGGTGAGCAGTTGCAGAACAAGGGCGCGCGCGGACAGCGTCGATCGGCGGCGGAGCGATCTGTTGCTGCTGGCGCGAAAACGGGCGGGACCGGTGCGGGCGCGCCGCCGCCCTCGCGCTGGCGACTGTGGGCGAAGCGATTGTTCATCTGGGGCGGCGCGCTTGCTGCACTATGCCTCCTGTTCCTCGGCTTCGCGGTCGGGTTTGCCGCATCCTCGCTCCCCGATTACGCGACCTTGCAGGCGACCCAGCCCGGCCAGACCATCCTGATCCGCGCGCGCGACGGGCGCGAGCTGGTCGAGATCGGGCCGAGCTTCGGCGATTGGATGAGCTACGGCGAAATCCCCGAGAACATGACCAACGCCATGATCGCGGTCGAGGACAAGCGTTTCCGCTCGCATTGGGGGGTTGATCCTGTGCGTCTGACCGGCGCGCTGGTCGAAGGGGTCACCGGCAGCCGCGCGCGGCTTGGCGGGACATCGACGATCACCCAGCAGCTGGCGCGCAACCTGTTCCTCAACAACAACCGCTCGCTCGATCGCAAGGCGCGCGAGGCAGTGCTGGCGCTGGCGCTCGAATGGAAGTTTTCCAAGGAGCAGATCCTCGAACTTTACCTCAACAAGGTCTATTTCGGCGGCGGCGCCTACGGGATCGATTCCGCCAGCCGCAAATTCTTCAGCCACCCTGCGACCGAACTCAGCGTGGGAGAGGCAGCGATTATCGCCGGGCTGGTGAAAGCGCCGAGCCAGTATTCGCCGACGGCCGATGTGCAGGCCGCTGTCGACCGCGCCACGGTGGTGCTCGGGCTGATGCGCGAGCAGGGCTACATCACCACGGATCAGGCCCGCGTCGATGTCAGCGCGGTGCAACTGAAGGAGCAGGCCGGACAGAACTCGGTGCGCTATTTCACCGACTGGGTGCTGCCGCAGCTCGATATCATCCTGCCCGAAACGTACGAGCCGATCGAGGTGTGGACCACGCTCGACATCGGAATGCAGCGCGCCGCTACCGCATCGATCGAGGCCAATACGCCCAAGGGCGCGCAAGGTGCGCTGGTCAGCCTTGACCGTGACGGGGCAATCCTCGCCATGGTCGGCGGCACGGATTATGTCGCCAGCAACTACAACCGCGCCACCTCTGCGATGCGGCAACCGGGTTCGGCTTGGAAGCTGTTCGTCTACCTCGCCGCGCTGGAGGCGGGCTACACGCCCGAGGACAAGGTGGTGGATACCCCCGTCACCATCGATGGGTGGAGTCCGCGCAACTCGAACGGGCGCAATGTCGGCGATACCGATCTGCGCACCGCCTTTGCCTATTCGATCAACACGGTCGCAGCGCAGCTTGGCAATGAAGTCGGCTTCGGCACGGTCGCCTCGATGGCGCGGCGCTTTGGCGTCAATTCCAAGATCGACACCTTCCCTTCGATGGTGCTCGGCTCGTCCGAGATGCGGGTGATCGAGATGACGCAGGCCTTTGCCGGGATCTCCGCCAAAGGCGCTCCGGTCGAGCCTTACGGCATCACCAAGGTCACTGGTGCAAGCGGGGAGGTGCTGTACCGGCACGAACAGAAAGCCCAGTCACCTGCGGTGCCCGATCATGTCGTCAAGGGGATGACCGACCTGTTGCAGGCGGCCGTGCAGACCGGCACCGGTCGCGCGGCCGAGATCGGCCGGCCTGTGGCGGGCAAGACCGGCACCACGTCGTCGAACAAGGACGGTTGGTTCATCGGCTTCTCCAGCGGCGTCACCACCGGCGTGTGGATGGGGCGTGACGATGCCAAGGCGGTCCCCGGCCTTCAGGGCGGCCGCGCGCCGGCGCAGGCCTTTGCCGCCTATATGCGCTTTGCGGTCAAGAACCGCCCGGTCGAACAGTTCGACGTGACACTCGAACTGCCCGAGTGGCAGCTCGAACCGGACGAGGAGGCGCTGTTCGGGGCTCCCGAGGATTATTACTATATCGACGAGGACGGCAACATGGTCGAATCCGGCCGCCGCGATCCGTCGCAAAGCCCGCTCGGGCCTGACGGTACGCGCGATCCCGAAGGGCCGCCGGCGGCGAGCCGCGATTTCCTTGAGGAAGCGACCGGCGGCACGCTCCCGCAAAACCAGCGGCCACCGCGAGAGCCGCGCAGGGCGCCGCCCCCGGGCGCGGCCAAGCCACCCGAACAATAAGCACCACGCCCAAACAAAAAGGCGCCGGAATTGCTCCCGGCGCCTTTTTGTCTCGCTTTGGCGGCGCTTAGTTGAGGCGCACCGCAACGAAGGCAGGCGGCGTGGTGCGACGCTGCACGCGCAGCAGTATCGCCTCGCGCTTTTCGGCAACGGCGGTGCTGACCTGGGCGGTCAATGCCTCGACTGTCGGCGTCGGCTGGTAGTTGGCCGACAGGATAATGTCCCCGCGACGCAGGCCCTTGCGCGCCGCATCGCCATTGGGATCGACGGCGGCGACAACCACGCCCTTGGTTTCAGCCGGCACGCCCAGCGAACGGGCGACAGCGGCGCTCATCGGCATGACCTGCAGACCCAGCTTCTGCTCGATGGTCTGGTCCGAGGTGCCCGGTGCCATCGGCTCCTCGGCGTCGGGATCGAAGGTCTGCGCCTGCGCCTGCAATTCCTGTTCGGTCGGGCGCTTGCCGAGCGTCACGTTGACGGCGAGCTTCTTTCCGTCACGCAGCACTTCGACCGGCACGGTGGCGCCCGGCTGGAGGTTGGCGACGAGGTAGGAGACGGTCTGTTCGGCAGTCACGTCCTTGCCGTTGACGCGCATCAGGATGTCGCCCGACTTCAGCCCGGCCTTGCCCGCCGGGCTGGTGTCCTCGACCACCTGCACCAACTCGCCGCGCCGCTTGGGCAGGCCGAGCGAGAGCGCCAGATCCTCGTCGATCGGCTGGAGCCGCACGCCCAGATAGCCGCGCTGGATTTCCTGGCCCGACCTCAGCTTTTCGACAATCGGAGCAGCAATTTCGGCGGGGATGGCAAAGCCGATCCCGACGCTGCCGCCCGAAGGCGAGAAGATCGCGTTGTTGATGCCGATCACATTGCCGCGCATGTCGAACAGCGGGCCACCCGAATTGCCGCGGTTGATGCTGGCATCGGTCTGGAGATAGCGGTCATAGGCGCCGCCCTGACCGGTGTTGCGATAGACCGCAGAGATGATCCCCGCCGTCACGGTGCCGCCAAGGCCGAAGGGGTTGCCGATCGCCACCACCCATTCGCCGACGCGGGTCGCGGCGGAATCGCCGAACTTGACGAAGGGGAACGTCCTGTTGGCGCGGATCTTGAGCACCGCAAGGTCGGAGGCGGCGTCTGCGCCGATCACGTCGGCTTCGTATTCCGTTCCGTCCGCCAGGGTGATGGTGATCGATTCCAGCTTGGCGCGCGTGTCGGGCGGGGAAATCACGTGGTTGTTCGTGACCACGATCCCGTCAGCCGAGATGATGAAGCCCGAACCCAGCGATTGCGCCTCGCGGGTTTGCGGCTGAGCCTCGCCTCCGTTGCCGCCGCCGCGGCGGTTGAACAGTTCGGCAAAGGGCGTGCCGGCAAAGGGGTTGTTTTGCACCTCGACGCGCTGGCGGGTGGCGATATTGACCACCGCCGGCTGTAGCTGAGCGGTAAGATCGGCGAAGCTTGCCGGGGCGCCCGCAACGGGAACCACGCGGTTCATTACCGCATCGTCATTCTGCGCCACCTGCGCGCCCAGCGGCGAGCCCGTGATCAGCGAGATGGCAGCGCCGCCCACCAGCAGCGCGCTCGACAGTCCGTATACATAGCGCACTTTGTTCACGTCCTCTTGGTCCTTATCCTGTCTGGAAATGCGCAAGGGTCCTGCGCCGTTCCTGAAACCTTCGTGCGGGTGCCGCCCGGTCGCCGGATCAGCGGCCCCAAATGCGTCCCCGGCGGCTGAACGCCGTTTGAACATATGTTACATCCATCGCCGTTCATCGGCGCTTGGTCGAATGTTCAGCGTTCACCCTTGAACTGGCGGAAATATTCGCTGTCTTCCGACAGGACCATCGTGCTCTGGCCCGTGCCGGCAAGGAAGGTCTGCCGGTAGCTCTGCATGGCGCGGTAGAAATCGTAGAACTTCGGGTCCTTGCCATAGGCATCGGCATAGATGCGCGCCGCTTCGGCGGAGGCTTCGGCCTGAATGATCTGCGCATCACGCTGCCCTGCGGCCCGGATCGTGGCGGCCTGTTCCTGACGGTCGGTCTCCATCCGGGTGAAGGCGGCATCGAGCGGGCTGCCTTCGGGAAGGTCCGCCGCCTTGATCCGCACATCCAGCACCTGCGCGCCATAATTGCGCGCCTGCTTGTCGAGCGAGGCGGTGATGTTGGTCATCGCCGTGCCGCGCTCGGCATTGATCAACGCCGAGAACGGCCGCCGGCCGAGCTCCTGCCGCAGCACCGAGGTGAGGATCGGCAGCAACTGGGCTTCCAGCTGGCGCTCGGTCCCAGCCTTCTCGACCAGCTTGACCGGATCGATGATGCGGTAGCGGGCATAGGCATCGACCTGAAGGCGCTGCTGGTCCTTGGAGAGCACCTGGGTACGCTCCATGTCGATATCGAGCACCCGGCGGTCAATCATCCGCACTTCCTCGACAAAGGGGATGCGCGGCGCGATGCCGGCCCCGGTCGATCCATAGGGCGCATCGGGGCGGAACTGGTTGATAACCCGAACCGGCTGGCCGGTGCGGATCACGACCGCCTGATGCGTTTCGGGGACGATCACGACGCTGGCGATCAGCGCCACCACCAGCACGATGGCGGCGATCACGAGGTTGCGGGTGTTCTGGACGAAGCTGCTCATGGCCTTACTGCCCCTGCTGCTGTTGCGGCGGTTGCTGCGCGCGCCGCTTGATTTCGGGCAGCGGCAGGTACGGGGTGACATTGCCGGATTCGACAATCGTCTTGTCGGTCTTGGACAGGATCGCTTCCATGGTCTCGTAATAGAGGCGGCGGCGCGTCACTTCGGGCGCGAGCTTGTATTCCTCGTAGATGTCGTTGAACTCGCTGGCGTCGCCCTGTGCCCGGGCTAGCAACTGCTGGGCGACCCCGCGTGAACGGTTGATCGCGGCGTCGGCATCCTGCTGAGCGCTGGAGACGTCCTTGAAGGCTTCCTCCACGCGGCTGGGCGGATCGACCTTGTTGATTTCGATCCCCTGCACGCTGATCCCCGAGCGATAGGCATCAAGCCGCGCCTGCATGGCGGTGCGCACGTCCTGTTCGATTTCGGCCCGGCCCGCGCCGGTGAACACGGCATCGAGATCCTGCCGCGCCACAGCCGCGCGCATCGCCGCTTCGCCGATTTCGAGCAGCGCATTGCGCGGATCGCTGAGCTGGTACTTGTAGAGCGTGAGGTCCGAGATGTTCCAGCGGATCAGGTAGCTCAGATCGACGAGGTTCTGGTCGCTCGTCAGGATCAGCTTTTCGGTCTTGGTGCCGGGCACTTCTTCAAGCCGGACCTGCGTCACGTTTTCCTTTTCGACCATGTGGATCGGCCAGGGGGCGGTGAAGTTGGTGCCGGAATCGAGATCGTGCGAATATTTGCCGCCGAACCAGGTGACCACCGCCTGCTCGCCGGGCTGGATGAAGTGCACGCTGGTGACGCCGACCCACAGCAGCGCGACGCCGCCGATGATCACCGGCACCCAGCTCTTGCCATCGCCGCGTTCGGGCAGGCGGAAGCCGGGGCCTCCCGTGCCGCCACCGCCGCCACCAGCACGGCGCGGGCCTTCCGGGCCGCGGCTCTTGAAAATGTCCTCGATGCTGGCCGAGCGCCGCTTGCCCGGCTCGCTGCCGCCGGGCAGCCACGGGTTGCGCGGGCCGCTGCTGTCGCCGCCCTCGCTGCCAGTGCCGCCGCTGCTATCGTCACCCGACGGGCCATCGCCCCCCGAACCGCCGCTGCCGCCCCAGGGGTTTTTGCCAGCCATGGCAAGGCCCTTAAGGCCCGCACCAAGACGTTCTCTCCAGCCGTCCAATCTCTGCATAACCCGTTTATAGGCACGGGTTCTGGCGAAAAACAGGGGTTCGCTACGTGAATTTGGTGTTAGAGGCGTGGCGAAATGAACAACCCGCCCCAAACGCCCCGCCAGCCTGACGCCGAAGAGGCGCTGATCCGCGCCGCTCTCAGCCCCGAAATCAACCACCGCCTCCGGTCAGCGCGGGTCGTAAACGGGCGCGCGGTGATCGTGGCCGAAGCTGGCGATCTGTCCGATCAGGGCCGTGCAGAGCTGGAGGCGGCGATTACTGCTGCCCTGTCCGGCCTTCCCGAAATCGGCGAAGTCCGCATCGCCCTCACCGGCGAGCGTCGCCGCCGCCGCCTGATCGCGGTGGGCAGCGGCAAGGGCGGGGTCGGCACGTCGACGCTGACGACCAACCTCGCGGTTGCGCTCGCCAAAATGGGCCGCCGCGTCGGGGTGATTGATGGGGATATCTATGGCCCCTCGCAGCCCAAGCTGCTCAAGACCGAAGGCATCAAGCCTGCCGCCACGCCCGATGGTGCCCAGCTGATCGCGATCGACAGCCCTTACGGTGTCAAGGTGCTCTCGATGGGTCACATAGTCGCCCCCGGCAAGGCGCTGGCGTGGCGCGGGCCGATGACGGGCAAGGCGCTGACCCAGTTGATCGATGCCGATTGGGGCGAAACCGATCTGTTGCTGGTCGATCTGCCGCCCGGGACAGGCGATGTGCAGCTTTCGATGCTCTCGGCGCACAAGCCCGATGGCGCGGTGCTGGTCTCGACCCCGCAGGACCTCGCGCTGATCGATGCCGCGCGGGCCGGACAATTGTTCGAACAGGGCGAGGTGCCGATCATCGGCCTCGTCGAGAACATGGCCGGCTATGCCTGCCCGCATTGCGGCGAGGTGAGCGATCCCTTCGGCCACGGCGGGGTCGAGAAATTCGCCGCTGCGCTGGAAATCCCGTTCCTTGGCCGCGTGCCGCTTACCCTGAACACGCGGATCGCGGGCGACAAGGGCGAGCCCCCGGCGGCTGGCGAGGGCGAGGAGGCAGCGCCCTTCATCGCCATCGCCGAGAAGTTGGCACGCTGGCTCGATACGGGGAAAATCTAGGCAATGCAGGTCACGCGGCGCGGATTGCTGGCGGGCGCTGCGGCGGGAGGCGGCCTTGTGGTCGCCTGGTGGCTGATGCCGCGCTCGTACCGTTCGCCGCTGGTGGCCGCGCGGGCGGAGCACGTGTTCGGCGCATGGCTCAAGATCGCGGCTGACGGCGTGGTGACCGTGGCCGTGCCGCAGCTGGAAATGGGGCAGGGCATCACCACCATCCTGCCGCAGATCATCGCCTATGAACTGGGCGCGGACTGGCGGCAGATCGCGGTCGAGCCTGCGCCGGTTTCGGGCGTCTATGCCAATGTCCCGCTGGCGAAAAAGTGGATGGCGCTGTGGGATCCGGTGTTCGGCGGCATTGCGCCTGCGAGCGATGATCTGCTGGCGCTGCGCTTTGCCCAAAGCCAGCGGTTCAACGCGACCGCGGCGGGCACATCGCTCGAAGCGTACGAGACGCCCTGCCGGGAGGCGGCTGCTGCGGCGCGGGCGATGCTGACGCAGGCCGCGGCGGCGCGCTGGGGTGTTGCTCCGGAAGAATGCGAGGTCGAAAACGGCCTCGTCACCCAGGGGGCGAACCGCGCGAGCTTTGGCGAACTGGCCGAGGACGCCGCGGCCGAAACGCCGCCCGATCCCCCGCCGCTCCGCCCCGAACCTCCGCGCGAAAAGCCGCTGCCCGCCGATGTCGACGGTGCGCCCGCCTATCCGCGTATCGATAGCCCTTCCAAGGTGGACGGGTCACACCGCTTTGCTGGCGACGTGCGCCTGCCCGGCATGGTGTTCGCCTCGATCCGCCACGGCCCGGCCGACGGCGCCGAGCTGGCCGGGTTCGATAAGGACGCCGCCGCCGGGATCAGGGGCCTTGCCGGGATTGTCGAGAGCAAACGCTGGCTGGCGGTGGCGGCCGACACCTGGTGGAGCGCCGAGACCGCGCTGGCGGCGATGCGGCCGCGCTTCCGCACCGCGGCCCCGGTAGGCAGTGTCGATATCGCCGCCCGGCTCGATACCTTGCTCACCGCGGGGGAAGCGCATGTCATGGCCGAGACCGGCTTTGGCGGCGATGGCTTGCAGCGGGTTGATATCGGGCGGCGCTACGAGGTTGAACAGGCCTATGCCGCCCCGGCCGAAACCGCGACCGCCACAGCCCGGTTCGAAGACGGCCGGCTCGATCTGTGGATCGCGGTGCAGGCCCCCGAGCAGGCCCGCATCGCTGCGGCCCGCGCCATCGGCATCGCCACCGAGAAAGTCGCGCTTTATCCGATGCCCGCAGGCGGCAGCTTCGATGCGCGGCTCGAACATGACCACGCCATCGAAATCGCCCTGATCGCGCGCGAGCTGGGCCGTCCGGTGCAGCTGGTCTGGCCGCGCCGTGACGAGCTGATCCGCGCCCGCCCGCGCGCGCCCTACTGGATGCTGCTTGGCGCGCAGCTGGCCAAAAACACGGCCAACGGCAATGCCGGCGCGATCGAGGCGATGCGCGTGCGGATCGCCACGCCGCCCTCCGCGCGCGAATTCGGCAAGCGGTTGTTCGGCAACCTCACCAGCATGGCGGCCATGCGCGAGACGGCGGGCGAACCCGATCCGCTCGCCTGCGAGGGCGCGGTGCCGCCTTACAAGCTGCCCGCCTTGCTGGTTGAACACATCCCCGCCGATATCGGCCTGCCGGTCGGGCGCGTGCGCGGCAATGCATACGGGCCGACGATCTTCGCCATCGAGAGCTTCATCGACGAGATCGCCGCCAAGGCCAAGCGCGAGCCTCTGTCCTTCCGGATGTCGATGCTGGGGAGCGATGTGCGCCTTGCCGCCTGCCTGCAACGCGCGGCGCAGCTGGCCGAATGGGACGGCGGGGTGAACCAATCGGGGCAGGGCCTTGCTTGCGCCCGCCTTGGCGATGGGCCGGATGCGCCCCGCATCGCCTGCGTCGCCACCGCGCGTCAGGGCGAAGGCGGCGTGCGCGTGGTGCGCCTGTCGGCGGCGGTCGATATCGGCCGGATCGTCAACCACGACATCGCCCGCCAGCAGATTGAGGGCGGTCTTGTGTTCGGCATCGGCATTGCGCTGGGCAATGCGGTGCGGCTGCGCGGAGGCTTGCCTGAACAGGCGGATGACGGCGCGCTCGGCCTGCCCACCCTTGGCGATTGCCCCGAGATGCGGATCGAGTTCATGGCCGCAGACAGCCCGCCCGCCGACCCTGGCGAGCTTGGCGCGGTGGTCGCCCCGCCGGCCATTGCCAACGCCTTATATTCGGCGACGGGCTTGCGCCTGCGCCGCCTCCCCCTACTTTCGGACGGCATATGACCCCGACAATTTTGCATCATGAGGCCGTGCCAATCGCCGGTTTGCGGAAACGAAACGCCGATGATGCGTTGGGCGGCATATGACCTGGCAGACCCAGCGCCTTCCGGGCGATCACCCTCCTGCGAAAAGCGGCCGCATTGGCGTGCTGCTGATCAACCTCGGCACGCCTGACGGGCCTGACCCGGATTCGGTCAAGCGCTACCTCAAGCAGTTCCTTTCGGACACGCGGGTGGTGGAGATCCCGCCAATTGCCTGGCAGCTGATCCTGCGCGGCATCATCCTCAACACCCGGCCCCAGAAAAGCGCCAAGGCCTATCAGAAGATCTGGACGGAGCGCGGATCGCCGCTGGCCGATATCACCTCGCGGCAGGCCGAGGCGATGGTCGGGCGCTTTGGCGAGAAGGTCCATGTCGATTGGGCGATGCGTTACGGCAATCCCTCGATCGAAAGCCGCCTCAAGGCGATGATGGCCGATGGCTGCGACCGCATCCTGATCGCGCCGATGTATCCGCAATATTGCGCCGCCACGACCGCGACGGTGTTTGACGAGATCGCCCGCGTGCTCGGCAAGATGCGCTGGCAGCCCGCCCTGCGCTTCGTGCCGCCTTACCACGACGAGCCCGGCTACATCGGCGCGCTGGCCGATGACCTGACCCGGCAGGTGCAGGCGCTGACCTTCAAGCCCGAAGTGATGCTGCTGAGCTTCCACGGGATGCCGCAGCAGACGCTGGAAAAGGGCGATCCCTATTACTGCCACTGCTCCAAGACCGCGCGCCTGCTGCGCGAAGAACTGGCGACCCGCCCAGACTTTGCAGGCGTCCGGTTCGAGACCACCTTCCAGTCGCGCTTCGGTCCGGCTGCCTGGCTCGAACCCTCGACCGACGCGACCCTGATCGCGGAAGGCGGCAAGGGCACCAAGCGGCTGGTGGTCGCCGCCCCCGGCTTTTCGGCGGATTGTGTCGAGACGCTGGAGGAGCTGGCCATCGAAGGCCGCGAGGAGTTCTGCGAAGCGGGCGGCGAGGATTACGCCGTGCTCGATTGCCTCAACACCTCCGACCACGGCCTCGCCATGATCGACGCCATGCTGCGCCGCGAACTGGCCGGATGGATTTGACGCTTCGGAAACTCTCACTAATGTAAGTTGCGAATCCGAACCTTCACCGGAGCATCGAGATCCCATGGCTACCCTTGCCGAAGCCCCGACCGCCAGCGATACTGCCGCCTCTGATGCCCCCCGCCACTGGAGCGAGCTGCGCCTGACCGAAGCCGATCTCGCCCATATTCCGGGGGAGGCGGGCTGGCCCGTCGTCGGCAACACTTTCACCATGCTGGCCAACCCGCACGCCTTTGCCGAGCGGATGATCAAGACCCACGGCAAGGTCTATCGCAACCGCGCTTTCGGCGGCTGGCAGGTCGCGCTGATCGGCGCCGAAGCGAATGAGCTGCTGTTGTTCAACAAGGACAAGATCTTCTCCAGCGAACAGGGCTGGGGCCCGGTGCTCGACCAGCTTTTCCCGCGCGGGCTGATGCTTATGGATTTCGACCATCACCGCATTGATCGCCGCGCGCTTTCAATCGCCTTCAAGCCGGAGCCGATGCGGCACTATTCGGGCGCATTGAACCGCGGGATCGCGCGCGAGGTTGCCAATTGGGCCGGGCCCAAGGAGTTCTATCCGGCGATCAAGAAGCTCACCCTCGATCTGGCGGCAGACAGCTTCATCGGCCTGCCGTGGGGGCCGGAAGCTGACAAGATCAACGAGGCGTTCGTCGACATGGTGCAGGCCTCGGTCGCGCCGGTGCGCAGGCCTCTGCCCTTCACCAAGATGAAGAAGGGCGTGGATGGCCGCGCTTTCCTTGTCGACTATTTCACCACGGAAACCCTGCGCCGCCGCGAGCAGGGCGGCGGGCAGGACATGTTCAGCCAGTTCGCCACCGCAACGCGCGAGGATGGATCGCTGCTGCCGGTCGATGAGGTGGTCGATCACATGAACTTCCTGATGATGGCGGCGCATGACACCATCACATCCTCCGCCACCTCGCTGATCTTCCACCTCGCCACCAATCCTGTGTGGCAGGAAAAGCTGCGCGAGGAGATCATGGCGGTTACCGGCGGGCCGGATGGTGACGGCAACCCCCGCCCGCTCGACTACGATGATCTGGCGAAACTCGATCTGACCGAGATGGCCTTCAAGGAATCGCTGCGGATGATCCCGCCCGTCCCCTCGATGCCGCGCCGTGCACTGCGCGCGTTCGAGTATGGCGGATACCGGATTCCGGCGGGCACGATGGTCGGGATCAACATCTACTGGACCCACCATTCCGAGGAATATTGGGAGAACCCCTTCACCTTCGATCCCACCCGCTTCACGCCCGAGCAGGTGAAGGCGCGGCACAAATATGCGTGGGTGCCGTTCGGCGGGGGCGCGCATATGTGCCTGGGGCTGCACTTTGCCTATATGCAGGTGAAGATCCTGCTCGCCCAACTGCTCCAGCGTTACCGGATCGAGGCGCCTGCGGGTTACAACCCCGATTGGCAGGACTGGCCGATCCCGCAGCCCAAGGATGGGTTGAAGGTGACCTTCACCCCGCTGTGACGACCGGCAAAGCGGGGTCTGGAGGGGTCTAAACAGGGTCTAACGGGGGTCTAACCGGGGTCTGGGCCGGTCTGGATTTTCCCCGAAACCCCTGATTTGCTTCAATTTCCTTATCCGGAAGGGCTGATTTTCCGGTAAAATCCACGCAGCACCGCGTCAGCGATGCGCTGTCATAGCACCCGCCAGCCCCTGTAGGACAGCCCGCCGGGCGTGCTCAGAAATCGACCGCGATGCCGTCCCCCCGCTCCCAATCGCCGTAGCGGGTGGGGGAGAGCTTTTCATTGTTCTCGACCGCCTTGGGCGCGGGCACCGGATCGTTGCTCCAGTGGGCGGGCTTTTTGAAGGCCTTGGCGGCTTCGGACTTTTCCTTGGTCATGCTATCCCAAATGCGCGTGCTGGCGTCCGGTTTCAAGAAGGGTTAGGGCGCGCACATGGCCCTACCCCCCGGACTTCCCGTGCGCCGCGCTGCGCTTCGCTTGGCTGATGCCGTGTTCCGGCGTGGCGAGACGCTCGAACAGGCGGAAAGCGCCGCGCTGGGCGATGTCCGCAAGGCCCCTGACCGCGCGCTGGCCAAGGCAATCGCGGGGGAGACCCTGCGCTGGCTGACCGATCTCGACGCGCTGATCGATTCTGCGACCAAGCAGCGCCTGCCCGATGATGCCAAGGTGCGCATGGTGCTGCGGATCATGCTGGCGCAGGCCTTGCGGCTCGATACCCCCGCCCATGCCGTGATCGCCACCGGCCTGCCGCTGCTGGCAGGCGGCCCGCGTCGGCTGGCGCATGGCGTGTTTTCGGCGCTGGTGAAGCCCGGCCGCAGCGTCTTGCCCGCAGCGCCGACCTTGCCCGAGCGCGTGGCCGAGCGCTGGGGCGCAGACAAGGCCGCCGCGATCGCGCCCGGCCTCGCCTTCCCGCCCGAGCTTGATCTTGCGCTCAAAGACGCAGGCGAAAGCGAGACCCGCGCGGTCGCCATGGGCGGCGTGACGCTCGCCCCCGGCCATGTCCGCCTGCCGCGCGGCGCGGCGGTAGAGAGCCTCGCTGATTACAAGGCGGGCGATTGGTGGGTGCAGGATCTCGCCGCCTCGATTCCGGCGCGCTTGCTGGGGGAGGGGGCGGGCAAACATGCGCTCGATCTGTGCGCCGCGCCCGGCGGCAAGACCATGCAACTGGCGGCGGCGGGGTGGAATGTCACCGCGCTCGACATGTCGAAGCGGCGGCTGGAACTGCTGAAAGACAACCTCAAGCGCACGGGCCTCAAAGCCTCGCCCGTGCGCGCCGATGCGCTGACATGGGAGCCGAAGCACCGCTTCGACGCGATCCTGATCGACGCGCCGTGTTCCGCCACCGGCACCTGCCGCCGCCATCCCGATGTGCTGCACCGGATCGGCAAGGGCCAGATCGGCGACATGATCGAACTGCAGCGGGCGCTGGCGGCCAAGGCGGCCGAATGGCTGAACCCCGGCGGAGTGCTGATCTATGCGGTATGCTCGCTGGAGGTGGAGGAAGGCGAGCAGCAGGCGGCGTGGATTGACGCTGAACTCGGCCTTGCGCCGGTGCCGATCACGGCAGAGGAACTGCCTGCGGGTCTTTCCCCCACGCCGGAAGGCTGGCTGCGCACCCATCCGGGGATGCTGGCGGAGCTGGGCGGGCTGGATGGCTTTTTCGTCGGGCGGTGGGTTAAACTCTAACCCCCGCAACGAAGAGAGGTGGCCTCGGCCCGCCATCGGACGGGCCGCGAGCGCACGCGCGCGAGCCGCAGGCGATCAGGCCCGCAGGGTCTGAGGCTCGCCGAGGACGTGCCCGCGGAGGCGGACACCCAAACAAGAACGCCCGCCATCGGACGGGCCGCGAGCGCACGCGCGCGAGCCGCAGGCGATCAGGCCCGCAGGGTCTGAGGCTCGCCGAGGACGTGCCCGCGGAGGCGGGCACGCACACAAGGAAGCTGGGTCCCGGGTCAAGCCCGGGACGGGGAAGTGGTCACTTCACATACTTCTGGAAGCTCTTGCGCAGCTTCATCAGCTTGGGCGGAATCACCGCGAGGCAATAGGGATTGCTCTGGCCCTGACCGTCCCAGTACTCCTGATGGTAATCCTCGGCCGGATACCATTCGGCGGTCTGGGCGCCGCCCGACAGGCCCTCGATCGTGGTCACCGCCACCTTGCCATGATCGGCATTCCAGCGCGCAATCGCGGCTTCGGCCTCGGCACCCTGTTCGTCCGACAGCGGGAAGATCGCGCTGCGATATTGCGTGCCCACGTCGCCGCCCTGACGGTTCAACTGCGTCGGATCATGCGTGCCGAGGAACACGTCGTAAATCTCGGCCAGGCTGATCGCGTGCGGATCAAACGTCACACGGATCGCTTCGGCATGGCCCGTCGTGCCGGTGCACACTTCCTTGTAGGTGGGGTGCGCCTTGGTGCCGCCGATATAGCCGCTTTCCACGAGGCTCACGCCGATGACATCGCGGAACACTGCTTCGGTGCACCAGAAGCACCCGCCTGCAATGATCGCCGTATCTTGATCGCTCATCGAATTCTCCGTTGGTTTGTGCCAAAGATAGGCTAGCCAATTCGCATTGCCATGTTTTTTGCGGCCTACCGCTTCGCTGCTTGAGGCCGTAGACAATCACATTTTGATTTCCCGGAGAGAAAACGATGAACAAGCTGATCCTCGCCCTCGCCACCGCGAGCGGGTTTGCCCTTGCCGCCCCGGCACTGGCCCAGCACGCCGGTCATGCCGGACACGCCGCTGCCGAAAGCGATGCCCACATCAAGGACACCGCGCACTTCATGAAGGAGCACGGCGAGCAGATCTCGGCGGCGATCAACCATCCCACCCGCGCCGAGGACAAGGCCCGCGATTCCCAGCGCCACCCGGCCGAAACACTGGCCTTCTTCCATGTCGGTCCGCACATGAAGGTCGGTGAATATTCGCCCGGCGGCGGCTGGTATTCGCGCTTGCTCGGCCATTATCTGGGCGGCGAGGGGCAGCTGGTCGGGCTCTACTCCAACCCGCTCACTGCCTCGGCCGATCCGGCGCGCCAGCAGCGCATCCGTGACACGGCGGCAGGCTTCGGCAAGGAAGTGGCAGGCTATACCGGGCTGCCGGCCGAGAAGTTCTCGGGCCTCACGCTCGACAAGGCGGCCGAACAGAAGGGCACTTTTGACCGCATCCTGTTGATGCGGGCGCTGCACAATCCGCTGCGCGCGGGAATCCTCGATACCGAGCTGCGGGCGATGCGCGAACTGCTCAAGGATGACGGGCTGATCGGCGTGGAACAGCACCGCGCGCGCGCCGATGCGCCGTGGTCCTATGCCAATGGCACCAAGGGCTATCTGCGGCAGGAAGACGTGATCGACATCATGCGCATCAACGGCTTCGAACTGGTCGGCGCGAGCGAGATCAGCGCCAACCCCAAGGATACCGCCGATCACAAGGACGGCGTGTGGGAAATGCCCCCGACGCTGGCGACCAAGCGCGAAGAGCTGAAGGGTCTGGGTGAAAGCGACCGCATGACGCTGCTCTTCAAGAAGGCGAAGTAATCGAGTAGGGGCGGCGGCATGACTGCAATCACCGTCGCCGCCCTTCAGCTTCCCCTCGGATCAGAGGATGAAGCCGCCAATATCGCCGCCGTCACCGCGCTGGTGGAGGAGGCGGCTGCCAGCGGCGCGCAGTTGATCCTGCCGCCCGAACTGTTCAGCGGCCCCTATTTCTGCCGCGAGGAAGACGAGGCGCTGTTCGCCCTCGCCCGCCCCACCGCCGAGCATCCCGGCGTTATCGCGATGCGCGAACTCGCCGCGAAGTTGAAGGTGACGATCCCCACCAGCTTCTTCGAGCGTGACGGGCACCACTATTACAACACCCTCGCCATGATCGGCCCTGACGGCGAGATCATGGGCACCTATCGCAAAAGCCACATCCCCGACGGGCCGGGCTACGAGGAAAAGTATTATTTCCGCCCCGGCAATGATGGCTTCAAGGTGTGGGACGTGCCCGGCGAGAATGGCGCTATCGCCCGCGTCGGCATCGGCATCTGCTGGGACCAGTGGTATCCCGAATGCGCGCGCGTGATGGCGTTGATGGGCGCCGAAGTGCTGCTCTATCCCACCGCGATCGGTTCTGAACCGTATGATGGGGACCTCGATACCAGCCGGATGTGGCGGCGTGCGATGATCGGGCACAGCGTGTCGAACTGCATGCCGGTGATCGCTGCCAACCGCATCGGGACAGAGAGCGGGCAGAACTTCTACGGCCACTCCTTCATCAGCGACGAATGGGGCGACTTCATCGCCGAATATGGCGCGGGCGAGACCGGCGTGCTGACCGCGCGGCTCGATCTGGCGCGCGCGGCCAAGCACCGGGCGGGCATGGGCTTCTTCCGCGACCGCCGCCCGCAGCTTTACGGGCGCATCGCGCAAGATATCTGACCCGGTGTCCAGCACCTATCTCGTCGCGCTCGGCAGCAACCGGCGGCACCGCTGGTTCGGTGATCCGCGCGGTGTGGTGCTGGCGGCGATGGAGGAGCTTGCGGCTTTCGGGACGGTCGCCGCGCGTTCACGGGTGATCGCGACCCGGCCGATGGGCGCCGCGCAGCGCCGCTTTGCCAACGCCGCGCTGGTGCTTTCTAGCGAACTCGATCCGCCCTCGCTGCTAGCCGCGCTGAAGCGCACCGAGCGCGAATTCGGCCGTCGCCCCGGCCAGCGTTGGGGCGACCGGGTGCTCGATCTTGATATTGTGCTGTGGAGCGGCGGGCGCTGGCATTCGCAAGGGCTGACGATCCCCCACGCCGCCTTCGCGCAGCGCCGCTTCGTGCTGGACCCGGCCTCATCCATCGCCCCCGATTGGCGCGCCGGACCCTGCGGATTGACGCTCGCCCATCATCAAGCCCGCTTGACCCGCCCGCGCCCCCTGCCTAGGTGAGCGCGCCTGCCGCCACCGCGCGGCACACGTGTGGGCCCGTAGCTCAGTAGGTAGAGCAGCTGACTTTTAATCAGCGGGTCACAGGTTCGAATCCTGTCGGGCTCACCATTTTCTTGCACTTGCGCTGCATTTGCGCTGCGCTGGATAGGCGCGGCACGGCAAGGATTGCACGCCATCTTGCGTTGCGAGATATTGTATCGCAAAGCTTGGCCATGGACACGATCATCGCACTCTTCTCCGATCCGGCCACGTGGCTGGCGTTGCTCACCCTTATTGCGCTCGAGGTGGTGCTGGGGGTCGACAATCTCATCTTCATCGCCATCCTGTCGAACAAGCTGCCGGTCCATCAGCAGGAGCGTGCGCGCAAAATCGGGCTGATGCTGGCGCTGGGAATGCGTATCGGGTTGCTGATGGTGATCGGCTGGATCGTCACGCTGCAACAGCCCCTGTTCGATCTCGGGATCGCCGGGCCGCCGGTCGAGGGCACCAACAAGGCGAGTTTCGAGACGGCCTTTTCCGGGCGCGACCTGATCCTGCTGGTGGGCGGCCTGTTCCTGCTGTGGAAGGCGACCAAGGAAATCCACCACTCGATGGAGCCGGCGGACGCATCGGGCGATCTGCTAGACAAGACGCCGGGCGTTGCGGCTGCGGCCACTGCCAGCTTCGGCGCGGTGATCGCGCAGATCATTGCCATCGACCTCGTGTTCTCGGTCGATTCGATCCTGACCGCCGTGGGCATGACCGACGATATTCCGGTGATGGTCGCCGCTGTCGTCATCACCGTTGCCATCATGCTGTTTGCTGCCAACCCGTTGGCGCGCTTCATCGAAACCAACCCGACGCTGGTGATGCTGGCGCTCGCCTTCCTGGTGATGATCGGGCTGGTGCTGATCGCCGACGGCTTCGGCTTCCATGTGCCCAAGGGCTACATCTACGCCGCGATGGGCTTTTCGGTGGGGGTCGAGCTGCTCAACATCGTCCAGCGCAATCGCCGCCGCCGCATCGCTCAGGCCGCACGGCAAGCGGCCTGAAGCGGGGTGGCTGGATCAGGCGGGTTGGGGCCGCCGGTCAAGCCAGCGTGCCGTCTTCACGCCGAAGGTAATCAGGAACGGCACCAGCACGAGGCTGAGCACCACCTTGGCGAGGACCTGACCGAACATCAGATCGGTGATGTCGAACTCGCCGTAGAAGGCCAGCGTGATGAAGATCACCGAATCGACCGCCTGTGACAGCGCCGAGGCAATCGCGCCGCGCACCATCAGGCCTGCCGTGCTTTCGCCATCGCCTTGGCCGCGCAGCCGGTCGAAGATCCAGATATTGAGCAGCAGCGAGGTAATGTAGGACGCCGGGCCCGCCATCCAGACGCGCCACGTCGATTGATGCACCCGTTCGAAGGCGGCCAGATCCTCGGGCCGGAACGCGATCATCTCGGATGAGGCAGGCAGCGCCAGCACCAATTGCATCAGTAGCGCCGACAGCCCGAGCGGGAAGAACCCCCACCACACGATCCGCTTGGCCGCATCGCGCCCGTAAAGCTGGGACAGCGTGCTGGAGATCACCACCAGCAGCAGGAAGGGGAAGATCCCGCTTTCGACCGCAAGGCTCGTCGGCCACAGCTGCACCTGCTTGAAGGCGAGCACCCCTGCCAGCACTGTCATCCCGCCATAGAGCAGCGTGAAGACGAACATCCCCAGCGGCATCGACATGACATTCTGGGCGAGGGCGGGCGTTTGCGGTGCGGGTGTGTCCATCGCAAGGGTGCTAGCCAGCACCGGGACAAAAGAAAAGCGCGGGCACGCGCGCCTTCCACCGGCACTTTGCCCACGGGTTAGCTTGCGTGCCCGCGCGCGAGCCCCTTGCAAGTCCCCGCGCAAACTGCCACGCCAACAGGCGACGCACGCGGCCTTATCGGCCCTGCGCGCGCTCAGGGGTCCAACGCTTTTACGCAATCGAAGGGCATTCGCTGCCGTGAACGGAAGTCTCACGTCCATCTTGCTGAGCCTTGTCGGGGTGCTCGCCATTCTCGCCATCGCCTTTGCGCTGTCATCGGGCCGCAGGCACATCAACTTGCGCGTGGTGGGTTCGGCCTTTGGCTTGCAGGCAGTGACTGCACTGATCGTGCTGCGCACCGATGCGGGCGTGGCGGTGATCGGCGGGCTTTCCAGCGGGGTGATCGCCCTGCTCGATTTCTCCAAGATCGGCATAACCTCGGTGTTCGGCCCGATGGAGACCAACCCCTTCGCCAACACCTTCGTCATCGCCGCGCTGCCGGTGATCGTGTTCTTCGCTGCGATCGTCTCGATCCTCTATCACCTTGGCATCATGCAGCGGCTGGTGCGCTGGGTGGGGGGCGCGATCGGGTGGATCACGGGCATCTCCAAGGTCGAGGCGCTGGGTGCGGCAGCCAATATCTTCGTCGGCCAGTCGGAAAGCCCGCTGGTAGTGCGGCCCTATCTGGCCGCGCTCAGCCCCTCGGGCCTGTTCACGCTGATGACGGTCGGCATGGCGGGCGTGGCAGGGACCATCCTTGCCGCTTACGCCAGCTTCATCGGCGAGGAGGCGGTGCCCTTCCTGCTGGCAGCCGCCTTCATGTCGGCCCCGGGCGGCATCCTGATGGCCAAGATCATGATGCCCGATGCGCCGGCCGGGCGCGATGACCAGATCGGTATGGCCGCTGTCGCGCGCGCGCGCGGGCGCAGCAACAAGCTCACCGAAGCCACCCGCGTGGTGATGTATGACGAAAACGGCCACGAGGTCGAACTGCCGCAGGCGCGCATCAGTGCGGTTGGCCCGGCCTCGATTCTCGAAGGCGGCGCGAAGGCGGACGAAGTGAGCGCGGCCGAGACCTTCGAGGAAGGCCAGCGCCCCGCCAATATCATCGAAGCCGCCGCGCAAGGCACGCAGACCGGCGTCAAGCTGGCGGTGGCGGTCGGCGCGATGGTGATGGTGTTCGTGGCGCTGGTGGCTTTGGCAAACGGAATGCTGTCGGGGATCGGCGGGGGTATTGTGGGCCTTGCTGCCGAAACCGGAGCGCCGTTCTCGCCCGAGACTGCCGCCTGGCTTTCCACCATCAGCTTCCAGAAATTGCTCGGTTATCTGTTTGCGCCGGTGATGTTCCTGATCGGCATTTCCGATTGGCAGCAGGCGCAAATCGCGGGCGGATTGTTCGGCACCAAAATCGTGCTCAACGAATTCGTCGCCTTCATCGATCTTGGCAAGATGCAGGGGGCCGAGCTGACCGAGCGGAGCCGCGCCATCGTCACCTTCGCGCTGTGCGGCTTTGCCAATTTCTCCTCGATCGCGATCCAGATGGCGGTGACCGGCGGGCTTGCCCCCAACCAGCGTCCGGTGATCGCGAAGCTGGGGCTGAAGGCGCTCGCTGCGGGTAGCCTCGCCAACCTGATGAGCGCAGCATTGGCGAGCCTGTTCCTGCCGCTCTGAACCGGTTCGCCGCAGTTCCTCTTGGCAGGGCTGCGGGCGCGGGTGTAAGGCCGCGGCCATGATCAATATCGCATCCGTCAGCCTCGCCCAGCCGCTTGAAACCATCGCCGACGAATTGGGCCGCAGTTTCGGCGAATACGGCTTTGCCGTGGTGCGCGATCACGGCATCCCGCAGGATCTGATCGACGAGGCGGAAGCTGTCTCGAAGGCGTTCTTCGCGCTGCCAGATGCGGTCAAGCGCGCCTACAAGATCGAAGGCGGCGGCGGCGCGCGCGGCTATACCCCGTTCGGCACCGAAAAGGCCAAGGATGCCGAGGTGTTCGATCTCAAGGAATTCTGGCACGTCGGCCGCGATCTGCCTGAAGGCCACCCGCTCAGCCAGTTCATGGCGCCCAATGTGTGGCCCACCGAAGTCGAAGGTTTCCACGAGACGATGAGCGCGCTGTTCCGCGCCTTCGAGGTTGCCGGAGGACGGGTTCTCGAAGCGATTGCGCTCCACCTTGGCCGCCCGCGTGATTTCTTCGCTGACAGCGTGGAAAACGGCAATTCGGTGATGCGCCTGCTGCATTACCCGCCGCTGGGCGAAGGTGCCCCCGAAGGCGCGATTCGCGCCGCCGCGCATGAAGACATCAACACCATCACGCTGCTGCTGGGGGCGGAGGAAGCCGGGCTCGAACTGCTGGCCAAGAACGGCGAATGGCTGCCGATCCCGGCGGCCAAGGGCGCGCTGGTGATCAATGTCGGCGATATGCTCCAGCGCCAGACCAACGGGCGGCTTCGCTCCACCACCCACCGCGTCGTCAATCCGCGCGGGGAGGCGGCGCGGCGGGCGCGGTATTCGATGCCGTTCTTCCTGCATTTCCGCCCGGACTTCATGATCGAGCCGCTGCCCGAATGCATCGCTGAAGGGGACGCGAATCCCCCGCTGCCGCCCATCTCGGCGCATGATTACCTCATGCAGCGCCTGCGCGAGATCAACCTCGCCTGAACCGGCTCGCACGGGCGGTTTTTCGGCTCCATTGATCTGTCACAGGAATTTCCCGGCGGGCGTTGCTGCGATGCAACACCCACCGGTTGAACTCATGCAATTCCTACACTTTTCTGGCGTTCGGCAAGCTTCGCAGTATGGAAACGCCCCGTAGGGGCAGGGCATTTCATCAAACTGTCACAGAACAGTCGCTTTGCCGCAAGCGTTCGGGCCTAGCGCAGGCCTCACCTCTTTGTGTCTCCGTACTCTATCTATCGCTATTCAGGGGCTTGTCACCATGAAGCTTAAGTATCTCCTTGCCGCGAGCGTTGTCAGCCTCGCCGCGACCACCACGATTGCTACGCCGGCCTTCGCTCAGGAAACGACCTCGTCGGTTCGCGGCGATGTTGTCGACCAGAACGGCAACCCGGTTGTCGGCGCGGTCGTGACCGTCACGCACGTTCCCTCGGGCACCAAGTCGACCCAGACGACCGACGGCGAAGGCGGCTTCAACGCAGCCGGTCTGCGCCTCGGCGGTCCGTTCACCGTTGAAGTGAGCGCGGGCGGCTTTGAAACCGTGACGCAGGAAATCGGCTTCCTGTCCGCAGGTCAGGCGCAGCGCATCAGCGTGGCGCTGGCCGAGCAGGGCCAGACCATCGTCGTCACCGGCGCCCGCCAGCGTTCGGCGATCACCCTCGCCACTGGCGCGGCCACCGTGCTGACCGCCCGCGACATCGCCGGCGTTGCCAACATCAACCGCGACGTCCGCAACCTTGCCGCGCGCGATCCGCTGGTGACGCTCGACGCCACCAACAACGGCGCGATCAGCATTGCCGGGCAGAACAACCGCTTCAACCGCTTCACCGTTGACGGTGTGGCCTTCAGCGATCCCTTCGGTCTCGAATCCGGCGGCCTCGTGTCGTCGCGTGGCCCGGTGCCGCTTGACGCGATCGGCGAATTCTCGGTCGAAACCGCGCCTGTCGACATCCAGCAGGGCTTCTTCCAGGGCGGTGCGATCAACACCCAGCTCAAGTCGGGTGGCAACAGCTTCACCATGCTCGGTGCGGCCTATTACCAGAACGACGATCTGCGCGGCAGCCGTGCAGACAACCTGACCCGCATCGGCGCGTTTGACTCGCAGGTCTACGTGGCGCAGGTCACCGGCCCGATCATCAAGGACAAGCTGTTCTTCGCGGTCACCTATGAACGCACCCGTGACACCGTCCCGGCTGACGTCGATCCCACGCAGCTCGGCCTCACCAACGCCGAAATCGACGCGATCGGCGCCACCGCCAAGTCGGTCTACAGCTACGATACGCTCGGCGTTGCCAACGACATCGTGGAAAAAGACGACAAGCTGATCACCAAGCTGGATTGGAACGTGGCGGACGGTCACCGTCTGACCGCGACCTATATCTGGAACGACAGCGCGCTGCTCGCCGGCCAGACCGGCACCGGCCAGATCGTCGCCAACAACCCGACCTACAACCTGCTGTCGAACAACTACACGCAGGGTGCCAAGAACCACTTCGGGATCATCCAGTCGAACAACCAGTGGTCGGATGCCTTCTCGACCCAGCTGCGCGTGTCTTATGCCGATTACGTGCGTCTGCAGGCGCCGCTCGGCGGGCGCGAGTTCGGCCAGTTCACGGTCTGCACCGATCCGACCAACCCGGCCCCGCCGGTTGCGCCGAGCACGGCCATCACCGGTTCGGCTCCGCTGGTCTGCGCGCCGTTCCAGCAGCAGGTTGCCTTCGGTCCGGACGTCAGCCGTCAGGCGAACGAGCTCGACAGCCAGTCGCTGGCGATCGAATTTGCCGCGACCCTGAAGGTCGAAAACCACACCATCAAGCTGATCGCCGAGCGCCGCCGTCAGGACGTGCGCAACCTGTTCGCCCAGCGCGTTTCGGGTGCCTTCTACTTCGACAGCCTCGCCGACTTCCAGGCGCGCCGGGCGAACGAGCTTGATTACGCCGTGCCCCTGCGCGGCGGGATCGACACCGTCACCGCCGAGTTCCAGAACAACAGCTGGACCTTCGGGATCATGGACACGATCGACGTGACCGACAATCTCACCGTTGTCGCCGGCGTGCGTTATGATCTGTTCGATTCGCCGGATCGCCCGTTCTTCAACGAGTTCTTCCAGACCCGTTTCGGCTTCTCCAACACCGAGACCCTCAACGGCCGTGATCTGTTCCAGCCGCGCTTCGGCGTGAACTGGAAGCCGACCGACCGCCTGCAGGTGCGTGGTTCGGCCGGTCTGTTCGGCGGCGGCAGCCCGCTGGTGTGGATCTCGAACAACTTCTCGAACCCGGGGCCGACGCTTCAGCGTATCCGTCTGCGTCGTAACGCCGATGGCACCTTCAGCACCCCCGATCAGGCCGCCATCGGCCTGACTGCCGCACAGGTGCAGACCCTGGGCGCCGCGTCGCTCAACAACGTCGCTGGTGGTCCGGGCATCCCGCAGGACCTGATCAACGCCGTTCGTCAGGCCGGCTTCTCCGGCTCGGGCACCAACGCGCTCGACCCGAACTTCGAAGCGCCCTCGCAGTGGCGTTTCTCGGGCTCGGTCGACTATGAAGCCAACCTCGGCTTCCTGGGTGATGGCTGGAACATCGGCGCCGACGTGATCTATTCGAACGTGAACAACGCGCTCGAGTGGACCGATTTGCGCTCGGTCGAGCAGACCGGCGCCAACGCCACCCTGCCCGATGGCCGTCCGCGCTACGCCGTGCTGCAGCCTGTGGGCGGTGAAAACACCGATATGCTGCTGACCAACACCAGCTTCGGTGAAAGCTGGAACGTTGTTGCCCGCTTCAACAAGCGCTGGAATTCGGGCTTCTTCCTGAACGGTTCCTACACCTTCCAGGACGTTCAGGACCAGAACCCCGGCACCTCGTCGGTGGCGTTCTCGAACTACCAGAACACCGCCTTCACCGATCCGAACTTCGCCGCACAGGGCATCGCCAACTATCAGCGCGATGACCAGTTCCGTTTGGTTACCGGCTTTGACGGTGAACTGTTCGGTGACAACAACACCCGCATCGAACTGTTCTACAACCTGCGTTCGGGCCAGCGTTACAGCTACACCGTGAACGATCCGACCCCGGGCCGTTCGGCCGTGTTCGGCGTGACCGGTCGCGGCAGCCGCGGTCTGCTCTACGTGCCGAACGTGAGCAGCCAGACCGCCGATGCGCGCGTCGTCTACGATAGCGCGGCGACCTTCGCTGCGTTCCAGGCGCTGGTGCAGAACTCGGAGCTGAACGCCTATCAGGGTGAAATCGCGCCGAAGAACATCGGCAAGACCCCCTGGGTGCACAAGCTTGACCTCTCGGTGCGTCAGGAAGTGCCGTTCGTCCTCGGCGGCAAGCTGGAGCTGATGGCTGACGTCGAGAACATGCTGAACATGATCGACAAGGATTGGGGCACGATCCAGCAGGTTGGCTTCCCCTACACCGCGGCGGTCGTGAACGTGCAGTGCTTGCAGGCGGTCGGCGGCGCTGCTGCCACCACGCCTGCCCAGCCTTGCGCGCAGTATCGCTACTCCAGCTTCCGCGCTCCGAACGAAGCGACCAACATCAATGGTTCGCTGTGGGGCGTCCGCTTCGGGGTGCGCGTTCGCTTCTGATCGCGCTGACTTGGCGACACATAGCAAAGGGCGGTCCGGCAACGGGCCGCCCTTTTGCTTTGGGTGTTCGGTGCATGCGGCGGGGACCGCAACGGTGGGTAAGGGGGCGGCTCAGCCCCGCGATGCTGCGGCGGCTTCGGAGGGGGCGGTGGCTTCCGCCTCGGCCAGCATCTCCGCAGCGAGCGCGCTGCACACCGCCCCGTCTGCCCCGGTGACGAGCGCACGTTCAAGCGCGGCGGCGGCCAGTCCGAGCGCGGGTTCCCCGAACATGGCCGCAGTGCCGGCGAGCTTGTGAAGCAGGTGAGGCAGAGCGCCCGCCTCACCATCGTGCCCGGCGCCTGACAGCGTTAGCGAGCCATCTTCCAGCCCGGCGGCCACCGCGGCAATCGCTTCATGCCGCCGGGCCTGCCAACGCGCTACCAGCCGCGGCGAGTGCGCCAGCGCCGAGGCCTGTGCCGCGCGCTGGGCTTGCGGGAGGGAAAGCGGCGTGCCGGCCGGGTCAGCCTCGACAATGCGGGTCGGCAGCCAGCGCTGCAAGGCGCGGGCAAGCTGGGCGAAGACCACCGGCTTGGCCAGATGCCCCTGCATCCCGGCTGCGCGGGCGGCGGCGACATCTTCGGGGAAGGCGTTGGCGGTCAGCGCGATGATCGGCAGCAGGCCCGGTCCGATCCCTTCGGCGCGGATCGTCCGGGTTGCAGCCAGCCCGTCGCAATCGGGCATCTGCACATCCATCAGCACCAGATCATAGGGCCGCGCGCGCATCACCGAATCGATCACCATGGCAATCCCCTCGTTCCCGTCATGCGCGACATCGACCTCCTGCCCGCAACGTTCGAGCATCTCGGTCACCAGCAGACGATTGATGTCGTGATCCTCGACCAGCAGGATGCGCGATGGCGCGATCACGGCCGCCGGTGCCGGATCGCCCGGCGATGCAGGAGCGGGCAGCGAATCTTCGGCAAGCTGGAGCGGGTCATCGACCGGTGGGGCGAGCGTTGCGGGTAACACCAAAGTGAAGCGCGATCCTTCCCCCGCCGTGCTCTCCACCTCGATCCGCCCGCCCAGCAGCGCGGCAAGCTGGCGGCTGATTGACAGGCCGAGCCCCGTCCCCCCGAACCGCCGCGCCGTATCGGCCTGACCTTGGGTGAAGGGCAGAAAGATTGTTTCCAGCTGGAGCGGGCTGATGCCGATGCCGGTATCCGTCACGCTGACCCGCACCTCGTGGCGGCTGACCCGGTAGCTGACGCCGATATGCCCCGCCTCGGTGAACTTGACCGCATTGCCGATGAGGTTGAGCATGATCTGCCGCAGCCGCAGCCCGTCAGTCAGCAGCCAGAGCGGGTCTGCTTCGGAAAAGCCGCATTCGGGATCGGGCGCGATTTCCAGTGTCAACCCCTTGCGCGAAGCCGCCGGGCGGTGGAGCGCGGCGCATTCGGCAAGGCTGGCGTGGATATCCACCGGCGCGCGGTCGATCGCGAACTGCCCGCTTTCGATCTTCGACAGGTCGAGCACGTCGTTCAGCAGCATCATCATCGACCGGCCCGATTGCACGATCAGTTCGGCAAATCGGCGCTGATCGGCCTCCAGCTCGCCCTGCAACATCAGTTCGGCAAAGCCCAGCACACCGTTCATCGGCGTCCTGATCTCGTGGCTCATATTGGCGAGGAATTCGGACTTGGCCCGCGCCGCGTTTTCGGCATTGCGGCGCGCGCGGGTGAGCAGCAGTTCCAGCTCGACCCGCTCGGTCACGTCCCGCGCGGCGACCACCACGCATTCAGGTGCGCCGGTCACGGGATGGCGGACCAGCGCGCAATCGGCCTCAAGGAAGACCGGTGAGCCATCGGCCGCGTCACCTAGGCGGCGATAGGTCACCCGCTCGCGCTCGGTTGTGCCGCTCAGCAGACGCTCCATCGCCCGGGTCGTGTGGTCGTGCGCATCCGGATGCAGCCGCGCCGAAGCATGGCGGCCGAGATAGGTTTCGGGCGGCGCGCCCAACACTTCGCCGACCGAGGGCGAGGCATAGGTGCACAGGCCCGCCATGTCGAAGCGCAGGATCGCGTCGCTGATATTGTCGGCCAGCAGATCGACTTCGCGCTTGCCCGCCTCGACCCGCGCCATCATCCGGTCACGCCCGGCGAGGATCGCTGCAACGGGCAGGCCGGTGAGGAAATTGGCGGCGACGAAAGCCTGCAGCAGGTGCAATTGCGCCATCCCGCCCCCGCTGGCGACCGCGATCGGGCCTTCGCCGGTGAAGGTCATCACCCCCGCTACCAGCGCCACCGACCCGACATTGATCGCGCTGCCGAGACTGCCGAGCCGGAAGGCGTGAAGCAGCGTGATCGGCTGGATCAGGAACATCAGCGGATAATGGGTCTGGCTGAACACCAGGAAGGTGCTCACCATCCCGCCACCGAGCAGGGCGATGCTTTCCAGCGGGCGGGCGGGGGCCGGGGCAAGCTGTCCGCGCACCCGATCGACCAGCAGCAACGCCACCGGGACGATCAGCACCATGGCCATGCTGTCGGTCAGAAACCATGACAGCGCCCCGGCGCGCAGGGCGGCAAGGGTGTCTCCCATGACCGGCATCACGATGATCGCGGAGAGCAGCGGGCCGATCAGCCCCCCTGCCCACACGAAGCGCGCCAGATCGCTCAGCCGGTTCATGTCGGGGGCGACGCGCCCGGCAAAGCGGGTGAGGGCCAGCACTGCGATGATCTCGACCAGATTGGCGATCGAGAAAACCAGCGCCACCGTGTCGGGCTGGGCGGCTACGACATTGGCGGCAAGACTGGCGGCAAGGCAGGCGATGAGGAACGGCACCTCGTTGCGCAGCCGGGCGCGCAGCAGCACGGCGACGGCGCAGGCATTGGGCAGCCAGATCGGGCTGACTGTCTCGCCAGCGTGGGCGAGCAGCAGGCTGAGGCAGGCGATAGCGAGAAATCCCGCCCCGCCGATCAGCGCCGCGGCAAGGCTGCGGCGGTCCAGCGGGCCGGCCGCGATACCGGGCAGCCGCGGCCAGCGCCAGCGCAGGGCGGGCGCTTCGCCTGATCCTTCTGGAAGGCCCCTTGCTCCCGATCCCGGTGCGGCGGTGTGCAGCGTCGCCCCGCCCGGTCTGGCCCCGGCTGAGGGCGCGTCGTCGGGGCCCACGTCCGGGGGGACGCAGTCGGCAAAGGCGTCCGGCAGATCGGGTCCGCCGTGCCGCTCGTGATTCAGTGCGCGCTCGATCGCTGCGCTCCATCGCCAATTGCTCTGCCGCTGTTATAAGGAGGCCTTGCGGCTTGCGGCGGCAATCGCATCCGGATTGGATCAATCACCGAGGCTGAACGGGCGAGAATGGCGAACGAAAGGGCCTATGGCGCGCAGGCAAGGCGGCCGCGGTGGCTGCTGATTGCCGGGCTTGTTCTGCTCCATATCGCGGCGCTCTATGGCCTCGCCCGTGCGCTGGCGCCCGATATCACCGCCGCGGTGGAGGAGCAGGTGGTCTCGGCTTTCACCGTCACCATCACCGCGCCTCCCGATCCGCCCCCGCCGGATAATCAATCCGAACCGGACGAAGGCGCCCAGGGCGATCCGGGCCGCGAGGCGGTGGCAAAGCCTGTCACCGCCCAGCCGCCCAAGGTGCGGGTGAAGAAGGACGCCGCCCTGCCGCGCGCGTCCTCGACCGGCAAGGCCAACCAATCGGGCGCGGCGGCGGGGGACGGCACCGGGGCGGCGGGCAGCGGGCTTGGCACGGGCAGCGGCAATGCCGGGAGCGGGCGCGGCGGGGTGGCGGTGTCCAAGCCCGTCCACATCTCCGGCCGGATCGACAATGCCCGCGATTTTCCCGCGCCACCCGGCGGACGCGAGGCGCGGCGGGGCACGCAGGTGATCGTGCGCGTCACCGTCGGTGTTGATGGCCGCGCGCGCGATTGCAGCGTGGTGCGCGCCAGTCCCGATCCCGAGGCCGACCGCATCACCTGCCGCCTTATCGAAAGCCGCCTCGGCTTCCGCCCGGCGATGGACGCGAGCGGCAATCCGGTGCCGGCGCCCTTCTATTGGCGCCAGCAATGGTTCTGATCCGCGCCTGAATGCCCCGCCCGTATGCCGAAAGGATTAATACGCTGTAGTATCAGCCTGCGCGGCTGATATAGCCCGAGGCAACGAACAAGGGGTTGTACGAGAGTGTCGGTCCTCCATCCTGTAATTCTGTGCGGTGGCAGTGGCGCGCGGTTGTGGCCGGTAAGCCGCAAGGCTTGCCCCAAACCGTTTCTGCCATTGGTGGCGGAGGAAACTTTGTTTGAGCAGGCGGTTGCCCGCGTGGCGGGGGATGATCGCTTTGCTCCGCCGGTGGTGGTGGCGGGTGCACAGCATGCTGATCTGGTCATGGCGCAGCTTGGCGATGCGCCCGGCGCGCGGCTGGTGGTGGAGCCGCAGGCGAAGAACACCGCGCCTGCCATCGC